>NZ_AMGO01000022.1 GCF_000299575.1 Oceaniovalibus guishaninsula JLT2003
CAGGCGGCGGCGCTTTTGCCCTGGGCCAGGTACATAACGAGGTTCGGCACGACTTGCTGGCATCCGATGCCCGCCAATTGGCGGCAACGTTGTCCCGCGATCTGCTCTGGCCGCTCCTGGTGCTGAATCGCCCTGGTAGTCCCGACGTGCGCCGGGCGCCGCGCCTAGTCTTCGACCTGCGCGAGCAAGCCGACATCACCAGCATGGCCCAGTCGATTCCGGCGCTGGTCAACGTGGGGCTGGAGATTCCCAGCGCCTGGGTCTATGACAAGCTCGGCATCCCGCAGCCTGCCAAGAATGAGCCAGTTCTGCGTTCGGCTGCGCAGCCTGCGATCCTGAGCCGACAGCATGGACAACGGGTGGCGGCCTTGGCCACCATCGTTGGCCCACGCTATGGCGATCAGCAGGCGCTGGACAAGGCGCTGGCTGACCTGCCGGCGAAGGACATGCAAAACCAGGCCAACGACCTGCTCGCCCCGCTCCTGGAAGCGGTCAACCGCGGAGACAGCGAAACCGAACTACTCGGCGCCCTCGCCGAAGCGTTCCCGGACATGGATGACAGCGCCCTGACGGACGCGCTCCACCGGCTGCTGTTCGCCGCCGATACCTGGGGCCGTCTCCACGGGCAACCTGGACCGGATCGACTGATGGCCGCTCCGACCGAAGCCGATCTGCGGGCCATCTTCGCCCTGCGGCCGGCCGCCGCTATCGAGTATCTGGAGCGCAAGGGCTTCGCGATCACTTGGAACTGGCATG
>NZ_AMGO01000023.1 GCF_000299575.1 Oceaniovalibus guishaninsula JLT2003
CGCTGGCGGCCGCCTTGTTTGCACCGACGTCGACGAACAAGCCGCGCGGTGAGCGAGTGCTGCCCGATGTGCTGAGCATCCACCGCGAGTTGCGACGCAAGGGCGTGACCTTGCAGCTGCTGTGGGAGGAATATCTCGCCGCGCATGCGGGCCAGCCGACCTACCGCTACACCCAGTTCGTCGAGCACTACCGGCGCTACGCCCAGACGCTCAAACGTTCGATGCGTCAGCTGCACCGTGCGGGCGAGAAGCTATTCATCGACTATGCCGGGCCGACGCTGCCGGTGGTCGACCCGGCCACCGGCGAAGTGCGCCGGGCGCACATCTTCGTCGCCGCCCTGGGCGCCTCGAATTACACCTATGCCTGCGCGACGCCAGGCGAAACCCAGGTGGACTGGCTGACCTCGCTGGGCCAGGCTCTGACCTACTTTGGCGGCGTGCCGGAAATGGTTGTGCCGGACAATCCGCGCGCCCTGGTCGCCCAGCCGGATCGCTACGAGCCGGGCCTGAACCGGGCCACGCTGGAGTGCGCGCGTCATTACCAGACGGTGATCCTGCCGGCACGGCCA
>NZ_AMGO01000024.1 GCF_000299575.1 Oceaniovalibus guishaninsula JLT2003
GTCGCGCCCGCGCTCGACGCGCTTGTTCTTGTCTTCCATCGCATCGCGTTCCGCCTCCCGTTTGCCTGTGCGCTTTCCTTCCGCGCGTCCCCAGACCCGTCCGAGGACGACGCACCCGACCGCGCCCAGAGCAGCCACCAGCCAGATCAGGAGATCAGCCATCGTCCCGCTCCCCGTGCGCGGCGGCGACGCAGAGGGCTGCGACGAAGACCCCGAGGCAGCCGCCCACGACCAGACCCGCGAGAAACTCAAGCATCGCCGCGGAACCCGCGCTCGATCCGGTCGCGCAGGCCGATCAGGCCGAGACCGAGGAACATCAGCCCCGCTGGCGAGGCATCGCCAGAGCCGGCAAGCAGCGCGACGAGCCGGGACAGTTCCCCGAGCGGCCCGGTGGCGGGCAGCGCGAGGGAGGCGATGCCGGTGAGCATGGCGAGCAGTCCCGCCCACCAGGTGAGCGAATTGGGACGAACGTAGCGCATGGGGATCAGGCCCTCCGGATCAGGGTGGAAAAGAAGGCGGCCAGCCGGGCGAGCCAGCTGGTCGGCGCGGTGGGTGAAGGGGCGAGGACCGGAGGCGTCGGCGACGGACCGCGAGCCAAGGCCAGGGCCTCATCCTCGGTCAGGCGACGGATCGGCCGCGAGAAGTCCACGCGGCCTGTGCGATCCACCGACCAGACCGGGATCGTACCGCCGGGATAGCGGCCATGGCGGAACAGGTCGCGCTCCGCCTCCCGGCGCGGAATGATCGACGCCGGTCGCCGCCAGTTCAGAAACGCGTCGGCGGCCGCAACGCGATTTCCGGCATTGAGATGTCGGGTCAGCGCGGCCTTGGCGATGCCGCCGGTGTTGTATTGGAAGCTGACCAGCGCATCGAATTCATGCGGCGCC
>NZ_AMGO01000025.1 GCF_000299575.1 Oceaniovalibus guishaninsula JLT2003
CTACCGGCTCGCCGACGTCGAAGCCTTCGAGCAGAGCCAGCTTCAGCGTGCGCTGAAGATCAGCGAGGCCGTCGCGCGCGCCGGCCACGCGCCCCGCCGTCTGACCGCGGACCCCGCGCGGGCCGCACGGGTATGCTGATGGTCGCCGCGATCCCTTTCGGCGCCCGCGTGGCGACCACGAAGCTCAGCGATGTCGAGCTCTACGCTTGGATTGCGCAGGCCGAAGCCGGCGCGCGGCTCGAGTACCACTGCGGCTTTCTCGGGATCGATGTCACGCCGGTGATTTCGACCTTACCCGAGCCCGAGCGCCGTCAGCTTGCCGATCTCGGTCAGGCCGCGTTGAGCGCCTTCGAGAAGGGCCTCGTCCACCTCGTGCAGGAGCGCGTGGGCCCCGACCGCTTCGCCTACATCGCCGTCGCCCGGCCCAGACCGAAGGCCGCCGCTCCCTCGCTCTCGGCGCTGCTCCTCGAAGAGCGCGCCGCGTGATGGCCCCGCCATTCCCTTCCAACGGAGACCCCGCCATGCCGCATCCCGACAACACCCCGCATTTCAACGATCTCGAACGTCTCGCCCTCGGCGACATCGCGGCGCTGCCGCCCGAGATGCTGCTGGACCTGCAGACGACCGCGCTCGCCGAGACTGCCCGCGTGAAGCGGCTGCGGGACCGGCTCGAGGCCGGGATCGCGCAACGCTACGAGGGCGCCGCCGCGGCCGAGCGGACCGCGCAGGGGAAGACCAGCGGCACCGTGAGGGTCGAGGACGAGGGTGTCGTGGTTGTCGCGGACCTGCCGAAGAAGGTTTCCTGGGATCAGGACCGGCTTGCCGCCATGGCCGAGCGCATCCGCGCCGCGGGCGACGATCCCACCGAGTATCTCGAGATCGCCTATCGCGTTCCCGAGCGGCGCTACGGCGCCTGGCCCGCGGCGATGCGCGAGGGCTTCGCGGACGCGCGCAGCGAGACCACCGGCAAACCCGTCTTCCGGCTCGAGGCTCGAGACCGGTGACGCGCGGCGGCGGGACGCCCGGTCGGCAACGCCGGGCAGGTTCCCCTTCGGCACCCGGTCACCCCCGCCGCCGCGCCCCCTGAATTCACACCCCGGAGAACCCCATGGCCTTCCGCATCATCACCGCCGACGAACGGCTCTCGGCCGCCG
>NZ_AMGO01000026.1 GCF_000299575.1 Oceaniovalibus guishaninsula JLT2003
TCCGGCGCTTGAAGACGTGGAGATGGCGGAGCAGTGCGGTCAAGCTGCGGCTGCCATCGTGTGGCGCGGCCTCGCGATACTCTCCCAGGCTGCGGACGTCCGGGAGCGCCGCGTGCCCTCGACACGGCGCAAGCCTTTCGCGCGCGCCGGGGTCCAGGGATGGGTCTGGCGCCAAGTCGCCATCGATCCGGCGCGCCTGCGGGCGGCGACGCCGCCGCAGGGCGGCAGTCACGCCAGCCCGCGCTGGCACATCCGCCGCGGTCACTGGCGGCAGCTCGCCGACGGTCGCCGGGTCTTCGTCCGTCAGTGCGAGGTGGGCGATCCGACCCGCGGTGGGATCGTCAAGGATTACGCAGTGGAGGCACGCCAATCATGACCGAGTTCACCCCATCCCCTACGCAGGCCGCCGCGATCCGCGAGATCAAGGAGTGGTTCGAGACCCGAGCCGAGCAGCAGCAGGTGTTCCGCCTGTTCGGCTATGCCGGGTCCGGCAAGACCACCGTGCTGAAGTTCGCGCTCGACGAACTCGGCCTCTCGCCCCACCGCAGCGCGCGGGACGGCCGATGCGTGCCCGGCGTGGTCACCGCCACCTTCACCGGCAAGGCCGCGCTGGTGCTGTCCCGCAA
>NZ_AMGO01000027.1 GCF_000299575.1 Oceaniovalibus guishaninsula JLT2003
GTGGCGGAGGGGATGGGCCTGATATCCAACCTTCTCCACCAAGCTGACACTGCCCGCCCTGCGCTTAAGTGTATGAAGGTGCGAGATAATATCGTTCTTCCGTCAATTCGTGCTCCTGATCATTCATGGCCATTACTACCGTGACCGTAGAGGTTGGCGTTGGTGTGGGCGTTCCTTTCATTCTCGAATTCGAGGCTGGAATGAGCGATGCCGAAGCGCTCGCTCAGTCGTGCTTTGATCTCGCCCTTGATGGCCTCAATTCTTGTCCATCCATCTTCGGCGACGACCACGTGGCAGTCGAGCGCCGCCTCGTGTTCCTGCATCTGCCATAGATGCACGTGGTGGACATCCGTAACGCCGTCCACGTCCCGCATCGCGGCAATCACGGCCGAGTTGTCGATATCCGGCGGGCTGCCCAGCATCAGTGTCCGGATCGGGCCGCCGATCTCGGTCAGTGCGAGATACAGTATATACAGCGCGATACCGATGGTGATTGCGGGATCGACCCAGCGCAGGTCGTAGAGAATGATCAGCGTGCCGCCGACGATCACGGCGACCGAGGCGAGCGCATCCGAGAGGTTGTGCAGGAAGAGCGCGCGGATGTTCACGCTGCCCTTCTGCATGGACCAGGTGAGCGCCGCAGTCAGAGCGTCGAC
>NZ_AMGO01000028.1 GCF_000299575.1 Oceaniovalibus guishaninsula JLT2003
TACTACGCCCCCGCCGACACGTTCGAAACGGTGAACACCCTCGGCCAGCCGCTCTACGCCCGTACGATCCCCGACCGGGATCGCGACGAATGGGTGCGGCTCGAGATCGAGTCCAACCCGCTGCCGATCTGCACCCGGCCGCAGGTGCTGCGACAGGCCAGGCGGACCTGATGACCGCTTTCGCCGCCGCCCTCGACGCGCTCTTCGCCGACGCGCATCTCGCGCGGGACGTGGTGTACACAGCAGAGGGCGGTGCGCCATCGCTGGTCCGCGCCATCCTGCGCCGGCCAGACGATGTCACCGGCTTCGGCGAGGCGCGCATCTGGTCGGAAACCACACGGCTGGATCTGCGCCTTTCCGAGGTGGCGAACCCGCGGCCCGGTGACCGCATCGAGATCGACGGCGAGGCATTTCTCATCCAGGGCGAACCCGTCCGCGACCGCGAGCGGCTCGTCTGGACTGTGGATCTGCGTCCGGCATGATCGCGATGAAGCTGAAGCTCGACATCACGCCGGACCTCGTCGCCGCCATGGCCGCCGAGGTGAAGGCCGGCGAGAAGGCCGTGACCGCCGCCATGCGCGAGGCCGGGACCGGGCTCAAGACCGCGTGGCGCGGCCAGATCACTGGTGCTGGGCTCGGCCGGCGGCTCGCGAACTCGATCCGGAGCCAGACATATCCGAAGGCCGGCGAGAGCCTGAACGCCGCGGCACTCGTGTGGTCCAAGGCCCCGGTCATCGTCGGCGCGCATGACACCGGCCCGCTGATCCGCTCGAAGGACGGGTTCTGGCTGGCGATTCCGCTCCCCGCCGCGGGCAAGTCCCTGCGCGGCGGCAGGATCACCCCCGGCGAATGGGAACGCCGCCGCGGGCTGCGCCTGCGCTTCGTCTATCGCCGCACGGGCCCGAGCCTGCTGGTGGCGGAGGGACGGCTGAACACGAAGGGCCAGGCGGTCGTGTCGCGCTCCAAGACCGGGCGCGGCAAAGTCACCGCGCCGATCTTCCTGCTGGTGCCGCAGGTCAAGCTGCCGAAGCGGCTGAACCTCGCGCGGGATGCAGACCGGGCGCACGACAGCGTTCCGGGGCTGATCGTGGCCAACTGGGTGGAGGGTAGGTTGTGATCGCGTCGATGCGCAATCTTGCTCGGCAGCCACAAGATCGACGGATCGGATCACCCCGCGCAGCACGACAACTTCGCGACATCCTTGTCGAAGGTCTGCGCGGCGAGCTTGAGCCCCTCGACCGTTGTGAGATAGGGAAAGATCGTCTCGCCGAGCGCCTTTGTCGTCATGCCGAACTTGAGCGACATGGCGAGCGTCTGGACACTGTCTGCCCCCTCGGCGCCATGATCACGC
>NZ_AMGO01000029.1 GCF_000299575.1 Oceaniovalibus guishaninsula JLT2003
GCCCTTGGCGCGAAGCATCTCGATCAGTTTCGCCTGCTTGGTGCCCGTGCGCGGTGTGCGCGCCTTGGGCGCGGGCTCGCCCTCGGCGGGGGCGTCCCGCGGGGCTTCCGCGCTCGGCGCTGCGTCGACGCCCGTGGGCGCACTGGCGCCGCCTTCCGGTTCGACGCCGATGGCGGCGAGGCCTGCATCGGTGATGTGCAGGAGTATGGCGCGGCCGTCCTCGTCGTTGCGCCAGATGCGGTTGAGGGCGGCGTCCGCCTTGGTCTCGCTGTCGGTCGCTTTCTCTGCGATCAGCGCGCGCTTCAGGAGCGCGCCGACCACCTTGGCGGCGGCGCCGCCGCGGAGCGAGCCGGGAAGCGGCAGGACGTTGCGGTCGTCGCGCTGCGCGGCGGCGCTGAGGATCACGAGCTGGGTGTCGGAAAGCTTGGTCATCTGGGGTCTCCGTGTTCGAGGCCCGCGTCATGCGGCACCTTCTACGACCCCGAGCCGCGCATGGGGCGCGGCGGGAGTTCCGGCAGTGCCGGAGGTCAGCGGGCGTGCTCGCCCTCGCCAAAGGCGCTGTCGGTGATGCGCTTCAGCAGGCTGGCGTAGTGTTCGAGAGTGCCGACCATGGCCCAGCCCACCTCGTCGGGGTGGCAGTTGAAATGGTCGTCGCTGAGCGCCTGCAGGCGGGCGAGCATCTCGTCGATCTCGGCCTTCTTGCCGATGAAGGCGGCGAGCGCCGCTTCCTTGTTGCGCCGGGCCTTGTCGGCGCGGGCCTCAAAGCGCGGGGTGGTGATCGGGTTCAGGCGCGTGGTCATCGTTGTGGCTCCGGGTGAGTTGCATCGTCCTCGTGGGATGGACGTTCGCTCTGTCCGCGAGGCTTATCAACGACATAAGCGCCTGACTTTGAATGATAATCGGGGCTGGCGATGCAGGGCATGAGCGAGCGCCAGTATGCCGCCCATGTCGGGCTGTCGCGCGGCGCGATCCAGAAGGCGAAGACGGCGGGGCGGCTCGTCCTGCACGAGGATGGCAGCATCGACGCCGCGGCTTCGGACAAGCGACGAGCCGAGACGACC
>NZ_AMGO01000030.1 GCF_000299575.1 Oceaniovalibus guishaninsula JLT2003
GCGCCAGGCGCCGTCGGGCTGCGGTTCCAGCAGCGTCGCCTCGATCCGCGCGGCCTTGGGGCCTTCGGCGGTGTCGCGGTGGCGCAGGCCCGACAGGCGCGCGGGGATCACGCGGGTATCGTTCAGCACCAGCCGATCGCCGGGTCGCAGCCAGCGCGGCAGGTCGATGGCATGGGCATCCGCGATGGCGTCGCCTTCGGCCACCAGCATCCGGGCCGAGGATCGCGGCCGCGCGGGCCGGGTGGCGATCAGCCGCTCGGGCAGGGAAAAATCGAAATCGCTCAGCCTCATGCGGGGATCCTAGCGTTGCGGGGGCGGGCGGCGGAAGATGTCGCGGAACATGCCCGGCGTCAGCAGCGACAGCGGGTTGACGCCGACCTGCGGGTCGGCGGCGGTTCCGCCCAAGGTGAAGTTCATGCCGATGAGCCCCTCGCCCCGCCGGGTCAGAAACGAGCCGACCGAATTGACCAGATAGAAGGGCGAGACGACCCCCTGCATGTCCAGCCGCTTCGAGGCGGGAAAGAACGTGCCGTCCATCGACACGCCCAGCGACGCGCCCACCGCGCTGGAGCGGTAGAGCGTCACGCGGTCGGGCGCCAGGCGAAAGCCCGCCTCGACCCGGTCGAAGGGGATGCCGCCCTGCTGCGCCTGTTCGACCAGACCCACGACGCTGATCGCGCTGAGCAGTTCGATCGCGGCGGGGGCGTCGCGCAGGCGCGGGCCGGTGACGATGACCTGGCCGTCATAGGTGCCCGGCGCGCCCGCCGGTTGCAGCGCCAGATCGAGCCGCCCGCCCGCGACCTTCTCGAACAGGCCCGCATCGCGCAGCACCGCGCCCGCATCGTCCGACTGCACGCGGATCGCGGCGCCCGCGGCGGTGCCGGCGATGCGCCCCGCGATGGCCGCGCCGCCGTTGACGCGGCCGTCGAACCGGCCCGCCAGCATCCGCCCGACATCGAGATCGACGCGCGCATCGGTCAGCGCGATGCCGTCGGTGACGGTCAGCCGGTCCAGCGTCAGGCGCACCGGGCCGCGTTCGCCCCCGCCCCCGCCGCCCAGATCGGCGCGCCGCAGATCGACGCTGCCGCCGGTCACGGCGATGGCGGGCGGCCGCCCGGCCCCGCGCGACGCGATCCGCACCGCGCCGTCGAACCAGCCGCCCAGCCGCACCCGCGACAGGCGCAGCGCCTCGAGGCCCCCGCCCGGCGCCAGCGTCAGGTCGCCCGCGGCGTCCAGCCCCGGCGCCGACAGCGACAGCGCGTCGATGCGGCGGGCGTCGCCCAAAGCGCCCGCGATGGCGAAGTCGCCGGGCGTGGCGGCGGGCTTGGACCAGGTCACGGCGTCGAGCGACAGGGCGATGCCCGCAAGGTCCGATGTCAGGCGGAAGGCGGGCGGTGCGCCGGGTGTCAGATCGAGCGTCAGGGTGCCGGTGCCCGAACCGGCGGCCAGCCCGTCGGGCAGGGTCACGCCGAAACGCCGAAGGGTCTGCGGCGACAGCGCGACCTGCCCCGTCACGCGGCCCGCGCCCCTGTCCGGCCCGGCCAGCGCCTGCCGCCAGCGCCCGTCGAAGGCCACACCGTCGAGCTGCGCGCGCCCCCCGACTGTCAGCGCCTGGGTGGTCGCCGCGATTTGCAGGGCGTCGGCGGTCAGGGTGCGGCCCGGAACGATCGCGGTGGAGGCGAGATCCGTCGCCTCGCCCGCGACATCCAGCGTCAGGTCCGCGACGCCCAGGCCGCGGCGGAAGGGGAAGGACAGATTCGTCGTCGCCGCCACCCGTCCCGTCGCCAGATCGGGGTCGCGGCCCGCGCGGTGCAGCAGCGACAGCGGGGCCGCGTCGATGACGGCGAGGTGCGATCGCAGCGGGCCTTTGCTGCGGATGACGAACTGGCCCAAAGCGGGCTTTTGCCGCGTATCGGCCACCAGCATCGTCGATCCGGCGAGCGAGACCGCGCCCCGGCCCGGCGGCGCGACGATCCCCTCCTCCATCGTCAGGGTGAAGCGGTCGGCGGTCAGCGATCCGGTGCCGCCGGCGCCGGTGATGGGCGGCAGGTCGCCCAGCGGGGTGATCCGCGCGCCGTCGAAGGCGAAATCGGTGGAAAAGGACGGTTTGGGCGCCTCGGGCGGTTTGCGCAGGGCGGCGGTGACGTCGTGCAGGGTGCCTTGGGCGATGTTGGCATCGACCCAGCGCCGCGTGCCGCGCCCAACGGGCACCGGCCAGAGGTCGAGCAGCCGGCGCGCGTCCAGCCTGTCGGCGGCCAGATCGACGGCCACGTCCCAACCGCCGGGCAAGGCGGCGACGCGGCCCGTGGCGGTCAGCGGATTGGCGGCATCGATGCCCGCATCGTCGATCAGGACAAGCCGGGTCAGATCGACCTCGAACGGGGACAGGCGCACGCGCAGGTCGATGTCCCCGCCGCCGAAGGCCACCGGCCCGGCCAGAAGGTCGCCCGCATCGACGGCCAGATCGGCGATGCGAAACTTCGCCGCCAGCGCGCGGGGCCAGCCGCCCGGCCCGACATCGGCCAGATCGGCATGGCCGTCCAGCGCGACGCGCGCCAGGGTCGAGCGGACGGAAACCTGCGGGAAGTCCAGCCGCCCGATTTTCGGATCGTATGAAAAATACGCTTTCGCGCCCTCGAACGGGACGGGCGGCGCGTCCTGGCGCGGCCGCAGCGCGCCCGCGCCGATTTCCAGCGTGCCCGCGACCGAGGCAAGCTGGCCGCCGGCATCCAGATCGGTGCGCAGCGAGGCCGAGATCGGCGCGTCCAGCACCCGCAGGAAGGACAGGACCGGCGATTGCATGGCGATGTCGGCAGCGGGCGCGCGCGCCACCGAGGCCGAGAGGCTGGCGCGCCCGTCCGCGAACCATGTGCGCAGCGAGATCCGCACCTGCGCCAGATCGTCGGTGCCGTTGAACACTTCGGCCAGCAGCGACAGTTCGGCGCCGTCCGCCAGACGTTGCAGCCCGATGGATCCGCGCGTCACCTGCCAGATCCGGGCCGAGCGGGCGTCTTCCAGCGTGACGATGGCGTCGGTCAGCTCGATCCGGTGCAGCCGGTCGAAGGGCGCGCGCGCCAGCAGCGCGTCCAGCCCGTCGAGCAGCACGCCCGGCCCGGCGAAATCGCCCGGCGCGCCGCCCGCTCCCAGATCGAACGCGCCCTCGCTGTCGCGGCGCAGCGTCATCTGCGCGCCGGTAACGCGAAGGATGCGCGGGGCCGCGCGGCCGTCCAGCAGCGCCCGCGGATCGAAGGCGAAGCCGACGCGCCCCAGCTCGGCCAGCCTGACGCCGCCCTGTTCGGTCACGGTCACGTCTTCCAGCCACAGGCGCGGCACCCCCTGCCGCGTCAGCGCCACCGCGACATCGCCGAGCGCGACCGAAAAGCCGTCGAGGTTGCGGTTCAGCCGCGCCTCGATCCGCGCGGTCGCGGCGGCGGGCAGGACCAGCCGCCGTTCGGTCAGCGCCAGCGTCGCCAGCGTGGCGGCCAGGATCGCCGCCAGCAGCACCAGCGCGGCCAGGGCGCGCAGATGCCGCCGCCCCCTGCGCGGTTCCTTCCGCCGCCGCGCGGGGCGGGGCCCGGTCGCGGCCAGCCGATGCGGTTCCTGTCCCATGCCCCGCCTTATTGCGCCTGCCCTGCCGATGGAACATGGAGGGCCTGCCGACCTTTTCACATCCCCGACAGGAAACGCCATGTCCCCCGCCGACGCCCCGCCCCGCAAGACCGCCCCCGACTTCACCCTGCCCCGCGACGGCGGCGGCGAAATCGCGCTGTCGGATCTGCGCGGCCGGCCGGTCGTGGTCTATTTCTATCCGCGCGACGACACGCCGGGCTGCACGACCGAAGCCGGCGATTTCACCCAGGCCGCCGAGGCGTTCGAGGCGGCGGGCGCCACGGTTCTGGGCATCTCGAAGGACAGCGTCGCCGCGCATGACCGCTTTCGCGACAAGCACGGGCTGGGCATCGCGCTGTTGTCGGACGAAGGCAGCGACGTGTCCGAACGCTATGGCGTCTGGGTCGAGAAGACCATGTATGGCCGGAAATCCTGGGGAATCGAGCGCGCGACGTTCCTGGTCGATGCCGAGGGGCGGATCGCGCGCGAATGGCGCAAGGTCAAGGTGCCCGGACATGTCGCCGAGGTGCTGGAGGCGGTCCGCGCGCTGTGACGGGCTGTGACCGCCCTGTGGCCGCCCGGTCACGTCGGCGGGAAAATGCCGAAAAACCGACCCTGCGGGCCGTCGCGGCCAAAACGGTTGCGACGGTCCGGCCCCGCCGTTAGGCACGTCGCAGTAGCGGGTCGGGGGACCTGATGCTGGACAGGGACAGCTAGGGGCGGACAGACCTTTGCGACTGACGAAACACGCGATCCACGTGGCGCTTTCGCGCGCCTTTCCCGAACAGCGGCTGTTCCTGCGATCGGACACCGAGACGCGGTTCGTGCGGCTTTCCCCCTCGACGCAGATCCTGGCACTCAGCGGCAGCGCGCTGGTCGTCGGCTGGACGATCGTCGCCTCGGCGATCCTGCTGATGGACGGGATCGGGTCCGACACGGTCCGCCAGCAGACGATGCGCGAACAGACGATCTATCAGCAGCGGCTGAACGATCTGGCCGCCGAACGCGACGCCGCCACCGCCGAGGCGCGCGCGGCGCACGAACGGTTCAACGCCGCGCTGGCGCGGGTCAGCGACATGCAGTCCGAGCTTCTGGCCAGCGAGCTGCGCCGCGACGAGCTGGATCGCGGGATGCAGGCCACGCAGGTCGCGCTGCGCCGCACCATCGCCGAACGCGACGACGCGCGCGGCACCGCCGCCGACCTGCGCGCCGTGGTCGAGGGCGACAGCGCCGACGGCCCCAGCGCCGCCGAACGCATGGCCGAGGTCGAGCGGACGCTGGATTACCTGACCGCGGCCCTGGGCAATACCGCGACCCAGCGCGACGCGATGGCCGCCGAGGCCGCCGATGCCGAAGCGTTCGCCGAGGATCTGATGCTGGACGCCAAGCTGACGGCGGCGCGATCGGAGCAGATCTTCGCGCAGCTCGAGGAAGCGCTGACGATTTCTGTCGCGCCGCTGGACAAGATGTTCCGGTCGGCGGGGCTGAGCACCGACAGCCTGATCGACACGGTGCGCCGGTCCTATTCGGGCCAGGGCGGGCCGCTGGTGCGCGTCTCGACCAAGGGGCAGGCCGATCCGCTGGGCGAGCGTGCCAACGGCATCCTGGAAAAGCTGGACCGGATGAACCTCTATCGGCTGGCGGCGGAAAAGGCGCCGTTCTCGATGCCGCTGAAGGACAGCTTCCGCTATACGTCTAGTTATGGGCCGCGCTGGGGCCGCGCGCACGAGGGCACGGACATGGCCGGCGCGCATGGCACGGCGATCTATGCCACCGCCGACGGCGTCGTGACCTTCGCGGGAACGCAGTCGGGTTACGGCAAGCTGGTGAAGATCAGGCACGCCTTCGGGATCGAGACGCGCTATGCGCATCAGTCCAACATCCGGGTGAAGGTCGGACAAAAGGTATCGCGCGGGGACCGTATCGGTGATATGGGAAATACCGGACGCTCGACCGGCACGCATCTGCACTACGAAGTGCGCGTGAACGGCAAGGCCGTGAACCCGATGACCTTCATCAAGGCAGCGAAAGATGTTTTCTAAGAGCAAGATCAACGAGCCCGGCCCCAAGCAGGGCGGCGAGGCCGCACCGAAACCGAACGAGAACGCGATGAACAACCCCAAGACGTCCGACCTGCCCGCCACTTCGCCGAAAGCCAAGCCGCCCGCCTCGATCCTGTCGTCGGACCTGGTCGTGAAGGGCAACCTCAAGACGACCGGCGACATCCAGATCGAAGGCACGGTCGAGGGCGACATCCGCGCGCATCTGCTGACGGTCGGCGAAGGCGCCACCGTCAAGGGCGAGGTGATGGCCGACGACGTGGTGGTCAACGGCCGCGTCGTGGGCCGGGTGCGCGGGCTGAAGGTGCGGCTGACCTCGACCGCGCGGGTCGAGGGCGACATCATCCACAAGACCATCGCCATTGAAAGCGGCGCGCATTTCGAAGGCTCGGTCGCGCGGCGCGACGATCCGCTGAACACCTCGGGCAATGCCGGCCGCGCCCCCGCCCCCGCAGGCGCCCCGGAACCCGCCGACGCCAAGGGCTGACCCTGACGCAACGGTGATCGTCAGGCGTCCCTCGGGGCGCCTGTTCTGGTTTTGGGAAACTATAAAATTCTGTCTTTAGTTATTTTTGATGCAGTATCGTTCTACGGCCGACTTACTCAAATCTGTAGTGTTTCCGCCAGAGGCGCAGAACTGGATTAAGCATTGGTTTGCCAAAGTATCCTTGCATTTATTGGATAATGAAGTGATCGAGCGCTTATTTAATGGCAAGCTAAGTTCGCCAACTGCGGCGGCGCAGATTGCTCCAACTTCTTCAGGGCCACCCAGAGAAGTAACTACCACAATATCGGTTACCGCTTCGAGCTGATCTTGAAACTCAGCGAAACATTTTGCTTCCGCGACCATTTGACCAGCATTCTGAGCGTAGACCCCTGTTCCCGACAACAGTGCGCCTACCAGTATAAGGGCACTGAGCGGTTTCCGCATTTCTACTCCATCTGTATGTGTGAATAAAGGCTAGAATGGATGAAAAGGCTCTCCAACATTTTTAATACAATGTAATAGCTCCTTCAAAGGGTGTGATAATATTGTCCTTTGTTCCTCTATCTGCCCCCCCTCAAACCGGCACCGCGCGCCGGTAAAGATGCCATGTCGCGTGGCCCAGGATCGGCAGGACGACCAGCAGGCCCAGGAACAGCGGCAGCATCGCGGCCAGCAGGGCGACGGCGATGATCGCGGCCCAGAGCAGCAGGGTGCCGGGCGACGTGCGCACGACGCGCATCGAGGTCAGCATGGCGGTGACGAAATCCACCTCGCGGTCCAGCACCATCGGCAGCGACACCACCGTCAGCGAGAACAGCAGGAAGGCCAGCACACCGCCGACCGCCATCTCGACCGCGATCATCGTCAGGCCGCGGGGCGTGAGGAAGATGTCGTAGCTGGTCAGCACGTTGGTCATCGGCCCCAGCCCCATGAACATCGCGAAGATCATGTGCGCGAGAAAGCTGTAGAACAGGAAATAGAACACGATCAGCGCGCCCAGCCACGGGATCTGGCGGTCCTTCTCGGCCGCGATCACGCCCAGGACCGGGCCCCAGCGCGGGCGGTCGCCGCGTTCCAGCACGCGGCTGACCTCGTATAGTCCGACGGCGGCGAAGGGGGCGATCAGCGGAAAGCCCAGCGACAGCAGCAGCGTGCCCTCGATCGTGCCGGCGCCCAGCCATGCCAGCAGCCAGCCGCCCGCCGCATAGACGCCGCCGAAGAACAGCCCGAAGGCGGGCGCGCGGGCGAAATCGCGCCATCCCAGCGCCAGCGCGCGCAGAAGATCGGTGGCCGACAGCACCGGCAGCGCCGCCTGCGCGCGCCGCCTGCGTTCCGCGCCGGAAATGCGCTCGTCCATCGGCCCCCCTCGCCTCAGCCCTCCAGCGCGTCAATGATGCCGGAAAATTCGTCGGCCTTCAGCGATGCGCCGCCGACCAGCGCGCCATCCACGTTCGACACGGCGAAAATCTCGGCCGCGTTGGCGGGCTTGACCGAGCCGCCGTAAAGCAGCCGCACCGACCGCCCCACCCCTTCGCCGAAGCGCCGTTCCAGCCGGGTGCGGATCAGGTCGTGCACCTCGCCGATCTGGTCGGCGGTGGGCACCTTGCCGGTGCCGATGGCCCAGACGGGTTCGTAGGCGACGATCAGGTTGCGGCCCGTCGCCTGGTCGGGGATCGACGCCGCCAACTGGCCATTGATGATGTCGAGCGTGTTGGCCGCCTCGCGCTCGGACAGGGTTTCGCCCACGCAAACGATGGCGACGAGGCCCGCGCGCCAGGCGGCCTCGGCCTTGCGGCGCACGATGTCGTCGCTTTCGCCCCAGTCGCCGCGGCGTTCGGAATGCCCGACGATCACATGGGTCGCGCCCGCATCGGCCAGCATCGGCGCGGAAATGTCGCCGGTATGCGCGCCCTCGTCGTTCCAGTGGCAATCCTGCCCGCCGATGGCCACGGATCCGTCCAGCGCCGCCGCGCGCGCGACCAGCGTGGCGGGCGGACAGATCAGAACCTCGCAGCCGGGGGACGGGTGGCGTTCGGCCAGCGCGCGAATCTGGTCCAGATCCCCCGCACGCCCGTTCATCTTCCAGTTTCCCGCCGCGAGTTTGCGCCTGTGGCTCATGGTCCGCTCCAATCCGTTCACGGCCAGACTAGCGGCGGATCGCGCCGCCGCAAGCGGTCAGGCCACCAGCCGGCCCAGAACCGCGGGCAGATCGCCGAAATGCGGCAGCCATCCGTCGGCGTCGAGGGCGGCCACATGGCGCGGATCGGGGCCGAACGTGACCAGAACCGACGGCACGCCGGCGGCGCGGGCGGTGTGGTGGTCGGTCTCGGTATCGCCGATCAGAACGCAGCGCGCGCGGTCGCCCCCCGCCCCGTCCACCGCCGCCCACAAGGGCGCCGGATCGGGCTTGCGCACCGCCAGCGTGTCGGCGCCGACCAGCGCGCCGAACCAGTCGCGCGCGCCCAGCGCCACCATCAGCCGTTCGGCCAGCGCGGCGGGCTTGTTGGTGCAGATGCCCAGCGCCCAGCCGTCGTCGCGCAGCACCGCCATCGCGTCCGGCACGCCGGGATAAAGCGCCGATCCGACGCAAAGCCGCCGCTCGTAGTGATCGAGCAGCGGGCGATACCACGCATCGAGAACCGCGTCGTCCACCGGGCCGAGCCGCCCCAGACCCAGCCGCAGCATCGACCGCCCGCCGCGCAGGCAGGCGGCGCGATCCTCGGTCCGGGTCAGGTCCAGCAGGTCGCCATGCCCCATGTCGCGAAAGCAGGCATTGGCGGCGGCGGCCAGATCGGGGCCGGTATCGACCAGCGTGCCGTCCAGATCGAAGATCGCCGTCCTGCGCCCCATCGGGTGCCGCCCCCCCTGTAATCCGCGGCAACCCGAAGTGAAGCCGTCCCCGCTTGCGCCATGCGCGCCACCGGGTAGAACGGCGGCGACAGAAAAGAAAGAGCAGCATGGCCACCCATCTTGTCGTCCTGGCCGCCGGTCAGGGCAGCCGCATGAACTCGGACCTGCCGAAAGTCCTGCATCCCCTGGGCGGGGTGCCGCTGTTCGTGCATGCGCTGGCGGCGGGGGCGGCGCTGGACCCCGACCGGCGGATCCTGGTCGTAGGGCACGGCGCCGGGGCCGTGCGCCGCGCCGCGGCCCGGCACGACGACGGCCTGATCGTGGTCGAGCAGGCCGAGCGTCTGGGCACCGGCCATGCCGTCCGGCAGGCCCTGGGCGCGCTGGAAGGGGCCGAGGGCGACGTTTTCGTCCTTTACGGCGACACGCCCTTCATCCGTCCGCACACGTTGCAGGCGATGCGCGACCGGCGGGCGGCGGGCGCGGCCTTGGTCGTTCTGGGGTTCGAGGCCGCCGATCCCGGCCGCTACGGGCGGCTGATCGCGGATGGCGACCGGCTGGAGCGGATCGTCGAATGGAAGGACGCGACCGAGGCCGAGCGCGCGGTGACGCTGTGCAATTCGGGCGTGATCTGCGCGGATGCGTCGCAGCTTCCGGGTCTGCTGGCGGCGGTCACGAACGACAACGCGGCGGGCGAATACTATCTGACCGACATCGTCGGGATCGCGCGGTCGCGGGGGCTGGATGCCGCCCTCGTCACCTGCCCCGAGGCCGAGACGCTGGGCATCAACACCCGCGCGGAACTGGCCGCCGCCGAGGCCGCGTTCCAGGCCCGCGCGCGGGCCGCCGCGATTGCCGAGGGCGCGACGCTGCTGGCGCCCGAAACCGTGTTTTTCGCGCAGGACACGCATCTGGGCCGCGACTGCACGGTCGAGCAATTCGTCGTCTTCGGCCCCGGCGTCACGGTCGAGACGGGCGCGCATGTCCGCGCGTTCAGCCATCTGGAAGGCTGCCATGTCGGCCAGGGCGCGGTCGTCGGCCCCTATGCGCGCCTGCGGCCGGGGGCCGAGATCGGCAACGACGCCCGCATCGGCAACTTCGTCGAGGTGAAGGCCGCCGAGATCGGCGAAGGCGCCAAGGTGAACCACCTGTCCTATATCGGCGACGCGGCCGTCGGGGCGCGGGCGAATATCGGCGCGGGCACCGTCACCTGCAATTACGACGGCGTGTTCAAGCACCGCACGGAAATCGGCGCCGACGCCTTCATCGGGTCGGACACGATGCTGGTCGCGCCGGTCAACGTGGGCTGCGGCGCGATGACCGCCAGCGGATCGGTCATCACCGAGGACGTGGCGCCGGGCGCGCTGGCGCTGGGACGCGCGCGGCAGGTCAACAAGGACGGATTCGCCCGGCGGCTGATGGACAGCCTGCGGGACGCCAAGGCACGAAAGGCCAGATAATGTGCGGCATCGTCGGCATATTGGGAACGCACGAGGTGTCCCCCATCATCCTCGAAGCGCTCAAGCGGCTGGAATATCGCGGCTATGACAGCGCGGGCATCGCCACGGTGAACGGCGGCGCGCTGGATCGCCGCCGCGCCGTGGGCAAGCTGGTGAACCTCAGCGACCGTCTGGTGCACGATCCGCTGCCGGGGCGGTCGGGCATCGGCCATACCCGCTGGGCCACGCATGGCGGCCCGTCCGAGGCGAACGCCCATCCCCACCGCGCCGGACCCGTCGCCGTGGTGCATAACGGCATCATCGAGAACTACGCCGCCCTGCGCACCGAACTGGCCGAACGCGGCCTTGCCTGGGAAAGCGAGACGGATACCGAAACCGTGGCGCTGCTGGTGCAGGCGGCGATGGCCGACGGCGCAGGCCCTGTCGATGCCGTGCGCGCCACGCTGGGCCGCCTGCACGGCGCCTTCGCGCTGGCGTTCCTTTTCGACGGGCAGGACGATCTGATGATCTGCGCGCGGCGCGGATCGCCGCTGGCCATCGGTTGGGGCGAGGGCGAGATGTATCTGGGATCGGACGCCATCGCGCTGGCGCCGATGACATCCGTCATCACCTATCTGGAAGACGGCGACTGGGCGGTGATGACGCGCCACGGCGCCACCGTCCACGATGCGCAGGGCGCGGTCGTGGACCGCCCGCGCACGCGGATCGACACCGCCGCCGCGCAGATCGACAAGGGGGGCCACCGTCACTGGATGGCCAAGGAGATCGCCGAGCAGCCCGCCATCCTGTCGGACACGCTGGCCCATTACCTGACGCCGCAAGGCCCCGCCTTGCCCGACGGCGTGGATTTCGCGGATGTGGACCGCATCGTCATGGTCGCCTGCGGCAGCGCCTATCTGGCGTGTCTGACGGCGAAATACTGGATCGAGGGGCTGGCCCGCATCCCGGTCGAGGTCGATGTCGCGTCCGAGTTCCGCTATCGCGAACCGCCGCTGGGCGAGCGGACGCTGGCGATCCTCGTCAGCCAGTCGGGCGAGACGGCCGATACCCTGGCCGCCCTGCGCTATTGCAAGGGGCAGGCGCGGATCCTGTCGGTGGTCAACGTGCCCACCTCGTCCATCGCGCGCGAGGCGGACGTGACGCTGCCCATCCATGCGGGCGCCGAGATCGGCGTCGCCTCGACCAAGGCGTTCACCGCGCAACTGGCGGTTCTGGCCGCGGTCGCGTTGAAGGCCGCGTCGGACAAGGGCGCGCTGGACGCGGCCGCGCTGGCCGCCCACGCCGCCGATCTGGCGCGGATGCCCGCGCTGGTGGCGCAGGCCCTGCTGGCCGAGCCCGAGCTTCAGGCCATCGCCCGCAACCTGGCCGAAGCGCGCGACATCCTGTTCCTGGGGCGCGGCGCGATGTATCCGCTGGCGCTGGAAGGGGCGCTGAAACTCAAGGAAATCAGCTATATCCACGCCGAAGCCTATGCGGCGGGCGAGCTGAAGCACGGACCGATCGCGCTGGTGGACGAACACGTGCCGGTCGTCGTCTTCGCGCCTTCGGACGCGCTGCTGCCCAAGACCGTGTCGAACATGCACGAAGTCATGGCGCGGTCGGGCCGCATCGTGATGATCGGCGACGCAGACAGCCTGCAAACCGGCGGCGACGGCCTCTGGCGGCAGGCGCGGATGCCCCAGGGCCCGCATCTCTGGGCGCCCCTCCTTTATGCGGTGCCGGCGCAACTGCTGGCCTATCACACCGCCATCGCCAAGGGCACCGATGTGGACCAGCCCCGCAATCTGGCGAAATCGGTGACGGTGGAATGATCAGCGGGCGCGCAACTCGCGCCGGATGACCTTGCCCGTCGCCGTCATCGGCAGCGCGTCCAGCACATGCACGGCGCGCGGCGCCATATGCGGGCTGAGCCGCGCGCGCACCAGGGCGATCAGCGCGTCCTCGATCCCCGCCGCATCGGCGCCCTCGCGCAGCACGACGAAGGCGGTGATCGCCTCGGTCCGGTCGGGATCGGGGATGCCGACCACCGCCGCCTGCACCACGTCCCTATGGCTGCAAAGACATTCCTCGATCTCGGTCGGGCCGACGCGATAGCCCGCGCTGGTGATCACGTCGTCGTCGCGGGAATGGAAGGCGATATAGCCGTCGCCGTCCATCCGCCCCAGATCGCCGGTGCGCATCCAGTCGCCCTGAAACTTCGCCGCCGTCTGGTCGGGCCGGTTCCAGTAGCGCAGAAACATCGACGGATCGGGACGGCGCACGGCGATCTCGCCCACCTCGCCCGTGGGCGCGGGGGTGCCGTCGGCGGACAGCACCGCCACGACGTGCCCCGGCACCGCCTGCCCGATGAAGCCGGGGCGCTGCGCATCCGCGCGCGATCCGACGACGAGGTTGCATTCGGTCTGGCCGTACAGTTCGTTCACCGGCGCGCCCAGCGCCTCGTGCCCCCAGCGCAGCAGGTCCGCGCCCAGGCTTTCGCCGCCCGATCCGATGGACCGCACCGCGACGCCATCTGGCACCGGCACCGTCCGCATCCGCCGCAATGCCGTGGGCGGCAGGAACATGCGGTTGATGCCCAGCCGCGCGATCAGGCGCCACGCCTCGTCGGGGTCGAATTTGGGCATCCTTCGACTGACCAGCCGCACGCCGTAATATAGGCAGGGCAGCGCCAGGTTCATCAGCCCGCCGATCCAGGCCCAGTCGGCGGGGGTCCAGCCCACATCGCTGTCGATGAAACCGGGACGGCCGATGCCCTCGTGATTCCCCTCGATGCAGGGCAGATGGCCGATCAGGACGCGGTGGCCGTGCAGCACGCCCTTGGGCGATCCGGTCGTCCCCGAGGTATAGACCATCAGCGCCGGATCGTCGGCGACGGTGTCGGCCATGGCGTCCAGCGGCGCGGCCTCGGCGATCAGGCCGGCCAGATCACCCGCCAGGATCACATGCGCCAGATCCGGCAGGTCGAGCCCCGCCAGCTTTGCCGCACTTTCCGCGTCGCAGATCGCCGCCACCGCCCCGCTGTCGCGCAGCCGGAAGGCCAGCGCGTCCGTGCCGAACAGCGTGAACAGCGGCAGCGCGATCGCGCCCAGCTTCATCGTGGCAAGATGGCCCAGCAGAACCTCGGGGCCCTGCGCCAGGATCAGCGCCACGCGGTCGCCCCGGCCCACGCCGCGCGCGGCCAGCGCGCCGGCCAGCCCGTCGCTGGCATCCTTCAGCTCGCCATAGGTCCAGGGATCGTCGCCGTCCTCGTCCACATGAACCAGCGCCACGCGGTCGGGATGCGTCGCGGCCCAGCTGTCGCAGCACAGATCGGCGATGTTCATCCGCTCGGGCACGGACCAGCGGAAGGGGCCGTCGTGCAGGACGTGCCGGGTCGGGCCCCCGCTAGTCGGCATAGACGTTCAGTGTCGGCAGATCGGTCAGCGGCGCGCCCAGAAGCCGCATCGCCGCCAGCGACACCTGGCTGCCCCCCGTGGCGGGGCCGTCCGCCGGGATCAATTGCACCACGGCGCTGCGGCCCTGATATTCCAGCCGCCCCGACCCGGCGGCATCGGCCAGCGGCGTGCGGATCCACAATCCCGGCTCGGTCGGATCCCCCAGCGAGGCGACGGTTTCGCCAAGCAGCCTGCCGCCCGTGGCGGCCGCGGTGGCCGCTTCCTTCTGTTCGGGCGTCGTGGTGTCCAGCGCGGCGGCGGTGCGGGCCGCGGCGGGCGGCGGCGGCGCGGTGACGACGGCGGCGATTTCGGGCGGCGGGGCGGGCCGGTCGATGGCGGTCGCGGCCGCGCCGCCGCCGGGCCGTCCGGTCGTCTGGGCGCAGGCGGCCAGCGCCAGCAGCGCCGTTATCGCGATAAACCTTGTCATGGCGCAATGATAGGCGACGCGGATCGCTGCCGCAATGGCCGTCGGGGCGCGCGGCCCCTTGCGACCCGCCCCCGCCGCCCCTACCCTTGGGCGATGAACACGATGCCGCACCCCCCGCTTGTCGATCCCTTCCAGCGCGCGATCAGCTATCTGCGGGTGTCGGTGACGGATCGCTGCGATTTCCGCTGCGTCTATTGCATGTCCGAGAACATGACGTTCCTGCCGCGCAAGGAATTGCTGACGCTGGAAGAGCTCGATCGCCTCTGCACCGCCTTCGTGCGGATGGGGGTGCGCAAGCTGCGCATCACCGGCGGCGAGCCGCTGGTCAGGCGCGACATCCTGACCTTCTTCCGCGCCATGTCGCGGCATCTGGACAGCGGCGCCCTGAACGAGCTGACGCTGACCACCAACGGATCGCAACTGTCGCGTTTCGCGGGCGATCTTTACGATGCCGGGGTGCGGCGAGTGAACGTCTCGCTCGACACGCTGGACGAGACCAAGTTCGCCCGCATCACCCGCTGGGGCCGTCTGGCGCAGGTTCTGCGCGGCATCGACGCGGCGCAGGCGGCCGGTCTGCGTGTCAAGATCAACACCGTCGCGCTCAGGGGCTTCAACGAGGACGAGCTTTTCACGCTGGTCGAATGGTGCGCCGAACGCGACATGGACCTGACCTTCATCGAGGTCATGCCGATGGGCGATCTGGGCAACGAGGATCGTCTGGATCAATACTGGTCGCTGGCCGACATGCGCCGCACGCTGGCGCAGGTCTATACGCTGGACGACATCCCGCTGCGCACCGGCGGCCCCGCCCGCTATGTGCGGCTGCGCGAGACGGGGCAGGCTTTGGGCTTCATCACCCCGCTCAGCCACAATTTCTGCGAAAGCTGCAATCGCGTGCGCCTGACCTGCACCGGTGAGCTGTTCATGTGTCTGGGGCAGGAGGACGTGGCCGATCTGCGCGCGCCGATGCGGGCCTCGCCGCAGGACGGCCCGCTCGACGCCGCGATCCGCGCGGCCATCGCGCGCAAGCCCAAGGGCCACGATTTCGACTATTCGCGGCAGGTGCCCGATGGCCAGATGTCGCGCCACATGAGCCATACGGGCGGCTGAACCGCCGATGGCCGCGCCTTTGGGCTGGCACCTCTATGCCGGGGCGGTGGCACTGGCCGGGCCCGCGATCCGCCGCCGCGACGTCGCGCGCCTGTCGCGCGACGGGGTACCGCCCGCCCGCATCGCCGAACGCGACGGTCGCGCCACCCTGCCCCGCCCGGACGGCCCGCTGATCTGGATCCACGCCGTCAGCGTGGGCGAGGCGGTGTCGGTCCTCGACCTCGCCGCCCGGCTGGCACGGGATGCGGCGGTTCTGCTGACCACCACCTCGGCCACCTCGGCGCGCATCGTCGCGGACCGCCTGCCCCCCGGCTGCCTGCACCAGTTCGCGCCGCTGGATACCGCCCCGGCCGTGCGCCGGTTCCTCGATCATTGGCACCCCGCGCTGGCGGTGCTGGCCGAAAGCGAGATCTGGCCCCGCCAGATCGTCGAGGCGGCCGATGGCGGCATCCCCGTGGCGCTGGTCAATGCCCGCCTGTCGGATCGCAGCCTGCGCAACTGGCGCCGCGCGCCGGGCCTTGCGCGCCACCTGCTGTCGCGCCTGTCGCTGATCGCCGCGCAGGACCGGCGCACGGCGGACGGGCTGCTGGCGCTGGGGGCCGATCCCGCCCGAACCCGCGTGACCGGCACGCTCAAGACCGCCGCCGCGCCGCTGGACGCCGATCCGCGGGCGCTGGCCGATCTGCGCCACGCCATCGGCGACCGCCCCGTCTGGGTCGCCGCCTCGACCCATCCGGGCGAGGAGGAGGCCGCCATCGCCGCCCACCGCGCGCTTCTGGCCCGCCATCCCGGCCTGCTGCTGATCCTCGTTCCCCGCCATCCCCAGCGCGGCGGCGACGTGGCGGCGGCGCTGTCGGGATGGAACGTCGCGCGCCGGTCGCAGGGCGCGCTGCCGGGACCGCGAACGCAGATCTACCTCGCCGATACGCTGGGCGAGATGGGGCTGTGGTTCCGCCTGACGCGCGCCGCCTTCATCGGCGGTTCGCTGGCCGATCACGGCGGCCACAACCCGCTGGAGGCGGTGCGCCTTGGCGCCTATGCCGTCAGCGGCCCGCATGTGGCCAATTTTTCCGATATCTACGCCGATCTGGCCGTCATCGGGGCGGCCACGGTCGTACCGGGTGGCGCCGCGCTGCCAAAGGCCCTGTCGCGGATGCTGTCGCAGGAAAATCCGCCTGCCCTGCCGCCTGCCACGGACCTGACCGCCACGCTGGCGGACGATCTGCGCGCGCTGGTTTGCCCCGGCTACGACCCGCGGGTTCGCGTCGTTGCGCCCAACTTCAAGCGGCGGCTTTCGGGCGTCACCGCCACCGTCGTGCGGCTGGTGCCGGTGCAGGCGGCGCGCATACCCATCCGCGCCGCCGGCCCCGCCCTGCCCGCGCACGTGCCGCAAATCCCGCTGTCGTCACTGCCGTTCCTGCCGATGCAGCCCGCCGTCTGGCACGCGCGACGCAACGTCGAGATGCTGGGCGGCCTGGCGCTGCGGCACGGCTTGCGCAAGCCGCTGAAGCTGCTGTTCACGTCCGCCTCGCAACGCCGCCATACCGGGCTGACGAAATGGCTGATCCGGCGGCAGGATGCGGTGGTCGCCACGTCGCACCGCAGCGCCGCCTATCTCGAGGTGCCGTGCGACGTCATCATGCACGGCATCGACACCGACGCCTTTCGTCCCGCGCCGGACCGCGCGGCGCTGCGCGCGCGGCTGGGTCTGCCGCCTGACGGTACTGTCGTCGGCTGCTTCGGCCGCATCCGCGCGCAAAAAGGCACGGACGCGTTCGTCGATGCGCTGCTGACGCTGCTGCCCGACCGGCCGTATGTCACCGGCATCGTCATGGGCCGCGCGGTGGACAAGGATCGCGCGTTCCTCGACGATCTGCGGTCCCGGATCGGGACGGCCGGACTGTCCGATCGCCTGCGGATCCTGCCCGAAGTGCCCGTGGACGCGATGGCCGAGTGGTACGCCGCGCTCGATCTCTATGTCGCGCCGCAGCGGTGGGAGGGGTTCGGCCTGACTCCGCTCGAGGCCGCGGCTTGTGGCGTGCCGTCCGTCGCCACCCGCGTCGGCGCATTCGAGGATCTGGTGTGCGACGGCACGACCGGCCTGCTGGTGCCGCCGGACGACACCCCGGCCATGGCCCGCGCGATGGCTGGTCTGCTGGACGATCCCGCACGCCTTGCTGCGATGGGCGGCGCCGCGCGGGCACGGGCCGAAAGCATGTCGTTGTCGGCCGAGGGCGACGCCCTCATCGCCATCTATCGCCGCCTGCTAGGCCTTGGCGGCTGATCAGCCCGCCGCCGGCATCCGGCGTTCGACAATTTCGGCCCACCACGAACAGCCCGCTGGAATCGCCTCGTCGTTGAAATCGTATTCGGGGTGATGCACCGCCGCCGTGTCGCCGTTGCCCACCAGGATGTAGGCGCCCGGCCGTTCCTCCAGCATGAAGGCGAAATCCTCGCCGCCCATGACCAGCGGCGCATCGGCGCAATCGCCCGACACGGCCCGCGCTGCGTCGGCGGCGAAATCCGTCTGCTCGGGGCTGTTGACCATGACCGGATAATTGCGCTCGTACTCGACGCTCGCGGCGCCCTCGAACATCGCGGCGGTCCCTTCGGCGATGGCCGTCAGCCGCCGTTCGGCCATGTCGCGCATGGCGGGCGACAAGGTGCGCACCGTCCCCTTCAGCGTCACACGTTGCGGGATGACGTTGAACGCCGTGCTCGACGTCGTGAACGAGGTGACGGAGACGACGATCTGTTCGACCGGGTCGGCGTTGCGCGATGCGATGGTCTGAAGCGCCAGCACGACATGGCTGGCCATGACCGTCGGATCGCGCACTTCCTGCGGCTTGGCGGCATGGCCCCCGCGCCCCTCGATCGTGATGGTGAAGATGTCGGTCGCGGCGAAAAAGGGGCCGGGGCGAATGGCGAACTTGCCCACCGGCTGGCCGGGCCAGTTGTGCATCCCATAGATCTCGTCGATCTTCCAGCGCGACATCAGATCGTCGTCGCACATCGCCTTGCCGCCCGCGCCGCCTTCCTCGGCGGGCTGGAAGACGACCACGGCCGTTCCGGCGAAATTACGCGTCTCGGCCAGATACTGCGCGGCGCCCAGCAGCATGGCGGTGTGCCCGTCATGCCCGCAGGCATGCATCGCGCCCAGGGTCTTGCTGGCATGGGGCGCGCCCGTCTGCTCGACGATGGGAAGCGCGTCCATGTCGGCGCGAAGGCCGACGACCTTGCCGCCCGGATGCCGCCCCCTGATGACGCCGACGACGCCGGTGCGGCCAATCCCCTCGACCACCTCGTCGCAACCGAAGGCGCGCAGCTTGTCGGCGACGATGCCCGCGGTGCGGTGCACGTCGTATTGCAGTTCGGGATTCTCGTGCAGGTCGCGCCGCCATTCGGTGATCTGCGGCAGCAACTCGGCGAAGCGGTTTTTCACGGGCATGGCACGGCCTTTCGGGACTGACGGTTCAGGATGCGGCAGCGGCGGCGCAATCTCAAGTCCCGAAGCGGTCCAGCGCGAAGGGCGTCAGATCGTGGCCCGGCGCGCGGTCCATCGCCAGATCGGCGGCGACGCGCCCCACGCCCGGCCCGATGCCGAAGCCGTGCCCCGACAGCCCCGTCAGCACCACCAGCCCCGGCAGCGCCGCCACCCGGTCGATCACCGGCAGCATATCGGGCAGCGTGTCGATCATCCCCGCCCAGGCGCGCGCGATCCGCACCGGCCCGAGGCGCGGAAACGCCGCCTCGAACCGGGCGCGGGCGCGGCGGACCAGTGCCATGTTCGGCGCAGGATCGAGGATGCGCGCGCGCTCGAACGGGGTGATCTCGTCCGCGTCCCACCGCCGGGGCGTGCGCCAGGCGTCGGGATGGTCCCGCGGGGCGGCGGCGCGAAAGATCGTGCCGCGCGGATCGTCGCGGATCTGCGGCCAGTAGGCGCGCGCATGGCGCAGCGCGTCGGGGCCGATATGGAAATCGTGCCGGTCGTTCGGCGCCAGTGTATAGCCGCCGTCCTGCCGCCGCCGGAACGCCAGCCGGTCGTCGCAGGCCCCGCCCGCATGAACCTGGGGCAGCGGCGCGGTCGCCAGGGCCGTCGCGCGCACCGAAAGCTGCGGCAGGCCGATCCCGTGCGCGCGCAGGAACAGCGCCGACCACGCGCCGCCCGCCAGCACCACGCGCGGCGCGGCGATGCGCCCCGCTTCGGTCACGACACCGGCGATGCGCCCGCCCGCCATGTCCAGCCGCCGCGCCGCGCAGCCTTCGCGGATCGCCACGCCGCTCGCCCTGGCCGCCCGCGCAAGCGCCGGCACCGCGACCCAGGGTTCGGCGCGCAGGTCGGACGGCGTGTAAAGCCCGCCGTGCCAGTCTTCGGCCGCGCCCGGCAGCAGACGGGCGACCGCGCGCGCCGTCAGCATCCGGGTATCGAGGCCGTGGGCGCGCGCATGGACCATCCAGGCCTCGTGCCGCGCCAGATCCCTGTCGCGCCGCGCCAGATACAGCGTTCCGGTCCGCGCCAGCCCCAGATCCTCGCCCGTCTCGCGCTGCAACAGCGGCCACAGCGCCGCCGCCTCGGCCATGATCGGCAGTTCGGCCGGGTCGCGCCCCTGCGCGCGGATCCAGCCCCAGTTGCGCGACGATTGTTCGGCCGCGACGCGCCCCTTCTCGACCAGCACCACGCGCAGACCGGCACCGGCCGCGAACCAAGCGGCCATGACCCCCGCGATGCCGCCGCCGATCACCACCAGATCGGCGGCGGCCGGCAGCGGATCGCGGTATTCGGCGGGCATCACGCCGGTCCGCGATCAGGCGGCAGCGAAAAGCCAGCCCATATAGCCGGCGTAGCAGGCCAGCAGCACGCCGCCCTCGCCTCGCGAAATCCGCCCGCCCGTCAGCCCCATGACCAGCAGCGCGACGCTGGCCGCCAGCATCGCCCAGATATCGACCAGGGCGATCTGCGGCGGGATTTCCAGCGGCTTGATCAGCGCCGTCGCCCCCAGAATGCCCAGGATGTTGAACACGTTGCTGCCCAGGATGTTGCCCAGCGCGATGTCGCCCTGCCCGCGCCGCGCGGCGACCACCGACGTCACCAGTTCGGGCAGCGACGTGCCGATGGCCACCACGCTGAGGCCGATCACCGCCTCGGACACGCCCAGCGACGCGGCGATGTCGATGGCCCCCGTCACCAGCAGCCGCGCGCCCAGCAGCGTCACCAGCAGCCCGCCCGCGAACAGCGGCAGCGCCAGCACCAGCCGCATCGGCACGGCCGGCAGATCCTCGGCCGGGGCCGCGCCGCTGCGGATCGTGAAGACCAGATAGCTGCACAGCCCCGCCAGCAGCAGACCGCCCGACAGCCGCCCCACATCGCCCAGCAGCACCAGCGCCGCCGCCAGCACCGCTACCGCCAGCATCGCGCCCCCGTCGCGGCGAAAGGCCGGCCCCGCGACCGCCATCGGCCGCAGCAGCGCCGCGATCCCGACGATCAGCAGGATGTTGGCGATGTTGCTGCCCACCACGTTGCCCACCGCGACGCCCGGCGATCCGGCCAGGGCCGCCTGAACCGAGGTCAGCAATTCCGGGGTCGAGGTGCCGAACCCCACCAGCGTCAGCCCGATCACCATGGGCGACACGCCAAGGCGCGCGGCGACCGCGACCGCCCCGCGCACCAGCGCCTCGCCCCCGCCGATCAGCAGAACGAAACCGGCCAGCACCAGCAGATAGGACATGCGCGAACACCAGGGACCAGGAACATGCGGCCCGGACCGCCCCGCCCCCGGACCGCGCCCAGATAAGGGCGCGGCCGGGCGACGGCAAGACGCATGGGATCAGGGACGGACGGCCCCCGTCGGCACCGGCGTCTCGGCCGTTTCGGGCGGCAGCAGCGGATAGACCACTTCGGGCACTTCGCCGGTCAGCGATTGCAGGAACGCGGTGACGGCGGCGATCTCGTCCTCGTTCAGGTCGGCGCCCAGTTGCGAGGTGGCCATGATCCCCACCGCCGTATTCAGATCCCATACCGCGCCCGAATGGAAATAAGGCGCCGTCACCGCGATGTTGCGCAGCGGCGCGGCGCGGAACACGTATTCGTCCCCGGCGGTCTCCGTCACCTGAAAGCGGCCCGTATCGGTCTCGGGCAGGACGTCGGCGCCGGGCTTTTCGACCAGCCCGAAGGGGTAATAGCCGTTGCCGCCCAGATTGACGCCGCCGTGGCAGGTCGCGCATCCGGCATCCATGAAGATGGCCAGCCCCTCCTTCTGCCGGTCGCTCAGCGCCGCGTCGTCGCCGTTCAGCCACGCATCGAATGGCGCGGGGGTGATCAGCGTCGCCTCATAGGCTTCGATCGCCTTGGCGAAATTGTCGAACGTCACCGGATCGTCCCGGCCCGGAAAGGATCCCTGAAACCATTCCACGTATTGCGGCATGGATTTCAGCGTCGCGATCAGGTTTTCGGGGGTGTTGGCCATCTCGACCCCGGCCTGCACCGGCCCCTTGGCCTGTTCGGCCAGATCGGCGGCGCGCCCATCCCAGAACTGCGCCGAATTGAAGATCGAATTGAGCACCGTCGGCGCGTTGCGCGGTCCCCGCTGCCAGCCATGCCCGATGGAGGTCGGCAGGTTGTCGTCGCCCCCGGTGGCAAGGTTGTGGCACGAATTGCACGAAAAGACGCCCGAGATCGACATGCGCGGATCGAAGAACAGCGCCTTTCCAAGCGCGATCTTCTCGGGCGTGATGGGATTGTCGGCGACCGCCGGAACGGTGGACGGCACCGGCACGAAATAATCGCCCGCCGCTTCCCGCAGATCGTCCGTCTCGGCCGCGGCCGCCGCACCGGCGGACAGCGCGGCAATGGCAAGGATGCCGCCGCGCAGGGTGTCTGTCATCGCTTTCATCGGGGAACCTCCGTCAGGTCTTGCCGCTACGTCGCGCAAATCCTTGGCATTGCGGACGTTCCCAGTATCGACGGCGCGGCGCGGAAGGCAAGCCGCGACCCCCCTCGATTGCCCTCGAACCGGGGGGGCGGGTCAATCCCGCAGGCTCTCGATCACCTTCGCCACGAAGGCGGCGCCTTGGCGGAACTGCGCGACCTCGATATATTCGTCGGGCTGGTGGGCCTGGGCGATGTCGCCCGGTCCGCAGATCGCGGCGGAATGGCCGCGTTCCTGGAACTGGCCGGCTTCGGTGCCGTAGCTGACCACGTGCCGCCCGTTATCGCCCGTCAGCCGCCGCACCAGCGCCTCGGCCGCGCCGTCCTGTTCGGGACGCAGCGCGGGCACATAGAAGTGTGGCGCGACCTCGATCCGCGTCTCGGGGCGGACCGCCTGCATCCGCGCCTCGATCTCGGCCACCCTGGCGCGGAACGCGGCCTCGTGATCGGCCGGATCCTCGCCCGGCACGACGCGGAAGCTCAGCCCGAACTCGCAATCCCTGGCGGTGATGTTGTGCGCCGTGCCGCCCCGGATGGTGCCGACATGTACCGTGGTGAAGGGCGGATCGAACGCGGCGGCCAGCGGCGTCGGCGGCGCGGCCCGAAGGCGCGCATTGGTGTCGTTCGCCCATTCGATCAGGCTGGCCGCCTCCATCACCGCGCTGACGCCCCGGTCCATCAGCGACGAATGCACCTCGTGGCCGTGGACATGCACCAGCCAGCCGATGCCGCCCTTGTGCGCGGTCACGCAGCGCATCATCGACGGCTCGCCGATGATGGCGGCGGCGGCTTGCGGCAGGTGCCCGGCCATGTCGTCGATCATCGGCGGCGCGCCGAGGCAGCCCACCTCCTCGTCATAGCTCAGCGCGATCTGCAAGGGCCGCTTCAGCCCCGTCGCATCCGGCACCGCCGCCAGGGCCAGCGCGATGAAGCCCTTCATGTCGCAGGTGCCGCGCCCGTAAAACCGCCCGTCGCGTTCCGTCACCGCGAAAGGGTCGGTCGTCCAGTCCTGCCCGTCCACCGGCACCACGTCGGTATGGCCCGACAGCACCACGCCGCCCGGAACCTCGGGGCCGATATTGGCGTAAAGCGCGGCCTTGCGCCCGGTCGCGTCGGGCACCCGCCGCGCGGTCACGCCGTGCCCTTTCAGATACCCCTCCACCCAGTCGATCAGGTCGAGGTTGCTGTCGCGGCTGACGGTCGGAAACGCCACCAGCCGGTCGAGAATCGCGCGCGCATCCATGTCCCGTCCCCCCCATTCGCCGGCAAAGCGTCCGGTCCGCGCGCCTGCCCGTCAAGCCCCGTGGCGCGGAATTTACGGTTTACGGCGGCTTGCGATTGCGTAAAGCTCGGGTTCCCGACACCGCGTCGGCCGCCGCAAATCCAGGGAACCCTCCATGCCGCAGAACGCGCCCGTTCTCGACGTTCGCGACCTGACGACGATCTTCCATACCCGCACGGGCGAGGTTCATGCCGTCAATGGCGTCAGCTTCGACTTGCGGCGCGGCGAATTGCTGGGCGTCGTGGGCGAAAGCGGATCGGGCAAGTCCGTCACCATGATGTCGCTGATCGGCCTGCTGCCCACCCCCCCGGCCGAGATCCGCCACGGCACCGTGACGTTCGAGGGCCGCGATCTGCTGCGGATGGACGATGCGGGCCTGCGGCGCATCCGCGGCGACCGGATCGGCTTCGTCTTCCAGGATCCGATGACCTCGCTCAACCCGGTCTTTCCCGTGGGCCACCAGATCGCCGAGCCGTTGCGCAAGCACATGCGCCTCAACCGCCGTCAGGCCCGCGACCGCGCGGTCGAGCTGCTGGAACTGGTCGGCATCCCCGACGCCGCGCGCCGCCTGGGCGATTATCCGCACCAGTTTTCGGGCGGCATGCGCCAGCGGGTGATGATCGCCATCGCGCTGGCCTGCGATCCCGACGTGCTGATCGCCGACGAACCCACCACCGCGCTCGATGTGACGATCCAGGCGCAGATCCTCGAACTGGTGAAGGATCTGCGCGAAAAGCTGGGCATGGCCATCGTCTGGATCACCCACGATCTGGGCGTGATCGCCGGCATCGCCGACCGCGTGATGGTGATGTATGGCGGCCAGATCGTCGAACACGCGGCCGTGCGCGAGATGTTCGCGCGGCCGCGCCACCCCTATACCCGCGCGCTGCTCAAGACCGTCCCGTCGGTGCGCGGCCGCCGCGAACCGCGCCTGACGGTGATCGAGGGGCAGCCGCCGATCCTGACCGCCGCGCCCGATGCCTGCCCGTTCCGCGACCGCTGCGCCTATCGCTTCGACGCCTGCGACCGGCGCAATCCGCCGCGCTTCGACGTGGGGCCGGGCCACGACGCGGCCTGCTTCTGGGATTTCGACGCCGACGCCCCGCGCGGCAGGGTCGCCGCCCATGCTTGACGCCGGGACGGGCCGCGAACCGCTGGTGCGCGTGCGGGATCTGAAGATGCACTTCCCCATCCATTCGGGCCTGCTGCGCCGCCGGACCGGCGCGGTGAAGGCCGTCGATGGCGTCACCTTCGACATATCCCAGGGCGAGACGCTGGGCCTTGTGGGCGAATCGGGCTGCGGCAAGTCCACCTGCGGCCGCGCCATCCTGCGCCTTTACGACATCACCGGCGGCAGCGTCACCATCGCCGGCCGCGACGTGGCCCATGCCGGCCCGAACGAGCTGCGGCGCATGCGCCCGACCATGCAGATGGTGTTCCAGGATCCGCAGGCGTCGCTGAACCCGCGCATGACGGTCGCGCGCATCATCGCCGAACCGCTGGACGAACATACGCGCCTGTCGCGCGCCGAAAAGACTGCGCGCGTGCACGACCTGATGGACCGCGTGGGCCTCAACCGGGCCTTCGCCAACCGCTATCCGCACGAATTTTCGGGCGGCCAGCGCCAGCGCATCGGCATCGCCCGCGCGCTGGCGCTGAACCCGCGCTTCATCGTCTGCGACGAACCCATCGCGGCACTCGACGTGTCGATCCAGGCGCAGGTCGTCAACCTGCTCGAGGAATTGCAGGACAGCCTCGGGCTGACCTATCTGTTCATCAGCCACGACCTGTCGATGGTGCGTCACATCGCCGACCGCGTGGCGGTGATGTATCTGGGCAAGATCGCCGAACTGTCGCCGCGCGACGACCTTTATGCCGATCCGCTGCACCCCTATACGCGCGCGCTTCTGTCGGCCGTGCCCGAACCCGACCCCGAAGCGGCGGCCGCGTCCAGCCGCACGATCCTGACCGGCGACGTGCCCTCGCCCGCCAATCCGCCGAAGGGCTGCAATTTCTGCACGCGCTGCCCCTCGGTCATGGACATCTGCCGCCGCATCGACCCCGATTTCCGCGAGGTGGCGCCCGGCCGTCACGTCGCCTGTCATCTTTACGACACGACCCAAGATGGCCGCCCAACGGCCGCGCCAATCCCCACCCGACAAGGAGAGACCCCATGAAACTGAAAACCGTCCTCATCGGCGCGACCGCGCTCGCCGCGATCGCGCCCATGGCCCACGCGCAGGAAACCGGCGAACGCGGCCGCAACGGGCAGCTCAACATCTTCTACTGGCAGGCGCCCTCGACGCTGAACCCCTATCTTTCGGGCGGCACCAAGGAAGTTGAAGCCGCCTCCCTGGTGCTGGAACCGCTGGTGCGCTTTTCGGAAACGGGCGAACTGGTGCCGTGGCTGGTCGATGAAATCCCCACGGTCGAGAATGGCGGCGTCAGCGACGATCTGACCTCGATCACCTGGACGCTGTCCGAAGGCGTCACCTGGTCCGACGGCACCCCGCTCACGGCCGAGGATGCGGTCTTCACCTGGCAATACTGCACCGATCCCGAAGGCGGGTGCGCGCAGGCCAGCTATTTCGACGGCGTCGAGAATGTCGAGGCCGTGGACGACCGCACGATCAAGGTCACGTTCTCGGGGCCCAAGCCCTTCCCATATACGGCCTTCGTCGGGTCGGAATCGCCGATCATCCAGAAGGCGCAGTTTCAGGATTGCCTGGGCGCCAAGGCCCCCGAATGCACCGAAGCGAACTTCAACCCCATCGGCACCGGCCCCTATGTCGTCGATGAATTCCGCCCCAACGACGTCATCAGCTATTCCGCGAACGAGAATTTCCGCGAGGAAGGCAAGCCCGCCTTCGCATCGGTCAACTTCAAGGGTGGCGGCGACGCGGCGGCGGCGGCCCGCGCGGTGCTGGAAACCGGCGAATACGATTACGCCTGGAACCTGCAACTCGCCCCGGAAATCCTGACCAACATGGAAGCGGCTGGCCTCGGCACGGTCGTCGCGGCCTACGGCACGTCCGTCGAACGGATCGAGGTGAACCAGACCGATCCCGACCCGTCGCTGGGCGATGCGCGGTCCACGACCGAACACCCGCATCCGTTCCTGACCGATCCGCGCGTGGTTCAGGCTCTGTCGAAGGCCATCGACCGGCAGCTTCTGGTCGATATCGGCTATGGCGCCGCCGGACAGCCCACCTGCAACATCCTGCCCGCGCCCGAAATCTATGCTTCCACCGCCAACGACGACTGCCTGACCTACGATCCCGAAGGCGCCAAGGCGCTGCTGGAAGAAGCGGGCTGGACCGACACCGACGGCGACGGCATCCGCGACAAGGACGGCCGCAAGCTCAGCGTGCTCTACCAGACCTCGACCAACGCGGTGCGCCAGGACGTGCAGGCCATAATCAAGCAGGAATGGGAAGATATCGGCGTCGAGACGGAACTGCGCAACATCGACGGGTCGGTGTTCTTCGGCGGCGATCCGTCCAGCCCCGACACGTTCCAGAAATTCTATGCCGACCTCGAAATGTACACCAACAACTTCTCTGGCGTTGATCCCGAAAGCTACATGGCGTCGTGGAAATGTTCCGAGATCCCCGGCCCCGACAGCCAGTGGCAGGGCCAGAACATCCCCCGCTTCTGCTCCGAGGAATACGATGCGCTGGTGGACAAGCTGTCGCAGACGGTCGAACTGGAACAGCGCGGCGAGATCGTGAAACAGCTCAACGACATGCTGGTTCAGGGCGGCGCGCTGATCCCGCTGATCCATCGCGGCAACCCGGCGGCGCATGCCAAGACCCTGGGCGGCGTCAAGATGTCGGACTGGGACAGCGAACTCTGGAACATCAAGGACTGGTATCGCATCCAGTGATTCCGCAAGGGGGGCCGGCGTTTCGGCGCCGCCCCCATCCTCGGGGACAGGCCATGACCGACCGCATCGCTGACGGCGCGCGCGCGCCCTTTCCGGCCGACCGGCACCTTGTGCCGCGACTTGTACGTTTCGGCCGTCGAAATGTACAAATTGTACGTTTCACGCCATGCTGACCTTCGCGCTGCGCCGCATCCTGATCTCGATTCCGACGCTGCTGGTCATCTCGCTTGCGATCTTCCTGCTGCTCGAACTCGCCCCCGGCGACCCGATGAGCCAGGTGCCCCTGACCGTCCCCGACGAGGTCAAGCAGAGGATGCGCGAGGCGCTGGGCATGGGCGAACCCATCCCGGTGCGCTATGGCAAATGGCTGCTGCAATTCTTCTGGGTCGAGCCGCTGAACCTGATAGACCATTGGTTCGGAACGACTTTCGCCGCCGGCGAACAGCGCATCCTGTCCTGGCAGACCCGCAGCCCGGTGATGGAGATTGTGGCCCAGCGGATGCCCCAGACGCTGTGGGTCGTCGGCATGTCCTATGTCGTCGGCGTGCTGATCGCCCTGCCCATCGGCATCTATTCCGCCTACCGGCAATATTCGGTTTTCGACCAGGCCGGCACCTTCGTGTCGATGATCGGCTATTCGGTCCCCCCGTTCTTTTCCGGCGTCCTGGTCATCGTCATCTTTTCCATTCAATTGCAATGGTTTCCGTCCGTCTATGACACCACGCATGTGGTCGATTCCTGGGACAGCTTCGTCGTGCAGCTTCGCCAGATGATCATGCCGGTGATGGTTCTGGCGCTTCAGACCACCGCCCAGATCAGCCGCTTCATGCGCGCCTCGATGCTCGACAATCTCGGGCAGGACTACGTCCGCACCGCCCGCGCCAAGGGCATGAGCGAGGCGGTCGTCGTGCTGCGCCATGTCCTGCGAAACTCGATGATCCCGGTCGTCACGGTCATCGCGCTGGGGGTTCCCGGCATCTTCGGCGGCGCGATCATCACCGAACAGGTGTTCAAGGTGAACGGCATTGGCCAGTTGCTGATCACCGCCATTCAGGGCGCGGATTTGCCGATGGTCCAGACACTTACGTTCATCTTCGCCGTGCTGATCGTCGGCTTCAACCTGCTGGCCGACATCCTTTACGGCCTTCTCGACCCCCGGATCCGCTATGACTGACCGTCCCGACCACACCGACGACGTGCCCGTCGCCGGCAACGAGGCGACGCCGGTGCCGTTCAATCCGGTCGGTGCCGCGCAGTCCCAGCGCCTGATCGAAGCGCCGCGCAGCCAGTTGCGCGATGTCTGGGACCAGTTCAAGACCCACAAGGGCGCGCTTTTCGGGGCGGGTTTCTTCGTGTTCATCCTGCTCGCCGTCCTGCTCGGCCCGCTGCTCTGGCCACTGGAGCCGACCTTCATCGACATCCGCGCGCGCAATTCCGGCCCGTCGCTGACCCATCCCTTCGGCACCGACCAGTTGGGCCGGGACATTCTGGCGCGGATGATCGCGGGGGGGCGCACATCGCTGGCGGTGGGTCTGACGGCGATGGCGCTGGCCCTGTTCCTGGGCACGCTGATCGGCGTCTTGTCGGGCTATTTCAGGCGGTTGGACGGAATTCTGATGCGGCTGACCGACCTTTTTCTGGCGCTGCCGTTGCTGCCGCTGCTGCTAGTGATGATGCTGCTTTTCCGCGACAGCCTGCGCGCCGCCATCGGACCCGAGACGGGAATTTTCCTGCTGGTCGTTCTGGGCATCGGCGTCACGTCGTGGATGCCCACGGCCCGGATCGTGCGCGGCGACGTGCTGGCGCTGAAGGAGCGCGAATTCGTGCTGGCCGCCCGGTCCATCGGCACGCCCGCCCGGCGGATGATCACCCGGCACATCCTGCCCAACGTTCTGTCGCCGGTGATGGTCAGCGCCACGCTGGGCATCGCCAACGCCATCATCACCGAATCGGCGCTGTCGTTCCTGGGGCTGGGCTTTCCTTCGGACTATCCGACATGGGGCAGCCTGCTGCGCGACGGCACCGATTACCTGCAAAGCTATCCCGAACGGGTGATCTTCCCCGGCGCCGCGATCTCGCTGACGGTGCTGGCGGTGAACTATATGGGCGACGGCCTGCGCGACGCGCTCGATCCGCGCATCCGCGGGCGCTAGGGAACATCGACGGGGCTTCGGCATTGGCGGGGATGCGAATTCGGCCCCGACCATGAGCACCGGCCGCGACCTGACGCGCGGTCCCGTCCACCGCGCCATCCTGTCCGTCACCGCGCCGATGGTGGTTGGCATCCTGGGCGTGATCGCCGTGGGTTTCGTCGATGCCATCTTTCTGGGAATGCTGGGCCAGCAGGAACTGGCGGTCGTGGGTTTCGTTTATCCCGTCACCACCGCGATCATCAGCCTGTCCATCGGCCTATCCGCCGGCGCCAACGCGGCGCTGAGCCAGGCCATCGGCGCGGGCGCGACGGGCCCCCGTGTCGACCGGATGGGCCTGCACGCGATGGGGCTGGGCCTGTGTCTGGGGCT
>NZ_AMGO01000031.1 GCF_000299575.1 Oceaniovalibus guishaninsula JLT2003
GCCTACGGGCTGCTCGGCCGCGAGGTGATCCAGGCGCTGAAGCATCTGCAGCACGCCCGCGGCAAGACGGTGATCTTCGTCGGCGTGCTCGAGAAGGTCACCGACGAATTCGGCGCGACGACATGGCAGCCGCAGATGGAGGGCACGAAGGCCGGGCGCGAATTGCCGGGCATCGTCGATCAGGTCGTCTCCATGCAGCTCTTCGGCCGCGACGCCAAGGGCGACTGGACCCTCGACGAGACCTCCGCCGAACGCCGCCTCGTCTGCCGCTCCGGCAACCCCTGGGGCCTTCCCGCCAAGGACCGTTCCGGCCGGCTTGATGTGACCGAGGCGCCCGATCTCGGCGCGCTGATCGCGAAGATCGACGGCCGGGCACCCGCTCAATCCACCATCCCTTCCTGATCCAGACGCAAAGGACAGATCCATGAGCTACGATCTAAACGACGCACAGCCGCAGATGACCCCCATCGGCGAGCTGATCCCCGACGGCACCTTCGCCAAGGTCCGCCTGACCGTGCGCCCCGGCGGCGTCGACGGCGCCACGCCAATGGACGCCAAGCTCCTGAAGGCCTCGCAGTCGAGCGACGCGAAGATGCTGGACTGCGAGTTCACCGATCCTCGAAGGGTCCGCATGCCCG
>NZ_AMGO01000032.1 GCF_000299575.1 Oceaniovalibus guishaninsula JLT2003
TGGCGTCGGCGCTGGTCGCGGCGGTATCGAAGACGACCGTGGCGGTGCGCGCCTCGAAGTCGATCTCGACGGCGCGCACGCCCGCGACGCCCTCCATCGCGCGCTTCACCGTCACTGGGCAGAGCGCGCAGGTCATGTTGTCGACCGCAAATGTCACGGTCTGCTCGGCGGCGACGTCCTGCGCTGCGGCAGGGATGGCCGTGATCGGCGCAACGGCGGTCAGGCCAAACAGAACAAGGGCAAGGATCTTCTTCATGAGGGTGTCCTTTCGGGATCAGTAGAGAAGCGGGGCCCACCAGTCGATGGTGAGCGCGGCGACAACGAGAACGAGCGAGGCCCAGAGCGCGCTCTTGGTGATGCGCGCCGATGCTGGCCTTGCGCAGTAGGAGCCGGGTTCGCAGACGGTCGGCTTGCGGAAATAGACCTGCCAGAAACCCGCCCCGATGAAGCCGAGCGCGATCACCGCGAAGATCGGCTTGTAGGGCTCCAGCGCCGTGAGATTGCCGATCCAGGCCCCCGAAATGCCGAGGGTCAGCAGCACCAGCGGCCCGATGCAGCAGGCCGAGGCGAGAAAGGCGGCCACCACCCCGCCCGCCGCAAGCCAGCCCTTTCGGGCGGGGCGATCCGCCCCCGTGCTGTCCGTTCGGTCGTCCGTCAGCGCCATGTCGCGCACCTCTCGTCTGCGATTGAGGAGAGGTGTAGGGTCTGTAGCAACTACAGGCTCAAGGGGAAACCTGCCCATGACCGATCACGAGCGAGAGAGCGGCTTCACACGCGGCGACCTGGCCCGGGCGACCGGCTGCAACATCGAGACGATCCGCTACTACGAGAAGACCGGCCTGCTGCCCGACCCGCCCCGCACGGACGCCGGATACCGGATCTATTCCGCCGCGCACGCCACGCGCCTGCGCTTCATCCTGCGCGCCCGCGAACTCGGATTCTCGATGGAGGATATCCGCGGGCTGATGGGGCTCGAAGACGGCGCCGCGCCGACCTGCGCCGAGGTCAAGGAGCGGACGGAGCGGCACCTCTCCGATGTCCGCGCGAGGATCGCGGATCTTCGGCGTATCGAAACCGTCCTCGCTGCAACCGCATCCAGATGTTCGGGCGCCGAAGTCCCCGACTGTCCGGTGCTCGACGCGATTTCCAACCCGGCCGACCCATGACACCACGCGAAACCATCCTCGCTGCGCTGCATGCGCGGCTCTCGGCGCTGCCCGCCACCGCCCTGCGCGGCGAGGTGCTGCCCGAGCGGGTTCCGGCAGATGGGCTGCTGATCGTGCGCGATGGCGAGCC
>NZ_AMGO01000033.1 GCF_000299575.1 Oceaniovalibus guishaninsula JLT2003
AGATGCGCAGCGTGCGCGGCGCGAACTCCTGGCCCTCGCCTTGGGCACCGCGAGGAAGTCGTACTGGATCTGGCGCAGGCAGTCGCGGCCGAGACCCGAGGAACTGACATAGGTCCGCGGACGCTCGGCGCGGTGGCGCGCGGATAGCGCCGTGTCGATGGCGGCGGAGACGGCTTCGGCGATGGGCGGGCGTGGCGCGCCGGCGCCGTAGAGGCAGCCCGAGCCATGGTTGAGGTCGATCATCGCTCGCGCTCCCAGAACCCGCCGGCCTGCGCGATGCAGGTCAGCTTGTGGAACTGCGCGTCCGTCAGCCGGGCGCTCTCTCCGAACCGCGCGAGCTTCTCGCGGAGGCTGTCGCAGAACTCGATCTCGAAGTCGGTGACAGCGTTCTCGGTGGCCGTCTTGAGCAGAGGTTTCCAGCTGCAGGACGCGGTGTCTTTGTTCAGGTCGATCATCGCGCGCCCCCTCAGAACGGAATGGGGTCGTCGAGGGCCGTGCCGGTGCGCTCCTTGCGCGCGGCCTGGTCCTGCATGCTGTCGATGTAGCCGGTGACGGCCGCCTCGATGAGGCGGTCGATGTCCTCGGCGCTGCGGTGGAAGAAGGGCTCCATGAGCCCGAGGTCGGTGAGCGCTTCGGCGAAGAGGGTCCGCGCATCGCGGATCGCACGGGCCTCGCGCGCGGTCTTGTCGATCATGCCGCTGTTCCTTTGGGCGATGGCGCTGCCCGCGTCCTGACAGCGGCGCGAGCAGAAGCGGTGGTAGGGATGGCGATCCCAGCGGAGGCCGTGGCAGTAGCCGAAGCCGCGCGCCTCGCGGGCGCAGACGGCGCAGAGCGCTACCCGAGCAAGAAACTCGCGATCGGGTCCTCGGGCGGCCAACCCGCCCTCTGGAGCTTTTCGGACTGGAGCACGATCCAGCGCGAGATCGCGTTGCTGGCCATGGCTTCGAGGTCGCCGAGGCCGAGGCTTGCGATGGGAGCGTGCAGTCTTCCTCGGGCCTCGAGCCATCGTCCGATCTCCAGCGCCGCCTCGCGCGTCACGTGCGCCTGCCATTCATCCGGGGTCATAGGCCCGGCAGGATCGCGCCGGGCCTCGGGCAGCGGCGAAGGCCGGCCAGACCTCCGCCGTCGTGCAGCGGACCGCGCCTCACCCATTGAGCCAGGCGGGCATACCGGTCGCCGGCGCTCCGCTCGGCGCGGTGGGCTGGGACGCCGGAGGCTGCTGGGCGGGCGGCTGCTGCGTGGGCTGCTGCGGGGCCGCGGCCTGTGCACCCCAGGCCGGAGCCGCCGCCGGGGCTTGCGGTTGCGCACCCCATGCCGGCGTCGGCGCCTGCCAGCCCGGCGCCGGCGCGCTCGCGGCCTTGCGCGGCGGGGCGTTGACGGGCTCCGGGGGAACGGTTTCGCCGCGCATGATGGGGGCATGCTGCGGCTCGTCGGGCAGAACGACGTTC
>NZ_AMGO01000034.1 GCF_000299575.1 Oceaniovalibus guishaninsula JLT2003
TCGAGAGCGCGGCCGACGTGTTCCGTTCGCTGCCTGAGGTGAAGCCGCAGGGCTACTTCAACGCCTGGCCCGAGTACTTCCACAGCTTCGCCGATCAGGTCGGCCAGGAGCCCCGAACCCGCCGGCCGAAGCCAGGACCGCGCGACATCACGCAGGCCGAGGATGCGCTGCTCTGGCTGCGCTGGCTCGACCCCGCCGACGCGCGCTTGCTCTGGCTCCGGGCGAACCGGAAGCCGTGGAAACCGATCTGTTGGGAGCTCGGCATCAGCCGTGCCACCGCAAACCGGCGCTGGCAGTACGGGATCGCGGTCATCGTCTGGCGGCTGAACGGGAGGCGCGTGCCGCAGAAGCGGTCGATGGAGTTCGTGGTGGCACAAGCTGCGCGATGAGGTTTTCAAGGTTCGACGTTCGCGCGAGACACTTTCCTGCGAGACACCGGACGGCGAGACGGATCGCCCCGCTGACGCTATCCATGACGGTATACTCGGGGTCGTGCGCTCAAGCAAACCAGCGCCAATCCCGAGGTGGACGACCGGGGCTGGCCTCCGGGGGTCCAGCTGGGGTCCAGGCCGCCAAGCCGTTGTTTTTCCGGTTCCTTTCCGGGCCGAAACGTATGCTGGCGGGCTTGGCTCGGCATTTCGCCAGCGTC
>NZ_AMGO01000035.1 GCF_000299575.1 Oceaniovalibus guishaninsula JLT2003
ATCGGCCATTCCAGAACCACCTTTCGCCCTGGGCCCGCCTTATCGACCGCCTGGCCTATCGCTTCGGGCTGCTCTTTGTGGTGAGTGCCGGCAATCAGGTCTTCCCGTTCGGCATGCCTGACTATGCAACCAGCCGAGACTACGAGGCTGCAGACGCGGCAAGCCGCGCGAGATCGATGGTTGCTACGCTGCATGGCGTCATGGCGGACCGCCGCCTGCTATCGCCGGCAGAAACCGTGAACGGCATCACCGTCGCGGCCGGAAATATTGACGCTGTCGGTCCTGCGGATCGCGCACTGGCGCGAGCCTTGATCGATCCCTTTCCGGCTCACGTCGCGGCGAACCCTTCGAGCAGTCTGGGACCAGGGTTCGCCAGATCGGTCAAGCCGGACATTCTGATGCCCGGCGCCAAGGAACACATGACCTGTGTTGGCAATCACAAGCACATCGACGTTCGTCCGGCAGGCGCCTCGCGCGGCGCTGGTCTCAAGGTCGCGGCCCCACCACGTGCGGGTCGGGAGAACCTTGACGGATATTCGAATGGCACCAGCGCAGCAGCGGCGCTTGCATCGCGCACCTGTCACCGCATTCACGATGCCCTCGAGACGACCTATGGAGATGCGTTTCTGCGGATTCCACCGGTGCAGCGCGCCGTACTGCTGAAAGCCCTTTTAGTCCATCCGGCGCAGTGGCCTCGGGAGACGGCCGAACTCATCAAGTCCACACTTGGGCCTACTGGTCGCGGCCAGGCCTCAAAGCAGAAGGACAATGTTCGCCGCTTCCTCGGTTATGGTTATGTCGACGCTGATGACGCGATCGCATGCGCAGCAGATCGGGCAACGTTCTTCGCGACAGGAGTCCTTGGGGCCGATCGCATCGCAACCATCGATGTGCCGGTCCCGGTTGCAATTGGTGGAAAGGCGAGACCGCACAGTCTATCAGCGACTGTTGCGTGGTTTTCGCCGATCTTGCCGGGCCGCAAGAGCTATCGAAGCTGTCGGCTAAAGATCCTCGCACCGGCGGAACTCGACGCTCTCGGCGTATCGACAGAACGCTGGCATCCAGACGAAAACCAGAGCAATCGCGGAACAGTCAGCTCGCGGCGCTGGAGCGGAGCAAATGCACCCGTTGTCGCGCCCAACATGACAATACCACTTCTGGTGCAGCGCGATCCCGATCAAGGCGCAACCGTTGATGAGGCGATACCCTTTGGAGTGGCAGTGACAATTTCAATGCCGGGTGAAATCGGCATTTACGACGAGGTGCGTGCTCGCCTCGCACCGCAA
>NZ_AMGO01000036.1 GCF_000299575.1 Oceaniovalibus guishaninsula JLT2003
CGGTCGGCTGGATGTTCTCGGCCCAGATGACGCCGCCATGCGCCTCGACGATCTGCTTGGCGATGGACAGACCCAGCCCCGAATTGTTGCCGAACTGCGTCGCAGGGCGTTCCGAATAGAAGCGGTCGAAGATACGCGCCAGCGACTGGCCGGGTATGCCCGGCCCCGTATCCTCGACCACCGCCAGCACCCGGTTGGCCCGGCGGCGGACCCAGACGCGCACGGCATCCCCGTCCTCGCAAAGCGAAACGGCATTCGCGATCAGGTTGACGAAGACCTGCGCCAGCCGGCTTTCCAGCCCGTCGATCACGATGGGGCCCTGCGGCATGTCGGTCACGATTTCCATGCCCCGGTCGCGCGCCTGCCGTTCCATGTGTCCGCAAAGGGCCATCAGCATGGCTACCAGATCGAACGGGCGCTGGTCTTCCTTCACCAGCTCGCTGTCCAGGCGGGACGCGTCGGATATGTCACTGACCAGACGGTCCAGCCGCCGCACATCGTGGTCGATCACGTCGAGCAGAAGATGCCGCTGATCGTCCCGCCGCACCATCCGCAGCGACCCCGCAGCCGAGCGCAGCGAGGCGAGCGGGTTCTTCAGTTCGTGGGCCACATCGGCCGCAAAGCGTTCATTGGCATCGCTGCGATCGTAAAGCGCCGCGACCATCCCGCGCAAGGCACCCGAAAGGCGCCCGATCTCGTCGAGGCGGTCGGTCATGTCGGGGATCGACACCCGCAGCAACCCATCCGGCTGGACCGGCGCGTCGCGCCCGATCTCGGCGGCGTCGGCGAGATCGGACAGTGGCTTGGCGATGGCCGCTGCCAGCGTCAGACCCAGCCAGATCGACACCAGAAGCGTCACCAGCACGACGCCCAGGACGTTGCCGCGCGCGGCGGCGACCAAGCGGTCGATACCCGCCATGTCCGAAGACAGGACGACGACGCCCTGCCGGATCCCGTTCACGTAAATCGGGGCGGAAGCAGACAGGACGTCCGTGGTATCGGCAACGGGCGATCCGCCGGCCGGACCCGCGCCAAATGCCGCGACCGGACGGCCCTGGGCGTCATGGACGAATGCGGCGATGCCCTCGCCAAGAGGCAGCCCGGCAAACATGTCCCCGATCCGTGTCCAGTCGCCCGGCGCTTCGGTCAGGCCGCCGGCGGCGATTCGGGCGATCAGCGCCGCCTCGGCCCGCAGACCGGCCTGGCGCTGTTCGATCAGTGTGCCGCGGAACGGATCGAGCACGACGATCCCCGCCACAAGGACGAGGTTCGCCACAAGGTTGACCGCGATGATCTTTCGCGCCAGCGGCCAGCGCCGCAACCCGATGCCTGCCCGAATGCCGCCGAACGGCCCGACCCAGAGGCTGCGACGGACAGGCGGGACGGCGGTGCAGGTCACGGTCAGCCCTCGTTATACCGATAGCCGATCCCGTAAAGCGTCTCGATCGCCGTGAACGTGTCGTCCACTGCGCGCAGTTTCTTGCGAAGGCGCTTGATATGGCTGTCGATGGTGCGGTCGTCGACATAGACCTGATCGTCATAGGCGACATCCATCAACTGGTCGCGCGACTTGACGAAGCCGGGGCGCTGCGCCAGCGCCTGAAGCAGCAGGAACTCGGTCACGGTCAGCGATACGTCGTGCCCCTTCCATTCGACCGCGTGGCGCGCGGGATCCATCCGCAGATGGCCGCGCTCCAGGATGCGCCCCGTCTCGGCTTCAGACGGGGCGTCACCCGACAGCAATTCCTGCCGCCGCAGCAGCACGCGGATACGCTCGATCAACAGGCGCTGCGAAAACGGCTTGCGCATGTAGTCGTCGGCACCCATCCGCAGGCCCAGCACCTCGTCCACCTCGTCGTCCTTCGAGGTGAGGAAGATCACCGGCAGAGACCCCTTCTGGCGAACCCGCTGAAGCAGGTCCATCCCGTCCATGCGCGGCATCTTGATGTCCAGCACCGCGATGTCGGGCATCCGTCGGCTGAACGCGTCCAGCGCCTGTTGCCCATCGTTATATGTCTCGACATCGAACCCCTCGGCTTCGAGCGTCATGGCGACCGAGGTCAGGATATTTCTGTCGTCGTCAACAAGTGCGATCCGCGACATCGTATGAAGCCCCCAATGCTGATCCTGCGACCCTGGCGCGAATCGGCGCGCCGTCTGTCTCCTCTGACTAGCGCCGGAATGCTTAAGGGCGGCTGAACCCCGCCCAGGCCAACGGCCTGCCTTCGCAAAATGCGTTCTGGTTGCGCTAAAGCCGTGCCCGGCGGCTATCGCTTGGAAATGCGGTCGTGTTAATGACCGCGCGACCGCGCGACCCTTACCGACGCGCCTTTCAGCTCAGGAGCAGCCCCGATGACTCATGGACGCGTCAACCCCGATTGCAGGCTGGACGATCAGGGGATCACCGCCCTCGGCACGGTCCATTACAACCTGATGGAGCCGCAGCTTGTCGAAGCGGCGCTGGCGCGCGGCGAGGGGCAGCTGGGCCGGGGCGGCGCGTTCCTGGTCAGCACCGGCAAGCATACCGGCCGGTCCCCCAAGGACAAGTTCGTGGTCCGCACCCAAGCGGTCGAGGACGATATCTGGTGGGAAAACAACGCGCCGATGACCCCCGACGCGTTCGAGACGCTGCGCGCCGACATGGTCGCGCACATGCAGGGCCGCGACTACTTCGTGCAGGATCTGTTCGGCGGCGCCGATCCCGCGCATCGTCTGGATGTGCGTATCGTCACGGAACTGGCCTGGCACGCGCTGTTCATCCGCCACCTTCTGCGCCGTCCCGAACGGGACGCGCTGGACGGGTTCCGGCCGGATTTCACCATCATCAACTGCCCCACCTTCAAGGCCGATCCGCAGCGGCACGGTTGCCGGTCGGAGACCGTCATCGCGATCAACCTCGATGCGAAAATGATCCTGATCGGCGGCACCGAATATGCGGGCGAGAACAAGAAGTCGGTGTTCACGCTGCTGAATTATCTGCTGCCCGCCAAGGGCGTGATGCCGATGCATTGCTCGGCCAACCACGCGCCGGGCAATCCGGTGGATACGGCCGTGTTCTTCGGGCTGTCGGGCACCGGCAAGACAACGCTGTCGGCCGACCCGTCGCGGGTGCTGATCGGCGACGACGAACACGGCTGGTCAGACCGCGGCACCTTCAATTTCGAAGGCGGCTGCTATGCCAAGACGATCAACCTTTCGCGCGAAGCCGAACCCGAGATCTACGCCACCACCCACCGTTTCGCGACCGTGATCGAAAACATGGTCTATGACGACGAGACCCGCGCGCTGGATTTCGAGGATGACAGCCTGACGGCGAACATGCGCTGCGCCTATCCGCTTCACTATATCTCGAACGCGTCATCGACGGGGCTGGGCGGGCATCCCAAGAACATCATCATGCTGACCTGCGACGCGTTTGGCGTGCTGCCGCCCATCGCCCGGCTGACCCCCGCGCAGGCGATGTATCACTTCCTGTCGGGCTTCACCTCCAAGGTGGCGGGAACCGAGCGCGGCGTGACCGAGCCCGAGCCGACATTCTCGACCTGCTTCGGCGCGCCGTTCATGCCCCGCCGCCCCGAGGTTTACGGCGAATTGCTGAAGGCCAAGATCGCCAAGCACGGCGCGACCTGCTGGCTGGTCAACACGGGCTGGACCGGCGGCGCCTATGGCACCGGCAGCCGCATGCCCATCAAGGCGACGCGCGCGCTTCTGACCGCGGCGCTGGACGGCAGCCTCGCCAAGGCCGATTTCCGCAAGGATCCCAATTTCGGGTTCGAGGTGCCGGTCAGCGTGGACGGCGTGCCCGATCTGCTGCTCAGCCCGCGCCGCACCTGGGACGATCCGGCCTCCTACGACCGTCAGGCCGCCAAGCTGGTCGCGATGTTCGCCGCGAACTTCGCGCAATACGAGGCGCATATCGACGACGACGTGCGTGCGGTGGCCCTGGGCTGACGCCTAGCCCATGACGCCCTTGCGGATCAGGTTCAGCCCCGCCACCGCCAGCACCACCAGCGTGGCGCGGCGGAACCGGGCCTGGTCCATGCGGTCGCTGACCCAGAACCCCGCCCACATTCCCATCGCGGCGGGGATCAGCAGCATGGCCGAGAACGGGATCGTGGCGCGGTTCAGGATCCCCGATTGCAGGTGCCCCGCCAGCAGCGTGACCGATCCCAGGCCGTAGACCACGCCCTGCGCGGCCAGTTGCCGCGCCTTCGGCGTGTTCAGCGCCAGCAGATACAGCACGGTGGGCGGCCCCCATGTGCCCGCCAGCCCCCCCAGCGTCCCGGCCAGCCCGCCCACCAGCAGATCGAAGCGCACGCGTTTGTCGGGCGGCACGCGGAACGTGACGCCGGCAAGCTGGATCATCGACAGCGCGAAGGTCGGCACGCCCAGCACGACATACATGGCCCGCGCCGGGATCATCGTGACGAACTGCGCGGTCGCGAAGATGCAAAGGCAGACGATCAGGATATAGCGCCGAAAGTCGATCAGCGACGCCTTCGCCTCGGCCCAGCCGGCGCGCGCGGTCTGCAATGCGTTCGACATCACGATGGGCAGCACGACGCCCGCGACCACCAGCCGCGGCTCGATCAGGATAGACATGCCCGAGATCATCACCAGTGGCATGGCGAAGCCGACGGCCCCCTTGATGAAACCCGCCATCAGGGTGACGGCGATCGCGAAGATCAGCAGCGGAAGCGGAAGGAGTGTCAGAAGATGGTCCATCCCGGTGCTCTACCGCGTTGCGCGGCGAATGCCATGCGTTTCGGACACATCCTTGCGCCGGGCCGGTCCGCATCGGGGGCAAAACTTCTTGCGGGGAACCGGGGGCACCTTAGTCCCTTTTGCAGATGCAGCATCGAGGAGCGTACCGATGGCCCATGACGGACAGGACAGGATCGCCTTTGCCGACGACGCGTCGGAACTGATCGCAGCCACCGGATCGGCCCTGGCGCCGGTCGATGCGTTGGTCGCCGCGGCGCGGGTCGCCGTCCGCGCGACCGTCGCCGCGGACGGCGGCAAGGTGGATCCCGCCCTGCTGGACCGCCATCAGGCGGCAACGCACGGTCTGGCATGGTTCGCGACCTACGCCCAGTCGCTGCGGCAAATGCAAAGCTGGGCCGAAAAGTTGCACCAGTCGGGCGCGTTCGGCGAGGTCGAGCGGTTGCTGCATGTTATCGCCTTTGGTGAATACCTGTCGCAGATGTCGGGCGGCGTGCCGATCAGCCAGACCGAAATCGTGCGCCCCGCCGATATGGGGCTGGACGAGGCCGAGATCGCCGCCTTCCTGACGCCGCAGGTCAGGCAGTTGACGCGCGCCGGAAACACGCCCGCGAACCGCGCCCGGCTTGTCGATCTGATGGTCGAACGTCAGGCCGAAATCACGGTCGGCCGTTCGGGCCTCGACGACGAGCTTGAGATGATCCGCGAGCAGTTCCGCCGCTTCAGCGCGGAGAAGGTCGAACCCTACGCGCATGAATGGCACCTCAAGGACCAGCTCATCCCGATGGAGGTCATCGACGAGATGGCCGAACTGGGCGTGTTCGGCCTGACCATCCCCGAACAGCTTGGCGGTTTCGGGCTGTCCAAGGCGTCTATGTGCGTCGTCAGCGAAGAATTGTCGCGCGGCTATATCGGCGTCGGCTCTCTCGGCACCCGGTCCGAGATCGCGGCCGAGCTGATCCTGTGCGGCGGCACCGATGCGCAGAAGGAAAGCTGGCTGCCCCGGATCGCCAGCGGCGAAATCCTTCCCACCGCCGTCTTCACCGAACCCAATACCGGATCCGATCTGGGCAGCCTGCGCACCCGCGCCGTCCGCGACGGCGAGGATTGGTCGATCAGCGGCAACAAGACCTGGATCACCCATGCGTCGCGCACCCATGTGATGACGCTGCTGGCCCGCACCGATCCCGCGACCGACAATTATGCCGGGCTGTCGATGTTCCTGGCCGAAAAGACCCCCGGCACCGACGACGATCCCTTCCCGACCCCCGGCATGACCGGCGGCGAGATCGAGGTTCTGGGTTATCGCGGCATGAAGGAATACGAGCTGGCCTTCGACGGCTTCCGTGTCGCGGGCGACAACCTGCTGGGCGGCCAGGAGGGGCGCGGCTTCAAGCAGTTGATGGAGACGTTCGAAAGCGCCCGCATCCAGACCGCCGCCCGCGCGATCGGCGTCGCGCAATCCGCGCTGGACGTGTCGATGCGCTATGCGCAGGATCGCAAACAGTTTGGTCAGCCGCTGATCGCCTTTCCGCGCGTGTCGGACAAGCTGGCGATGATGGCGACCGAGATCATGATCGCCCGTCAGCTAACCTACTATTCCGCCTTCGAAAAGGATGCCGGCCGCCGCTGCGACGTCGAGGCGGGAATGGCCAAACTGCTGGCCGCACGCGTCGCCTGGGCCGCGGCCGACATGGGCGTGCAGATCCACGGCGGCAACGGTTTCGCGCTGGAATACCCGATCAGCCGGATCCTCTGCGACGCCCGGATCCTCAACATCTTCGAGGGTGCGGCGGAGATACAGGCGCAGGTCATCGCGCGAAGGATCCTGGCATGAGGGCGCGAAACGCGGCTTTGTCGACGGCAATCGCCGTGACCGCCCTGTCGGCCTGCGCCCCCGAACCGTCGGTATCGGCGCTGGTCGATCCGGGGATCGCCTATGCGCTGGTCAGCATCGAGGGCCGGCCGTTCCCCGCCACCGCGACGCTGACCTTCCCGGCCTCGGACCGGGTGGCGGGCCAGGGCCCGTGCAATTCGTTCGACGCGCAGCAGACCGCCCCCTATCCCTTCATCGAGATCGGACCACTGCGCACGACACGCATGGCCTGCCCCGATATCGAGGCCGAGATGCTGTATTTCGGCGCGCTCGACGCCGTGACGGTGGTGGAGGCGGCGGGGCCGCAACTGGTGCTGAACGCGCCGGGCGGGCCGCGAATGGTGTTTCAGGCGGAAAACTGACGCGCCATCCGCGCGATCAGTCTGGCACGGGCGGGCGGCAGCGGCCGGTCGCCCAGTGCGGGCACCAGCCGGCCCTCCAGAAAGTGCCCGGTCACGCGCAGCCCGTCCAGCAACTCGCCCGCGCTGGCCGGTCCCTGCCCCGCAAGGCAACCCGGCAGCGGCAACAGTCGATCCGCCCATCGGCCGGCCGCGTCGCGCGCGACCGCCCGCCCGGTCCGGGGCGAAACGAACGCCAGATCGTCGCGCGCGCCCGTGACCGCGCAGCGTTGCAGGTCCAGCCCGAAACCGACGCTGTTCAGCAGCCCCATTTCCCACCGCAGATAGGCAAGCGGCCATTCGTCCTCGTCTTCAAGCAGATCGAGCAGCGCCAGCGTCGCGGCGTAAAGGTGCGGCTGTCCTTCGCGTTCCGGCAGCGCATAGGCCAGCAGCGCCGTCGTGGCATCCAGCGCGGCCAACGCCAGCGGATCGCCCATCAGCCCCGCCCTGCTGCGCACCGCCTCGACCGTGAAGGCACCCAGATGATCCTCCAGCCGGGCGCGCCAGGCGAAAAGAAGCTGCCCGCCCGGCTGCAGCAACGGCGCCAGCCGCCGCCCGCCGCCGCCGCGCACGACCCCCGCATGGCGGCCCCTCTGCGGCGTGAAGGCATCGACGATCGCGTCGTTCTCGCCCAGGCGGCGAACGGACAGCACGATGCCTTCCTCGCGCCACTCGATCATCGACGCTCCTATTCCAGTCCGGGCGCATCCAGCATGTGACGGCCCTCGCGATCCTCGACCTCGATCACCCACAGGTCGGGATCGGTGCGCCTTTGCCCCGCGATGGCCCTGTCCACCTCGGCATCGGTGCCCGCCAGCAGTTCCATCCAGACGCGCGCCCCCGTCATCATGTCGAAACTGCGCTGATAGGCACGCGCCTGCCCGTCCAGTGTGGCGCATTTGACCAGCACCGCGCCCGCCGTCGCATCGCCCCGCGCCACGACGAAGGCCGGGATCCCCTCGGCGGCCAGACGGCGCAGATAGGCGCCGACCCAGAAATCGGCCGTCAGCCTCAAACCTTGCCCCGATCAGGCCCCATCGCCGAAATCCAGCCCGATCTCGCTGTATCTTTCGGCCTCGTCCAGCCAGCCGGGGCGAACCTTGACCTGCAAGAACAGGTGCACCTTGCGGCCCAGAAACGCGGCCATCTCGGCTTGCGCCGCTTCGCGCACGGCCTTGATCGTCTCGCCCTTGCGGCCCAGGACGATGCCCTTGTGACCGTCGCGGATCACATAGATCAACTGGTCGATCCGCGTCGATCCGTCAGCCCGATCCTCCCAGTTCTCGGTCTCCACCGTCAGCTGATAGGGCAGTTCCTGATGCAGCCGCAGCGTCAGCTTTTCGCGCGTCATTTCGGCCGCGATCATGCGCATCGGCAGATCGGCGATCTGGTCCTCGGGATAAAGCCACGGCCCCTCGGGCAGCGACCGGGCCAGCCAATCGCGCAGATCGTCCACGCCATAGCCCTTCTCGGCCGAAATCAGGAACGTCCGCGCGAAGGCGAAGCTGTCGTTCAGCTTCTGCGTCAATCCCAGCAGAACCGGCGCCTCGACACGGTCGATCTTGTTGATCGCCAGCACGACGGGCGCCTTCAGGTCACGGTCGCGCAGGGTGTCGAGGATGGCCACCACACCGTCCGTCAGGCCGCGATGCGCCTCGACCAGCAGGACGACGATATCGGCATCCCCGGCCCCCGCCCAGGCGGCCGCGACCATCGCCCGGTCCAGCCTGCGGCGGGGTGCGAAAAGGCCGGGCGTGTCCACGAAGACGATCTGGCTTTGCCCTTCCATCGCGACGCCGCGAATGCGGGCACGGGTCGTCTGCACCTTGTGGGTGACGATACTGACCTTGGCGCCGACCATCCGGTTCAGCAGCGTGGACTTGCCGGCATTCGGTTCGCCGATCAGGGCGACGAACCCGGCGCGGGTTTCGGTCATTGCGCCTCCAGTGCGGTCAGAAGGGCCCGCGCGGCCGATTGTTCGGCCATGCGCTTGGATTTGGCCGCGGCGCGGGCGGACTGGCCGCTGTCCAGCCGAACCTCGATGGTGAAAAGCGGCGCGTGGTCGGGGCCGTCGCGCGCCACCTCGACATAGGCGGGCGGCGTCTGTCCGCGCGCCTGCGCCCATTCCTGCAATGCGGTCTTCGCGTCGCGCGCGTCGGGTTCGACCGTCGCGATCCGGTCGCCCCAAAGCCGCAGGATCACCGCACGCGCCGCCTCGAACCCCGCATCGAGGTAGACCGCCGCGATGACCGCCTCCATCGCGTCGCCCAGCAACGCCTCCTTGCGGCGACCGCCAGACATCATCTCGGACCGGCCCAGCCGCAGCACATCGCCCAGGCCCGCCTGACGCGCGACGTCGGCACAGGTTTCCTTGCGGACCAGTGCGTTGAAGCGGGGGGCGAGCACGCCCTCGGCCGCGTCGGGGTCGGCAGCCAGCAGCGCCTCGGCCATCACCAGCCCCAAAACCCGGTCGCCCAGAAATTCCAGCCGCTGGTTGTCAGGCCGCGACGCGGTGGCGATGGATCCGTGGGTGACGGCACGGATCAGCAAGTCGGGCTTGCCGAATTCGTGCCCCAACCCGTCGGCGAAGGCCCGCTGTTCGGCGGACAGTTTCACACGATCTTCTCGAAGAAACGGTCTGGCCGCCATGTCCAGAAAAAGAACATCGACCGCCCCGCGGACGAGAAGATGACACGGTCGGCGCGGCCGATCAGGTTCTCGAACGGCACGAACCCCACGCCCATCGCGTTCGGGCTGACGCGGCTGTCGGTGGAATTGTCGCGATTGTCGCCCATGAAGAAATAATGCCCTTCGGGCACGGTGTAGACCGGCGTATCGTCGAGGCGCCCCTCGCGGATGTTCAGGATACTGTGACTGACGCCGTTCGGCAGCGTTTCGATGAACCGTTCCTTCAGGCAATCGCCGCCCAGACCCACGCCGGCATTGGCGCATTGCGGCAGGTTGCCCACAGGCCCCTGCTTCTCGAACGTCTCGACGAAGGTGCCGGCGGGTTCCTGCGGAACCTCCTCGCCGTTGATATAGAGGACGCCGCCCGTCACCTGCACGCGGTCGCCCGGCAACCCTATGAGGCGCTTGATGAAATCGGTGCCGGCGACCGGGTGGCGGAAGACGACCACATCGCCCCGCTCGGGCTCGGATCCCAGCCAGCGCCCGTCGATAAACTTGCACATCGAGAACGGGCACGAATGTTCGGAATAGCCATAGGCCATCTTGTTAACGAACAGGAAGTCGCCGACCAGCAGCGTATCCTTCATCGACCCTGACGGAATCCAGAACGGCTGAAAGAACAGGGTACGGAAAATGCCTGCAATCAGAAGGGCATAAACGATGGTCTTGACGGTTTCGAGCGCGCCGTCCTTGGTTTCCGCCCTGCTTGCCATTCCCGCCCTGCCCGATGCTGCAACCGGCGCTTATTGGGCGGCGCGGGGCATCGTGTCAAGCGACGGGTCATTCCTGTCCGTCGGCGTATAGCGGCAGGACGTCCGCTTCCATCGTGCCGCCGGACCAGCCGAAGGCGTCGTCGCAGGCCTTGGCGAAATCGCCGATTTCGAGGCCCTGGAACATGAAGTATTTCCCGGCGACATTGGCCTTTTGCGCGGCGAAAACCACGCGTTCGATGCCCGCGAAGCGCATGGCGGACAGGCACATCTCGCAGGGTTGCAGGGTCGTGACCAGCGTGGCGCCCTTCAGCGACGTGCGTTCAAGGTGTTCGCAAGCGTTTGTTATTGCGACCATTTCCGCATGGCGTGTCGGATCGTCCTCGGCCAGGACGTGGTTGTCGCCCCATGCGATCACCTCGTCGTCCATGACGATGGCGGCGACAATTCCGACGCGGGTGTCGGATTTCGCAAGGCCGTTGGCGCGGGTTATTGCGCGGGCGAGGGCGGCGGTTTCGGCTTCGGTGGGGGCGATTTGGGGCATGTCGGATCCTTGCTGAGGCGGCGGGAAACGCTTTGGAAGTCAAGGGGTTCCGCCGGTTGCGGGCAGCGCCTCGATGACCACAAAGGCCTGCGCCCAAGGGTGGTCGTCGGTCAGGGTGACATGCACGACCGCCTTGTAACCTTTTGGCGTCATTGAGGAAAGTCGGTCCCCGGCCCAGCCTGTCAGGTGCATGACGGGTTGGCCGGTGGGCAGGTTGGTGACGGCCATGTCGCGCCAGGCGATGCCCATGCGCAGACCGGTGCCCAAAGCCTTGGAGCAGGCTTCCTTGGCGGCCCATCGTTTGGCGTAAGTGCCTGCCACGTAACGCCTTCTTTCGGCGCGCGCCTGTTCTTCGGGGGTGAAGACGCGGTTGCGGAAGCGATCGCCGAAGCGGGCCAGCGTCCGTTCGATCCGCTCGATGTTGCACAGATCCGTGCCGATCCCGAGGATCATCGCACGGCCGAAACGTACAACTTGTACAAGTCAGAGGCCGAAACGTACAAGTCGCGCTGCGTTGCGGGACGGGACACGGATCGTCACACCGATTCAGAGCGCGGCACGGTGTTCGTCCTCCATCCGGTGGATGGCGTCGGTGACGGCGCGGCGCTGTTCCGAGAGCAGGGGCGCATCGGGGCCGGTCTGGGTCGCGGCGAGGGCGGCATCGTATTTTTCCAGCAGGTGCCGTTCGCCGCGCACGATCTCCTCGAGGATGGCGGCGTCGGAGGGGCCGCGCGCCATGTCCTTGAGGTTGAGGAACACGCGGTGCGCCCCGGCGAGGATCGTTCCGTCGTCGTCCATCGCGACGTCGTGGCCGGCAAGGGCGTGGCGGATGTCGGCGGCGAAGCGCGCGCGCTCGGCCTCGAGATCGCGCAACAGGGACTGGATGTGTTCGTCGTTGGCGCGCTGGTGAGCGTCGTGATAGCCGTCGCGGCTGTCGATCAGCGTCTTGTGAAGATCCTTCATGGCGTCGATATGGTCGGTCATCTGCGCGTCCTTCGGATTGGGCGTTCGCGGGTCAACGGGCTGGCGGGGGGCGCGGGTTCCACGCATGGTCAACGCGGCAGCGTATCCGACCACACGTTCAGCACCACGACCCCCGCCACGATCAGCGCCAGACCGACGAAGGCCGCGCCGTCGAGACGCTGGCCCAGCGCCCAGGACAGGGCGGTGACGGCCACGACCCCCAGCCCCGACCAGACCGCATAGACCACGCCCGTGGGCAGCACCCGCAGGGTCAGCGACAGAAGGTAGAACGCCACGCCGTATCCAAGCACGGTGACGGCGGCCGGCCCCTTGCGGGTGAAACCGTCGCTGGCGGCCAGCGCGGTGGTGGCGATCACCTCGGCCAGGATGGCGACGGCAAGCTGGATGTAGGTCGCCCGCATGGCCGCGCCCTAGTGCCTGCGCGCCGTTTCCATGACGCGGCGCATTTCGGCGATGGCGTCGGGCAGGCCGCGAAAGACGGCCTCGCCGATCAGGAAATGGCCGATATTCAGTTCGACGACCTGCGGCAGCGCGGCCACGGGCGGCACGGTGTCGTAGGTCAGCCCGTGGCCGGCATGCACTTCGAGCCCGAGGTCGGCGGCCAGTGCTGCCATCTCGGTCAGCCGCGCCAGTTCGTCCGCGGCATCGTCGGCGCGGCCTTCGGCATGGGCATCGCAATAGGCGCCGGTATGCAGTTCCACGACCTGCGCGCCGATCCGCGACGCGGTTTCGATCTGCGGGCGGTCGGCGGCGATGAACAGGCTGACGCGGCAGCCCGCATCGCGCAGCGGCGCGATGAAGCGGGCAAGCCGATTGTCGTCGCGCGCCACGTCGAGCCCGCCTTCGGTGGTGCATTCCTCGCGCTTTTCGGGGACGATGCAGACCGCGTGGGGCCGGTGATGCAGGGCGATGGCCTGCATTTCGTCGGTCGCCGCCATCTCGAAGTTGAGCGGCACGGTCAGGGTTTCCATCAGCCCTTCGATGTCGGCATCGGTGATGTGGCGGCGATCCTCGCGCAGATGGGCGGTGATGCCGTCGGCGCCGGCCTGAACGGCGATGCGGGCCGCGCGCAGCGGATCGGGCAGCGCCCCGCCGCGCGCGTTGCGCAAGGTGGCGACGTGGTCGATGTTGACGCCGAGGCGGAGGCGGTCGGTCATGGGCTGTTTCCTTCGTTGATCCGGGTCGCGGCCTTCAGCGCGGCCTGCCGGCGGCGCGCGAAGTCCTTTTTCATCCGCGCGATGCGGGCCTTCTGGTAGGCCGATATCACGGGCCGCGTCACGGCATAGGCCACAATCGCCGCGATGGCCCCCGGAATCAGCCCGCCGACCAGATAGGGCAGAAAGACATGGGTGAAAAACCCGTCGAGCTGCGTCCAGCCGACCGGATCGCCGGTAAAGAGGGCGCGCGCGTTCGACCAGAATTCGACCGAGACCTTGGAAAAGGCGGCGAAGGTTTCATGCAGCGGCATGGTGTGCGGCAGGCCCATCATCCAGCTTCCCAGCCGCACGGACAGCCCGGCGATGATCGGGAAGGTCAGCGGATTGCCGACGAAGGTGCCCAGAAGGGCCGCGACGACATTGCCCCCCATAGCCCAGGCCATGCCGCCCGCCAGCAGGAAATGCAGCCCGAAGAAGGGCGTGAAGCTGACGAAGGTGCCGGCCGCCACGCCGCGCGCGATCTTGTGCGCGGGATCGGGCAGGCGGCGCAGGCGGTAGGCCATGTAGAGGACGGCGCGGGGCCAGCCGCCGCGCGGCCACAGCCAGCGGCCGAACGTGGCCAGATAGCTTCGGGGCGTGCGCCGCTTGAACAATTCCGCCTCTCCAACTCGGGCCGTCGGCGATCGGTCTGGCTGCCGGTCAGGGTTTGCGCGACGGATCGCGGACCCGTTCGATGGTGGCCACGTCGCTGTCGGCCTCGAGCGCCAGCCATACGGCATGCATATGCTCTGACGAGCGCAGGTCAATGTCGATGAGGACGCGGAAGAAGTCCTGCTTGCGCTCGATGAAGCGCAGGTCGGAAATGTTAGCCTTCCGCGACCCGATCAGCGTGCAAAGCCGCCCCAGAACGCCCGCGTCGTTGGTGATCGTCATGTCGAAGGTCACGGTATGCACGGCGGGGTGGTTGCCGATGTGCCAGTGCAGGTCGATCCAGCGCTCGGGCTGATCCTCCATCTCGACCAGGACGGGGCAGTCGATGGCGTGGATGCGCACCCCCTGCCCGCGATAGGTGATGCCGACGATGCGTTCGCCCGGCACCGGCTGGCAGCACTGGCCGCGCAGGAAGGCCTGATCCTCCAGCCCGACGATGGCGGCGCGGGCGTCGATCTCGTCGCCCTGACGTTGGGCGAGTTCGGGATAGAGCGTGCCCAGAACGGTGCGCGTGTCGAGTTCGGCCGACCCGATGCGCGCCAGAAGCTCGTCGGCGGACCCGATCCCGAGCTGGCGCGCGGCGGTGCGCAACGCCTTGTCGGAGGCGCGCTTGCCCACGCCGTCGAAGGCGACGCGCGCCAGTTCAAGCCCCAGTCGGATGAAGCGCGCGCGGTCTTCCTCGCGCAGGGCGCGGCGGATGGCGGATTTGGCGCGGCCGGTGACGACCATGTCGATCCAGGTGGGCTGGGGGCGCTGGCCCTCGGCGGTGACGATCTCGCAGCTCTGGCCGTTCTTGAGGCGGGTCCAGAGGGGCACGCGCAGGTTGTCCACCTTGGCGCCGACGCAGCTTTCGCCGATGCGGGTGTGGATCGCATAGGCGAAATCCAGCGGGGTGGCGCCCTTGGGCAGCTTCACGACCTCGCCCTTGGGGGTGAAGCAGAACACCTGGTCCTGATACATCTCGAGCTTGACGGCTTCGAGAAACTCCTCGTGGTCGGAGGCTGATTCGAACTGTTCGGACAGCATCGCCACCCAGCGGGCGGGATCGACGGCGAACGGGTTCTCGACGCGCTGGCCGTCGCGGTAGGACCAGTGCGCGGCGACGCCGGCCTCAGCGACCTCGTGCATCTGGCGGGTGCGGATCTGCACCTCGACCCGCTTGCCGTCGCGGCCCGAAACGGTGGTGTGGATCGAGCGGTAGCCGTTCGATTTGGGCTGGCTGATGTAATCCTTGAAGCGGTCGGGCACGGCGCGCCAGCGCTGGTGGATGACGCCCAGCACGGCATAGCATTCCGACTCGGTCCCGACGATGATGCGGAAGCCGTAGATGTCGGAAAGGCGCGAGAAGCCGATCTTCTTCTCCTCCATCTTGCGCCAGATCGAGAAGGGCTTCTTCGCGCGGCCGTAAACCTCGCCCTCGATGCCGGCGCGGTCCAGTTCAAGGCGGATGTCGGCGGTGATCTTGTCGATCACGTTGCCCGCCTCGCGCTGAAGCTTGATGAAGCGGCGGATGATCGAGTTGCGGCCGTCGGGGTTGAGAACCTTGAAGGCCAGATCCTCCAGCTCCTCGCGCATCCACTGCATGCCCATGCGGCCCGCCAGCGGCGCGAAGATGTCCATCGTTTCGCGCGCCTTGCGCTGCTGGCCCTCGGGGCGCATCGATTCGATGGTGCGCATGTTGTGCAGCCGGTCGGCCAGCTTGACCAGGATGACGCGCAGATCCCGGCTCATCGCGATGAAGAGTTTGCGGAAATTCTCGGCCTGCTTGGACCGGGTGGAGGTGAGCTGAAGCTGCGTCAGCTTGGTGACGCCGTTGACCAGATCGGCGATTTCGGTACCGAACAGCCTTTCCACGTCCTCGTAGCTGGCGCGGGTATCCTCGACCGTGTCGTGCAGCAGCGCGGTGACGATGGTGGCGTCGTCCAGCCGCTGGCGGGCGAGGATGCCGGCAACGGCGACGGGATGGGTGAAATAGGGTTCGCCCGAATGGCGGAACTGCCCTTCGTGCATGCGCGCGCCGTAATGATAGGCGCGCCGCACGAGGTCGAAATCGGCGGTCGGGTGATAGGCGCGGATCCGCGCGATGAGGTCGGTCAGGTCCGCCGGATCGACAAGGGTTGCAACGTCGTCCATCCGGCCGGCCGCGTCCCTACTGGCGCTGCGCTTCCATCAGCGCGCGCAGCAGTTTTTCCTCGGACAGATCGTCCTGCGCGGGCCTGTCGGCCTCGGCCCCCATGAGAAGCGCCATGCGGTCCTCCTCGGGTTCGTCCACCTCGATCTGGGTTTGGTGCGATTCGATCATCCGTTCGCGCAAAGCCTCGGCGGGCTGGGTTTCCTCGGCGATCTCGCGCAGGGAAACGACCGGGTTCTTGTCGTTGTCGCGGGCCACGGTCGGGGGCGACCCGGCGGCGATCTCGCGCGCGCGATGGGCCGCGAGCATCACCAGTTCGAACCGGTTGGGAACCTTGTCGACGCAGTCTTCGACGGTCACGCGGGCCATTGGCATCTCCGGCAGTGGGCCGGACGCGGCGGGCGGACCCGTCGAACGCACGGCAATTTGGACAGAAGATCGTTCGCTAGACCAAAGATAGGCAAATGACAAGGCGATTGCAAACCCCCGCCCTACCAGGGCCGGATCGCGGCCAGATCGGCGGCAGGCAGCGCGTCGCGCATGGCGCGCACCGTCCGGCCCGTGACGGGGTGGCGCCAGTCGGGGGCGATGTCGGCCAAAGGCACCAGCACGAAGGCGCGGTCCTGAAGGCGCGGATGGGGCAGCACCAGGCCGTCGGGCGCCTCGGCCCGCTGGCGGGCGGCGGGCAGATCGTGCCAGCGGCGGAACGTGGCGGCGTCGGGCAGGACGGCATCGCCCGCCGCCAGCAGGTCGAGGTCGATGACCCGCGCGCCCCAGCGCCCGGTTCTGACGCGGCCCATCGCGCGTTCGACCCCGTGCAGGCGATCCAGAAGCGCGGTTGGCGCAAGGTCGGCCTTGCACAGGGCGGCGGCATTGGCGAAATCCGGCCCCGAACCGGGTGGAAAGGCGGGCGTGCGGTAGACGGGGCTGAGGGCGACAAGACGCAGCGGCGCGACATCCAGATGCGCGGCGGCGGCGGCGACCGTATCGCCCGGCGTCCGGCCGCCCATGGGCAGATTCGCGCCGATTGCAATGTAGAAGTCCGGCATGGCACCCCATTCGTCGCATTAAGTATCTTTTATACCACCTGACGCATTGCAGGGCAGGCTGACAGCCCTATCTTGGGTTTACCCCAAATCGCGCCGCCGTTCCTGTGGCCGCCGCGATGGACCGAAGGATACCGATACCGATGTTTTACCGCGACGAACGCCTTGCGTTGTTCATTGACGGAGCGAACCTTTACGCTGCGGCGAAGGCGCTTGGCTTCGACATAGACTACAAGCTGCTGCGGCAGGAATTCATGCGGCGCGGCAAGCTGCTGCGCGCCTTCTATTATACCGCGATGCTGGAGAGCGAGGAGTATTCCCCGATCCGGCCGCTGGTCGATTGGCTGCACTATAACGGCTATTCGATGGTGACGAAGGCCGCCAAGGAATACACCGACAGCCAGGGCCGCCGGAAGGTGAAGGGCAATATGGATGTCGAGCTGTGCGTCGATGCCATGGAACTGGCCCCGCGCCTAGACCACATCGTGCTGTTCTCGGGCGACGGCGATTTCCGCCCCCTGGTCGAGGCGTTGCAGCGCGCCGGGGTGCGCGTGTCGGTGGTATCGACCATCCGCAGCCATCCGCCGATGATCGCCGACGAGCTGCGCCGCCAGGCCGATACCTTCATCGAGCTGGAGGAGCTGCGCGAGGTGATCGGCCGCCCGCCGCGCGAGGATTCGACGCGCGAACCGGCCTCGTCGGCGACGACCTGACGCGGCGTTGCACCGGACCTAGCGCGACATGGCGTCGTGGCGGGCGACGATGTCAGCCGGCCACCGGGCCTTGATATAGGCAAGGACGGCGCGGATGTCGTTCTGGGACAGAACCCCCGCATAGCCGGGCATGTCGCTTTCATATCCCTGCCCCACCACGGCCGCGGTGCCCCGGCGCACGATGTCGATCAGCACCGTGTCGGGATGGTGCCAGGTATGCCCCGTCTCGTCGTGGGGCGGTGCGGGATAGCGCCCGTCCGGCCCCGGCTCGCGCCAGTTCGCCTGCCCTTCCAGATCGGCGCCGTGACAGACGGCGCATTCCGCGGCATAGACCTGCCCGCCGCGCGCGACGGCGTCGGCGTCGCGCCACGGGATCGCCCCCGCCGACGTGGCGGCGGTATCGGGCCAGAGCAAGACCGCGCCGGCCCCGGCGACGATCGGCAGGATTGCGGCGATCCAGATCGGTTTCATGGCGTTCCCCCCAGCTTGACCGGGCGTCTTCTGCCGACCCTCCGGCGCGGGAAGGCCAATCACGTTGCCGTCAGCGGCGCGCCACTGGACGCCGGGGGCCGCGTTGCCTAGTTTCGCCGGCGACAGGAGCCCGCGCATGACCCGACCGCCCCTTACGCTTTACATGGCCGCGCCGCGCGGATTCTGCGCCGGCGTGGACCGCGCCATCAAGATCGTCGAGATCGCGCTGGAAAAGTGGGGCGCGCCGGTCTTCGTGCGTCACGAGATCGTGCATAACCGCTATGTCGTGGACGATCTGCGCGCCAAGGGGGCGGTGTTCGTCGACGAGCTGGACGAGGTGCCCGACGACCGGCCGGTGGTGTTTTCCGCCCACGGCGTGCCGAAATCGGTCCCGGCCGAGGCGGCGCGGCGGCGGATGATCCATGTGGACGCGACCTGCCCGCTGGTCAGCAAGGTGCATATCGAGGCCGCGCGCCATCACGAGAACGGATTGCAGATGGTGATGATCGGCCATGCCGGCCACCCCGAGACGGAAGGCACGATGGGCCAGTTGCCGCCGGGCGAGGTGCTGCTGGTCGAGACGGCGGCGGATGTGGCGGACCTTGCGCCGCGCGACCCCGAGCGGCTGGCCTTCATCACCCAGACGACGCTGAGCGTGGACGACACCGCCGAAATCGTCGCGGCCCTGCGGGCGCGGTTTCCGTCCATCGTCGGGCCGCACAAGGAAGACATCTGCTATGCCACGACGAACCGTCAGGAAGCGGTGAAGGCGATGGCGTTGCATTGCGACGCGCTGCTGGTGGTGGGCGCGCCCAATTCGTCCAATTCGCGCCGCCTGGTCGAGGTGGGGCGCCGGGCGGGCTGCGGCTATGCCCAGCTTGTGCAGCGGGCGGACGACATCGACTGGCGGGCGCTGGACGGCGCGCGCGCCATCGGCATCACCGCCGGGGCCAGCGCGCCCGAGGTGCTGGTGAACGAGGTCGTCGCCGCCTTCCGCGACCGCTATGACGTGCAGATGCGCGAGGTCGAGACGGCGGTGGAGGATGTGGAGTTCAAGGTGCCGCGGATCCTGCGGGTGCCCGCGTGACGGCGGATGCCGCCCGGCGCGGCGGCTGACCGCCGGGTTGCGGCCGCGGCGGATCGGGGGCAGATCGGGACGATGATGCGCGCGACGAACATACCGCCGGCCCCGCTGGCCCTTGGACTGGCCGGATTGCTGCCCTTCGTGTGGGGCGTGCTGACGATGGTGTGGGATCCGGCGGCGGCGCTGACGCTGCGCTGGGTCGGGCCGAGATTCGCCGGGCCTTACGTGCAGCTTGCCTATGGCACGGTGATCCTGTCGTTCATGTCGGGCGTGCTGTGGGGGTTCGCCACCAGGGCGCGGGGCCGGATCGCGGCGACGGGCTATGCGCTGTCGGTGCTGCCGGCGCTTTGGGCGTTCTTCATGGTGGGCGGCGGGCCGGTTTCGGCGGCGATCTATCTGACGGCGGGGTTCGTCGGGCTGCTGGGCCTCGACTGGCTGTTCTGGCGGCAGGGGCTGGCGCCCGAATGGTGGATGCGGCTGCGGGTGCTGCTGACGGGGATCGTGGCGGTGTGCCTGCTGGCGATCGCATGGTGAGCGACCCCGAGACCCTGGCCTGCTATGCGCGGATGGCCGAGGATTACGCCGACCGTTTCAGCCGGGGCGAACCGGATGGCGACCTGTCGGCGTTCATGGATGCGCTGCCGGCGGGCGACGGGCCGGTGCTGGACTGGGGATGCGGGCCGGGCAATTCGGCCGCGATCATGGCGGCGCGCGGCATCCGCGCCGAGGCGACCGATGCCAGCCCGGAAATGGCCGCCATCGCGCGCGATCTGGGCATCGCCGTACGCGTCGAACCGTTCGAGGACCTGGTCTGGAGCGACCCCTATCGCGGGATCTGGGCGAACTTCTCGTTGACCCATGCGCCGCCGGACGACGTGCCGGACCTGATCGCGCTGGCGGCGCGCGCGCTGGCGCCGGGGGGTGTGCTGCATCTGGGGATGAAGACCGGGACCGGCACCGACCGCGACAGGCTGGGCCGGTTCTTCAGCTTCTGGAACGCGGACGATCTGGACCGCATGACGCAAGGTGCGGGGCTGGTGCCCTTCGCGGTGCGGCATGGGCGCGAACGGGGGCTGGACGATGTGGTGATGCCCTTCGTCATCCATCTTTCGCGCAGGCCCGTGGATGGCTGAGCTTTTCGCCTATACGGACGGGGCGTGCAGCGGCAATCCCGGCCCCGGCGGCTGGGGGGCGCTGTTGATCGCGCGCGACGGGGACCGCGTCATCAAGCAGCGCGACCTGAACGGCGGCGAGGCGGTGACGACGAACAACCGCATGGAGTTGCTGGCCGCGATCAGCGCGCTGGAAAGCCTGGCGCGGCCCAGCGACATCACGCTGGTGACCGACAGCCAGTATGTAAAGAACGGCGTGACGAGCTGGATCCACGGCTGGAAGCGCAACGGCTGGAAGACCAGCGCGAAAAAGCCGGTCAAGAACGAGGATCTGTGGCGGCGGCTGGACGAGGCGCAGGCGCGTCACCGGGTGACGTGGGCCTGGGTGAAGGGCCATGCCGGCCATCCCGAGAACGAGCGCGCGGACGAACTGGCGCGCGAAGGGATGGCGCCGTTCAAGCGCGCCAAAGCCTGAGCGTCAGGTCAGCACCTCGGGCAGCGGGCGGCCGCGCAGGATCTCGGCCGCCGGCATCGCGCCGCGGCCTTCGCGCTGGGCCTCGCGCACCTCGATCGCGCCAATGCCGCAGGCGATGCGGAAACCGTCCAGCACCTGCCCCGGCGCGCCCTGCCCCTGCACCGCGCGCGCGCGCAGCAGCTTGAGCCGTTCGTCGCCCGCCATGCACCATGCACCCGGATGCGGCGACATGGCGCGGATCTGGCGGGCCACATCCTGGGCCGGACGGGTCCAGTCGATGCGGGCCTCGGCCTTGTCGATCTTGGCGGCATAGGTCGCGCCCGTCTCGGGCTGGGGCATGTCGGGCAAGGCGCCCATACGGTCGAGCGCCGTCACGATCAGCGTGGCGCCCAGCACCGACAGCCGGTCGTGCAGGTCGCCCGCGGTGTCGTCGGGGCCGATGGGGGTGGTGGCGCGGGTCAGGACCGGGCCGGTATCCAGCCCCGCCTCCATCCGCATGATGCAGATGCCGGTTTCCGCGTCGCCCGCAAGGATCGCGCGCTGGATGGGCGCGGCCCCGCGCCAGCGCGGCAGAAGCGAGGCATGGATGTTCAGGCACCCCATGCGCGGCGCATCGAGGATCGGTTGCGGCAGGATCAGGCCATAGGCGACGACGACGCCGATATCTGCCCCGAGCGCCGCCATGTCGGCCTGCGCGGCGTCGGTTTTCAGCGTGGCGGGGCTGCGGACGGGAAGACCCAGCGCCTCGGCCCGCTGCTGGACGGGCGACGGGCGGTCGCGCTTGCCGCGTCCGGCGGGGCGGGGCGGCTGGGTATAGACGGCGGCGATGTCGTGCCCCGCCTGGACCAGAGCGTCGAGGGCGGGGACGGAAAAGGCGGGCGTGCCCATGAAAACGACGCGCATCAGGCCCCCTGCATCTTGGCGGCACGGCGCAGCAGCATGTCGCGCCGCGTCCGGCTGAGACGGTCGAAGAACATCCGCCCGTCGAGATGGTCGATCTGGTGCTGCACCGAGGTTGCCCAGAGATGGACGAAGTCGCGTTCCCGCACCGCGCCGCTATCGTCCAGATAACGGACGGTGACGGCGCGGGGCCGGTCGATGGCGGCCGAGACGCCGGGCAGGCAGGGGCTGGCTTCCTCGTGCGTGCGGGGCTGGGTGCTGGCGTGCAGGATTTCGGGATTGGCCATGCGGATCGCCTGGCCGCGCGTGTCGGACGCATCGACCACCGCGAGCCGCAGCATCACGCCGATCTGCGGCGCGGCGAGGCCGACGCCCGGCATGGCCTCCATCGTGTCGATCATGTCGGACCAGACGGCGCGGATTGCGTCGTCGATCGCGTCCACCGGGGCGGCGGGAATGCGCAGCCGCCGGTCGGGCCAGCGCAGGATAGGGCGGACCGTCATGCGGCCAGATAGCCCTGCGGATCGGGGTCTTCGCGCATCATGTGGTCGATCCAGCGCGCGCGTTCCTCGATCATCGGGACCATTTCCCAGACGCAGGCGGTCAGCGGACGCGGGGCCACGGGCGCGAAATCGCCGCCTTCGGACAGCGCCAGATGCAGGCAAAGCACGTCGCCATGCGCCCACCAGTGCAGCAGCAGCCACGTGCCCGCGCGGCCCCGGTGCAGCACGACGAAGCCCAGCCCGTGATCGTGGCCTTCGGCGGCCACGGCACCCGGCAGCGCCGCGTCCGCATAGGCGCGGGCCTGCACCAGAAGCGCGTCGGGCGCGGCCTGGCCCTGCACGTCGATCCACCAGACGCGCAGCGCCATGCCGCCGATGCGCCAGGGCGCCAGCGTCTCGGTGCGGCGGGGGGCGTGGACGGGCGGGGTCACGCCGTCGTCTCGCGCGCCTGTTCGCGCTTGAGCTTGACCATCTTGCGGGTGATGAGCTGCCGTTTCAGCGGCGTAAGGTAGTCGATGAAAAGCCTGCCGTTCAAATGGTCGATCTCGTGTTGGACGCAGGTGGCCCAGAGGCCCGAGAAGCGTTCGCGGTGCTGTTGCCCGTCAAGCCCCATCCACGACACATCGACCTCGGCGGGGCGGGTGACGTCGGCGAACTGGTCGGGGATCGACAGGCAGCCTTCCTCGTAGGTGCTGTCCTCGTCCGAGGTCCATTCGATGGCGGGGTTCAGCAGCACCATGGGGCGCGGGGCGGCGTCCTTGTCCTTGATGCAATCCATCACCAGCAGGCGCGCGTTCGATCCGACCTGCGGCGCGGCCAGACCGATGCCGGGCGCGTCGTACATCGTTTCCAGCATGTCGTCGGCCAGACGGCGCAGGTCGTCGTCGATGGCGCGCACCGGGTCGGCGCGCTTTTTCAGGCGGGGATCGGGGTGGATCAGGATGGAACGCAGGGCCATGCAGGCCATGTAGGCCACGGCCCCGCCGCGATCAATCGTCTTGGCAGGGGCCGGACGCGCGGCTAAGCCCGGACCGACCCGGATCAGGAGAACCGCCATGAGCTTCGACGACATCATCGACCGCCGCGGCACGCATTGCGTGAAATGGGACATGATGGAGGCCGCCTATGGCGTGTCGCCCGAGGGCGGCATCGCGATGTGGGTCGCCGACATGGAATTCCGGCCCCCGCAGGCGGTGCAGGACGCGGTGCAGGCGATGGCCGATCACGGGATCTACGGCTATTTCGGCGATGACAGCGGCTATCTGGACGCGATCCGCTGGTGGATGGAGACGCGGCACGGCTGGGCGGTCGATCCGGCCCATGTCTTCACAACGCACGGGCTGGTGAACGGCACGGCGATGTGCGTCGATGCCTTCACGCAGGCGGGCGACGGCGTGGTGCTGTTCACGCCGGTCTATCACGCCTTCGCGCGCGTCATAAAGGCGGCCGGCCGCCGCGTGGCCGAGCTGGAGATGCCGCGCGACGACGGGCGCTATGTGCTGGATTTCGACGCGTTCGACCGGGCGATGACGGGGGACGAGCGGATGCTGGTCTTCTGTTCGCCGCACAATCCGGGCGGCCGCGTCTGGACGCGCGAGGAACTGGAGGGCGTCGCGGCTTTCGCCCGGCGGCACGACCTGATCCTGGTCAGCGACGAGATCCATCACGATCTGGTCATGCCCGGCCGGCGGCACATCCCGATGGCGCTGATCGACGGGATCGCGGACCGGCTGGTGATGATGAGCGCCGCCACCAAGACGTTCAACATCGCGGGCGCGCATGTCGGCAACGTCATCGTCGCCGACGACACCCTGCGCAAGCGGTTCGCGCAGCGCATGGCGGCGATGGGCAATTCGCCCAATTCCTTCGGGCTGCACATGGTGACGGCGGCCTATTCGCCGGACGGCGCCGCCTGGGTGGACGATCTGGTGGCCTATCTGGACGGCAACCGGCGGATCTTCGACGCGGGCATCGACGCGGTTCCCGGCCTGCGGTCGATGCCGCTGGAGGCGACGTATCTGGCCTGGGTCGATTTCGCGGATACCGGCATGGACCGCGCCGAGGCCATCCGCCGGATCGAGCGCGACGCGAAGATCGCCGTCAACCACGGCCCGACCTTCGGCAAGGGCGGCGAAACCTTCGTCCGCTTCAACATCGCCGCCCCCCGCACGCAGGTCGAGGAGGCGGTAGAGCGGGTGCAGCGGGCGTTCGGGGATTTGCAGTAGGGGAAGTAAGGGAAGTAAGCAAGAAGCTGTATTCCGTAAATCGAGATACAAATTTCTCCTAAAAAATGCTTAGAAACTGCTTCAAGACAAACCGAACTCAGAGACCTAACCGTACTAGCTCATTGCGGAGGCGACTAAACCAACTACGCATAACTGCAGCGTCCACACTCAAACGCTCGTAAGATAATTCAGCCTTGCCTAACGCATCGTGAATATCAAGGCGTCCACGAGGAGCCATCGTAGTTGCGACTAATTTAATAAATTCAGCCAATCCAATGTCGATACGATCTACATCATCATGGCAGTCATAGCGAATCTTCCGCTCAACTTTTGAACCGATAGCTCTATTAATTCCTGTTTCGCAAAATTGCATTAGAACCCAAGAGTCTGGCCACATCTCTCGAAGCCGCCTACGAGCAACTACGTGATCAACGTCGTACTCCGCTAGAGTATACTCCCGATCGTCTAATTCTTCTAGCATTAGTTTTGCGTGTCTGCGGTAGTTTGCCTTATCTGCCTTCATCCAAACTTGCGTCAAAGAAGGATATTGGCAAAAGAGAAACCGTGCTTTTGGCAGATTACCCCCTGGCTTCTCAATAGTCGCTCTGTGGTTGTTTGCCCAACTCTCTAACGCATGAACATTTCTAAATGCCGCGGGCATATAGCCAAAAACTTCTAATGCCCCGGGTAGATCCATAAGATGGGTCAGATTCAAGTCGGGTATCTCTTCATATAAAGGACTTCTCGAAGCCAATGTTTTCTTCGCGTTATATTTTAGTCAAGAAAGACGCATGAATGGCAAATTAAATGTCACTGTACTTCTACATGGGCCTTCTGACGACCATCTTGCTATCGTGAACATCTATCCCTCACCCCGACCCGATCAATATCCCCGCCGCCAGCACCAGACCTCCGCCTGCCACCACCTGCAGTGTCGCGCGGAGGAAGGGGGTTTGCATCCAGCGGTTCTGGATCCAGGCGATGGCCCAGAGTTCGATGAAGACGACGACGAGGGCGGTGATCGTCGCGGTCCAGAAATGGGGGATGAGGTAGGGCAGCGCGTGGCCGAGGCCGCCGATCGTCGTCATCACGCCGGACGCGACGCCACGCTTGACCGGGCTGCCGCGGCCCGAGATCGCGCCGTCGTCGCTGGCCGCCTCGGTGAAGCCCATCGAGATACCGGCGCCCACGGAAGCCGCCAGCCCGACCAGAAACGTGTTCCACGTATCGCCCGTGGCGAAGGCCGCGGCGAAGATCGGGGCCAGCGTGCTGACCGATCCGTCCATCAGCCCCGCCAGACCCGGCTGCACCCAGGTCAGCACGAATTGACGGTGGCGGGTGCGTTCCTCGGCGTCGCGGGCATCGTCGCCCAGATGGTCGGCGGTCAGCGTCGCGGCCAGGTCGGAATGGCCCGCCTCGGCCGCCGCCAGATCGCCCAGCAGGCGGCGGGTGGACGCATCGGACGTGCGGGCGGCGGCGCGGGCATAGAAGCGGGCGGCGCCGGCCTCCATCGCCTCGGCCTCGTCGCGGATACGGTCGAGGCCGAGATTCCGCATCAGCCAGACGGGACGGCGGGCGTAGAAGCCCGAGACGTGTTCGCGCCGGATCAGCGGGATGACATCGCCGAAGCGGTCGCGGTGCAGGTCGATCAGGCGGCGGCGATGGGTGTCCTCCTCCTCGGCCATGGCGTCGAAGATCGCGGACGAGGCGGGATAGTCGGCGCGCAGCCGTTCGGCATACCCGCGATAGATGCGGCCGTCATCCTCCTCGGACGAGATGGCGAGCGCGAGGATCTCCTGCTCGGTCAGGTCGTCGAAGCTGCGGCGGGCGGACAGGACAGACAGCATGGCGGCGCCTTTGTTTAGAACGATTCCAGACTAGGACTTCGCGGGCCGGATGCAAGCCATGTCTGGAAGCGGGCGGCGCGCATCCCCATATCGGTCGTGCAACGGCACGAGGGGACAGGCATGGACGATGCGGCGATGACCGTCCGGCGCGGTCGGAAGTTCGATCAGGTGCTGGAAGGCGCGCGCGAGGTGTTCATGGCCGACGGGTTCGAGGGCGCCAGCGTCGATACCATCGCCCGGCGCGCGGGCGTCAGCAAGGCCACGCTTTACAGCTATTTCCCAGACAAGCGGCTGCTGTTCCTGGAGGTCGCGCAGACCGAATGCGCGCGCCAGTCCGCCACCGCCATCGAGGGGCTGGACATGCAGGCGGCGCCCGAAACCGTGCTGCGCGCGGCGGGGCGGCACATGGTGGGGTTCCTTCTGTCGCCCTTCGGACAGCGGGTGTTCCGCATCTGCGTGGCCGAGACCGACCGCTTTCCCGAGCTGGGACAGCGGTTCTGGGACAGCGGGCCGGGGCTGGTCGAACGGACGCTGACCGCCTATCTGCGCTGCGCCGTGGACCGGGGCACGCTGCGCATCGACGATCTGCGGCTGGCCGCGCACCAGTTCGCCGAATTGTGCAAGGCCGATCTGTTCCCCAAGCTGGTCTTCGGGATGCAGACCGAGTTTCGCGGCGACGAGATCGACCGCGTGGTGGACGGCGCGGTCGAGATGTTCATGGCGCGCTACGGCGTCTAGGGGTCAGTCCACCCGGCGCAGGTGAAGCTGGTTGCCGATTTTCTTCGTCTCGAAGCGTTTGAGATCCTGCACCAGATCGCTGAGCTTGCGCTTGCCGTAGGTTCGGGTGTCGAAATCGGGGCTTTCGGCGGTGATATACTGGCCGAGCTGGCCCAGCGCATACCATTCGTCGTCCTGCGCGATCTTGTCCATCGCGCGCAGGATCAGCGGCACGGCCTCGACCGGGGAAAGCTTGCCGGGGCTGGCTTCGGTCTGGGCGGTGGTGCCGGTCGCGGCCTTCTCGATCACCGGCTCGTCCACGATATTCTCGATCAGGATGAAGCGGTTGCAGACGTTGCGCAGGCTTTCGGGGGCCTTGCGCTCGCCGATGCCGATGACGTCGAGGCCCTGTTCGCGGATGCGGTTGGCCAGCGCGGTGAAATCGCTGTCGCTGCTGACCAGAACGAACCCGTCGAAGCGGCCGGTATGCAGGATGTCCATCGCGTCGATGACCAGGCCGATGTCGCTGGCGTTCTTGCCCACGGTGTTGGCGGTTTCCTGATGCGCCACCAGGCCGATGTCGCGCACGGTGCGCGACCAGTTGGCCAGCCGCCCCGACGACCAGTCGCCATAGACGCGGCGCAGCGCCGGTTCGCCAAAGCTGGTGATTTCCTGAAGGATCGGCGCGGCGAACTTGGCGGGGATGTTGTCGGCGTCGATCAGGACGGCGTAAAGCGGGCGGTCGCGATCGGGGCGGTCGCGGTGGGTGGTGGCGGCCATGAACGGACCCTTCAGAGAAAGCGGTGCAGGATCAGGGCGTCGGTCGGCCCCCGCTGCGGATGGCGGAAGGCGTGGGGCACGCGGCCCACGATGTCAAACCCGTAATCCCGCCAGATCGCCAGCGCGCGGACGTTGGACGCGACGACGAAGTTGAACTGCATCGCGGCGAACCCGCGCCCCCGCGCCCGACCGAGCGCATGGTCCAGCATCGCGCGCGCCACCCCCTGTCCGCGCGCGGCGGGCCGGGTGGCGAAGGCCGCGTTGCAGACATGATCGCCGTTGCCGCGCTGGTTGGCGCGCAGGTAGTAGCTGCCCAGATCGCCGCTTGCGATCCAGACCTCGTGCGCCGGATCGCCCCAATAGGCCAGCGCGTCGGCCCGCGTCACGTCGGGCGGCAGCGCATAGGTGTCGCCCGCCCGGATCGCGGGGCGCAGGACGGACCAGAGCGCGTCGCCGTCCCCCGGCCCCGCGCGTTCGATCCTCAATAGACGACGACGGCCCGGATCGAGCGGCCTTCGTGCATCAGGTCGAACCCCTTGTTGATCTCGTCCAGGGTCAGGGTGTGGGTGATCATCGGGTCGATCTCGATCTTGCCGTCCATATACCAATCGACGAATTTCGGCACGTCCGTGCGTCCCCGCGCGCCGCCGAAGGCCGTGCCCTTCCACGTCCGTCCGGTGACGAGCTGGAAGGGACGCGTCGCGATCTCGGCCCCTGCGGGGGCCACGCCGATCACCACCGACACCCCCCAGCCGCGATGGGCGCATTCCAGCGCGTTGCGCATGACCTTGACGTTTCCGGTGCAGTCGAACGTGTAATCCGCCCCGCCGATCTGGTCGTCACCGCGTTTGGTCATCTCGACGATCTGCGACACGACATTGTCGCCCGCCTCTTTCGCGTTGATGAAATGGGTCATGCCGAAGCGTTCGCCCCATTCCTTCTTGTCGTCGTTCAGATCGACGCCGATGATCATGTCGGCGCCGGCCATCTTCAGCCCCTGGATGACGTTCAGGCCGATGCCGCCCAGCCCGAAGACGGCGGCGGTCGATCCGATCTCGACCTTGGCGGTGTTGATGACGGCGCCGATGCCGGTGGTCACGCCGCAGCCGATATAGCAGATCTTGTCGAAGGGCGCGCCCGCGTCGACCTTGGCCAGCGCGATTTCCGGCATCACGGTATGGTTCGCGAAGGTCGAGCAGCCCATGTAATGATGGATCGGCGTGCCGTCGAGCATGTGAAACCGCGTCGTGCCGTCCGGCATCAGCCCCTGGCCCTGGGTCGCGCGGATCGCGGTGCAGAGGTTGGTCTTCTGCGACCGGCAGGACGGACATTCGCGGCATTCGGGCGTATAGAGCGGGATGACGTGATCGCCGGGCTTCAGCGTCGTCACGCCCTCGCCCACCTCCAGCACCACGCCGGCGCCTTCATGGCCGAGAATGACGGGAAACAGCCCTTCGGGATCTTCGCCCGACCGGGTAAATTCGTCGGTATGGCAGATGCCGGTCGCCTTGATCTCGACCAGCACCTCGCCCTTGCGGGGCGCGTCGAGTTCGACTTCCATGACTTCCAGCGGCTGACCAGCGGCAAGGGCGACGGCGGCACGGGTTCTCATCTGCGATCTCCGGTCTATGTTTCGGCGAACCCTGTCTTGAAGGAGCCCGACATGCAACACGTCACCGCCGCCCTTGCGGTCCTGCTGGCCGTCACGGCCTGCACGCCCGTCGCCAACCGGCCCGCCGCCAAGCCCGACCGCAACGCCTGCGGCGCCGATACGCGGCAGGATCTGGTCGGCGCGCCGCTGCCCGCGACCGTGATCGCCAACCCCGAGATCCGCGTCCTGCGGCCCGACAGCGCGATGACGATGGATTTCCGCGGCGAGCGTCTGAACGTCCAGGTGGATGCCGCGGGCGATGTCGTGCGGGTCTTCTGCGGATGAGGACGGGCCGGCGCGCGCGGCTGGCGGCGGTGCTGGCCGCCGCCCTGCCCATCGCAATGCCCGCCGCAATGCCCGTCGCTGCGGCCGAGTTCGACGTGCGGCTGGGCGACCGGGTGCTGGGGCGGATGACGGGGCTTGCCGACCGGCTGGCGATGCGGCTGGACAACACGCCGCTGGGCGTCGGCGACGGCGCGTTCGAGGGCGTGGTGACGCCCGACGGCACCTATGTCGGGCAGGGCGACGACCGGCGCATCACGGTGCTGTTCGAGGACGGCCGCCCGGTGACGACGCAGGTGGTGCCGCAATCCGAGGCGACGCCCGCCTCGGACCCCGCGACGGTGCCGTCCGACGTGCTGGACCCGGTATCGGGGTTCTGGCGGCTGGCCTCGGCGCGCGACTGTCCGGGCGGCTGGCGGATGTATGACGGGCGGCGCGCGGTGCAGGTGACGCCCACCGCCCGAAGCGTCGAGGGCGACAGCCTGGTCTGCGCGATGGATTACGCGGTGACGCACGGGCCGGGGCATCTGTCGCCCTTCCGGTTCAAGTCGATGCGGCTGGTGGCGCGATACGGCCTGTCGGGCGGCGCGGTGACGGGGCTGCGCGATCTGTCGGTCGCCACCGGCCCCTTCGTGGTGACGCTGACCGCGCGCTAGGCGGGCGGGCGGTGGCCCCGATGCCGCGATCTGGTGGGGGCACTGACGTCGCGGCACCGGGGTTATAGCGCTTGTCGCTATGGGCCCTTGATGGCGGGGCATTGCGGCGGCATCGGGGCCAAATCGCAGTCTTTTGCAGGCACTTGCCAAGGCCCGCGCCCTGCCCCACCTTCAGCCCATGACGATGCCCGTGATCCATGCCGCCGAACCCGACCGCGTCACCTTCGACCGCACCGAACTGAACACCATCCTCGGCCTTTACGGGCGGATGGTGGCGGCGGGCGAATGGCGCGATTACGGCCTGTCCTTCCTGCGCGACGTGGCGGTCTTTTCCGTCTTCCGGCGCACGGCGGAACATCCGCTCTACCGGATCGAGAAGCGGCCGAGGCTGCGCGCGCGTCAGGGGCAATACGCGGTGATCGGGATGGACGGCCAGATCCTCAAGCGCGGACACGAATTGCGCGCCGTGCTGCGGGTGCTGGAGCGCAAGCTTATCCGCGCGGTGGAGTGAGCGCGGGCCTGCGCCGGGAAGTCACGTCGCCGTCGCCGGCCCCCGCGATGCGCTGGACCGCCTGCGCGACGGGTTCGTAGCTGACGGCCATCGTATGCGCGTTGGCGTGGATCAGCACGTCGCCATCCACCGCCATCGCGACATGGCCGGGCCAGAACAGCAGATCGCCGCGCCGCAGGGGTTCGGCATCGTCCAGCGGGATGCCGGCGGCGCGCTCCTGCAAATCGGCATCGCCCGGACAGGGCAGCCCGCAAGCCAGCAGCGCCGCCTGGACCAGCCCCGAACAGTCGATCCCGTCCGACGAATTGCCGCCCCAAAGATAGGGCACCCCGAAGAAAAGCTGCGCCGCACCCGCCGGATCGGTCATCGGGCGGTTGGCGGGACGCAGATGGGCGCGGGGCACGAACAGCCCTTCGGCGGTTTCGAAGAACGTGCCGCTGGCCGCGACGATGGACAGGCCCGCGCCGAAAGACAGGCGCGCGACCTCGATCCGCTTCATGTCGGGCGCGGGATAGAGGTGACTGGCCGGTACGCCGACGACATGGCTGACCTGCGACGGCGGGCCGAGGGCCGCGAGCGCCACATAGCCGACATAGCCGTCGCGCGCGGCGGCGACGAAGGCCATGCCGCCGTCGCGGTCATAGACGGTGACGCCGGCGCCCATCAGAAGCTGACGGTCGCGGCGCGTGCCTTCGCGGTCGGCCCAGAGGTCGGTCAGCGGCACGCGCACGGCCGCGGCCTCGCCCCGCACGAACCGCTCGGCCTCGACCCGGCCGCGCAGATGGTCGGCGGCGACGCGGCCGTTGGCGGGCAGAAGCCGGCGGTCGGTCATCGCAGGATCGCCGGCAGCGCCCCGTAAAGCGCCCGCGCGCCCTGCCCCGCGCCGCCCTTGGGCCGGGCCGGGGCCGCGTCGGGCTGCCAGCCGTAGATGTCGAAATGCACATAGCGCACGGCGCCCTCGGCAAAGCGGCGCAGGAACAGGGCGGCGGTGATCGACCCGGCCATCCCGCCCTTGGGCGCGTTGTCGAGGTCGGCGATCCCCGGCTCGATCAGCGATTCGTAAGGATCCCAGAAGGGCAGGCGCCAGACGGGATCGGCCAGATCGCGGCCCGCCTGCGCGATGGCCTGCGCGATCGCGTCGTCGTCGGTGTAGAAGGGCGCCAGATCAGGGCCGACCGCGACGCGCGCGGCCCCGGTCAGCGTCGCCATCGACACCATCAGGTCGGGCGCGTCCGCGGCCCCCAGCGCCAGCGCGTCGGCCAGCACCAGCCGCCCCTCGGCATCGGTATTGTTGATCTCGACCGTCAGCCCCTTGCGCGATGTCAGGATGTCGCCGGGCCGCATCGCGTCGCCCGACACGGCATTCTCGACCGCCGGGATCAGCACGCGAAGCCGCAGCTTCGCGCCTTGCGCCATGATCAGATGCGCCAGCCCCAGCACCGTGGCCGCGCCGCCCATGTCCTTCTTCATCAGCGCCATCGACGCGCCGGGCTTGAGGTTCAGCCCGCCCGTGTCGAAACAGACGCCCTTGCCCACCAGCGTCAACGCCGGGCCGTCGCCGCCCCATGTCATCTCGATCAGGCGCGGGGCGCGGTCGGGGGCGGCGGCGCGGCCGACGGCGTGGATCATCGGGAACCCGTCGCGCAGGGTGTCGCCGCCGGTCACGTCGATCCGCGCGCCGTGCCGGTCGGCCAGATCGCGCGCGGCGGCTTCCAGCTCTGCCGGGCCCATATCCGAGGCGGGGGTGTTGATCAGGTCGCGGGTCAACGCCTCGGCCGCGGCCATCGCCTCGATCAGCGGCGCATCGACGCCTTCGGGCGCGACCAGCCGGGCGGCCGGGGCGGCATTCTTGGCATAGCGGTCGAAGCGATACCCGGCCAGCAGCCAGCCCAAAGCCGCCTCGGCCGCGTCGGCGGGCGCGATGCCGTCCAGCCGCCACGGCCCTTCGGGCAGCGCGGCGCGCGCGGCAGCTATGGCGAAACGCGTGCGGCGGCGCTGGCGCGCGTCCCCAAGACCCACCAGCGCGCCCTGCAGATCGCCCTGCGGTCCGGGGATCGGCACGGTCTGGCCCGCGCGGCCCTCGAACCGGGCGGCGCGGACGATGCGCGCCACGCGGTCGTCCTGTCCGGCCAGCCAGCCTTCGACCGCGTCGGGCGCAAGCGCAGTCAGCGGCAGCGCCGCGTCGGTCGGGGGGGCGAAGGTCAGCGGCATCGTATGCTCCGGGTCGGTCGGTCGCGCGGACCTTACACCGCCCGCCCCCGGACGCAACGCCGGGCGGGGCCGGTCAGCCCCCGGCACACCGCCCGCCCCCGGACGCAACGCCGGGCGGTGCCGGTCAGCCCCCCGCGCTTTCGCCGCCCCAGAACGCGATCAGCGCCGCGTCGCCCAAGCGCGACAGCCGCGCGACATTGGCCGCCAGCGCGGCGGGATCGTCGCGGCCGCACAGCACGCAGATCGTGCAGGCCACCCGCGCCAGCCGGTCCAGCCCCAGCCCCGTCGCGGTGACGGCCAGCGTGCGCGCGCCGGCCGCCACGTCCGCAACGCGGTGCCCCTGCCATGCCATCGTGACGCCGGCGATCTGCACTGCCAGATCGTCGATCGTCCCCTCGCCGCCCGATTCCGGCCCCGGCATGTCGGGCATCCCGCCCTCGACCGGACGCAGCCAGATGATTTCAGCCATTCTTCTTCTCCGCCCCGCCCGATACCTGGCATGGCAGGGCTAAGAAACCGTTGGTGGCGGCGGCAGAAATCCCTCGAATACCTGTCGAAATGCGCCTAGACGTTGACGCGTCACCAACCGGAGGATCCGATGGAGCCCGTGCGCCCGCTGCCGCAATACCTCGCCCAGCGCTATCATGGCTGGTATGCGACCACCTTCGCCGAGAACCGGTCGTGGTATCGACGGCTGGCCGACGAGGGACAGCGCCCGCGCGCCATGGTCGTCTCGTGCTGCGACAGCCGCGTGCACGTCACGTCGATCTTCGGCGCCGAACAGGGCGAATTCTTCATTCACCGCAACATCGCCAACCTTGTGCCGCCCTACGAACCCGACGGCGACCGGCACGGCACCTCGGCGGCGGTCGAATATGCCGTCAGCTATCTGCGCGTCGCGCATATCATCGTTCTGGGCCATTCGCGCTGCGGCGGGGTGCAGGGATGCTATGACATGTGTTCGGGCAAGGCGCCCGAACTGGACGAGAAGACGAGCTTCATCGGCCGCTGGATGGACATCCTGCGCCCCGGATTCGAGCGGTTGCCCGAAGGCGACGAGGCGACGCGCAAGCTGGCGCTGGAACACGAGGCGATCCGCGTGTCGCTGGAAAACCTGATGACGTTTCCGTTCATCCGCGACGCCGTGAAGGACGACCGGCTGAGCCTGCACGGCCTTTATAACGACATCGCCGAAGGCGGGTTGTGGACGCTGGAACCGCGCACGGACGAATTCGTGCCGGTCTGACAACGGCGCAAGGCGGCGGCGACCGCGCGGCGATGGCCGTCGCGCGGATGCCATTTGGCATCGTGAAAGACGTTGGAAAGGGTGCGCCCCAACGTCGCCAGCGCGGCAAGCCGTCCCTGCCGCGCCTTGATCAGCAACAGCGCCATCGCGTCCGCCCCGCATCGCCCCCGCGCGCAGGATGCCAGCCGGATATTGACGGGGCGTGAAGAAAACCCCGCCAATGCGCGCGGTGTCACCCCTTGCGAAGCACCTCGCGGCCCAGAAGCTCGGCGATCTGGATGGCGTTCAGGGCGGCGCCCTTGCGCAGGTTGTCGCTGACGCACCAGATGTTCAGCCCGCTGTCCAGCGTGCTGTCGGCGCGGATGCGGCTGATATAGGTGGCGTATTCGCCCACGCATTCGACGGGGGTGATGTATCCGCCATCCTCGCGCTTGTCGACGACCATGAGGCCCGGCGCCTCGCGCAGGATGTCGCGCGCCTCGTCCTCGTCCAGCGGATCCTCGAACTCGATGTTGATCGCCTCGGAATGGCCGACGAAGACCGGCACGCGCACGCAGGTCGCCGTCAGCTTGATGGCGGGATCGAGGATCTTCTTGGTCTCGGCCACCATCTTCCACTCCTCCTTGGTGTCGCCGCCTTCCAGAAAGACGTCGATATGGGGAATGACGTTGAACGCGATCTGCTTGGTGAATTTCGACGGCGGCTTGTCGTCAACGGGATTGTAGATGCTCTTGGTCTGGTCCCAAAGCTCGTCGATGCCCTCCTTGCCGGCGCCCGACACGGATTGATAGGTGCTGACCACGACGCGGCGGATGCGCGCGCGGTCGTGCAGCGGCTTGAGCGCCACGACCATCTGGGCGGTCGAACAGTTCGGGTTGGCGATGATGTTGCGCTTGGCATAGTCGTGGATCGCCTGCGGATTCACTTCGGGGACGATCAGCGGCACGTCGCGGTCATAGCGATAAAGCGACGAATTGTCGATCACCACGCAGCCCGCCCTGGCCGCGCGGGGGGCATAGGTTTTCGTCGCCTCCGATCCGACCGCGAACAGCGCAATGTCCCAGCCGGTGAAATCGAACTGGTCCAGATCGGCAGTGCGCAGGGTCTTGTCGCCGAAGCTGATCTCGGTGCCCATCGACTTGCGCGACGCCAGCGCCGCGATCTCGTCGACGGGAAACTCCCGCTCGGCAAGGATGTTCAGCATTTCGCGGCCCACATTGCCCGTGGCGCCGACGACGGCGATCCGATAGCCCATTTTGGTTCCTTCCGGTCCAGACGCGGCCTTCTAGCGCAGGCGCATCCGGTGCGAAAGGTCCGTCGCCCCGCGCGTTCAGAACGTGCCGCTGACGCCGATGCTGGCGGTGCCGCTGACCTCGATCCCGGCGGGGCGGATCGCGTCGGGGCGCGGTTCGGGCGGGCCGTCGGCGCCGCAGGCGGCCAGCAGCAGCGCGGCCAGAAGGGCGGCCCCCCTCATGGCGAGATCACCAGACCGACATTGCCGCTTTGCACGCCGATCTGCGGATAGACGCGCACGCCGTCGGGGGTGATGCCCACCCAGGCCCCGGCGCGCGGCTGCGTGTCCTGGCAGGCGGCCAGAAGGGCCGATGCGGCAAGTGTCAGGGCGGCAAGGCGGTTCATCCCAGACGGTCCTTCCAGACGGCGATCTGTTCGCGCACCCGCGCGGGCGCCGTTCCGCCATAGGACATGCGGCTGGCGACGCTGTTTTCAACGCCCAGCACGTCGAACACGCCGGATGTGATCGCGGGATGGACGCCGCGCATGTCGTCGAGCGTCAGGTCGGGCAGGTCGCAGCCCTTCGCCTCGGCCAGCGCCACCAGCGTGCCGGTGACGTGATGCGCGTCGCGGAAGGGCAGGTTCGCCTCGCGCACCAGCCAGTCGGCCAGATCGGTGGCGGTCGAGAAGCCCGCGCCGGCGGCGGCGGCCAAAGCGGCGCGGTCGGCGGTCATGTCGGCGACCATGCCGGTCATCGCCGCCAGCGCCAGCATCAGCGTATCGGCGGCGTCGAAGACCTGTTCCTTGTCTTCCTGCATGTCCTTGGAATAGGCCAGCGGCAGCCCCTTCATCACCGTCAGCAGCGCCACGTTCGCCCCCACGATCCGCCCGATCTTGGCGCGGATCAGCTCGGCCGCGTCGGGGTTCTTCTTCTGCGGCATGATGCTGCTGCCGGTCGAGAAGCGGTCGCTGAGCGTGACGAACCGGAACTGCGCCGACGACCAGATCACCAGCTCTTCGGCCAGCCGCGACAGGTGCATGGCGCAGATGCTGGCGGCGGCCAGGAATTCCAGCGCGAAGTCGCGGTCGGACACGGCATCCAGCGAATTGGCGCAGGGCCGCTCGAACCCCAGCGCGCGCGCCGTCATGTCGCGGTCGATGGCAAAGCCGGTGCCGGCCAGCGCGGCGGCGCCCAGCGGGCATTCGTTCATCCGCGCGCGCGCATCGGCCAGGCGGCCCGCATCGCGGCCCAGCATCTCGACATAGGCCATCATGTGATGACCCCAGGTGACGGGCTGCGCGGTTTGCAGATGGGTGAAGCCCGGCATCACCCAATCCGCCCCGGCCTCGGCCTGATCCAGCAACGCGCGTTGCAGCGCGCGCAGGCCGTCGATGCCCGCATCGCACTGGTCGCGCACCCAGAGGCGGAAATCGGTCGCCACCTGGTCGTTGCGCGACCGCGCCGTGTGCAGCCGCCCCGCCGCGTCGCCGATCAGCGCGCGCAGGCGGTTTTCGACGTTCATGTGGATGTCTTCCAGATCGGCGCGGAACGCGAACGATCCCGCCTCGATCTCTGACAAGACCGTGACCAGACCTTCCCTGATCGCGGCGACATCGCTAGCGTCCAGGATGCCCGTCGCGCCCAGCATCGCGGCGTGCGCCCGCGAGCCTGCGATGTCCTGCGCCGCAAGCCGCCGGTCGAACCCGATCGAGGCGTTGATCGCCTCCATGATTGCGTCCGGCCCGGCGGCGAACCGTCCGCCCCACATCGCGTTCTGTGTCCTGCCCGTGTCCTGCGACATGCGCGCCCCCCGGAGGTCGAATGAAAGGTCTGGTCGCCATCCTCTATCTGTCCGTCGCCATCGCTGCAAACGGGGCGCTGGCCGACGCGGTGCCCGACGCGCTGCGCGTGGGGGACATGAAGAAGCTCAACGTCCATGCCGATCCGAAACCGGCGGGCGACGCGGCTTTCGTCGATGCCGAAGGCGTCGAGCACCGCCTGTCGGACTGGAAGGGCAAGCATGTGCTGGTCAATTTCTGGGCCACCTGGTGCGCCCCCTGCCGCAAGGAGATGCCGGCGCTAAATGCGCTGCAGGCGCAGATGGGCGGCGAGGATTTCGAGGTCGTGACCATCGCCACGGGCCGCAACACCGTCGAGGGAATCGGCCGGTTCTTCGCGGACGAGGGCGTGACGCGACTGCCGGTGCTGCTCGACCCCACCCAGGCGCTGGCGCGGCAGATGTCGGTTCTGGGCCTGCCCGTGACCGTGCTGCTGGACCCCGAGGGCCGCGAGGTCGCGCGCCTGCTGGGCGATGCCGACTGGAACGGGCCCGAGGCGCGCGCGCTGCTGGAAGCGATGACCGGCGGCTGAACCGATTGTCCGCAATTCGAGAGGTTCACTTCTTCTTAGGCCAGACATGCGATCACCCTGCGAATTGGAAGTTCGCCGGGAGGCCCTCGATGAAAGACGTATCCGAAGACCCCGGCACGACCGATCCCGTCCCGTTCGTGTCGGGCCAGCGCGACGACGCGGTGCTGGCGATGGTCGAACGCGCGGTGGCCGACCACAACGTCATGCTGGCCTTCCAGCCCGTCGTTCCGGCCGGCCGCCACGACCGCCCCGCCTTCTACGAAGGGCTGATCCGCATTCTCGACGCGCGGGGCCGGATCATTCCCGCCAAGGACTTCATCCTTCAGGTCGAATGCCTCGAGCTGGGGCGCAGGATCGACTGCCTGTCGCTGGAATGCGGGTTGCGGGTGCTGCGCGAAAATCCCCGGCTGCGGCTGGCCATCAACATGTCGGCGCGGTCCATCGACCATCCCGGCTGGCTGGCGGTGCTGGAGGACGGGCTGCGCGACGACCCGACCATCGGCGAACGCCTGATCCTGGAAATCACCGAAAGCTCGGCCATCCAGATGCCCGACGCGGTTCAGGCATTCATGACCCGTCTTCAGGCCCGCGGCATCAGCTTTGCCATCGACGATTTCGGATCGGGCTATACCTCAATGCGGTATCTCAAGGATCTGCGATTCGACATCCTCAAGATCGACGGCCAGTTCATTCGCGGCATCGCCCGGTCGGCCGACAATCAGGCGCTGGTCAAGGCCATCGTGTCCATCGGGCGGCATTTCGACATGGTGACGATCGCCGAATTCGTCGAGACGGCGGAAGACGCGAAATATCTGGGCCAGATCGGCGTCGATTGCCTTCAGGGCTACTATTTCGGGGCGCCGACGATCCGCCCGCGCTGGGAACCCTGCCGCGAGGAACGCGCCGGCTAGGCTGCGCGCAGGCCGGTTGTGCCTGCGCGCGCGGCATCCTATCGTCGGGGCAACCGGGGCCGATCGCGCCCCATCCCGCAGCAGGAGCCACTGATGACCAATGTCGTAATCGCCTCGGCCGGCCGCACCGCCGTCGGCAGCTTCGCCGGCAGCTTCGCCGCCACCCCCGCCCATGAACTGGGCGCCGCCGTTCTGGAAGGCGTGGTCGAACGGGCGGGCATCGACAAGGCCGATGTCGACGAGACGATCCTGGGCCAGGTGCTGACCGCCGGCCAGGGCCAGAACCCCGCGCGCCAGGCGCATGTCAACGCGGGCCTTCCCATCGCCTCCTCGGCATGGAGCCTCAATCAGGTCTGCGGATCGGGCCTGCGCGCGGTGGCGCTGGGCGCGCAGCACATCCAGCTTGGCGATGCCGACATCATCGTCGCGGGCGGTCAGGAAAACATGTCGCTGTCCCCGCATGTCGCCAACCTGCGCGCCGGGCACAAGATGGGCGACATGAAGTTCATCGACAGCATGATCAAGGACGGTCTCTGGGACGCGTTCAACGGCTATCACATGGGCCAGACCGCCGAGAACGTCGCCGAGAAATACCAGATCGGCCGCGACCAGCAGGACCAGTTCGCCGTCGCCAGCCAGCAGAAGGCCGAGGCGGCGCAGAAGGCCGGCCGCTTTGCCGACGAGATCATCCCCTTCACCGTCAAGACCCGCAAGGGCGACACGGTGGTCGATCAGGACGAATACGTCCGCCACGGCGCCACCATCGAGGCGATGCAGAAACTGCGCCCCGCCTTCGCCAAGGACGGCACCGTCACGGCCGGCAATGCCAGCGGCATTAACGACGGGGCCGCCGCCGTGCTGCTGATGCGCGACGACGAGGCCGAGCGCCGCGGCATCACCCCGCTGGCGCGCATCGTCAGCTATGCGACGGCGGGACTGGACCCGGCGATCATGGGCGTGGGGCCGGTCCATGCCAGCCGCAAGGCGCTGGAAAAGGCCGGCTGGAAGGCGTCCGATCTGGACCTTGTCGAAGCGAACGAGGCGTTCGCGGCGCAGGCCTGCGCGGTCAACAAGGAAATGGGCTGGGATCCCGAGATCGTCAACGTCAACGGCGGCGCCATCGCCATCGGCCATCCCATCGGCGCATCGGGCGCGCGGGTGCTGAACACGCTGCTGTTCGAGATGAAGCGCCGCGATGCCAAGCGCGGGCTTGCGACGCTGTGCATCGGCGGCGGCATGGGCGTCGCCATGTGCGTCGAGCGGCCCTGACGGCGGGGACCGCAGGACGGCAGGCCCCGATGGCGCGGCTGACACCGCCGTATGACCAGCTTGTCTTTTCGGGCGGCGGGACGCGGTGTTTCTGGCAAGGCGGCCTGCTGCATGTGCTGCGCGATGCGATCGGGCTGGACCCGGCGCGCATCGCCGGCGTATCGGGCGGCGCGCTGTCGGCCTGCGGTTTCATCTCGCGGCGCGGGACCGTCGTGCGCGAAACGATGATCGAGGCGTTCAAGGACCAGGACCGCAACCTGCCGCTGCACGAACCCTTCGACGGCGAGCCGGGCAATTCCCCCCACCAGCAAATCTATCGCAAGGTGGTGGAAACGGTGCTGGACGCCGATGCGCAGCGCCGGATCGCCAATGGCCCGGCCTTCGAGATTGTGATCGCGCGGCCGCCCGATTCGAACTGGGCCAAGCTGTCGGCCACCGCCGTCATGGCCGCCTACGAGGCCGATCTGGCCGTCCGGTCCACGCCGCATCTGTCCTGGGCCGAAAAGGCCGGCCTAACGCCCGAACGGGTGGATGCGCGCGCCGCCGCGGCGGAAGGGCGGCTGATCGACCTCGTCTGCGCCGCGGCCACGATCCCGCCTGCTTTCGATCCGCCGCTCTGGGACGGGAAACCGGCCATCGACGCCGGCATGACCGATCAGGCGCCCGTTCCACAGCCGGACGAAGGCACCACGCTGATTCTGCTGACGCGCCGCTTCCGCAACATCCCCGACATTCCCGGCCGCACCTACCTGCAACCGCAGGACGAGGTGCCGGCCGACAAAATCGACTTCACCGATCCCGACAAGCTGCGCCGCACCTGGGCGATGGGCGAGGATGCGGCACGCGCGCTGCTGGCGGACATGGACTAGTTTCAAGAGGAGGAGAGACGACATGGCAAGAACGGCATTGGTCACGGGGGGCACCCGCGGAATCGGGGCGGCGATTTCGGTCGCGCTGCGCGACGCGGGCTATGACGTTGCGGCGAATTACGCCGGCAACGACGAGGCGGCGAAGAAATTCGCGGACGAGACGGGGATCAAGGTCTTCAAGTGGTCGGTCGCCGATTACGACGCCTGCAAGGACGGAATCGCCAAGGTGGCCGAGGCGCTTGGCCCGGTCGAGGTGCTGGTCAACAATGCCGGCATCACCCGCGACGCGATGTTCCACCGCATGACCCCCGACCAGTGGCGCGAGGTGATCGACACCAACCTGACCGGCGTGTTCAACATGACCCATTGCGTCTGGGGCGCCATGCGCGACGCCAAGTTCGGGCGCGTCGTCAACATCAGTTCGATCAACGGCCAGAAGGGCCAGGCCGGTCAGGCGAATTACAGCGCCGCCAAGGCGGGCGATCTGGGCTTCACCAAGGCGCTGGCGCAGGAAGGCGCGCGGGCCGGCATCACCGTGAACGCGATCTGCCCCGGCTATATCGGCACGGAAATGGTGCGCGCCATCGACGAGAAGGTGCTGAACGAACGCATCATCCCGCAGATCCCCGTCGGCCGCCTGGGCGAGCCCGAGGAAATCGCCCGTTGCGTGGTGTTCCTGGCGGGCGAGGATGCGGGCTTCATCACCGGTAGCACGATTTCGGCCAATGGCGGCCAGTATTTCGCCTGAACGAAAAGGACCGGCGCGGTCGATGCCGCGCCGGTCCCCAGTTTGCGGTCAAGTTCGCCTTTCGGGCGAATCGATCCGGATCAGTGGCTAAGACGGTCGATCTGTTCCTTGAGCCGCAACTTCTCGCGTTTCAGTTCGGTGATTCGAAGGGCGTCGGTGCCGGGACTGCGCTGCGCGTCCTCCACCATGTCCGAAAGATTTTGGTGTTTCTTCCGCAATTCCGAGACATGAGCGTCCAATGACATCGCCATCCTCCTTCGTTTCGGGTGCCGTCAGGGTAGTCCATCACATTTAGGTGGGTCTGTCACCAATACCAGTGCACGAATTGGATTCAGTTTGTCCGCTAACTGACGTTACGGCAGCTTTTCGCCACAACGCAGGGCAGAATACACCTTTGGCGTGTAATCCTCGGCATCTTGGCCATGCGTCGGCCCGTAATGCAGGATCAGGGGCGCCGCCAGCCGCAGCGGCGCGCGTCCGCCCTTGCGCCCCTGCACGACGACCAGCGTGGCGTCGCGCCCGGCGCGCGGGCAAAGCGGCCGCACGACGATGCTGCCCAGATCGCCCGCCATCGGCGTCAGCAGGTCGGCCAGCCGGTCGGCGCGCTGAATCACCGTCATCCAGCCCCGCGGTGCCAGACGCCGCGACCCGGCGGCGATCCAGTCGGCCAGCGGCGTATCGCCCGCCAGCGCGGTGTCGCGGCCAGAATCGCGGGCGGCGGTTCCCTGTCGCCGGTCGAAGAACGGCGGGTTGGCAATGACGTGATCGAACCGCCGCTGGCGCAGATCGGGCGGCAGCGCCCGCAGGTCGGCGGTGACGATCCGCGCGGCAATCCCGTTCAGCGCGGCGTTGCCGCGCGCCAATTCGGCATAATGCGGCTGTATCTCGACCCCGGTCAGGTCCAGCCCGCCGACACGCGCGCCGAGGCAGAGCAACGCGGCACCGCCGCCGCAGCCCAGTTCCAGCACGCTGTCGCCGGCCCGCGCCGGAACGAAGGCCGCCAGAAGCACCGGGTCGATCCCCGCGCGATAGCCCCGGCGCGGCTGATCCAGCCGCAGCCTGCCGCCCAGGAACGCGTCGCGCGTCAGGCCGCCGGCATCATCCCAGGGCGATGTCATTGTCGCGCAGCACGGCGCTGGCACGGAAATGATCGCGCGCGGCCACCATCAGCCGTCGGGGCAGGATCCCGATCGACCCTTCCAGGACACTCATATGGACGTCCAGTTCGAACCACTCTATTCCCTCGCCCTGAAGAAGCGCCTTGGCGAAGGCGATGGAGGTCGGGTCGCTGCTGCGCATCAGTTCCTTCATGCCGGCACATAAGGTCGCCGCCCGAGGTTTGTCGAGGCTATGACGGAACGCGCATGACCCAGCAATTGCAGATAACGCCCCTCGACCGTCTGGCGGCGGCGCTGGCCGAGCCGCTGGAAGGGGTGGGCGAAACGATCCGCGCGCGCATGGTCAGCGAACACGCCCCCCGCATCCCCGAAGTGACCGAGCATCTGATCGGCGCGGGCGGCAAGCGCATCCGCCCGATGCTGACGCTGGCCGCGTCGCGCCTGTGCGGCTATCGCGGCATGCACGACGTGCGGCTGGCCGCCACGGTCGAGTTCATCCATACCGCGACGCTGCTGCATGACGACGTGGTCGATCAAAGCGGCCAGCGGCGCGGGCGCCCCACGGCCAACCTGCTTTGGGACAACAAGTCATCGGTGCTGGTGGGCGATTACCTGTTCGCCCGCGCCTTTCAGCTGATGGTCGAGACGGGCAATCTGCGCGTGCTCGACATCCTGTCGAACGCCGCCGCCACCATCGCCGAGGGCGAGGTTCTGCAACTGACCGCCGCCAGCGATCTGGCCACGTCCGAGGCGACCTATCTCAAGATCGTGCGCGGCAAGACCGCCGCGCTGTTTTCGGCGGCGACGGAAACGGGCGGCATCATCGCGGGCGCGGACGACGAGGTGGTCGCCGCGCTGCATGTCTATGGTGACGCGCTGGGGATCGCCTTCCAGATGGTCGACGACCTGCTGGACTGGCAGGGCGACGACATCGGCAAGAATACCGGCGACGATTTCCGCGAACGCAAGATGACGCTGCCGATCATCCGCGCGGTCGCGGGGGCCGAAGGCGACGACTGGGCGTTCTGGGCGCGCACCATCGGCAAGGGCCGGCAGGAAGACGGCGACCTGCATCGCGCGCGCGCCCTGATCGACGCGCAGGGCGCGCTGGAATCGGTGCGCAAGGACGCGCTGGGATGGGCCGACCGGGGGCGCGAGGCGCTGACGCGCTGCCCGCCGGGCGATCTGCGCGACATGCTGGCCGATCTGTCGGATTACGTCGTCGAACGGATCCGCTAGGCCAGGACCGGCGCGGCGGCGACCCACCACCGGGGCTGCCGGGCCCCGATGCGACCGGCCGCGCGCGCGGCATCCGCCTGCGTGGCGTAAAGCCCGAAGCATGTGGCGCCCGACCCCGACATGCGCGCCAGCAGACAATCCTGCGCTGTCAGTTCGGCCAGCGTGTCGCCCACCGCCGAAGCCAGCCGCATCGCCGCCGGTTGCAGGTCGTTGCGGCATCCCGCCAGCCAATCGGCCAGGTCCCGCGCATTGGTCCAGGGCCGCATCCTCGGCAGGGGCGAACCGGCGGCGCCCTGCAACGCGGCGAAAACGGCCGGCGTGGACAGCGCGACGCCGGGATTGACCAGCACCAGATGCGCTTGCGGCAGCGGCGGCACCGCATCCAGCCGCTCGCCAATACCCCGCATGCGCGCGGGCCTGCCCGCCAGGCAGACCGGCACGTCCGCCCCCAGCGCGCCCGCATCCGGCACGGCGCGACCGTCCATCGCCGCCAGCGCCCGCAGCGTGGCGGCGGCATCCGCCGATCCGCCGCCGATGCCGGACGCGACGGGCAGGCGCTTGGTCAGCGTCAGCGCGGCCGCCGGCCCGCCCGTCGCCCGTGCCGCGCGCATCACAAGGTTGTCGTCGCCCGAAGGCACCCCGCCGGTCATCGGCCCCGCGACCGTCAGCGACCAGTCGTCGGCCGGTTCCGCGCGCACGGTGTCGCCGATGCCCGCGAAGACCACCAGCGAATCCAGCAGGTGATAGCCGTCGGCGCGGCGGCCGGTGACATGCAGGCAAAGGTTGATCTTGGCGGGCGCTTCGGCCTCAGCCGTCATTCGCCACCTTCAGCGGATCGGCGCCTTCCTCCTCCAGAACCGCGTCTAGCCCCAGTTCCAGCTTCCGGCGGATGCGGTCGGCGTCGATGTCTTCCTCCGACGCGTTGTCGGCGAAGGACAGCGCGCGCGACCACTGGAACCGCGCCTCCAGATGACGGCCCACCGCCCAATAGATGTCGCCCAGATGATCGTTCAGCACCGGATCAACCGGCGTCAGCTGCACCGCGCGCTCCATCGGCGCGACCGCCTCGTCATAGCGGCCCAGCTTGTAGAAAACCCAGGCCAGGCTGTCGACGATATAGCCGCTGTCGGGCCGCGCGGCGACGGCGCGTTCGATCATGTCCAGCGCCTCGTCCAGCTTCTCGCGCCGCTCGACCAGCGAATAGCCCAGATAGTTCAGAACCTGCGGCTGATCGGGGTTCAGGTCCAGCGCGCGGCGGAAATCGGCCTCGGCCGCGGGCCAGTCGCCGGTGCGTTCGGCGGTGACGGCGCGGGCGAAATAGACCACCCATTGCGACGCCTGCGGGGTGTCGAACAGCGCGACCGCGCGGTCATAGGCATCGCGCGCCTCGGCGAACCTGTCCAGATCGCGCAGCGCGTCGCCAAGTTGAGCCTGCACCACCGCGATATCGGGGCGGTCCTGCGCCAGCCGCCGCAGCACCTCGATCGCGGCATCCTTGCGGTCGGCCTTCAGCATCGCCTCGGCCCGGCCGAGTTCGGCCGCGATATGCGCGGGGCCGTCATTGGGAATGGCGGCATAGGTGGCGATGGCCAGATCGTATTGCCCCATCTCGTCCAGCAGGGCGGCGCTCAGCAGGGCGGCCTCGACGTGATCGGGGCGCAGTTCCTGTGCAGCGCGCGAATAAAGCAGCGTATAGCCGCGCGCCACCTCGTCCGCCAGGGCGGCGGCGATGTCATGCGCGGCCTCGGCCATGCCCGCGCGCGCATCGGGCGCCACGGTGAAATCCAGCGTCTCGCCCGACGCGGCCCGGTCGCGCAGATCGGCCAGCATCGGGTCCAGATCCGGGCCGAACCCTTCCAGCAGCACGCTGACCGCGCGGTCCCCCTGGCCCAATTGCGTCAGGATCTGCGCGCGCGCGATCAGCCCGCGCCGCGTCAGCCGCAGATCCTTTTCCGCCGAAAGCAGCGCCTCGGCCTCGTCGAAGCGGCCCAGCGACGCCAGCGCCAGCGCCTTGTGATAGATGCCGTAAGCCTGCACCGCGCCGTCGCCCGCCAGATCGTCGAACGCGGCCAGCGCGTCGTCGGTCCGTTCGGCCCCCAGCAGCGCCCAGCCCCGCGCCAGCCCGTCGAAAAGCGGCCCGACGCTGCGCCCGGCCTCCAGCTCGTCCAGCAAGTCCGTCCACGCGCCGTCGCGGGCGGCGACCGTCGCCAGCGCCAGGTTGGCGATCTGATTGTCGGCGCCCGTCTCGACATAGCGGCTCGCGGCGGCGGCGGCGCTGTCGAAATCGCCCAGCGACATGTGCGCGCCGATCAGCCCTTCCAGCATCTCGCGGTTGGTGGCGTCCCTGCGCACGCCCTGCGCCAGATAGCGCGCGGCCTCGGCGAAATCGTTGCGGATCTGCGCGTGCCGCCCGGCAAGATAGGCGCCCGCATCCTCGCGCTCGCCCCCGGTGGCGACGGTCGGCAAAAGCAGGGCTAAGGCAAGGGCAAGACGGTGCATCGGCAATCCTTTCGGGCGTCATGGCCAGATGACGCTAGGGGCCGCCCGCGCCGCTGACAATCGCGCAACGATCACATGTTGGGATAGTTCGGCCCGTCCCCGCCCTGCGGCACCGTCCAGACGATGTTCTGGCTGGGATCCTTGATGTCGCAGGTCTTGCAATGCACGCAGTTCTGGAAATTGATGACGAACCGCGTGTCGCGCCCTTCCTCGGTCACGAATTCATAGACCCCGGCCGGGCAATAGCGTTGCGACAGACCGGCATATTTCGGCAGGTTCACCGCGACCGGGATGGCCGGATCCTTCAGCTTCAGATGCGCGGGCTGGCTTTCCTCGTGATTGGTGAACGAAAACGCCACGTTGGTCAGCCGGTCGAAGCTCAGCGTGCCGTCGGGCTTGGGATAGTCCAGTTGCTTGTGGTCGGCGGCGTCGCCGGTGGCCGCGGCATCGGTCTTGCCGTGCTTCAGCGTGCCCAGCAGCGAAAAGCCCGCGGTGTTGCACCACATGTCGAACCCGCCCAGCGCCAGCGACGCGGTCAGCCCGTATTTCGACCAGATCGGCTTGACGTTGCGGACGCGGCGCAGGTCGCGGCCGATGGGCCCGCTGCGCACCGCCGCATCGTAATCGTCCAGCACGTCGCCCGACCGGCCCGCGGCGATGGCCTCGTGCGCGGCCTCGGCGGCGGCCTTGCCCGACAGCATGGCGTTGTGGTTGCCCTTGATGCGCGGCACGTTGACCATCCCGGCGGCGCATCCCAGCAGCGCGCCGCCCTGAAAGGCGACCTTGGGCAGCGATTGCCACCCGCCCTCGCTGATGGCGCGCGCGCCATAGGCCACGCGCTTGCCGCCTTTCAGCAGCTCGGCCACCATCGGATGATGCTTGAATTGCTGGAACGCCAGATAGGGGTTCACGTATGGGTTGGCGTAACCCAGATGCACCACGAACCCGACATAGACCTGGTTGTTGTCGAGGTGATAGATGAACGACCCGCCGCCCGCATCGCTGCCCAGCGGCCATCCCATCGTATGCGTGACCGTGCCGGGGCGGTGCTTTTCCGGGTCGATCTCCCACAGCTCCTTCATGCCCAGGCCGTATTTCTGCACGTCGCTGTCGGCATCCAGACCGTAGCGCGCGATGACCTGCTTGGACAGCGATCCGCGCACCCCCTCGCCCAGCATCACGTATTTGCCGTGCAGCTCCATCCCCGGTTCGTAATTCGGGCCTTCGCTGCCGTCGGGGTTGCGCCCGAATTCGCCCGCGACGACGCCCCTGACCGCGCCCTCGTCGTCGAAGACAAGTTCCGAACAGGACATGCCGGGGAAGATTTCCACCCCCAGCTCCTCGGCCTGCTCGGCCAGCCAGCGGCACACATTGCCCATGCTGACGATATAATTGCCGTGATTGTTCATCAGCGGCGGCATCACGACATTGGGCACCCGCGCCTTGCCGCTTTCGCCCAGAAAGAAGAAATTGTCCTTGGCCACCTTCACCGTCACCGGCGCGCCGCGATCCTTCCAGTCAGGCAGCAGCGCGTCCAGGCCGCAGGGATCCAGCACCGCGCCCGACAGGATATGCGCACCCACCTCGGAACCCTTTTCCAGCAGCACGACGCTGCGTTCTGGATCGAGCTGCTTGAGGCGGATCGCCGCCGACAGGCCCGCCGGCCCCGCGCCGACGATCACCACATCGTATTCCATCGCTTCGCGGGCGGTCTGGGACATTGCGGCTTCCTTGTTGGCGTGTCGTCGTCCGATGTAGGGGCCAGCGCCCCGCCGCGTCAATTGCGACACGGCGTTACGCCCCGGCGCGCGCGGACGGCCCCGCCCTTGACTTTGCGCGTCCCCCCTTGATTAACAAGCCCCAGTCCTTCCGCATTCCCAGCACGAAAACGGCCCCCCACATGGAAAAGATACCGCTGACCCGCGCGGGGCAGACCGCGCTCAATGCCGAGTTGAAGCAACTCAAGTCCGAAGAACGCCCCGCCATCATCGCCGCCATCGCCGAGGCGCGCGAACATGGCGACCTGTCCGAGAATGCCGAATACCATTCCGCCAAGGAGAAGCAGTCCTTCATCGAGGGCCGCATCAAGGAAATCGAAAGCATCCTGTCGCGGGCCGACGTTATCGAGACCGGCAAGATGTCGGGCGCCATCAAGTTCGGCGCCGAAGTGACGCTGCTGGACGAGGATACCGACGAAGAGCGCACCTATCAGATCGTGGGCGAACCCGAGGCGAACCTCGAAGCGGGCAAGTTGAACCTGCGCTCGCCGCTCGCGCGCGCGCTGATCGGCAAGGACGAGGGCGACACCGTCGAAGTGCGCACCCCCGGCGGCGAAAAGTCCTATGAAATCCTGCGCGTCGTCTGGCGCTGAACGCGAAGGCCGCGCATGTCGAACCGCGATCTTCTGGACCGGCTGCGCGGCGTCTGGCGCAGGCGCGCCGGCGCCGACCTGGCGGGCACCGTCGCCGGCGGGCTGGCGGTTCTGTGGGCCGTGGCGGCGGCGATGCTGCTGGTCTGGCCCGGCAATCGCGGGCTTGGCGACACGATCTTCTATGTGACCGTGCCCATCGCGGTCCTGCTGCCGCTAGCGCTGGCCTGGGTCGGCATCACCGTCGGCCGCGCCGCCCGCCACAGCGCGGCCGCGCTGGCGCGTCTGACCCGCACGCTGGACGCCATCGAAAGGCGCGCGGGCGTGGCCCCCGCGCAGCCCGATACGCCCGATCTTTCCGCGCGGCTGGACCGCATCGCCGACACCCAGCGCAAGATCGAGGCGACGCTGGCCCGCCTCGCCGCCACGCGCGCCGACCGGCCTGCCCCCGCCGCTTCTGCCCCTGCCGCCCCGCAGCGCGCGGCCGCCGACACGGCGCAGCCCGCGCTGGGCATCGACGCCCCGCAGGAGGCCCCGGCACTGGGCATCGACGATCTGATTGCCGCGCTGCAATTTCCGGTCGATCCGCAGGACCGCGCCGGGTTCAGGGCGCTGCGCCGCGCCCTTCAGGACCGAAGCGCGGCGCAGGTCGTGACCTCGGCGCAGGACGTGCTGACGCTGCTCAGCCAGGATGGCATCTATATGGACGACCTGCCGCCCGATGCGGTCGATCCCGCGCTCTGGCGTCGTTTCGCACGGGGCGAACGCGGCCCGGCCATCGCCGGCATCGGCGCGATCCGGGAGGAGGCCGCGCTGGACAAGGCGCGGCGGCGGATGCGCGGCGACACGATCTTCCGCGATACCTGCCACCATTTCCTGCGGCTTTTCGACCGCACGCTGGCCGGGATGGAACCGCAGGCCGACGACGCGCAGATCGCCCGGCTGGCCAATACCCGCACGGCGCGCGCGTTCATGCTTCTGGGTCGGGTGGCGGGCACCTTCGACTGACCGTCAGAACCGGTCCAGCAGACGCCGCAGATAGTCGCGCTCGGCCTCGGGGCGGGCGCGTTCGCCCGACCGGCGGCGGATCTCGTCCAGCAATTCCTCGGCCCGGCGATGCACCTCGTCGCGGCCCAGAAGGTCGCTATCCGATCCCATCCGCCCGTCCAGGCCCGCCTCGCGGCCCAGCGGGTCCGAGGCGCGGCCCTGCGGATCGCCGGCCTCGGCCCGGCCCTCGGCCCCCTGGCGGTCCTGCGCCATCGCTTCGCCCAACTGGCGCATCCCCTCGCGCAAAGCCTCCATCGCGTCGGCCTGCCGGTCCAGGGCGCGGGCGGTGTCGCCGTCGCGCAGCGCATCCTCGGCGCCTTCCATCGCCTCGCCCGCCCGACCGAGCTGGTCGCGCGCCGCGTCCCCTTCGGGCGTGCCCGCGCCCGGCAGATTGCCCTGCTGGCGGCCCAGCTCGTCGCGCAGCGCCTGCTGACGCTCGGCCAGCGACCCGCCGCCCTCGCCCTCGCCCTCGCCCGGCTGTCCCTGCCCCGGCTGCCGTCCCTGTCCCTGCTGGCCCGGCTGTTGCCCCGGCTGCTGGCCCTCGCCGAATTGCCGCTGCAAATCGCGGAAGGCGTCGTCGCTCAGCCCCTGCTGGTCGCGCAGGGTCTGTTGCAGATCGTCCATCGCCTGCTGGCCTTCGCCGGGCTGCCCCTGCCCCTGCCCCTGGCCCTGGCCCTGCGTCACCTGCATGTTCTCCATCATGCGGTTCAACTGCTCCAGCAGCGCCTGCGCCTCGGCCATGCGGCCCTGCTCCATCAGCTCCTGGATGCGGTCCATCATCTGCTGAAGCTGGTCCGGCGTGATCTCCTGCATCTCGCCCTGCGCCTGTTGGCTTTCGCCGCCTTCCGACTGCTCGGCCAACTGGCGCATGTAGTCCTGCATCGCCTCGCGCAGTTCCTGCATCAGTTCGGCGATCTCGCTTGGGTCGGCGCCGTTCTCCATCGCCTCGGCCAGACGGTCCTGCGCGCGGCGCAGGCGTTCCAGCGCGTCGGCCAGATCGCCGTGTTCCAGTTCCTGCGCGATGTCCCACAGCGCCTGCGCGATCTCGTCCTGCCGCTCGGGCGTCAGCGGCGTCACGCCCAGCCCCGCCTCAAGCCGCCGGATCGCGACCCGCAACCGCAGATAAAGCGTATGGGACCGGAACACCCCCTCGGGCTGCCACGAAATCGCGCGCAGCACATCGGCCACGCGGCGGGCATTGTCGCGCGACCACAGCAGGTCGCGCCGCTGCTCGATCACCGCCTGCGCCACTGGATCGAAGAACCGCAATCCCGCCAGATCGCCGCGCACCGGATCCGAGGCACCCGTCTGGCCCATCGCATCCGTCACCTCGAACGTCATCGTCACGGGCAGGTTCGCCCAGGGGTGGCGGCTGAAATCCTCGACCAGCGCGCCCTCGAACGCGGCACGGTCGCCGGTGATCGGCAGGGGCAGATCGACCACCAGCGCATCGCGCGGGTCGGGATCGGCGGCAAGGCCGTGGCGGCGGTCGATGGCGGCTTCGTCCAGCGTCACGGTCACGCGCCCGGCGGTCACGCCGTAATCGTCCGACGCGGTGAAGGGCTGGCGGAACTGCCCGCCCTCGATCCGTTCGGCGGGTTCGGTCACGGCGATGGCAGGCGGCGCGTCGGGGATCACGGCCACGTCCCAGGCGCGGCCCCCCGCCCCCTCGATCCGCAGAACGCCGTCCTGCACCACCTCGAAATCGCGCGAGGGCGCGCCGTCCTCGACGGGGGACGCGGTGCCGCCCGACACGGTTTCCACCACATCCAGCGCGCCCACCTCGCCGTAAAGGCGCAGCGTCACGCGGCTGTCCTCGGGCACGTCGATGGCGCGGGAATCGAGATCGGCAAGATAGAGGCTGGGCAGTCCGGTATAGGACGGCGGCTCGATCCAGCCTTCCCAGGCGGGACCGGCGGCCAGCGCGGCACCCGGCCGGCCCGGCGTCATCTCGGCCACCGTGCCGACGCGCAGCACCGACCCCCAGATCGCCGCCACCGCGAACAGCAGCAGCGCGGCATAGCGCAGCGCGAAGGGATCGCGCCCGGCCAACCGCAGATCGGGCCGCACGGCGCGCGCCCGCCACACGCGGTCGGCCATCCGCGCGACATGCGCGTCCCAGACCGCGCGCGACGCGGCATCGTCGCCGCCGATGGCCTGGTGGTCGGTCAGCACCGTGATGGGCCGCCCCGGCAACGACCGGTCCAGCCGGTCCAGCGCGTCGGCATCGGACGGCCAGCGGAACCGCCGCGCGCCATGCCAGACGGCCGCAAGCGCCCCGGCCCCGACCGCCAGCGCGGCCGCCCAGACGGCCTCGACCGGGGCGGCCTCGTGCCAGCCCAGCATCAGCGCGCCCAGCACCGCCAGCCCCAGCGCCCAGAGCGGCCAGAAGGCGCGCGCCGCGCGTTCGGCGGCCATCCCGGCGCGCGTCAGCGTCAGGGGGCGGCGCAATCCGCGCAGGGCGTCGTCGGACAGGGGACGGGACATCGACCTCGACCGGCATCTGCCGTGTGGCGGCCCGATGCGGACCATCCCGCGTTAGAGCCAGGCGGGGATGGTATCGCGTTCGATCATCTCGTCAATCGTCGGACGGGCGCGGATGACGGCGAATTGATCCCTGTCCACCAGCACCTCGGGGATCAGCGGGCGGGAATTGTATTCGGACGCCATCACCGCACCGTAGGCCCCCGCGCTGCGGAACGCCACCAGATCGCCCTCGCCCAGCGGCGGCATCGGCCGCGCCCGCGCGAAGGTGTCGCCGCTTTCGCAGACCGGCCCGACGATATCCACCGCCGCCCGGTCCACCCCCGGCGCGGGCTGCACCAGCGGCACGATGTCGTGATGCGCGCCATACATCGACGGGCGGATCAGGTCGTTCATCGCCGCGTCGAGGATCAGGAAATCGCGGTCCTCGCCCTGCTTGAGATAGATCACCGACGCCACCAGCACGCCCGCGTTCCCGGCGATTAGCCGGCCCGGCTCGATCTCGATCTGGCAGCCCAGATCGCCCAGCGTGCGGCGGATCATCGCGCCGTAATCGGAGGGCAGCGGCGGGGCGGCGTTGTCCTGCACGTAAGGGATGCCCAGCCCGCCGCCCAGATCCAGCCGGTCGATGGCGTGGCCCTGCGACCGCAGCAGCCGCGTCAGCTCGGCGACCTTGGCATAGGCCGCCTCGAACGGGGCGAGGTCGGTCAGCTGGCTGCCGATATGCACGTCGATCCCCACCACCCGCAACCCCGGCATCCGGGCCGCTTTCGCATAGACCTGCGGCGCGCGGGCGATGGGGATGCCGAACTTGTCCTGCCGCCGACCGGTGGCGATCTTCTCGTGCGTGCCGGCATCGACGTCGGGGTTCACGCGCAGCGTGATCGGCGCGACCGTGTCCATCTGCCGCGCCACCCGGTCCAGCGCCTCCAGCTCGGGCTCACTCTCGACGTTGAACTGGCGCACGCCGCCTTGCAGGGCGCGCGCCATCTCGTCCCGCGTCTTGCCCACGCCCGAGAACACGATCCGCTCGCCCGGAATGCCGGCGGCCAGGGCGCGCGCGTATTCGCCGCCCGATACCACATCCATCCCCGCGCCCATGTCGCCCAGCAGCTTCAGCACCGCCTGGTTGCTCAGCGCCTTCATCGCATAGCAGATCAGATGGTCCATCCCGGCCAGCGCCTCTGCGAAGACGGTATAGTGCCGCCGCAGCGTCGCTGTCGAATAGACATAGACCGGCGTGCCGACCGAGGCGGCGATGTCGGCCAGCGCCACGTCCTCGGCCATCAGGATGCCGTCACGATAAAGGAAATGGTCCATGTCATGCCTTGTCCGACCGCGCGCGCCGGGTGATAGCAGGCTGGGGCGGGAACGCAATTCGACGATGACGGGACACGACATGCGCGGCCGCTGGCGCACCACGATGCTGACCGCGCTGGCGATGGTGGCCTTCGCCGCCAATTCGGTGCTGAACCGCGCCGCGCTGGCCGACGCGCTGATCGACCCGATGGCCTTCGCGGCGATCCGGCTGGCGGCGGGGGCCGTCACGCTGGGGGCGCTGGCCACGGCCCTGCGCGGCCGCGCCTGGCTGACGCGCCTGCGCCCCGCGGGCGCGCTGGCGCTGGCGCTTTACGTCACCGGCTTCTCGGCGGCCTATCTGCGGATGGATGCGGGCGCGGGGGCGCTGATCCTGTTCGGCGGCGTGCAGGTGACGATGTTCGCCGGCGCACTGGCTTTGGGCGAATCCGTGCCCGCCCGCCGCTGGATCGGCGCGGCGCTGGCGCTGGCGGGGCTGGCATGGATGCTGCTGCCCGGCGCGGGGTCGGTGCCGCCCGTCTCGGCCGCGCTGATGGCGCTGGCGGCTTTCGGCTGGGGGCTTTATTCGCTCATGGGCCGCGCCGGGACCGACCCGCTTTCGGCCACCGCCGCCGCCTTCGCCGGGGCCGTGCCGCTGGGGCTGGCGGCGTTCTGGGCCGCGCCCGCCGCCCTGCCCGCCCGGCCCGAGGGCATCGCGCTGGCGGTCCTGTCGGGCGCCGTCACCTCGGGGCTGGGCTATGCGCTGTGGTATGCCGTGCTGCCGCGCCTCGGCCCCGCCCGCGCGGCGCTGGCGCAACTGACGGTGCCGGTGATCGCCGTCGCGGGCGGCACGCTGCTGCTGGCGGAAATCCCCGGCCCCCGCCTGGCGCTGGCCTGCGCGCTTGTGATCGGCGGCGTCGCCTTCGGGCTGTCGGGGCGGCGCGGCGCGCGCTAGATTGCCGCCATGCGCGCCCTTCTCGCCCTTGCCCTTCTGCTGCTGCCCCTGCCCGCGCTGGCGGGCGATTGCGTGATCCTGCTGCACGGTCTGGCGCGCACGGCGGCGTCGATGCAGGTCATGGCGGTGGCGCTGGAGCGCGAAGGCTATGACGTCATCAACGTCGATTACCCCTCGACCGACCGCGCCATCGGCCCGCTGGTCGATCGCACGATCCCCGATACCGTGGCGGCCTGCGGCGACCGGCGCGTGCATTTCGTGACCCATTCGATGGGCGGCATCCTCGTGCGCGCCTGGCTGGAGGACAACCGCCCCGCCATCATGGGCCGCGTGGTGATGATGGGACCGCCCAATCACGGCACCGAACTGGTCGATGCCTTCGGCGATCTGGAACCCTTCGCCTGGCTCAACGGCCCGGCGGGGCTGCAACTGGGCACCGGCCCCGACAGCGTGCCGAACCGCCTCGGCCTGCCCCGGTTCGAGCTTGGGGTGATCGCCGGGAACCGCTCGCTCAACCCCGTCTATTCGACGTTGATCGAGGGGCCGGACGACGGCAAGGTCTCGGTCGCGTCGACGCGCATCCAGGGCATGGACGATCACATCGTGCTGCCGGTGACGCATACCTTCATGATGATGAATCCGCTGGTCATCCGGCAGGTGCTGGCCTTCCTGCGCGACGGGCGTTTCGCCCGCTGACGCGACGGTTGATTCACCCGCCGACGCGGCGGTTCACATGCCCCATCTTGCGCCCGGCGCGCATCTCGGCCTTGCCGTAAAGATGCAGCGCGCAGGCCGGGTCGCGGGCCAGATCCGGCACGCGGGACACGTCGTCGCCGATCAGGTTGGTCATCACCATGTCCGAATGCCGCGCGCCGTCGCCAAGGGGCCAGCCCGCCACGGCGCGGACATGCTGCTCGAACTGGCAGATCGTGCATCCGTCCTGCGTCCAGTGGCCCGAATTGTGCACGCGCGGCGCGATCTCGTTCACGATCAGACCGCCTTGCACGACGAAGAATTCCACCCCCAGCACGCCGACGTAATCCAGCGCGTTCAGGATGCGCCCGGTCTGGATCACCGCATCGGTCAGGACGCTGCCCGGCAACCCGGCGGGAACGGTCGTGGTGCGCAGGATGCCGCCCTCGTGGACGTTGCGCCCCGGATCGAAACAGGCGACGCTGCCGTCCGGCCCGCGCGCCCCGATGACCGAGATCTCGGCCTCGAACGGCACCACGCCTTCCAGGATCGCGGGCGCATCGGGCAGGTCGGCCTCGGCGGACGTGACCCGCATCTGCCCCTTGCCGTCATAGCCGAAGCGCCGGGTCTTCAGGATCGCCGGCGCGCCCACCCGCTTCAGCGCCGCCGCGAACGCGGCCCGGTCCGGCACGTCGGCATAGGGCGCGCAGGCCAGCCCCAGCCCGGTCAGCCAGTCCTTTTCCGTCAGCCGGTCCTGCGACACGCGCAGCGCCTCGCGCCCCGGACGGATGGCGCACAGCCCTTCCAGCAGATCCAGCGCGGCGGTCGGGATGTTCTCGAACTCGTAGGTCACGACATCGACGGCCGCGCCGAAGGCGCGCAGCGCCTCGGCATCGTCGAAGGCGGCGCAGGTATGATGCGCCGAAACCTCGGCCGCCGGGGCGTCGGGCGCGGGGTCGAACACATGGCACCGCAGCCCCAGACGCGCCGCCGCCAGCGCCAGCATCCGGCCCAACTGCCCGCCGCCCAGGATCCCGACGACCGCCCCGGGTGCCAGCGGCTCAGCCATCTTCCGGCACCTCGGGGATCGAGGCCGACAAGGCCGCGCGCCAGGCCGCGATTCGTCCGGCCAGCGCCGCATCGCCCAGCGCCAGGATCTGCGCCGCCATCAGCCCGCCATTGGCCGCGCCGCCGATGGCCATGGTGGCGACCGGATAGCCGCGCGGCATCTGCACGATGGAATAGAGGCTATCCAACCCGCCCAGGGCGCGCGTCTGGACCGGAACGCCGATCACCGGCAGGCAGGTCTTGCTGGCCAGCATGCCGGGCAGATGCGCCGCCCCCCCGGCCCCGGCGACGATGACGCGGATGCCGCGCGCATCCGCGTCGCGCGCATAGGACCACAGCCGGTCCGGCGTGCGGTGCGCCGATACGATCCGCGCCTCGTGCGCGACGCCAAGCGCGTCCAGCACATCCGCCGCCGCGCGCATCGTCGGCCAGTCCGACTGGCTGCCCATGACGATGCCGACGATGCCGGCCGCCGCGCCGCTGTCGCCCTGCGCCATGTCAGGCGATGATATCGGGGGTCAGCTGATCCTCCAGCCGCGCGATGGCGTCCTTCAGCATCAGCTTCTTGCGCTTCAGCCGTTGCAGCGTCAGCATGTCGGCCCGTCCGCCTTCCTGCAACGCGCGCACGCTTTCGTCCAGATCGGCGTGTTCGCGGCGCAGCATCTGCAACTTGATGCGCAGCACCTCGTCGGTCTGCATCCGGTGTTCGTGGCGTGGGGGCTCGGCGTTCATGGCGTCATACTGCCCCGTCCCCCCTCCGCGCACAAGCGCGGGTCTTGCGGCGCGCGGGCGCGCTTCCCATATTCACGGACAACGACGGCTGCCGCTTCAGGGGCCGTCGCGCACAGGTCGCTTTCGAAAAGGACGTGCCGATGACGAAGATGGCTTTGGGCTCCCATCCCTTCCTTCTGGGGTTCGAACAGCTCGAACGGCTGGTCGAACGCACCGCCAAGGCGGATGCGGGCGGCTATCCGCCCTACAACATCGAACAGGTGGGCGACGGCGCCTACCGGATCACGCTGGCCGTGGCCGGTTTCGCCGAACGCGACCTGTCGATCACCCTCGAGGACCGCCAGCTCGTCGTCCGTGGCGCCCAGTCCGAGCCCCAGGAAGACCGCCTGTTCCTGCATCGCGGCATCGCCGCACGGCAGTTTCAGCGGACCTTCGTTCTGGCGGACGGCGTTGAGGTGACGGGGGCCGGGTTGGAAAACGGTCTTCTGCATCTCGATCTGAAACACGCCCTTCCCGAACGCACCGTGCGCAGGATCGAGATCACCGACGCCCCCAGGGGGCAGAAAGGCAAGCCATGACCCATCATCAGCAGAGTTTCGCCGAAGGCGCGGACAACATCGTCTATATCCGCCCCGTCAACGTGTCCGAACTGCCGACCGAGGTGCAGCAGCAGGCCGACGGCCTGGAACGCATCTATGCCGTGCACTCGGCCACCGGCGATCGGCTGGCGCTGGTCCGCGACCGCGACCTCGCCTTCATCGTCGCGCGGCAGAACGACATGGCGCCGGTCAGCGTCCACTGACGGTCCGGCCCCGGTCCAGGCCGGGGCCGCCGGTCAGTCCAGCACCTCGTCCGCGCCGACACCCCAAAGCGCGTCCTTGCGCACCCATCCGCGATAGCCGTCGGCGCGCATCTGGCACCAGTCCGGCCCGCATTCCCCCAGCCGCCCGATCACCCCCCGCTGCGCCTTGGCGACGGGCCGTCCACTGGCATCGGGCGATGTCATCAGCGCCACCTCGTCCGCCTCGACCAGCGCCGTGCGCACCCCCGACAGCAGCGAATAGTGGATCCAGCCGCCCACCCCGTCGCGGTCGCGCACGCGCCGCCAGTGCCCGTATTCGGCGGTGATTTCCAGCGGCAGGTCGCGCCGCTTGTAGACCCAGTCGATCCGGTGGCTCAGCGACGGGCCGCGCCGGACGTTCCCCTCGGACGCCTTCAGCGACACGAATCGCGGCAGCGGCAGGTTGGTGACGGGGCCGCGTCCTTCTTCGGCCGCCGTGGCGGGCAGCGCCAGACAGATCGCCAGGGCCGCGCGCAGGCAGCCGCGTAAAATCGAATCGTGCATCTTCCGTCCGCTCGTCGGCACCGTCGCCGCCGGGGTCTTCCGGCCTTGTGCCATGCCCCGTTTGGCGGCACGTTGCGCGCGAGATCGACAAATGAAAAGACCGAAAGGACAGGCACGATGGCGCAGCGGTTGAGTGTGGTCGCGACGCGACGTTTGCCCGCCCCGGTCGAGGCGCGCCTTGCCGAACTGTTCGACCTGCGCCTGCCGGACGAGGACCGCCCCACCACCCGCGACGACCTGCTGCGCGCCGTCGCCGATGCCGATGTCGTGGTGACGACCATCACCGACAAGGTCGATGCGGCGGTGCTGGCACGGGCCGGCGACCGGCTGAAGCTGATCGCGCATTACGGCGCCGGCGTCGATAACATCGACGTCGAATCGGCGCGGCGGCGCGGCATCCTCGTCTCGAACACCCCCGGCGTCACCACCGACGACACCGCCGACATGGCCATCGCCCTGATGATGGCCGTCACCCGCCGCATCCCCGAAGGTCTGTCGGTGATGCAGCAGGGCGCATGGGAAGGCTGGGGGCCGACCGCGTTCCTGGGCCGCCGCATGACCGGGCTTCGGCTGGGCATCCTCGGCATGGGGCGGATCGGCCAGGCCATCGCCCGCCGGGCCCGCGCCTTCGGGATGGAAGTGCATTATCACAACCGCACCCGCCTGCGCCCCGCGACCGAGGAAGGTCTATCGGCGACCTATCACGACAGCCTCGACCGGATGCTGGCGCGCATGGACATCGTCAGCGTCAACTGCCCGCACACGCCCGGCACGTTCCATCTGCTGAACGCCCGGCGGCTGAAACTGCTCAAGCCCGGCGCGGTGGTCATCAACACCTCGCGCGGTCAGGTCATCGACGAAAACGCCCTGGCACGCGGGCTGGAATCGGGCGAAATCGCCGGCGCGGGGCTCGACGTGTTCGAGAACGGGGTCGAAATCAATCCGCGCCTGCGGGATCTGCCGAACGTGGTGCTGCTGCCGCATATGGGCTCGGCCACCATCGAGGGCCGGATCGAGATGGGCGAAAAGGTGATCCTGAACATCAAGACCTTCGCCGACGGCCACCGCCCTCCCGACCTCGTGGTGCCCGGCCTGACCTGAGGCGGCGTCCCTCAGAACGTCTGCGCGCGGCCTTCGTCGGTCACGTCGGTCTTGTAGACCAGCGCGCAGAACCGCAGCCCGGCATTGCACGTCACCGGCTTCATCAGGCAGCGGATCGTGCGCCGGCCCTCGTCCGGCCGTTCGACGGCAAACCGGTATTCCTGCGGAACCCCCGACAGGCAGGCCTGCAAATGGGGCAGCGCGCGGCGCTCGTATTCCTCGGGCCCCAGCACGTCGCGCAGGTGACGGCCGATCATCTGCACCTGCGAACGTTCGTGAAACCGCGCCTCGGACCGGCTGGCGGCAAGATAGCGATGATCGGTCCCGATCGCGAACAGCCGCTCGGATGCCTGCGTGACATAGACCGACAGCCGCCCGCCATCGGCCAGCGCGCCCTCGGGCATCCGTCCCTGGCGCGGCGAACGCCCCGTGGCGGCGGTCTGCAAATGGTCCATCAGCCCCGCCGCGATCTGCATGTCGTGCCGTCCCGCCCCCGTCCGGCCCAGCATCGTCGCCCGGCGCATGAAGAACGCGATCTTCTCGCGGATCTCGGGCAGCCCCTCGGGCTCGTAGCGTTCGACCTGCTGCAAAAGGATGGCCGACCGGCGCAGCAACTCGGCGCGAAGTTCGGGCGCGGTATTGGCCGCCATCGACGCCTGAAGCTGCGCGTCCGTGAACATCAGGTCCGAAATCAGTGAAACGATCTGCATGGTTTTCCTCTGGCTTCGGACGGTTCGGTGGAACGCGGCGGTTTCTTCTAAAACTTTGTATAAGTCGATTACCCCAATCCCCCCGCGCGTTCCCGATTCCCGGTCTGATTGCGGACAATTTGCTTAATATATGAAAGTCTTGGAAACAGTCGGCGCAAAGGTGTCGGATCATGCCGCATGTTGCATCAATGGCTGACACGACGCGGCCTGCCCTGGCTGATTCCCCGCCATTCGGCCGTGGGTCGCTGCCGCGTTGACACGGCCGCCGCAGGGTCTATAAGCCGCGCTTCGTCCCGGTCCTGCCGGACTATTGGTGTTGGCGGCCCCCGCAAGGGGATGCCTGTCGGGGGTTCGCCCCAAAGGACAACGCCCTTTTGAACGCTCGAAAGGAGATCAGCCGTGACCAAACGCACGTCTGCCAAGTACAAGATCGACCGCCGCATGGGCCAGAACATCTGGGGCCGTCCGAAATCCCCGGTGAACCGCCGCGAATACGGCCCCGGCCAGCATGGCCAGCGCCGAAAGGGCAAGGTGTCCGATTTCGGCCTTCAGCTTCGCGCCAAGCAGAAGCTCAAGGGCTATTACGGCGACCTGACCGAAAAGCAGTTCAAGCGCATCTTCGTCGAGGCCGAGCGCGTGCGCGGCGATACCGGCGAGAACCTGATCGGCCTGCTGGAACGCCGTCTGGATGCGGTCGTCTATCGCGCCAAGTTCGTGCCGACCATCTTCGCCGCCCGCCAGTTCGTGAACCACGGCCACGTCACCGTGAACGGCCAGCGCGTCAACATCCCGTCCTATCGCGTCAAGGAAGGCGACGTGGTCGAGGTGCGCGGCAAGTCCAAGCAGCTCGTCTCGGTGCTCGAGGCGGTGGGTCTGGCCGAACGCGACGTGCCCGACTACATCGACGCCGACCATTCCAAGATGACGGCCACTTTCGTGCGCACCCCCGCCTTGGGCGACGTGCCCTATGCCGTCCAGATGGAACCGAACCTGGTCATCGAATACTACGCGCAGAACTGACGGTTCTCTTACGCGAATCTTACGGTTTTCATACGGCCGCTCCGATCCGGGGCGGCCGTTTTCGCATGGCGCATGGCGTCGCCGCACCACATCGCATCCGCCTGCCCACAAGGGCCGGCGCGGCCATTCCCATCGCCCCGGCACGGCCCTATAGGGGCCGGGACTGGAAGGATCGCCCATGACCCACGCAATCGAACCGAAGGCCGGAATCCTGGAAATCGCCCCCTATCAGGGCGGTGCCAGCCACGCCGAAGGCGTCGCCGATGTGGTCAAGCTGTCCTCGAACGAGAACCCTTTCGGCGCCCCCGAAAGCGCCCGCGAGGCGCTGCGCAAGACCGCGCATCTGCTGCACCGCTACCCGCCCACCGACCACCGCGACCTGCGCCGCGCCATCGCCGACGTGCACGGCCTGGACGCCGACCGGATCGTCTGCGGCGCCGGAAGCGACGAACTCATTCATATGCTATGCGTTGCCTATACAGGCCCCGGCACCGAAGTGATCCATACCGAACACGGCTTTGCCATGTACAGGATCAGCGCGCTGGCATCGGGCGCCACACCCATCGAGGTGCCCGAGCACGAGCGCAAGGTCGATATCGACGCGATCCTCGACGCGGTCAGTTTCCGCACCCGGCTGGTCTTCATCGCCAACCCCGCCAACCCCACCGGCACGATGCTTGGCAGCAACGAGATCGGCCGCCTCGCCGCCGAATTGCCCGAACACGTGCTGCTGGTTCTGGACGGCGCCTATGCCGAATACGTCGAAGGTTACGACGGCGGCGCCCGACTTGTGGACAAGCGCGAGAATGTCGTGATGACGCGGACCTTCTCGAAGATCTACGGCCTGGGCGGCCTGCGTGTCGGCTGGGCCTACGGCCCCGCCCCCGTGATCGACGTCCTCAACCGCGTCCGCGGCCCCTTCAACCTCGGCCTCGCCCAACTGGAAGCCGCCGAAGCGGCGGTGCGCGATCAGGATTTCGTCGATCGCTCGCGCCAGGAAAACGCGCGGATGCGGACATGGCTGGCCAAGGCTCTGGCGGAGCTCGGCGTGCCGTCGGACACTTCGACCGCCAACTTCGTGCTGGCCCGGCTGGACAGCGCCGAGGAAGCGGATGCCTGCGAGGCCCATCTGCGCGCCAACGGCCTGCTGGTGCGCAAGGTGGCGGGCTACAAGCTGCCCAATTGCCTGCGCATCACCGTCGGCGACGAAGCGTCGTGCCGCCGCGTCGTCCATGCCATCGCGGGGTTCAAGGGACAGGACGCATGAACGCCCCCTATGACCGCGTCGCGCTGATCGGGCTGGGCCTGATCGCGGGGTCGATGGCGCTGGCCATGCGCCGCGCCGGGATGACCGCCGAGATCGTGGGCACCGCCCGGTCCGCCGAGACCCGCGCGGCCGCCGAACGCCGCAGCTTCTGCGACCGCGTCGTCGTGACCGCGGCCGAGGCTGTGGCGAACGCCGATCTGGTCGTTCTGGCGGTCCCGGTGGGCGCTATGGCCGCCGTCGCCGCCGAAATCGGCCCGCATCTGATGCCCGGCGCAACCGTCACCGATGTCGGGTCGGTCAAGCGCGCGGTGATTGACGACGTGGCCCCGCACATCCCCCCTGGGGTGCATTTCATCCCCGGCCACCCGCTGGCGGGCACCGAACGGTCCGGACCCGATTCGGGCTTTGCCGAACTCTTCGACAACCGGTTCTGCCTGCTGATCGACGAGGGCGCCGATCCGCAGGCCCTGACCCGGCTGGCGGATTTCTGGAAGGCGCTCGGCGCGCAGGTCGAAACGATGGATGCCGATCATCACGACCGCGTGCTGGCCGTCACCAGCCACACGCCGCACCTCATCGCCTATACGATGGTCGGGGTGGCGGACGATCTGCGCCGCGTGACCGACAGCGAAGTCATCCGCTATTCCGCCGCGGGCTTTCGGGACTTTACCCGCATCGCCGCCAGCGATCCGACGATGTGGCGCGACGTGTTCCTGAACAACCGCGAGGCGACGCTGGAAATCCTCGGCCGCTTCACCGAAGAACTGTTCGCCCTCCAACGCGCGATCCGCAAGGGCGACGGCGACCATCTGCATGCCTATTTCACCCGCACCCGCGCCATCCGGCGCGGCATCGTCGAGGCGGGACAGGATACCGACGCACCCGATTTCGGCCGCGGCGGCCGAAGCTGACCCTGCCGCCGCTCAAGGGCGGCGGGGCCGGCATTTCCGCGGTTAATCCGCCGCGCCTTGCCGCGGATAGCCCAGGGGGCGCATCGCGTCGCGGATTTCGTCCAGGATCCTCGGATCGTCGATGGTCGCGGGGGCGGTGAACGTGTCGCCGTCCGCCACCCGCGCCATCGTCGCGCGCAGCGTCTTGCCCGACCGCGTCTTGGGCAGCCGTTCGACCACAACGGCCAGCTTGAACGCCGCCACAGGCCCGATCTGATCGCGGACAAGCTGCACGCATTCGCGCGCAATCTCGTCGTGGTCGCGGTTCCGGCCCCGAACCAGCGTCAGGAACCCCATCGGCAACTGGCCCTTCAGGTCGTCCCGCACCCCGATCACGGCACATTCCGCCACGTCGGGATGGGTGGCGATGACCTCCTCCATCAGGCCGGTCGAGAGGCGGTGCCCGGCGACGTTGATGACATCGTCGGTGCGCGCCATGATCCACAGATAGCCGTCATCGTCCTTCATCCCGGCATCGCCCGTCTCGTAATAGCCGGGAAACGTGGACAGATAGCTTTTGCGGAAACGCTCGTCGGCGTTCCACAGCGTCGGCAGCGTGCCGGGCGGCAGCGGCAGCTTGATGGCGATGGCGCCCAGCTCGCCCGGCTGTTTCTCGGTCCCGTCCTCGGCCAGGATGCGCACGTCATAGCCCGGCATGGCGACGGTGGGCGATCCGATCTTGACGGGCAGCGGTTCGATCCCCGTGGGGTTGGCGGCGATGGCGAATCCCGTCTCGGTCTGCCACCAGTGGTCATAGACCGGCACCCCCATCACCCGGCCTGCCCATTCGATCGTGTCGGGATCGGCGCGTTCGCCCGCCAGATACAGCGCACGCAGGCAGGATATGTCGTAATCCTTCAGCGCCTCGGCATCCAGGTCTTCGCGGCGGATGGCGCGCATGGCGGTGGGCGCGGTGAAAAAGCTGCGCACGTTATGTTCCGAGATCACCCGCCAGTAGGTGCCGGCATCGGGCGTGCCCACCGGCTTGCCCTCGAACACCACCGTCGTGTTGCCGTGGATCAGCGGGGCATAGCAGATATAGCTGTGGCCGACGACCCAGCCCACATCGGACGCGGCCCAGAACACCTCGCCCGGATCGACATTGTAGACGGCCTTCATCGTCCAGTTCAGCGCCACCAGATGCCCGCCCGTCGCGCGCACCACGCCCTTGGGCTGCCCCGTCGTGCCGGAGGTATAAAGGATATAGGCCGGATGATTCGCCTCGACCGGAACGCAGCCGGCGGGGGTCGCGGCGGCGACGGCCTCGGCCCAGTCGTGATCGCGCCCCTCGATCAGATCGGCGCGGCAGGCATCGCGTTGCAGCACGATACAAAAGTCGGGCTTGTGCGTGGCTTCCTCGATGGCGCGGTCCAGCAGCGGCTTGTAGGGCACGGTGCGTCCCGGCTCGATCCCGCAACTGCCGGCCAGCACCGCCTTGGGCCTGCAATCGTCGATGCGCGTGGCCAGTTCGTGCGCCGCGAAGCCGCCGAAGACGACGGAATGGATTGCGCCGATGCGGGTGCAGGCCAGCATCCCGATCAACGCCTCGGGCACCATCGGCATGTAGATGACCACCCGGTCGCCCTTGGTCACGCCCCGTTCGGCCAGGGCGCCCGCCAGCGCCGCGCAGCGCGTTTGCAGCTCGGCATAGCTGATGCGGGCCTTGTTGCCGGTGACGGGGCTGTCCCAGATGATCGCGGTACGGTCGCCGTGACCGTTGGCGACATGGCGGTCCACCGCGTTGTGGCAGGTATTGACCATCCCGTCGGGGAACCATTCGTAGAAAGGTGCGCGGCTGTCGTCCAGGGCGCGGGTCGGGAACCGGTCCCAGTCGATGGCGCGCGCGCGCTCCATCCACCAGCCTTCGGGATCGGCCTGCCAGGCCGCATAGGTTTCTGCGAACGTCATCGGATCCTCCACCCGGTCTTTCGCCAGTGTTACGCCGCGCCGCCGACAGGCCGCAAGATCGCATGCCGAATGTCGGAATCGGACATTTGCGTCGCGAACCGGCTAGCGCGGCGGCGACGGGGCTGGAAAGCTGCGGGCGCGGACCTGGAAGGGGTGCCGCGACAAGGAAACCGGACATGCCGAAACGTAACAAACCGACCGCCAATGCCGCCAAGTCCAGCTGGACCGACAGCGGAACCCCCACCAAGGCCGCCGCGCAGGGTGCCCGCAGACCGCCACGGCGGGGCAAGTGACGGGCGGACCGGCAGGCAGTCGGTTTGCGACATCCCTGCCGGTTTCGGGCGCGACGGCTTGCGTCGCCTTGCCCATCCTCCATCGTGCGGGGCCGTCATGCCGCGATCCCCGCTTCAACAAGGTCATCACGCCATGGGCGACAAGAATCCCAAGAAAAAGATGAAGGCCGCGAAGCCCGCAGCCAAACCCGCTGCGGCCGCCCCCGCGGCGGACAAGGCCAAGACCGCGCCGAAGAAGGGCGCGAAATAACCCGGCGGTCCTGTCCCGCAACGGGCGGGACCGTCAGCGCAGCGCGCGGCCCTTGACGATGGCCGCGTTCCCCCAGCGTGCGCGGATCGCATCCGCCGCGCGTTCGGCACGGGCACGCGCGGCCGCGTGCGGATCCAGCAGATCGCCGGACGCAACTGCCGAATCGGCGGGCTTGAGGTCGGACAGCCCCACCCCCAGCAGCCGGAACGGCCCGCGCGCCGCCACCGGGTCGAACAGCCCGCGCGCGGTGCGATAGATCGTGTCGGCGATCTGCGTGGGCGCGCGCAGCGTCAGGCGGCGCGACAGCAGGCTGTGATCGGCGCGCTTGAGCTTCAGCAGCACGACGCCGCCGACCAGCCCCTTGGCCTTGGCGCGGCCCGAAACCTTTTCCGACAGCCGCCAGATATGACCGTCCAGCACATCGGGATCGCCGGTATTCTCGTTGAACGTCGTCTCGTTGCTGATGCCCTTGACGGGGGTGTGCGCCGACACGCGGCGACGATCCTCGCCGCGCGCCAGATGCCACAGGCGGTCGCCGGTGCCGCCGAACCGCTGGATCAGGTCGCGGCGGTCCCAGCGCAGCAGGTCGGCGAAGGTGCGGATGCCGGCGGCGTCCAGCGACCGCTGCGTGACCTGCCCCACCCCCCAGATCAGGCGCACGGGCTTGTCGCGCAGGAACGCCGCCGTCTCGGCCCGGCCGATGACGGCAAAGCCGCGCGGCTTGTCCAGATCGGACGCGATCTTGGCCAGAAACTTGTTGTGCGACAGCCCGATTGACCCGGTGATGCCGATTTCGGCCTGCATCCGCCGCACCAGCCGCGCCAGCATGATTGCGGGCGGCGCGCCGTGCAGCCGGGCGGTGCCGGTCAGGTCCATGAACGCTTCGTCCAGACTCAGCGGCTCGACCGACGGCGTCAGTTCGTCCATCAGGGCGCGGACGGCGCGACTGGCCTCGGCATAGGCGTCGAAGCGCGGCCGGACGATCACCGCTTCGGGGCACAGCTTCAGCGCCTGGAACATCGGCATGGCGCTGCGCACGCCCTTGATGCGTGCGATATAGCAGGCCGTCGTCACCACGCCGCGCCGCCCGCCGCCCACGATCACCGGCTTGTCGCGCAGGGACGGATCGTCGCGCTTTTCCACGCTGGCATAGAACGCGTCGCAATCCATGTGCGCGATGCCCAGATCGAACAGTTCGGGATGGCGCAGCAGCCGCCTGCCGCCGCAGGCCGGGCAGCGGCGCGCGGCCTCGGGCAGGTCGTCGAACGGCGTCAGGCAATCGCGGCAAAGGCTCGGCATGTCCCATTCTAGCGTGCCGCGCGCCCGGCGCCATCCCGCGATCGGCCTTTGCCCGCGCCGCGATCCGTGGCAAAGCAGCCCGGTTGCCCGAAGGAACCTGCCATGACCCAGATCATCCATCACCTGTCCGAAATCGCGTCGTCCTACGACGCGTTGTTCTGCGATCTGTGGGGATGCTTGCATAACGGCGTCACCGCCTTTCCCGAGGCGGTGGCCGCCTTGCGCGACTTCCGGCAATCCGGCGGCGTCGTCGTGCTGCTGACCAACGCGCCACGGCCCCGCGCCTCGGTGGCCGAACAGATCGCCGGCATGGGCGTGCCCGAGGATTGCTGGGACACCATCGCCACATCGGGCGACAGCGCGCGCGCGGCGATGTTCATGGGGGCCGTCGGCAGCGACATCTTCTTCATCGGCGAGGATCGCGATACCGGCTTTTTCGAACCGATGGCGATCGTTCCCGATCCCGTCCCCATCCGCCGCGTGCCGCTGGAACAGGCCGAGGGGATCGTCTGCACCGGCCCCTTCGACGCGCTGGCCGACCCCGAGGTGCTGCGCCCGCAGCTTCTGTATGCCAAGACCAAGGGGCTGACGATGCTCAACGCCAATCCCGACATCGTGGTGGACAGGGGCGACGTGCGCGAATGGTGCGGCGGGGCCGTCGCCGCGCTTTACGAAAGGATGGGCGGCAAGACGATGTCCTTCGGCAAGCCGCATCCGCCCGTCTATGACCTGGCGCGCCGGCGGCTGGCGGAATTGGGCCGCGACGTGTCCGACGACCGCATCCTGGCCGTGGGCGACGGCATCGCCACCGACATCCAGGGCGCGCAGGGCGAGGGACTCGATTCGCTGTTCGTGACGGGCGGTCTGGCGGCGCTGGAAACCGCGACCGACGTTCATCCCGGCGAGGAAGACCTGCGCCGCTTTTTGTCCGCCAACCCCGTTTCGCCCACCTTCGCCATCGGCAAGCTGCGCTGACGCCATTGCAGGCGGGAACGCGGCGGCCTCACGGCTTGCGCGCCTCCGCCGCGGCGTCTATCGCCCGATCATGCGGATCTTGCGCGACTATACCGGACTGGACGGCGACGACCGGGGCGCCAGCGTCGCCATCGGCAATTTCGACGGTGTGCATACCGGCCACCGGACCGTCATCGCGCTGGCCACCGACAAGGCGGCGCGCCTCGGCGTGCCTTCGGGCGTTCTGACGTTCGAGCCGCATCCGCGCCAGTATTTCGCCCCCGACACGCCGCCTTTCCGGCTGATGAACGCCGAAGCGCGCGCGAACCGGCTGGCCCGCCTGGGGGTGCAGCGACTTTACGAGTTGCCCTTCGACGATGCGCTGGCGGGCCTATCGGCCGAAGCGTTCGCGCATGACGTGCTGCATCGCGGGATCGGGGCGCGACACGTCGTCATCGGCGCCGATTTCCGCTTCGGCAAGGGTCGCGCGGGCGACGCCGCCGCCATGCAGCGCTTCGGCGACGACATGGGCTTCGCCGTCACCATCGCCCGAATGGTCGAAACGAACGGCACGGACGTCTCCTCGACCCGCATCCGCGAGGCGCTGAGCGACGGGCGCCCCGCCGATGCCGCCGCCATGCTGGGCCATCTGCACCGGATCGAGGGGCCGGTCCTGCACGGGGCCAAGCGCGGCCGCGAATTGGGCTATCCGACCGCCAACATGTCCATTGCCGGGCTGCATCCGCCGGCGCACGGCGTCTATGCCGTCACGGTGGAAATCCTCGACGGACCGCAGGCGGGGCATTACGGCGGCGTGGCGTCGCTGGGCGTGCGGCCGATGTTCGGCGTCAACGAAGCCAACATCGAAACCCACATCTTCGACTTCATCGGCGATCTTTACGGCCGCCACCTGTCGGTCGGGCTGGTCGCCTGGCTGCGCGGCGAGGAAAAGTTCGGCTCGCTCGACGCGCTGATCGCGCAGATGCACGACGACAGCGCCCGCGCCCGCCGCATCCTGGCCGCCGCATGAAACCGAAGGCGGACCCGATACGCCGCGACGTGGGCCGTCCCCGTTTCTGGGAAACCGTGCCGCTGGACCGCATGACCCCCGCGGAATGGGAGGCACTTTGCGACGGTTGCGGCAAATGCTGCCTCAACAAGCTGGAGGACGAGGAGACGGGAGAGGTCGCGCTGACCCGCATCGCCTGCCGCCTGCTGGACGATTCCACCTGCCGTTGCGCGCACTACCCGATCCGCAAGCAATTCGTCCCCGAATGCGTCGTGCTGACCCCCAGGACGCTGCCGAGATCGGCCTACTGGATGCCGCGAACCTGCGCCTACCGGCTGCTGCACGAAGGCAAGCCGCTGTTCGACTGGCATCCGCTGCTGACCGGCGATCCCGAGAGCGTGCATCGCGCCGGCATCTCGCTGCGCGACCGCACCATCCCCGAATTCGAAATCCCCGAAGAGGACTGGGAAGATCATATCATAGACGAGCCGACCTGATGCACTTCGCGTCCGACAATTCCGGCCCCGTCCACCCCGCCATCGTCGAGGCGCTGGTCCGCGTCAACGAAGGCCACGCCATGCCCTATGGCGCCGACGCCGCAACGGCCGATGCCGTCGCCCGCATCCGCGACCTGTTCGAGGCGCCCGAGGCGGCCGTTCATCTGGTCGCCACGGGCACGGCCGCGAACGCGCTGCTGCTGGCCACGATGTGCGCGCCGTGGCAGACGATCTTCTGCGCCGACATCGCGCATGTGGCGATGGACGAATGCGGCGCGCCCGAATTCTTCACCGGCGGCGCCAAGCTGTCGCTGGTCCCGACCGAGCATGGCCTGATGACCCCCGATGCGCTGGAAACGCGCATCGCCGCCGCGGCGCAAGGCGTCGTGCACAGCGTGCAGCGCGGCCCGGTCACGATCACCAGCGTCACCGAATGCGGCACGGTCTATTCGCCGGATGCCCTGCGCGACCTGACCGGCGTGGCGCAGGCGCATGGTTGCGCGGTGCATCTGGACGGCGCGCGCCTTGCCAACGCAGCCGCCGCGCTGGGATGCAGCCCGGCCGACATGACGTGGAAGGCGGGCGTCGATGCCGTCAGCTTCGGCGGCACCAAGAACGGGCTGATGGGGGCCGAGGCCGCGATTATCTTCGACCCCGCCCTTGCCTGGCAGTTCGAGCTGCGGCGCAAGCGGGGCGGGCATCTTTTTTCCAAGCACCGCTATCTCGGCGCGCAGATGGCGGCCTATCTGACCGACGATCTGTGGCTGACGATGGCAGGCAGCGCGAACCGCGCGGCGGCGCGTCTGGCGCAAGCCATCGCCGATCTGCCGGATGCGCGGCTGCTGCATCCCTGTCAGGCGAACATGGTCTTCGCCGAATGGCCCCGCGCCGCGCATCGCCGCGCACTGGCGGCGGGTGCCGCCTATTACCCTGCGGGGTCGCTGGATGGCCCCGACGACGAACCCGTGGCGGCAAGGATGGTCTGCGACTGGTCGGCCAGCGACGCGGATACCGACCGCTTTGTGGCCCTTCTCAGGGGCTGAGGAACGCCCGGATCGCCCCCGCGACCGCGTCGGGGTGGGAAATCGGCACCATATGCCCCGCCCCGTCGACCACGACCTCGCGCGTGTCGGGCAGGCGGTGGGCCAGCCGGGCATGGATCGCCGCCATCACCGGCTGCGTCCGCGATCCGCGGATCAGCAAGACGGGCGCGCCGACCGCCTCCAGCCGGCCGGGCGTCAGAACGCCGCCGCTGTCCTCCTCGATGCCGGGGCGCTGCGCCGCGACCATGCCGATGCGCGCGGTCATGTCGTCCCGCTGCGCGTCCGACATCGCGTCCCACGGCGCCCCGCCCCAGACGCCGATGAAGGCGCGCGCCGCCGCCCTGTCGCAGCCTTGAGCCAAGGCCGCCGCGAACGGGGCCATCCGCGCCTCGTGCGCCGCATGTTCGGGCGTGCCGCGGGCCGCGGCGAAGAAGACCGGCTCGATCAAAGTCAGGCTGCGCACGGTCTCGGGCCGCTCGACCGCCAGCCGCAGCGCGACCGTCGCGCCGAAGGAATGGCCGATCAGGTCGGCGGGGCCGTCGCAGAACGTCGCCGCGACTTCGGTTGCGCGGCGCTGGAAATCGGCGCCGTCCCAGTCGCTGCCGCCATGCCCCGGCAGATCGGGCATGGTCATCTGCAACAGATCGTCCAGCCGTGCTGCGACCGGCGCCCAGGCCCGTCCGCGCGCCAGCGAACAATGCAGCAGCAGAGCCGCGCGCGGCCCCTGCCCCGCTACGTCCCAATGCGTGCGCAGCCCGGCGCGCCGCCCCTCGGGCATCAGGCGGCGTCGGACAGGTGCCGGTCCAGCGCGTCCAGCCTGTCCTGCCCCCAGAAACGCTGGCCGTCGCCGGTGATGTAGAAGGGCGCGCCGAAAACGCCCGCGCGCACCGCCTCGTCCAGATTGCGGGCATAGATGTCGGCTCCCGTCATCAGCCCGCGATCCGCAAGGGCCGGATCGAACCCCGCTTCGGCCAGGCAATCGCGGATCACCGCGTCGTCGGCGATGTCGCGGTCGTCCGCCCAGACCGACCGGGTGAACGCCTGCACCAGCGCGCCCAGATCGCCGCCGCCCGCCTGCTGCGCCGCGATCAGCGCATAGGCCGACGGCGCGGCGTTGGTCGGCCAGTGACGCGGTCGCAGGTTCAGCGGCTTGTCCAGCGCGCGGGCGGTCCGTTCCAGATCCTGCAATCGGTATTCCTGCCGCGACGGATGCCGGTCCTTGGGCGGCAGCCCGCCCGTCAGCGCGAAAAGCTGCATGATGTCCAGCGGCTTGTAGGTGACGGTCGCGCCGTGCCGCGCCGCGATTTCCTCGAACCGGGTGCCGGCCAGATAGGTGAAGGGCGACAGCGTCGAAAAGTAGTAGTCGATATGTGTCATCGTCGCCCTCTCGCGGTTTGCCAGAGCCTAGTCGCGTGCTAGGCGGTGTCAACGCGGCGAATCCGGGATGCGGAGGCCGCCATCGCAGCCGCCCGAGGATCCCATGCCCACCAGTTCCGAGCCGAAGCTGATTGCCGGCAACGCCAACCCGACGCTGGCCCGCGCCATCGCCAGGCGGATGTCGATGCACCGGGGCGTCAGCGTCGGGCTGGTCGATGCGCGGGTGGAACGGTTCAACGACCAGGAAATCTTCGTCGAGGTCTACGAGAACGTGCGCGGCGAGGACATGTTCGTCATCCAGCCGACCAGCAATCCGGCCAACGACAACCTGATGGAACTGCTGATCATGGCCGACGCGCTGCGCCGGTCCTCGGCCGCGCGGATCACCGCCGTCATCCCCTATTTCGGCTATGCCCGGCAGGACAGGCGCACCAAGGCCCGCACGCCGATCACCGCCAAGCTGATCGCCAACATGATCGTCGAATCGGGGATCGAAAGGGTGCTGACGATGGATCTGCATGCCGCGCAGATTCAGGGGTTCTTCGACATTCCGGTGGACAACCTCTATGCCTCGCCCGTCTTCGCGCTGGATATTCGCAACGCCTTTCGCGGGCGGATGGACGACCTGATGGTGGTGTCGCCCGATGTCGGCGGCGTGGGGCGCGCGCGCGAACTGGCCCAGCGGATCGGCGTGCCGCTGTCCATCGTGGACAAGCGCCGCGAAAAGGCCGGCGAGGTGGCCGAGATGACCGTCATCGGCGAAGTGGCCGGCAAGACCTGCCTGATCGTGGACGACATCTGCGACACCGCCGGAACGCTGTGCAAGGCGGCCGACACGCTGATGCAGGCCGGCGCGACCGAGGTTCACGCCTATATCACCCACGGCGTGCTCAGCGGGCCCGCCGTCGAACGGATCGGCAATTCGTCGATGAAAAGCCTGGTCGTCACCGACAGCATCGAACCCGCGGGTCCGGTGCGCGCCTGCCCCAACATCCGCATCGTTCCGACCGCGCCGATGTTCGCGCAGGCGATCCTGAACATCTGGAACGGCACCAGCGTCAGCTCGCTGTTCGACCCCAAGGCGCTGGGGCCGATCTACGAAGGGCTCTACGAAGACGCCTGAGCGTCAGGCCGCGATCCGGTCGGGATCGGCGGCGGCGTCGCGCATCCGAGCCCGCCAATGCGTCGCCATCGTCACGATCCGCGGCTCGTGCGTCATCTCGGGCGTGCACAGCAGCCGCGCCGTGCGCGACGACGCCGCGACGTCCCGCCCGCCCAGCCACGACAGCGGCACGGCCAGCAGCAGCGACGCCGCGATGGGCAACAGCCAGACCGAGATCAGACCGGCCCCCAGCCCCGCGACCAGCAGCGCGCCCAGCAGCGTCTCCAGCGCGTGAAAGCGCACAAGCTGCAACCAGCCGATCGGCCCCTGCCCGCGCAGCGGCGTCCAGTCGCCGCCCAGCCCGGTGACGGACCGCAGCACGGCGACAAGCTGCTGGATCATCAGCACCGGCGCGATGGCGACGGCCATCGCGATCTCCAGCGCGAAGGATTGCCAGAACCGCCCGGCCCCGCCCCAGGCGTCGTAACCCGAAGGCTGGCGCGCCAGCGCGAAGGCCGCCATCAGCTTGGGGCTGAGCAGCGCCAGATACATGAAGACCAGCATCCCCAGCCCCTGCTGCCCCGAAATCTCGGGCCAGACGGGCATCGTCGGGTTGGCCGGCGTGAAATAGGCGATGACGTTGGCGTCCTCGCCGTTGCCCAGGATCGCCCAGATCACCAGCAGGGCGAACCATGCAGGCGCCATCAGATAGGCCATCGCCCCCGCGAACAGATGGAACCGCGAAACCGGATGGAAGCCCCGCGCGCATAGCAGCCGCAGATGCTGCAGGTTGCCGTGGCACCAGCGCCGATCCCGCAGCGCGTATTCGACCAGGTTCGCCGGGCTTTCCTCATAGCTGCCGGCGATGCGCGGCAGGAACCTGACCGCCCAGCCGGCGCGGCGCAGCAGACCCGCCTCGACGAAATCGTGGCTGAGGATCAGCTTGCCCTCGCCGCGCAGCGCGCGCAGACGCGGCAGACCCGCGCATTGCGCGAAGGCGCGGGTGCGGATGATGGCGTTGTGGCCCCAGTAATTGCCTTCCTGCCCGGCCCAGCTCGACAATCCCTCGGCCAGAAGCCAGCCATAGGCGCCGCTGGAAAACTGTTGCAGCCGCGCGAAAAGCGTCCGCGCCCGGATCAGGCGCGGCAGCGACTGGATCAGCCCGGCAGACGGATCGGCGGCCATCTCAGCGGCCAGCGTCTCCAGCGCCTCGGCGCTCATCAGGCTGTCGGCGTCCAGAACGATCAACGCGTCGTAACGCCCGCCCCAGCGGCCGATCCAGTCGGCCAGATTGCCGATCTTGCGGTCGGTGTTCAACGTCCGGCGGCGATACCACACCGGCAGCGGCGCATCGCGGCGCAGGCGGGCGAAGGCGCGTTCCTCCTCGGCGATGACGTCGGGGTCGCGGCTGTCGCTCAGCACGAAGAACTCGAAGGCGTGATCGCCCTTCAGACCGGCGATATCCTCCAGCATGGCCGCGGCGTTGCCCATGACGGCCTCGGGCCGCTCGTTATGAACGGGCATCAGCAGCGCGACGCGCAGGGGTTGCGCCAATGGGGGGGCCGCCGCCGGGGCGGATGCCAGGGCGCGCGTCGCCAGCCCCAGCGCTGCCGTGGCCACCCCGAAGCTGATCCAGAAGAAGGTGAAGCCGACCAGGCCGATCAGCGCCCGTTCGATCCAGCCCAGCCCGCCCGCGTCCAGCCAGACGACCAGCGCCGCGACCATGCCCGCCGTCAGTGCCGCCGCCACCGTCAGCACCGTCGCGCGCGGCGCCCAGACCTGCCGCCCCGCTTCCCAGGCCGGCGCGTTCTCGTCGCGGTAGCGGCGGCCGAAATCCTGCCCCCGATGCGCCAGCGGTGCCTCGGGGGGCATGACGCAAAGCGGGGGGATCGCTGTCAGATGGTCCATCGGTAAAGCCATACCTCGGAAATGCGCCGCGATTCCCTGTCGATCTCGGCCCGCATCTCGATCGACTTCAGGTCGGCAGCGTCGAACGTGAATGCAAGACGCGGACCGCCTGTTTCGGGGTTGCGCTGCAACTTCGTCGCCAGCAGCGTCCCGCCGCTCAACGTGACGCGGGTGACGAGGCCCGCCATGTCGGCATCGCTCAGGTCGTCCCCCTGAAAATCGACGGTGACGACATGGCCGCCATTGGGCGACGCACCGATCCGCGTCTGCGTGACGATCAGTTCCGGCCGGTCGCCCTGCGGCGCGGGGTCCGCCCCCCAGTCCAGCCGATAGGCATGGCGATGGGGCACGCCCGGCTCCAGCGGATCCGCAGGCTGCCAGAAGGCGACGATATTATCATACCATTCGCGGTCGGCCGGAATCTCGACCAGCTTGACCGCGCCCTTGCCCCAATCCCCCTCGGGCGTGACCCAAAGGCCCGGACGATCCTGATAATGCGCTTCCAGATCGGCGTAATCGCCGAACCGCCGCGGCCGCTGCATCAGCCCGAAACCGCCCACCCCCCTGTCCAGGAACGCGCTGATCTGCAATTCGCGCGGATTGGCCAGGGGCCGCCACAAAGGTTCGCCGTTGCCGTTCAGGATGGCCAGGCCGTCGCTGTCATGCACGGCGGGGCGGTAATCGTCGAACCGGTTGCGGTTCGTCTCGTCGAACAGGAACATGCTAGTCAACGGCGCCAGCCCGACAGTTTTCAGCGTCTTGCGGGGGAACAGGGTGGCGCGCACGTTCATGCCGGTGACATCGCCCGGCGAAATCTCGAACCGGTAGGCCCCCGCGACGGACGGCGAATCGAGCAGCGCATGCACGACCAGAACCGTCGCGCCCGGCTGCGGCCTTTCCAGCACGAAGCGGGTGAAATCGGGAAATTCCTCGCCCTCGGGCGTGCCGGTGCCGATGGCAAGACCGCGCGCTGACAGGCCATAGGTCAGCCCCCGCGCGATGGCCCGGAAATAGCTGGCCCCCTGAAAGACGGCGAATTCGGTATAGATCCCCGGCCGGTCCAGTTCCGACCGCAACCGGAAGCCCGAGAACCCCACCGTGTCGTCCACCGGCAGCGACGGCGCCTTGTCGGTGCGGTCGTATAGGTCGAGGTCGAACAGGATCTCGCGCGCCTCATTGCCCTCGGCCACGTCGATGCGGACGGCGCGGCGGAAATACAGCCCCGGATGCAGCAGATCGACGCGCACCGGCAGATCGGTGCCGTTCCACAGCGCGTCCTTTTCCCGGAACCAGTAAAGGCGGTGCTGGTCATAGGTCAGGTCGGTCCATTCGCGCGGCAATTCGGGCCGCGCCTTCCAGGGACGGCTGGCCAGATCGGCGGCGACGGGTTCCAGCCCGTCCGGCCCGAAGGGCTGCGGCGGCCCGAAGCGGATCGGCACGCCGGGCCGTTCCTTCGCCCCCGCGGGCCGCGCGGCCATGCAGGCCGCCGCAAGCGCAAGAAAGGAACGTCGGTCGATCATGGCGTCCGTCTCCAGGGTTGTGACTTGAACCAGCCGACCGCATAGGCCACCCCGACCAGCGCCGCCAATCCCAGGGCGTTCAGGACCAGCGGAATGGCGCCTGCGGTGCCCGCCACGTCCAGCGCCACGCCGATCAACTGCGCCAGCACCATCGAGAAGACGAAGACCGCCAGCGATTGCTGTCCCACCTTGATCGTCGCCGCCAGCAGCCCCGACCACACCGTCGCCGCCCATCCGCCGCCGCGCGCGCGCAAGCGGGCGCCGTCCGGCCCGGCGGCCGCCCAGGCCAGATAGGCCAGCGCCAGGAAATGCGCATAGCGCAGCAACCCGAAATCGGTCTTGTCGATGGCCGCGCCCAGCGCCACGCGCAGATCGCGCAGCGGCTCGAACGCGCGCAGGAACTGCCAATGCGCCAGCGGCAGGCTGGCCAGCACGACCGCAAGGCAAACGGCGATCAGCCATCCCCTGACGGGCGGCGCCGGAATCCAGCCGCGCATCAGCGCAAAGCCGGTGAAGAACACCAGTTGCCAGGCGAAGGGGTTAAAGAACCAGCGCCGTTCCGACCACGGCTCGGCCGGCAGGCCCATCAGGTCGAATTGCGCCAGCCCCTAGATCCCGCAGACCAGCGCAACGGGCGCCCAGACGCCCAGTCCGCGCGCCGCCACCACCAGCGGCATCAGCGCCAACAGCCCCAGATACATCGGCAGGATGTCGAAATAGTTGGGCACATAGCGCAGCGTCATCAGCGCCGGAAGCTGCGTCGCCGGATCCTTGAAGAACGGCACCAGGTTCAGGTTGCCGATATAGGACCGTCCGAACGCCCCCGTCGCGTCCAGCATCGCCATCAGCGCGGCGGTGGCGACGAACAGCCCGATATGCGCCCAGTAGATCTGCCAGATCCGCTGGATCGTCCGCGCCGTCCCCATTACCCAGCCGCGTCTGGCAAAGATGCCGCCGAAGGCGATGGCCGACGCCATGCCCGAACAGAAGACGAATATCTCGGTCGAATCGGAAAACCCGAACCGCCCCGGCATCCACTTGGCCAGCGGATTGCGCGGAACATGCGCCACAAGGATGACGAACATCGCCACGCCGCGGAAGAAGTCCAGCCGGATGTCGCGGCCCTTCGCGGCCGCGCCTTCGATCGACGCAGTCGGCACCGGCCAGCGGCCGCCGGAAATGTCGGGCGAATCGGCAATAACGGTCATGGCGATCCAGAAGGCCTCCGGCGTCCCGGCCACCCAAGCCGCGCCGTCGGCGCGCCATTACCACGCCGCCGCGAATGCGCAAGCGGTTACGCAGCGCCCCTGGTTCGCGGACCGATCCTAGCCGGCCTTGGCGCCCTCGCGGCCCAGCACGGTCTGCAATATCTCGTCGGTATCGGCCCCGAAGGCACGCGGCGCCAGGCGATAGCTGACAGGCGTCGCCGACAGCTTCAGCGGGTTACCCAGCATCGTCACATAGCCGCGCGCCGCGCCGGGCACGTCCATCCGCACGGTCATTTCGCGGGCGCGGGCCTGATCGCTGCCAAGCGCCTGACCGATATCGTTGACCGGCCCCACGGGCACCTTGCGCCTTTCCAGCCCGGCGATGACCTCGCCCGTCGTGCGGTCGCGGATCGCCGGAACGATGCGGTCGTAAAGGTCGGCGCGGTTCTGCGCCCGCGCGGGGTTGGTCGCGAACCGCGCGTCGCCGGGCAGGTCCGGCAGTCCCAGAAAGTCGCTGAACCGCGCGAATTGCAGATCGTTGCCGACCGCGACGATGACATGGCCGTCCGATGTCGCGAACACGTCGTAGGGCACGATGTTGGGATGCCCGTTGCCGCGCCTGACGGGCAGCTCGCCGCTTTCCAGATAATTCGTCGCCTCGTTCACCAGCCACGCCATCTGCGTATCGACCAGCCCCACATCGACATGCTGCCCCTCGCCGGTGCGGTCGCGGTGGCGCAAGGCGGCCAGGATGCCGGTGCAGGCATACATGCCGCAGACGATGTCGGCGACGCCGACGCCCACCTTCATCGGCGCGCCGTCGGGTTCGCCCGTCAGCGACATGATCCCGCCATAGCCCTGCGCCATCAGGTCATAGCCCGGCTTTTCGCGGTTGGGGCCGGTCTGTCCATAGCCCGAGATCGAACAGTAGATCAGGCCGGGATGCCGCCGCAGCATCGTTTCGGCGTCCAGCCCGTATTTCGCCAGCCCGCCGGGCTTGAAATTCTCGATCACCACATCGGCCTTGGCGGCAAGCGCGCGGATCGTCTCCTGCCCCTCTGCGCTGGCCAGATCGACGGCGACGGAATACTTGTTGCGGTTGGCGGCCACGAAATAGGCCGACATGTCCAGCGGCCCGTCGCGGCCCGCGATCATCGGCGGGCCCCATGTGCGCGTGTCGTCGCCGTTCGTCGCCGGATTCTCGATCTTCCAGACATCCGCGCCCAGATCGCCCAGCAACTGCGTACAGGTCGGCCCCGCAAGGATCCGCGTCAGATCGAGAACCCTGATTCCGTCCAGCGCGCCCGCCATTCCTGCCTCCTTCTTTCGCAGCACCCTTGCAATGGCAGGCGGGGCCGGATGCGTCAACTCGGGCGGGGTTGCGGCCTGCACAACCTTGGCGGTATTGCAGCGCCACCCGAACTTGCCGAAAAACAGGAACGCGCCCTGTTACCTTGTCGGACTTTCCTGCTAGGGACGGCGGGCGGCGTCAGCAGAAAGCTCATGGATGGTCACGGTTCCGTTCAACACTCCGACCCTCATCGGGAACGAGATCGCCTATATCCGCGAGGCGATCCGCCGGGGTCAGCTTTCGGGCGATGGCCATTTCACCGCGCGGTGCCAGAAGCTGATCGAGGATCTGACCGGCGCGCGCAAGGCGCTGCTGACCCATTCGTGCACCGCCGCGCTCGAGATGGCCGCCATCCTCTGCGATCTGGGTCCGGGGGACGAGGTGGTGATGCCGTCCTTCACCTTCGTCTCGACTGCCAATGCCGTGGTGCTGCGCGGCGCCACGCCGGTCTTCGTCGATATCGACCCGGCGACCCTCAACATCGACCCCGCCCGCGTCGCCGATGCGATGACGCCGCGGACCAGGGCCGTCTTCGCTGTGCATTACGCGGGCTTTCCCGCCGATATGGACGCGCTGCGCGACGCCGCCGCGCCGCATAACGCCCTGCTGGTCGAGGATGCGGCCCAGGCGCTGGGGTCGTTCTACAAGGGCCGGCCGGCCGGATCGCTGGGCGACATGGCGGCGTTCAGCTTTCACGAAACCAAGAACATCATCAGCGGCGAGGGTGGCGCGCTGACCCTCATGCGCCCCGACCTGATCGAGCGGGCCGAGATCATCCGCGAAAAGGGCACCGACCGATCCAAATTCTTTCGCGGACAGGTGGACAAGTATTCCTGGGTCGATCTCGGCTCGTCCTTCCTGCCGGGCGAGCTGATCTCGTCCTATATGTGCGCGCAGCTCGAATCGGCGGAAGTCATCAATACCCGCCGCCGCGCCGTCTATGGGCATTACATGGACGCCTTCGCCGATCTGGCGCAGACCGGACGCATCGCGTTGCCGCGCCAGTCCAACGCGGTGACGGGCAACGGCCACATGTTCTATCTGCTGATGCGCGATCTGGCCGACCGCACCGCCTTCATCGACCATATGCGCGCGGCCGAGATCATCACCCCGTTCCATTACGTGCCCCTGCACAGCGCGCCGGCCGGGCGGCGCTTCGGGCGCACGCATGGCGGCATGGACGTGACCGACCGCATTTCCGACACGCTGGTGCGGCTGCCGGTGTTCTTCGATCTGGGCGCCGGCATCGAACGGGTGATCGACGCGGCGCAGGGCTATTTCCGGGCCAACCCGTGACAGACGCACCCCTGATCAGCGTGGTCAGCCCGGTCTATGGCTGCACCGATTGCCTCGAATCGCTGGTGGACGCCATCCGCGCCGCCTTCGATGGCACCGGCATCACATGGGAGGCCGTTCTCGTGGACGATCGCGGGCCGGACGCGCCCTGGCCGCTGATCTGCGAACTGGCCCGCCTCGACGACCGCGTGCGGGGCATCCGGCTGGCGCGCAACCACGGACAGCATCTGGCGATCTGGGCGGGGCTGGGGGCGGCGCGCGGCCAATGGGTCGCCGTCATCGACTGCGACCTTCAGGACGATCCCGCGACCATTCCCGTCCTGCTGGACCGCGCCCGTGCCGAACCCGACACGCAGGCCGTCGTCGTCGATCGCGGCACCTGGCGCGACAGCCGCTTCCGCCGCCTGGCCTCGCGCGGGTTCTATCGCCTGATCGACCTGCTGGGCGGCGTGAACCTGAACAACAATATCGGGAATTTCGGCCTTTATTCCCGCCGCATGGTCGATGTGCTGCTGCAATACCGCGAACAAGAGGTGTTCCTGCCGGTCATGGTCGCGCAGACCGGGCTGAAGCGGACGTTCCACAGCGTCGACAGGTCTGGTCGCGCGGCGGGCGAAAGTTCCTACAACCTGCTGCGGCTGCTGCGGCTCGCGGTGGCCATCGTCGTGCGGTTCTCGGACCGTCCGCTCAAGCTCAGCGTGATCGCGGGGCTGCTGTTCAGCACGTTTTCGGCGCTGATGTCGCTGGTGATCCTCGTCGCCTGGGCCATCGGGGCCTTCACCGTGCCGGGCTGGACCAGCATCGTGCTGTCGGTCTGGTTTCTCAGCGGCCTGATCCTGGCGGTGCTGGGCGTGCACGGCTTCTATCTGGGCCGCGTCTTCGCCGAGGTGCAGCGCCGCCCGCGCATCCTGGTCGATTGCGAAACCGGCGATGCCGAAGGACAGCGGCCGTGACGGGCGGGCTGGGGCGCATCGGACGATACGGGATCGTCGGCATCGGCAGCAACCTCTTTTGCTACGCCGTGTTTTTGGGCCTCATCGCGGCATCGGTCCCGGCCGTGCCCGCATCGGGCGGCGTCTATATCCTCGGCCTCACGATCAGCTATCTGCTCAACCGAAGCTGGAGCTTCCGGTCGCGCGGCAGCCATGCCAGCGACCTGCCCCGCTTCCTGCTGGCCTACGGGATCGGGCTGGTCTTCTCGCTGGTCAGCATGTGGGTGCTGATCCGCTGGATGCACCCGGCCTTCGCGCAGATCGTCACCACGCTGGCCGCCGCGCTGGTCATCTATACCAGCCTTACAATCCTGAAGTTCGGAGGATCGCCGCATCATGCCGATTGAGATGAACGCCCTCGAAACCGACCGCTTCGGCGTGCCCTGCGCGCGCATCGCCGATCCGGCCGCCCCGCTAGACGCGATCGACGCCGCCGCCCGCGCCCAGGGCGTGCGGATGCTCAGCACCCGGATCGACGTGTCGAACCTGCCGCGCGTCCACGCGCTCGAATCGGATGGATTCCGGCTGATGGATACGCTGGTCTATTACGGCCGGTCGCTGACCGACTGGACCGAACCCGCGCCGCGCCGGCCCTTCGACATCCGCCGCGCCCGCCCGCAGGACGCCGACGCGGTCGAGGCTGTCGCGCGGTCGTCCTTCAAGGGCTATTACGGCCATTACCACGCCGATCCGCGGCTGGATAACGACAAGGCCGACGCGGCCTATGTGGAATGGTCTGGCAACAGCATCCGTGCACTGACGGATCGCCTTACAGCCGCCATCGTTACGGTCGAAGATGAAATCGTCGCCTATGCCACGCTGCGTTTCAATACCGACATCCAGGCCGAGATGGTGGTCGGCGGCGTTGCCCCGCATCACCAGGGGGGTGGTTTATATGCCGCGATGGTCGCCCGCTCGTTGAGCTTCATGCGCGATGACGGAGCAACCGAGTTCATCCTCTCGACTCAGATCAACAACTATGCCGTTCAGAAGGTCTGGGCGCGGTTCGGCCTGGCGCACCGCTACAGCTATTACACGTTCCACAAATGGTTCGACTGATGCGGCCCGCCATCGGCTGGACGAATGCCGCGCTGCGCGCCGTGCTGGCGCTGGGCATCGCCGCGTTCGTCCTGTTGACGCTGATCGGTCTGACCGGCATCGTCTATGACAACCAGCATTTCGGCGACACGTCCTTCATCTTCGGCGCGGCCTGGCGGGTCTATACCGGCATGCAGCCCGGCATCGACTTCGGCCATTTCTACGGCGGCTTCACCTCGGGCGCGATTGCGCTGGCCATGCACCTGTTCGGGCCGACGATGCATGCCTGGGCGCAGGCCGCGCTGATGCTGTTCGCCGCCGCCTGGGGCATCGCCATCGCGATCTGCTGGCGCCACGTCTCGGCGACGATCTGGCTTTCCGCCGGTCTGCTGCTGGCGGCGCTGCTGTTCACGCTGCATCCTCTGGAAGTATCGCAATCCGTCACGCGGATCTGGTCGGCGCATTCGTTCCTCTACAACCGCATCGGGCTGGCGCAGGCCATCCTCTGCGCGCTGTTCGTGGCCTTCCGCTCCGAAACCCGCCGGCGCGAGGCCGCGACCGGCCTGTTGCTGGGCATCGTCTGCGTCGCGGCGGCCTATACCAAGCCCACCTTCGTCATCCTCGCCCTCGCCCTGCCGCTGGCGCTGATCGTGCAGCGCCGCTGGTCCGCGATCCTCGGCGTCGGCCTCGGCATGGTCGGCACGCTCGCCCTCTTCGACCCCGACCTGCGGCAATACCGCGCCTCGTGGAATTACGTGCAGGCCAGCGTCGGCACGCGCGAGGACAGCGAGATCGTCAGCCTGATCCGCAAGTCCGTGCAGATCCTGCTGGCGCAGCCGGTCGCCGTGACGCTGCTGGCCGCCGCGCTGATGGCCGCATGGCGGATCCTGCGCTTCGGCCCCGCGACGGTGGCCGGGCTGGCCATCGTCTTCGCGGCGGCCACCGGCATGGCGGCGACGATGGGCGGCGGCGGGTCGCTTGGACAGATGGCACTGCCCCTGATCTGCGCCGCGGCGATCTGCCTTGCGGGCATCGCCGCCGACGGCCTGTCGCTGCGGTCCTTTCCGATGGCCACGTCGCTGGTGCTGCTGGCCGCGTTCGGCGGGCCGCATCTGCTGAACCTCGCCGGCGCCACGGCCGAGGCGCGCCAGTTCCGCGATGCCCCCCTTATCGCCACCGGCCCCTATGCCGCCTATCACGTCACCACCGACAACGAAGACGCCAACAGCGCGCGCCAGTATGCGATGCTGGCCGACGGTCTGGAGGCGCTGGCGGCAATGGGTGCCGGCGCGGATACGGGCATCGTCGCCGACAACGGCGTTTCGTTCGAATTCGCCATGCTGGCCCGGCCGGTAGGCGGCTTCCCGCTCTGGCCCCGGCCGAATTCGCCGGAATTCGCCGGCGATCCAGTGCTGGACCCGGCCATCGACGTGGTCCTTCTGGCCCATGCCCCTACGGAGATTCGCGCGGTTCTGCGCGATGCCTTGCCGGGCGCGTTTGATCTCTGCCGGCGGACCGTTTATTGGAACGTCTACACCAGACGGGGTGCGCGCTGGGCGACCTGCACGGCAAGCTGACACGCCATGTCGGTTGCCGCACCTGCGGCAAATATGCCCCGTGACTTCGGGTATTGTTTGCGCTGACATGACAATGGCCGTCTAACACGGGAATTGGCAACGAACATCGTCATTCCCATCAAGCAAGAATAAGGCTAGACCTTTCCGATATTGCGGAAATCCGATCTAAACCCGAGGTTGACATATTGCCATCTGATAACACCCACGCGCGAAATATCCGCTTTGGCCGAAGGCTTCCCTGCCTTCGTTCCAAGAACCTCTGTACGGAAATACGCGCGCCGGATGAATGAGATTCCGAAAATCCTAGCCGGTTATAGAATTACCACACAAATGCCATAGGCCATCCGCACCGTGGGCCGATCGAACTCAGGTCGTTCATGTCGAACGCGGGCCGAAGGAAGCTGAACATGTCAGACACGAATGTTGCGAATGCTGCTCAGGGCAATTCCAACCCGACACTCTCGATGAATATCCACAGTCCGGTCGATTACGCGCCGGGCCAGCATTTCATCGACATGATGAAGAACATGCGCGCGTGGCAGGCGCACAAGCCCGGCGTGTGGGACGGACTGGACCAGAAAGAGTTGCAGAAGCAGGGCTATCTGGACGCCGACGGCTGGGTGAAGGAAATCCCGCCCGGCATGGAAAGCGTCGGCACCATCTTCTCGTGGCAATACATCCCCGAAGAAAACTATCGCCTGGCCGGTCGGTATGTGCTGGAATACGAAGGCGAAGGCACCATTACGATCGGCGCCACCAGCGACCGCATCAAGATCGTCTCGCGCGAACCGGGCAAGATCGTGTTCGAGGCGAATGCCACCGGCAAGATCTTCCTGCGGATCACCGAAACCGACCCCGAAAAGACCGGCGACTATATCCGTAACATGACGATGGTTCACGAAGACAAGCTCGACCTGTTCGAAGCGGGCGCCGTCTTTGATCCGGTCTATCTGGAAACGCTCAAGGATCTGCGCGAGATCCGGTTTATGGGCGTGATGGGCGCCAACAATTCGAAGGAAGAAACCTGGGACGAACGCGCCACGCCCGACGGTCCCAACATGGGCCGCATGTCGGTCGAGGATATGGTGCGGCTTGCAAACGAGGTCGGCGCCGATCCGTGGTTCACCATCCCCCACCGGGTTGACGAGACGTGGATCCGCAACTTCGCCGAATACGTCCGCGACAATCTGGATGACGGCCTGGTCGCCAAGTTCGAATATTCCAACGAGATCTGGAACTGGGGATTCTGGCAGACCCAGGAACTTCTGTGGGATGCCCGCGTGGAATGGGCGGGCTACGAAGGCCAGGGCGGCTTCTTCCCCGGCTATGTCGCCAAAAGGGCCACCGAAGTCGCCGCGCTGATAAAAGAGGTGTTCGGCGAGGAAAACGCCGACCGCGTGCATGCGGTGCTTGGAACGCAGACGGCCAATATCGGCTTCACCCAGCAGATGCTGGAATCCAAGCTGTGGAAGCAGATCGACCCCGAGGGATTCATCGATCCGGCCTCGGTCTTCGATTCCATCGGCGTGACGACCTATTTCGGAAACTCCACCGTCGGCAAGGCCGCCTATCGTGACGAGCTTCTGAAGGCGATCGCCGATCCGAACGTGGACGCTTTCCAGTATCTCGCCGACAAGCTGATGGATCCGAATTACGAAAGCTCGATCCCCTTTTATGACAAGAAACTTGCGATCCAGAAGCAGTTCGCCGACAAATACGGTCTCGACCTGGTGGCCTATGAAGGCGGTCAGCACGTCCACCACGCTTTCGGCGTCCGCGATCTGACGGCCGAGCAGAAAGTCATCCTGACCGAATTCATGGGTGAATTCATGCGCAGCCCGCAGATGGCCGACCTGTATCAGGCGTCATGGGACAGCTGGATGAAATACGGCGACGGTCCCTATATGCAATTCCTCGACATCACCATGAATTCGGTGAACGGAATGTGGGGCCTTTACGAAAGCACCACCGACCATTCGCCGCGGTCCGATCTGCTGGAAAAGCTGAACGCCGAAACCGCGGCCTGGTGGGACGAGGATGGCGGCCAGCGCTATCAGCACGGCGTCATCGAACGCGGCACCGAAGGCGACGACAGCCTGATCGGCACCGACAAGATCGACTATCTGCTGGGCGGCGGCGGCGACGATGCGTTCACCCCCGGCAAGGGCGACGACGGCATCAACGGCGGCGACGGCATCGACCGGGTGATCCTGTCCGAAGCCATCGGCCTTTATACCCTGGTGGCCGAGGGCGAGGGCTATCGTCTCACCGGGCCGGACGGCACGAAATATCTTGTCGGGATCGAGCTTTTGCAATTCGCGGGCGGCCCCGCGTTCGACATCGCCGAATTTGCCGACCGGCGCGCGGCGGCGGGCGAAGGATCGGGCGGCGACACCCAGATGCCGCCCCCGCCCGATCCGAAGCCCGAACCAAAGCCGGAACCCGAACCCGAACCCGAACCCGAACCGGGCGACGGCAATACGGGCGGCGGCAATAGCGGGGGCGACGGCGACGCGTCCGCGGGTGGCGACGACGGCGCGCCGGTCGATCCGGGCGGTCCCGATCTGGGTCTGACGTTGACGATGGGCCTCGGCGACGGCGTCGTCGCCGCCACCCCCGACACGGTCGTGCAGATTGAAGGCGCCGCGGGCAGCCAGAAGGGCGTCTTCATCATGGCGCTGCATTCGGGCGGCGGCACGGCGCGCGAGATGGGCCAGTCCCGTGGCGAATGGGCGCATTCCATCTTCGAGATGGGCGCAACGGCCGAGTTCGACGGCAGGACGGTCGAGGCATCGTATTGGAGCCTCAACGACGACGTGGCCGAGAAGGGCGGCGATCCGCTGACCGGATCGGCGCTGGACACCGCGCTCAGCTTCGGCGCCATCGTCCAGAACGTGGGCGAGATCACGGCGACCGATCGCGGCGACAGGTTCTTCGGCCGCGAGGAAGCCAGCATCGTGCACGGCCGCGCCGGCAACGACTGGCTGTTCGGCGGCGCCGGAGAGGACGCGCTGTTCGGCGATGACGGTCGCGACAGCGTCATCGGCGGGTCGGGGAACGACACGATCGATGGCGGGGCCGGCAACGACCGCCTGATCGGCCAGGCCGGCAGCGACACCTTCGTCTTCGGCAAGGGCAGCGGCCGCGACGACATCATCGACTTCGCCGCCGAAGACCGGCTCTATCTGGGCGACCTTCTGCAAGCCGGGCAAACGCTGGCCGATGTCGCGTCGGAAAAGCGCGGCGGGCTGGTGCTGTCCTTCGGAGACGAGAAGATCACGTTCAAGGATCTCGACGGCGACGATCTGGCCTGGCTGACCGAGACCGTGATCACCGACTGGGGCTGATGCCCCGGACGGGCCGGGCATGTTCGCCGGACATGCCCGGTCCGACGGGTCTGGCCCTCGGCGCGCCGCTGACCTAGACCGGGGGCAGCACGACGCGGGACGCGCCCATGACCGAACCCATCCTCGACCGCTGCGCCGAACGCGGCCTGCGCATGACGGACCAGCGGCGCACCATCGCGCTGGTGCTTCAGGACAGCCGCGACCACCCCGATGTCGAAACCGTCCATGCCCGCGCCGCCGCGCGCGATCCGCGCATTTCCATCGCCACCGTCTATCGCACCGTCAAGCTGTTCGAGGAGACGGGGATCCTCGAAAAGCACGAATTCGGCGACGGCCGCGCCCGCTATGAGGATGCGGAGCGCGACCATCACGACCACCTGATCGACATGCAGTCTGGCCACGTCATCGAATTCGTCGACCCCGAGATCGAGGCCCTTCAGGACCGCATCGCCGCCCGTCTGGGATACGAGCTGCGCGGTCATCGGCTGGAACTCTACGGTGTTCCCGCGAAGAAGCGCTAGGCGGTGGAAAACGCGCGCGGCATCCTGCTTCTGATCGCCTCGATGGCCGCTTTCGCGGTCGAGGATGCGTTCGTCAAGACCGCCTCGGCGATGCTGGGGCCGGGGCAGATCATGGCGACGCTGGGCGTGGGCGGCGCGCTGGTCTTCGCGCTGGCCTGCCGTCTGCGCGGCCGCCCCGTGCTGACGCGCGACATCCTCGATCCCGCCGTGCTGCTGCGCAACGGCGGCGAAATGGTCGGCACGCTCGGCTATATCACCGCGCTGACGCTGATCCCGTTGTCGCTGGCCACCGCCATCCTTCAGGCCGGTCCGCTGATGGTGACGGCGGGTGCGGCGCTGTTCCTGGGCGAAATCGTGGGCTGGCGGCGGTGGATGGCGGTGGTCATCGGGCTGGCGGGCGTGCTGGTCATCCTGCGCCCCGGCCTCGACGGGTTCGATCCGCTGGCGCTCTGGGCGGTGCTGGGCGTCACCGGGCTCGCCATGCGCGATCTGGCCACCCGCCGCGTGCCCCGCCGGGTGGACGCGATGCAGCTTTCGGCCTGGGCCTTCGCCGGGCTGGTTCCCGTAGGACTGGCGGTGATGGCGGTCAACGGCACGGCGTCGATGCCCGACGGCCCGGCGGTGCTGGCGCTTTTCGTGGCGCTGGTCTTCGGCTGCATCGGCTATGCGACGCTGACCGCGTCGATGCGGATGGGCGACATCGCCGTCATCATCCCGTTCCGCTACACGCGCCTGGTCTTCGCGCTGGTCATCGGCATCGCCGTCTTCGGCGAACGGCCCGACCTGCTGACGCTTCTGGGCGCGGCGATCGTCGTGCTGACGGGCCTTTACGCCTTCGTGCGCGAACGCCAGCTCTCGCGCCGCGCCGCCGCCCGCCTTTCCCCCGGCCCCGCCCCGCGCTAGAAGGCCGCGACCGCATCAGGGAGCGACAGGCATGGCCACCATCATCGACATCATCGGACGCGAAATCCTCGACAGCCGCGGCAACCCCACGGTCGAGGTGGACGTGATCCTCGAAGACGGCACGATGGGCCGCGCCGCCGTTCCCTCGGGCGCCAGCACCGGCGCGCACGAGGCCGTGGAACGCCGCGACGGCGACAAGGCGCGCTATATGGGCAAGGGCGTGCTGGACGCGGTGGCCGCCGTCAACGGCGAACTGGCCGAGGCGCTGGCAGGCTTCGACGCGACCGAACAGGAAGCCATCGACGCCACGATGATCGACCTCGACGGCACCCCCAACAAGTCGCGGCTGGGCGCCAACGCGATCCTGGGCGTCAGCCTGGCCACCGCCAAGGCCGCCGCCGATTATACCGGCCAGCCGCTTTTCCGCTATGTCGGCGGCACCGCGGCGCGCACCCTGCCCGTGCCGATGATGAACATCGTCAATGGCGGCGAACATGCCGACAATCCCATCGACATCCAGGAATTCATGATCATGCCGGTCAGTGCGCCCGACATACGCGAGGCGGTGCGCATGGGGTCCGAGATTTTCCACACCCTGAAAAAGGATCTGACGCAGGCCGGCCTGTCCACCGGGCTGGGCGACGAAGGCGGTTTCGCGCCCGACATCTCCTCGACGCGCGAGGCGCTGGATTTCGTCCTGCGGTCGATCGAGCGCGCGGGCTACACCCCTGGCGACGACGTGATGCTGGCGATGGATTGCGCCGCCACCGAGTATTACCGCGACGGCAAGTACGAGATGACGGGCGAAGGCGCTTCGCTGACGTCGCAGGAAAACGTCCGCTACCTCGAAAGTCTGGTCGCCGATTATCCGATCCTCAGCATCGAGGACGGCATGGCCGAGGACGATTGGGACGGCTGGAAGATGCTGACCGACGCGCTGGGCGACCGGGTGCAGCTTGTGGGCGACGACCTGTTCGTCACCAACCCCGCCCGTCTGGCGCAGGGGATCGAGCGCGGCTGCGCCAATTCGATGCTGGTCAAGGTCAACCAGATCGGCACGCTCAGCGAAACGTTGGCCGCCGTCGATATGGCCCATCGCGCGCGATACACCAACGTCATGTCCCACCGCTCGGGCGAGACCGAGGATGCGACCATCGCCGACCTCGCCGTCGCCACGAATTGCGGCCAGATCAAGACCGGCAGCCTTGCGCGGTCGGACCGGCTGGCGAAATACAACCAGTTGATCCGGATCGAGGAAATGCTGGGCGAAACCGCCCGCTATGCCGGGCGCGCGATCCTGCGCGGCTGATGCTGGGCGACGGCCTGCATGACGTGCCGCCGGGCAAGCTGGCGGCCGTCGTCACCCATCTGCGCCGCGACGCGCCCCCCGATGCGCCGCCGCCCCCGCCGCCCGAGGGGCTGTCGCTGGCCCGGGCGCACCGCCTGCCCCTTGCCGATTACCGCGCCGTCTTCCGCACGGTCGGGCGCGACTGGCTCTGGACGTCGCGGCTGGCGATGGACGACGCGACGCTGGCCGCCATCGTCCACGACCCGCGCGTCGCCGTGCATCCCGTCCTGCACGAAACCCGCCCTGTCGGCCTGGTGGAGCTGGATTTTCGCCGGCCCGGCACCTGCGAGCTTGCCTTTCTCGGCCTCGTCCCGTCGCAAACCGGGCGCGGCGCCGGCCGCTGGCTGATGGCCGAGGCGCTGCACCGCGCCTTCGCCAGCGCGCCCGAACTGACGGTCCATACCTGCACCCTCGACAGCCCCGCCGCGTTGCCCTTCTACATCCGCGCGGGCTTCCGCCCCGTCCGCCGCGCCGTCGAAATCTTCGACGATCCCCGCGCCGCCGGCCTCCTCGACCGCCAGGCCGCGCCGCAGATCCCGCTGCTCTAGTTGCGAGAAAGTCGCATTCGCAACAGGGACCGCCCCTTGCAGAATCCTCTGCGTTTGCGCTGACATGCCCGCCCCGCGTAATCCAGTCTGGACAGGGAGAAGAACCATGAAAAACAAGACCGCAACATTCGTTCTGCTGGCCGCGGCCGCCCTCGCGCTTGCCGGCTGCAACACCGCTGTCGGCGTCGCCAAGGATACCTGGGGCGGCACCAAGTTCGTCGGCAACCAGATCATGGGCGACGATTCTTGACAGGGCACCTTCCGGCATGAAACCGCTTTCCGCCACGGCGGCGCTGTTCGTTATCGGCATCGGCCTTGCCTTGCCGGGCTGCGCCGTCGTCCGCGTTCCGGTCAAGGTCGCCGGCACGGTGGTCGGCGGCACCATCCTGGCTGTCACACGCGGCCCGGCCCGGCCGGCCGACCTGAACGGAAGGCCGCGCGGCGGCTGACGCCCCGGCTGGACGCCACGTCACCCCCTCGCTACGCTTCGCGGCATCAGACCGCAGGGGGGTTCACCATGAAACGATCTTTCGCAGCCGTGACCGGCGCCGCATTGGCGCTGGTCCCCATCGCCGCCACCGCGCAAGAGGCGGCGATCTACAGCGGCATGGACCGCATCCATCCCGCCTGGGCCGAAAACGGCATGGTCGTCGCGCAGGAGGAGGTCGCCGCCGAAGTCGGGCGCGACATCCTTCAGGCCGGCGGCAACGCCTTCGATGCGGGCGTCGCCGTGGCCTTTGCGCTGGCCGTGACCCTGCCGCGCGCCGGCAACCTGGGCGGCGGCGGCTTCATGATGGTCCACGACGCCGAAACGGGCGAAACGAAGGCCATCGACTACCGCGAAATGGCCCCGATGAGCGCGGACCGCGACATGTTCCTCGACGAGGCGGGTGAGGCCGACAGCGAAAAGTCGCGCTATACCGGCCTCGCCACCGGCGTTCCGGGCACGGTCGCGGGGATGCAGATGGTGCTCGACCAATACGGCACGATGACCATGGCCGAAGTGCTGCAACCCGCCATCGCCCTGGCGCGCGACGGCATCACCGTCACCGCCGACCTGGCCGACAGCCTGATGGCGCTCGAGGACCGGCTGAAGAAATGGCCCGCCTCGGCCGCGATCTTCTATAAGGAAGACGGATCGTTCTATCAGCCCGGCGATACGCTGGTGCAATCCGATCTGGCCGACACGCTGCAACGCATTGCCGATCAGGGGCCGGACGGGTTCTATACCGGCGAAACCGCGCAGGCCATCGTGGATGCGGTGCAGGCCGCGGACGGGCGCATCACCATGGACGACATGGCCGGGTATCGGGCGATCAGCCGCGATCCGGTCAGCGGCACCTATCGCGGTTACGACATCGTCTCGATGCCGCCGCCGTCCTCGGGCGGGATCCACATCATCCAGATCCTCAACACGCTTGAAGAATACCCCATCGGCTATCTGGGCCACAATTCGGCCGAGACGATTCACCTGATGGCCGAGGCGATGAAGCGCGCCTATGCAGACCGTTCCGAATATCTGGGCGATCCCGACTTCGTGGACGTGCCGCAGGCCGAACTTACCTCCAAGGACTATGCCGCCGACATCCGCAAGGGCATCTCGACCGGACGCGCCACGCCGTCCGAACAGATCAAGCCGGGCGATCTTGCCCCCTACGAAAGCGACCAGACCACGCACTATTCGATCGTGGATAGGGACGGCAACGCGGTCGCCAACACCTATACGATCAACTTCTCCTACGGGTCGGGGATGGTCGCGGACGGCACCGGCGTCCTGATGAACAACGAGATGGACGATTTCGCCGCCAAGCCGGGCGTGATGAACGCCTATGGCCTGATCGGCGGCGACGCCAACGCCGTCGAGCCGGGCAAGCGCCCCCTCTCGTCGATGAGCCCCACCATCGTGATGAAGGACGGCGAGGTTTACATGGTCACCGGCAGCCCCGGCGGCAGCCGCATCATCACCACGGTGCTGCAACTGATCTTGAACGTCATCGACCACGACATGAACGTGGCCGAGGCGACGGTCGCCCCCCGCATCCATCACCAGTGGCTGCCCGAGGTTCTGCGGATTGAGGAGGGCCTCAGCCCCGACACCATCGCCATCCTGGAATCCAAGGGCCATGTGGTCGAGGTGATGGAAACCATGGGGTCGGCCCAGTCCATCGTGGTCGAGGACGAAAGCGGCCTGCGTCTGGGCGGCGCCGATACGCGGCAGACCAGCTCGGCCGCGCGCGGCTACTGACCCGCCGCGGCGCCCCGCCACCCATCGGCGGCGGGGCGTGTCGCTTCAGCTACAGCCGCTGGTGCCGCCGCAGGTGTTGCACTTCATGCACGTGCCGTTGCGCACCAGCGTATAGTTCCCGCATTCGCCGCAAGGATCGCCCTCGTATCCCTGCATCCGCGCCTTGGCCCGCGCATCCAGCCCGGTTTCCGTGACCGTCACCGTGCCCGTCGTGATGCCCGTCGTGATGGCGGTCTCGGCCACCAGCGTCTGCACCGACCCCTGCACCGACCCCTGCGCGCCCCCTTGCAGCACCATCAGCTCGGGCGGCATCCGGTTGCGGGTGAAGCCCGCGCTCGCCACCTGCCGCAGCACCTCGATCGCGTCGCTGGTGCGTTCGGGCGCGTCGCGGAAGTTGCGCACGCCCTCTTCCTCGCCCCGGCCCAGATCGTCGAAGCTGACGCCCGCCGGCTTCACATGCGCCAGATCGCTGCGATCCAGATAGCTGACCGCCAGCTCGCGGAAGATATAGTCCAGGATCGAGGTGGCGTTCTTGATCGCCTCGTTGCCCTGCACCGTGCCCGCCGGCTCGAACCGGGTGAAGGTGAAGGCGTCCACGAACTCCTCCAGCGGGACGCCGTATTGCAGGCCGACGCTGATCGCGATGGCGAAGTTGTTCATCATCGCGCGAAAGCCCGCCCCCTCCTTGTGCATGTCGATGAAGATTTCGCCCAGCTTGCCGTCGCGGTATTCGCCCGTCCGCAGATAGACCTTGTGCCCCCCGATGATCGCCTTCTGCGTATAGCCGCGCCGCCGCTCGGGCAGCTTTTCGCGGCCGCGCGCCACTTCGCGCACGATGATCTTCTCGACGATCTTCTCGGCCAGCACGGCGGCCTTCTCGGGGGTCGATCCGGCGGCCAGAACCTCCTCGGCCTCCTCGTCGCCGTCCACCAGGCTTGCCGCTAGCGGCTGGCTCAGCTTGCTGCCGTCGCGGTAAAGCGCGTTGGCCTTGACGCCCAGCGACCACGACAGCTCATAGGCCGCCTTGCAATCCTCGATGCTGGCGTCGTTGGGCATGTTGATCGTCTTGCTGATCGCCCCCGAGATGAAGGATTGCGCCGCGGCCATCATGTGGATGTGGCTGTTGACCGACAGATAGCGCTTGCCGGTCTTGCCGCACGGATTGGCGCAGTCGAACACATGGTAGTGCCTGGGGTCCAGATGCGGCGCGCCCTCCAGCGTCATCGTTCCGCAGACATGATCGTTCGCCGCGTCGATGTCCTTTTTCGAGAATCCCAGATGCCGCAGCAGGTCGAAGGCCGGATCGTTCAGCTTCGCCTCGGGGATGCCCAGCGTCTCGCGGCAGAACTCGGCGCCCAGCGTCCACTGGTTGAAGACGAAGCGGATGTCGAAGGCCGATGGCAGCGCCGCCTCGATCTTCTCGATCTGCGCCGCGCCGAAGCCATGCCCGATCAGCGCCGTCTGCGTGATGCCGGGCGCGTTGCCCAGCGACGCGTGGCCGACCGCATGGCCGATGATCTCGGCGATCTGGGCGCTGGAATAACCCAGATTCTCAAGCGCCGCGGGGACCGAGCGGTTGATGATCTTGAAATATCCCCCGCCCGCCAGCTTCTTGAATTTGACCAGCGCGAAATCCGGCTCGATCCCGGTCGTGTCGCAATCCATCACCAGCCCGATCGTGCCGGTGGGCGCGATGACGCTGACCTGCGCGTTGCGGAACCCGTGCGCCTCGCCCAAGGCCAGCGCCTCGTCCCACGCCTCAACCGCCAGCGACAGCAGCGCCTTGTCGGGGCAATGCGCGTGGTCCAGCGGCACCGGCTTCACTGCCAGCCCCTCGTACCCTTCGGTCCGTCCATGGGCCGCGTTGCGGTGGTTGCGGATGACGCGCAGCATGTGGCCCGCATTGCGTGCATGGCCCGGAAACGCGCCCAGCTCGGCCGCCATCTCGGCGCTGGTGGCATAGCTGACGCCGGTCATCAGCGCGCTCAGCGCCCCGCACAGCGCGCGGCCCTCGGCGCTGTCGTAACCGTGGCCCATATTCATCAGCAGCCCGCCGATATTGGCGTAACCCAGCCCCAGCGTGCGGAAATCATAGCTGCGCTGCGCGATCTCGCGGCTGGGGAACTGCGCCATCGTCACGCTGATCTCCAGCGTCAGCGTCCACAGGCGCGTCGCATGCATGTAATCCTCGGCCTGGAACGCGCCGTCCCTGAGGAAGGTCAGCAGGTTCATCGACGCCAGATTGCAGGCGGTATCGTCCAGGAACATGTATTCGCTGCACGGATTGCTGCCCCGGATCGGCCCGTCCTCGGGGCAGGTATGCCAGGCATTCACCGTGTCGTGGAACTGGATGCCCGGATCCGCGCAGGCCCAGGCCGCATGGCCCACCTGTTCCCACAGGTCGCGCGCCTTGACGGTCTTGGCGACCGACCCGTCGGTGCGGTTCAGCAACGCCCAGTCCGCGTCGTCGCGCACCGCTTGCAGGAACGCATCCGTCACCCGGATCGAGTTGTTGGAGTTCTGCCCCGATACCGACGAATAGGCTTCCGAATCCCAGTCCGTGTCATAGGTCGGGAACATGATGCTGTCATAGCCCTGCCGCGCGTAATCCAGCACCCGCTTCACATAGGTTTCGGGAATGGCGACCTTCTTGGCGGCCTTCACCGCATCCTTCAGCGCGCCGTTCACCTTGGGGTCATAGGCATCCTCGGCCCGCCCGTCCCAGGCGCCGATCGCGGCGAAAAGCGCGTTCAGCTTTTCCTCGTGCATCTTGCTGCCCGCGACGATGCTGGCGACCTTCTGCTCCTCGATGACCTTCCAGTTAATGAACTGCTCGATGTCGGGATGGTCGGCGTCGCAGATCACCATCTTGGCCGCGCGCCGCGTGGTGCCGCCCGACTTGATCGCGCCCGCCGCCCGGTCGCCGATCTTCAGGAACCCCATCAGCCCGCTGGACTTACCGCCGCCCGACAGCTTCTCGCCCTCGCCGCGCAGGCTGCTGAAATTGGTGCCGGTGCCGCTGCCGTATTTGAACAGCCGCGCCTCGCGCACCCACAGATCCATGATGCCGCCATCGTTCACCAGATCGTCGCTGACCGACTGGATGAAGCAGGCATGCGGCTGCGGATGTTCATAGGACGAGGTCGAGGCCGTCAGCTTGCCGGTCTTGAAGTCCACATAATGATGCCCCTGCGCCGGCCCGTCGATGCCGTAGGCCCAGTGCAGCCCGGTATTGAACCATTGCGGGCTGTTGGGCGCGGCGCGCTGGGTGGCCAGCATGACGCGCATCTCGTCGAAATAGGCGCGTGCGTCTTCCTCGGCGGTGAAATATCCGCCCTTCCAGCCCCAATAGGTCCAGGCCCCCGCCATCCGGTCGAAGACCTGCCGCGCCGACGTCTCGCCGCCCAGCGTGGCGCCCTCGTCCGCGACCGACCGCCACAGGAATTCGGGCACGCCCTTTTCCTTCACCCGGCGCAGCCTGTCGGGCACCCCGGCCTTGCGGAAATATTTCTGCGCGATGACGTCGCTGGCCACCTGACTCCACGTCGCAGGAACCTCGACCTCGTCCAGCCGGAAAACGACCGTGCCGTCCGGGTTGCGGATCTCGCTCGCCGTCTTGGTGAAGGCGATATCGGCATAGGCGTCCTGCCCGGCTTTGGTGAATCTGCGGTCGATCTTCATGGCCGTGCCCATCCTTCGCTGTCATGTTCGGGTCAGCCCCCAAGGAGCCTGCGGGTGACACCATATATAGCGTCCGCCCGCTCTACCCCCACAACCTGACGCGTCTTTTACGACTCCGCAACAGCATTGTTCGCTTGACGGCGGGCCGATCCGGTGGGCCGTCCGGGCCGCGACTCGAAGGTTAACGGCCGCCTGCCCGCGAATTGTACGTTTCGGGCCGCGAACTGTACAAATTGTACATTGGGACGGGGTCGGTCGGCATTGGTCGGGGCGAGAGGATTCGAACCTCCGACCCTCTGCTCCCAAAGCAGATGCGCTACCAGGCTGCGCTACGCCCCGACGCGCGATGACTAGCGGCTGCCGCGCCGCATGGAAAGCCTTATTCGCAAGGCCAGACGGCCAGATCCTGCGGCAGGCCGGGATGCCGAAGCTGCGATCCTTCGGAAATGCCCAACTGCCCCGCCAACCCGCCATTGATCTCCAGCACCGCCAGAACACCGTCCCCGCCGGGAATCGGAGTCTCGTCCAGCGGCACCGCGTTCTCGTGGATCCGCCGCACGATTCCATCCGCACCGACGAAGATCATATCAAGCGGGATCAACGTGTTACGCATCCAGAACGACGCGCGCTGCGGCTGTTCGTAGATGAAAAGCATCCCCGCGCCGCGCGGCATCGACGGGCGATTCATCAGCCCCTGCGCGCGCTCGGCCGGATCGTCGGCAATCTCGACCGCGAAAGCCGCCTGCCCCCAGTCGCCCCGCAATTCGACCCGCCCCGGCTGGCACGCCGCTTGCGCGCAACCGGACCACAGCGCCAGAAGAAAAGCCAGCCGGATCATGGGTATAGCCTCTGGCGCGTCCAGCCGGCCCCGTCGCGGGACCACCGTTCGCGGTCATGCAGCCGATATTCGCCGTCCTTCCAGAACTCGATCTGCCGCGGCCTGATGCGAAAGCCGCCCCAGAAATCCGGCCGCGGCGGATCGTCCCCGAACCGCGCCTTCGCGTCCTCGACCGCGTCGACCAGCGTCTGCCGCCCGTCCAGCGGCCGCGACTGCCGCGACGCCCAGGCGCCCAGCCTGCTGCCGAGCGGCCGGCTGGCGTAATAGGCATCCGCCTGCGCGTCCGGCACCCGTTCGACATCGCCCCGCGCCCGGACCTGCCGTCGCAGGGTCTTCCAGTGCAGCACCAGCGCCGCTTGCCCCGTTGCTGCGATCTGCCGGCCCTTGGCACTGTCGAGGTTGGTGAAGAACACGAAGGCGTCCCGCTCGACCTCTTTCAGCAGGACGATCCGCACGTCGGGCATCCCGTCGGCATCGACGGTCGCCAACGCCATGGCATTGGGATCGTTGGGTTCGGACGCCTCCGCCTCGGCCAGCCAGTCCGACGTCAGGGCGAACGGATCGGTCGCGTCGAAAATGCTGTCGGCCATGCTTTCCTCCGGGTCGGGGCATGACTTGATGCACTGCGCGCAATCGCCTAAAGCCCACGGACAGGCGTGAAAATGGGCGAGGGGCGCGGAATGTCAAACGGTTTGATGGCGGGCAAGCGCGGCCTGATCATGGGGCTTGCGAACGACAAGTCCATCGCCTGGGGCATCGCCAAGGCCTGCGCCGATGCGGGCGCCGAACTGGCCTTTTCCTATCAGGGCGACGCGCTGCTCAAGCGGGTGAAGCCCCTGGCGGAAAGCATCGGGTCGGATTTCGTGCATCCCTGCGATGTCGGCGACGCCGACAGCCTCGATGCGCTTTTCGCCGCCATCGGCGAACGGTGGGGCCATCTCGACTTCGTGGTCCATGCCATCGGCTTTTCGGACAAGGACGAGTTGCGCGGCCGCTATATCGACACCAGCCGGGCCAATTTCGCCATGTCAATGGACATTTCCGTCTATTCCTTCACTGCGATGATGCAGCGCGCCGAAAAGCTGATGACATCGGGCGGATCGGCGCTGACGCTGACCTATTACGGCGCCGAGAAAGTGATGCCGCATTACAATGTCATGGGGGTCGCCAAAGCCGCGCTGGAAGCATCGGTGCGCTATCTGGCCGAAGATTTGGGCCGGGACGGCATCCGCGTGAACGCCATCAGCGCCGGCACGATCAAGACGCTGGCCGCGAGCGGCATCGGCGATTTCCGCTATATCCTGAAATGGAACGAGCTGAACGCGCCCCTGCGCCGCACCGTCACGCAGGACGAGGTGGGCAAATCCGCGCTCTATCTGCTCAGCGATCTGGGCAGCGCCGTGACGGGCGAGGTTCTGCATGTCGATAGCGGCTATCACGTCATCGGCATGAAGAACCCCGACGCACCCGATATCACCCGCGCCGTCAAGGACGCCGGATGACGCTTGCCGCCTTCATCGGCGTCGCGCTCGTGCATCTTCTGGCCGCGATCAGCCCCGGCCCGTCCTTCGTGCTGGCCGTCAGGACCGCCGCGACCGAAGGGTTCCGCCCCGCCGCCGGGCTGGCGCTGGGATTCGGGATCGGCGCGGCGCTGTGGGCCTTCGCGGCCCTGGCGGGGCTGTCGCTGCTGTTTCAGGTCGTGCCGCCGCTGTTCTTCGTGGTGAAACTGGCGGGCGGACTGTTCCTGATCTGGCTGGCGATCGGGATGTGGCGGCATGCGGCCGACCCGATGCCGGTCGTCGATCCGGGCCGCGCACCGCGCCGCCTGTCATCCGCCGTCCGCCTGGGCCTAGCCGCGATGCTGGCCAACCCCAAGCCCGCGATCTTCTTTGGCGCGGTCTTCGTGGGCCTCGTTCCCGCGGCGGCGGACCTGTCCGACAAAGCCATCGTGCTTTTCAACATCCTTTGGGTGGAAACGCTGTGGTATGTGCTGGTGGCCCGGATCTTCGCCCTTCCGCGTGCCCAGGCTGCCTATGGCCGAATGAAGAAATGGGCCGACCGCTCCTTCGGAACGATCCTCGGCGTTCTGGGCGTCGAGGTGGCATTGATATAGAAAGGCCGCGCATGACCGACCGCCTGCCCCATGAAAAGGGTTTCCACGTCAGTTGGGACCAGATCCACCGCGACAGCCGTGCGCTGGCATGGCGGCTGGACGGGCTGGGGCCGGATGGCGGTGCGGGGGCCAGGGGCGGCGGCTGGCGCGCCGTGGTGGCGATCACGCGCGGCGGCATGGCGCCCGCGATGATCGTGGCACGCGAACTGGACATCCGCAGCGTCGATACGATCAGCGTCAAATCCTATGACCACCAGCAACAGGCCGAGGCGACGATGCTGAAATCGCCGGACGCGCAGTTGATGGGCGACGGCACCGGCATTCTGGTGGTCGACGATCTGGTGGACAGCGGCAAGACGCTGGAACTGGTCCGCAGGCTCTATCCGAAGGCGCATTTCGCCACGGTCTATGCCAAGCCGCAGGGCCGCGCGCAGGTCGATACCTTCGTGACCGAGGTCAGCCAGGACACCTGGATCTTCTTTCCGTGGGACATGGCGCTGCAATACGCGCCGCCCTATCGCGGCAAGGATTGACCGGCGCCCCCGACTTCAGCCGATCCGTCCGCGCGGGCCGTCGCCGATCTGGGCGCGGTGCATCAGCAGATGGTCCAGCATCACCGCCGCGGCCATCGCCTCGGCCACCGGGACGGCCCTGATGCCGACGCAGGGGTCGTGGCGGCCCTTCGTCACCACCTCGGTCGGTTGGCCGGTCCGGGTGATGCTGCGCCGGGGCGTCAGGATGGAACTGGTGGGCTTCACCGCGATCCGCAGCACGATGTCCTGCCCCGTCGATATGCCGCCAAGGATGCCGCCCGCATGATTGCTGGCATAGACCGGGCCGTCCGGCCCCATCGTGATCTCGTCCGCATTGGCGCTGCCGGTCAGGCCGGCGGCGGCCATGCCCTCGCCGATCTCGACGCCCTTGACGGCGTTGATGCTCATCATCGCGGCGGCAAGGTCGGTGTCGAGCTTGGCATAGACCGGCGCGCCGAGGCCGGGCATCGCGCCCGCAATGCGGATCTCGATCATCGCGCCGACGCTGTCGCCGGATTTCCGCAGCTCGTCCAGGTAGCCCGCCCAGACCTGCGCCGCCTGCGCGTCGGGCGTCCAGAAGGGATTGCGGGCGATCTCGGCCGGATCGGACCGGGCGCGGTCGATGACATGAGGCCCCATCTGCACCATGCTGGCGGTCACAGTCATCCCCGGCGCCAGATCGGCCAGAACCGCGCGCGCCACCCCGCCCGCGGCGACCCTCGCGGCGGTTTCGCGCGCGCTGGACCGCCCGCCGCCGCGCGGATCGCGGATGCCGTATTTCTGCCAATAGGTGATGTCGGCATGGCCCGGACGGAACGTGTCCGCGATGGCGCCGTAATCCTTCGACCGCTGGTCGGTATTGCGGATCGCCAACTGGATCGGCGTGCCGGTCGTTTGCCCTTCATAGGTGCCCGACAGGATTTCCACGGCATCCGCCTCGCGCCGCTGGGTGGTATAGCGGTTCTGCCCCGGCTTGCGGCGGTCCAGCCAGACCTGGATCGCCGCCTCGTCCAGCGCGATGCCGGGCGGGCAGCCGTCCACGGTCGCGCCCAGGGCCGGCCCGTGGCTTTCGCCCCAGGTGGTGACGCGGAACAGGCGGCCATAGGTGTTGTAGCTCATGCGCGGGTCGTAGCGGCGGCGCGGCGCGGTCTCAAGCCGAATCGCCTTGCAGCCGTGGGGGCGCGCGGCTAGCGTCGGACTACCTCGGGGTGCCCTTGACGGGCTGAGATGCGATGCGAACCCGTAGAACCTGAACCGGTTAGGACCGGCGGAGGGAAGGTCAGCCATTCCTCGGCCCCGACCCCGTCCGGCTTGGAGGAACGATGCGTTTGACGATGATCGGGCTGACCCTGTCGGCGTCCCTGCCCGTCCATGCCCAGGATCGCCCTGTGCTGGATGTCTATACCTATGACAGTTTTGTCGCCGAATGGGGGCCGGGCCCGGCGCTGGAACAGGCGTTCGAGGCGCAATGCGCCTGCGACCTGCGCTTCACCGCCATAGGCGACGGCGCGGCGATGCTGGCGCGGCTGCGGCTGGAAGGCGCGCGGACGAAGGCGGATGTCGTCGTCGGCCTCGATACCGCGCTGATGGCCGAGGCCGGGGCGACCGGCCTATTCGCGCCGTCGGGGATCGGTAATGTGGACTGGGCGCTGCCTGTCGATTGGACCGACGACACGTTCGTTCCCTACGACTGGGGCTGGTTCGCCTTCGTCCACGACCGCGACTTCGATCCGCCCGCCAGTTTCCGCGATCTGGCGCAGTCGGATGCGTCGATCCTGATCCAGGATCCGCGTTCCTCGACCCCCGGTCTGGGGCTGCTGCTGTGGGTCAAGGCGGCCTATGGCGACGAGGCGCCCGACATCTGGGAGGGGCTGGCGGACAACATCGTCACCGTGACCAAGGGCTGGTCCGAAGCCTATGGCCTGTTTCTGGAGGGCGAGGCCGACATGGTTCTGTCCTATTCCACATCTCCCGCCTACCACCTGATCGCCGAGGGCGACGACAGCCGCGCCGCGGCGGCGTTCGACGAAGGGCACTATCTGCAAGTGGAGATCGCGGCGGCGCTTGCCGGGTCCGACCGGCCCGACCTCGCGCGCGACTTTCTTCGTTTCCTGACGACCGACGCGGCGCAAGGCGTTCTGCCGACGACGAACTGGATGTATCCCGCCGTCATGCCCGAACAGGGGCTGCCGGACGGGTTCGCCAGCCTGCCCAAGCCTGACCGAACGCTGGAGATCCCCGCCGAAGACGTTCCCGCGATCCGCGATCAGGCCTTGCAGGAATGGCTGTCCGCCCTCGCCCGCTGACCGTCGCAGGAGTCGCCGTCGCCGGCATCGTTTTCCTGCTGGTGGCGGGCACCATCGCGGCAGTTGCCGTGCGGGCCGATGGCGGTGCCGGGCTGAGGCCGTCCGACCTGGCCGCCATCCGGTTCACATTGTGGCAGGCGGTCCTTTCCGCGATCCTCAGCGTCGGGCTGGCCGTTCCGGTCGCACGGGCGCTGGCGCGCCGCCGGTTTGCCGGGCGCAGGCTGCTGGTGACGCTGCTGGGCGCGCCCTTCATCCTGCCGGTGATCGTCGCGGTGCTGGGTCTGCTGATGGTCTTCGGCCGCGGCGGCTGGATCAACGCGGCGGGCACGGGGATGGGCCTTCCGCCCGTCAGCATCTATGGCCCCTGGGGTGTGGTGCTGGCGCATGTGTTCTTCAACCTGCCGCTGGCGGTGCGGCTGATCCTGCAAGGCTGGCTGGCCGTCCCGTCCGAGCGGTTCCGCCTGGCCGCGTCGCTGGGACTGGGCCCTTGGGCGACGTTCCGGCTGATCGAGTTGCCGATCCTGCGCGGTATCGTTCCGGGTGCGGCGCTGATCGTGTTCCTTGTCTGCACGACAAGCTTTGCCGTGGCGCTGGCGCTTGGGGGCGGGCCGCGCGCGACGACGATCGAACTGGCCATCTATCAGGCGTTCCGCTTCGATTTCGACCTTGGACGCGCGGCGCTGCTGGCCCTGGTGCAACTGGCCGTGACGGTCGCCGCCGCCACGCTGGCGCTGACGGTGGCCCTTCCCGACACGCTGGGCGGCGGGCTGGACCGGCATGTGGCGCGCTGGGATCTGGCCCGGCGGTGGCCGGACGGCATCCGCATCGGGCTGGCCGCGCTGTTCCTGCTGCTGCCGCTTGCCGCGCTGATCCTGCGGGGGGTGCCCAATCTGGCCGGGCTGGACACCAGCGCCTGGCTGGCTGCGATGCGATCCGTAGTGACGGCGATGGGGGCCACGGTGCTGACGCTTTGCGCCGCGCTGCCCGTCGCGGTGGCGATGCAGCGGTTGCGATGGGGCCGCGTCGTCGAAGGGCTGGCCAGCCTCGCCATCGCCGCGTCGCCGCTGGTGGTGGGGACGGGGTTGTTCATCCTGATCTTCCCGCTGGTCGATCCGGCGCTGATGGCCCTGCCCGTGACCGCGCTGGTCAACGCGGCGATGGCGCTGCCCTTCGCGATCCGCGCAATCGGGCCGCAGGTCGCGCAGACTGAAGCCCGCTATGGCCCTCTGGCGGATTCGCTGGGATTGACCGGCGCCGCGCGTCTGCGTCTGCTGATCCTGCCCCGGCTGTGCCGTCCGCTGGGTTTTGCCGCGGGGCTGACGGCCGCACTGTCGATGGGCGATCTGGGCGTCGTGGCGCTGTTCGCGGATGGCCGCAGCGAAACCCTGCCGCTGCACCTTTACCGGCTGATGGGTGCCTACCGGATGGACGACGCGGCGGGCGCAGCGGTGCTGTTGCTGGCGCTCAGCCTCGGGGCGTTCTGGGCCTTAGACCGTGGGGGGCGCGTCGATGCTGGCGCTTGAGAATGTCGTGATCCGATTGGACGATTTCGGCCTGCGGGCTGACCTTGCCGTTCCCCCGCAGGCCCGCGTCGCCGTGATGGGGCCGTCCGGCGCGGGCAAGTCCACGCTGCTGGGGGCGATCGGGGGGTTCGTGCTCCTCTCGGGCGGTCGGATCGCCTTCGACGGGCAGGACATCACCACGCTTCACCCGGCGGCGCGGCCGGTCGCCACGATCTTTCAGGACAACAACCTGTTCCCGCATCTGACCGTCGCGCGCAACGTGGCGCTTGGCATCACCCATCGCCGCCCCGATACCGCGACGCGCGCGCGGGTGGCAGACGCGCTGATGCAGGTCGGACTCGACGGTTTCGGCGACCGGCTGCCGGGATCGCTGTCGGGCGGACAGCAGGGGCGGGCGGCGTTGGCGCGGGCGCTGGTGCGGGACAAGCCGCTCTGGCTGCTGGACGAACCGTTCGCCGCCCTCGGGCCGGGCCTGCGCGCCCGGATGATCGCGCTGGTCGATGCAGTGGCCGCGCGGGCCGGGGCGACGGTGCTGATGGTCACGCACGATCCGACCGATGCGGCGGCATTGGGGGGCGAGATCGTTGTAGTCGCGAATGGCATGGCCGCCGCACCCAGGCCGGCGGCGCGTCTGCTGGCCGATCCGCCACCGGCACTGGCGGCCTATCTGCGCCGATAGAAAAAGGCGCGCCCCGCCGGGGGACGCGCCTTGGATCGTGATGGACCCGCCGGATCAGACGCTTCGGTCGTGCTCCAGCTTGCGCTTGTAGGGCGCCCAGATCCGCTTGTTGGTCAGGTAGAGGAGCGCCGACAGGATCACCAGCATGATGACGCCGACGAACCCCGCTTCCTTGCGCGCGTTCAGCTTGGGTTCCGCCGTCCACATCATGAAGGCCGACACGTCCGCCGAAATCGCGCTGATGTCGTTCGGGCTGCCATCCGCGAATTCCAGGTCCTCGCCATAAAGCGGCGGGGCCATCGCGATCCAGCCGCCGGGGAAGATGTGGTTCTCGTAAAGGATGGCGCCGGCTTCTTCTTTCGTCTCGCCGGTATAGCCCATCAGCAGGGCATGGATGTATTCCGGCCCGCCCATGCCCTTGACAAGTTGATTGAGACCCAGACCGTAAGGCCCGTGAAAACCGGCCCGCGCCTTGGCCATCAGCGACAAATCGGGGGCGTTGGCCAGCGCCGACCGGGGAAAGTGATCGGTCGGGATGGCGGTGCGGAAGTCCCCCTGCCCGTCGTTCAGTTCGGGGTCGAACACCTCGTAGAAGGCGGCATAGGCGCGAACCTGATCCTCAGGCAGTTCGGGACCGCCTTCTTCGCCCAGCGATCGGAACGAAACGAATTTCATTCCGTGGCAGGCCGAACAGATCTCGGTATAGACCTGCAACCCGCGCTGAAGCTGCATCCGGTCATAGCTGCCGAACGGCCCTTCGAACGGAAAGGCGTAATCCTCGACATGAGCGGTTTCGGCAGCGGCACCGGCCTGGACGATGCCGAGTGTCAGCAGGGCCGAGAGAGCGAGCGTCTTGAACATCTGTTTCTTCCTTACTCGGCCGGGTTCACGACGGTCGTGGTGCCGCCCGTATTCGGGGCATAGTGCGCGGCGTAATCCTCCTCGATCGTCGCGGGCTGTTGCAGCGGCTTCTCGAACACGCCCAGCAACGGCAGGATGACCAGGAAATACGCAAACCAGTAGGCCGACGCTATCAGCGAGATCGTGGCATAAGGTTCGTCGGTCGGCATCGCCCCCACCCACATCAGCACGAAAAAATCGACCAGCAGCAGCGCGAACCACCACTTGAATTGCGGACGATACCGGCCCGACCGGACCGACGACGTGTCGAGCCAGGGCGCCAGCGCCATCACCAGGATCGCGCCGAACATCGCCAGCACGCCGAAGAACTTGGCGTCGATGATGCCGCCGGTGATCCAGTTGGCCGCAATGACAACCCAGACGTCGCCGGTGAAGGCCCGCAGGATCGCGTAGAACGGCAGGAAATACCATTCGGGCACGATATGCGCGGGCGTCGAGAGGGGGTTCGCCTCGATATAGTTGTCGGGGTGGCCCAGATAGTTGGGCATGAACCCGACAATGGCGAAGAACACCACCAGGATCACGGCCAGCGCGAACAGGTCCTTCATGACGAAATAGGGCCAGAACGGCAGGGTATCGCGCTGGGCCGCTTCCTTGCTGGTGCGGCGCACCTCGACCCCGGTGGGGTTGTTGTTGCCCGTGGTATGAAAGGCCCAGATATGCACCGCCGTCAGACCCGCCAAGATCATCGGGAACAGATAGTGCAGCGAGAAGAAGCGCGTCAGCGTGTAGTTGTCCACCGCCGGTCCGCCCAGGAGCCAGGTCTGCAACCCTTCGCCGATGAACGGGATCGCGCCGAACAGGCCGGTGATGACGGTGGCGCCCCAGAACGACATCTGCCCCCAGGGCAGGACATAACCCATGAAGGCCGTCCCCATCATCAGCAGATACATCAGGATGCCGATGATCCAGGTGACTTCGCGCGGTTCCTTGTAGGAACCGTAATAGAGGTTGCGGAAGATATGCGCATAGACCGCGACGAAGAACAGCGACGCGCCGTTGGCGTGCATGTAGCGCAGCATGTGGCCGCCGTTGACGTTGCGCATGATGTGTTCGACCGACGCGAAGGCGAGGCTGGTGTCGGGCGTGTAGTGCATGACCAGCACGATGCCGGTGACGATCTGAAGCACCAGCGTGAAGGTCAGCACGATCCCCCAGATCCACATCCAGTTCAGGTTGCGGGGGGTCGGGATCATCAGGGTGTCGTAAAGCAGCCCGACGATCGGCAGGCGCTTGTGCAGCCAACGCTCTCCGCTGGAGTTCGGCTGGTAATGGTCGTGCGGTATTCCGGCCATGTCGTGTTTCCTTACCCCAGAACGATGGTGGTTTCGTCGACGAATTCAGCCACCGGAACCGGCAGGTTCTTCGGCGCGGGCCCCCGGCGGATCCGCCCGGCGGTGTCATAATGCGATCCGTGGCACGGGCAGAACCAGCCGCCGAAATCGCCCGCGTCGCCCAGCGGCACGCAGCCCAGATGCGTGCAGACGCCCATCATCACCAGCCAGTCCTCGCGCCCGTCCAGCGTGCGGTTCTCGTCCGTGGCGGGGGCGGTTCCGTCGATGTTGGCGTTCTCGGCAAAAGGATCGGGCAGGCTGCTGACATCCACCGCGCGGGCCTCGAGGATCTCCTCCTCGGTGCGGCGGCGGATGAAGACGGGTTTGCCCAGCCACTTGACGGTCAGCTGCGTGCCCGGTTCCACCCCGCCGACATCGACGCGGATGGAGCTGAGCGCCTGAACGTCCGACGACGGGTTCATCTGATCGACCAGCGGCCATACGGCGGCACCGGCGACGACGACACCGGCCCCGGCCGTCGCGTAATAGAGGAAATCGCGGCGCGTGCCGTGCGGATCGTCTGTATGCGACATCTATGCATCTCCATCCTGATGCGCGCTGCGGCGGCGCCGGCCCGCGCATGTCCAATTCGGCCGCCCCCGCAGGGTCCGGTCATCTTCCCCGGCTGTCTAGCGGGCAAGTCGGGCACGGTCCAGCGGACAAACCGGCGCATAGTGCCGTTTCGCCACAGGACACCGGCAAAAAATCAGGCGTCGGGGCGCGTCGCCGCCATGGCGGGCCGGGCGGCGAACCGTGCGTCCCATGCGGCCAGACCGGGGCGTTCCTGCCGCCAGTCGCGGTCCGCATGGCGGAAATCGAGGTATCCCAGCGCGCAGCCCAGCGCCACCTGCCCCATATCCAGCGGCCCGCCCAGATGGCTGAGCCAGCGCGCCTCGACCGCGTCCAGCGCGCGCGCGATCTTCGACCACTGGGCTTCGACCCAGTCCCCGAATTGCTTTTCGGCGGGGCGCACGCGACCCTCGTAGACCATCAGCACCGCCGCTTCCATGATGCCGTCCGCCGTCGCCTCCAGCGTCAAGACATCGTAAAGCCGCGACGGCGGATAGAGCGTCTTCGCCGCCCGGTCGTCGAGATAGCGGCAGATCACCCGACTGTCATAGAGCGCCGGACCCTCCGGCCTGACCAGTACCGGGATCTTGCCCAGCGGATTGACCGCCGAGGCGGAACTGCCCGCGACGGGGTTCGCGGTGATCGTCACGACACGTACCGCGTCCTGCTGGCCGGTCTCGTGCAGCAACACCCGGACCTTACGCGCGAAGGGCGAAGCGGGGTTCTGAAACAGTTCCATCATGTCGTGCCATACCTTTTCGCCGATACCCTGTCCGGTCTGCGCCATCCGCCGCCCCGTGACAAGGGAACCGGCAACCGCAGCCGCCGTTCGGTTGCGCCGCAATGTCGGCGCGGGACTGGGCGTTGACCGTCATCCGCGTCCATATCGGGGATCGGCATGGGGCTGATGACGCGACGGACCGGCCTCGGCACCGCGCTGTGTTTCCCGATCCGCGGGCATTTCACAATCGGCCGGTTTTCGCTGCCCCTGCCGTGCAGCGCCGTCCTCCCCGGCCGCGAGGCGGGTGACTGACCGTCAGACGAGCCGCGCCGTCAGCCTTGCGCCGTCCCGACCCGCGATCCGGGCCTTGACGATCCGTCCGACCGGCTGCGGCACCTGAAACGCGACTTCGGCAAAATGCTCGGTCCGTCCCATCGTCGGGCTTTCCATCAATACCGAATGGACGCGGCCTGTCTGCGCCTCAAGATGCCGGGACGCGGCCGCCTCTCCGGCAGCGCGCAAACGGGCGGCGCGGTCGCGGATCCTCGCACCGTCGATGGCGGGCATCTTCGCCGCCGGGGTGCCCTGCCTGGCCGAATAGGGGAAGACATGCAGCCATGTCAGCCCGCAGGCGTCGATCAGCGACAGGCTTTCGTCGAAATGGGCGTCCGTCTCGGTCGGGAAACCGGCGATGATGTCGGCGCCGAAGGTGATGTCGGGGCGCAGGCGCCGGGCCTCGTCGCAGAACGCGACGGCGTCGGCGCGCAGGTGCCGGCGCTTCATCCGCTTCAGGATCAGATCCGATCCGTGTTGCAGCGACAGGTGCAGATGCGGCATCAGCCGCTCCTGCTCGGCGATCGCGCGCATCAGCGCCGCGTCGGCCTCGATGCTGTCGATCGAGCTGATCCGCAGGCGCGGCAGGTCGGGCACCAGCCGCAGGATGCGCGTCACCAGATCGCCCAGCCGCGGCGTGCCGGGCAGATCGGCACCCCAGCTTGTCAGATCCACCCCGGTCAGCACGACCTCGGCATAGCCGGCGGCGGACAGGCGGCGGATCTGCTCGACCACGACCCCTGCGGGAACCGAGCGCGAATTGCCGCGGCCATAGGGAATGATGCAGAACGTGCAGCGGTGATCGCAGCCGTTCTGCACCTGCACATAGGCGCGGCTGCGCGTGCCGAACCCGTCGATCAGATGGCCGGCCGTTTCGCGCACCGACATGATGTCGTCGACCCGCACCCGTTCGGTCGGCCCGGTGAAATCGGGCGCCAACGACGCCCAGACCGCCGGCGACATCTTTTCCGCGTTGCCCAGCACATGCGCGACCTCGGGCATGGCGGCGAACGTCTCGGGTTGGGTCTGGGCGGCGCATCCCGTCACCACGATCCGCGCGCCGGGGTTGGCGCGGTGCAGACGGCGGATGTCCTGGCGGGCCTTGCGCACCGCCTCGGCCGTCACGGCGCAGGTGTTGACGATGACCGCGTCGGTCAGCCCCGCATCGGCCGCCAGCGCCTTCATCGCCTCGGCTTCATAGGCGTTCAGGCGGCAGCCATGGTTGGAAAAGACCGGCGCGTTCATCGGATGCCCGCCAGCCACGCACCCGTCAGCGTGGCGGTGAAGACATGCGCCGTCGGCCCGGTCATCCACACGCCGTCGTCGCGCCAATCGACCGCAAGCGTCCCCCCGTCGAGTTCGACCGTCACGGCCCGTCCGGTCAACCCGCGCCGGACCGCCGCGACGGCCACGGCGCAGGACGAGCTGCCCGAAGCCAGCGTAACGCCCGCGCCGCGTTCCCAGACCCGGACGCGCAGGGTATCGGGGCCGATGACCTGTACGATCTGCACGTTGGTGCGTTGCGGGAAAAGCGCGTGCGTCTCGTGCGCGGCGCCGAACCGGGCCAGATCGACCTGCGCGACATCGGCGACGAAGAAGGTGCAGTGCGGGTTGCCCATGCCGGTGGCGACCGGATCGCCGGCAATCGGCAGGCAACCGGTGGGCACATCGCGGGCCAGCGGGATGTCCCGCCATCCCAGTTGCGGCCGGCCCATATTCACCGATGTCAGCCCGGCACCCGCGTTGACGGCCTGTAACAACCCGCGCGACGTTCGCAGCGTCAGCCGGTCGCGGCCGTTCATCAGGTGCCGCGCAATGCAGCGCGTGGCGTTCCCGCAGGCATCCGACATCGACCCGTCGGCGTTCCAGAATGTCAGCCGGGCGTCGGCATCCTCGTCCGCATCTATGGCGGCGATCTGGTCGCAGCCCACGCCGAAATGCCGGTTGGCCAAGGCACGGGCGATGGCCGGCGTGACCTCGACAGGCCGCTCGCGCCGGTCGATGACGACGAAATCGTTCCCCAGCCCGTGCATCTTCATGATCGTCAGCGCATCCATCGCCGCCCTATAGACCTGACGGAATTGCGGCGAAAGAGGGCGGGGCATTTCCGCTTGACCGCTTGCGCCGCCGAAGCTAGTCACCGCGCCTGTGAGCCGGTAGCTCAGTTGGTAGAGCAACTGACTTTTAATCAGTAGGTCCAGGGTTCGAGCCCCTGCCGGCTCACCACTTCGCCGCCTGTCCCGCGACCGGGACACAAGTTTCCGAACACCTTGTCAAAACGGATCATATCGCAATGAAATTGCTTCCCGCCGTCGCGGCGATGGCGCTGATCGTGGTCGCGTCGAATGTTCTGGTGCAGTTCCTTTACGGTCAATGGCTGACCTGGGGGGCGTTCACCTATCCGCTGGCATTCCTCGTCACCGACCTGACCAACCGCCTGCACGGGCCGGCCGCCGCTCGCCGGGTGGTGATGGCCGGGTTCGGCGCCGGACTGGTCTGTTCGGTGATCGGGACGCAGATCATCGGGCCCGAGGGCCCGCTGGTGACGGGGCGGATCGCGCTGGCCTCGGCCACGGCGTTTCTGGGCGCGCAGATGCTGGATGTGACACTATTCGACCGGCTGCGCGGCGGGCGCTGGTGGCGGGCGCCGCTGGTGTCGTCGCTGGTCGGATCGGCGCTGGACACGGCGCTGTTTTTCAGCATTGCGTTCAGTGCCTTGCTGCCTTTCGGCGATGTCGCCTGGGCGAACGGGACGGTGCCGCTGCTGGGCCGGGGGCCGGACGCGCCGCTTTGGGTCAGCCTGGCGGTGGCGGATTGGGGGGTCAAACTGGCGCTGGCGGTGATCGCGCTGGTGCCTTTCCGCATGACGGTGGGGCGGCTGTCGGGCAGGCCGGTCGAAAGGCTTTGACTTATGCCGAATCTGTGGCAGGTTCGCGCTATCGGAAACAAGCGAAAGGAGGTGGTCCAGTGTCTAGTTTGATGTTGGAGATCGGTGTCGGAACAGTCGCGGGGAACCGTAAGCGGGGGTAACGCCCCGAAGTCGCTTTCGCGATTGGACCCATGTCCTAACCGGGTCCATCTCCTGATCAATCGGGGGCCATCCTTCGGGGTGGCCCCTTTCACGTCGAAACGTACAAATTGTACAGTTCACGCCCCGAAATGTACGGTTCACATGCTGCGCGTCACCGACACCATCGCGATCGAGGATTGGGAGCTGACCGAGCAGTTCGTCCATGCCGGCGGACCCGGCGGGCAGAACGTGAACAAGGTCGCCACCGCCGTCGAATTGCGGTTCGAGGCCGAGCGGTCGCCCAACCTGCCCGGCTTCGTGAAGGCGCGTCTGCGCAAGCTGGCTGGGCGGCGCTGGACCAAGGACGGGGCGCTGGTGATCCGCGTGACCGAGACGCGCCACCAGCAGCGCAACCGCGAGATCGCGCGCGAACGGCTGGCCGAGCTGGTGCGCGCGGCGACTGTGCGTCCCAAGCGGCGGATTCCGACACGGCCCAGCGCGGGCGCCAGACGCCGCCGGCTGGACGAGAAGAAGGCGCGGGGGCAAGTCAAGGCGCTGCGCGGCGACGTGACGCCCGACTGATCACGCGGCCTGGGCCACGGTGCCTTCGGGCGCCGCGACGGCAAGGCCGGGCAGGCGCAGGGTGAAGGTCGATCCCTGCCCCAGATTGCTTTGCACGGAAATGTCGCCGCCCAGGGATTGCACGAGCGTGCGGGTGATCGACAGGCCCAACCCCGTTCCGCCGAAGGACCGCCCCGCGCCGTGATCGGCCTGCGCGAACCGTTCGAAGATGCGCGACAGATCGGCCGGCGAGATGCCGATGCCCGTGTCGCGGACCACGATCGTCAGATCGCCCTGCGCGGGACCGCAGGGCGTCCAGACGACGTTGACGGAAACGCGCCCGTCGGTGGTGAATTTCAGCGCGTTGCCGACCAGGTTGTTCATCGCCTGCCGCAGGATGCGCGGATCGGTGACGACGGGCGGCATCGCCGGGTCGATGCGCAGATCGAACGTCAGCCCCTTGCGCAGGGCAGTCAGCCGCAGCGCGCCCAGGGTGGGGGCCAGAAGCGCCGCGACATCGACGGGTTCGGGCCGGGCCACCTCTTCGCCCGCATCCAGCCGGGCGGTCTGAAGCAGCTGTTCGATAAGCTGCAACTGATCCCCGGCCGAGCTTTCGATGATGGCGACCAGTTCGCGGTCGGATGCGTCGAGATTGCTTTCCGCCAGCAACTGCACGGCACCGACGATGCCGTTCATAGGGGTGCGCAATTCGTGGCTGACATTGGCCAGCAGCACCGATTTGGCCCGGTCCGCGGCCCAGGCGCGGTCGGTGGCATCGGTCAGGCACGCCGCCATGCCGACGATGAAGCGCCCGATCATGGCCGTGACCGTCAGCACCGCGACGACAAGAACCAGCGCGGGCAACCACCAGCGTTGAAGGATCGCGGTGCCCGGCGCGGGCGGGGTCCAGCCGATGGCGGCGACCGGATCGCCGTCCGGTCCGCGCAGCAGGATCGAGGATGCGGGGTCGATCCCGGCGGAATCGGGCAGCACCCTGGCGCCGTCGATCTGGAAATCGGAAGCGATGCGTTGCAGGCGGCGGTCGTCGAACCGCATCCCGAAGGTCATGATCGGCGCATCGGGATCCACGGCGTCCCTTGTGGCGGATGCGGAAGACGGGGCGGCCTGAACCGGCAGCGACGCAAGAAGCCACAGATCCCCGTCGACCCTGAAGAAGGCCGATGACGGCGCGGTGCCGTCGGTCCGCGCGATCTGGGCGCGGATCGCGTCGCTTGTGGCGTCGGGCAGCAGGCCGAAGACGAATTCCCGTTCCTGCGCGCCGTTCAACCAACCGAAGGATTCGCCGCTGGCATAGTTGGCGGCGAACAGATCGAACGAATCCGGCGACACGCCGCTGGCGACGTTGTCGTAGATCCAGCCGATATCCTGAAATTCCAGCCGGTCCTGCGCCGCGGTCCAGAAGGCGTCGTGGCTGGCCAGCAGCGTCATGCGGTCGCGCGCCATGCGGATGCCGGCCTGCATCATCCCGAACGCGCCCTGCCGCGCCACGACGTTCTGCCGGTGCGTCAGCAGCAGCGCACTGGAAATCCAGACGGCGCAGAACAGCACCGCCAGAAGGCCCACGGCCCCGACGAACCGCGTCGTGCGCCTGTTTATTGTGGCCCGCATCCCGTCCCTCCGATCCGCGTCGTGGGGGCAGGATCGCGCAAAGCCGTCAACAAAGCGTCAATGCCGGCCCTTTTCCGGCACGGTCGGGTTTTTGTTGACGCTAGGGGAAGTTGTCGCGTTACTGAAAGCCGGCGGTGCCGCGATCGTTCCGCGCAACAATCTGACGGGGTATTCCATGCTGTCGAGACTGGTCGTCGGACTGGACGGAGGCGACACGGGAAGCCGTGCCGTCGATTTCGCCCGCAAGCTGGCCGCGCGGATGGAGGATTGCGAGCTGATCCTCGTCTATGTGATCGAATGGTCGCCCTTCAGTTTTCAGACCGCCGAGGAGAACGCCCAGCGCCACAGGCGCCGCGAGGAGGAGATCGACGCCGCGCGGTCGCGGATCGTGACGCCGGCGGTCGAGGCGCTGCAATCGCAGGGCGTCAAGGTGCGCGGGCTGGTGCGGCACGGCAACGTGTCGGACGCGCTGGACCGGATCGCGCGCGACGAGGGCGCCGACCTGATCGTCGTGGCCCGCACATCCGATACCGGGGTGGCGTCGCGGATCTTCGGGTCGTCCACCGCCAACCTGGTGATGCACGCCACCGTGCCCGTAACGGTCGTGGGATGAGGGACAAGCCGATGAACAGCATTCTCAAGACGATCGCGGGCAGCCTGCCGGTCATGCTTGCGACGGGCGCGGCGCGGGCGCAGGCGACGGTCCCGTCCGAGGCGCTGAGCCTGGACGAGCGCGTCAACAGCGCCTTCGCGCAGGCGACGGGGCCGTTCGTGAACCTGATCTTCGCGCCCCTGCCCGGCACGGCGTTTCCGTGGATCGTGCTGTGGCTGGTCGTGGCCGCTAGCATCTTCACCGTCTATTTCGGGCTGATCCAGTTCAAGGGCTTCGGCCATTCCATCGCGCTGGTGAAGGGCGATTATTCCGATCCCGACGACGCGGGCGAGGTCAGCCATTTCCAGGCGCTCGCCACGGCGCTGTCGGGCACGGTGGGGCTGGGCAACATCGCCGGCGTCGCCGTCGCCGTGGGCATCGGCGGGCCGGGGGCGACATTCTGGATGATCCTGGCGGGGCTGCTGGGAATGGCGTCGAAATTCACCGAATGCACGCTGGGGGTGAAATACCGCAACGAATACCCGGACGGCACCGTGTCGGGCGGGCCGATGTATTACATGAAGAAAGGGTTCGCGGAACGCGGCCTGCCGGGCGGCGGCATTCTGGCGATCCTGTTCTGCATCTTCACGATCCTCGGCTCGCTGGGCGGGGGCAACATGTTTCAGGCCAACCAGGCGCATGCACAGATCGTCGGCATCACCGGCGACTATCCGGGCTGGATAACCGGTATCGTCTTCGCGGGCGTCGTCTTTGCGGTCATCGTGGGCGGGATCAAGTCCATCGCCAAGGTGACGGAAAAGGTCGTGCCGTTCATGGGCATTCTTTATGTCGGTGCGGCCCTGATCATCCTGATCGTGGAGTTCGACCAGATCGGCACTGCGTTCGGCCAGATCTTCGCGGGCGCGTTCACCGGGCTGGGCGTCGCGGGCGGGTTCGTCGGCGCGCTGATCCAGGGGTTCAAGCGCGCCGCCTTCAGCAACGAGGCGGGCGTGGGATCGGCGGCCATCGCCCATTCGGCCGTGCGCACCAAGGAACCCGTGACCGAAGGCTATGTGTCGCTGCTGGAGCCGTTCATCGACACGGTGGTCATCTGCACGATGACGGCGCTGGTCATCACCATTTCGGGGCAGCTGATCACGGACCCCGCAACGGGGCGCTTCGTGCTGGACGAGGCGGGGACAGCCATCGCCACCATCGACGGCGCGTCGGGCGTGGCGCTGACATCGGCCGCGTTCGCCACGGCGTTCTGGTGGTTTCCCTATGTGCTGGCCATCGCGGTGATCCTGTTCGCCTTCTCGACCATGATTTCGTGGTCCTATTACGGGCTGAAGGCGTGGACCTACATGTTCGGCGAGGGGCGCAAGACCGAAATCACGTTCAAGGTGATCTTCTGCATCTTCATCGTCATCGGGGCCGCGGCCAGCCTGGGGCCGGTGATCGACTTTTCGGATGCGGCGATCTTCTCGATGGCGGTGGTGAACATCACGGCGCTGTATTTCCTGATGCCGATCGTCAAGCGCGAGCTGCGTTCCTACAACGCGCGGCGCAAGTCGGGCGAGATCCGCAAGTTCGCACATTAGGATCGCGCCACTTGCCCTGCGGCCCGGCCCCATGCACAACGGGGACCGGGCCGCACGGGGGGAACCATGGTCGATATTGCCGCGCGGGTCTGGAACCACCGCTGGAAGATCGACCCGATCGTCCGGTCGCTGATCGACACGGATTTCTACAAGCTGCTGATGTGCCAGTCGGTGTTTCGCAACCGGCCCGACACGCGGGTGACGTTCAGCCTGATCAACCGCACCGACCGCGTGCCGCTGGCCCGCCTGATCGACGAGGGCGAGTTGCGCGAGCAACTCGACCACATCCGGTCGCTGTCGCTGACACGCGGGGAATCGACGTGGATGCGCGGCAACACGTTCTATGGCAAGCGGCAGATGTTCACGCCGCGTTTCATGGACTGGTTCGAGGGGCTGCGCCTGCCGCCCTATCATCTGGAGCGGCACGGCGACCAATACGAACTGACCTTCGAGGGCGCCTGGCCCGAGGTCATGCTGTGGGAGATTCCGGCGCTGGCGGTGCTGATGGAGTTGCGCGGGCGCGCGGTTCTGGACGGGCTGGAGCGGTTCGAGTTGCAGGTACTTTACGCCCGCGCGATGACCAAGCTGTGGGAGAAGGTCGAACGGTTGCAGAAGCTGACCGACCTGCGGATCGCGGATTTCGGCACCCGGCGGCGGCATTCGTTCCTGTGGCAGGACTGGTGCGTACGCGCCATGCACGAAGGGTTGGGCGAAGCGTTCACCGGCACGTCGAACTGCCTGATCGCCAAGGAGCGCGATCTGGAAGCCATCGGCACCAACGCGCACGAATTGCCGATGGTCTATGCCGCCCTGGCCGACAGCGAGGACGCCCTGGCGCGTGCGCCATACGACGTGCTGGCCGACTGGCACGAGGAACACGACGGCAACCTGCGCGTGATCCTGCCCGATACCTATGGCACGAAGGGGTTTCTGGACCGCGCGCCGGACTGGTTGGCGGGCTGGACCGGCATCCGCATCGACAGCGGCGATCCGGCGGCGGGGGCCGAAACGGCGATCCGCTGGTGGCAGGCGCGCGGCGAGGATCCGCGCGGCAAGCTGGTGATCTTCTCGGACGGGCTGGACGTGGACCGGATCGAGGCGCTGCATGCGCAATTCGCGGGGCGGGTGCGGGTCAGCTTCGGCTGGGGCACGCTGCTGACCAACGATTTTCGCGGACTGGTCGCGGACGACGCGCTGGCGCCGTTCAGCCTGGTCTGCAAGGCGGTCGCGGCGAACGGACGGCCCACGGTCAAGCTGTCGGACAACCCCGAAAAGGCGATGGGCCCCAAGGAGGAGGTGGCGCGCTACAAGCGGGTGTTCGGCGTCGGCGCGCAGGAGCGGATCGCCGTGGAGGTCTGAACGAAACGGGGGGAACCCTCTGTCCGGTCCCGTGTTGACGGGGCGAACGACCGAAAGGACAAGACGATGAAAAAGCTTATGATTGCCGCGATGTTCGCCCCCTTGGCCGGAATGGCCTTTGCCCAGACGGCGGATATCTCCAGCTATACCGAACTCGACGATGTGCGCGTCATCGGGTCGGACGGCCAGCGGATCGGCGAGATCGAGGAAGTGCTGATCGACAGCACCGGCATGCCGGCCGCCCTGGTGGTCGAGGTCGAGGACGGGTTCCTGGATCTGGGCGACAAGGAAGTGGTCATCACCATGGACGCCCTGACATGGGAGAACGGCCACTATACGACCACGATGACGCCGGACGAAATGAACGCGCTGCCGGTCTGGGACGATTGAGGACCGGTTACATTACGGCAATATGAAGGGGGCGCATTTGCGTCCCCTTTTTTCGGCTTCGATCTATCCCGGCCTGCGGGCCAGCGCGCGGCGCAGGGCCAGCGAAGCCTCCACCACCGCCATGACGGCGATGAGGGTCAGCAGGGGGCGGGTGCCTAACTCGACGATCATCCAGCCGGCCACGAGCGGGAAGCCGAAGATGCCGATGAAGTAGGTCAGCGCGAAGATCTGGAGCGTCTGCGCGCCCAGATCCTCGGGCGCGTCTGCGGCGGCCATGGCGACGAGGATTGGGTACGAAACACCGTAACCCACCCCGAACAGGATCGCGACCGCCAGATAAAGCGGCAGGTTTCCGCCGCTGAAGATGAAGACGACGATACTGAGACACATGGCCGACTGAAGCATGGCGATGGTGAGATAGGGGTTCCTTCCGCCCCTGAAGCGCGCCAGCACCAGACGGCACCCGACCACGGTGATCGTGTAGGTCAGAAAGAACGTGGCATAGTCGAGACCGCGCGCATCGGCGAACACCGTCTGGAAGTTGTTCAGCCCGGCAAAGACGCTGGCCCCCAGAAACACCATGAAAACCGGCAGCAGCGCGGGCGATGTCAGCACCCCCCGCAGCGCGGCCAGGGTGATGCGCGACGGAAGCTCGGGGCGGGGGTTGATCGCGTTGGCGCGGACGGGCGTATGCAGCATGAAGAACAAGGCGCTGCCGATCAGGCACAGCACCGCCGTGGCGTAAAACGCAGCGCGCACGCCATAACCCATGCCTTCGAGCGTGGATGCCAGAACGGGCGACAGACCGAAGCCCGCCATCACGAAGACCGTCAGCAGCGTGAAGAACCGCACCCGTTCATCGGCGCGGACAAGCCGCGTCAGCACGATCGGCCCCAGGGAATAGGTCAGGCCCCAGCCGAGACCCAGCAGCAGGCTGGCAAGAACCAGACCGGCCCCGACCGTATCGACGGTGGCATAGAGAAAGAGCGACGCGGAAATGGCGATGCAGGCCGCCCCGAGCGTGCGAAGACGACCCACGAGATCGGACAGATGGCCCGAGAAATAGACCGCCAAGAGGGTCGCCACAGTGGTGACGGCAAGCATCGCGCCCACCACCTTTTCATTGGCGCCGAAGCTGTCGAAAAGACGGGGCAGCATGAAGGTCAGGCCATAGGCGCCTGCCTGAAGGAAGATGGCGATGAAATAGACGGCAAAGACGACGCCCCGGCTCATGTCTTCCCCTGAAAAGAGTGTCCGGCGTCGGATATTCGGCGGACCGGGGCAGCCAGGGGCCGGGCGAAAACCCCCGGCCGATCGTCAGCAGAAGGGCCGCCCCATCGGCGCGGCCCTGTGCCCTTTGCGGGGGGGGGTCAGCCGTTGACGCTGTCCTTCAGGGCCTTGGCGATGGTCATCTTGACGACCTTGTCGGCGTCCTTCTTGATCTGTTCGCCGGTGGCGGGGTTGCGGACCATGCGTTCGGGGCGTTCGCGGCAATAGATCTTGCCGACTCCCGGAAGTGTCACGGCGCCGCCCTTGGACACTTCTTCGGTGATGATGTCGGTCACGGCGTCCAGCGCCTCGCCGGCGGTCTTCTTATCGCTGTCCAGCTTCTCGGCCAGCGCGGCCACGAGCTGGGTCTTGGTCATCGGTTTGGTCGCCATGGTCTTCTCTCTCCTCAGGCCGCTGGTGCGGGCACGGACGGTCATTCGCCCCGTTTACCCGGCCAGACACAACGAACGGTCGGGCGCCGTCAAGGCCCTTGCGTTGTTTCAAAGGCTTTTCGGCGCTTTCGGGTCCATCGGGGCGCGGATCAGAGGAAGGCCGTCTCCTCGAAGCTGCGCAGCTTGCGGCTGTGGATGCGTTCGAGTGGCATCTCGCGGATCGCCTCCATCGCGCGGACGCCGATCAGCAGGTGCCGCGCAACCTGCGTGCGATAGAAGTCGGACGCCATGCCGGGCAGTTTCAGCTCGCCGTGCAGCGGCTTGTCGGAAACGCAGAGCAACGTGCCGTAGGGCACGCGGAAGCGGAAGCCGTTGGCGGCGATGGTGGCGCTTTCCATATCCAGCGCGATGGCGCGGGATTGCGACAGGCGCTGCACCGGGCCGGACTGGTCGCGCAGTTCCCAGTTGCGGTTGTCGATGGTGGCGACGGTGCCGGTGCGCATGATGCGCTTGAGCTCGTATCCCTCAAGCTGGGTCACATGCTCGACCGCCTCCTCCAGCGCGACCTGCACCTCGGCCAAGGGCGGGATGGGCACCCAGACGGGCAGGTCGTCGTCCAGGACGTGATCCTCGCGCAGATAGGCATGGGCCAGCACGAAATCGCCCAGACGCTGCGAATTGCGCAGGCCCGCGCAATGGCCGACCATCAGCCAGGCATGGGGCCGCAGTACGGCGATGTGGTCGGTGGCGGTCTTGGCGTTGGACGGGCCGACGCCGATGTTGACCAGGCTGATCCCCTGCCCGCCCACGCGGGTCAGGTGATAGCTGGGCATCTGCGGCATCTTCGCCAGAACCGGCAGGTCGCCGTCGCCCGTTGTGATCGTGCCGCCGCCGGGCACCACGAAGGCGGTATAGCCGCTGGCGGGATCGGACAGCATGGCGCGCGCGAAAAGCTCGAACTCCTCGACGTAGAACTGGTAGTTGGTGAACAGGACGTGGTTCTGAAAATGCTCGGGCGCGGTGGCGGTGTAATGCGCCAGGCGCGCCAGGCTGTAGTCGATGCGCTGTGCGGTGAAGGGCGCCAGCGGATGCGATCCGTCGGCGAAGACGAAACCCTGACCGTTGACGATGTCGTCATGCGTGGTGGACAGATCGGGCACGTCGAAGATGTCGCGCAGGGTGAAATTCATCGCGCCGTCCTGCGGCACGGTCATGCCCGGATCGCTGGCGACGGCAAAATGCACCGGGATCGGCGTGGTCGAGGGGCCGATGGACACCGGCACGCCCTGGGTCCGCGTCAGCAGGCCGATCTGCTGGGTCAAATAGTTGGCGAAAAGGTCAGGCCGGGTAATGGTGGTGGAATAGGTGCCCGGTTCGGCGACATGGCCGAAGCTGAGGCGGCTGTCGGCGCTGGCATAGCTGGTCGTGGTCAGCCGGATTTCGGGATAGAAGGCGCGAAAGCGCGAGGCGGGCCGTTCGCCGGACAGCGCCCGCGAAAAGCGGTCGGTCAGGAACTGGACGGACTCGCGGTAAAGCTCGGCCAGCCGTTCGACGGCGGCGGCGGGGTCGGTGAAACTTTGATGCGCGCGCGGCTGGGGGGGTTTCGACCGGCAGGCTGTGGGCAGTCATGGGGCATCCTTTTGCCCATGTGCCTAGCGCCGCCCCGCAGGGCAGGCAAGCGCGACGGAACTCGGGGCGCGGTGCCACGTTCCGGCAGATCATGGCAGGCCCCCCGGATCTGATCCACTATCCCGACACGCGGCCCGGCATCACCCGCAGGCGGGCCGGGCGCGGCTTCAGCTATATCGCGCCCGACGGCACGCGGATCGACGATGCGGGCGAACGTGCGCGCCTGGCCGCGCTGGCCGTGCCGCCCGCCTATGAGGATGTGTGGATGTGCCCGCTGCCGCGCGGGCATCTTCAGGCGACGGGGCGCGATGCGCGGGCGCGCAAGCAATACCGGTATCACGAGGACTGGACGGCGTTCCGGGCGCGCAGGAAATACGACGATCTGGCGCGGTTCGGCACCGCCCTGCCCGCGATCCGCCGCCGCATCGCCCGCGACCTGAACGGCGCGGCGGGCGAGCGCGACACCGCCATCGCCGCGATCCTGGCGATGATCGACCGGCTGTCGCTCCGCATCGGCAACCGCGACTATACCGAGGAGAACGGATCCTATGGCGCGACCACGCTGCGCCACCGGCATCTGAAGCTGACGGATCAGGGGATGAAGCTGGATTACAAGGCCAAGGGCGGCAAGCGCGTGCGCCGCGACCTGCGCGACAAGCGGCTGGCGCGGGTGCTGCACGAACTGGACGATCTGGGCGGCGCGACGCTTGTATCGTGGGTGGATGCGGACGGCGCGGTGCACGAGGTGACATCGAGCGCGGTGAACGAGAGGCTGGCCGAGATGGCGGGGCAGGACGGGTTCACCGCCAAGACCTTCCGCACCTGGAACGGCACGGCCGCGGCGATGGAGGTGGCGTTGCGCGAGGAGGCCCCCACCATCGCCGCCATGGCCGAGGCCGCCGCCGAACGCCTCGGCAACACCCCCGCCATCGCCCGCACCAGCTATATCCACCCCGACGTGATCGCCCTGACCGAGCGGGATCTGGCGGAACGGCAGAAGCTGGCCGAGCGGGGCGGCGACATGCGGGGATTAAGGGTGGCGGAGCGGGGGGTGCTGGGGGTGTTGGGGTAGAAAAGCGCGTGCCGCGGATCAAATATCCTTATTATAGGTTGCTCGAAGTCATAGAAGACTGTCACCGACCAGACTATAGAAATCCACTACTTCATAGAAGATGTATCCAGAAACAACAAGCGAACATATCGCAATTACTATTGGAATTAATCCCGACCATCTCCGACCGTCAACAGGCTGACGAAGCAGTACAAAATGCATTAACGTTAAATATTATATAATTACCGCAAGCAATGGCACAAAATCAAATGCAAGAATTTCCGCAAGGAAGCTTCGCAAGGCAGGCTGATTGATTGCGTTCGGCAAGACATTTATGCAGAACCCTGCTACAAGTCCAAGACTCGTGAGCAGCCCAAAGAAATTTCTCCATAGCGAAGCAAAAAGTCTGCTTTCGGCATGGTTCGTAGTGCTTGGCGTTTGAGTTGTCGTGAAATTCCTGTGTTCGGCAACGTGACATTACGGTTACTTGCTTTTAGACGCCAACCCTACCCGATCACCCCCGCCCCGATCATCGCGTCCTTCACCGCCAACTTCGTGCCGTCGGTCAGGGGGACCAGCGGCAGGCGGACGTCCTCGCGGCAGCGGCCGAGGAGGGAGAGGGCGTATTTGGCGGCGACGAGGCCGGGTTCGAGGAAGATCGCGGTGTGCAGGGGCATCAGGATGTCCTGCAATTCCAGCGCGCGGGCATAGTCGCCCGAAAGCGTGGCCGTCTGGAACTCGGCGCAGAGGCGCGGGGCGACGTTGGCGGTGACGCTGATGCAGCCCACCCCACCATGCGCGTTGAAGCCCAGCGCGCTGGCATCCTCGCCTGACAACTGCACGAAATCGGGCCCGCAGGTCCGGCGCTGCTGTGAGACGCGGGTCACGTCGCCGGTCGCGTCCTTGACGCCGACGATGCGGGGCAGTCGCGCTAGCTGGCCCATCGTGGCGGGATTCATGTCCACTACCGACCGGCCGGGAATGTTGTAGATGACGATGGGCAGATCCACCGCGTCGTGCAGGGCGGTGAAATGCGCGATCAGCCCGGCCTGCGTCGGCTTGTTGTAATAGGGCGTCACGACCAGCGCGGCATCGGCCCCCACCTCGGCCGCGTGGCGCAACAGGCGGATGCCCTCGGCGGTATTGTTGGATCCGGCCCCGGCGATCACCTTGACGCGGCCGGCGGCGGCCTCGACCACTTCGCCCACAACCTCCTCGTGTTCGGCATGGGACAGCGTCGGCGTCTCGCCCGTCGTGCCGACGGGCACGATGCCGTGGGTGCCTTCGGCGACGTGCCATTCGACCAGATCGCGCAGCGCCGGAATGTCCAGTTTTCCGTCCGCGAAGGGCGTGACGAGGGCGACGTAAGAACCTGTGAACATGGCGGGCTTTCCTTGGGAACGGGCCCCGGCCTGGGGCGGGCGCGATGCGGCCGGACCCTATCCGCGACACCGGAACTTGCCAAGATCGTGTTGGCCGGGGGGATTGCGCGCGCGGCCTGCCCGTTCGATGGATGGGACATGCGCCTGCTGATCGTTCTTCTGCTGTCCTTCGCCCCGCTGCCCCTGCCCGCCCAGGGGGAACCGCCGCCAGGAATGCTGCGGCCTGCCGTCCGCGCGTTGCCGCAGGGATTGGCGGACGCGCTGCCGCTGGCGCGGCGGGGCTATTGGCTGAACGCGCTGGCGGCGGCCGAACGCGCGGGGCCGGTCGCGCGCGACGTGATCGAATGGCAGCGCCTGCGCGCCGGCGCGGGCGATCTGGACGCGGCGCTGGCATTCCTGCGGCGCAACCCGGACTGGCCCGGCCTCGACTATCTGCGGGAACGGACCGAGGCGTCGCTGCCGGCGGCGCCGCGGGATGCCGCGCAGGCGGCGGATGTGGTGGCGCTGTTCGACGGGGCGATCCCGAAAAGCGGCAAGGGGATGCTGGCGCTGATCGCGGCGTTCCGAGCGCTGGACCGCGACGGGGACGCGCAGGCGCTGGCGGCGCTGGCCTGGCTGGACAACCCGCTGGACACCGAGACCGAGGGCGCGCTGCGGGCCATCTATCCCGACCTGTTGGCGGGGCTGGACGGGCGGCGGCTGGACGGGATGCTGTGGCAGGGCGCATCGCTGGCCGCCGGACGCGCGGCGCGGCGGGTGCCGCAGGCGGCCGCGCGTCTGGCCGAGGCGCGGCTGGCTTTGCGCGCGCAGGCCCCGTCGGCCAGCGCCGCCGTCGAGGCCGTGCCGCCCGCGCTGGCGGACGATCCGGGGCTGGCCTATGAGCGGTTCCGCTGGCGGCTGGCCAAGGGCCGGCGCGACGAGGCCATCGCCCTGCTGCGCGAACGCAGCGTTTCGGCCGAAAGCCTGGGGCGGCCCGAACGGTGGGCCGACCATCGCGGCGATCTGGCGCGGCGGCTGATGCGCGAGGGGCGGGCCGAGGACGCGTATCTCGTGGCCTCGACGCACTGGCTGACCGGGGGCGGCACCTTCGCCGATCTGGAATGGCTGTCGGGCTATCTGGCGCTGACCTATCTCGATCAGCCCGAACGCGCCGAGGATCATTTCGCGCGGATGGGCGCGGCGGTGGCCACGCCGATCTCGCTGGGGCGGGCAGGCTATTGGCTGGGCCGGGCGCGCGATGCCAAGGGCGACGCCGCGGGCGCGGCCGAGGCCTGGCGGCTGGGCGCGCGGTATCAATCCAGCTTCTACGGCTTGCTGGCGGCCGAGGCGGCGGGCCTGCCGCTGGATCCGGCGCTGGCCGGGCGCGAGGAATGGCCGCCCGTTTCCGAACTTCCCTTCCGCGACAGCAGCGTGCTGGCGGCGGGTCTGGCGCTGCAACGCGCGGGCGATCGCGACCTGGCCGAGCGGTTCCTGACGCATCTGGCCGAAAGCCTGACCGAAGCGGAGGCGGGAAGCCTGGCCGACCTGGCCCTGTCGCTGGACGAGCCGCATATCGCGCTGATGATCGCCAAGCGCGTGGCCGATCGCGGCATCACCCTGCCGCGCGCCTATTATCCCGTCATTGACTTGGGCGTGGCTGAATTGCCCGTCGATCGGGCGCTGGCCCTGTCCATCGCCCGCCGCGAAAGCGAGTTCGACCCGACGGTGCGCAGCCCGGTGGGCGCGGCGGGGCTGATGCAGGTGATGCCCGCCACCGCCGCCGAAACGGCGCGCAAGCTGGGCCTGCCCTATTCCGAACCGCGCCTGTTCGCCGATCCCGTCTATAACGCGACGCTGGGCAGCGCCTACCTGCGAGGGTTGATCGCGCGGTTCGGGCCAAGCCCGGTGCTGGTCGCGGCGGGCTATAATGCCGGGCCGTCGCGCCCCGCCGCCTGGATCGAGGCGCGCGGCGATCCGCGCACGGCCCGCATCGACGTGGTGGACTGGATCGAGCATGTACCCTTCGACGAGACGCGAAACTATATCATGCGGGTGGCGGAATCGCTGCCGGTCTATCGCGCGCGGTTGACAGGACAGACCGGCGCGCTGGAGTTCACCGCCGAACTGAAGGGCGCGGTCAGTCGGTGATGCCGATGTCGTCGGCCGTGGTGACGATGCCCGCCGCCGTGTCTGCGCAGGACGTGTATTTGAACGCCAGGCCGTCCCAGACCAGGATCAGCCCGCCATCGTCGGCGGTGGCGAAAAAGGCGCGTCCGGTGCCGCCGCCGCCTTCGCAGATCATGTCGTAAAGGACGGCTTCCATCCCGCGCACATCGACGGGCGCCGTCATCCGGCAGGTCGTGCCGGCGCCCGACAATTTGTCCCCCTCGATCCGTATCGCGCCGCCGGGCTGGCCCACCGCGCCGCAATCCGATGTCGGGGCCGCGCGCCACAGCCCGTCGAAGGGACTGTCCGCCCATACGGCCTGCGCCGCCAGACCGGCAGCAAGGGCGGCGGCGAAACGCTTCATCTGATCGTGAAGACCGGCATGGGGGTAACGGATCCGAAAGAAGATCTGGTATAGGCGTTCGACCATAGGGGCGTCGCAGGGGCGCGGCAAGCGGGCCACGGGGGACGGGCACAGGATGCAGCGGCAGATCGACGACGCGGCCGGACAGGCCGAATTGCGGGGCATCCGCGCCGAAAGCCGCGCGCTGTTCTGGGCGGTGGGACTGTTCAGCCTGTTCGTCAACCTGCTGATGCTGACCGGGCCGATCTACATGCTTCAGGTCTATGACCGCGTGCTCGGCTCGCGGTCCGAGGAGACGCTGCTGGCGCTGACCGTCCTGCTGGCCTTCCTGTTCCTCATCATGGGCCTGCTGGATTTCGCGCGCGGCCGGATCCTGGCGCGGATCGGGGCGCGGTTTCAGGCGCGGCTGGACCGGCGCGTCTTTGCCGCCATGGTCCGTCGCAACGCCGTGGCGCCCGAATCCGACCAGGGGCAGAACCACCTGCGCGATCTGGAATCGGTGCAGCGATTGCTTTCGGCGCCGGTACTGACGGCGCTGTTCGACATGCCGTGGACGCCGATCTTCTTATTCGCAATCTTCGTCTTCCATCCCTGGCTGGGGATGCTGGCGGTCACGGGCGGCGGCATCCTGATCGGGGTGGCGGTGCTGAACCAGCTGACCACCTCCGGCCCCGTCGCCCGCGCCAACCAGGCCGGCGCGCGGGCCGAGCGGATGTCGGAACAGATCCGGTCCGAAGCGGAAATGGTCCGCTCGCTTGGGATGCAGGAGGCGACGTTCGGGCGTTGGAACAAGCTGCGCGACGCCTCGCTGGACGAGACGATCCGCGCCAGCGACCTCGGCGGCGGCTACAGCGTCGGCACCAAGACGTTCCGGCTGTTCCTGCAATCGGCGATGCTGGGGCTGGGGGCCTATCTGGTATTGCAGGGACAGATGACCGCGGGCGGCATCATCGCCGGATCCATCCTGCTGGGCCGGGCGCTGGCGCCGGTGGATCTGGCGCTGGGCCAGTGGCAGTTGATCCAGCGCGCGCAGCAGGGATGGAACAGCCTGGCGCGGCTTCTGTCCACCGTCCCGGTCGAGCCGCCGCGCACGTCCCTGCCCCGCCCCCGCGCCCTGCTCAGCGTGAACCAGGTGACGATCATCCCGCCCGGACAGCAGCAGGCATCGGTGCGTCTGGTGTCGTTCGAGGTGGCACCGGGCGAGGCGGTGGGCATCATCGGGCCGTCGGGATCGGGCAAATCGACGCTGGCGCGGGCGATCACCGGGGTCTGGCGCGTCTCGGGCGGCAAGATCCGCCTCGACGGGGCGGCGCTGGATCAATACGAACCCGACGTTCTGGGCCGCCATATCGGCTATCTGCCGCAGCGGGTGCAGCTTTTCGACGGCACAATCGCGCAGAACATCGCCCGGCTGCGCGAGGACGCGGCCGATGCCGACATCGTCAAGGCGGCGCAGATGGCCGCCGCGCACGAGATGATCCTGCGCCTGCCCGACGGTTACGACACGCAGGTCAGCGCGGCGGGCGGGCGACTGTCGGGCGGACAGGTGCAGCGCATCGGGCTGGCGCGGGCGATGTTCGGCGACCCGGTGCTGCTGGTGCTGGACGAACCGAACTCGAACCTCGACAACGAGGGGACGATCGCGCTGAACCGCGCGATGGAGCAGGTGAAGGCGACGGGCGGCGCGATCCTGATCATGGCGCACCGTCCCTCGGCCATTGAGACCTGCGAAAAGCTGCTGGTGCTGGATCAGGGGATGCGCCGGGCCTTCGGGCAGCGCGACGAGGTGCTGCGCGACATGGTCAGCAACCACAGCCAGATCGCCGGCGCCGCCAACAGGGGTAGCGTGATATGACCGACAGCACGAAGGACCGCAGGGCGGCCGCAAGACGGGCCTGGTCCGCGACCGGCCCGCTGCTGATGGGGATGCTGTCGCTGGCGATCCTGGTGGGCGGGTTCGGAACCTGGGCCGCGATGACCAACATATCGGGCGCCATCATCGCGCCCGGCCAGATCCGGGTGGACCGGAACCGGCAGGTCGTCCAGCATCCCGATGGCGGCGTGGTCGCCGCGATCCTTGTGGATGAAGGCGACCGGGTCGAGGCGGGACAGGTGCTGATCCGACTGGACCCGATGCTGTTGCGGTCGAAGCTGGCGACGTCCGAGGCGCAGCTTTACGAGATTCTGGCGCGCAAGGCCCGGCTGGAGGCCGAGCGCGACGTCGCCGACACCATCGCGTTTCCCGCGATCCTCACCGACATGCAGCAGCACGACGCGGCGGTGCGCGACCTGCTGGAAGGGCAGCGCCGCCTGTTCGAGGCGCGCGAGGAAACCGTCGGCCAGTCGGTCGAGCAACTAGGCACGAGGCGCGCGCAGATCGCCCGCCAGATCGAGGGGATCGAGGCGCAGCAGCATGCGCTCGATTCCCAACTGGCGCTGATGGCCGAGGAACTGGAGTCGCAGCAGACCCTGCTGGACCGGGGGCTGGCGCAGGCCAGCCGCGTCCTGGCCTTGCAGCGCGAGGAGGCGCGGCTGGAAGGATCGCGCGGCGAGCTTCTGTCGGCCAGCGCCGAGGCCGCCGAGCGGATCAGCGAAATCGAGTTGCAGATCCTCGCCCTGCGGACCCAGCGCCGCGAGGAGGCGATCACCCAGCTGCGCGACCTGCAATTCCGCGAGGTCGAATATGTGGAAACCGTTGCCAGCCTGCGCGAACAACTGTCGCGGCTGGATATCACGGCGCCGGTGGCGGGCATCGTCTATGACCTGGCGGTATTCGCCGAACGGTCGGTGATCCGCCCGGCCGATCCGGTGCTTTACATCGTGCCGCAGGACCGGGCGCTGGTGATCACCGCGCAGGTCGAGCCGATCCACGTGGATCAGGTGCGCGTCGGGCAGGAGGTGGTGCTGCGCTTTCCCGCCTTCGACCAGCGCACGACGCCCGAACTGCGCGGCCGTGTCCTGCAAATCTCGGCCGACAGCTTCGAGGACGAACGGCGCGGCAACGCCTATTACCGCGCCGAGGTCGAGATGCTGCCGGGTCAGGCCGACCGGCTGCCCGATACGGTGACGCTGATCCCCGGCATGCCGGTGGAAACCTATCTGCGCACCGCCGACCGCACGCCGCTGGCCTATCTGGTCAAGCCGTTCACCGATTATTTCAACAAGGCGTTCCGCGAAAGCTGAGGACCGCATATCGGTATCGCGTCCGCCGCGCCCCGATGGCATAAGGGCCGCGAAACGGAGGATCGCCATGACCGATATCGAATCCCGCCTGAAGGATATGGGGCTGGACCTGCCCGACGCGCCGATGCCCGCGGCCAATTACGTGCCCTTCGTCCGGGCGGGCGATCTGCTGCATGTCTCGGGGCAGATCAGCCAGGGGCCGGACGGCATGATCAAGGGCAAGCTGGGCGCGGATATGGGCATCGAAGACGGCGCCGCCGCCGCAAGGCATTGCGCGCTGAGCCTTCTGGCGCAGGTGCGCCGGGCCTGCGACGGCGATCTGGGGCGGCTGGTGCAGGTGGTCAAGCTGACCGGCTTCGTCAATTCGACCCCCGATTTCACCGATCAGCCCAAGGTCATCAACGGCGCGTCGGATCTGCTGGCCGACCTGCTGGGCGATGCGGGCCGGCATGCCCGATCCGCCGTCAGCGCCGCGTCGCTGCCCTTTGGCGTCGCGGTCGAGATCGAAGGCATCTTCCAGATCCGATGACGCTGCCCGCGCCGTTTCTTGGGCTGCCGCTGGCGCATCGCGGGCTGCACGGGGCGGGCCGGCCGGAAAACAGCCGCGGCGCGATCCGCGCCGCCATCGACGCTGGCTATGGCATCGAAATCGACGTTCAGAGCACCGCGGACGGTGACGCGATGGTGTTCCACGATGCCACTTTGGATCGCCTGACCGCGCATCGCGGCCCGGTGCGCCACCGCGGCCGCGCGGACCTGTCGCGCATCGTCCTGCGGGACAGCGACGAAACGATCCCGCCCTTGACCGAGGTGCTGAAACTCGTCGCCGGACGCACGCCGCTGCTGATCGAGGTGAAGGACCAGACCGGCGCGATGGCGGCGGGCGACGGCAGGCTGGAGGCCGCGACGGCGCGCGCTTTGGCAGGCTATGCGGGGCCGGTTGCGGTGATGTCGTTCAACCCCCACAGCGTCGCGCGGCTGGCCGAATTGCTGCCGCATGTGCCGCGCGGCCTGATCACCGGAAGCTGGGGCGACACATGGTCCGCGCCCGTGGACACGCGCAACCGGCTGCGCGCTATCCCCGATTACGACATTTGCGGCGCGTCGTTCATCAGCCACGAGGCGGACGACCTGGCCCGACCGCGCGTCGCCGAATTGAAGGCGCGGGGCGCCGCGATCCTGTGCTGGACGATCCGGTCGCCCGAAGCGGAACGCGCGGCGCGGCGCATCGCGGACAACATCACCTTCGAGGGATATGCCGCGCCCCTGCCCGCTTGAAACCCGGCGGGACGGAACCACATGGCGCGGGTGCAGAAAGGCCCCCGATGACCGCCACGACGATAGAACTGACCGCCCATCCTTCCATCGACGAGATCGGCGCGGATGTCTGGGACGCCTGCGCCTGCCCCGAAACCGCGGATGGCGGACGGCCCCGCGACCCGTTCACCACGTTCCGCTTTCTGTCGGCGCTGGAACGCAGCGGATCGGTCGGGCCCGGCACCGGCTGGCAACCGCAATACCTGGCGGCGCGGATCGACGGGCAGATAATCGCGGTGGCCCCGCTTTACGCCAAGGGGCACAGCCAGGGCGAATACGTCTTCGACCATAACTGGGCGCATGCCTATGAACGGGCGGGCAACCGCTATTACCCCAAATTGCAGATCGCCGTCCCCTTCACGCCGGCCACCGGGCGGCGGTTCCTGACCTTGCCCGGCTTCGAGGAGACGGGGCGCAACGCCCTGATCCAGGGCGCGACCCGGATTGCGGCGGATAACGGCCTGTCGTCGCTGCATGTCACATTCTGCACCGCCGACGAAGCCGCGCAGGGCGCGCAAATGGGGCTGATGCATCGGACCGGCCAGCAATTTCACTGGATCGACGAGGAATATGGCGACTTCGCGGGGTTCCTGTCGTCGCTGTCCAGCCGCAAACGCAAGACCCTGCGCAAGGAACGCGAGGCGGCCCAGAACTTCGGCGGCACGATCGTCCACCTGACAGGCGACGCGATCCGGCCCGCGCACTGGGACGCGTTCTGGCGGTTCTATCAGGATACCGGCGCGCGCAAATGGGGCAGGCCCTATCTGACGCGGGCCTTCTTTCAGGCGGCGCATGAAACGCTGCGCGACGATATCCTGCTGGTGCTGGCGATGGATGGCGACAGGCCCGTCGCGGGCGCGATGAACCTGATCGGGCGCGACACGCTTTACGGCCGCTATTGGGGTTGCGTCGAGGATCATCCGTTCCTGCATTTCGAACTGTGCTATTATCAGGCCATCGACTGGGCGCTGGCGCATGGGCTGACCCGCGTCGAGGCGGGCGCGCAGGGCGAGCACAAGCTGGCCCGCGGCTATCTTCCGGTGCAGACCCATTCGCTGCACTGGATCGCCGATGCGGGCTTCGCGCGGGCCGTGAGCGCCTATCTGGAGGCCGAGCGCCGCGCCGTAGACGATGAGATCGAGGTGCTGACCGCCTATGGTCCGTTCCGCAAGACGCAAGGGGATGCCGGATGACACGCCATGCCAGACTGGACGAGGACGCGCGAGACGAAGATCTGGCCCCGCTTCTGTCGGAAGGCTGGCGCATGGCCGAGGACCGCGACGCCATCGTCCGCAGCTTCCGCTTCGCGGATTTCAGCGCCGCCTGGGGCTTCATGACCCGCGTGGCGCTGGAAGCCGAAAAGCTTGACCATCATCCCGAATGGTCGAACGTCTGGAACCGCGTGGACATCGTACTCAGCACCCACGACGCGGGCGGACTGACCGCGCTGGACGTCGCGCTGGCGCGCCGGATCGACGCGCTGGCCGGCTGATCGGGCGGTCAGATCGCCGCGAGCAGGGATTCGCCGCCGGACGTTTCGCAGGTGCCGGGGCTTTCCTCGGCATGCAGGACGCGGACGATGCCGTCCTCGACCAGCATCGCATAGCGGCGCGACCGGTCGTAGAATCCCGGCGGCGGCGCGGTGAAGGCCATGCCCATTGCCTTGGTGAATTCGGACGCCGGATCGGCCAGCATGACGATCCCCGCCTCGGTCGCGCCGGTGCTGTCGCCCCAGGCCTTCATCACGAAGGGATCGTTGACCGAAACGCAAAGGATGCGATCCACGCCTTTGTCGGCGAAGGCCTGTTTCGTGCGGATGAAACTGGGCACATGCGCCGTTGTGCAGACGCCGGTATAAGCACCCGGAACGGCGAAGACCACGACGCGGCCCGTCCCGGCCAGATCGCGCATCGCGACCGTTTCGGGGCCGTTGTCGCCCAGCCGCGTCAGATCGGCATCGGGTAGCCTGTCGCCTTCGGATATCGCCATTCTCGTTCTCCCCGGATCGCGCATTGCGTTGCGCCGGGGGCGTTTATAGGGTCGCCGCGCCGCAACCGCCAGCCCGGGGGAACGCCATGACGCATATCATCGTGATCGGCGCCGGACAGGCGGGCGCGTCGTTGACCGCGCGCCTGCGCGACCGGGGCTTCGACGGGCAGGTGACGCTGATCGGCGGCGAACCCGTGCCGCCCTATCAGCGCCCGCCGCTGTCCAAGGCCTATCTGCTGGGCGAGATGACGCGCGACCGGCTGTTCCTGCGGTCGGACGATTGGTATGCCGATCAGGGCATTACGCTGATGCTGGGCCAACGGGCCGAGGCGCTGGACCTTCGCGCGCGCACTCTGCGCGTAGGCGGCGAGACGCTGCATTACGACCGTCTGGCGCTGACCACGGGGCTGGAAGCGCGGCGATTGCCCGCCGAGGCCGGGGGCGCCCTGGGTGGCGTGTACGGGGTGCGCACGCTGGCGGACGTGGATGCGATGGCCGCCCCCTTGCGGCAGGCGCGGCAGGCGGTGATCGTCGGCGGCGGCTATATCGGACTGGAGGCGGCGGCGGTCGCGCGCAAGCTGGGGGTCACCGTCACGGTGATCGAGGGGGGCGCGCGGATCCTGGGCCGCGTCGCCGCGCCCGAAACGAGCGCCTGGTTCGCCGCGCTGCATCGTCGCCACGGCGTAGAGGTTCTGGAAGGCGCGACGCTGGACCGGCTGACGGGGGGCGACCGTGTGGACGGCGCGCTGCTGGCGGACGGTCGCCACATCGCGGCGGATATCGCCATCGTCGGCATCGGCCTGTCGCCGCATTGCGCCATCGCCGAGAATGCGGGACTGGCGATGGAGGGCGGCATCCGCGTCGATGCCTGCGGGCGCACCAGCGACGCCCATGTCTGGGCGGCGGGCGATTGCGCGGCGCTGTCCTGGCGGGGGCGGCGGATGCGGATCGAATCCGTGCAGAACGCCATCGAGATGGCCGAGAGGGTAGCCGGCAACATGCTGGGCGACGCCCAGCCCTACGATCCGCACCCCTGGTTCTGGTCCGATCAGTACGACGTGAAGTTGCAGATCGCGGGGCTGCATTCCGGGCACGACCGGGTGATCGTGCGACCGGGTGACAGGGGCGGGGTATCGCACTGGTATTATGGCGCGGGGCGGCTGCTGGCGGTGGACGCGATGAACGATCCGCGCGCCTACATGACCGGCAAGCGGCTGATCGAGAACGGCCTTTCGCCCGATCCGGCGACGGTCGCGGGGGGCGACCTCAAGGCCCTGCTGAAGGCATGAGGATCGTCGGCGGCACGTTTCGCGGCCGCACCCTGACGCCGCTGGGCAAGGGCGATCCGGCGGCGCAGCTGCGACCGACCACCGACCGCGTGCGCGAGACGCTGTTCAACCTGCTGGGCAATCACGGCGCCCCGGCGGAAGGGCAGCGCGTACTGGATCTGTTCGCCGGCACCGGAGCGCTGGGGTTCGAGGCGCTGTCGCGCGGCGCGGAACGGGTGACGTTCGTGGAAAACGGGCGGCGCGCGCTGGACATCCTGCGGGCGAACGCGGTGCGGCTGGATGTGGGGGACCGTGCGACGATCTTGCGCCGCGATGCGACGCGGCTTGGCCGGGGCGACGCGCACGATCTGATCCTGCTCGACCCGCCTTATGGCCGCGGGCTGGGCGAACGGGCCTTGCACGCGGCGATGGATGGCGGCTGGATCGCGCAGGACGCGCTGATCGCGTGGGAGGAGGCCGTGCCGCCGCGCCTGCCCGAAGGTTTGCGGCAGATCGACCAGCGGCGCTATGGCGATACGGTGCTGACGCTGGCGCGGACGGGCTGAAATCAGGCGAAGGCCGCGCGATAGAGGCCGCCGGGCGACAGCGTGAAGATCTCGGCTCCCTCGGCGGTGACGCCCACGGAATGCTCGTATTGCGCCGAAAGCGACTTGTCCCGCGTCACCGCCGTCCAGTCGTCGGCCAGCACCTTGGTTTCGGGCCGGCCGAGATTGATCATCGGCTCGATGGTGAAGAACATGCCTTCTTCCAGCACCGGGCCGGTGCCCGGCCGCCCGTAATGCAGCACGTTGGGCGGCGCGTGAAAGACCCGTCCCAGCCCGTGACCGCAGAAATCGCGCACGACGCTCATCCGGTGGCTTTCCGCGAAGGTCTGGATGGCATGGCCAATATCGCCGAAGGTGTTGCCGGGCCGAACCGCGTCGATCCCCGCCATCAGCGCGTCATGCGTGACGGCGATCAGGCGTTCGGCCTTGCGGCCCAGTTTGCCGGCCACATACATCCGGCTCGAATCCCCGAACCAGCCATCGACGATCACGGTCACGTCGATGTTCAGGATATCGCCGTCCTTCAGCGTCTTGTCGCCGGGGATGCCGTGGCAGACCACGTGATTGACGCTGATGCAGCTGGCGTGCCGATACCCCTTGTAGCCGATGGTGGCCGAAACCGCCCCGGCCTTTTCGACCCATTCGGTGATCAGGCGATCAAGCGCGCCCGTCGTCTGCCCCACCGCGACATGCGGCCCGATATCGTCGAGGATCCGCGCAGCCAGCGCGCCCGCCCGGCGCATTCCTGCGAAATCCGACCTGTCGTAAATACGTATTCCGTCCCGTGTGAGACGGGCATGGGCGTTCTTGTCCACGTCACACTCCGTTCCTGCAATGGGCAGTATAAGGACGCAAAACCGCTATTTCCAGTGCTTCGCGGCGTCAGGCCCGCGATATGCGTCCAAATCGCCTTTCGCCCGCGATCCGCAGGGCCTAGGATGTCCGAAACCACCCAGACGAGGACTACGATGCACAATCCCCGCGCCGCCATGCTGGTGATCGGCGACGAAATCCTGTCGGGCCGCACCCGCGACGCGAACATGCATCATCTGGCCGGCCGGCTGACCGAAAGCGGCGTGGAGCTGGCCGAAATCCGGGTGGTGCACGACGATCCCGACGCCATCGTCGGGGCGATCCGGGCGCTGTCGGACGCCTATGACCATGTATTCACCAGCGGCGGCATCGGGCCGACGCACGACGACATCACCGCCGATGCGGTCGCCGCCGCCTTTGGCGTGCCCATCGACGTGCGCGACGACGCCCGCGCGATCCTTCAGGCCCATTACGACGCCCGCGGGACCGAGTTGAACGAGGCGCGCCTGCGCATGGCCCGCATCCCCGAGGGCGCGACGCTGATCGAGAACCCCGTCTCGGCCGCGCCGGGATTTTCGTTGCGCAACGTGCATGTCATGGCCGGCGTGCCGCAGATCTTCGCGGCGATGGTGGCGTCGGTCCTGCCCCGGATCACCGGGGGCGCGCCGTTGATCAGCCGGTCTTTGGTGGTCGAACGCGGCGAGGGCGACATCGCAGGACCGCTGCGCAGGCTGGCCGAAGCCCATCCCGATTTGTCCTTCGGCAGCTACCCCTTCTTCCGCGACGGCCGTTTCGGGGCCGAGGTGGTGGCGCGCGGCCCCGACCCGGCGGCGCTCGACGCGGCTTTGGCGCGGTTGCGCGCGATGCTGGGCGAATGACCGACGCGACGGCGGCCGATCTTCTGGCGGCCGACGAAGCGACATGGCCCGCCGCCGCCGTGATCCGGACAGGGCCCTGGTCGATCCGCAAGGGGATGGGCGGCGGCAGGCGCGTATCGTCGGCGCGGCTGGAGGGGGCGCTGCGGCCGGACGACATCGCCCGTGCCGCCGATGCGATGACGGCGCTGGGCCAGGCGCCGATCTTTCTGGTGCCCGACGACGACAGCGAACTGGACGCCGCGCTGGCGGCGGCGGGCTATGCCGCGACCGCCGCGACCGATTTCATGGCCGTCGATTGCGCGCCCATTGCCGTGCCGACGCCGCGCCTGACCGCGTTCTCGGTCTTTCCGCCCTTGCAGGTACAGCGGGACATCTGGGCGGCGGGCGGCGTCGGCGCGGCACGGCTGGCGATCATGGACCGCGCCGTGGAACCGAAGACCACGCTGCTGGGCCGCACCGACGACCGGCCGGCCGGCACGGTCTTCGTCGCGGTGCATCGCGGCATCGGCATGGTTCACGCGCTGGAGGTTCTGCCGGCGCATCGCCGCCGCGGCACGGCGCGCCATCTGCTTCGGGCCGCGGCGCGCTGGTGCCGGGACCGGGAATGCCGCACGATGGGTCTGGCCGTGCTGTGCGAGAACGCGGCGGCCAGGGCCGTCTATGCCGCGCTCGGCTTCCGGCGCGTGGGCGGTTATCACTACAGATCGAAGGATGGAACGCATGACGCCTGACACCGACCCGCCGACCGCGCTGGACCTGCCGCCCGTCGATCCGCTGCCCGACGCGACGCGCAAGTATTTCGACATCTGCCGGGACAAGCTGGGCATGGTGCCCAACGTCCTGCGCGCCTATGCCTTCGACATCGACAAGCTGAACGCGTTCAGTGCCTTCTATAACGACCTGATGCTTGGCGACAGCGACCTGACCAAGCTGGAGCGCGAGATGATCGCGGTCGTCGTGTCCTCGTGCAACCGGTGCTACTATTGCCTTGTCGCGCACGGGGCCGCGGTGCGCGAATTGTCGGGCGACCCGATGCTGGGCGAAAAGCTGGTGATGAACTGGCGCGCCGCCGATCTGCCCGCCCGGCAGACGGCGATGCTGGCCTTTGCGGAAAAGCTGACCCTTGCCTGCCCGGAAGTGACGGAAACCGACCGTCAGGCCTTGCGCGAGGCCGGGTTCACCGACCGCGACATCTGGGACATCGCGTCGGTCGCGGCCTTCTTCAACATGACGAACCGCGTCGCCACGGCGGTCGAGATGAAACCGAACGACGAATATCACGCGTCGCATCGCTAGGGCGGGCCGGGTTCACCCGGCCTACCATCGGTCGGGGCCCTTGCCGGCGAAGGCGTCCACCAGGAAATCGACGAAGGCGCGCACCTTGGGCTGGACGAAGCGCCCCGGCGGATAGACGGCATGGATGCCCTTCACGTCGTCGGGAAGATCGGGCAGCGCTTCGATCACCTTGCCGGCGCGCAGCGCGTCGGCGTAAAGGAATGTCGGCAAATAGGCGATGCCCAGCCCCGAAATCGCCGCGTTCAACAGCGATTGTCCGTCGTTCACGCTGAGCCAGCCTGCCGTGCGCACCTGCCGCTTTTCCCCGCTGGGGGCGGTCAGGTGCCAGACGGCGCCGTTCGACTGGCTGGTGTAATGCAGCAGCTTGTGATCGCTCAGATCGTCGATCTTGCGCGGGCGGCCGAAGCGTTCGAAATAGGAGGGCGCGGCGATCATCCGCCTTGCGGTATCGGCCAGACGCCGCGCGCGCAGGCTGGAATCGTCCACCTCGCCGATGCGGACGGCCATGTCGAACCCTTCGCTGACCAGTTCGACGAAGCGGTTGTTCAGCACCATGTTCACCGTCACGTCGGGATGGCGGTGCAGGAAATCGCCCAGCAGAGGCGACAGCAAATTCACGCCGAAATCGGTCGCGACGCTGATCCGCAGCAGCCCCGAGGGCGCCGATTGCATCGCGGTGACAAGGCTGTCGGCCTCGTCCGCGTTGTCGAGGACGCGGCGCGCGCGGTCGTAATAGGCCAGCCCGATCTCGGTCGGGCTGACGCGGCGGGTGGTGCGGTTCAGCAGGCGAGCGCCGAGACGCGCCTCGAGGCTGCTGACATGCTTGGACACGGCGGATTTCGACAGGCCCATCTTGCGCGCGGCATCGGTGAACCCGCCCTGGTCCACGACGGTCGCGAACGCCTCCATCTCGGTCAACCTGTCCATGCTTTTCCCGCCCGTCCTGTGGTTGAGGACAGGCTGCCGAAACAATCGGGCAGGATTACGGTCTTCGTTCGGCATTCGCGGGAAAGCGGCTTACCGGATTTTAACGTCCATGCGGTTCAATGACCGGACTTGCGGAGGTTTCAGCATGGATCACTGTTCCTATCCCGTTCCGTCGAACGACGCCGCCCGGCGGGCCGTTCTGGCCGAACTCGACCTGATCGCGCGGCGCGACGATCCGTTCTTTTCGCATGTCACCGCACTGACGCGGCAGATCTTCGGAACGCCCATCGCGTTTGTCGGACTGATCCATGACGAGGTGCAGGATTTTCTGGCGCTGGACGGGGCCGACCAGCGACAAAGCCCGCGCCGCGCGTCGATGTGCGCCTTCACGGTGGCCGTCAAGCGCACCATCGTCCTGCCCGACACGCTGGCCGATCCGCGGTTCCGCCATCACCCGGCCGTCACCGAAGCCCCGCATCTGCGCTTTTCGGCCAGCGCGCCGGTCGTCCTGGCGTCGGGCTTCTGCCTCGGCACGGTCTGCGCGGTCGATGTCGTGCCGCACGATCCGCCGTCGGACGCGCAGGTGGCGGCGCTGGAATCGGTGGCCGCGATGATCGCGCGGTTCGTCGAAGTGCCGAAAGAACCGGACGCGGCGCAGGCCGCGCGGCTGGCCGCCGTGGCGGAACGCGCGCAGGCCGAGTTTCTGGCGCTGATCGGACACGAATTGCGCACGCCGCTGAACGGGATCACCGGGCTGGCACAGTGCCTCGACCCGGACGACCCCGCGACGGGCGACATCGCCGAAGCGATCGGGGCATCGGCGGGGCATCTCGACGCGATCGTCGGGGCGATCCTGTCGTTCACCGAACTGGGATCGGGCGATGTGCAGTTGCAGGACGAAACCGTCGGTCTGGACGAGGTGCTGGACAGCGTGGCGCAGACGGCGCTGCCGCAGGCGAAGGCCGCGGGCAAGCGGCTGGGCTTTCCGCCGCCCACCGGCATCGCGGTGCTGGCCGACCGGGCGCGGCTGGAACTGGCGCTGACCTGCCTCGTGACCAACGTGCTGATCCACGGCGGCACCGATTGCAGTCTTACGGTCGCGCCCGATGCGGACGGCCATCTGGCTATCGCCGTTACGGATAACGGTCCGGGCATCGCCGCCGGGCGGACGCAGGCGGCACTGTCGGCGTTCGCGGTCGGCGAGGACGTCCACCAGCGCCGCGCCGACGGGCTGGGGCTGGGTCTGCCGCTGGCGCGGCGGATCGCTGAATTGCACGGCGGGAACCTGGCGCTGGGGATGGACGGGCCGGGCCTGACCGCGACCCTGACGCTGCCCGCCTGGCGGCTGGCCGTGGCGAACGCGGACGACCGGGCCGCCTGACCCCCTTCGCCACCCCACCCCATGACAGGATTCCGAGCCATGCCCGACGACGGACACGATCGCTTCCCGCCCAGGGCGCACGGCCTCGACCGGGCGGTGCTTTGCGCGGCGGGATTGTCGCTGGTGCTGGCAATTCTGGGCGTGATCTTCCTTTATACCTGACCGCGCCGGCCCGGCCCGCCCTATAGCAGCAGGCCCGGATCGCGGCCCATATCGAGACCGGGAAACACGGCGCCCTCCAGCACCGAACGGTCCAGTCCGAACAGACCGCGCATCGTCCAGGCGGCCATCGCGCGCACGTCGCGGGTCGGCATCAGGTCGCGGCGTTCGTAAAGCGCGCTTTCGGACAGGCCGGGCCAGTCGCCATACACACGCCCGCCCCGGATCGCGCCGCCGGCCATCACCGCCGCGCCGCCGGTGCCGTGATCCGTGCCCTTGCTGCCGTTCTCGCGCACCGTGCGGCCGAATTCGGTCATCGCCAGCACCACGGTCTTGTCCCAGACATCCCCCAGGCCGGCCCGCAGCGTCAGGATCGCATCGGCCAGATCGGCCACGCTGTCCTTCATGAAACGCCCCTGGTCGCGATGGGTGTCCCAGCCCTGGATCGAGAACGCCGCGATGCGCGCATCGTTGTAAAGCCGATCCGCCGCAAAGGCCGCCATCGCCGCCGTGCCGGTGCCGCCCCGCACGGCCATGCGCTGGGCCAGCATCGCGCCGCGTTCGGTGCCGGGATCGGGCGGCTCGAGCTCGGTCAGGGCAATGGCTTCGGTCGCGGTGTCGCGGAACAGCGGATCATCGTGATAGATTTCGTCCAGCAGCCGGCGGGTCTGCGATGTCAGTTTAAGTTCGGCATGCGGCGACCATTCGGCGACCCGCGCCGGCCCGATCAGCAGCTTCATCTCGCCGCTGCCGATGGCATAGGCCGTGCGCCCATCCAAATGAGGAACCGTCTGAAGCATCCGGTTCAGCCAGCCATCGCGCGGCTGCGCCATATCCATGCCCGACCCGGCCTCGAGCAGATCCTGGCCGTCGAAATGGCTGCGCTTGCCGCGATAGGGGGTCGAGACGGCCTGCATGAAGGCCAGTTGGCCCGCATCCCAAAGCGGCATCAGCGGCGCCAGCGACGGATGCGCCTCGTAGAACCCATTGAGCGGCAGCGACGCATCGCCCTGCTGACGCAGGATCCCCGAGCGCAGGGATGCGAAATCGGGATCGCCCGCGGGCTGCACAAGCCCCAGCCCATCCATAGCCCCGCGCAGGATCAGGACGACCAGCCGCGTGTCCCAGGGCGCGCTGGCGAAGGTGACGGTGGTCATCAGCGGATGCGCGGCGGCGGAACAGCCGATCAGGGCAGCGCCGCGCGACAGGAAGTTGCGTCTGTCCATTGCGCTCTCCTAGCGTCGGTTGAATTCGGGCGAGGCGACGACGAGGCCGATGCCCTGCTGCGGCGTTTCGGCGGCTTCGGCGGCGAAGCGCAACCGTTCGCTTGCCGCATCGCCCAGCGCGACCGTCAGGAAATCGCGCGGATCGGGCAGTTGCGGCACCAGCCGGCCGGGCGCATCCATCGCCCAGCGGATACGGAAGGCCAATCTTTGCGGGGTGATCCAGCCGCGCGGGTTTTCGGGCCAGCCATCGGGCCCCGGCGCTTGAAAGAAGGGCTGGCCCATCGCGCTCATCGGTCCGACAACCTTCTGGTCCAGCAGCCCTTCGTCCATCCGCATGATGTCCTGGCCGGTCAGGCCCAGCGCGTTCAGCGTCGAAAGCACCAGATCGAACGGCGGCTTGATCTTCGCCCGCGGGCGCGACCATGCCGCGGGATGGTCCAGCATCGCGGCATAGACGGACGGCAGGTCGCCCCCGCTGGCCTGCCACGCATCGGCCATCGCATCGACCAGATCCGCGTCGGGGTCGTCGGACACGAAATGGACGGCCAGCTTGTGCGAAATGTGGCGCGCGGTATCGGGATGAACGGCGATGTCGTCCATCGCCGCCAGAATGTCGCGGAACAGGGGGCGCGGGCCGCCATAGGTGCGGCCCAGCACGTTCTCGCCCCCCGGTTCGGCGATCTCGATATCGAAGCGGAAGCCCGTCTCGTTCGAGTAGCTGAGCCCGGTCAGCAGTTCCGCCATCTCGCGGATGTCGGTCTGGGTATAGCGGCCGCCGACGCCCAGCGTGTGCAGTTCGATGAATTCGCGGGCCAGGTTTTCGTTCAGGCCGCGCTTGCTGCCGATACCCGCGCGGGAATGGGGACCTATGGAGCTGAGCTGATCGAGATAGGTCAGCATCATCGGCTCGGTTATGACGGCCTTCAGAAGGTCCGCGAAGGGGCCAGCCATGTTGGCCGCGATCGTCTGGTCGAGAAAGCCGCCGATATAAAGCTGCTGGTCCAGCGCAGTGGTGCTGACGGTGAAATGATCGGCCCAGAACATCGTCAACCGTTGCCGGAACGGAACCTGCGAATCGAGAGCGCGCGCGACGACCGTGCGATGGATGGTTTTCAGAAACGCGCGCTTTTCCGCACGGATAACGGCATCGCGGGCCACGGCGGCCGGGTCACCCGCCTCGACCTTCTTGCGCATGCGGCGCAGTTCGGCCTGGTGCGAATCGACGATTTCCCTCGGCGGCAGGGGGAATGCCTGTTCCGTCGGGTCCGGGCGGCGCAGGGCATCCGCGATTCCCGATGCGGGGGGAGGCGCGCGGTCGGGCCGCAGCCCGTAACCGAAGCGGATCGCCCCCAGGGCGTCATCGTCACTGGTCGGCATCACCGGCCCTTTCTGCGAACCCGGCAAGTATAGGCGACGAGGCCGGACTTGTTAAGGCGGCAGGATCGCCACGGCGGCGGCCCGTTGTCGATGTTCGCTAAATGTTTGCGTGACTTCGGGCGGAAGCCGGCCCATATATCGCAGATGACGACGGATCCCGCCCAAGACCTCGCCACGTTCCTCGGACCCGACCGGTTCGGATGCGTGCTGGCCGATCCGCCTTGGCGGTTCACCAACCGCACCGGCAAGGTCGCGCCCGAACACAAGCGCCTGTCGCGCTATCCGACGATGACGCTGGACGAGATTTGCGCCCTGCCGGTGGCCGACCATCTGGCGGATCGGGCGCATTGCTACATGTGGGTGCCCAACGCGCTGCTGCCCGACGGGTTGACGGTGCTGGACGCCTGGGGGTTCGAATACAAGTCGAACATCGTCTGGCACAAGGTGCGCAAGGACGGCGGCAGCGACGGGCGCGGCGTGGGGTTCTATTTCCGCAATGTGACCGAGATCCTGCTGTTCGGCACGCGGGGCCGCAATGTGCGCACGCAGGCGCCGGGGCGGCGGCAGGTCAACATGATCCAGACCCGCAAGCGCGAACATTCGCGCAAGCCGGACGAACAATACCGGCTGATCGAGGATTGTTCGTGGGGACCGTATCTGGAGCTGTTCGGCCGCGGCATCCGCGACGGCTGGACCGTCTGGGGCAATCAGGCCGATGCGGACTGGAAGCCGGACTGGAAGACCTACGCCTACAACTCGTCGCTGGCGGCGGAATAGGTCACGGCTCGTCGGTCAGGATCGCGTCCGGCAGCCCAATCAGCAGCAGCGGACAGGGATTGCCGACGCCGCGCGTCACCCGCGCTTCCAGTTTGGCCCAGTGGGTCGTCGCCTGACCGAACTTGTCGGCGGCGAACTTGCGCGCGAAGGCGTCGGCGAACGGCACGCCGCGGGCGACCTGCTTGGCGACGTGACGGCGCTGGGTGCCGGTGCGCGCGCCGATGCCCAGCCGGTCCAGATCGGCCTCGGAGCCCAGGCCGCGCCGCTGCATCCAGTCGCGGATCCGGGTCGGCAGGCGGGCCTGCATCGACGCGCCGCGCGTCACGACGATGCCAAGGCTGATGGCCGACAAGGCATGCAGGCGCTGAAAGTTCTCGAGATCGCGGTCGAAGAACGGATCCTTGTTGTTCCATTCGATTTCCAGCGCCAGCGCGCCCTGCGGGGCGAACAGGACGTGATCGACCTCGTGGCTGACGCCTTCGCGCGGGGTGCCGTCCACGACGATCTGCACGGCGAAATTGTGCTTGCGCCAGCCCAGATGCGACAGCGCGCGACGCAGGCGCTGGGTCTGACCGCTTTCGCCGCCGCCGCCGCCGATCAGTTCGGCCATGCCGATGCGGTAATCGGCCAAGACGCCGGCCAGCGCGGCGGTCTCGTCCGCGAAATCGTGCGACAGGATGGCGTCGGCGTGGTTGCGCGTCAGGATGTCGAAGCCCCGCGCGCGCAATTCCGCCAGCACCGGCGCTAGTCCCTCGGCAGAACCCGGATCCCGAGATCGCGCAACTGCGCCGGGGTCGGGTCGGACGGCGCGCCCATCATCAGATCCTCGGCCTGCTGGTTCATCGGAAACATGATTACCTCGCGGATGTTCGCCTCGTCCGCCAGCAGCATGACCATGCGGTCGATGCCCGCGGCGCAACCCCCGTGCGGCGGCGCGCCATAGGTAAAGGCGTTGACCATCCCGCCGAAGCGGCGGCGCACCTCGTCCTCGCCATAGCCCGCGATCTCGAACGCCTTGAACATGATCTCGGGCTGGTGGTTGCGGATGGCGCCGCTGATCAGCTCGTATCCATTGCAGGCCAGATCGTACTGGTAGCCCAGCACCTTCAGCGGATCGCCCTGCAACGCGTCCATGCCCCCCTGCGGCATGGAAAAGGGGTTGTGGCTGAAGTCGATGGCGCCGTCGTCGGTCCGTTCGAACATCGGAAAATCGACGATCCAGGCGAATGCGAAACGGTCTTCGTCGATCAGGCCCAGTTCCTGCCCGATGACAGTCCGCGCGCGGCCCGCGACGCCCTCGAAATCCTCGGGCCGTCCGCCCAGGAAGAACGCGGCGTCGCCCACGCCGAGGCAGAGCTGCTGGCGGATGGCTTCTGTCCGTTCGGGGCCGATATTCTTGGCGAGGGGGCCGGCCGCTTCGACGTCGCCCGCATTGTCCCGCCAGAAGATATACCCCATCCCCGGCAGGCCCTGTTCCTGCGCGAACTTGTTCATGCGGTCGCAGAACTTGCGCGAACCGCCGCCGGGGGCGGGGATGGCGCGCACTTCGGTGCCCGGCTTTTCCAGCAGGTTGGCGAAGATGGCGAAACCGCTGCCGCGGAAATGGTCGCTGACGACCTGCATCTCGATCGGGTTGCGCAGATCCGGCTTGTCGGTGCCGTATTTCAGCGCGCTGTCGGCATAGGAGATCAGCGGCCAGTCGGCATCGACCTTGCGGCCCTCGCCGAAACGCTCGAAACAGCCCTGGATGACCGGCTGGATCGTGGCGAACACGTCTTCCTGCGTCACGAACGACATTTCCATGTCGAGCTGATAGAAATCGGTGGGCGAGCGGTCGGCGCGCGGATCCTCGTCGCGGAAACACGGCGCGATCTGAAAATACTTGTCGAAGCCCGACACCATGATCAGCTGCTTGAACTGCTGCGGGGCCTGCGGCAGCGCATAGAACTTGCCCGGATGCAGGCGCGACGGCACCAGGAAATCGCGCGCGCCCTCGGGGCTGGATGCGGTCAGAATCGGCGTCTGGTATTCGTTGAACCCCTGCCCCCACATGCGTTCGCGCAGGTCGCGCACCACGTCCGACCGCAGCACCATGTTGTCGTGCAGCCCCTGCCGCCGCAGATCGAGGAAGCGGTAGCGCAGGCGCGTTTCCTCGGGATAGTCCTGTTCGCCGAAGACGGGCAGCGGCAGCTCGGCCGCCTTGCCCAGAACGTCGATCTCGCGCACGAAAACCTCGATCTCGCCCGTGGGAATCTTGGGGTTGACCAGCGACGGATCGCGCTTCTTCACGGTCCCCGCGATGCTGACGCACCATTCCGACCGGACCTTCTCGACCTCGGGGAAGGCGGGGGAGTCGGGGTCGCAGATCAGCTGCGTCATGCCGTAGTGGTCGCGCAGGTCGATGAACAGCACGCCACCGTGGTCGCGCACGCGATGCACCCAACCCGCCAGCCGGACATCGTTTCCGGCATCCGAGGCGTCCAGATCGGCGCAGGTCCGGGTGCGATAGGGGTTCATGGCACGTTCCTTCATGGGTCGCGCCGATACACCTTGGCGATGCGCGCATGTCAAGCAAAGGTCCGCACACGCACCGACTTGGGTTGGAACCGGCGGACAAGTATGGACATTCTGTCGCAGAGAGGAAATCCGGGGGGGGACGCCATGTGGGGCCGCATCTTCGAACGCACGATCCGCCACATCATCCGCCGCGGGACGCTGCACGTCACGCTGCCCGACGGGCGGACATTCACCGCAGGCGATGGAAACGCGCCGGAAATCGCGGTTCGCATCACCGATCCGTCGCTTCTGCGCCGCATCGTCCTGCTGCCTGACATGGGGCTGGGCGAGGGATACATGGATGGCGGCCTGACGATCGAGGGCGACGACATCCGCGGCCTGCTGGAGCTTGGGGTCAGCAACATCTGGGCGGACAACCACCTGCGGCTGAACGGGCCGGCGCACCGGATCCGGCAGCGGCTGCGCGCGGTGGATCAGTGGAACACCGCCCGGCGCGCGCGCGCCAACGTCGCGCATCACTACGATCTGTCGGCCGAGCTTTACGACATCTTCCTCGACCGCGACCGTCAGTATAGCTGCGCCTATTTCCTGCACGACACCGACACGCTGGAAGAAGCGCAGGAACAGAAGAAGGCCCATATCGCCGCCAAGCTGCTGCTGGAACCGGGGATGCGGGTGCTGGATATCGGTTGCGGCTGGGGCGGCATGGCGCTGACGCTGGCGCGCGATCACGGCGCACATGTCACCGGCGTCACGCTGAGCGAGGAACAGCACGCCATCGCCACGCGCCGCGCCGCCGAGGCGGGGCTGGCCGACCGCTGCGATTTCCGCCTGATGGATTACCGCGCGCTCGACGGCACGTTCGACCGCATCGTGTCGGTCGGCATGTTCGAGCATGTGGGCGTGCCGCATTACGACGAATATTTCGGGCGCGTGCACGACCTGCTGCCCGAGGACGGAATCGCGCTGATCCATACCATCGGGCGGTGCGGCCCGCCGGGCACCACCTCGGCATGGATCGCGAAATACATCTTCCCCGGCGGCTATGTCCCCGCCCTGTCGGAAATGTCCGCCGCGTTCGAACGCGCGGGCCTGACCGCCACCGATGTCGAGGTGTGGCGCTTGCATTACGCCAAGACGCTGCGGCATTGGGACGACCGCTTCGTCGCCGGGATCGAGAAGGCCCGCGCGCTTTACGACGACCGCTTCTGCCGGATGTGGCGGTTCTATCTGATCGCCTGCGAGATGACGTTCCGCTATGGCGGGCAGGTGGTGTTCCAGGCGCAGCTTGCGCGCGACAAGGCGCAGGTGCCGATCACGCGCGAATACCTCTATCCCCATCCGTTGGAACGCGAAATGGCCCGCGCGGCCGAGTGACCGCAGGCGGCTTTGTCCGAACGCGCTTGCGCAGCGGTCGGGCGTCCCTATAACGCGGGCGGATTTGTCCGGGGGATGCCATGCCGAAGAGAACCGACATCAAGTCGATCATGATCATCGGCGCCGGTCCCATCGTGATCGGGCAGGCCTGCGAGTTCGACTATTCCGGGGCCCAGGCCTGCAAGGCGCTGCGCGAGGAAGGCTATCGCGTCATTCTGGTCAACTCGAACCCCGCGACGATCATGACCGATCCGGGCATGGCCGACGCGACCTATATCGAGCCGATCACCCCCGAAGTCGTCGCCCGCATCATCGCGCGTGAAAAGCCCGACGCGCTGCTGCCGACGATGGGCGGACAGACCGGCCTGAACACCGCGCTGGCGCTGGAGAAGATGGGCGTGCTGGCCGAACACGGGGTCGAGATGATCGGCGCGCGCCGCGAAGCCATCGAGATGGCCGAGGACCGCAAGCTGTTCCGCGAGGCGATGGACCGGATCGGGCTGGAGAATCCCAAGGCGACCATCGCGACCAGCATGGACGAATGCATGGCCGCGCTGGAACATGTCGGCCTGCCCGCGATCATCCGCCCCGCCTATACGCTGGGCGGCACCGGCGGCGGCGTGGCCTATAACCGCGACGACTATGCCGCGATCTGCAAGTCGGGGCTGGATGCGTCGCCGGTCAGCCAGATCCTGATCGACGAGTCGCTGCTGGGCTGGAAGGAGTTCGAGATGGAAGTCGTGCGCGACCGCGCCGACAACGCCATCATCGTCTGCGCCATCGAGAACGTCGATCCGATGGGCGTGCATACCGGCGACAGCATCACCGTCGCCCCCGCCCTGACGCTGACCGACCGCGAATACCAGCGCATGCGGTCGGCCAGCATCGCCGTCCTGCGCGAGATCGGCGTCGAGACGGGCGGATCGAACGTGCAATGGGCCGTGAACCCCGCCGACGGCCGCATGGTGGTGATCGAGATGAACCCCCGCGTCAGCCGGTCCTCGGCGCTGGCGTCGAAGGCCACCGGCTTTCCCATCGCCAAGATCGCCGCCAAGCTGGCCGTGGGCTATACGCTGGATGAGCTGGACAACGACATCACCGGCGTCACGCCCGCCAGCTTCGAGCCGTCGATAGACTACGTCGTCACCAAGATCCCCCGGTTCGCGTTCGAGAAGTTTCCGGGCGCCAAGCCCGACCTGACCACGGCGATGAAATCGGTGGGCGAGGTCATGGCCATCGGCCGGTCGTTCCACGAATCGCTGCAAAAGGCGCTGGCCAGCATGGAAACCGGCCTGACCGGGCTGGACGAGATCGCCATTCCCGGTGCCGATACCGACCCCGCCGCCGTGACCCGCGCGCTTGCCCAGCAGACGCCCGACCGCATCCGTGTCATCGCGCAGGCCATGCGGATGGGTCTGTCGGACGACGACATTAATGCCGTCACATCGTTCGATCCCTGGTTCCTTGCCCGGATCCGCGAAATCGTCGAGGCCGAGGAGCGGATCCGCCGCGACGGGTTGCCCCGCGATGCGGACGCCATGCGCGGGCTGAAGATGATGGGCTTCACCGATGCCCGGCTGGCCAGGCTGACGTCCGCGACCGAGGAGGACGTGCGTCGCGCCCGGTTGGCGCTGGACGTGCGCGCGGTCTTCAAGCGCATCGACACCTGCGCGGCCGAGTTCGAGGCCCAGACGCCCTACATGTATTCCACCTATGAAACCCCCGTCATGGGCGAGGCGGAATGCGAGGCGCGGCCCACGGAGGCCAACAAGGTCGTCATCCTGGGCGGCGGACCGAACCGGATCGGACAGGGGATCGAGTTCGACTATTGCTGCGTCCATGCCTGCTATGCACTGAGCGGGGCGGGCTACGAGACGATCATGGTCAACTGCAACCCCGAGACGGTCAGCACCGATTACGACACGTCCGACAGGCTCTATTTCGAGCCGCTGACATTCGAGCATGTGATGGAGATCCTGACGCGCGAGCAGGAGGCAGGCACCCTGCACGGCGTCATCGTGCAGTTCGGCGGCCAGACGCCGCTGAAGCTGGCGCAGGGGCTGAAGGATGCCGGGATCCCGATCCTGGGCACCTCACCCGACGCCATCGACCTGGCCGAGGACCGCGAGCGGTTCCAAGCGATGCTGAACGAGCTTGGCCTGCGCCAGCCGAAGAACGGCATCGCGCGGTCCGACGACGAGGCGATGCGCATCGCGCAAGAGGTCGGCTATCCGCTGGTGATCCGTCCCAGCTATGTGCTGGGCGGCCGCGCGATGGAGATCGTGCGCGACGACGCGCATCTGGCCCGCTATATCCGCGACGCGGTGGACGTGTCGGGCAAGACGCCGGTGCTGCTGGACAGCTATCTGTCCGGCGCGGTCGAGGTCGATGTCGATTGCCTGTGCGACGGGACGGACGTGCATGTCGCCGGCGTCATGCAGCATATCGAGGAAGCGGGCGTTCATTCCGGCGACAGCGCCTGTTCGCTGCCGCCCTATACCTTGTCCCGCGACCTGATCGCCGAGATGGAGCGTCAGGCCGCCGCCATGGCGCTGAAGCTGGGCGTCGTGGGGCTGATGAACGTGCAGTTCGCGATCAAGGACGGCGAGATCTTCGTGCTGGAGGTGAACCCGCGCGCCAGCCGCACCGTGCCCTTCGTCGCCAAGGCCACCGACAGCGCCATCGCCTCTATCGCCGCGCGGATCATGGCGGGCGAAAAGCTGGCCGATTTCCCCCAGCGCCCGCCCTATCCCGCCGGCACCGGCCCCGACGACACGCTGCCCTATGCCGACCCGATGACGCTGGCCGATCCGGCGATGCCGTGGTTCAGCGTCAAGGAATCCGTCCTGCCCTTCGCGCGCTTTCCGGGCGTCGATACGCTGCTCGGCCCCGAGATGCGCTCGACCGGCGAGGTGATGGGATGGGACCGCAGCTTTGCGCGCGCGTTCCTCAAGGCGCAGATGGGCGCGGGCGTGGTGTTGCCCCATGGCGGCACGGTATTCCTGTCGATCAAGGAGGCGGACAAGGGGCCGCTGCTGACCGATCTGGGCCGTCTGCTGACGGAACTGGGTTTCGAGATCGCCGCGACGCGCGGCACGGCGGCGTTCCTCAAGGCCGACGGCATCGCCAGCACCGTCGTCAACAAGGTCTATGAGGGCGGCCGCACCATCGTCGATGCGATCAAGGACGGCGAAATCGCGCTGGTGATGAACACCACCGAAGGCGCGCAGGCGGTCGAGGACAGCCGGTCGCTGCGCTCGGTCGCGCTGATGGACCGCATCCCCTATTTCACCACCCTGGCGGGCTGCCATGCCGCCGCCCTCGCGATGCAGGCGCGCGGCGAGGGCGAGTTGGCGGTGCGGCCGTTGCAGGGCTGAGGATGGCCGACAGCGAACGGCGCGTCTTTCTGGAGCTGGAGCTTGCGGCCGTCCAGCGCCTTTACGACGGCGAGAAGGCCCGGCGCGAGACGGTAAGAACGTCGCTGGCCATCCCCTTCGCGTCGGTGACGCTGATCGTCCTAACCATCGGCAACCTGGTGCGCTTCGTCGATGCCGCGCCGGGCGAACCGCTGGGATGGCTGCATCTGGCGGGCATCGCGGCCGGATCGCTTTCGGTGCTACTGCTGCTTTGGGCGCTGTGGCTGATCTATGCGCTGGACTATGCCGCCATCGAGGCGGACGGATTGCTGCTCGATCTTTCGGCTCAGGCCGCCGCCATCGAGGAGGAGCTTGAAGAGTCGATCCCCGACCCCGATATCAGGCAGGCGGATGCCGAGTTTGCCGCCGTCCAGGGCGCCATCTTCGCCTATGGCGCGGTGATCGGGAAGTTGCAGCGCAGCAACGAAGGAAATCTGGACCGTCAGGGCAGAAGTTTACGACTTCTGGTCTGTTGTGTGGGAACAATCGTTCTGGCCATCGTTTTGGTCTTCGCAAGCAGGATGTCGGATGCAGTCGGCCCCAGCGCTGCGTCGCGGGCCACAGAGGGTTTGCCAGGGATGGCCGACCGCGATAGTCTTGCATCACCCTTGGAGGAAAAGCAGAATGTTCTTCCATCTGACGAAACCGAAGCAGGGCCATGATCGCCCCGAAATCTCGCTGTCGTCCGAACCGTCCATTCAGCCGCTCGACCTTGGCGATCTGGAAAAGCTGGACGAGACGGCGATGGCCGACCGCGACCGCCGTATCGACGACGCCATCAAGGCCATCGCGTCGGCCCGCAAGGTGCAGGGCCGCCGATTCGATGCGGCTTTGGCCACTCGTCTTGCACGCCTGACCGCCGAACGCCGCAAGATCAGAATGGTCAGGGCATCGGACAAGGACAGGACGGAAGGTCTGCGGCACGCCTATTGACCGGCTTGCGCCATCGCGGATGCAGGCTTGTCCGCAAGGGCGCGCATGGCTAGGCAGCGGGCCATGGCCAAGCTCTATTTTCACTACTCGACGATGAACGCCGGCAAATCGACGCTGCTTTTGCAGGCGTCGCACAATTACCGCGAGCGGGGGATGGCGACGATCCTGCTGACGGCGGCACATGACGACCGCGACGGCCCGGCGCGGATCGCCAGCCGCATCGGCATCGGGGCCGAGGCGGAAACCTATGGGCCGGACGACGATCTGTTCGATATGCTCGACCGGCGCGTCGCGGCCGAGGGGCCGGCCTGCATCTTCGTGGACGAGGCGCAGTTTCTGACCGAGGCGCAGGTCTGGCAATTGTCCCGCGTGGTGGACGAATTGAACGTGCCGGTTATGTGCTATGGGCTGCGCGTGGACTTCATGGGTCAGCTCTTCCCCGGATCGGCGGCCCTGCTGGCCATCGCCGACGAGATGCGCGAGGTGCGCACCATCTGTCATTGCGGGCGCAAGGCGACGATGGTGGTGCGCCGCGACGCGCAGGGGCGCGCCATGACCACGGGCGCGCAGGTGCAGATCGGCGGGAACGAAACCTATGTCAGCCTCTGCCGCCGGCACTGGAAGGAAGCGGTCGGTCGTCAGTAAAGCCGCCCGCCGATCGGCACCTCGCGGTCCGGGCCGACCAGAACCACATGGCCGTCCGCGTCGGGCACGCCCAGCACCAGAACCTCGGACAGGACGGGGCCGATCCGGCGGGGCGGGAAGTTCACGACCGCCAGCACCTGACGGCCCGGCAGGTCGTCCGCATCGTAAAGGGCGGTGATCTGGGCCGAGCTGGCGCGCACCCCAAGATCGCCGCCGAAATCCACCCACAGCTTGAAGGCGGGCTTGCGGGCTTCGGGGAAGGGTTCGGCGCGCACGATTCGCCCAACCCGGATGTCGAGGCGCATCAGGTCGTCGATCGTGGCGGTCATCCGCGCAGTTCCCGCGATCTGTCCGCCGCCGCAGCCACGGCCCGGCGCATCAGCGGGGCCAGCCCATCCTCGGCCATCAGCACCTCCAGCGCCGCCTGCGTGGTGCCGTTGGGCGACGTGACCGCGCGGCGCAGATCGCCGGGGCTTTCGCCCGCATCCTCGGCCAGATGGCCCGCGCCGCCGACCGTCGCGCGGGCCAGCCGCAGGGCAAGGTCGGGCGCAAGGCCCTGCGCCTCGCCCGCCGCAGCCAGACACTCGATCAGGTGAAACACATAGGCCGGCCCCGACCCCGAAACGGCGGTGACGGCATCCATCTGGGCCTCGTCGTCCAACCGGACGACCTGCCCGACCGCGCCCATCAACTCGTCCGCCAGATCGAGCGACGGCACACCTTCGGAATTGGCGACCAGCGCCGTGATGCCCCGCCCGATGGCGGCCGGGGTGTTCGGCATCGCACGGATTACGGGCGTGCCCTGCCCCAGCGCCGCCTCGAACGCGGCTATGGGGGTGCCGGCAGCCACGGACAGGAACACCGTCGCGCCGCCGCCAAGGGCCCGGATCGACGGCAGCGCGTCCGTCATCATCTGCGGCTTGACGGCCACCAGCACGATGCCGGGCGCATCGGGCAGCGGTTCGTTCAGATGCACGCCGGTTCCGGTCAGCCAGTCCGCCGGGTCGGGGTCGATCACATGGACCGCTCCAGGGGGAAAGCCGCCCGCCAGCCAGCCGCGCAGCAGCGCGCCGCCCATCCGTCCGCATCCCAGCAACACCAGCCCCCGCGCGCGCAGCGTTTCCATATCCATCGGCGTTCCTTTCGCTGGGGGGATCACATACGAAAGGGCCGCCCGCTGCAATATGGGGCGTCGGAAGATCAGCCTTCAGGCGTGGCCATAGGCCTCGGCCATGGCGACCTGCATCGCATTCTCGACCGAACGGTTGCCCCAGCAGACAAGCTGGAACGCAGGATAGAACCGTTCGGCGGATTGCACGGCGGTCGCGATCATCCGCTCGATCTGCTCGGGCGCGGCACTCTGGCCGCCGGACAGCGCCAGACCATAGCGGAACACCATCAGCCGCTGCTCGGCCCAGAAGGTGAACGCTCCCATCCACACATTGTCGTTCGCGGCGTTGAGCGCGGCGTAAAGCTGTGGCCAGGTTTCCTTGGGCGGATCCATCTCGAACGTGCAGATCAGGCGCAGCGTCTCGTCGCGGGGCGACCAGGCCAGGGTCATGGAATAGGTGCGCCACTGACCCTCGACCGCCATGGCGATCTGATCGTCATCGACACGGTCAAATTCCCATTCGCGGTATTCGGCGATGTGCTCGACGATGTCGATCGGGTCCAGATCGTCGGTCTGGAAAAACTGCTCGCTCAGGGACATTGCCGCCTCTCGCTGAAAGGTTTGGGTCTGGCCTGTCGCCCAAGACCTAGCCGCATGGTCTAGGGCACGATGCGTTCTCGAAATGCCCTCACCAGATATGGTGTGCGAAATGGTGAATCCTGTAAAGCCTTTATTCAGACCTTCACACGATAAGTTGTGGATGAAAGGCGCTTTCGGACGGCTAGAACGCCTTGCGCGCCTTCAGGGCGGCGGTGATCGTCCCGTCGTCGAGGTAATCCAGCTCGCCGCCGACGGGCACGCCCTGCGCAAGGCTCGTCACCGCGACGCCGCGCCCCTCGATCCGGTCGGCGATGTAATGTGCGGTCGTCTGACCCTCGACCGTGGCGCCCAGCGCCAGGATCACCTCGATCACGGCTTCGTCCTTCAGCCGGTCCAGAAGGCGCGGGATGCGCAAATCCTCGGGGCCGACAGCGTCGAGGGCGGACAGCGTGCCGCCCAGAACGTGATAGCGGCCCCGGAACACCCCCGCGCGTTCCATCGCCCACAGATCCGCGACGTCCTCGACCACGCAGATTTCGCCCGTGGCGCGCTTGGGGGACGCGCAGATCGCGCAAAGGTCGGTGGTGCCGACATTACCGCAGGTCAGGCATTCGCGCGCATTCGACGCGACATCGGCCATCGCGGCGGCCAGCGGCGCCATCAGCGGCCCGCGCTTCTTGATCAGATGCAGCACCGCGCGCCGTGCCGACCGCGGGCCGAGGCCCGGCAACCGCGCCATCAGGTCGATCAGCGTCTGGATGTCGCCCCTGGCTTCGGTCACGCGGCGGCGGCCTTCAGAACGGCAGTTTCATGCCCGCCGGCAGCCCCAGACCTTCGGTCAGGCGGCGCATCTCTTCCTGGCTGCGGTCGCTGGCCTTGCCCTGCGCGTCCTTGATCGCGGCCAGGATCAGATCCTCGACCACTTCTTTCTCGTCGGCATTGAAGATCGACGGGTCGATGTCGAGACCCACAAGCTCGCCCTTGGCGGTGGCCGTCGCCTTGACCAGACCGGCGCCGCTTTCGCCGGTGACGGTGATGCTGGCCAGTTCTTCTTGCAGGGATTCCATCTTGCCCTGCATCTCCTGCGCGGCCTTCATCATCTTGCCCATATCGCCCAGGCCGCCCAATCCCTTGAACATCGTTTGTCCCCTTCAATGCACCGTCGCATCGCAGATACGTAGTGGAACGCCGCCGCGCAAGGCGCGCGGCTATTCCGCCTCGAACGGATCCCATTCGTCGGGCACCTCGGGCAGCGCCTCGGAGGCGGCATCGGCGGCGATCTGTTCCAGCGTGCGGATCTCGACGATGCGGGCCGACGGAAAGGCCGACCGGACCGCCTGCATCAGCGGATGCGCCTCGGCGGCGGCCTTCATCGCCTCGTCGGCCGCGTCGCGGGTCTGCGCGATGGTCGGCGCGCCGCCCTTGTCCACGACGCTGACGGCCCAGCGCACGCCGGTCCACATCTGCAACCGCTGCGACAGCCGCGCCGCCAGATCGCGGGGCGCATCCTGCGTCGGCTGAAACTCGATCCGGCCCGGAACGTAACGGACCAGGCGAACGCCCGTTTCCACGTCGATCAGCAGCTTGGCGTCGCGGTTGGCGCGGATCAGGCCGAGCACGCTGTCGAACGTCGCATAGCGGCCCAGCGCGGGATCGGGCGCCTGCGCCAGTGCGGGCGCCGCCCCGCCGCCCCCAATGCGCCCGGCAGGCGATGGCGATGGGGATGGCGATGGCGACGCTTGCGCCGCCGGAGGGGCCGGCACCGCGGGGCCGCCCGCGGGCGGGTCGGCGCGCGACAGCCGGCGCACCAGATCCTCGGGCGGGGGCAGGTCGGCAACATGGGTCAGGCGGATGACCGCCATTTCGGCCGCCATCATCGCGTTGGGGGCCGCCGCGACCTCCTCCAGCGCCTTCAGCAGCATCTGCCACATCCGCGTCAGCACCCGCATCGACAGCGCATCGGCCATGGTCCGGCCGCGCATCCGTTCGTCGGGGCCGACCGTCGGATCGTCGGCGGCGTCCGGCGTCACCTTCACGACGCTGACCCAATGCGTGACCTCGGCCAGATCGCGCAGCACCGCAGCCGGGTCGGCCCCTTCGGCATATTGCGCGCCCAGTTCCGTCAGCGCGCCCGCGGCATCGCCACGCAGGATCATGTCGAACAGGTCGAGCACGCGGCCCCGGTCGGCCAGACCCAGCATGTCGCGGACCTGTTCGGCCCCGGTTTCCCCTGCCCCGTGGGCGATGGCCTGGTCCAGCAGGCTGAGCGCGTCGCGCGCCGACCCTTCCGCGGCCCGCGCGATCAGCGCCAGCGCGCTGTCGGTGACGTTCGCGCCTTCCTTTCCGGCGATGCCGCGCAGATGGGCGATCATCGCGTCCGGTTCGATCCGGCGCAGGTCGAACCGCTGGCAACGCGACAGCACCGTGACCGGCACCTTGCGGATTTCGGTCGTGGCGAAGATGAACTTCACGTGCGGCGGCGGTTCTTCCAGCGTCTTGAGCAGGGCGTTGAACGCGCTGGTCGACAGCATATGCACTTCGTCGATGATGTAGATTTTGTAGCGCGCCGAGGCGGGCGCGTATTGCACCGACCCGATGACGCTTTCGCGGATGTCGCCCACGCCGGTCTGCGACGCGCCGTCCATTTCCAGCACATCGACATGCCGTCCCTCGGCAATGGCGCGGCACGGCTCGCATACGCCGCAGGGCGAGGTGGTCGGCCCGCCCTGCCCGTCCGGCCCGACGCAGTTCAGGCCCTTGGCGACGATCCGCGCCGTCGTCGTCTTGCCGGTGCCGCGGATGCCGGTCAGGATGAATGCCTGCGCGATCCGGTCCGCCTTGAACGCGTTGCGCAGCGTGCGCACCATCGCGTCCTGCCCGATCAGGTCGTCGAACGTCTCGGGTCGGTATTTGCGGGCAAGCACGCGGTAGGGCTGGTCTGACATGGGCACCTGAAGGGATTCGGTCAGGTCCAGCGTATCGGGCCGGCAGGCCGTGGACCAGTCACAGAAGCCAGAGGATGACCCCGACCGCCACCGTCCCGAATGCCAGGATCGCGGCCATCGCGGTCATGCGGCTGTTGGATTGCGGCTCGGCCGACCGCGCCTCCATCCGGTCGCGCGTGGCCGCCGCCTGCTGGCGGGCCGACCAGAAGATATAAAGCGCCGCGGCCAGAAACAGCGACGCGACGGCCTTGGCCATCCATGTCGGGGTGAAGTCGCCGAAAACCGCCTTGAGGCCGATGGCGACGGCGACGGCGGCCATGCCGGTGCGCATCCACCCCGCGAACGTCCGCTCGTTGGCGAGGATCGTGCGATCCTCGGCCCAGTCGGTGCGGTCCTCGGCCATGTCCTGTTTGGGCGGCGCCATGCCTGCCCAAGCAAGCAAGGCGGCTTTCGTTCCGAAGGGAAAGCGGTGAGAGGCTGACAACGACCCAAGCGGGGCTCGTTACGGCTGCTTCCTTCCGGACCTGACCGGGTTGGCGAGGCGCCTGCCCGCGCCAACCTCTCACCCGCTCAGCTAAGGCAGCGAGGGCGGGATTTCAAGCGCTGTCGTCTGGATACGGCAGCGCGCCCAAATCCAGCCGGAAGCGGTGGAATCCGTCGCCGCACGGCCCCAGATGCGTCAGCGGCAGGTTGCCCACGTCATCCATATATGCCGATGCGCCCGGCCCGGTATCGAATACCGCCGTGCATCCCGGCACGGGCGCGAACCGCCAGGATCGCCGGAAACGCCACGCCGCCCCGTGCGAGGCGACGAACGATTCCAGCGCCGTCCTGACCGGCAGGTCCGGCAAGTCGATCCGCGCGTCTTCGGGCAGAACTGGATAGCCGCCCCCGCCCGCCGCGCGATGGCTGTTGATTGCCAGGACGAAGCTGTCGTCGGGTCCGACCGCGCGGCCCCGCCAGCGCAGGTCGGCGATCCGGCCGGATCGGCGCGACAGGTCGATGGCATGATGCAGGCCCGAAACGGTATCGAGGTTGAACAGGGGGTATTCGGGGTCGATCAACGGACCGTCACGACCGTCCGTTTCCATGACACTGAAGGCCGACGCGGCGGTTTCCAGCCAGTCGCGCAGCAGCGCGCCCGTCACGCGATAGGCGTGGATGCGGTTGGGATGGGGATGCAGGTCGGCGATCCGGCGCATCGTCAGGCGGCCGGCGGGGATGTCGGTATAGTCGTTCGCGCCGCCCCGCCCCCCGACACGCAGCGACGAAGCGGCGGCGACGACCGGGCCTGCCTCGATCCCCCAATCCCGCAGGGCATCCGCCACCTGCCGCCGCATCGCGGTGCCGACGATCGCGGCGGCCGGCGACGCGCCAACGGCCGCGAAATAGGAATGCAGCGCGCCCTGCGTCGTGCCGACGATCCGGTCGCCGCGGTCGCGCGCGCGCATGAAGGCATCGGCGGCGGCGCGCAGCACGGCAGGCGCCCCGCGAAAGGCGGTCGGACCGTCGCCCATGCAGGGGCAGGCCAGGATCGGATGGGACCGCGCCGCGTGGCCGGTGACGACGAAGCGCCCGGCATCGTGGGTCAACCGCAGGTCGATGCTGGCGACGCTGGCGCCCCAGCGCCCCGGCATCGCGGCGGGCACGCCGCAAAGCGTTCCCGCCGCCGCATCGACGCCCGGAAGGCCCGCGTGATCGGGGCCGGGAAAGGTCAGATGGGTGTGGCCCGCGACGATGGCGTCGATGCCGCCGATGCCCGCAAGCGCCGTTGCCGCATTCTCCATCCCCGGCCGGGGCACGGCAGCCCCGATGCCCGAATGGCAAAGTGCCACGACAATATCCGCCCCCGCCCCGCGCAAGGCGGGAACAGCACGACGGGCGGCGTCCACGATATCCCCGACCGCGACCGATCCGGCCAGGGCGGCACGGTTCCAGTCGGCGGTCTGGGGCGGCAGGAAGCCGATGACGCCGATCCGCAGCAGGCCGGTCCCGCCGCCATCGTGCACGATCTGCCGCTGAAGGATCGTCCAGGGCGGCACCCAGTCGCGAAGGCCGAAGGGCCGGTTCGCGCCGACCGGGCGGGCATTCGCGCACACGACCGGAAAGGCGGCGTCGGCAAGGGTCGCCCCCAGCGTGGACAGCCCATGATCGAATTCGTGGTTGCCCAGAGTGGCCGCGTCATAGCCGGTGGCGTTCATCGCGGCGATCATCGGATGGACATGCCCGCCAAGGCCCGCAGGATCGGACAGAAGCGTTCCGAACAGGAAATCGCCGTTGTCCAGCAGGACGGAATTCGGCGCCTCGGCACGCAGCCGGGCGATACAGGTGGCGGCAAGCGACAGACCGTGCGTCTCGACCGGGCGGTCGGCATAGAAATCGTGCGACAGGACGTGACCGTGCAGATCGCTGGTGGCGACGATCCGCAGGTTTACGATAGTGCCCTGCCCGAAGTCCGGTCGCGTGGCCATTGCTTCGACCGGATCGGCGGTCGCGATCGTCCGCGCGGACCCGTCGGCAGGGTCGCCGCAGTCGGAGATGTTTCGCCGCATGCAGATTCCGGACAATCAAACCCTTGAAACACCAAGACTTCTACTTGGGGTTGTGCGATGTCAATGCCGGTTTTCTTGCATTTCATCGCATTGCGGCGCAAATGCTGCTGTTAGCGTCGTTCCGGGGCAAGGATGGTCATCAGAAAATGAAGCGGGCCGAAGCGGTCGCCTTTGGCGGATCGGGTCTGGACCGCGCCGCACATCTTAGAGGCGAGAAGCATGTTCTCGATACCCTGATGCGGGACAGCCGTGCGGGGGTTCTGCCGCTGTGGCGCGGCAAGCCGCTTCTGGTCGCCGACCCGCGCTCGGGGCGCGACGAACTGGGCTGGCTGTCGGGCAACAGCCTGGCGCTGGTCGGCGCGACAAGCCGGGTGTTTCTGGGCCTCGACGGGGACGCGCCGCGGTTCGCGGCGGACGTGTCGGCCTGGCAACCCGACCTGCTGCCCGACACGCTGGACGCCTATCGCGATCCGTCCGAACAGCGGCATCCCGCCCTGCCCGACACCTATCGGTTTTCGGAACTGCGCATGGCGGTGCCCCGGCTTGCCCCGCGCGCGGCGGAACTGGCGGCGACGGCGCGCGCGGTTCTCAACTGGCACCGCACCCACCGATTCTGCGCAGCCTGCGGGGCGGAATCCGACATCTCGCTTGGCGGTTGGCAGCGTCTCTGCCCCGCCTGCGGCACGCACCATCATCCGCGCACCGATCCTGTCGTCATCATGCTGGTAACGCGGGGCAATTCGGTGCTGATCGGACGGTCGCCCGGATGGCCCGAGGGGATGTATTCCCTTCTGGCCGGTTATGTCGAACCCGGCGAAACCATCGAGGCCGCCGTCCGTCGCGAGACGCTGGAGGAGGCCGGGATCAAGATCGGCCATGTCGCCTATCTGGCCAGCCAGCCCTGGCCGTTTCCCGCATCGCTGATGATCGGCTGCCATGCCGAGGCGACGAGCGAGGCGATTACCGTCGATCCGGCCGAACTTGAGGATGCGATCTGGGTCACGCGCGAGGAGATGGCCCGGATCCATGCAGGCGCGCATCCCCGCATCGCCGCCGCGCGCGAGGGGGCCATTGCGCGATTCCTGCTGGGCAACTGGCTTGCGGATACGCTCGATTGACGCGACAGGGGCGGGGACGACGCGACGGACGGTGCCCCAATGATCCTGACCAGCACGACCGACATTGCCTTGCCGCCCCTGGCGGTTTTCGACGGATTGGCCGATTTCGCCCTGTTCGAGGCATTGCTGCGCGAGCGCGGCATCGACGTTGCCCGGACCGATCACGGCTCCGATGCCAGGCAGGCAAGCTGGCGGCTGCAATTCGACCGGGGCGGCAAGCGCCGGGACATGGGGGCACATGTGACGGCGCTGCATCGCCCGTCCGACTTGGCGTTGGAGGGTGTTCTGGACGGCGTGGCGATCCGGCCGCATATGCGGATCGAAGCGCTGGACCAAGACCGCTCGCGGCTGACCGTCACGATCGAAGCGCGGCCGATGACGGTCTATGCCCGCGTGCTGCTGCAACCGCTGAAACTGGCCGCCGGAACGCTGAACCGGCGGCTGGATGCCCGCCTGGACGACCTGGCGCGCAGGCTGGAACGGCGTGCCGGACCGACCTGACGGCCCCATGCCGCCCGTTGCGCATGGGGCGCGATTGGGGCAAGACGGTGCGATGACACGTCGCATCAAAGCCTTGGCCGTTCATCTTCTGACTGCGACCGGCGCGGTCTTTGCCATGCTGGCCATGCTGGCGGCCGTCGATCAGGAATGGAGCCTGATGTGGCTCTGGCTGGTCGTGGCGTTTCTGGTGGACGGCATCGACGGGCCCTTGGCGCGCCGCTATGACGTGACGGAAAACGCCCCGGTCTATGACGGCGTCCTGATGGACCTGATCATCGACTATCTGACCTATGTGTTCATCCCGGCCTTCGCGTTGTTCAAGTCCGACCTTCTGCCGGGCTGGACGGGGTGGATCGCGATCATCGTCATCACCTTCACCAGCGTCCTTTACTTTTCCGATACCCGTATGAAGACGCGGGATTATTCGTTCTCGGGCTTTCCGGGCTGCTGGAACATGGCGGTGCTGGTCTTCTTCGCGCTGGCGCCGAATTTCTGGATTATCCTCGGAATCGTCATCCTGCTGTCGGTGGCGATGTTCCTGCCGCTGAAATTCGTCCACCCCGTGCGGACCGAACGCTGGCGGGCGCTAACGCTGCCGATGGCGCTGGGCTGGGTGTTCTTCGCGGGCTGGGCGGCCTGGATCGACTTCGATCAGGCAAGCTGGGCGCATTGGGGGCTGGTGGTGACGACCGTTTACCTGAGCCTTGCAGGCATCGTGCAGCAGGCGATCTACGGGTCTGACGGCTAGGGCCGCATCGGGCCACAATCACTTCCGCAGACCCAGGCGGATGGGGCCGCGGGCGGTGGCGGGATCGACCGGCGCGCCCTTCTGCGTTGCTTTCAAAGGAAAATCGGCAGCGACGCGGCGGATGTCGGGCATTAGCGGGCGCCAGTCGCCGGCCAGGGCACGGGCCGCTTCGGACGGGCAGAAGGTGGCGTTCGGGCCGCGCCGATGGGCCAGATCCATCAGCGCGGCGGTGATTTCGTCATCCGAGGGCTTCATCGCAGCGCGCGCAGGTGGCGGGGTGCGGATGGGTGCCGACATCGGGCAAAACCTTCCAGCAGCGGGCGCATTTGGCGCCCTTGGCGGGCGCGAAGACCACGGCGACACCCGGCACGTCGTCCAGCCGGAATGCCCCTTCGGGGGCCGGATCGGTGGTCAGATGCACGCCGGACGTGATGCAGAGGTCGGCGAAGGTGTCCGCGTCTTGTACAATTTGTACATTTGAGGGCGTCAGATGTACAACTGGCGCGGCTTCGAGGGATGCGCCGATGATCTTGTCGCGGCGCATCCCTTCCAGCGCGCCGGTGACGACGCGGCGCATCGCGCGCAGACGGCGCATCCGGTCGGCCAGCGCGTCGTCGCGCCAGTCGTCGGGGGTGGCGGGCATGTCGTGCAGGTGCACGCTGCTGTCCGGGCCGGGATGACGGTCGAGCCAGATCTCCTCGGTCGTGAAGGGCAGGATCGGGGCCAGCCATGTGACCATGCGGTCGTAGATGGCGCCCAGAACCGACTCGCACGCGGTGCGGCGGGGGGTGCCCTGCGGGTCGCAATAAAGCGCGTCCTTGCGAACGTCGAAATAGAAGGCCGAGAGATCCAGCGTGGCGAAATCGAAGATCGTCCGCCAGACCCGCTGAAAGTCGTAGGCGGCGTATGCGGTGCGGACGTGACCGTCGATTTCCCACAGGCGGTGCAGGATGTAGCGGTCGAGGTCGGGCGCGTCCTTTGGCATGGCGGGCACGTCTTGGGGCAGCGAGCCCAGGACGAAGCGCAGCGTGTTGCGCAGGCGGCGATAGCTGTCGGCGACGCCCTTGAGGATTTCGTCGCCGATGCGCAGGTCGGCGGTATAGTCCGACTGCGCCACCCAGAGCCGCAGGATGTCGGCGCCGTACTGGCCGACGACCTTTTCGGGGGCCACGGTATTGCCGACGGACTTGGACATCTTCATGCCCTTTTCGTCCAGCGTGAAGCCGTGGGTCAGCACCCCGCGATAGGGTGCGCGGCCAATCGTGCCGCAGCCTTGCAGCATCGAGGAATGGAACCAGCCGCGATGCTGGTCGGTGCCTTCGAGATAGAGATCGGCCAGACCGTCCTTCGATCCGTCCGGGCGGTCGCGCAGCACAAAGGCATGGGTCGAGCCCGAGTCGAACCACACGTCGAGGATGTCGAACACCTGATCGTAATCATCGGGGTCGTGGTCGGGGGCGAGGAAACGTTCCTTGGCCCCGTCGCGATACCAGGCATCCGCGCCTTCGGCCTCGAACGCGGCAAGGATGCGGGCGTTGACGGCCGGGTCGCGCAGAAGGAAATCGGCATCGTCGGGATTGGCGCCCTTGCGGGTGAAACAGGTCATCGGTACGCCCCAGGCGCGCTGACGCGACAGCACCCAGTCGGGGCGCGACTGGATCATGGAATGCAGGCGGTTGCGCCCGGTGCGCGGCGTCCATGTCACCAGGTCGTCGATGCTGGTCAGCGCGCGGTCGCGGATCGTCGTGCCGTATTCGTCCAGCCCGTCGCCCACGGGGCGGTCGATGGCGGCGAACCATTGCGGACGGTTCAGGCGGATGACCGGGGCCTTGGACCGCCAGCTATGGGCGTCGGACAGGGTGATGCGGCGGGTTGCGGCCAGCGCGCCGACCTCGCGCAGCTTGTCGATGACCGCGCGGTTGGCGCCGCCCGGCTTGCCGTTGTCCTTGAGCACGCGCTGCCCGCCGAAGAACGGCAGGTCGGGGCGCAGCGCGCTGTCGTCCATCACGTTCCAGGTCAGCGCGATGCCGTGCTTGCGGGCCAGCGCATAATCGTCGTCGCCGTGGCTGGGCGCGGAATGGACGAACCCGGTGCCGGTATCGGCGGTGACGTGATCGCCGGCGAGAAGCGGTTCGTCGTAATCCCATTCGCCGTTCGCGCCCTCGGCCCCGCGCAGCGGATGCGCGCAGGCGGCGCCGTCGGGGTTGAAGCCGATGACGCGGTGCCAGTCGTCGATGCGGGCGGCTTCCTTGGCGCTGGCGGCCAGATCGTCCGCGACGATCAGAACCTCGTCCTTTTTCACCCAGTTGTCGTCGGCGGCGTCCGTCACCTGATAGACGCCATAGGAAATGGCCGGGTTGAAGGCCAGAAAGCGGCTTTGCGGGATGGTCCAGGGGGTCGTCGTCCAGGCGAGGATCGACGCCTGCCGCAGCGCGCGGTCGATGCCCGCCACCTCGAACTGGCCCTCGTCGTCGCCGATGGACATGATCGCGTCCATCATCGTCGCGGGCAGCTTGACCAGCGGGAACTTCACCCAGATCGCGTCGGCCTGGCGGTCGTGATACTCGACCTCGGCCTCGGCCAGCGCGGTCTTTTCGACGGGCGACCACATGACGGGCTTCGATCCCTGATAAAGCGTGCCGTTCATCAGGAACTTCTGGAATTCCTCGGCGATGACGCGTTCGGCGTGGAAATCCATCGTGAGATAGGGGGCGTCCCATTTGCCGGTGACGCCCAGGCGGCGAAACTCGTCGCGCTGGATGTCCACCCAGCCGGCGGCGAAGTCGCGGCATTCCTGCCTGAACTCGATCACCGGAACGGCGTCCTTGTCCTGGCCCCTGGCGCGATACTTCTCCTCGATCTTCCATTCGATGGGCAGGCCGTGGCAATCCCAGCCGGGAATATAGCGCGCGTCGCGGCCCATCATCTGCTGGGACCGCACCACCATGTCCTTGAGGATCTTGTTGAGCGCGTGGCCGATATGCAGGTGCCCGTTGGCGTAGGGCGGGCCGTCATGCAGCGTGAAGGGGGTGCGCCCCGTCTTGTCGCGCAGGCGGTCGTAGATGCCGATGCGGTTCCAGCGGTCCAGCCATTCGGGTTCGCGCCTGGGCAGGCCGGCGCGCATGGGAAAGCCGGTTTGCGGCAGGTTCAGCGTGTCGCGGTAATCGGGGGCGGTGTGGTCAGGCGTGTCGGCGCACATCGGGGCGGTCCTGCGATGGGTTCGGTCGGGGCAAGGCGGTGCGCGGTCGCGGCACCTGGATCCGGCGCGGTCAGGGCGCCGGGGCGGTAATTCGGGCGATGGCGGCGGGCCGTATCGTCATGTCCCGGCGTATAGGACGCGCACGGCGCAGGGTAAAGGCAAGCGAAAGGGGCCCGCGGCGATGCCGGGGCCCCTGTCGGTGACTTGCGATGGCGCCCGGCGGCCGGGCGCCGCGAATCAGGCGCGCGCGCGGCGGCGCAGGACGCCGAAGACCGCGATGCCGCCCATCAGCAGCGGCAGACCGGCCGGCAGCGGCACGGCGGGAACCGGCGGCAGTTCTTCCGGCGGCGTCGCGACGAACAGGCTGAACGTGCCCGAGCTGGACGTGTTCTGCTGCGCGCCCGCGATGGTCAGGCGATAGCTGGAGGGGCTGGGATCGAACCCGCCGCCGGTGACGGTGCCGAGGCCGAAGATTTCATAGGCCACGTTGTCGAGCGTGGAAACTTCGGTCGAGTCGATCTCGAACGTGAAGGCGCCGAAGGTGAAGGTCGTGCCGTCGTTCAGCGTGTTCGGCGCGGCAGCCGTCTGCAACGAGAACGAGGACGTGCCCATCATGATGCCGGCATAGTCGTCGGTGCCGGTCGAGAAGGACGGCGCGCCGATCGTGATGGTGTCGCCGATGTTGAACCGGGTGCCGTCATCGACCGTGTAGAGGCCAGCGGCGCTGAGCTGGCCGATCGTCGTGGCGGCCGAAGCGATCCCGGTGGTCGCCAGCAGCGCAACAGCCGCGATCTTGAGGTTCTGCAACATGTTCAAACTATCCCTTTTTTTCCGTTTAGCCAAACGAGACGCCCAGCCTGTTGGTGATGATCTACACGACGCCTGTCGACCGATCAACCGCTAACGAATGATTTTCCAAAAAGTTTCAAAGCTTTGCGTTGACAATACCTTAGCAGGGCGCTTATTGTCTTCAGGGCGTTGCAGCGGCCTTGCCTTCCGGCTCCTCTGCGGGGCCGGTATCGACCTCGATCCGCGACGACCCCAGGAAGTTCCCGAGCGTCTGCCAGCCTTCGACGTTGTCGCAGATGACCTTGACGATGACGAGGAACGGCACCGCCATCAGCGCGCCGGCGATGCCCCACATCCAGCCCCAGAAGACAACGGTGATGAAGACCGACACCGTGTTCATCTCCAGCCGCCGGCCGAGGATGGTGGGCGTGACGATCTGCCCCTCGACCGCGGTCGCGGTCAGATAGAGCGCGGGCGCCAGCGCCGCCTGCGACAATTGGTCGAAGCTGAGGATGGCATAGGCGCCCACCAGCAGGGTGCCCGCGACGGCGCCGAGAAACGGCAGGAAGTTCAGGATGAAGGCGACGAAGCCCCAGATATAGCCGTTGGGCAGGCCGATCAGCGTCATCAGCGTTCCGATGACGATGCCGAGGCCCGCATTGATGGCGGTGATCGTCAGCAGATAGCGCGAGATCGCCTTTTCCACACCGTAGACGATGCGCAGCGCGCGCTTCTTCTCGCTCATCTTCGGGAACGTCTCGACCAGCTTGACATAGAACATCTCGCCCGAGGCCAGAAGGAACAGCGCCAGCACCAGCGCCACGGCGACGGTGGTGCCGATGCTGGCGGCGTTGCTGACGGCCGAGCTGAGGATGCCGGGCTGCTGGATGGCGACCTTCTGGACGCCACCACCCGTCTGCTCGGCGATCTCGCCCACCTCCTCGGACGCTTCGCGGACCTTTTCGACCGACCGGAAGATGCCCTCGAGCTTTTGCCGCAGAACGTCGCCCATTTCGGGGGCCTCGGCGATCCAGTTGCTGACCGGGCCGCTCATGGCGTAGCCGCCGAAGGCCAGCGCGGTGGCCAGCGACACGATGAGGCCCGCGGCGGTCAGCGGGGCGGGGATGCCGATGCGGCCCGCGCCGCGCACCACGGGGCTGAGCGTCAGCGCAAGCATGGTGCCGAGGATGATGGGAAGAAGAACGTCCTTGGCGAAGAAGCATGTGATGACGAGGCCCAGAAGCAGCGTCGCCACCAGCAGGCGACGGACGCGCCGCACCTCGCGCGCGATGTCGGCGGCGGGCCGAAGCTGGGGGGTGCCGGTCGCCGCTTCGCCTGCCTCAGCCTTCATGTCCCGTATGCCCCCAGGCGGCCCCCGGCGACCGCGATCTGCCGTAACGCGGCAGCGGCGCGGCGGTTCCGGTCGGGGTGCCGTCAGGTCAGGCCCAGCACGTCGGTCATCGCGTAGTGGCCGGGCGCGCGGCCTGCGGTCCAATGCGCGGCCCGGAGCGCGCCGCGCGCGAACAGCGCGCGGTCGGTGGCGACGTGGCGCAGGGTCAGAACCTCGCCCGGACCGGCGAAGATCACGTCGTGTTCGCCGACGATGTCGCCGCCGCGAACGCTGGCGAAGCCGATATGGCCGGGGGCGCGCGCGCCGGTGATGCCGTCGCGGCCCCGGTCGGAATGGCCGGCCAGATCGACGCCGCGCCCGTCGGCGGCCGCCTGCCCCAGCATCAGCGCGGTGCCCGAGGGCGCATCGACCTTGCGGCGGTGATGCGCCTCGACCACCTCGATGTCGTAATCGTCGCCCAGGGTGGCCGCGACCCGGCGCACCAGCGCCGTCAGCAGGTTGACCCCGAGGCTCATGTTGCCGGCGCGCACGACGGGGATGCGCCGGGCGGCGGCGTCGATGACGGCGATGTCGTCGTCCGACAGACCGGTGGTGCCGACGATATGCGCCGCGCCGGCCTGCGCCGCGGCGGCGGAAAGGGTCAGCGTGGCGGCGGGGGCGGTGAAGTCGATGACGGCATCGGCGTCGCGCAGGGCGGCGGCCAGATCGTCGGTCACGGGAATGCCCCGAGGCGCGCCGCCCAGCGCCGCGCCCAGATCGCGGCCGATCCAGTCATGGCCTTCGCGTTCGGTGGCCGCGACGATGCGCGCGGACGGATCGTCCGACGCGGCGGCGACCAGCATCCGGCCCATTCGCCCCGAAACGCCGGCGATGACGAGTTTCATGGCCCCTCCTGCCCCTTGCCGGACGCTGCTAGCGCCCCGGCCCGGCTCACGCAACGGTGCGGTTGCGTCGGGCGGGCCTGCGGCCTATCCCGTCGCCATGGCAAGATCGCGCTTTTCCGAAGGGTCCGGCCCGTCGCAGCGGCAGTTGCGCGTGGGCGAACTGATCCGCCGCACGCTGTCGGACGTGCTGAACCGGGGCGACATTCACGACCCCGAACTGAACGCGCTGTCGATCACCGTCAGCGAGGTGCGCGCGTCGCCCGACCTGAAGATCGCCACGGCCTATGTGCTGCCGCTGGGCGGCGGCCACCGGACCGAGGCCATCGCCGCGCTGAAGCGGAACAAGCACGAATTGCGGCGCGCGGTCTCCAGGGAGATGACGCTGAAATACGCGCCCGACCTGCGGTTCCTGATCGACGACACGTTCGACCGGATGGACCGCACGCGCGAATTGTTCGCCCGCGACGAGGTGCGGCGCGACTTGAATACCGGCGACGCGGAGGAATGATGCGCGGGCTGCTTGCGCTTGTGCTGGGCGCTTGGGTCGCGCTGCCCGCCGCCGCCGATCCTTGCGAGAGCGTCGCGTTCGACGGGGCGGATTTCACGGTGTGCCGCATCGACGTCGCGCGGGACGATCTGCGGCTGTTCCGGGCGGATGCGGACGGCAACCCCTATGGCAGCTTCCGCGCCCTGGACCGGGCGCTGGCGCAGCGCGGCGAAAGGCTGGGCGTGGCGATGAACGGGGGGATGTATCACCCCGACCGCGCGCCGGTGGGGCTGTATGTCGAGGATCACGTCGAGGGGGCGGGCATCGTCACCCGCGAGGGGCCGGGCAATTTCGGGCTGCTGCCCAACGGCGTCTTCTGCGTGCAGCAGGGCCGCGCGGCGGTGATCGAAAGCCGCGCCTTCGCCGCCGATCCGCCTGACTGCGCCTATGCGACGCAATCGGGACCGATGCTGGTGCTGGGGGGCGCGCTGCATCCCCGGTTCCTGGAGGACGGCACGTCGCTTTACCGTCGCAACGGGGTGGGGGTCAGCGCGGATGGCAGCACGGTCTATCTGGCGATCTCGGACGAGCCGGTGAATTTCCACCATTTCGCGCGGCTGTTCCGCGACGCGCTGGACGTGCCCGACGCGCTGTTTCTGGACGGCAATATCTCGCGCCTCTATTCGCGGGGGGACGGGCGGCATGACGGCGGCTGGCCGATGGGGCCGATCCTGGGCACGGTCGAGCCGCTGGACGGCGCGGGCTGATGGGGCGGCGCAAGGGGCGCGATCTGTCGGGCTGGCTGATCGTGGACAAGCCCGCGGGGCCGACATCGACCGACGTGGTGAACAAGGTGCGCTGGGCGCTGGAGGCGCGCAAGGCGGGCCATGCGGGCACGCTGGACCCGGCGGCGACGGGGCTGCTGGCGGTGGCCCTGGGCGAGGCGACGAAGGTGATCCCTTACGTCACCGATGCGCTGAAATGCTATGAGTTCACGGTGCGCTGGGGGGCGGCGACCGATACCGACGACGCCGAGGGCGCGGTGATCGAGACATCCGGGCGACGGCCCGACGCGCCGGGGATCGCCGCCGCGCTGCCGGCGCTGACGGGCGACATCCGGCAGGTGCCGCCGCAATATTCCGCCGTCAGGATCGCGGGCGAGCGGGCCTATGACATGGCGCGCGAGGGGCGCGCGGCCGACATCGCGGCGCGCGATCTGCATGTGGCCGAACTGGCGCTTCTGGGCTGCGACGGGCCGGATCTGGCGCGGCTGCGGATGGTCTGCGGCAAAGGCGGCTATGTGCGGGCCATCGCGCGCGATCTGGGGCGGATGATGGGATGCCTCGGCCATGTGCAAAGCCTGCGGCGGGTCTGGTCGGGGCCGTTCGACCTGGACCGCGCGGTGACGCTGGATACGGTGCAGGCCGAGGCGCGGACGGACGCGCTGGACGCGCGGCTGCTGCCGGTCGAGGCGGGGCTGGCGAAGCTGGGGCGCGTCACCGTCACCGCGCCGGCCGCCGAGCGGCTGCGCAACGGCAACCCCGCCGAGGTGCTGACCAGCGAGGTCGATTACGGCGACACGGCCTGGGCGTCGGCGCAGGGCCGCGCCGTCGCCATCGGCGCCTATCGCGCGGGCGTGCTGCACCCCGCCCGCGTGCTGCTGCACCGATGATCGAGCGGCACGCGCTGAAGGGCGACGCGGAAAGCCGCGCGGTCTATTCCCCCTGCGAGCGGTATCGCTATGAGCTGACGCGGGTCTGGGACGCGGATGGTGGGCGGGTGCTGTTCGTGATGCTGAACCCCTCGACCGCGACCGAAGCGCAGAACGATCCGTCGGTCGAACGGTGCGAAAGGCGGGCGCGGGCGCTGGGCTTCGGCGCGTTCCGGGTCTGCAACATATTCGCCTGGCGCGACACCGATCCGCGCGCTTTGCGCCGCACGCCCGATCCGGTCGGCCCTGGTAACGACGCGGCCATCGTCGCGGGGTGCGGCTGGGCGGATGCGGCGATCTGCGCCTGGGGCACGCATGGCGCCTATCTGGATCGCGGTCGGGACGTGCTGGCGCTGATGCGGGGCACCGGCCAGCCGCTGTCGCATCTGGGACTGACGCAAGGCGGTCATCCGCGCCACCCGCTTTACATCCCCTACGCCCAGCAGCCCGAGCCGTGGGTCTGACGGTTCCGGCGGGGGCTTTTCATCGTCCGCACGATCCCCTATAGGCGCGCATCCGGCCCGGTGCCGGAAAACGGGCCTGCGCTGGACGACATCCCGGCCTGCGCCGTCATCGCAACCCTGACCACAAGGAGATCCCCGATGTCGATCACCGCCGAAGAAAAGACCCGTTTGATGAAGGAATTCGCCACCAAGGAAGGCGATACCGGATCCCCCGAGGTGCAGGTCGCGATCCTGACCAGCCGCATCTCGACCCTGACCGAGCACTTCAAGACGCACAAGAAGGACAACCATTCGCGCCGCGGCCTGCTGAAGCTGGTGGCGCTGCGCCGCAAGCTGCTGGACTACACCAAGGCCCGCGACGAGGCGCGCTATCAGGATCTGATCAAGCGGCTGGGCATCCGGCGCTGAACCGACGGCACCCTGCGACCGCATGACGCCCGCCATCGCGCGGGCGTTTTCGTGCCGGCCTTCCCACATGGACACAAACCGTGTAAGGCGCGGCAATCTGCGACGTGACGCTTCGCCCCGGCGTCGTGCGATAGGACCAGGGGCCGGCGGCAATGGGGCCGCCATGAAACGGGACTGCCGGACCGCCGGACAGATCCCAGATGGGATACGACAATGTTCAACGAAACCAGGAAATCGATCCAGTGGGGCGAGGAAACGCTGACGCTGGAAACGGGCAAGGTCGCCCGCCAGGCCGATGGCAGCGTCATCGCCACCCTGGGCGAGACCAGCGTGATGGCCAACGTCACCTTCGCCAAGACGCAGAAGCCGGGGCAGGACTTCTTCCCGCTGACCGTGCATTACAACGAGAAATACTATGCCGCGGGCAAGGTGCCGGGCGGCTTTTTCAAGCGCGAGGCGCGTCCGACCGAGAAGGAGACGCTGACCTCGCGGCTGATCGACCGGCCGATCCGTCCGTTGTTCGTGCCCGGCTTCAAGAACGAGGTTCTGGTCATCTGCACGGTGCTGAGCCACGATCTGGTCAACGATCCCGACATCGTGGCGATGATCGCCGCGTCGGCGGCGCTGACGCTGTCGGGCGCGCCGTTCATGGGACCGATCGCCGGCTGCCGCGTGGGTTACGAGGGCGGCGAATACGTCCTGAATCCCGACCTGGAGGACATGCACAACCTCAAGACCAAGCCCGAGCAGCGGCTGGACCTTGTGGTCGCGGGCACCAAGGACGCGGTGATGATGGTCGAATCGGAAGCCTATGAGCTGTCCGAGGCCGAGATGCTGGGCGCGGTGAACTTCGCGCACCAGCAGATTCAGCCGGTGATCGACCTGATCATCGACCTGGCCGAGGAAGCCGCGAAAGAACCGTTCGATTTCGAGCCGGCCGATTATTCCGCGCTTTACGACGCGGTGAAGCAGGCGGGCGAGCAGAAGATGCGCGCGGCCTTCGCCATCACCGACAAGCAGGAGCGCACGACCGCCATTTCCGACGCGCGCCAGGCCATTATCGACGGCCTGACGGACGAGCAGAAGGCGGACGAGAACCTGGGTTCGGCGCTGAAGAAGCTGGAATCGTCGGTTCTGCGCGGCGATGTGGTGAAGTCGGGCAAGCGCATCGACGGACGCCGCACCGACGAGGTGCGTCCGATCGTGGCCGAGACCGGGCTGCTGCCGCGCACGCACGGATCGGCCCTGTTCACGCGCGGCGAGACGCAGGCGTTGGCCGTGACCACGCTGGGCACCGGCGACGACGAGCAGATGATCGACGCGTTGCAGGGCACCTACAAGTCCAACTTCCTGCTGCACTACAACTTCCCCCCCTATTCGGTGGGCGAGGTCGGACGCTTCGGCCCTCCGGGCCGGCGCGAGATCGGGCACGGCAAGCTGGCCTGGCGGGCCTTGCAGGCGGTGCTGCCGGCGGCGACGGATTTCCCCTATACGATCCGCGTCGTGTCCGAGATCACGGAATCGAACGGATCGTCGTCGATGGCGTCGGTCTGCGGCGGATCGCTGTCGATGATGGATGCGGGCGTGCCGCTGAAGGCCCCCGTGGCCGGCGTCGCGATGGGCCTGATCCTTGAGGATGACGGCGAATACGCCATCCTGACGGACATCCTGGGCGACGAGGATCATCTGGGCGACATGGACTTCAAGGTGGCTGGCACCGAGAAGGGCATCACGTCGCTGCAAATGGACATCAAGGTGGCGGGCATCACGTCCGAGATCATGGAAAAGGCGCTGGATCAGGCCAAGGCCGGGCGTCTGCACATCCTGGGCGAGATGAACAAGGCGCTGTCCGAAGCCGGATCGTTCAGCCAGCACGCGCCCAAGATCGAAACGATGCAGATCCCCACCGACAAGATCCGCGAAGTCATCGGATCGGGCGGCAAGGTCATCCGCGAGATCGTCGAGACATCGGGCGCCAAGGTGGACATCAACGACGACGGGGTCATCAAGATCGCTTCGTCCTCGGCCGATGCGATCCAGCGGGCCCATGACATGATCCATTCCATCGTGGCCGAGCCGGAGGCCGGCAAGGTCTATAAGGGCACGGTGGTGAAGATCGTCGATTTCGGCGCCTTCGTGAACTTCTTCGGCAAGCGCGACGGTCTGGTCCATGTCAGCCAGATCGACGAGAAGCGCCTGAACCATCCGTCGGATGCGCTGAAGGAAGGCCAAGAAGTCTGGGTCAAGCTGCTGGGCTTCGACGATCGCGGCAAGGTGCGGCTGGCCATGAAGATGGTCGATCAGGAGACCGGACAGGAAAAGACCGCCGAGGAAGCGGCCGAATAAGGCCCCTGCCCTTCGGCGCGAATGACGAACCCCGGCAGCGATGCCGGGGTTTTTTCGTATGCGCGGTCAGGGGACGAAGTCGCCCAGCCAGTTGCCATGCGCCCAGCCAAGCCGGTTGCCCGGACCGAAGCTGATCGCGTACCAGGCGCCGCGCTTGTCGTAGATGCCGACGCGGTCGCCGTTATGGACCGCGCCGATCTGGGGATAGTCGGATCCCGGCCCGGTCCTGACGGCCAGAAACCCGTCGCCCTGCGGGTCCAGACCCATCACCCGCGCCACGCCGAAACACGCGGCTTCGGCATCGGGCGGGCAGTAGGTATCGAAGGGAACGGCAGGCTGCTGGGCGGCGGCGGCCCCCGGCAGGGCCAGAAATGCGATGGGGACGATGCGCGACAGGAACGGGTGCATGGGAAACCTCGCTTGGTAGGAATGTGCCCCACGATACGACGGTTCCCTAGCGTCAACAACATCGCGATGCGGGCGGCAAATGGGTTTGGCGCAGGCGTCTTTATCGGGCAGGATGGGACAGGTTCATTCGGGGGGAGCGAACGTGCGGAACTTCATCACGGTGCTGGCGGTCGCGGGGACGGTCGCGGGACAGGCGGGGGCGGCGACGCTGGCCGATGTCTATTCCAGCTATTTCGCCTTTGGCGACAGCCTCAGCGACAACGGCAATCTGGGGGTTGCGCCCGCGCCGCCCTATTACCTGAACCCCGAAAAGGGCCGCAGCGAGTTTTCCAACGACAAGGTGTTCGCCGACGTTCTGGATGACGGGTTCGTCGTGGGATCGACGACGCAGAATTACGCCTTCGGCGGCGCGCGGGCGACGGGCGCATCGGCGGTGCCCGGAGTTTCGGGGCAGATCGGCCTCTTTTCGCTGGATATTGGGGGGTTCGACGCGCCGGGCGCCCCTTTCCCCGGCACGCCGTCGCCGGGCGCGCGGCCGCTGGCATCGGTCTGGTTCGGCGGCAACGACGTGATCGCCGCGACCCAAAGCCTGGCGGCGGGCGCGGATTTCGATGCCGCCCAGGCGTCTGTCGAGGCGGCGGCGGGCATTGTGGTGGTGGGCGTGGCCGAGTTGTGGAGCATCGGGTTCACCGACATCGCGGTTCTCAACGTGCCGGATCTGGGGGCGGTGCCGCTGTTCAACGCGACGCCGCTGGCCCCGCAGGCGACGCGGCTTGCGCGGGCCTTCAACGCGGCGCTGGGGACGGGGCTGGACGCGTTCGGCCTGCCGGGCGCGACCGTGACGCAGATCGACGTCTTCTCGATCCTGGACGGGGTGCGGACGGGGGCGGACACGCTGGGTCTGTCGCTGGACAACGTCACGGATGCGTGTCTGACGCCGCTATCGGTTTGCGACCCCGACCGCTATCTGTTCTGGGACGCGGTGCACCCGACGGGGATCGTCCACGCGACGCTGGCGGGCGCGGTCGAGGATCGGCTGCTGGCGGATGTGACGCCCGTTCCGCTGCCGGCGGGATTGCCGCTGCTGGGCGGCACGCTGGCATTGCTGGCCGGGCTGGGGGCTGCGCGCGGACGGCGGATGCGATAACGGGCGTGTTACGAAACACATCTGTCTTGCCGGTGTTGGACGACCGACAGGACGGCGAAAGGGGACGGAACATGGACAGACGCGACTTCATCTCGGCGGGTTTTGCCGCCTTCGGCGCGGCGCTGGCCGCGGGAAGCGCCGCGGCGCAGGCCACGGCGGGCGCAGTGCCTTCGGATACGGTGCTGCCCGCGCGGCTTCAGCCCGCTTTGGTGCGGCTGCGCGCGCCGCTTCCGCCGGGCGAGGTGCATGTCTTTCCCAACCATTTCCAGCTTTACTGGACGCTGCCCGATGGGCAGGCATGGCGTTACGGCATCCGCGTGGGCCGGGACCGGCTCTACGAATCGGGCACCTATTATGTCGGCGCCAAGAAGGAATGGCCGTCCTGGACGCCGACGCCCGACATGATCGCGCGCGAACCCGAGCGTTACAAGAAGTGGGAAGACGGGATGCCGGGCGGGCCGAACAACCCGCTGGGCGCGCGCGCGCTTTATCTGTTCGAGCCGGGGCGCGGCGACACCTATCTGCGCATCCACGGCACCGCCGATACCTGGACCATCGGCCGGGCGGTGTCGAACGGCTGCGCCGGGCTGACGAACGAGCATATCAAGCTGCTTTACGCCCAGGTGCCGATGAACGCGCGCGTCGTTCTTTATCCCAAGATGGGGCCCGAGCCGGTTCCGCTGCAAAGCTAGGTCTGCACTTCCTGCATGGCCGATCTTCCGGCGGGTGACATCCCGCCGGAAGCGCCTACATCCCCCACGTCTGGATGGAGGACGCGGAAGATGGACACGTTCCTCGGGCTCGACGCGCTTATGCTGGCGCGGATTCAGTTCGGCTTCACCATCGCGTTCCATTTCATCTTTCCGGCCTTCACCATCGGTCTGGCCAGCTATCTGGCCGTTCTGAACGGCATCTATCTGTGGACCAAGGACAGCCGGTATCTCGATCTGTTCTCTTATTGGGTGAAGATCTTCGCCATCACGTTCGCCATGGGCGTCGTGTCGGGCATCGTGATGTCCTATCAGTTCGGCACCAACTGGTCGGTCTTTTCCGACCGGGCGGGGCCGATCATCGGGCCGCTGATGGCCTATGAGGTTCTGACGGCCTTCTTCCTGGAAGCGGGGTTTCTGGGCATCATGCTGTTCGGGCGCGACCGGGTCGGCCCGGCCCTGCACATGACGGCCTGTCTGATGGTGGCGGCGGGCACGGCCATTTCGGCCACCTGGATCCTGAGCGTGAACAGCTGGATGCACACGCCCGTGGGCTTTGCCATGGGCGATAACGGGCAGTTCCTGCCGCAGGACTGGTGGGCCATCGTGTTCAACCCGTCCTTCCCCTATCGGCTGGCGCACACGCTGATCGCCGCCTATCTGGCCACCGCCTTCATCGTCGGCGGGGTCGGCGCATGGCATCTGCTGCGCCGGCGGGCCGACGCGCACGGGGTGCGCAAGATGTATTCGATGGCGATGTGGATGGCGCTGCTGGTCGCGCCCCTGCAAATCGTCGCGGGGCATGAGCAGGGGTTGAACACGCTGGAATACCAGCCGCCCAAGATCATGGCGATGGAAGGGCATTTCGAAAGCCACGAGAACGGCATTCCGCTAGTGCTGCTGGGCCTGCCCAATCAGGAGGAAGGGCGCGTCGATTACAAGATCGAGATCCCGCGAGTGGGCGGGCTGATACTGGGACAGGGATGGAACGGCAGCATGGCGGGGCTGGACACGGTGCCCGACGCGCTGGAGCCGCCGGTCGCCGTCGTCTTCTGGTCCTTTCGGGTGATGGTGGGTCTGGGCCTGCTGATGCTGGCGGTCGGCCTGTGGTCGGGCTGGGCGCGCTGGCGCGGCACGCTTTACACCGATCGCTGGCTGCACCGCGCATCGGTGCTGATGGCGCCGGCGGGGCTGGTGGCGATCATCGCCGGCTGGATCACAACCGAAGTGGGCCGCCAGCCCTTCACCGTCTACGGCGAGATGATGACGGCCGATTCCGCGTCACCCATCGCCGCGTCGGCCGTCGGCGCGTCGCTGATGGCGTTCATCGTGATCTATTTCGCGGTGTTCGGGGCGGGCATCCTCTATATCCTGCGGCTGATGTGGTATCCCCCGCACCGCCGCGAACCGGATGCCAAGTCCGAACCCGGACCGATCCGAACGGCGGGCAGCACGCCCGCGCAGCAGGTCGAGGAATCCACCTCGCAACCGGCGGAGTAGGGCCATGGATATCAGCTTCGATCTGACGATCGCCTGGGCGCTGCTGCTGGCCTTCGCCGTCTATGTCTATGTGGCGCTGGACGGGTTCGATCTGGGCATCGGCATCCTTTATCCGTTCTTTCCCGAAAAGCGCGACCGCGACCTGCTGATGAATTCGGTCGCCCCCGTCTGGGACGGCAACGAGACATGGCTGGTGCTGGGCGGCGGCGGGTTGTTCGCCGCATTCCCGCTGGCCTATGCGATCATCATGCCGGCGGTCTATCCGCTGATCATCGCCATGCTGCTGGCGCTGATCTTCCGCGGCGTGGCGTTCGAGTTCCGCTTTCGGGCCGAGCATCGCTGGGCGCAGAAACTCTGGGACGGCGCGTTCATCGGCGGATCGGTCCTGGCGGCTTTCGTGCAGGGCGTGATCCTTGGCGCGCTGTTGCAGGGGATCGAGGTGGACGGGCGCGCCTATGGCGGCGGCTGGTGGGACTGGCTGACGCCGTTCACGCAAGTCTGTGGGCTGGCCGTGGTGTGCGGCTATGCGCTGCTGGGGGCGTGCTGGCTGAACATCAAGGTCGAGGGCGCGATCCAGGCGCGTGTGCGGCGGCTGGCGCGGATCGCGGCGCTGCTGACGGTGGGATTCATCGTCGCGGTCAGCCTTTGGACGCCGTTCCTCGACCCGGCCTATTTCGAGCGGTGGCTGGGCTGGCCCGATATCCTGAAGGTCGCGGCGGTGCCGATCGTGGTGGCGGTGCTGATCCTGGCGCTGGGCCGCGCGTTGCTGCGCGAAGGGCGCGACTGGCTGCCGCTGGGTCTGGCGCTGGCGCTGTTCCTGTTGTGCTTCATCGGCCTTGGTGTCAGCATGTGGCCCTATGTCATCCCGCCCTCGGTCACGATCTGGGACGCGGCGAGCCCGTTCAAGTCGCAGCTTTTCATGTTCGTGGGCGCGGTCGTGCTGGTGCCGATCATCCTAGCCTATACCGGCTATGCCTATTGGGTGTTCCGCGGCAAGCTGGACCCCGAGCAAGGCTATCATTGATGCGAACCCTGCGGCGGCTGGCCTGGTTCGTCGCCCTCTGGGTGCTGAGCGTGGCCGCGCTGGGGATCGTCGCCTGGGGCATCCGGCTGATGATCCTGTAAGGGGGCCGCGCGGGGCGGCCCCCGGCCGGGTCAGCCCGGCTGCTTGACGGTGCGAAGATAGGGCAGTTTCTTGTCGAAGCTGCCGAACTTCTCGGTCGCTTCCTCGTCGCTGACGGCACCCGTGACGATCACGTCGCCGCCCTGCACCCAGCCCGCGGGCGTGGCGACCTTATGCTCGGCCGTCAGGCGGATGCTGTCGAGCGCGCGCAGGATCTCGTCGAAGTTGCGGCCCGTCGTCATCGGATAGGTGAGCGACAGCTTGACCTTCTTGTCCGGCCCGATGACGAAGACGGTTCGGACGGTCTGATTGTCCGCAGGGGTGCGGTTGGCGGGATCGCCCGACGCCTCGGCCGGCAGCATGTCGTAAAGCTTGGCCACCTTCATGTCGGGATCGCCGATCATGGGATAGGACACCTCGTTCCCGGTATAGGACGCGATGTCGGACTTCCATTTCATGTGATCCTCGACCGGATCGACGCTGATGCCGATGATCTTGGCGTTCCGCTTGGCGAATTCGTCCATCATTCCGGCCATCATCCCCAGCTCGGTCGTGCAGACCGGGGTAAAATCCTTGGGGTGGCTGAACAGGATGGCATAACCGTCGCCGATCCATTCGTGAAAGCGGATTTCGCCTTCGGTCGTGTCGGCGGTGAAATCGGGGGCGGTGTCGCCCAGTCGCAATGCCATGTCGGCCTCCGTCGTTGGTGATGGGTGTCACATAGGCGATGCGGCCCCTTTACCAAAGCCCCCGCTGTCAGAAGGGCGCCGGCGCGCGAAACCGCATGCCGCGCCCGCCATCGGGATGGCGCAGTTGCAGAACCTCGGAATGCAGCATCAGGCGGGGATGATCGCGCGCCGCCCCCGTCGCATAGAAGGGATCGCCCAAGATCGGGTGGCCCAGCGACAGCATGTGCACGCGCAACTGGTGGGACCGGCCCGTGCGCGGGCTGAGACGCACGCGGCTTTCGGTGTCGGACGCCTTCAGCACGCGCCAGGCGGTCTGCGCGGGCCGTCCATCGGGGTGGATCATCTGGCGGGGGCGGTTTTCCCAATCGACCATGATCGGGGCATCAACCTCGCCCGTCGCGGGGGTCAGGCGGCCGGCGACGCGCGCGACATAGGTTTTCCTGACCTGCCGGTTCTCGAATTGCAGGCCAAGATGGCGCTGGGCATGGGGGGTCAGCGCGAAGACCATGACGCCGCTGGTGTCGCGGTCCAGCCGATGCACCAGCAGCGCGGTCGGATAGGCGGAGAGGATCCGCGTCATCAGGCAATCGGCCAGATGCGCCCCCTTCCCCGGCACCGACAGAAGGCCCGCGGGCTTGGCCACGGCGAGGATCTGGTGATCCTCGTGCAGGACATCCAGCGGGGTGTCGGGGGGCGCATAGGCCCCGGCATCCGCCATGGCGGTCATCGGTGCGCGAAGGTCATGTGCAGGATCGCGCCCAGCGCCTCGGCATCGGCTTGGGTGAAGGCGGCGGGGCGGTCGCTGTCGATGTCGAGCACGGCGATCAGCGTCCCCGCCGCGTCGCGGACCGGCAGCACGATTTCCGACCGGGTGGAGGCCGCGCAGGCGATATGGCCCGGAAAGGCGTCCACATCGTCCACGATCTGCACCTCGCCCGTGCGGGCGGCCGCCCCGCAGACCCCGCGCGAGAACGGGATCGTCAGGCAGCCATGCCCGCCCTGATACGGTCCGATCTTCAGCAGCTCCGGCCCGACCACGCGATAGAACCCCGTCCAGTCGAAGCGCGGGTCGGAATGGTGCAGTTCGCAGGCCAGCGTCGCCATCAGCGCGATGGCGTCGGTTTCGCCTTCGGTCAGGCTGGCGATGCGGGCGGCAGTGGCGGGCCAGTGGGATTGGGTCACGGACGTTCCAGAGCGATGGCCGTGCCTTCGCCCCCGCCGATGCAGATGGCCGCGATGCCGCGCCGGACGTCGCGCGCCTCCATCGCGTTCAGCAGCGTAGCGATGATGCGCGCGCCCGACGCGCCGATGGGATGGCCCAGCGCGCAGGCCCCGCCATTGACGTTCATGCGGTCGTGGGAAACGCCCATTTCGTGCATGAAGGCCATCGGAACGACGGCGAAAGCCTCGTTCACCTCCCACAGATCGACATCGGCGACCGTCCAGCCCAGCCGGTCCAGCAACTTCTGCGCGGCGGGAACGGGGGCGGTGGTGAACCAGCCCGGCGCCTGCGCGTGGCTGGCATGGCCGCGGATATAGGCGCGGACCTTGCCCGACGCGCCATCGGCCGCCGCGATCACCAGCGCCGCCGCCCCGTCCGAGATGCTGGAGGCGTTGGCCGCCGTGACCGTCCCGCCGTCGCGGAAGGCGGGCTTGAGCGCGGGGATGCGGTCGGCGCGGGCAAGGGCGGGCTGCTCGTCGTGCGCGACCTCGGTGCTGCCCTTGCGGCCCGTCACCGTCACCGCCGCGATTTCGGCGTTGAAGGCGCCCGACGACTGCGCGGCCAGCGCGCGTTCCAGCGACGCCACGGCATAGTCGTCCTGCGCCTGGCGGGTGAACTGGAAGCGTTCGGCGCAATCCTCGGCGAAGGTGCCCATCAGGCGGCCCTTGTCATAGGCATCCTCCAGCCCGTCGAGGAACATCGAATCAACCACGCGGCCATGGCCCAGTCGCGCGCCGCCGCGCATCTTTTCAAGCAGATACGGGGCGTTGGTCATGCTTTCCATGCCGCCCGCGACGATGCAGCGCGCATCGCCCAGCGCGATGCGGTCATGCGCCATCATCACCGCCTGCATCCCCGAGCCGCACATCTTGTTCAGCGTCAATGCCGGCACGCTGTCGTCCAGACCGCCGGCAAAGGCCGCCTGCCGCGCGGGCGCCTGGCCCAGACCGGCGGGCAGGACGCAGCCCATCAGAACCTCGTCCACGTTCGGATCGTCGGCATCGGCCAGGGCGGCGGCGATGGCGCGTCCCCCCAATTCGGGCGCCGAGGCGGCGGCAAGCGCGCCCTGCAACGCCCCCATCGGGGTGCGGCGGGCGGAAAGAATGGCGATATCGGTCATGACTGGCCTTTCGAGCGCGGATCTTAAGGCTTCGGTAGCGTTTTGCCGCCTAAGGTGGCGAAAGACGAACGGAAGGACAAGACGATGCAGCTTGCCACGAGGGAAGAAGGCGGCGTTCGGATCATCACGGTTCTGGCGGACCGGGTGGATGCGGCCATCGCCGTGCAGTTCAAGGATGCCGTGCGCGACGCCGCGGCCGACCATGCCGGGCGCGTCATCCTGGACATGGGACAGGTGGAGTTTCTGGACAGCAGCGGCCTGGGCGCGGTGATCGGCGCGCGCAAGCATCTGGCGGCCGGGGCGGTGCTGGAACTGGCGGCGCTGACGCCGGCGGTGCTGAAGGTGTTCCGCCTGACCCGGATGGACACGATCTTTGTCATCCATGACGGCCCGGCGGAAGGCTGGGTTCGTGCCGATGCGGAGGCTGTCCGTGCATCCTGACCGCGACCGGGGGACCGAACGCATGGCAACCGCGCGCCGGACCGACCGCACGACCGTCACGGCGGGGCATCGCGAATTGCGGGTGATCTTCCCCAGCGACAGCCTGTCGGTGCGCGATGCCCTGGCCTCGACCCTGCGCGGCCTGCGGCATCTGGAGCTGAGCGACGACGAAGCGTCCACCGTGGAACTGGTGCTGGCCGAGGTTCTGAACAATATCGTCGAACATGCCTATTCGGGCCGGTCGGAACGCATGATCGAATTGCAGGTCCGCCACGATGCCGACGGGCTGAGCTGCGCGACCTTCGACGACGGCGATCCGCTGCCCGGATTGCAGGTGCCGCCCGGTCCGACCCCGCGCCCCGATGCCCCGACCGACCTGTTGCAGGAAGGCGGATTCGGCTGGTTCCTGATCCGCGAACTGTCCAGCGACCTGTCCTATCACCGCGAGGAGGGGCGCAACCATCTTTCGTTCCGGCTGGACGTGGCGCGGCAGATCCGGACGATGTGACGGGACGGCGGCGCTTGCCTTGGGGCGCAATCCGGGCAAGCGTCGCAATCCAAGCGTTATGTCAGGCGGAGCGTCTCCATGCCGATCACACCCGTCAGCGACCTTGTGGCGCGCGCCAAGGAGCGGATTGTCACCCTGCCCGTGGACGAGGTGCGCCGCCGCCACGAGGCGGGCAGCATCCTGCTGGTTGATATCCGCGATGTCCGCGAACTGGCGCGGACGGGCCGCATTCCGGGCGCGATCCATGCGCCCCGCGGGATGCTTGAATTCTGGGTCGACCCGGCCAGCCCCTATCACCGGCCGGATTTCGATACCGACCGGACGATCGTGCTGTTCTGCGCCGCGGCCCAGCGTTCGGCCCTGGCCGTGCTGACCTTGCAGGAGATGGGCGTCGCCGACATCGCCGAGATGGAAGGCGGGTTCGCCGGATGGCAGGCGGCGGGCGGCGCGGTGGAACAGCCGGACGGATCGCGCTGACGGCGAACCGTCAGTTGAGGCTGAACTGAAGCGGATAGGCGCCGTTCTCGAAATCGCCGAACATGTCGGGCAGATCGGGATGCCCGACCGGCATCCCCGATTCGTCGGGCACCAGGTTCTGTTCGGACACATAGGCGACATAGAAGCTGTCGTCGTTCTCGGCCAGAAGGTGATAGAAGGGCTGGTCGCGACGCGGGCGGCTGTCTTCGGGGATGGCGGCATACCATTCCTCGGTGTTGGAAAAGGTCGCATCGACATCGAAGATCACGCCGCGAAACGGGTGCTTGCGATGGCGGACGATCTGCCCGAGATGAAAGCGCGCGTGCTGTTTCAGCATCCCATCCTCCTGTCGGGCAGTGCTTAGACGGTCGGGCGGCCTTTTGTCCATGCGGCGGCGCGCCTGCCCTCGGGACAGGGCCGAACGGGGGATTTTCGTTTCACCGCAGGCCCGTTTTCGCTAGGATAGGGCAAAACGACAAAAACAATCGAGCAGCAGTATGAACAAGACACTTCGGGCCCTGATTCTGTTGGTGTTCGTCGCCGGCTGCGGCAGCAGCGACCATACGGCGCCCAGGAATCTCGACAATGCGTGCGACATCGTTTCGCAAAGACCCGCATACCTGAAGGCGATGAAACGGGCGGAACGGCGCTGGGGCATCCCGGTGCCGGTGCAGATGGCGACGATCCATCAGGAATCGAAATTCATCGGCAATGCCCGGACGCCCTATCGGTTCGCGCTGGGGGTGATTCCCATGGGGCGGCAATCGTCCGCCTACGGCTATAGCCAGGCGCTGGACGGGACATGGGACGAATATGTGCGCGCCACCGGCAATCGCCGCGCCAAGCGCGACCGGATCGAGGACGCGACCGATTTCATGGGGTGGTACATGAACGCCACCGCGCGCAGCCTGAACATCCCCCATTCGGACGCGACGAACCAGTATCTCGCCTATCACGAGGGCCGCAGCGGCTATGCCCGCGGCAGCCACAACGGCAAGGCGTGGTTGATCACCGTATCGCAGAACGTGGGCGCGCGCGCCGTGCTTTACGACGCGCAGTTGCGGGCCTGCCGCAAACGCTGAGGCGTCAGCCCCGGCGGCGCGCAACCTCGGTCGGGATCGAGAAATAGCGCGACGGGAAGCTGCCGCCGGCCTCAAGCCCGCCCAGAACGACCGTCGTGCGGCTGCCCGACCCGTCGGTGATGACCCACTGGCGCAGCTCGACCGGATTGCCGGTGAAGACCAGCTCGATCGTGCCGTATTCGGGGTTGGCGGGGTCCTGCGCGGTGACGATCGTCTTGACCCCGTCCTGCCGGTGGCCGACCACCATGCCGCGCCGCGCCAGATCGACGTTGCGTTCGAGGATGATAGACAGCGGCGTGCGCGACAGCGGGTATTGTTCGGGCGTCACGCTGTTGGACTTGCCGTCGAAGATCGCGACCTGTCCGCCGCCCGCCATGACCAGCGTCCGTTCGGGCGGATTGTAGACGAACCGCACCCGGCCCGGACGCTGGATGTAGATCGTCCCGGTCGAGATCGTGCCGTCGTCGTTGATCTGGGTGAAGTCCGACCGGGCGCTTTGCAGGGCGTTGAGATAGCGCGACAGATCGGCCAGCGGGATCGGCGCGGCGCGCGCCGGACCGGCAACGAGCGTCGCGGCAAGGCCCGTGGCGACAAGGGTTCGGCGGGTCAGCATGGCGGTCCTTTCGGCGTGGTCTGCATCCCCGATATAGGGCCTTGCGCCCGGCGGTGCCATCGTTCGCCGATGACAGGCCGGTGAGGCGCGCGGCGGTGGAACTTCGCCCCGGTCCGCCGATTGACAGGGCGCAGACCAAAAGGAGAGTAACCATGCCCGAAGTTTTCGTTTCCGGCCTCGACGATCAGTCCCGCCACAAGATGATCGACCTGTTGAATGCGCGGCTGTCCGACATGATCGCGCTGACGCTGGCGGTGAAGCAGGCTCACTGGAACCTGAAGGGGGCGGGATTCATCGGTGTGCATGAATTGCTGGACGATGTCGCCGACCGCCTGCGCGACAGTTCCGACCTGATCGCCGAACGCGCGGTGATCCTGGGCGGTTTCGCCAAGGGCACGGCCGAGGTCGTGGCCGAAAAGTCCGACATGGACGCCTATCCGGTCGAGCTGTCCGATCTTCAGGATCACGTCGCCGCGCTGAAGGAACGGTTCATGTCCGTGGGCGAGGCGCTGCGCGAGGCAATCGAGGAATCCGACGATGCAGACGACGAAGACACGTCCGACCTGTTCACCGAGGTCAGCCGTCAGGTGGACAAGGACGCCTGGTTCATCGGTGCGAACGAACGGGTCTGAGGACGCTACCGCAACAGCATCCACAGGCCGAAGCCGACTGCCCCCGCGGTGGCGGCAAAACCCACCAGCATCAACAGCCCGTCGCGGGCCGTGATGGCCAGACCGATGGCGGCGATGGCCGCCGTCGGCGCGGTACTGGCGAACGGCACGATTTCCAGCGGCGGAACGGTGAGGCACAGCAGCAGGCAGGCCCCCGCCGCCAGCCGCTGCATGCCCGGCCCCGTCAACCGCGTCAGCCGGTGCGAGAAGTGGCGATCCATCCATGCGCCGATCGGGCGCAGCTTGTCGGCCGCCGTCCTCAGCTTGCCGCCCTCGACGGAGCGTCGTTCGATCACGCCCGGCAGCCAGACGTGATCGCGCCCGACGATCATCTGAATGGCGACAAGCGCGATGATGGCGGCCAGAAAGGTCGGCACGCCCGGAATGCCGCCGATGGGCGAGATTTCGATCAGCGCGGGCGTGAACAGCAGCGGGCCGAAGCCCCGGCTGCCGATCGCCCCCAGCACGTCGCCGATGGAGGCCCTGTCGCTGTCGTCGCCCAGTTCCTGCAACCGGTCGAGGATATCCTCGACCGCCGTCACGTCATCGCTCATCGCCGCGTCCCCTGCCGTCGCTCCATGTGGATTCAGTCGCGGCAGGGCGCATGGTTCCAGGGTTACTGCGGTTCGGGCACCAGAATGTCGCGCTTGCCGACATGGTTGGCGGCGCTGACGATGCCCGCATCCTCCATCTGCTCGACCAGACGGGCGGCCTTGTTATAGCCGATGGCCAGCTTGCGCTGGATATAGCTGGTCGAGCATTTGCGGTCCTTGATGGCGATGGCGACGGCCTGATCGTAAAGCGCATCGTCGCCGCCTTCGCCGCCAAGGCCCAGAACGGCATCGATGTCGCTTTCCTTGTCCTCGTCGGGGCCTTCGACCACGCCGGACAGATAATCGGGCGGACCGTAGGATTTCAGGTGATTGACGATCTCCTCGACTTCCTCGTCGGAACAGAAGGGGCCGTGGACGCGGGTGATTTTGGACCCGCCCGCCATGTAAAGCATGTCGCCCATCCCCAGAAGCTGTTCGGCCCCCTGTTCGCCCAGGATGGTGCGGCTGTCGATCTTGGACGTGACCGAAAAGCTGATCCGGGTGGGGAAGTTGGCCTTGATCGTGCCGGTGATGACATCGACCGAAGGCCGCTGCGTCGCCATGATGAGGTGGATGCCGCTGGCCCGCGCCATCTGTGCCAGGCGCTGGATGCAGGCCTCGATCTCCTTGCCGGCGACCATCATCAGGTCGGCCATCTCGTCCACGACGACGACGATGAAGGGCAGCAGTTCCGGCGTGATCTCCTCGGTCTCGAAGACGGGATCGCCGGTTTCGTCGTCAAATCCGGTCTGCACGGTGCGCGAGAACAGTTCGCCCCGGCCAAGCGCGTCGCGCACCCGGCCGTTATAACCCTCGATGTTGCGCACGCCCATCTTCGACATCTTGCGATAGCGATCCTCCATCTCGCCCACCACCCATTTCAGGGCAACGACGGCCTTTTTCGGGTCGGTGACGACAGGGGACAGAAGATGCGGGATGCCGTCATAGACGCTGAGTTCCAGCATCTTGGGGTCGATCATGATCAGCCGGCATTCCTGCGGCGACAGGCGATAGAGCAACGACAGGATCATCGTGTTGATCGCCACCGACTTGCCCGATCCGGTCGTGCCCGCGATCAGCAGATGCGGCATCCGCGCCAGGTTGGCGACCACCGGATCGCCGCCGATATCCTTGCCCAGCGCCAGCGGCAGGGCGTGCTTGCCGTCGCCATATTCGCGCGCCGACAGGATTTCGCGCAGAACGCACATCTCGCGGTGTTCGTTCGGAAGTTCGATCCCGATGACGCTGCGGCCGGGCACGGTCGAGACGCGCGCCGACAGCGCCGACATGCTACGGGCGATGTCGTCGGCCAGGCCGATCACGCGGCTGGCCTTGAGGCCGGGCGCCGGTTCCAGTTCGTACATCGTGACGACCGGGCCGGGGCGGACGCTGACGATTTCGCCCTTCACCCCGTAATCGTCCAGCACGCTTTCAAGCTGGCGGGCATTCTCCTCCAGCGCGTCGGCATCCAGAACCTGCCGCCGGACGGTGTCGGGGCTTGTCAGCAGCTCCAGCGGCGGCGGGGTGTAGTCCCCGGACGGCGCGGCGGATGCGGAGCGGGGCGGTGTCGCGGCGGCTGGCGGTTTCGGCGCGGGACGTGCGGCCGGGGCCGCATCTCGGCGCGAGTTGAACGAGGGCGGGCGCACCGGACCGGGCTCGACAAGCTCGGGCTCGGGCATGGGACGGGACGCATCGTCGTCGTCCTCCTGCGGGATGCGGACGCGGCTGGCGACCAGCGGCGGTTCGTCCCGGCGCGGATTGGGGACGATCGACGGCTGGCGCATCCGCGGCGCGCGCGCCGGCGGCGCCGGTTCTTCCGGCGCGGTTTCGGGAAGGGCGTCGGCGGCCGGTTCGGCGTTGCGGCGGATGGACGGAAGGGGAGCGGACAGGCGCTGCCAGATCGTCGGGCGCGTGTCGTCCCCGTCCGGTTCGACGACATCGAAATCCGGCTCGGCCCGGCGGCGCGCGCGGGCTTCGGCCAGATCGCCGGCGGCGCGCACGGAACGGTTCGCGCCCTTGGCCAGGCCCCGCCCCCCGACCGAGGCTGTTCGCATCAGCGCGTCATAGACCGTGACCGTGCCGCGCAGCAGCCAGCCGCCGATGGCGCGCAATTCGGCCAGCGAAAAGCCCAGCACGAACAGCAGCATCGCCAGCGTCGCCAACGCGACCACCAGCGCGGCCAGTTTGAGCCCCGTCGCGCCATCGACCGACAGCAGACCCAGCATCGCACCCAGAGCGGTGTCGCCGAACAGTCCGCCCAGCCCGAAGCTTTGACCCCAATCCGGGCCGGGCGCATGGGTCGAGGCGTAGATCGACATAAGCGCCACGGCGATGGGGCCAAACACGGCGCGCGCCATGGCGCGGTCGGCGCCGCGATGGGTGACGAAGCGCACGCCCCAGACCGTGAACAGCAGCGCCAGCCCCCAGGCCCCCTGCCCCACCACCATGTAAAGCGGGGCTGCGATCGACGCCCCCGTCCGGCCCAGAAGGTTCCGCGCGGGTTCGGACGTGGCGCTGAGCCAGCTTGGATCGTCGGCGGCGTAGCTGCCCAGCATCAGCGCGACGGCGACGCCCAGACCGATCAGCACCAGCCCCAGCAGTTCCTTACCGCGCCGTTCCAGCGCGGCCTGCGTGTTGCTGTCAAAGAGCGGATCGCGCCCCCGCGTCTGGTAAGCCATGCCGTTCCCCGATCCTTAATTGTAAAGACAATTGCGCAGCCGGGTCAGGCCGCGCTCGGTCTCGTCCTCGTCCGTGACGAGGGCCACCCTGATATAGCCTGCGCCCGGATTGCCGCCCCCGGCCTCGCGCGAAAGATAGGCACCGGGCAGAACCCGCACCCCTGTCTCACGCCACAGGCGCAGCGCCGCGGCCTCGCCATCCTCGACCGGCAGCCACAGGAAGAACCCGCCTTCGGGCGCGCCGCAGCCGGGAATGCCGGCGAAGATGCGGTCGGCCATGGCGAATTTTGCGGCATAGCGCGCGCGGCTCGCCTCGACATGCGCCTCGTCGCGCCAGCAGGCTTCGGCCACGGCCTGAAGCGGCAGGGGAATGGGCGCGCCGGCATAGGCGCGAAGCTGTTTCATCGCGGCGATGGTGCGCGGCCCGCCGGCGGCGAACCCGACGCGCAGGCCGGGCAGGTTCGACCGCTTGCTGAGGGAATGAAAGACGGTGACGCGTTCGGGATCGGCGCCCATGTCGCGCGCGACCTGCAACGCGCCGGGCGGCGGGGCATCGCGCCAGATCTCGGAATAGCATTCGTCGGCCAGAATGCGGAAATCGTGCCGTTCGGCCAGTTCGATCAGATCGCGCCAGTATTCCGCCGACGCGACCGCGCCCTGCGGGTTGGCGGGCGAGCAGATATAGGCCGCGACGCAGGCATCCAGCACGTCGCGCGGCAAAGCGGCGTAATCGGGCAGGAACCCCGTCCCGGCGGTCGCCGGAACGTAGACAGGGTACGCGGCGACGGCGAGCGCCGCGACGGCATAGACCTGATAGAACGGATTGGGCGTCAGGACGACCGGCGGCGGGCCGCCGCCCGCCTCGGGGCACAGGGCGATGGCGGCGTTGAACAGCCCCTCGCGCGTGCCGTTGAGGGGCAGGATCGCGGTGGCCGGATCGACCGTCACGCCATAGCGGCGGTGCAGCCAGCCGGCGATGGCGTCGCGCAGCCCGTCGGTGCCGTCATTGGGGGGATAGACGCCGAAGCCCGGCAGGTTGGCGGCAAGGACGTCGCCGATGAAGGGCGGCGGATCGTGGCGCGGTTCGCCGATGGTCATGTGGATGACCTCGCCGCCCGGCGCATGCGCGTCCAGAAGCGCCCGCAGACGCGGAAACGCATAGGGCGGCAGGTTCGAGAACCGAACGGGATACTGCATGACGTGCCTCGGCTGGGGTCTGACGCCCCGTTTGGGCCAACCTAGCCTGTCAAGGCGTCCGGGGTCCAGTAAAAGGCCACGTAATCCGGGCGCTGGACCGCGTTGTTGCAATCAGGACAGGGCGATTTCGGCGGCGCGGCCGAGGCGCAGAAGCCGCCTTTCGCTGCGGGGCGGCGTCTGGATCAGCAGACCGGCCGACGGCACGCCTGTCGGAAGGGTCAGGCCGGGCAGCCCCATCAGATTGCCGATCCGGGTATTGCGCAGCGTCAGCAGGTTGCGGTCGGCGAAATAATCCACGTCGCGTTCCAGACGCGCGCGGTCGGGCGGCAGGATCGGACTGGTCGGCAGGATCACCGCATCGAAACCGCCCGTCGCCGCCAGATAGCCGCGCCGCAGATCGTCCAGCAACCGCCACGCGGCGACGTAATCGGGCGCCGAGACGCTGCGCCCGCCGCGAAAGCGTTCGCGCACGGGGGCGAACATGAGATCCGGCTGCGCCTCGATCCGATCGGCCCAGACGCCATAGGCTTCGGCGGCAAAAACGGTCGCGGCCAACGGCAACGCGCGTTCGACCGCATCGACCCCGCCGCGTTCCACAGTGGCGCCGGCGGCGCGCAGACATTCCACCGCCCGTTCGAACCCGCAGGCAACCGGCGCCGCGAGATCGGTCATCGCGGTTCCATCCAGCCATAGCAGCCGCGCGCCTTGCAGGGTCGCGCCGGTCAGGTCGGGGGCGGGCCAGCCACCCATCGCCGCCCAGACCAGCGCCGCATCCTCGACATTGCGAGCGAGCGGCCCCAGCGTGTCGAAACGCGGGCAAAGCGGCACCACGCCGCCCATCGGCAGGGTGCCGGCGGTGGTCTTCAGCCCGACCAGATCGTTCCAGGCGGCGGGCACGCGGACCGATCCGCCGGTATCGCTGCCGATGCCGCAGGGCGCCAGACCGAACGCGACCGACGCGGCGGCCCCCGACGACGACCCGCCCGAGACCGCATCTTCGTCGTGGATGCAAGGCGGCGAGGCGGTGACGGGGTTCAGGCCGAGGCCGGAGAATGCCAGCTCGGTCATGTGGGTCTTGCCGAGGCAGACCATCCCCGCCGCCGATGCGTTGCGAAGGACATCGGCGTCGCGCGTGGGAACCCGGCCCTTCAACAGCGCGCTGCCAGCCTCGGTCGCGGTGCCGGCGGTATCGAACAGATCCTTCCAGCCGACCGGCACCCCGTCGAGCAGGGAAAGGCGCGTGCCTGCCCTGGCCCGCCCATGCGCGGCTTTGGCCCCGGCGCAGGCGCGGGCCGGGGTCAGGCGCGCCCAGACGCGGGGGGAGAGCGGATGCGCGTCGATGGCGGCAAGAAACGCCCCTGTCAGATCCACCGGGTCGATCCGCCCGGCGGCGATGCCGCGACCCAGATCCGCCGCAGACGCCTTCAGCCATTCGTCCATGCCCGCCCCCCCCTGTCGCCGCGCGGACCTTAGCCATGGCGTGTCGCATGGACAATCCGGCGCACGGCCCCATAAACACGGTCATGGATACCGATATCATCATCGCGGGCGGCGGGCTGAACGGCGCGGCCCTGGCGCTGGCCTGCGTTCAGGGGGGGCTGTCGGTCACGCTGGTCGATCCCGCGCCTTCGGAAACGCGGGCCGCGCCGGATTTCGACGGCCGCAGCTATGCCCTGTCGCTCGGGTCGCGCAACCTGCTGTCGGCGCTGGGGCTTTGGGACGACCTGAAGGACGACGCGCAGCCGATCCTTCGGATCAAGGTCAGCGACGGACATGCGGGCTTCGGCCCATCGCCGATGGTGCTGCATTTCGATCATGCCGAGATCGAAGACGGTCCAATGGGCCACATGGTCGAGGATCGTCACCTGCGGCCCGCCCTGCTGGCGGCACTGGACGGGGCGGGCGTGATGCATCTGGCCGGCCGTTCGGTCGCGGCGCAAACGCCCGGCGATCATCGGGTGACGGTGACGCTGGACGACGGCACGACGATCGACGCGCATGTGCTGGTCGGGTGCGACGGGCGCGCATCGGCCGTGGCCCGGCGCGCGGGCATCGCGCGCTATGGACGCGACTATCGCCAATGCGGCCTGGTCGCCGCCCTGGGGCACGAACGGCCGCATGACGGCATCGCGCATCAGTTCTTCATGCCCGAAGGGCCGCTGGCGATCCTGCCGCTGAAAGGGAACCGCTGTTCGATCGTCTGGACCGAGACGGCCGAGAATGCCCGCCGCATCGCGGCGCTGGACGACGACGCCTGGCTGAATATCCTGCGGCCGCGTTTCGGCGATTTTCTGGGCGACATCCACCTTGCCGGGGGGCGGTTCACCTATCCGCTGGTGCTGAGCGTCGCGCAATCCTTCGTCGCGCCGCGCATCGCGCTGGTCGGCGACGCCGCCCATGCCGTCCATCCCATCGCCGGACAGGGGCTGAATGCGGGTCTCAAGGATGTGGCGACGCTGGCCGAGGTGCTGACCGACGCGCGCCGCCGGGGCGAGGATTTCGGCCGTCCCGAGGTTCTGGCCCGCTATGAACGGTGGCGCCGGTTCGACGTGACCGCGCTGGCGCTGGCGACGGACGGCTTCAACCGGCTGTTTTCGAACGACAACCCGCTGCTGCGGCTGGGCCGCGATCTTGGGCTGGGCGCGGTCAACGCGCTGGCGCCGCTTCGGCGCGGATTGCTGCGCGAGGCGGCGGGCCTGACGGGGGACCGCCCGCGCCTGTTGCGGGGCCTGCCGCTGAACGGTCAGACCGCCAGGCGGTAGCCGCCGCTTTCGGTGACAAGAAGGCGCGCGTTCGACGGATCGGGCTCGATCTTCTGGCGCAGGCGATAGATGTGGGTTTCCAGCGTGTGCGTCGTGACGCCGGCATTGTATCCCCAGACCTCGTGCAGCAAAATGTCGCGGGCGACGACCCCCTCTTTCGCGCGGTAGAGATATTTGAGGATGTTCGTTTCCTTCTCGGTCAGGCGGATCTTGCGTTCGGATTCGTCGATCAGCATCTTTAGCGCCGGGCGGAAGGCATACGGCCCAAGCTGGAACACCGCGTCTTCGGATTGTTCGTGCTGGCGCAGTTGCGCGCGGATGCGGGCCAGAAGGACCGGAAACTTGAACGGCTTGGTGATGTAATCGTTCGCCCCGGCATCGAGACCCAGGATCGTATCGGCATCGCTGTCATGCCCGGTCAGCATGATCACCGGGCATTTGACGCCCTGCTTGCGCATCAGGCGGCACAATTCGCGTCCGTCCGTATCGGGCAGGCCGACATCGAGGATCACCAGGTCGTAATGCTGGGCCTTGACCTTTTCCATCGCATGCGCGCCGCTATCGGCCTCGAACACGTCGAAATCCTCGGTCACGATCAACTGTTCGCTGAGCGCTTCGCGCAGATCCTCGTCGTCATCGACAAGAAGGATTTTCTTCAGGTTCGCCATGATGTTCCTCCGTCCGCTTCACAAGGAGTTGTGATCGCAACGCGCGGACGGCAAGTTTGGACGCCGATCTTTCACATGGACGTGTGAAGACGGCGGGATTTGTTTCACATTCCGACGCCACGAGGCTATCGCAGCACGATGAAGACCCCCCCGACACTACGCCTGACCCCGGCCGAACGGCTGGCGCGCGCGCGATCCGACATGCGCATGGGCGTGCCCGTAGTGCTGAGGGGGCCGGGCGGCGCGGCGCTGGTCAGCGGTGCCGAGGTGCTGTCGAAGGACAGGCTGGCGCATCTGGCCGCGGGCGGCGATGCGGTGCTGGCGATCACGCATCGGCGGGCCGGCACGCTGCATGTGCCGGTCTATGACGGCGATCTAGCACGGCTGCCCCTGCCGCGCGACGTGACGCCCGCCGATCTGACCGCCATCGCGGATCCCGCGGGCGACCTCGACACCCCGCTGAAGGGGCCGTTCCGGCCGGTGCGGGGCGGCGATGCCGCGCTGGCGCGGGCGGGCCTGGTGCTGGCGAAATCGGCGCGTCTGCTGCCGGCGGTGGTGCTGGTGCCGGTCGCCGAGCCGCCCGGCGATCTGACCCGTCTGGACGCCGATGCGCTGACCGACGACGTGGCGACGCTGCGCGCTGTCGTGTCGGCGCAACTGCCCACATCCGCCAGCCGCGACACGCGCCTGCACGTCTTCCGCCCCGACGATGGCGGCGACGAGCATTACGCGGTCGAGATCGGGCGCCCCGACCGCGACGGTGCGCCATTGGTGCGGCTGCATTCGGCGTGCTTCACGGGCGACGTGCTGCATTCGCTGAAATGCGATTGCGGCCCGCAACTGAACGGCGCCCTGGCGCAGATGGCCGGCGAAGGCGCGGGGGATCCTGCTGTATCTGAATCAGGAAGGCCGGGGGATCGGGCTGGCGAACAAGCTGCGCGCCTATGCCTTGCAGGATCAGGGATTCGACACGGTCGAGGCGAACCATCGCCTGGGATTCGAGGATGACGAGCGCGATTTTCGCATCGGTGCGGGGATCCTGCGGCGGATGGGCGTCGGCGCGGTGCGGCTGATGACGAACAATCCGCGCAAGGTTGCCATGCTGCAAGCGTCGGGCATCGACGTGGCGGGCCGTGTGCCGCTTTGGGTCGGACGCAATCCGCTGAACGACGCCTATCTGCGGACCAAGGCGCAGAAGTCCGGCCATCTGACCTGACGCGCGCGCGGCGTGGCTAGCCCGGCCGCCGCTCGCCGAAAATGGCCGAGCCGACGCGCACATGGGTCGCGCCCAGTTCGACCGCCAGTTCGAAGTCGCCGCTCATCCCCATCGACAGGTTCGGCAGACCGTTGCGGCGGGCGATGTCGGCCAGCATGAGGAAATGCGGGGCCGGATCCGCGCCATCGGGCGGGATGCACATGGCGCCGATCACCGGCAGATCCAGCGCGCGGGCGGTGGCGACGAAGGCGTCGGCATCGCGCGGCAGAACGCCCGCTTTCTGCGGCTCGGCGCCGGTATTCACCTGCACGAACAGATCGGGACAGGCGCCGCGTTCCTGCGCCAGCCGGGCCAGCGCATTGGCGAGACGCGGCCGGTCGAGCGTCTGGATGGTGCCGAAAAGATCGACCGCGGCGCGGGCCTTGTTGGTTTGCAAGGGACCGATCAGGTGCAGGTCGACGGCGCCGAAACGGGCCGTCCAGTCGGGCCACTTGCCGGCCGCTTCCTGCACGCGGTTTTCGCCGAAACTGCGATGGCCGGAGGTCAGCACGGCCTCGACCCGGTCGGGGGGCTGGACCTTGCTGACGGCGATCAGCGTGACGGATGCCTCGGACCGCCCGGCGCGGGCGCAGGCGGCGGCAAGGGCGGTCTGGACAGAGGTAAGCGACATGGCCCTATCCAGCACGGGGACGCGCAAAAGAAAAGGGCCGGCGCATGGCCAGCCCCTTCCGTTTCGTCCGATCCGAAGGGATCAGAAGGACATCGCGATACCGAACGAGTAGGTATCGAAGTCGAAGTCGTCGTCGCGGCCGTCGTCGAAGTCTTCGTCGACCTTGTTGTGGCCATAGCCGGCCTGCAGCTCGGCACCGCCGCCCAGATCGTAGTTCACGACCAGACCCCAGCCCGACAGATCGCCGTTGTTGGTGTCGAACTTGCCATAGTTGGCGGCAACCAGGAAGGAACCGAACTCGTAACCGACAGCCAGACCGTAGTGCTTGTCCAGATCGCCGACCACCGCGACGATGTCGCCGTCGTCGACGTCGTCATTGTCTTCGACGATGACGAGGGTCGAGTCGTTGTAGGTCGAGTAGTTCAGGATCGCCTGAAGGCCGTTATCCATCTTCATGTCGAGGCTGAGGCCGACGACTTCACCGGTGATGTCGTCGGTGTCGTCGAACTTGTCGTCGCCGTCGGTATCAACGGGGAAGGTGTTGCCCGAACGCTGATAGCCGAGACCGGCGCCGAAGGACACGTTGGCGAACTGGCCGGTGTAGCGCACGCCGATGCCGAGGATCGTGTCGTTGTCGATCTCGTCCGTGCGGTCGATCACGCCGTCGAAATCGTCATCGAAGTCGATTTCGTCGTTGTCGTCGTCGATCTCGGCCGAGATCGCGACGGCGAAATCGCCGAACGAATAGTCGTAGCGCGCGACCTGACCATCATAGTCACCGTCGAAACCCGAGTTGCCGTTGTAACCCAGATGCTCGTGGTTGTCGCCCAGCGAACCGCCGATGATCGCTTCGGTCATCACGAAGTCCAGTGCGCCGTCGGTGTCGCCCATCGTCAGCGTGCCGTAAGTGCCCGACACGAAGATGGTCGCGCCGCCGTCGTCGGCATCGTTGCGGGTGGCGCCGGATTCGCCCAGGCCGTCATCCGCGTTGTTGTCGCCGATCTGCTCGTCCAGGTCGACCGACGCGCCGAAGGTCAGGCCGGCATCGGTTTCGCCCGACATCGAGAAGGTGACGTCGATATCGGTGTGGAACTGGGCGTCGATGTCCGTCCCGCCGAAGATCCCCATTTCCGCCGTACCCGACAGATCCACATCCGCCATGGCGAAGGTCGTCGAAGCGACGAGCGCCGTGGTCGCAAGAAGAAATTTGTTCATGCTTTCCCTCATGATCTTTCATTCCGACCCCAGAAGGACAAGCTCCTTGGGTACGAGACCGGAGTGCGCCTTTCACGATATCGTTTCAAGCGCGGCAGCGGCCGGGCGGATCGAGGGTGCGGTAATTGGTGCAACAGCGCCACAGTGGTTCCGGCACGAGAAAGGCCGCCACGGTTTCCCGAAGCGGCCTCACACCGGATATCCGATGTGTCGGTCCGGGCGGATCAGCCGTCGCCGCGGGCGATCGCCTCGATCTTCTGGCACTTGTTCGATCCGTCGTCGGACGACGCGGTAATGGTGATGCCCGCGACCTGCGCCATGGTCAGCGTGTCGATCATATTTCCGTCGATGTCGCAGGCGCGCAGCGCACGGAAGACCTTGCCGGTCACCATCGTCACATCGGGGTCTTCCATCTGCTGCGCGAAGGCAGCGGGGGCGGCAACCCCGGCAAGCATGGCGGCAGTGGCGGCGGCGGTAATCATACGCTTCATCTTTGTTCCCTTTTTGACAGTATTCCGCCCGCGGGCGGTTCTTTGCACGTAGGCCATTCGGATGTAACGCTGCGAAAATCGGTCTGTAAAGTCATAGATCGTTGGCAATGTCTGACAGCACGGACAATTTCGCGACCCCCGGATGGCGTCTCGGTCATGTAAACGCGCGGGATAGCCGTTCGTTCCGCTGACGTTGGGTCAGAAGGCGCCGATTTGGTTTCTTGCCCGGTCGCGGTGCCTGCGATAGGTGTCGGCGGCACGATGGTTCAGGGATAGTCCACATGATGCGCGCCACGCCCCTTGTCACCGCAGCGTTCGTAGGCGCGTCCCTGCTGCTGTCGGGATGCGGCCGGACGACCGATGGCACCGTCAGCGAATCGACCCTGCGCCAGCGCGAGAACACGCCGCTGGCCGCCCAGCGCAACCGTTCGACGATCTGGGATCTGTTCGCCAACAACAACGACCCGAACATCACGGTCGAGGTGAACAAGTATATCTGGACCGCCACGCAGCAGATTCTGGATTTCATGCCGATCGAGGCGGTCGATCCGTTTTCCGGCGTCATCGTCTATGGCTACGGCCGTCCGCCCGGCGGTGGCGCGGCCTATCGCGCGACGGTCTATGTCACCGATCCGGCACTGGACGCGCGATCGCTGAACGTGGCGCTGGCGACGCAATCCGGCCCGGCGACGCCCGACACGGTGCGCGCGATCGAGGACGCGATCCTTACCCGCGCGCGGCAATTGCGCGTGGCCGACAGCCGGCGCTAAGCGTTTCGACCCACCGCATCTGCGCCGGAAGGCAGACCTTCGCCAGATCGTGACGCGCCCGGACGGCGGTGCGCGCCGCCGCGCCCAGCCTGTCGCGCAGCGCGGCGTCGCGGCACAGCGTGTCGATCCGGTCCACCAACCCCGCGCCGTCGAAAAAGCCGCATAAAAGGCCGGTCCGGCCGTTCTCGATTACTTCGGCGACGGGGACGGTGTCGCTGGCGACGATGGCGCAGCCCGCGCTCATCGCCTCGATCAGCGACCAGCTCAGGACGAAGGGATAGGTCAGATAGACGTGCACGCGGCTGATCTGCAAAAGCCGCGTGAAATCGGCGCGCCCCAGGCGTCCGACGAAATGAAGGCGCGCAAGGTCCGCCGGCGACAGCCTGCTATCCAGTTCGGCCAGCATCGTCTGCCGCCATGTGCCCCCGCCGGGGGGCGGCATGCCATAGCTGATCCCGTCGCCGCCCACGACGATCACCTGCGCGGCGGGACGGCGTTGCAGCAGGTCGGGCAGCGCCCGCATGAACACGTGAAAGCCGCGATAGGGTTCGAGGTTGCGGTTGACGAAGGTGATCACCTCGTCGTCGCGCGTCCAGCTTCGGCCGTTCAGCGTCAGCCGCGCGGCGGGATCGGGGCGGATGGCGTCGGTGTCGATCCCGTCGAAGGCGACGGTGATTCGCGCCCGGTCGGCGGGCGGATAGGTATCGGCCTGCCACCCCGTCGGGCTGAGGGCGGCATCCGCCATGTCCAGTTGCAGCCGCTGCGGCAGGTTCTTCAGCCGGATCCGCTGCGCCGCGCCGAATTCCTGCGGACCGCCAAACTCGGGGTCGAAGCCGACATCGGCGCCGGTCGCGCGATACCAGTATTCGCAATAAAGGCCGATCCGCGCCTGCGGCCAGACATCGCGCAGGAACAGCGCCTCGCCCCAGCCGGGATGCGCGATAACCGCGTCGGGGGAATAGCCGCGCGATTTCAGCGCCAGCATGGCGCGCATGGCGGCCGTTCCCCGTTCGACCGCGGCGTTCATCGTGGTAAGCCACGGATGCAGATGCGCCGCCTGCGGCCAGTCATGGCGATAGGGCAGCACGCGGATGCCGCGCCAGGTCTGCGGCTTGCCGGCGCGCCCCGTCAGGGCCGTGACCCGGTGCCCGGCCTGCGCCAGCGCGGGCGCCAGATGGGCGAATTGCGCGGGAAAGTTCTGATGCAGGAAAAGCAGGTCCATGACGCCCCCGGAACGGATCGCGTCCCGTCATGGACGACGAACGGGGCCGTTTTGTGGCGGGGCTGGACCCGTGCCGCCGCCCTCCCTATCAAGGCGCAGCCCGCGGCGGGCACGGATGGACGGGGGACGAAGGCATGTCGGGCTATGAGGCGGGCAAGGCGGAACCGAAATGGCAGCGCGCCTGGGCGGATGCGGGCGTGTTCACCGCGCGCCGCGATCCCGACCGGCCGAAATACTATGTGCTCGAGATGTTTCCCTATCCCAGCGGCAACCTGCATATCGGCCATGTCCGCAACTATGCCATGGGCGACGTGATCGCGCGCTACAAGATCGCCACCAGACATGCCGTGCTGCACCCGATGGGATGGGACGCCTTCGGTCTGCCCGCCGAGAACGCGGCGCAGGAACGGCGCGTGCATCCGGGGGAATGGACCTATGCCAACATCGCCAACATGAAGGCGCAGTTCGCCCGCCTCGGGCTGTCGCTGGACTGGAGCCGCGAATTCGCCACCTGCGATCCCGACTATTACGGCAAGCAGCAGGCGCTTTTCCTCGACATGCTGGACAAGGGGCTGGTCTATCGCAAGTCGGCCATGGTCAACTGGGATCCGGTGGACATGACCGTGCTGGCCAACGAACAGGTCGAGGACGGGCGCGGCTGGCGGTCCGGCGCCGTGGTCGAACGGCGCGAACTGACGCAGTGGTTCTTCCGCATCACCGAATATGCCGAGGATCTGCTGAATGCGCTGGACGGGCTGGACGACTGGCCGGCCAAGGTCAAGACGATGCAGGCCAACTGGATCGGGCGGTCGCGCGGGCTGCAATTCGCCTTTTCGCTCATTGATGGGCCGGACGGGCACGACCGGATCGAGGTCTATACCACCCGCCCCGACACGATGATGGGCGCCAGCTTCGTCGCGATCTCGCCCGATCATCCGCTGGCGCGGCGGCTGGAACGGGACGATCCCGCGCTTGCCGCCTTCAACGCCGAATGCCGCGCGACCGGCACCGCCGAGGAGGATCTGGAGCGGGCCGAAAAGCGCGGCCACGACACCGGCCTGCGCGTCCGGCACCCGCTGGATACTGCGTGGGAACTGCCGGTCTATGTCGCCAACTTCATCCTGATGGATTACGGCACCGGCGCCATCTTCGGCTGCCCCGCCCATGACCAGCGCGACCTGGACTTCGCGCGGAAATACGGGCTGCCGGTGATTTCGACCTTCGAGGCCGGGACAGGGGGGCAGACCCTGCCCGAGGACGGCGGCGAGGCGTTCGTGCCGCCCAAGACCGAAGCGGTCCGCTATGTCCGCGGCTTCGCGGGCGAGGCGGAACAGACCGGCGAGGCCGCCATCGACGCCGCCATCGCGTTCTGCGAGGCGAACGGCATCGGCCAGGGCGTCACCCGTTACCGCCTGCGCGACTGGGGCCTGTCGCGGCAGCGGTATTGGGGCTGTCCCATCCCGGTCGTTCATTGCCAAACCTGCGGCGTGGTGCCCGAGCGGAAGGAGAACCTGCCGATCCGCCTGCCCGACGATGTGGATTTCGACACCCCCGGCAACCCGCTGGACCGGCATCCGGCATGGCGCGACGTGCCGTGCCCGAAATGCGGCGGCGCCGCCCGGCGCGAGACCGACACGATGGACACCTTCGTGGATTCGTCGTGGTATTACGCGCGCTTCACCTCGCCCGGCGCGGCGACGCCGACCGACGCGGCCGAGGTGGATTACTGGATGAACGTCGATCAGTATATCGGCGGGGTCGAGCATGCGATCCTGCACCTGCTCTATTCGCGCTTCTTCGCCCGCGCCATGCACGCCACCGGCCATCTGCCGCAAAAGGCCATCGAGCCGTTCGACGCGCTGTTCACGCAAGGCATGGTGACGCACGAGATCTATCAGACGCGCGACGGCAACCGGGTGATCTATCACCTGCCCGCCGATGTGGACCCGACCGCCAAGATCCTGCGCGAGACGGGCCAGCCGGTCGAAATCGTCCCCTCGGCCAAGATGTCGAAATCCAAGAAGAACGTCGTCGATCCGAACGAGATCATCGACCGTTACGGCGCCGATACCGCGCGGTGGTTCGTGCTGTCCGACAGCCCGCCCGAGCGCGACGTGGAATGGACGGCCAGCGGGGCCGAGGCGGCGTCGAAGTTCCTGGCGCGCGTCTGGCGGCTGGCAGAACAGGCGGCGGACGCCCCCGAGCACGGCAGCGGCGACGATGCCCTGCGGCGCGAGACGCATCGCGCCATCCACGACGTGACGATGGGGATCGAGAGTTTCGGCTTCAACACCTCGGTCGCGCGGCTTTATGCCTTTGCCAACACGCAGGCCAAAAGCCAGGCGGGCCGCGCGGCGCGGATCGAGGCGGCGCGCATCATGGCGCAGCTCATGGCCCCCATGACCCCCCATTTGGCCGAGGAGATCTGGGCCCGTCTGGGCGGCGACGGCCTTTGCGTGACCGCACCCTGGCCGAAGGCCGATCCGGCGATGCTGGTCGATGACGACGTGACGCTGCCGATCCAGATCAACGGCAAGCGCCGGGCCGAGATCACCGTGCCCCGCGACATGGACCGGGGCCTGATCGAGGCGCTGGTGCTGGATCAGCCCGCCGTGCTGAAGGCACTGGACGGCGGCGCGCCGAAGAAGCTGATCGTCGTGCCGGGGCGCATCGTCAATGTGGTCGTCTGATCGCCGCGCGATCCTGCTGGGCCTGCTGGCCCTGCCCGCCTGCGGCTTCACCCCCGTCTATGGCCCCGGCGGCGTGGCCGAAGGGCTGCGCGGGCAGATCGCCGTTGCGCCGCCGCGGGACGAGCCGGGCTATGCGTTCGTTCGGCAGCTCGAGGATCGACTGGGCCGTCCGGCGGATGCGCGCTATGATCTGACGTCCGACATACGGCTGGACCGCCAGGGGCTGGGCATCACGACGGATCAGGAAACCACGCGCTTCCAGATCGACGGTGAGGCGACCTATCGGCTGGCGGATCGCGCGACGGGGGCCATCGTCGCCAGCGGCGAGGTCAGCAATTTCACCGCCTATTCCGCCCCGGTCGTGGCGCCGGGCCGCGCGTCCATCGCGGGAAACACCGTCTCGGTGCAGGTGGCCGAGGCGGATGCGGTCGAACGGTTGATGACGATTCTGGCCGATCAGCTTGTCGCGCGGCTGCTGGCCACGGCGGCGGACTGGCGGCGGTGAAGCTGACGGGCCGCGATGCCGCCGGCTGGATCGCCGGACCGCGCGAAACGGCGGCGGGAACGCTGCTTTACGGGACGGACGCCATGCGCGTCGCGCTGAAGCGGCAGGATCTGGTCGCAGCACTGATCGGTCCGCAGGGCGACGCCGAAATGCGGCTGACCCGGATGCCGGCGCAATCGCTCAAGGACGATCCGGCGGCGCTCGACGATGCGATGCGCGCTCAGGGCTTCTTTCCCGGCCGCCGTTGCGTTCTGGTCGAGGATGCGACGAACGCCCACGTGCCGCCGATCCTCGCCGCATTGAAGGGATGGCAACCGGGCGATGCCCATATCGTCGTGACGGCGGGCGATCTCAAGCCGGCATCGGCCCTGCGCAAGGGGTTCGAGGCGCACCCGGCCGCGGCGGCGATCGGGATTTATGCCGACAAGCTGGATCGGGCGGGCATAGCGGCGGAACTCGACCGCGCGGGGCTGCGCGACCCAGCCCCGGACGGTGTAGCGGCGCTGACGCAATGGGCCGCGCGGACCGATCCGGGGGATTTTCGGCAGATGGTCGAAAAACTGGCAATCTTCAAACTGGACGATCCCGCGCCGTTATCGGAAGCGGATGTCGCCGCCTGCGCGCCCGTCTCGACCGTCGCGGCGCTGGACCAGATCGTCGCGCTGGTGGCCGATGGCCGCACGGCGGAAATCGGGCCGGTGATGCAGCGGCTGGAAAGCCAGGGGGTCGCGGCCGTCGCGCTGTGCATCGCGCTGTCGCGCCATTTCCGCATGCTGCATGCGCTGGCCTGCGATCCGGGCGGTCCGGGGTCCGGCATCGGACGCCTGCGGCCGCCGGTCTTCGGGCCGCGCCGCGACGCGCTGTTGCGGCAGGCGCGCGACTGGGGCCGCATCCGGCTGGAACGCGCGCTGCGCGAACTGGTGGAAACGGATCTGACGCTGCGGTCGTCGTCGCGCGCGCCGGCGATGGCGGTGATGGAACGCGCGATGCTGCGGCTGTCGCTGATGCCTTGCCCCGACAGCCGCACGCGCGACCGCGCGGGCTAGCAGGGAACGCTTCGCTTTGCCTGCCGTTCGCAATGGACGCAGACAGCGGGAGGCGGGCACATGACGGACAAATCGGCCATCGTTCTGGGCGGCAGCGCCGGGGTGGGCCATGCGGTGGTGGTGGCGCTGCTGAACCGGGGCTACCGGGTGGGGGTGGTCGCGCGGGGGCAGACGCGGCTCGACACCATGCAGGCCGAATACGGCGAAAGGATCGCCACGGCGGCGGCGGATGTCAGCCAGGCGGACGTTCTGGAAGCCGCCGTCGAAAAGCTGGTCGTCTCGCTCGGCCGGCCCGCGATCTGGGTCAATTGCGCCATGCTGACCAGCTTTTCGCCTTTCGACAAGGTGGACGCGGACGAGTTCGACCGCATCGTCGGCACCACCCTGATCGGGCAGGTCAACGGCACGCGGCTGGCCCTGCGACACATGGATCGCGGCAATATCGTGAATATTGGATCGGGCCTGGGATATCGCAGCATTCCGATGCAGGCAGCCTATTGCGCGGCCAAGCACGGGGTGAACGGATTCACGCAAGCGGTGCGGTCGGAGCTGATCCGCAACGGGCGGCCCATCACCATCTCGCTGGTGCAGCTTCCGGCAGTGAACACGCCGCAATTCGACTGGGCGCTGAACCGCCTGCCGCACATGCCGCAGCCCGCCCCGCCCATCTTTCAGCCCGAAGTTCCGGCGCGCGGTGTTCTGAAGGCCATCGACACCAATGCGCGCGAGATCCTGGTCGGCCTTCCGACGCTCAAGCTGCTGTTCGGAAACTTCATGCTGCCGAACTGGCTTGATCACATGCTGGCGCGACAGGGCGCGGACATGCAGATGACCGACCGGCCCGATCCCGGCGACCGCCCCGACAACCTGCGCGCCCCGGCCGAGCATCCGGCCGCGTCGCATGGCCGCTTCGACGACCGGGCCAAGCCGGACGGGCTGATCGTGGACGGCGACGTGGCGCGCAAGGCGGTGTTCTTCGGCGTGCCCCTGCTGGCGTTCCTGCTAGGCCTGCTGCTGGGTTGACGGCCGCCGCGCCGGACTGGGAAGCGGCGGCGCGCCGGGTCACGCCCCCAGGATCTTGCCGCCGTTGGGATGCAGGGTCTGGCCGGTGAAGAAGTTGCCGTCGCTGGAAGCCAGAAACAGATAGGACGTGGCCACTTCCCAAGGCTGCGCCGCGCGGCCCAGGGGGCTGCTCGACCCGAAATCCTCGACCTGCTCGGGCGGCATGGAGCCGGGGATGAACGGCGTCCAGACCGGACCGGGTGCCACCGCGTTCACGCGGATGCCCTTGTCCGCAAGGTTCATCGCCATCGACCGGGTGAAGGCCAGCGTCGCGCCGCGCGTGGTCGAATAGGTGATCAGCGAATCGTTGCCCTTGAAGGCATTGACGCTGGTGGTGTTCACGATGCAGGCGCCGTCCTTCAGATGCGGCAAAGCGGCCTGCGTGCAGAACATGACGCCCAGTACGTTGCTGTCGATGATGCGCCGCAGCTCGTCTTCGGGGAATTGCGCGAAATCCTCGTCGATCAATTGCTGCGCGGCGTTGTTCACAAGGATGTCCAGCTTGCCGAATGCCTCGACCGTCCTAGCGACGGCGTTGTCAGCATTAGCCTTTTTGCCCAGATCTCCGGAGATCAGCACCGCTTCGGATCCTTCCGCCTCGACCAGACGCTTCGTTTCTTCGGCGTCGCGGTCTTCCTTCAGATAGGCGATGGCGACCTTCGCGCCCTCGCGCGCGAACAGCACCGAAACGGCGCGGCCGATGCCGCTGTCGCCGCCGGTGATCAGGGCCACCTTGCCCTTCAGCTTGCCGATGCCGGGATGGCGCGGCATGTAGTCGGGCGCCGGATCCATCCGCCATTCGTCGGCCGGCATGCTGTCTTGCGACTGGGCGGGAATCTTCTGTCCTTCGCTCATCGGGATCCTCCTTCAGATACTCATCGTGCCGACCGAACCGCCATCGACGCGCCACGCGCTGCCGGTGGTGAAGCTGGCGCGATCCGAACACAGCATGGCGATGACCGATGCGACCTCGTCCACCTTGCCGCGACGGCCCAACCGCAGAAACGGGCGCTCTTCCTTGAGGAAGGACTCGATCGCCTTGTCCTTGCTGACGCCCAGCTTGTCGGCACGCTTGTCCATCATGCCGTCGGTCATCGGCGTTTCGATGAAGGCGGGCGAAACGGCGTTCACCAGCACGCCCTTCGACGATACCGATTGGCTGAGCCCCTTGACGAAGTTCAGCAGCGCGGCCTTGGCGGTGTTATAGACGGCTTCGTCGACATAGGGCTGCACCGCGTTCTCGGACGTGACGCAGACGACGCGGCCCCAGCCCTTGTCGATCATCGCGGGAACCAGCGCGCGGGTCATCCGCACGGCGGTCATAAAATCCACGTTCCAGCACTCGTACCAATCGTCGTCCGTCATCTCCAGCGGGTCGCCCTTGGCGCCCGTGGTGCCGGCGGTGTGCACCAGAATATCGACCCCGCCGTTCTTTCTGGCGAAGTCGGCCAGCTTGGCGACATCGTCGCTGTCGGTCAGGTTCGCGGCCATGTACGCGGCGCCGCCCGGCACTTCGCTTGCGGCCTGCGCCACCTTGTCGGCATCCATGTCGGTCATCAGGACCGTCACGCCCTCCTCGGCCAGTATTTTGGCCGTCGCCAGGCCCATCCCGCCGCTGGCCCCCGTGACAAGCGCGGTCTTGCCGCCGATTTGCAGATCCATCGAAACACCCCTTCAAGTTTCCGCGCCTCAACAAGGGGAAAGCGGGTTCCGTTCCCGCGCGGACCGTGCGCCGTCGCGCACTCGCCGGGTCAGGCGCGGGACCGCAGCGCGGCGTCCAGCGCCGAGACGAAGCGCGCCTTGTCGGCCTTGGAAAACGGGCGCCCGCCGCCCTGCCGGAAGGGATCGGCGGCGCGCAGATCGGCCATCAGATCGCGCGTCGCCAGGACGTTGCCGATATTCGCCTGCGTCAATGCGCCGCCGTCGGGCCGCAGCACCCGCGCGCCGGCGGCCACGCATTTCGCGGCCAGCGGAATGTCGGTCGTCACCACCACATCGCCCGGCCCGGCGCGGTCGGCGATCCACTTGTCGGCCTCGTCCGGGCCGTCCGGCACGAAGACGACCTCGACCAACGGATTGCGCGACGGACGCAGGCCGCCGTTGCAGACCAGCGCCATGCGCGTTCCGGTGCGGGTGGCGACCGCCTCGGCCTCGGCCTTGACCGGGCAGGCATCGGCATCGACGTAGATCATCGCCCGTCTTTCGATGCGGCGGTCAGAGGCCCAGCGCCTCGGCATGGAAATCCAGATGATCGCCGATGAAGGTCTGCACGAAGAAATACGAATGATCGTATCCCTTCTGCATGCGGAACGCCCCCGGCTGCCGGCGGGCGGCCATCGCCTGCGCCAGCGTCTCGGGGCGCAGCAGGTCGGCGAACTGGTCCGCCGTCCCGGTATCGCACAGCACCGGCCCGTCGAAGCCGCGATCGGCCATCAGCAGACTGGCATCGTGCGCCGCATGGTCGCCGTCGCCCAGATAGGCCGCGAACTGCTTGCGGCCCCAATCGCTGGCGCTGGGGTTGCAGATGGGCGAAAAGGCCGAAACGGACGCGAACCGCCCCGGCGACCCCATCGCCAGCGTCAACGCGCCATGCCCGCCCATCGAATGCCCGGTGATCGCCTGACGGTCCATGTCCACCGGGAAGTCCCCCAGAAGGCCCGGCAATTCATCCGCGACATAGCTGCGCATCTTGTAGTGGGATGCCCAGGGCGCTTCGGTCGCGTCGACGTAGAAACCCGCGCCCTTCCCCATGTCGAAGGCGTCGTCGTCCGCGACATCCTCGCCGCGCGGCGACGTGTCGGGAAAGACCAGCGCCATCCCCAGATGCGCCGCATGGGCCTGCGCGCCCGCCTTGGTCATCGCGTTCTCGTGCGTGCAGGTCAGGCCCGACAGATACCACAGCACCGGAACGGGCCCGTCCTGCGCCTGCGGGGGCAGATAAAGTCCGAACGTCATGTCGCAGGCGCAGACCCGCGACCCATGGCGCAGGACAAGTTGCGATCCGCCGAAGCAGGCGTTTTCAGACAGTGGTTCCATGGCGACATTCCTTTTTCCGCGACGCTAGCCCAACCGGCCCAGCAAGGCCATTGCCCCGGTGAACGTCATCACCGACAGCACGGTCGAGACCAGGATCGAGGTCGAGGCGCGCATCGGCGCGACGCCGTAAGCCTGCGCGATGATATAGACATTGCCCGCGACCGGCAGCGCGGCCGCCGCGGTCATCACCCCGGCCGCATAGGGATCCACCCCGAAGACCAGCAGCGCGCTGACGGCGACCGCCGCCGGATGCAGCACCAGCTTGCAGGTCGAAAGCCACAGCGCGACCGACAGCCGTTCCGCCGACTTGCCCGCCAGCGACGCGCCGATGGCGAACAGCGCGCCCGGCGTCGCCGCCGCCCCCAGGATCGCCACGAACGACGCGGCGGGCACGGGCATCGTCCAGCCCGTCGCCGCCCAGGCCAGCCCCGCGACAACGGACACGATCATCGGGTTGCGGACCAGTCCCAGACCGACCGCGCCCAATGTCCGCAGCCGCACCCGGCCCTCGCGCGCGGCGGTGATTAGGATGACGATCAGACTGCCGAAGACGATCAGATCGACGGCCAGAACCTGCACCACCGGGCCGATGGCATCGGTTCCCAGCAAAAGCACCAGCATCGGAATGCCCAGAAAGCCGACATTGCCGATGACCGCGCATTGCGCCTCGACCGCGGCCTCCAGCACGCCGCGCCGCCGGACCAGCGCCACGATTGTCGCCAGCGCATAGACCAGTGCCGACGGGACCAGATAGGCCAGCAGGAACCGCGCGTCGATCACTTGCGCCAGATCGAGTTCGGACGAGAACCGGAACAGCATCGCCGACAGCGCGAAATAGAACACGAACTTGGTCAGCGCGGCGGTCGCGGCGGCGTCGAACATGCCCCGCCGCCCCGCCAGCCAGCCAAGGCCGATCAGCGCGAAGAAGGGCAGCGTCTGCTGAAGAACGGCAATCATGCCCTGCGATTAGCCGAACCGGCGCAGGCAGGCCACCGCGAACGCGCTTGACTTCGGCGGCCCTGCGCCCGATATGCAGGCCAAGACGCCGTTCCCTGCCGCGTGAGCAGACGGCCTGACGCCAGCGCGCGCCAGGCTCCATGGACCGGCGCAAGGTTTCCCAGATCACGCGGGGAGGCGCGCGGCACGGCGCAGGGGCAATTCGGCTTCTCGTCAGCGACCGTGCATCCCGTCTTGCGCCCGGCCTCGTGCCGGATGCGCTGCTATTCCAAAGGACATCCTTCATGGATTTCGATATGCTGGGCCTTGCGCCCAAACTGGTGGAGCGCCTGCGCGCCCAAGGCATCACCGACCCGACGCCGATCCAGAAACAGGCCATTCCGCATGCCATGAACGGCCGCGACGTGATGGGGCTGGCGCAGACCGGCACCGGCAAGACAGCGGCCTTCGGCCTGCCGCTGATCCACGCCCTGACCGGCGAGGGGACCAAGCCCGCCCCCAAGACGGCGCGCGGCCTCATCCTGGCACCGACGCGCGAACTGGCCAACCAGATTGCCGAGAATCTGCGCGATTATGCCGGCGGCACGCATCTGTCCGTCGCCATCGTCGTCGGGGGCGTCAGCATCAACCGCCAGATCGGCCGGCTGGAACGCGGCGTCGATCTGCTGGTGGCGACGCCCGGCCGTCTGATCGACCTGCTGGACCGGCGCGCCGTGCGTCTGGACGAAACCCGGTTTCTGGTGCTGGACGAGGCGGACCAGATGCTCGACATGGGGTTCATCCACGCGCTGCGCCGGATCGCGCCGCTGCTGGCCAAGGAACGGCAGACGATGCTGTTCTCGGCCACCATGCCCAAGCTGATGAACGAAATCGCCAACAGCTATCTGATGAACCCCATCCGCATCGAGGTGGCGCGCCCCGGCCAGGCCGCCGACAAGGTCGAGCAGGAGGTGCATTTCGTCTCGAAGGACGGCAAGACCGACCTGCTGCGCGAGATGCTGAACAAGCATCCCGGCGACCGCGCGCTGGTCTTCGCGCGCACCAAGCACGGTGCCGAGAAGCTGATGAAGCAGCTCGACCGTGACGGCTACAAGGCCGCGTCGATCCACGGCAACAAAAGCCAGGGCCAGCGCGACCGCGCCATCGCTGGCTTTAAGGAAGGCAGCATTCTGGTGCTGGTCGCCACCGATGTCGCCGCGCGCGGCATCGACATTCCGGGGGTCGAATACGTCTATAACTACGACCTGCCCAACGTGGCCGAGAATTACGTCCACCGCATCGGACGGACGGCGCGCGCGGGCCGGTCGGGCCAGGCCATCGCCTTCGCCGCCCCGGACGAGATGGGCTATCTATGGGACATCGAGAAGGTGCTGAAAACCAAGGTGACGGTCGCGTCGGGCGCGCCCTGGACACCCGTGGCCCCCGAACCGCAGGGCCGCGGGGGTGGTCGCGGCCGTCCCGGCGGCAAGCCGCAGGGCAAGCCCGCCGTCAAGGCCGGGATGAAGACCGGGGCCGCCAAGCCCGCGCGCAGACGGCGCAGCGGCGGCGGCGGTGGGAACCGGCGCGCGGCCTGATCGTCGATCCGTCGCCGCCGAGTTTTCACCGCGCACCGAACCTGCTAGTCCGGCGCGACAAGGACAGGGGGCGATCATGGGCAGGCTTGTCGACGGCATCTGGCGCGACGAATGGTACGACACCGACAGTCAGGGCGGCGCGTTCCAGCGCGACACCGCCCGATACCGCAACTGGATCACCGCCGACGGCAGCGCCGGGCCGTCGGGCGAAGGCGGCTTCAAGGCCGAGGCCGGGCGCTATCATCTCTATGTCTCCTATGCCTGCCCCTGGGCCAACCGGGCGCTGTTCTTCCGCAACCTGAAATCGCTGAGGCCGCTGATCGAGGTGTCGGCCGTCCATCCCGACATGCTGGCCGAAGGGTGGGAGTTTCGCACCGATTTCGATGGCGCGACGGGGGACAGGGTTTTCGGCCTGCCCTTCGCGCGCGACCTCTATCTGCGGGCCAACCCCAGGGCATCGGGGCGGGTGACGGTGCCGATCCTGTGGGACTTGGAACGCAACACCATCGTCAGCAACGAAAGCGCCGAGATCATTCGCATGTTCGATTCGGCGTTCGACGGGCTGACCGGCAACGACGACAGATACTGGCCAGAAGATCTGCGCGACGCCATCGAGCCGGTGAACGAGCGGATCTACAACACGGTCAATAACGGCGTCTACAAGGCCGGCTTCGCCACGACCCAAAGCGCCTATGAAGCAGCGGTGCATCCGCTGTTCGACACGCTCGATTGGCTGGAGGATCGGCTGGCGACGCGCCGCTATCTGATGGGCGACCGCATCACCGAGGCCGATTGGCGGCTGTTTTCCACCCTGGTGCGGTTCGATCTGGTCTATCACCAGCATTTCAAGTGCAACCGGCGCCGGATCGTCGATTACCCGAACCTCTGGGCCTATACGCGCGAACTGTATCAGTGGCGCTGCCCCGACGGATCGACGATCGCCGACACGATCCATTTCGACCACATCGTGCGCCACTACCATTACAGTCATCCGACGATCAATCCGCACCGGATCATCCCCATCAACCCGGTGATCGACTGGACCGAGCCGCATGGGCGCGATGCCCGCTTCGACCGCTGACGGCACGATGACCACCTGGATCACGATCTGCGAGACCTGCCGTCTGAATGGCTGGGTTCCCGGCGACATCTCGACCACGGACGGAGAGCGGCTGGCCGCGCTGGTCGAGGCGGCGGCGCAGGGCACGGACGTTCGCACGCGGCGGCATCCCTGTCTGATGGGCTGTTCGCAAGGCTGCAACGTGGCGATCCAGGCCGAGGGCAAGATGGCATATACTTTGGGCCGCCTCGATCCCGATTCCGCCACGGCGGCGGCGATCGTCGCCTATGCCCGCCATCATGCGACCAGCGACAGCGGCGTGGTTCCGTGGCGGGACTGGCCCGAAAGGATCAAGGCGCACTTCGTCACCCGCCACCCGCCCCTGCCGCGATGACGCGCGATCACGGCGGCGGGATCGACGCCGCAACCGCGCGCTGGGGCGGCGCACGGGCGGATTGGCTGGACCTGTCCACGGGCATCAACCCGATCCCCTATCCCCTGCCCCCCCTCCCGCCCGAATGCTGGACGGCGCTGCCGGACCGTGCCGCGCAGGCCGCCCTGATCGAGGCCGCGCGCCGCTTCTGGACGGTGCCCGAAGGCGCGGGGATCCTTGCCGCGCCGGGGGCGTCGGCCCTGATCGCGCGGATACCCCTGACAGCGGCGGGCAAACGCGTGACCATCCCCGGCCCGACCTATAACGAACATGCCGCATCCTTCCGCGCGGCGGGCTGGCAGGTGGCCGAAAGCGGGCTATCGGATGCCGCCGTGATCGTGCATCCCAACAACCCCGACGGACGCTTCCACGAACGCCCGCCCGATGCCCCGCTGACGGTGATCGACGAAAGTTTCTGCGACATCGCACCGGACAGATCGCATGTCGCTCAGGCAACCCGCCCCGGTGTTCTGGTGCTGAAAAGCTTCGGCAAGTTCTGGGGGCTGGCCGGGCTGCGGCTGGGCTTTGCCATCGGCGATCCGGCCCTTCTGGACCGGCTGGCCGATGCGCTGGGTCCGTGGGCGGTCTCGGGGGCGGCGCTGCATGTCGGGACGCTGGCGCTGGGCGACCGGCAATGGGCCGAAGACACGCGCCGCAGGCTTGCCGACGATGCCCGGCGGCTGGACGCGCTGGTGGTCGCGGCGGGGGCGCAGGTCGCCGGGGGCACGCCGCTGTTCCGGCTATACCGCACCGAAGACGCCGCAGACTGGAAGGACCGTCTGGCGCGGCACCAGATCCTTGGGCGGACGTTCCCCTATTCGCGGACATGGCTGCGGCTGGGCCTGCCGTCGCCCGAAGGGTTCGACCGTCTGGCGCGCGCGCTGACGTGACGCTGGTTCTGGCCCTGCTGCTGGATGCCGCATTGGGCGAACCGCGCTGGCTGTGGTCGCGCCTGCCGCATCCCGCCATCCTGATGGGCCGGGCGGTGGGCTGGGCCGATGCACGGTTCAACAGGGGCGCGGATCCGCGCGCGGCGGGGGTGCTGGCGCTGGCCGGCCTGATCGCGGTGGCATGGGCCATCGGCGCGGCCATTGCGTCGCTGGGGCCTGTCGCGACGGTGCCGGTCGCCGCGATCCTGCTGGCGCAGCGCAGCCTGGCGCAACATGTCGCCGCCGTCGCAGAGGCCCTGCGCCGGTCGCTGCCCGAGGGGCGAAAGGTCGTGGCGATGATCGTCGGACGCGACACGCAGGCGATGGACCCGCCCGCCATCGCCCGCGCGGCCATCGAATCCGCCGCCGAGAATCTGGGCGACGGCGTGGTCGCGCCGGCCTTCTGGTTCGCGATCCTCGGTCTGCCGGGGCTGATCGTCTACAAGCTGGTCAACACCGCCGACAGCATGATCGGCCATCGCACGCCCCGCCACGAACGGTTCGGCTGGGCGGCGGCACGGCTGGACGACGCGCTGAACTGGGTGCCCGCGCGCCTGACCGCGTTGCTGATCGCGGGCGCGGGCGGCGCCTGGCGCGGCTGGGCGCGGATCCGCATCGACGCGCCGCTGCATCGGTCGCCCAATGCGGGCTGGCCCGAGGCGGCAATGGCGGTGGCCCTGGGCGTGGCGCTGTCCGGTCCCCGGTCCTATGACGGGCGGATGCGGGATTTTCCCTTCGTCAACGCGCCCGGCCGCCGCGATATCGGTCCGGCGGAAATCGACGCGGCCGTCACGTTGCTGTGGAAGGCATGGGCCGTCCTGCTGGGCCTTGCCGCGGTGCTGGCGCTGACGGTGGGCTGAGCGGTCAGGCCACCAGCGTCTCGGCCCGGCGCAGATCGACGCTGACCAACTGGCTGACGCCCTGTTCGCCCATCGTGACGCCGAACAGCCGGTCCATCCGCGCCATCGTCACCGCATGGTGAGTAATCACTAGAAACCGGGTGGCGGTGCGCCGCGTCATCTCGTCCAGAAAATCGCAGAACCGCGTGACATTCGCATCGTCGAGCGGCGCGTCCACCTCGTCCAGCACGCAGATGGGCGCGGGATTGGCCAGAAAGACCGCGAAGATCAGCGCCATCGCGCAAAGCGTCTGTTCGCCCCCAGACAGCAGCGACAACGCGCTCAGCCGCTTGCCGGGCGGCTGGCACAGGATTTCCAGCCCCGCATCCAGCGGATCGTCGCTTTCGACCAGGTCAAGCCGCGCCTCGCCGCCGCCGAACAGCGTCTTGAACAGCATCCCGAAATTCGCATTCACCTGCTCGAACGCGGTCAAGAGACGCTCGCGGCCGTCGCGGTTCAGGCCGGCGATGCCAGTGCGCAGCGCCGCGATGGCCTGTTCCAGATCGGCCTTCTCGGCGGCGATACGGTCGTGTTCGGCGCTCGCCTCGCGCGCATCCTCGGCGGCGCGCAGGTTGACCGCGCCCAGCCCGTCGCGCTTGCGCCGCAGGCGCGCGACCTCGCCTTCCAGCGAACCGACATCCTGCGCCGCACCCTCGGCGGCCAATTCCAGTGCCAGATCGCGAGGCGACACGTCCAGCTCGTCGCCGATGCGCGCCTCGACCTGCGCCAAGGCAGCCTGCGCCGCGCCCTGCCGGCCTTCGGCGCGCGCGCAATCCTCGCGCGCGGCACCCGCGGCGCGTTCGGCGGCGCGCTCCGTCTCGGCCGCGCGGGCGGCCTCGGTCTGGGCACGCGCCATTGCCTCGTCGGCCAGTGCCCTGCGCCGCCCGGCCTGCGACAGATCGGCCTCCAGCGCGCGACGCTCCTCCTCCAGCCGGGCGGGCGCCCTCTCGGCCTCGGCCCGATCGGACAGGGCGCGGTCGCGGCGTTCGGCAAGATCAGCCAGACGGGCGCCGGCGCTTTGCAGCCGCTCGCGCCAGGTCGCCGCATCCCGCGATAGTCTCTCCAACCGCGCCGTGCGGGCATCCGCCGCAGACCTTTCGGCATCGCGGGCCGACCGGCACGACAGGACATGCCGGCGGGCTTCGGCGACCTCGGCGCGCGCATCCTCTGTCGCGGCCTGCGCCGCCTGCGGATCGTCCAGCGCGTCGAGGGCCTGACGGGCCTTCTGCGCATCGGAACGCGCCGCGGCCTCCTCCTCGGCCAGCCGCTCGGCGGTGCGGCGCGCGTCTTCGGCACGGTTTGACGCCAGTTCCGCCGCCGCCGCGGCGCGGTTCATCGCCCGTTCGGCGTCGTTCAGGGCGGTTTGCGCCGTCCGCCGGTGGGTTCGCGCATCCTTTTCGGTGGCCGCAGCGGCGGCATGTTCCAAGGCATCGCGCGCCTGCGCGGCACGCGCCGCCGCCGCCATCGCCTCGGCCTCGGCCAGATCGCGGCCGAGCGCGGCCAGCCGGTTTCGCTGCTCCAGCCTTCGCGCGGTCGCACCAGAAGCAGCACCCGCCGCAGCACTGAACCCGTCCCATCGCCATACTGCGCCCTGCATGCTGACCAGCCGCTGGCCGGGCCGCAGTTCTGCCTGCGCCCGCTCGGCCATGTCCGGCGCGACGATGCCGACCTGCGAAAGCCGCAGGCGCAAGGCCGGGGGGGCCGTCACATGCGCCGCCAGCGGCTCCGCCCCGGTCGGCAGCGCCGACAGCGTGCCCATATCGTCGCGGGCCACCCAGCCCGGCGCGCTTGTGGTCAGCGGTGCGGCCAGATCGTCGCCGAATGCGGCGGCAAGGGCCGCCTCGAAACCCGGCGCCACCTCGACATCGTCGAGGGCCTGCCGGGCTTGCGGGGCGTCTTGCCGCAGCAGGCGTTCCAGCGTCGCGGTTTCCGCCCGCAGGGTCGCGGCGGCGCCCTCGGCTTGGGCGGCATCGACACCGCTGGCCGTGTCCCGCGTCCGGGCTTCCGCCAAGGCCCTCTCGGCCCCGGCCAGCGCACGATCCGCCCCGGCCGCATCATCGCGGGCCTTCGCGGCGGCCTCGGTCGCTGCTTCAGCCGCCGTGCAGGTCTGCGCCGCAACCTGTCGCGCCTTCGTCAGATCGTTCGCGGCCCGGTCCTTCGCCGCCGCCAGCCGGGTCAGCGTATCTTGCACCGACGCCAATCGACGGCCCGCGGCATCGTGATGCGCGCCAAGCCGCGCGGCGGTGTCGACCTTGCCGGCAAGACGCGCCTCTAGCCCGGCCAGCGATTCCTCGGCCTGGGCGGCGGCGCTGTCGGCGGCGGCGATCCTTTCGGCCTGCCCGCGTGCGGCTTGCCGCAACTCCGCCGCTTCGGCGTCCAGCGCGGCGACGGTCGTGTCGGCGTCGCGGTTCAGCGCATCCTCTCGCGCGGCGTCCCGGTCGATCTGCGCGACGCGCGCCCGAAGGCCGCCGATCCTGTCCCGCGCGCGCGCCGACCGTTCGCCCAACGATCCGCTTTGCGCCTGAAGCCGCTGAACCAGGGCGCCGGCAATCGCGGCCTCGTCGCGCAGGGGCGGCAGCACCCGATCGGCCTCGGCGCGCGCAGCAGCGGCATCCTGCGCCACACGCCCGGCCCGAGCCGCCTCGATCCGCGCCGCGCGCAACGCCTCGGCCGCTTCGGTCTGCGCGGCGACGGCCTGGATCCAGCGGGCGAGGGCCAGCCGCTTCTCGGCCGCGCGCAGCGCCTCGGCAATGGCGCGATAGCGGTCGGCCTGCCGCACCTGCGCCGCCAGTTGCGCCAGACGCCCCGCCAGTTGCGCAATGACGTCGTCGAGACGGGCAAGGTTCGCCTCGGCCGCGCGCAGCTTCGCCTCGGCCTCGTGTCGGCGCTGATAAAGTCCCGCGATCCCGGCCGCATCCTCGAGTATGCGGCGGCGGGCGGTCGGCTTGGCGGCGATCAACTCGCTGATCTGCCCCTGCCGGACCAGCGCCGGCGACTGCGCCCCGCTGGCGGCGTCGGCGAACAGCATCTGCACATCGCGCGCGCGGACCTCGCGGCCGCCGATGCGATAGGCCGACCCCGCATCGCGGGTGATGCGGCGCACCACCTCGATCGCGTCGGCATCGTTGAAGGCAGCGGGCGCGAGGCGGTCGGTATTGTCGATATGCAGGGAAACTTCGGCGAAATTGCGGCCCGTGCGGCTGGCGGCACCCGCAAAGATCACATCCTCCATCCCGCCGCCGCGCATCGCGGTCGGCCGATGTTCGCCCATGACCCAGCGCAGCGCTTCCAGAAGGTTCGACTTGCCGCAGCCATTGGGACCGACAACGCCGGTCAGACCGTCGCGGATCACCAGATCGGTAGGGTCCACGAACGACTTGAACCCGTTGAGGCGCAGCCTTGTGAACCGCATGTCAGATTGTCCCCATTTGCGGGAATCTTCCATGCCGGCCGCGTCAAGTCAACGAAGCCGCCCGGTTTCACCGGATGGCGGGGCGTCCCCTACTCATCGTAGTCGTGGCGTTCCTTGGCATGCCCTTCGGGGCCGCGGATGTTCTTGCCGCCGCGTTCGTCGATGGCGAAATCGTCCTGGCCCGTCGATGGCTTGTCCAGCGTGCCTTCCGGCGTCTCGGGCCTGGGGCCCTTGCGTTTCGGCCCGAAGGGGTTGTCCTGACCGCCCTTGGCGTTGCGTTCGTGATGGCGGGGTGCGTTCCTGCCGCCCTTGGCCGCGCCGCTTTTCTTGTAATCCATGACGTTTCCCTGTCGCTGATCGCCTGCGATATGGCCCTTGCCCCGGACCGCGGCAAGGGCGCCGGTCAGGCGACGCGCACCACCTCGACCGTCATCGCGACATAGAACAGCACCGTGGCGACCAACACGAAGACATGCCAGATCGTCGTATGGAACGGCAGGCGGTCCCAAAGGAAAAACGCGACGCCGAGCGTATAGATCAGCCCCCCCGCCACCACCAGTCGCCAGGCCGCGGGCGACAGCGCATCCAGCACGCTGGCCCCGGCAAAGACGCCGATCCACCCCATCCCCAGATAGATGGACAGCCCAAGCCACCGCAGACGGTCCGGCGCCCAGACCTTCAGCGACGTGCCGCCCAGCGCCGCCCCCCACAGCCCGGCCAGCAGGGGCAGACCGGCGGCGCCGGTCAGGGCGACCAGTGGCGTGAACGTCCCCGCGATCTTGAGGTAGATCGCCGAATGATCCAGCCGCCGGAACAAAGCCGTCCATCGCCCCCCGTGGGTGATGTTGTAAAGCGCCGAACAGACCAGCATCGCCAGAAGGCAGGCGCCATAGACGGCGATGCCGGTGATCGACGCCCAGTCGCCCCGCAAGAGCACGGCCAGCACCACCAGGACCGGCACGCCGCTCAACGCCAGAACAACGCCGATATAATGCACCACGGCGTCCGAGAACCGCTCGGCCGGCGAATAGGTCGTTCTGGGGTCGAGCTTCCACATGGAAGGCAGTATAGGCGCGGATTGTGACCGAACAATGAAGCCGCACGGTCACGTGACGCCAATGGCGCCGTCAGCGCGCCGTCTGCATCCCCGTCAGCGACAGCGTCGGCGACAGCACGTCGGGATCGAGCCGCAATTCGATCACCGCAACCGTGCCCGACCTCCGCGCGCGGTCGAATGCGGCGGCAAGATCGGCGTTGTCCTCGACGATTTCGCCGTGGCCGCCATAGGCGCGGGCCAGGGCGGCGAAGTCGGGGTTGGCAAGGTCGGTGCCGCTGACCCTGCCGGGATAGGCGCGTTCCTGGTGAACGCGGATCGTGCCGTAGCGGCCGTTGTTGCAGACGATGACCACAGGCGCGGCGCCATGCTGAACGGCCGTCGACATCTCGTTCAGGGTCATCTGGAAGCACCCGTCGCCCGCCAGGCACACCACCGCGCAGCCCGGATGCCGAAGCGATGCGGCGATGGCGGCAGGAAAGCCATAGCCCATGCTGCCGCTGGTCGGCGCCAGTTGCGTGCCGTATCGCTTGAACCGGAAATAGCGGTGCAGCCAGGCGGCATAGTTTCCCGCGCCGTTGGTGACGATGGCATCTTCAGGCAGGTTCGCGGACAGCCAGGTCACGACATCCTCCATCCGCACCCGGCCGGATGTGGGGCGGGGATCCTGCCACGCCTCGTAATCGGCGCGGGCGACGGGGGCGGCAGCGGGGGGGGCCGCGCGTCGGCCCAAAGCCACGGCAACCTCGGCCGCGCGCGCGACGATGCCCAGATCGGCACGGAACACCTTGCCGATCTCGTCCGGGTCGGGATGGATGTGGACGATCGGCGGGGGCGCCGCCGGGTCGATATGGCGATAGCCGCCGCTGGCGATGTCGCCCAGACGCGCACCCAGAACCAGCAGGCAGTCGGACGCGGCAAGGGTGGCACCCAGCGCCGGGTTCATCCCCACCCCCAGATCGCCGGCATAGCAGGGCGATCGGTTGTCGATATGCCCCTGCCGGCGAAAGCTGACCGCCACGGGCAGACCCCGCCCTTCGGCAAAGGCGCGGATGCCCTCCGCCGCCTCCTGCGACCAGTCGCTGCCGCCGAGCACAACCAGCGGCCGCCGCGCCGCGTCCAGCCGCGCTTCGATGGCCGACAGCATGGCGTCGGTCACACCGCCCGATACCGGGGCCGTCGCGGCAAGATCGGGGGTGTCCGCCTGGGCCGACAGCATGTCTTCGGGCAAAGCCAGAACCACCGGGCCGGGGCGGCCGGACGTGGCGATATGGAACGCCCGCATGACGTATTCGGGCAGCCGTTCGGTCTGGTCCACCTCGGCCGCCCATTTGACCAACGGACCGAACATCGCGCGATAATCGACCTCCTGAAACGCCTCGCGGTCGCGATGGGCGCGCGCGATCTGCCCGACGAAACAGACCAGCGGCGTGCTGTCCTGCCGCGCCACATGCAGGCCGGACGACGCGTTGCAGGCGCCCGGCCCGCGCGTCACCATGACGACGCCCGGCCGCCCGGTCAGCTTGCCGTCCGCCTCGGCCATCATCGCGGCACCGCCCTCGTGACGGCAGACGACATTGCGGATGCCGCTGCCATGCAGGCCGTCCAGCGCCGCGAGGAAGCTTTCGCCCGGAACGGAAAAGACCCGATCGACCCCCTGCGCCTTCAGTGCCGCCACAAGGATTTCGCCGCCATGCCGCATCGCAACTCTCCGTCTTCTGTCGGGCGCATTAGGCTGACGGATGCCCGCCTTCGCAAGCTTTCAGATTGTCCGTCACGCGAAAGCCGGCGGGAATGGCGTCGCGCCCGTCCAGCATCAGATCGGCCATCGCCTCGGCCACGCGCGGGGCCATGCCGAAGCCGATCTTGAAGCCGCCATTGGCGATGTAATGCCCCGGACGCCCCGGCCATGGCCCCAGCATCGGCGCGCGGCTGCGGGCACGCGGACGCAGCCCGGCCCAGCGCGCGACGATCCCGGCCCCGGCCAGCCCCGGAACGGCAAGGCGCGCCCGTGCGACGATATCGTCGAGCCGCGCATCGGTGCCCGCGGGATCGGCGAAGTCGCGCTCGGTCGTCGATCCGACGGCCACCGTTCCATCGTCATGGGCGATGACATGCAGACCGTCGGCGAAGATGTGCGGCATACCCCGCGCATCGTGACGCAGCAGCGCCGCCTGCCCCTTGACCGCGCGGCCCACCTCCTGCCCCAGCACCGCGGACAGGTCGGCCAGCCCCTGCGCGCCCGTCGCCCAGACGACCGCCCCACGGTCCGGCCCCTCGGGCTCGGTGCGCACGCCCGACGCCGCCAGCGCCCGCACCAGCGCGTCGATGGCCCGCCGCGGATGCAGCTGCGCGGACAGCGTATCGCGGACAACCAGCCCGATGGGCGTTGCGGGTGCCCAACCCCGCGGTGCGCCCTCGACCGACCAGACGGCCCGACCGCGCCACAGGGCCGCCGCCGAAGCCGACCGTTCGCGTGCCAGCGCCACGGACCCATCGTCGGCCAGGGGCTGAAGCCGCCCCGACCGGACATAGCCCGGATCGCCGCCACCGGTCCCGGCGACATCGCGCCAGAAGGATTCGGCGGCAAGCAGGCTGTCGAGTTGAAACGCCTTCTTCGCGTTCCAGTTTTCGGGCACATGGGGGGCCAGTGCGCCGACGAGGCCGCCCGACGCGCCCGCCCCCGGCCCGGCCGGGTCGATCACGGCCACGCGCGCGCCCCGCCGCACGCAGAGATACGCGATGGACAGACCGAAGATGCCAGCGCCGCGCACCGTCACATCCATTGGCGCAAGCCCCGCTTGTTATGCGACATGGGCGCGGGCATAGGGCAGAAGATGCAGCGCGACCAGATCGAATGGCAGGACGGCACGCCCGTCTCGACGCTTTACGGCGATCCGTTCTTTTCGCGGCAGGACGGGTTGGCCGAGACGCGCCATGTCTTTCTGGGCGGCAACGATCTGCCCGCCCGGTTCCGTCCGGGGTTCCACATTGCCGAAACCGGCTTCGGCACCGGGCTGAACGCCCTTTGCGCATGGGCGGCATGGCGCGCATCCGGGCAGACCGGCCAGTTGGCGTTCACGTCGTTCGAGGCGCATCCGATATCCGCCCGCGACATGGCGCGCGCGCATGCCGCGTTTCCGCAGATGGCCGCGCTTTCGGACCTGCTGCTGGCGGAATGGAGGACGGGACGGTCCGCCATCACGCTGCCCGGCCTCGATCTTCGCATTGTCGTGGGCGACGCGCGCGAGACCCTGCCGGGATGGGAGGGGCGCGCGGATGCATGGTTTCTCGACGGCTTCGCGCCCGCGCGCAATCCCGCCCTCTGGTCCGAGGCGCTTCTGGCCGAAGTCGCGCGCCATACCGCGCCCGGCGGCACCGCCGCGACCTATACCGCCGCCGGGCATGTGCGGCGGGCCTTGCAGGCGGGCGGGTTCGACGTGACGCGCATGCCGGGCTGGGGCCGCAAGCGGCACATGACGCGCGCCGTCCTTCGTGCCGGTCAGTCCTTGTAGCGTTTCAGCGTATCGCCGGGCTGCAACCGCGGTTCCAGCACGATGCGCTGTCCGGCCGTTCCGACGCCCGCCGCGCGGTCCGCCACGATGCGCGCGGCCTGGCGCCCGATCTCTGCGCGCCCCGCATCCATCGTCGCCAGACGGCACGGCAACCCGTCCAGCAGATCGACCCCGTTGAACCCGGCCAGTCCCAGCCGACCGGGCACGTCGATCTTCCGTTCCAGACACCACAGCAGGCCGCCCGCGCCGATCATGTCGTTGGAATAATAGATGAAGTCGATGTCGGGCGACCGTTCCAGCAGGGTCTGCGTCATCTCGCGCCCCTTCTTCAGGGCCGATCCGCCGTCATAGAATTCCTGATCGACGACCTCCATGCCGCGCTTGGCCAGCGCCTCGGTAAAGCCCTCGAACCGTTTGCGCGCCCGGTGATCCATCGGCATCTTGGTGCCGATGAAGCCGATCTGCTCGAATCCCTGGCGCAGGATCGCCTCGGCCATCTGCCGCCCCGCGCGGCGGTGCGAGATGCCGACGACCGCATCCACCGGCTCGCCGTCCACATCCATGATCTCGACCACGGGAATGCCGCTGGCGCGCAGCATCCTGCGGCTGGCTTCCGAATGTTCGATCCCGGCCAGGATGATGCCGGACGGACGCCATGACAGCATCTCGTAAAGCACCTTTTCCTCGCGCTCGGGCGAATAGTTCGTCACCCCGACGACCGGCTGAAGGTCGGTCGCGTCCAGCACTTCGGTGATGCCGGTCATCACCTCGGGGAAGACCATGTTGCTGAGGCTGGGAATGATGACAGCGACAAGGTTCACATGGCTGGACGCCAGCGCGCCTGCGATCTTGTTGGGAACGTATCCCAGATCGCGCGCGGCGGCGAGCACCTTGTCACGCGTGCCGGCGCTGACATCGCCGCGATTGCGCAGCACGCGGCTGACGGTCATCTCGCTGACCCCCGACACTTCGGAAACGTCGCGCAGGGTCAGCGGGCGGCGGGGCGGCGAAACGTCGTCTGTCATGCACGATCCTCACGGTTTGCCCGAACTTCCGGCACCTTGTCACAGACGCCGGCGCCGAACCACAGCTAGCACCGGCGGCGATGGCCGCCAGTGACCGCCCCTCCGGCTGCCGCCCATGCTAGGCCCGCCAGGGTTAATCCCCGGTTGACGCCGTCAGACCGTGAGGTTCGGGATGATCTGCTTCTTGCGGCTGACGATGCCTGGCAGAACCACCTCGTCCGCGCCGCAGACGGTCGAGAAGCTTTTCTCGGCCACGCTGCGGACCAGGTCGTTCGGCACCAGAAGCGTCGACTGTTCCTTGAGGATATCGACGACGAACAGCAGCACCTGATCGACGTTGTCCTCGCGCGCCACGTCTTCCATCGCGCGCATCAGGCTGTCCTTGCGCTCCAGCACGATCTGCGGCGACGTGGTTTCCAGAACCGACACGCGGAAGGTCTTGCCGCCCGTCTCGAATTCCTTGCTGTCCATCCGCAGCAACTCGGCATCCGAAAAGGCCGACACGTCGGATTTGGCCGCGAACATCTCGGCCGCATAGGCGGGGACCTGGATGTCCAGCTCGGCGGCCAGCTTCTCGGCCAGCTTGCGGTCGGTGTCGGTCGTGGTGGGCGAGCGGAATTCCAGCGTGTCGGACAGGATGCACGACAGCATCGTGCCCTTCACCCAGTCGGGCATCGCTTCCGCGTCCTGCCCCATCAGGTCGTGCATCAGCGTCGCGGTGCAGGCCAGCGGATGCAGGATCACCTCGACCGGATTGCGCGTCTCGATCCCGCCGACCAGCCGGTGATGGTCGATGATCCCGCGAATGTCCGCGCGCCCGATATTGGCCGGAAGCTCGGCAGGGTTGTTGGTGTCCACGATCACGACGGGCTGGCCGTCCTCGACATCGTCGATGACGCGAAGTTGCGGCAGATCCCAGCGCTGCATCACCCAGGCGGCTTCGGTGTTCGGCTGGCCCAGCAGAACCGCCTCGGCCGCCTGACCGCGCACTTCGTTCAGATACCACGCCCAGATGACCGGCGATCCGGTCGAATCGGTGTCGGGGCCGGTATGGCCGAAGACGAGAATTGTCATGTTGCGGTCCCTCGATAAGGTTTCGGCCGCGCTTATAGGGGCGGCGGCGGCCCTTGTCATCGGGGCCACGGGATGTTTCGTGCGGACGCGAATGCCGTTGACAGGCGCGCGCGGATTTCCTACCTCACGCGCTGTTGGCACTCTCTGACGATGAGTGCCAGAACCAACGCAACGAACCCGAGAAGGAGCGTTCAGAAATGGCATTCACACCGCTGCACGACCGCGTGCTGGTCCGCCGTATCGAATCCGACGAAAAGACCAAGGGCGGTCTGATCATCCCCGACAACGCCAAGGAAAAGCCCGCCGAGGGCGAGATCGTGGCCGTCGGCGCCGGCGCGCGTGACGAAAACGGCGGCCGCGTCGCCATGGACGTCAAGCAGGGCGACAAGGTCCTGTTCGGCAAGTGGTCGGGCACCGAGATCACGCTGGACGGCGAAGAGCTGCTCATCATGAAGGAATCGGACATCCTGGGCGTCATCGCCGCCTGATCCGTCCCTTCCATTCTGCAATTCCAGACATTCAAGGAGCATCCACATGGCTGCCAAGGACGTCAAGTTCAACACCAACGCCCGCGACCGCATGCTGCGCGGCGTCAACATCCTGGCCGACGCCGTCAAGGTGACGCTGGGGCCCAAGGGCCGCAACGTCGTCATCGACAAATCGTTCGGCGCCCCGCGCATCACCAAGGACGGCGTCACCGTCGCCAAGGAGATCGAGCTTGAGGACAAGTTCGAGAACATGGGCGCGCAGATGGTGAAGGAAGTTGCTTCCCGCACCAACGACGAGGCCGGCGACGGCACCACCACCGCCACCGTTCTGGCGCAGGCGATCATCCGCGAGGGCCTGAAGTCGGTCGCCGCCGGCATGAACCCGATGGATCTCAAGCGCGGCATCGACCTGGCCACCTCGAAGGTCGTCGAGCACATCAAGAACGCCGCCCGTCCCGTCAGCGACAGCGACGAAGTCGCGCAGGTCGGCACGATTTCCGCCAACGGCGAGGCCGAAATCGGCCGCCAGATCGCCGACGCGATGCAGAAGGTCGGCAACGAGGGTGTCATCACCGTCGAGGAGAACAAGGGCCTCGAGACCGAGACCGACGTGGTCGAGGGGATGCAGTTCGATCGCGGCTACCTGTCGCCCTACTTCGTGACCAACCCCGAAAAGATGGTCGCCGAGCTGGAGGACTGCATGGTCCTGCTGCACGAGAAGAAGCTTTCGTCGCTGCAACCGATGGTTCCGCTGCTCGAGGCCGTGATCCAGTCGCAAAAGCCGCTGCTGATCATCGCCGAGGACGTTGAAGGCGAGGCTCTGGCCACGCTGGTCGTGAACAAGCTGCGCGGCGGCCTGAAGATCGCGGCCGTCAAGGCACCGGGCTTCGGCGACCGTCGCAAGGCCATGTTGCAGGACATCGCGATCCTGACCGGCGGTCAGGTCATCAGCGAAGACCTGGGCATGAAGCTGGAAAACGTCACGATGGACATGCTGGGTTCGGCCAAGCGCATCAGCCTGACCAAGGACGAGACGACCATCGTCGACGGTCACGGCGAGAAGTCCGAGATCGAGGCGCGCGTTTCGCAGATTCGCCAGCAGATCGAGGAAACCACCAGCGATTACGACAAGGAAAAGCTGCAAGAGCGCGTGGCCAAGCTGGCCGGCGGCGTTGCGGTGATCCGCGTCGGCGGCATGACCGAGGTCGAGGTGAAAGAGCGCAAGGATCGCGTCGATGACGCGCTGAACGCCACCCGCGCGGCCGTGCAGGAAGGCATCGTCGTCGGCGGCGGCGTCGCTCTGATCCAGGGTGCCAAGGCGCTCGACGGTCTCAAGGGCGAGAACAACGACCAGGACATCGGCATCTCGATCGTGCGCAAGGCCCTCGAAGCGCCGCTGCGCCAGATCGCCGAGAATGCGGGCGTTGACGGATCGGTCGTCGCGGGCAAGATCCGCGAATCCAGCGACCTCAAGTTCGGGTTCAACGCGCAGACCGAAGAATATGGCGACATGTTCAAGTTCGGCGTCATCGACCCGGCCAAGGTGGTGCGTCACGCGCTTCAGGATGCGGCGTCCATCGCCGGCCTGCTGATCACGACGGAAGCCATGATCGCCGACAAGCCGCAAAAAGAAGGTGCCGGTGCCGGAATGGGCGGCGGCATGGGCGGAATGGGCGGCATGGACGGCATGATGTAATTACGCCGGTCATTCCGACCGTTGGGGGCCCCTTCGGGGGCCCCTTTTTCGTTGCGCCGGGGATGCTGTTCGGAACCGGACAGATGCGGCCCGCCTTCGGAACATCGCGCCGTGATACCCGTTTGATCGCAGAACGTGGTTAACGAGAAGGAGAGCCAGGCATGACGACCGGCAATCACAACCTCATCGCGGCCAACGACGTTTCGGGAACGGCGGTTTACGGCGCTGACAACAGCAAGGTCGGCAGCATCGACCGCGTGATGATCGACAAGCGGTCGGGCAAGGTCGCCTATGCGGTGATGACGTTCGGCGGCGTGCTGGGCATCGGCGGCAGCGAGCGCCCCGTGCCGTGGAACACGCTGACCTACGACACCGATCTGGGCGGCTACAAGACCTCGATCACCGAAGATCAACTCAAGACAGCGCCGCAATCGCAATCGGGCTGGGAAAACGACCGCGATTGGGAAACGCGCACGCATCAGACCTATGGCACGCAACCCTACTGGATCTAGGATCGCGGCCCATGCAGCGGGGGCGCCTTCGGGCGCCCTTTTTTCTTTCCGCCTCAGCGGTCGGGTGTATGCCAGTCGGTCGGAGGCGCCTCGCGCCGCCGCAGCCTCAACGCCAGCCCCAGCGCCACGCCGACGCCGATGGCGATCGTCAGGTCGGCCAGCACCGTCAGCAGCAGCGTCAGCACCAGCAGCACCTTGTCCGCCGCGGGCGCGCGCGCGTAGCGGCCCCAGTTCTGCGGCTCGCTCATGTTCCAGGCGGTCAGGATCAGCAGCCCCGCCAGCGCGGGCATCGCCAGATACCCCGCCAAGGGCGCCGCCAGCGCCATGACCGCCAGGATGGTCAGCGCATGCACCACCCCCGCCACCGGCGTCCGGCCCCCGGCGCGCACGTTCGTCGCCGTCCGGGCGATGGCCCCCGTGGCCGGAAGCCCGCCGAACAGCGACGATCCCAGATTGGCCGCGCCCTGCGCCACGACTTCGGCATTGGGACGATGCCGGCCGCCGATCATGCGGTCCGCAACCAGCGCCGACAGCAGCGATTCGATGCTGGCCAGAAAGGCGATGACCAAGGCGGACGGCAGCAGCGCCCTGATCCGGTCCCAGCCCAGTTCGGGCAGGACGGGGCGCGGCAGGCCCCTTGGCAGCGCGCCGAACCGCGAAAAGATCGTATCGACCGGCAGCGCGGCAAGCACCACGATAGCCGAGGTCAGCCCGACCGCGACGATCAGACCCGGAAACCGGGGCGCGATCCGCCGCAATCCGACGATCAGCGCCATCGTGGCCAGCCCCGTCGCCACCGCCTGCCATGCCGTGTCGCTCCGCGCGGCCCAAAGGCCCTGCATCTTGCCCAGAAACGCGGCCGGAATATCGGC
>NZ_AMGO01000037.1 GCF_000299575.1 Oceaniovalibus guishaninsula JLT2003
CATAGACCGCGCTGGTCTCGTAGCCCGTGTCGATCGCGAGCCGGGCGAGCGCCATCGGCTGACCCGAGGCATGTGTCCATGTCCGGCCAAGCAGATCCGTCAGCTGCTGCCAGCAGGCCGGATCGCCGGGCCCGCCCTCGAGCACGAGGTGGTCGACCAACCAGCTTTCCAGGCCGCGACCCCAGGCCCAGACATCGACCTCGATCCTGTCCTTCTGCACGTCGGCGCCCGCGGTCAGGAACAGCGCAGCAGCCGGCACCGTGCCTGGAGCCCACGCCTCGCGCCGGTCCGCCAGCCGCTGCCAATCGGGCGCCTCGCCGGTCTCCATCCAGGTCTCGCCGAGGATGGTGTTCCGGAACGCCCGCATCGCCTCGTCGCTGCCCCGTGCCGCCTCATGCGCCCGCGCGATCCGCTGCCAGCTGAGCCACCCGACCGGCGAGTAGAGCGCCGACAGGTGGTAGCCGACCGTCGCCGGATCGGCGGCCGTGGCGGTCGCGCGCCACTCGCCGTGCTCGAGCATCCTCGTCTTGTGGTGCTCCGCGATGGGCCGCTCGCAGCCCTCGCAGAGATACTCGGCCGTCTCCGGGCGCCCCTTTTCCCAGCGCAGCCGCTCGAACTTCAGCCATTGCATCGCGTCGCAATGCGGACACGGCACGAAGTACCGCCGCTGGTCGGAAGCCTCGAACTCCCGCTCGATCCGGCTCAGGCCCCGGATCCGTCGGGTCGACACCAGGAACACCTTGCGCCGGTGGCGAAGGTCAATGACCGCGCTTCGGCCAGCGTGACCGGGTCA
>NZ_AMGO01000038.1 GCF_000299575.1 Oceaniovalibus guishaninsula JLT2003
AGGCGCGGAGCGCAGTATCTGGAAACATATCATCCAGTTCCGCGCAAGTGGCATTCGAGTGAAAAAAGAAGATACTGCACCGTCGCTTATCGCCATGACAACGAGCCAAGTCCCCATCATCGCGTGGCAGAAGCGCTATATGACCCCGCGCGAGTGCAGCCGTTTGCAAAGCATGGGCGGCCTAACCCATTTGCCCGACACCAAGAACGGCGCTTACAAGGCGTTCGGAAATGCCGTCAATGTCGATGTGGTTGGCAATATCTATGATGCTCTCGTGAGCAAAGTTGGCACGGAGGGCGCGGTTCACGCAGCCGTGGCGGCTGAATAATGGCGCAACTGAATTCCGTTAACATCCGCCCAGGCGTCAATGTCCTCTCGGTCCTGCCGCACCTGAACTCAAGGCTTGGTACGCCTTGGCTGAGTTTGTCGACAACGCCATCCAGAGCAGCCTGGACCGACAGCGGGAACTCAGGGCGACCGATGGGGTCGATTACCGCCTGCACGTCGATATCCGATTCGAACCGAAGGAGAACTGCATCACGATCCGCGACAACGCGGCGGGAATCGCAGCATCCGATTATCAGCGCGCCTTCCGCCCCGCTGAAATCCCACCCGACGCGTCAGGCCTCTCTGAATTCGGCATGGGGATGAAGAGCGCGGCGTGCTGGTTCGCGCCAAACTGGACTGTCCGGACCACCGCGCTTGGCGAAAACATCGAGCGCACAGTCATCTTCGACATCGACAAGATCGTCGAAGACAGTACTGAAGAACTGCATGTCATCTCAACGCAGGTCTCCGCAAACAAACACTATACCGAAATCCGCCTCGACAATATCCGCCGGTTCCCGCGCACAAAGACTGTTCAGAAGATCAAAGACCATCTTTCTAGTATCTATCGGATTTTCATTCGAGATGGGTCGATGCTTCTGACCATCGATGGCGAACCCCTCGTGTATAAAGACCCGGACATCTTGGTTGCACCGAGCTACCGGGATCCCGACGGGCCTGCGATAACCTGGAAGAAAGAAATCGCCATCGATTTGGGAGACGGTCGCGCCGCTACGGGCTTTGTCGCGATCCGTGAACCCGCCAGTACGCGCCTTGCGGGCTTGGCGCTTTTCCGGCGCAAGCGCCTGATCATGGGCAGCTTCGACGAGACCTATCGGCCCGAAGACATTTTCGGACGGTCTAACAGCTTCGCCTTCCAGCGCATTTTCGGCGAAATCCACCTCAAGGGTTTCAACGTCAGCCACACGAAGGACGGGATCAAGTGGGAGGAGGCTGAGGAAACCTTCCTGAAAGAACTCCGCGATGAACTGTCGGGGGAAGCGTTCCCGTTGCTCCAGCAAGTCCGCGAGCATCGAAGCAAGAAGGACGCGAAGGCCACACGCAAGGACGCCGCCGCTGCGCTCAAATCGATGGCCGAGAGGCTGAACAATCAAAGCCTGACGTCGCAGACGCGTGCCGGAAGCCAGGATCAGGCTGATCTGCCACTCTCTGATCCAGAGCCTGATGAAAGCGAGCCGCTTCCCGATTTGCCGGATGCAGAAAATGAGCATGTCCGTTTTCGCATGCGGTTTCGGAGCGAGGACTGGGTCGTCGCCGTAGAACTGTCCTATGCCGACAACGGGGCGGACTGGCTGGATATTCGCAATCGTCCATCCATCACTGACCCGGAGCCGCGCCAGATCACTATTCGGCTGGCCATGCTCCATCCCTTCATGGCTCAATTTCCAACGCTCGATTCCGAAAGCTTTACCGCCGTCCTGAATATTGCCGCCGCGATGGCGCTTGCCGAAGTCGAGGCCGGGGAGCTCGCGGACCGGAACCCCTCCGCTATTCGCCGTTTCACAAATGAAATTCTCAGAAACCAAATGTCCAAGAGGTTGTCCGATGGCGAATGATCCCCGAACGATCACAGTCGCGCCGGCCCGCGCAGACGCAGATGGCGGTTGGTCGCCCACCCAGGGGGCTGCGTTCACTGATTTGCTGAACGCCAACGCAGCCTTGTCGGATGACGAGAAAGAACGGCTTGTTCAGGAAACCGTCTCCATCATGAGCGATTGCGTCCCGCCCGAGGCAGCGGACGCCGTGAATACCGGACTCGTGATCGGCTATGTCCAGAGCGGCAAGACCTTGTCGTTCACGAGCCTTGCTGCCCTCGCACGGGACAATCGATTTCGGCTGGTGATCCTGCTTGCAGGGACCACCAACAACCTCGTCGAACAGAGCTTTGACCGCCTGAAGGGCGATCTGGATACCGCAGGCACCCGTGAGTGGAATGTGTTCACGACACAACAGAAGGCGTTCCAACAAAGCGAAGTGGAGCGCGTGAATACCGAACTTGCTCGCTGGCGCCGCGGTAGCCCCCGCGCACGGACGATCATGATCGTCTCGATGAAGCAACACCAACACCTGGACAACCTCGCCAGACTTCTTGGTGGATCTGATTTTTCCGACGTGCCGACGCTGATAATCGACGATGAGGGCGATCAAGCCGGCATGAACACCAAGGCCAAGCAAGACGACGAGAGCACGACCTATTCGCGGATCAAGGCGCTGCGCGCCTTGTTTCCGCATCACAGCTATATCCTCTATACGGCAACGCCCCAGGCACCGCTCCTGATCAGCCGCATTGATGCGCTCTCGCCTGATTTTGGGCGCGTCCTGACGCCCGGCACGCATTATGTCGGCGGGCAAGAATTCTTTGTCGATGGAGCGGACAAATACGTCAAACTGATTCCATTGAGTGAAGTGCCCGATAAGAACGATCCGCCACATGAAGCACCGGAGAGTCTGCGCGCAGCACTTAGAGACTTCTTTATCGGCGTTGCGATTGGCTTGCTCGAAGATGAGTTTCAGAGGGGGCGAAACCGTTCAATGATGATCCATCCCGCCGTCGCCAAAGACGAACACTTGATGTTCAAGCGATGGACGCAGCAGATTAAGGATCATTGGTCTGCGGTCCTGCAAGACCGCACCCATCCTGACAATGCGAGGCTTCTGGACGAGTTTCGCAAGTCCGCAGACGGCATCTTCAAGACCTACGACACGTCCCTGACCTTTGAGGATATCGCCCCGATCCTGTTCGAAGCGATGGAAGAAACCGCCGTTGCCGAACTCAATACTCGTGAGAAAAGCCGCATCGCCCCCGTCGATTGGGCAGGTGAATACAGCTGGATTCTGATCGGCGGCATTGGCCTTGATCGGGGTTTCACTGTTGAGGGCTTGACAGTCAGTTACATGCCTCGATCAACGGGCGTCGGCAACGCGGACAACATCCAGCAGCGCGCCCGCTTTTTCGGCTACAAAAAGCGATATCTGGGGCTTTGCCGCATCTATCTGACCAGCGCGAACACCGACGCCTTTACTGACTATGTGAAGCACGAGGAATCCGTTCGCGGCTCTATCCGCAAGCATCTCGAAGATGGCGGGAGCCTGAAAGATTGGCGTCGCACTTACTTCCTGGATCAGAAGCTCAAACCCACACGGTCCTCGGTCATCTTGCTGGAGATGTATCAGTCTAAGGGCCAAGGCGGCTGGATCGTTCCCGATCATCCCTTTGATGACAGCGAAACAGTGGCCGAAAACCGGGAAATCGTCGAACAGATTCTCGGGTCATTCGATTTTGCGCCTTATGCGGAAGACGGCTGGAACGACAAACAGATCGTGCCCGCCTTCAGCGATACGCTTGCCCTCGCCGACATTCTCCCGATGATCGGCCAGTTCCGCTATCGCTGGCCTGACGACAACCTCCGGCACAGCGCACTAATGCTTGGGCTGGAACGCATGGTCTCCGAAGAACCGGCTATGACATGCAGCTTCTATGCCCTTTCCGGGCCATGGTCGGGCGTAGACTACAAGCGGACACTGACCGAAAAATCACCACCAAAGGTCAAGCAGCTTTGGCAGGGCGCGAACGCTCCGACCAATTACCCCGGCGCGCGCGCATTGGTGTCTTCTGAAACAGTGACCTTCCAACTCCATCGCTACGATATCCAGACCGCTGACAAAAAGCGCACGGTGCGCGACGTTCCAATCCTCGCTGTCCACATTCCCGATCCGTTGATGGAGCGTGTCTGGGTTGAACGGTGAGAACCCATGCTGACCGATCTGTACCCGACGCTTTGCCAAACGATCCCCGAGGATGGCGCGGCGCTCTTCGGAAT
>NZ_AMGO01000039.1 GCF_000299575.1 Oceaniovalibus guishaninsula JLT2003
TGCGGCTGGCGGCGACCTTGTCGCGGATGCGCTCCGCCGTGACCTCGCGCTCGAACTGCGCGAAGGAGAGCAGAATGTTCAGCGTCAGCCGTCCCATCGACGTGGTGGTGTTGAAGGACTGCGTGACCGAGACGAACGTGACGGCATTGCGGTCGAACACCTCGACCAGCTTGGCGAAGTCGGCGAGCGAGCGGCTCAGGCGGTCGATCTTGTAGACCACGACCACGTCGACCAGCCCGTCCTCGATGTCCTCGAGCAGCCTCTTCAAGCCTGGGCGCTCGAGCGTGCCGCCCGAGATGCCGCCGTCGTCATACTGATCGCGGACCAGCACCCAGCCCTCTGAGCGCTGGCTGGCGATGTAGGCTTCGCATGCCTCGCGCTGGGCGTGGAGCGAGTTGAACTCCTGCTCCAGCCCTTCCTCGGAGGATTTCCGAGTGTAGATCGCGCACCGGAGTTTCCGGACCATTCCTGATTTCGCAGGGGCCTTTGTCATGTCCGCGCCCTCCGATTCTTGAGACCGAAGAACACCCAGCCATTCCAGCGCGTGCCCGTGATGGCGCGCGCGATAGCGGACAGCGACTTGTACGGCCGCCCCTGCCATTCGAAGCCGTCGGCGGTGACGGTGACGATGTACTCGACACCTTGCCACTCGCGGAGCAGCCGCGTGCCGGTGATGGGGCGGTCACGGTCGAGGCGCATGCCGCGCTTCTTCTTGTCACCGCCGTCGAGTTCCTCGCCCAGCCGTTCCAGCCGCCGGATCGTCTCCGGCTTCAGCCCGCCATAGGCGAGCTCCTGAATGCGATAGGCCAGCCGGCTCTCCAGGTAGCGCCGGTTGAACGGCGGCGGTTCGCTGTCGAACAGA
>NZ_AMGO01000040.1 GCF_000299575.1 Oceaniovalibus guishaninsula JLT2003
TGCGCGGTGATCGCCCAGCCGAAGGTCGCCTCGGTCAGCAGGCGCTTCTCCTTGTAGTCGCGGTCATGGCGCTTGTCGTCGTAGGCGACATGGTCCTCGAAATGCCCCTTGTAGATGCGCAGCCGGCCGGGACGCCCGTCCTCATAGGGCTCACCGATGTGGCGCCCGTCCTCGTCATGGACAACGGCGGAGAAGTAGAGGCTGCCCTCGTCGACGATGTCTTCGAGCGTCACGAACATCCCGTTGATCAGCCCCAGATCGTTCTGGTTCTTCAGGCAGATGATCTTCTCGGCCGGCCCCGTGGGCAGCCAGGTACCCCCGAGGCCGGCCGCCGCGCGCATGGCGTTGTTGATCTGCAGCCGCGTCGCGTTCAGCCCGCAGATCAGCTGGCCGCCGCGCAGCGCCTGTTCCGGCGTGATGTCGCCCTTGCGGAGCTTGGCGACATGATCGTCATAGACGCCGAAGCCGATAGGCCGGCCCTCGCGCGCCATGGTGGCGAGACGGATGATCGCGCTCTCGGCCGCCTGGCGGTGGATCTCGGTCAGCATCACGTCCGGCTTGTCGCGGGTGAAGGCGCCTTCACCCCGGATGGGCGGCAGCTGGCCGGGATCGCCGAGCACGAGGATCGGCTTGCCGAAGCTCATCAGGTCGCGCGCCATCTCCTCGCCGACCATCGAAACTTCGTCGAGCACGATGAGCTGGGCGTCCGCGGCGTCGCTCTGCGGGTTCAGCGCGAAGCGCGGGTGCTTCATCGCTGAGAACCCCTGGCGCATCGCCTCTATCGCGGCTTCGGCGGTGGTGCGCGCGAACCCGGTGAGGCGAAGCGCGTCGCGTTCGGCCACCGCGATCTTTCGGGCGGCTTCCTCGATCTCCTC
>NZ_AMGO01000041.1 GCF_000299575.1 Oceaniovalibus guishaninsula JLT2003
GCAAGACCGACTCGACCATGATCTCGGCTGCCACCCTGTTCCTCTTCATGCTGCTGCAGCCCATCGTCGGCGCCCTCTCCGACAAGATCGGCCGGCGGCCGATCCTGATCGCCTTCGGCGTACTCGGCACCATCTTCACCTACCCGATCCTCAGCACCCTGCACAGCGTCGACAGCTGGTGGGGCGCGTTCTTCCTGATCATGGCGGCGCTGGTGATCGTCAGCGGCTACACCTCGATCAACGCGGTGGTGAAGGCCGAACTGTTCCCCACCGAGATCCGCGCCCTGGGCGTCGGCCTGCCGTATGCCCTGACCGTATCGATCTTCGGCGGCACCGCCGAATACGTTGCCTTGTGGTTCAAGAGCGTCGGCCTGGAGAGCGGCTTCTACTGGTACGTCACCGCCTGCATCGCCTGCTCGCTGCTGGTCTATGTGTTCATGAAGGACACCCAGAAGCACTCGAAGATCACGACCGATTGATTGAGCCTCATGCTCATGGCCCCGACACACTCCGGGCCTTTTTATCCACAGGACGGCGACCTTCGGGTCGCCGTCCTGCTTTTTGCCGCGGC
>NZ_AMGO01000042.1 GCF_000299575.1 Oceaniovalibus guishaninsula JLT2003
TTCATCCTGGACACGCCCTTTCTGAAATCGCTGCAACGGGCGTTCATCGAGATGGAAAGCCTTTGCGGCTACGGGGCCAGCACCGACTGCTTGAGCGGCCCACCGGTCGAGTGGACCGGCGACGACACATATATCCAGAAGACCGGCATCGCCCGCGATCTCGCAACATACGCTATACCAGACGAGTTCTACCGGGGGCATCGCCAGGACTTCGGCGCCTTGCGCGACTGGCTCTATCGCCACGTCATCCGCCACTGGATGAACAGACGCGTGCGCGCAATTAGGCGGGGCAAGGTGCCGCAAATCCCCGGCCTCGCTCGCCCGAACCATCTTCATGAGGAGACGCACCGTGCCGCATGATCACGGCCATGCCCACATCGATCCCGCATCCGGTGACCGGCGCGTGTCCATCGCGATCTGGGCGAACGCCCTTCTGACCGTCGCACAGATCGCGGGCGGCGTCGTTTCGGGCAGTCTCGCGCTGATCGCGGATGCGCTGCACAACTTCTCGGACATGGCGTCGCTGGTGATCGCTTTCGCGGCGCGCAAGATCGCGCGGCGGCCCGCCGACGAACGCATGACCT
>NZ_AMGO01000043.1 GCF_000299575.1 Oceaniovalibus guishaninsula JLT2003
GGAGGCCGGCATCACCTCGCGGCGCAAGGTGGTCGAGGCCACCGGCTACGACATCGAGGAAGTCGACCGCGAGAACGCGGCCGACGCCGCGCGCGCGACGGATCTCGGCCTGCGCTACCGCACGAGCCCCGGCGAGACGCAAGGCGCCCGCGCGACGCCGGCGACGCGGGCCGAGCCCGGCGACGGCGCCGGTAACGACACGGACGACGGCGCCGACGCGACCGATCCGGCCACCGAACAGGAGTGACGACATGGCAAACTGGTATGCGATCCGCGCCCGGGGGACCGGTGCGGAAGTGGCGATCTATGACGAGATCGGCGCCTACGGGGTCTCGGCGAAGGGTTTTCTGGCCGAACTCGGAGCGTTGCCTGAGGGCACGCCCGTCGATCTGCGGCTGAACAGCCCCGGTGGGTCCGTCTTCGACGCAGTGGCGATCCACAACGCGATCAAGCGCCACGAGGGCACGGTCACGGTCTGGATCGACGGCATCGCCGCTTCGGCCGCCTCATACATCGCCATGGCGGGCGACGAGATCGTCATGCCCGAAAACGCCTTCCTGATGATCCACGACCCCGCCAGCCTTGTCATGGGCACGGCCGAGGACATGCGCGCCATGGCCGAGCGCTCGACAAGGTGAAGGGCAGCCTCGTTTCGGGCTACGCCGCGAAATCCGGCCGGACGCCCGAGGAGGTCTCGGCGCTGATGGCGTCCGAGACCTGGTTCGATGCAGGTGACGCCGTGGCGCAGGGCTTCGCCGACCGGCTGATCGAGCCTGTCCGCATCGCCGCGCGCTTCGACATCGGCCGCTTCCGCAACGCGCCGCCGGTTTTGGTGGAGCAGGTCGAAGCCGAACCGGAGCCCGGCGCCGAGCCTGACGGCGCCGAGATCGAAGCGGACGAGGATGCCGACGACGCCAGCGAAGGCGACGAGGTCGCGGAAGCCAAGGACGAGCCGGCCGCCGCCTCCGGCACGTCGGAGCCGCCCGCCGAAACCCCGCCACCGAGCGCTGCGCCGCCCGATCTCGCCGCGATCCGGTCGGAGGCCATCGTTCATGCCCGGGCCATCGTCGATCTTTGCCGCCTCGCGGGCCAGCCGCAGATGGCGGGTCGCTTCCTTGAACAGGACATGAGCCTCGACGAGGTGCGCGCCGCGCTCCTCGCCGCCAAGGCCGAGGCCGAGCCCGAGATCGCGCCCCATCACCCGCAGCCCGGCCGCTCCTCGGCCGCGCGCCCCTGGGGCGAGGTCGTCGCCCGCACCTTCAAGCTGAAAGGATGACACCATGACCACGCTGGTTGAAGGCACGCACCCCGGCGGCTTCCTCGTCTGGGAAGCCTTCCGCGACTACACCCGAGAGACGGTCACCGTCGCGGCAGGCACGCTCGAGCCCGGCACGGTGCTGGGCAAGATCACCGCCTCGGGCAAATACGCCGCGCACGATCCCGCCGCCGTCGACGGCACCGAGACAGCCGTCGCGGTGCTCTGGGGCAAGGCGGATGCGTCCGGTGGCGATGCGCCCGCCGTCGCCGTCGTTCGCGGCCCCGCCATCGTCAACCGTCACGACCTCGTCTTCGCCGGCACGCCCAGCGAGGGCGAGATCGCGGCCGCCCATGCGGCGCTCCTCGCCGCGGGCATCCTCGTCCGCTGATCCAATTCCGACAAGAGGCATCCTCATGGCCACCATGGACATCTTCGAAGGCGATGCCTTCACCATCGTCGAGCTCACCCGCGCGCTCGAGAACATTCCCTACAAGCCCGCGCTGCTCTCGGGCTCGAACCTCTTCAGCCCGCGCGGCGTGCGCTCCCGCACCGTCGTGATCGAGAGCCGCGACGGCACGCTCTCGCTGATCCCGTTCTCCGAGCGCGGCTCGGCTTATGAGCAGCAGATCCCGGATCGGCGCGAGATGCGCGCCTTCGTCTGCCGCCAGTTCAAGAAGCAGGACGTGCTCTGGGCCTCCGAGATCCAGTCCGTTCGCGACTTCGGCTCGGAGAGCGCCACCCAGCAGGTGCAGACCGAGGTGGCTTATCGGCTC
>NZ_AMGO01000044.1 GCF_000299575.1 Oceaniovalibus guishaninsula JLT2003
GTCAGATATGACGCCTTGATCGGCAGTTACCTTGGTGAGACGAACGCGCGGCTCCGCAAACTCTTCGACTATGTACGAACTACACCGAGCGTTCTGTTTTTCGACGAGTTCGACGCCATTGGCAAGGAACGCGGCGACACGCATGAAACAGGAGAGATCAAACGGGTTGTCTCTTTCCTGCTCATGCAACTCGACCAGTTGCCCAGCTACGTCATCGTGGTCGCGGCTACCAATCATGGCGAGCTGCTTGATCGCGCTGTCTGGCGCCGTTTCCAAATGCGGTTGGCATTTCCGGCTCCAAAGAAGAACGAGATTGTTGTTTTTTGGTACCGGATCATTTCGGCTTGGCCAGATGCACCAAAAATGGCGCTGGGCCGGCTTGCCAGCCGCCTAGGAAATGTAAGTTACGCAGAGGCGCTCGATTTCTGCCAGAATGTCCGTCGACGACAGATTCTTGGTTTAGGGGAGGTTTCGGTTGATGAGGCATTGCGCGCAGAACTGGATCTTTGGACTTCGCGCGTCACGCCAGAGATCATAAATGCCGAGCGATCCGACAAAACCCCTCCTGAGACTGACGCCGAGCGCTGATCAACCCCGCCCTATAGGTCGCGCCCGCCCGATTCCCTCGCCAGATGCCTTTCCGCGAGACCGTCAGACGGCCGCGTTCGGCCCAAAATTTGCGCGCCTTGCCGAAATTCTCGCACGTGGTGATGGGGCGCTTGAATTGCGCGCGGACCCTGCCGGCCTCGCGCCAGAACGGCTGTTGGTCTTCGAAGTTCGCGGCGCCATCAGTTCGTTTGCCGCCTCCATCCGTCAGGTGGGCGGGCTGGAACTGGTGGATGAGGAAGAACTTGAAAGCGACGAGGAAGACAAGCAGCCCGTCGCCTATCTTCTCGTCCCTGACATGGTGGCCCTGCGTAGCCTGGAGTCGCTGTGGCGGCGCTGGCAGGCCGGTCAACTGGTCAGAGGGGAAACGCCCTGGGCGACCGTGTTCGAACACCTACGGGACCTGCGTGCCTGGGGGCCGGACGACCGCGTTCAACCGACAGATCGGACTTTTCTCTCCGCAATTCTCGACGGCCACCGGGACAACGATCTGATCCGACTAGAGATCGAACTCGTTTTCAGAGCCAATGAGGCAGCCGCGCGGCTCAGCGAAGAGGAGGCGACACAGGCGCTGGTGGCCCGAGGGGGCCGGGTCCTGTCTCGCTGCCGCTTACCCGATATTTCCTACCATGCACTCCTTGCCGATATCCCTGCTTGGGCCGTGCGCGAAATCATCGAACGGAAGATCGAAGGGATCGCTGGTCTCGATGCGGTCATGCACTATCCGTCCGCAGTCCGAGGCCACGACCGTCGAGATCGGCGATCCTGAAGACAGCCCACAGGAGGGGAGCAGATCGAGGAACTCGGTGAGCCAATCCTTGCGGTGCTCGACGGCGTCCCTGTCAGCGGCCACAGGCGCTTGGCTGCCCACATCGACCTCGACGATCCTTTCGATCTTGAGCCGGACGCCCTCGTCGCGTCCCGGGTCGCATGGAACGGCGATGGCATCCCTTGTCATTCACGGGGGACCTCAATGGCGGCGAGGCCCCGCTGCCGCGAAAGATCCACATGATCCCGGTCTTGGGGAACGATGACG
>NZ_AMGO01000045.1 GCF_000299575.1 Oceaniovalibus guishaninsula JLT2003
CGAAGCCGTGCACTGCGCGCAGGCGGCGTCCCGATTCCCGGGCCTTCGCGGCGAGGCGCAGGTCGCCGACTGGGCTGCGCTGGTCGCGGCCAAGGACGATCTGGTCGCGACGCTGCGCCAGAAGAAGTACGCCGACCTGCTGCCGGGCTACTACGGTGTGACCTATGTCGACGAGGGTCCGGCACGGCTCATCCCCGGCGGGGTCGAGGTCGGCGGTCGCAAGATCACGGCTCCCAAAGTGATCGTCGCGACCGGTGGCCGACCCGCCGTGCCCGACATCCCCGGTATCCAGGACGCACCAACGCTCGACAGCACGTCGCTGCTGGAGCTGGACCGGTTGCCCGAAAGCCTGATCTTCCTCGGCGGCGGCTATATCGGCGTGGAGCTGGCGCAGATGATGGCGCGGATGGGCACCCGCGTCACCATCGTCTGCCGCTCGCGCCTGTTGCCGCGCACCGAGCCGGAGGTGGCGCAAGCGCTCACCGAGGTCTTGCGCGCCGAGAGTGTCACGGTTCTTGACGGCGCAACCTATCACGCCGCGCGGCGCGACGGAGACCGTGCGGTTCTGACCGTGACGGTGGACGGCGCAGACCGCGATCT
>NZ_AMGO01000046.1 GCF_000299575.1 Oceaniovalibus guishaninsula JLT2003
GTGAACCGCGAAGGCGCCGTCGGTCAGCAGGCTCCGAAACTCGTCGGGCGACCAGGCGCGCGGAACCGTCATCGCAGCCGCATGAATCGCCGCCATGCTGTCAGGCGTCATGGATCCGGGGCGGCGCGTCGCGCGGCGGGGCCGCATCCGCCGGGCGCAGGTAGAGCGGGGCCGGTCGCGGCTGCGGAAGCGCCCGAAGCGCGGCGATCCGGGCGATGGCGCGCACAAGACCGGCGGCATCGAGGGGAGGCACGTCGCCCTCTGAAAGCGCAGGGTCGCCGACCGAACCGGACGACATCGCATAGTGAAGGCCGCGGCCGGCCGGGATGCGGATCTCGTCGGGGTTGTCGGCGGTTGACGCCATCGCGTCGAAGATGGTGACGCCGATGGCCGGAATGCCCAGCCCCAGCGCCAGACCCCGCGCCGCGGCGACCGCAATGCGGATGCCGGTAAAATTGCCGGGGCCGATGCCGACGCCCAGACGTGTCAGGGACGCCCATTCGGCGTTCGCTTCCGCCAACAGCGATTCGACCAGCGGCATCAGGCGTTCGGCCTGACCGCGCGCCATGCTTTCGCTACGTTCCGCGACGATCCGGTCGCCCGACAGCAAAGCGGCCGCGCAATGCGCGGCCGATGTGTCGAAGGCCAGAACGAGAGGATCAGGCCGCGACAGGGCGCACCTCGACCACTTCGGGAATGTAATGCCGCAGCAGATTCTCGATCCCCATCTTCAGCGTCAGCGTGGATGACGGGCACCCGGCGCAGGCCCCCTGCATGTGCAGATAGACGATGCCCCTGTCGAATCCGTGGAACGTGATGTCGCCGCCATCCTGCGCCACGGCGGGCCGTACGCGGGTATCGAGCAGTTCCTTGATCTGCCCGACGATGGCCGCGTCCGGGCCGTCATGGGCGGCATGACCGCCGCTGGCAGCGGCATCGTTCGCCATTGCCGGCTGGCCGGACTGGAAATGTTCCATGACGGCGCCCAGAATGGCCGGTTTCACATGATCCCATTCGACCGCATCGGCCTTCGTCACGGTGACGAAATCGGTCCCGAGAAAGACGCCGGTGACACCCTCGACCGCAAAGATCCGCGACGCGAGGGGCGAAGCGTCTGCGGTGTCGGGATTGGGAAAATCGGCCGTGCCAGCGTCCAGAACGGTCTGCCCCGGCAGAAACTTCAGGGTCGCCGGATTCGGCGTCGATTCGGTCTGAATGAACATGGAACGGCCCTCCTGGCGGCTGAACGTGATATGCGCAGCCCTGCGCCCTCTGTCAAGGATCTGGAACGGTTCTAAACTGGTGGAGCTGTCAGGTGATCTGCTCCAACTGCTCGCGGCTCAACTCGCCCGGAACGATCGTCAGCGGCACCGGCAACCCGCCCGCCCCGCGCGACAATTGGGTGATCAGCGGCCCCGGCCCCCCCTTGTCCGTCCCCGCCCCCAGCACCAGCACGCCGATTTCGGGATCGTCGCGTATCTGACCGATGATCTCGGGCACGGGTTCGCCCTCGCGGATGACCAGCTCCGGATCGACTCCGTGCTTGTCGCGCATCCATTTCGCGAAAACCTCGAAATGGGCGTTGATCCGGTCGCGGGCCTCGCCGCGCATGATCTCGCCGACGCCGATCCAGTGGTTGAACTCGTCCGGTGGAATGACGGACAGCACCGTGACGCCGCCGCCCGTCCTGGCCGCGCGCATCGCCGCGAATCGCATCGCGTTCAGGCATTCGCGGCTGTCGTCGAGGATTACGAGAAACTTGCGCATCTGCCCGCCCTTGTCCGTCTCGCATTGTGGGGATGGGATGCCGGGCGCGCAAGCACCTCAATCGGCTGCGGATGCCGCCCATTCCCAGTAAAGCTGCCGGGCGCGCCGGGTCACGGGATTGCCGTTCGGTCCGGTATCGTAATGCCGGTCCTCGAAGTCCGAAACGGGCGTGACCTTGGCCATGTTTCCGGTCAGGAAAACCTCGTCCGCCTGGCGGAAATCGTCGAAGGTCAGCACCGTCTCGCGCACATCCATCCCGTCGGCCGTCAGGTTGGCGATATGGCGCGCGCGGGTGATACCTGACAGGAACGTGCCGTTCGGCACCGGTGTCAGAACCTCGCCGTCGCGCACCATGAAGACGTTGGCCGTCGCCGTCTCGGCCACGTTTCCCAAGGCGTCGGCCACCAGCGCGTTGTCGAACCCCTTTGCCTGTGCCTCGGCCAGCATGCGGGCGTTGTTGGGATAAAGGCAGCCTGCCTTGGCGTTCACGACCGAGCTTTCGATCACCGGCCGCCGAAACCGCGTCGTCGTCAGGCGGACCGAGGCGTCCTCGGACGGCATGGGGATGGATTCGAGGCAGATGCAGAATCCCGGCTCCGCCGCCGCCGGAACGATGGCACCGGGACCGGATTGGCGCGTCCAGTACATCGGCCTGATATAGACGGCCGCATCTTGGGGATACCGGCGCAGACCTTCCCATACGATCCCGACCATATCCCGCGGGTCGATATGCGGCACCATCATCAGCGCGCGGGCCGAGGCGTTGACGCGGACGCAATGCGCCAGCAGGTCGGGCGCCAGACCGTAGGCATAGCGCGCCCCGTCGAACACCGTTCCGCCCAGCCACGCCCCGTGATCGGCCGCGTTCATCACCGGAACGTCGCCGTCGTGCCAGCGTCCGTCGAACCAGGTGCGAATGTCCGTTCCTGTCGTCATGCCCTTCCCCCCGTCAGCCGCCGACCATGCCCACGATGTCGTAGGTCCGCCGCAGGACGGGCGCAGCGATGGCCCTTGCGCGTTCGGCGCCCCGCGCCAGCAGGCGGTCGATCTCGTCTGCATCCTGCATCAGACGCCGCATCTCGGCGCTGATCGGGGCCAGCCTGTCCACCGCGACATCGGCCAGCAGCGGCTTGAACTGCGCAAATTGCCGGCCCGCGACCTGACCCATCGCATCTTCAAGCGACAGATCCTGCAAGGCGGCGTATATGTTCATCAGGTTCCGGGCTTCGGGCCTGTCCTTCAGACCCTCGACGTTGTCGGGCAGCGGTTCGGGGTCCGTCTTGGCGCGGCGCAGCTTCTTCGCGATGGTGTCCGCGTCGTCGGTCATGTTGATCCTGCTGGCATCGGACGGATCGGATTTCGACATCTTCCTCGTTCCGTCGCGCAGACTCATCACGCGTGTGGCGACGCCCTCGATCACGGGTTCGACCATCGGAAAGAAATCCGTGCCGTAATCGTGGTTGAACTTCGCCGCCACGTCGCGCGTCAGCTCGAGATGCTGCTTTTGATCCTCGCCCACGGGCACGTGCGTCGCATGATAGACAAGGATGTCGGCTGCCATCAGCGCGGGATAGGCGAAAAGGCCCAGCGATGCGTTCTCGGCGTTCTTGCCGGCCTTGTCCTTCCATTGCGTCATCCGGCCCATCCAGCCCATGCGTGCGACGCAGTTGAAGATCCACGCCAGTTGGGCGTGTTCGGCGACCTGCGACTGGTTGAACAGGATCGAGCGTTCGGGATCGAGCCCCGCCGCGATGTAGAACGCCGCCAGTTCGCGGGTGCGCCGGCGCAGATTGTCGGGATCCTGCCAAACGGTGATCGCGTGCATATCGACCACGCAATAGAGCGCCTCCGCCCCCGATTCCTGCGCCGCGACGAACGGCTTCACCGCGCCCAGATAGTTGCCCAGCGTCAGACCGCCGGAAGGCTGAATGCCGGAAAAGACGCGGCGGGGGAAGGTCGTGTCGGCCATTGCGCCGTCCTGCTGGATATGGGGGTCGGTGTGGCTTAGTCCTGCGGTGCGAACCCGTCAAGGAACCCCTCCGATGCGCCATCCGTCCGATGCCAGCCCGTTCAACGCCCTGCCGCCCGTGGTGGTGGGCCTCTGCGCCGTGCTGTTGCTGATCGAGCTTGCGTTCCAGGCCGGCGCGGCGGGCTTCGCGGGCGGCGCCGGGGCGGTGGGATGGCGGATCGAGGCGTTCAACGCCTTCGCCTTTTCGCCGGTGATCTTCGACCGCATGATCGAGACGGGGCAATATCCGCCGCGCGAATTGCTGCGGTTGATCAGCTACAGCTTCGTGCATCTGGGCTTTACCCATCTTCTGTTCGTGCTCGTGTTCCTGCTGGCACTGGGCAAGATGGTGTCCGAAGTGTTTTCGACCGCCGCGGTGCTGACCGTTCTGGCGGTGTCGGCCATTGCCGGCGCGGCGGCCTATGGCCTGCTTCTGGACGATCCGATGGCGCTGGTGGGGGGGTATCCGGCGGTCTATGGCCTGATCGGCGCCTATACGTTCATCCTGTGGGTCGGGTTCGGCGCGGTGGGCGAGAACCGTGCGCGGGCCTTCACGCTGATCGCCTTTTTACTGGGCATCCAGCTTCTGTTCGGGCTGATGTTCGGCGGATCGCCGGAATGGCTGGCGGATCTTGCGGGGTTCGCGACCGGCTTTGCGCTGTCCTTCGTCGTCAGTCCCGGCGGCTGGGGCAGGGTGCGCGCGCGCTTGCGTCAGCGCTGACGGCGCAGGCCCCTTGCGATGTCGCGCAGCGAAAACGCCCCCAGCAGATTGCCGGCCCAGCCATAGCTGAGCACGCCGATGCCGATCAGAAGCGCCAGCGCCGGATAGCGCCAGCCTGCAAGGCCAAGCGCGGGGCCCAGCACCACCTCGGCCAGCCACAGCGCGACGCCCATCAGCAGCGCGGCCAGCACGATCCGCCATATCCGCCGTTTCAGCCGCGCATCGAGGCGCGCCGCCTCGCCCATGCCGCGGGTGAACACGATCAGCAGGATGGCCATTGTCCAGCCGGCCAGCGACGTGCCGATGGCCGCTGCGATGAATCCCAGCGCCGGCGCCAGCCCCACGGCGATGCCCACGTTGACCAGCATCGACACAAGCGCCAGCCAGAACGGTGTCCGCGTATCCTCGCGCGCGAAATAAAGCGGCTGCCATACCTTCTGAAGAACGAAGGCCGGCAGGCCCAGCCCGTAGACGGCCACGGCCAGCGCGGTCGCGGCACTGTCATCCGCCCCGAACGCGCCGCGCTGGAACAGCACCTGCACCAGCGGCAGCGGTATGATCAGGAAGGCGACGGCGCAGGGAACGGACAGGATCAGTGCGAATTCGGCCGCGCGGTTCATCGCGTCGCGCCCGCCTGCCACATCCTGCGCGCCCAGCCGCCGCGACAGATCGGGCAGAAGGACAACGCCGATGGCAATGCCGACGACGCCCAGGGGAAGCTGATAAAGCCGGTCGGCATAGCTGAGCCAGGCGATGGCCCCGTCGAACTGCGATCCGACCTGCCGTCCGACCAGCAGGTTGATCTGCACGACCCCGCCGGCAAGCGCCGCCGGGGCGGCGATGATGGCCAGCTTGCGCAGATCGGGCGTCATGCGGGGCAGGCGCGGCAACAGGCGGAAGCCCGCGCGCGACGCTGCGATCCACACTACGGCCAGCTGCACGATCCCCGCCACCAGCACCGACCACGACAGGGTCAGCCCGGTGGCCCAGCCGAAACGCTGCCCCGCCCAGAGCGCCGCGATCAGGATCACGTTCAGCGCGACAGGGGCCGCGGCGGCGGCCAGAAACCGGCCGGACGCGTTCAGCACCCCCGACAGAAGCGCTGCCAGCGAGATGAGCAGGATATACGGAAAGACGATGCGGCCGAAGACGACGGCCAGATCGAACCGTTCGTCGCCCGCGAACCCCGCCGCCATCGCATAGACCAGGGCGGGCATGAAGACCTGCGCCAGCAGGGTCAGTGCGATCAGCACGGTGGTCAGCCCGGCAAAGGCGTCGCGGGCGAATTCCATCGCGTCCGCCCCGGTTTCCAGCTTGCGCGAGAAAAGCGGCACGAAGGCCATGTTGAACGCGCCTTCGGCGAAGAAGCGGCGGAACATGTTGGGCAGCGCGAACGCCACCAGAAACGCCTGCGCGACCGGGCCGGAACCCAGCGCGGCGGCGATGAAGATCTCGCGCACGAAGCCCAGGATGCGGCTGGCCAGCGTCCATGTGCCGACGGTCAGGAAGCCGCGCATCAGGCGGGGCGCGGGGATGGCAGTTCTGGCTGTGCTCATGGTTCCGCACCGTTTCGCGCGGAGGGAGGGCCCGCCCGCATCCGCGGTCCTCTAGCCGCTTCGGCGGCGCATCGGAAGGGGCGCCGGGCGTGCGGCGTCAGTGATTGCGGGCACGCGCCGCGCCGCTGTCGATCGCCTCGCGCAGCTTGCGTTCCAGCGCGGCCTGCTTGGCGTCGGAATATATCTTCAGCCCGAACATGTCTTTTACATAGAACGTATCGACCACCTGCGCCCCATAGGTGGCGATCACCGCGCTGGAAATCGAGATATGCGCGATGGCCAGCGTCCGGGTCAGATCGTAGAGCAGTCCCGGCCTGTCGCGTGTATCGACCTCGACGATGGTATAGATCTCGGATCCCTCGTTGTCGAAGGCGATGCTGGTCGGCACCCGGAAGTCGCGTTCGCGCTTCTTGATCTTGTCGCGCGTATCCAGCCCCTCGCGGGCGATGACCTCGCCGCGCAGGATCTTGCCGATGGTGCCGCGCAGACGCGGCAGCTTGTGGGGATCGTAGGGATGACCGTCGCCGTCCTGCACCCAGAAGACTGCCGTGGCATAGCCGTCCTTGGACGTGTAGGTGCGCGCATCCACGACATTGGCGCCGACCAGCGCCAGTGCGCCGGCCAGACGGCTGAAAATGCCCGGATGGTCGGACAGCGCGAAACAGATCCGCGTGGCGTCGCGGTCGATATCGGCGGTAACGTCGATCCTGATCTCGTCGTTGCGGATGTCCTTCAGCATCCGTGCGAAGGCCAGGTGGGATTGCAGCCCGAGCCCCTGCCAATAGGGCGGGTAATGGCGCGCGGTCTCGGTCTTCAGGTCCTTCGGATCCCAGTCCGACAGCGCCTCGCGTAGCAGACGCCGCCCTTCGTTTCCCCGCGTCTCGCGGTTGAGCGCCTCGAGGCCGTTTTCCAGCGCGAACGCCGTCTCCTCGTAGAGCGTCTGCAAAAGCTGCGCCTTCCAGTTGTTCCAGGTGCCCGGACCCACGCCGTTGATGTCGCAGACCGTCAGCACGGTCAGCAGGTCCAGCCGCTTGCGCGTGCGCACGGCCTTGGCGAAATCGCGCACGGTGCGCGGATCGCTCAGATCGCGCTTCTGCGCCATGTCTGACATCAGCAGGTGATAGCGCACCAGCCATTCGACGGTCTCGCAATCCGTGCGTCCCAGCCCCAGCCGAGGCGCGACCTTGCGGGCGATGCGCGCGCCCAGGACGGCATGATCCTCGTCCCGGCCCTTGCCGATGTCGTGAAGCAGCAGCGCGACATGCAGAACCCTGCGGTTGGGCCGCTGCGCCATGATTCGGGTGGCGAGGGGCAGGTCGTCCGCCATCTCGCCACGTTCGATCATGGCGAGGTAGTTGAGGCATTGCAGCGTATGCTCGTCCACCGTGTAATGATGATACATGTTGAACTGCATCATCGCGACGATGGGCTCGAACTCGGGCAGGAAGGCGGCAAGCACGCCCAGCTCGTTCATGCGCCGCAGGGCCCTGTCGGGATTGCCGTATTTCAGCAGCAGGTCCATGAAGATGCGGATCGCCTCGGGATCGCGCCGCATGTCGTCGTCCACAAGGCCCAGATTGGCCGCGATGACCCGCATAGCGTCGGGGTGCAGCAGCGTCGCGGTGCGCAGGGCTTCCTCGAATATGCGCAGGATATTCAGCTTGTCCGCCAGGAACGCCTGTTCGTCGGCGATGGCCAGCCGGTTCTGCACGAGGGCGTAACCGGGCCGCGCGCGCTTGCGCCGCGACTTGCCGACAAGGTCGGGCGCGTCCTTCTTGTGGTCGGCCTCCAGCGCGGTCAGCATGATGCGGGTCAGATCTCCCACGCGGGTCGCATGGCGGAAATAGTCCTGCATGAAATGTTCGACCCCGCGCCGCCCCCCTCGGTCGCGATAGCCCATCCGCGCCGCCACCTCGACCTGAAGATCGAAGGTCAGCTGATCCGCCGCGCGTCCAGCCACAAGGTGCAGATGGCAGCGCACCGCCAGCAGGAACGATTCGGCCCGGAGGAAGACGGCGAATTCGTCGGCGGTGAAGGTGCCGCAGGCGACAAGATCGGCCACGTCCTGTACGCCGTTGACGTATTTGGCGATCCAGAACAGCGTCTGAAGATCGCGCAGGCCGCCCTTGCCTTCCTTCACGTTGGGTTCGACGACGTAGCGCTGGTTGCCCTGCCGGGCGTGCCGGCGGGCGCGTTCGGCCAGTTTGGCGGCCACGTATTCGGGGCCGGTCCCCGCGAACAGTTCGGTGCGCAGCCGGGACTGAAGTTCGTCCGCCAATGCGGCATGTCCGGCAAGGAACCGATGCTCCAGCAGGGCGGTGCGGATGGTGAAATCGTCGCGCCCCAGCCGCAGGCAATCGTCCACGGTGCGGCTGGAATGCCCGACCTTCAGATGCAGATCCCAGAAGATGTAGAGCATCGATTCGATCACGCTTTCGGCCCAGGCGGTCAGCTTCCAGGGGCTGAGAAACAGCAGATCGACGTCCGAGAAGGGCGCCATTTCGGCCCGGCCGTATCCGCCGACCGCAATCACGGCTAGATGTTCGGCCTGCGTCGGGTTCGGGCGGGGATGCAGACGCGTGGTTGCGACCTCGAACACGCAGGCGACGATGCAATCGGTCAGATAGGAATAGGCCGAAACCGTCTGCCGTGCGGCCGACGGATCCGCCGCGAAGGCGTCGGCAATGGCGGACCGTCCGGCCGCATGCGCCGGCTTGAGGTGCGAGACGACGATGGCGCGCATGGCCGCCGGATCGTCCGCCGGCGCCAGTTCGGCGGACATGCCGGCCATGACGGCGGGCATGTCGAAGATGTCCGCCTCCGGCCGGATCAGATCCTTGGGGTGACGGTGGCTGTCGTCGGGGGCCGCCGGCTCAGAAACCGGCGGCACCGAAGCGGCGTGGAGCGGGATCAACGATGACGACCTGATTGTTCTGGATCTGCGCGATGGCCAGTGCCCGTTGCGTCGTGCCGTCCGGGCGCAGGCGGAAGACGCCGGACGATCCGGCGAACCCGTCCGGCTGGGTCAGTGCCCGGCCCGTCAGCGCGTCCGACCGTCCGCTGGCGACCAGCGATCCGATGGCCTGGATCGCGTCATAGGCAAGCCCCGCCAGCGGATGCGGCGCGCTGCCATAGGCGGCACGATAGCGCGCCTCGAACTGGTCCAGCACGGATTGGTCGGGCAGGGTGAACAGACCGCCCTGAAGACCCGGCAGCGTCAGCGCCTGCGGCAGGCTGTTCCAGCGCGTCAGTCCCAGCATGCGAACCTGCCCCGGATCGACGCCGTTTTCGGGCAATGTCGTGGCGATCAGGGGCAGGTCGCTGTCGACATTGGCGGTCAGGAAGACCGACGTGGCCCCGGACGACTGCACGGTTTGCGCGATGCGCGGTCCCGCCGCGACAATGCCCTGCTGCGACAGCGGATAGGATTCCACCCCGGCAACGCGGATATTGTTCGCCCTTGCGGCGTTGACGATGGCGTCGCGCCCGACCTGTCCCGCCAGATCGTCGGAATGAACGACGACGACACTGTTGCGCCCCTGCCGCACCGCATAGGCCGACAGCCGCCCCGCAATGTCCGAGAATGTCTGCCCCAGCACGAAGACGTTGCCGCCCGCCAGTGCCGCGTTGTTGGAAAACGACAGCACGTTCACGTTCCGGCCTGCCGTGGCGGATGTCACCGCCGCCGTGGTCTGGCTGTAAAGCGGCCCGACGATGATGCCCGCGCCGTCCGCGATCGCCTGCTGCGCGGCGGCGGCGGCGGTCGCGGGGTTGCCGGCGGTGTCGTAGACGCGCAGGTCGATGCGGACGTTGCGCAGATCATTCACCGCAAGCCGCGCCGCGTTTTCAAGGCTTTGGCCCACAACGCCGCCGCCGCCGCCTTCGCCCTTGGGAACCAGCAGCGCGACCGGCACGGGGGCGGACGGATCGACCGAAGGGCCACCGCGACCGGCGCCGGTCGTCATCGGCTGACACGCCGCCAGCGCCACAAGCGTCGCGGCAAGCGTGGCCAGACGGGCCAACGGGTTGCGAACGGATCGAATCGAGGCAAACATCCCGGCAACTCCCTCTATTCCGGTCGGTCCCGCCGGGGCGTCCTCGCCGGGCCAATGAGAAGGCGACCCTATGCGCAGCACCGGCCCAAGTAAATCGGTCCCGTCCTCATGAGCGTCGGGGCACCGACCGGATCGCTGACGCTGGTGGCGACGCCCATCGGATCGGCGCGCGACATCACTCTGCGCGCGCTCGACATCCTGCGCGATGCGGACGTGCTGGTCGCCGAGGATACCCGCACGCTGCGCAAGCTGATGCAGATCCACGGCATTCCTGTCGGCGGCCGGCCGGTGCTGGCCTATCACGATCACAACGGCGCCGCCATGCGGCCGCGTCTGCTGGACCTGATCCGCGAAGGCAGATCGGTGGCCTATGCGTCCGATGCGGGCACGCCGCTGATCGCGGATCCGGGTTACGCCCTTGCGCGCGAAGCCACCCTGGCGGGGCTGCGGGTGACGACCGCGCCGGGCGCCTCGGCGGTTCTGACGGCGCTGTCGCTTTCGGGGCTGCCGACCGACCGTTTCCTGTTCGCCGGTTTCCTGCCGCCGACCGACGACGCCCGCGCGACCGCGCTTGCCGAACTCGCCTCTGTTCCCGCGACGCTGGTCTTCTACGAAGCGCCAAGCCGTTGCGCGCGGATGCTCGACGGCCTGCTGCGCAGCCTCGGCGACCGGGATGCGGCGCTTTGCCGGGAACTGACCAAAAAGTTCGAGGAGGTGCGCCGCGGCCCCCTGTCGGTGCTGCTTGCGGGATGTCAGGAGAATCCGCCGCGGGGCGAAATCGTGATCGTGGTGGATCGCGACCGCAGCGTCGCGTCTTCCGACGACATCGACGCCGACCTGCGCCACGCGATGCAGACGATGAGCGTCAAGGACGCCGCAACCACCATCGCGGGCGCGCGCAACGTGCCGCGCCGCGAGGTCTATCAGCGCGCCTTGCGTATGCAGGACCGCGAATGAGCGGCGCGCGATCTTATCGGGCGGGCCTTGCCGCCGAGGAACGGGTCGCCGCCGAATACCGGCGCACCGGGCATGTCGCCCTTGAACGCCGATGGCGCGGCGCGGGCGGCGAGATCGACCTGATATTCCACAAGGGTGCCGAGGTGATCTTTGTCGAGGTCAAGCAATCGCGCAGCCACGACCGTGCGGCGGCAAGCCTGTCGCAGCGCCAGATCGCCCGGCTCTATGCCGCCGCGGCCGAGTTTCTGGGAACCCGACCCGAAGGATCGCTGACACCCGCGCGCTTCGATGTCGCGACCGTCGACGGGACGGGGCGCGTGTCAATTCTGGAAAACGCCTTCGCGTGATTGTCAGTCCCGTCGCCAGCGGGCATGTAGGACCGGCCCGAGCGGAGAATGCATGTGAGCCTCAAGATCGCCTTTCAGATGGACCCGCTGGGCGCCGTCAATATCGACGCCGACAGCACCTTTCGCCTTATGGTCGAGGCGCAGGAACGGGGTCATTCGCTGTTCTACTATACCCCCGACAAGCTGTCGTGGCGCGACAACGCGGTCCGCGCCCGCGGCTGGCCCGTCACCGTCCGGCGCGAGCGGGGCAACCATTTCTCGGCCGGGGACGAGACCGAGATCGTGCTGTCCACCTGCGACGTAATCTGGCTGCGCCAGGATCCGCCCTTCGACATGGGCTATATCACCACCACACATCTGCTCGACCTGGTGGGGGGCAGAACGCTGGTGGTCAACGATCCCTTCTGGGTGCGCAACTATCCCGAAAAGCTGCTGGTGCTGAAGTTTCCCGACCTTCATCCGCCGACGGTCGTGGCGCGCGATCTGGGGGCTTTGCAGAAATTCAAGGCGGATCACGGCGACATCATCGTCAAGCCGCTTTACGGCAATGGCGGGGCAGGGGTGTTCCGCCTGCCCGACAGCGACCGCAACCTGGCCTCGCTGCACGAGATGTTCACCGGCATCAACAACGAGCCGTTGATCGCGCAGCAATACCTGCCTGCGGTCAGCGCCGGCGACAAGCGGATCATCCTTGTCGATGGCGAGGCCGTGGGCGCCATCAACCGCATTCCGGCGCAGGGCGAGACGCGGTCGAACATGCATGTGGGCGGGCGCCCCGAACCCGTCGCGCTGACCGCGCGGGACCGCGAGATCTGCGAAGCGATCGGCCCGCTGCTGCGCGAAAAGGGCCAGGTCTTTGTCGGGATTGACGTAATCGGCGACTGGCTGACGGAAATCAACGTCACATCGCCCACCGGCATTCAGGAACTGGAACGGTTCGACGGCGTGAACGTCGCCGCCCTGATCTGGGAGGCGGTGGAGCGGCGGCTGGTCTGACGGCCCTCAGCGCCCCGCCGGCAGGCGGAACGCGACGGCCTCGGCGATATGCGGCAGGCGGACGGTGTCCGACCCGTCGAGATCGGCAATCGTGCGGGCCACGCGCAGGATGCGGTGATAGCCGCGCGCGGTAAGGCCAAAGCGATCCGCCGCACGAGCCAGGAACGCCCGCCCTTCGGGATCGGGGCCGGCAATGTCGTCCAGCAGCGCGCCGCCGGCATCCGCGTTCACGCGCACGCCTTCCACCCCGTCGAACCGCCGCGCCTGCACCTTGCGCGCTTCGGCCACGCGGGCGGCGACGATTGCCGAAGTCTCTCCGGTGGCGGGCGCATCCAGGTCGGCGAACGCCACCGGCGGCACGTCCACGCGCAGATCGAAGCGGTCCAGCAGCGGCCCCGAGATGCGGTTCATGTATTCCTCGCCGCAGACCGGCACGCGGGCGCAGGCGCGCGCGGGATCGGTCATGTATCCGCAGCGGCAGGGATTGGCGGCGGCGATCAGCAGAAACCGGCAGGGATAGCGGACATGCGCATTGGCCCGCGCGATGACGACATCGCCCGTCTCGATGGGCTGGCGCAGCGTTTCCAGCACGGGCCGGGCGAATTCGGGAAACTCGTCCATGAACAGCACGCCGTTATGCGCCAGGCTGATCTGGCCGGGCTTGGCCCCCTTGCCGCCGCCGACGATGGCGGCCATCGACGCGGTGTGATGCGGTTCCTGAAAGGGACGCGCACGGCTGATGCCGCCTTCGTCCAGCAACCCCGCCAGCGAATGGATCATCGACGTTTCCAGCGCCTCGGCGGCGGTCAGGGGCGGCAGGATGCCCGGCAGACGCTGGGCCAGCATGGACTTGCCCGATCCGGGCGTTCCGACCATCAGCAGGTGGTGCCGTCCGGCGGCGGCGATTTCCAGCGCGCGCTTGGCGCGTTCCTGGCCCTTCACCTCGGACAGATCCCGGCCTGCGGGCGGATCCAGCACCTCGCCCGCTTCGGACGGATCCAGCGGGGCCTGCCCGGTGAAGTGCTGGATGGCGGCCGCCAACGAGCGGGGGGCGATCACCGTCGCCGCATCGACCCACGCGGCCTCGGCCCCGCAGGGCTGGGGACAAAGCAGCAGGCGATCTTCCTCGACCGCCGTCATCGCGGCGGGCAGCGCGCCGATAATCGGCATCAAGGTGCCGTCCAGCGCCAGTTCACCCAAGGCCAGCGTCGTCTCGACCGCCTCGCGCGGGACGATGTCCAGTTCGGCCAGCAGCGCCATAGCGATGGGCAGATCGAAATGGCTGCCCTCTTTCGGCAGGTCGGCAGGGGCCAGGTTGACGGTGATACGTTTGGACGGCAGCGCGATGGCCATCGACCCCAGCGCCGCGCGGATCCGGTCACGCGCCTCGGACACGGCCTTGTCGGGCAGGCCGACGATGGAAAACGCGGGCAGACCGGGCGAGACGGCGCATTGCACTTCGACCAGCCGCGCCTCGATCCCCTCGAACGCCACGGTATAGGCGCGTGTGACCACGATGGCCCTTTCTGTTTCCCACCCACCCGGCGGATAGACGCCGCATCTTTAGGAATGGTTAACCACCGGCCAGTTGGCGGGTGGATGATCGCGGCCGTATTGCGGCAGATCCGGCCCTTGTATCAACGCGGCCGCACGCCACGCGTCGAAGGACGGATGCGGCAGATGCACGGCGACATAGGCGGCTGCCTGCGGCGTTACCGGCAGACCGTAGCCTGCGATGCGCGCCGCGACAGGGGCGAAGAACGCATCGGCCACGCAGTAATCGCCGCAGAGCCACGGGCCCTCGGCCCCGCAGGTTTTCCGCGCCTGGGACCAGATCGTGTCGAGGCGACCGAGCTCGCGCAGAACCGCGTCGCTTGGTCCGGTGTCGCGATAGGCTTGCCGCAGGTTCATCGGATAGTCGCCGCGCAGGGCCGCGAAGCCGCTGTGCATCTCGGCCGTCAAGGTCCGGGCGGTGGCGCGGGCGTGCGGACTTGCGGGCCAGTGACCCGCCTCGGGGTGACGGCTCGCCAGTTCCTCGGCGATGGCCAGGCTGTCGTGAACGACGGCGCCTTCCGGGGTGATTCAGGTCGGCACGGTGCGGGCCGGCGCATGATTGGCCAAGGTGCGCGCCATGCTGCCATCGGCAAGCGACACGAAGCGCACGGGCACGTCCAGGCCGAAAGCATGGAACAGCAGCCAGCCGCGCAGCGACCAACTGGAAAAGGCGCGGTCGCCAAGGATGAGCATGTCCGTATTCCTTGTAGTTCAGGGCACCTGGCCCGCTGGCCATGTTACGGGATGTGATTGACAGGTTCGGCGCGGCCGTTCCCGAGATCGACGCGCGTCACCGATAGGTTGTCGATGCGCTGCGCGAAGGCCTGCCGGGTCGTCAGCCCCCCGGCCCGCTGGATCTGCGTCAGGATGGGGCCGAAATGGGCCACGACGACGATTTCCGGTGCCAGTCCCATCAGCCGGTCCGCTGCCGCATCGACCCGCATGCGCAGGTCGTTCCAGCTTTCCCCGCCGGGCGGCCGGACATCGCCGGGACTGTCCCAGAAGGCGCGGATGCCGACCGGATCCTCCTGCGCGATTTCGTCGTGGGACCGAAGCTCCCAGTCGCCAAAGCTCATTTCGCGCAGGTCGGGGTCGGGGGGCAGAAGCGGGCGGTCGCCGCGTATCGCATCCGCGGTGACAATCGCGCGCAGCAGGGTGGAGGATACGACCGGCGCCTTCGCCGGCAGGAATCCCGACAGGCGATCCAGCAGACCCGCATCCGAAAGATCGGCCGGCAGGTCCGACCACCCGACCATCGTCCTGGCATGCGTCGGCGCATGCCTGACCCACCAGAGCGCCGTCATGACGCCCCCTCGGGCAGCGTGCCCTTCAACGCAAGGGGCAGCCCGGCCATCACCCCGACGACCCGATCCGCTTCGGCGGCAAGCGCGCGGTTCAGACGGCCCTGCGCCTCGCGGAACCGCCGCGACAGCGCGTTGTCCGGCACGATGCCCAGCCCGACCTCGTTGCTGACGACGATCAGCGGACAGGGGCGGGCGGCGATGGCCGCCAGCAGGTCGATAATCGCCCCATCCGTGTCCCTGCCTGCCAGCAGGACGTTCGTGAGCCATAATGTCGCACAATCGACCAGCGCCGCCCCCCCCGCAGGCAGCGCCGCGATGCTGCGCCCAAGCTCCAGCGGAACCTCGACCGTCTGCCAGCCATCGGCGGCGCGACCCTTGCGATGCAAGGCGATCTTGGCCGTCATCTCGTCGTCGAAGGGTTGCGCGGTGGCGATGTAGGTCAGCGGCAGGCGGGTCGCGCGGGCGATCCGTTCGGCCATTGCCGACTTGCCCGAGGACGCCCCCCCTAGAACAAATACCAGCGGAGGCAACATCGGCGGGGGAACTTTCCATTGTCGGGCGGCGTCTGCCCTGCGTAGCATCGACCGAGCGGACAGTTAAGCGGGATCGCCGTGACACGGACGCCGCCCGTATCGGAGGAGTTGAGATGGCACTGGATGGATTCTCCGATCAGACGATGTCCCGCAAGGCCATGCAGGCCGAATTGCTGGATGCCGAAACCGAATTGCGCCTTGCCTATGCCTGGCGCGATCAGCGGGACGAGGCGGCGCTGCATCGCCTGATAACCGCCTATATGCGGCTGGCGATCAGCATGGCCGCCAAGTTCCGCCGGTATGGCGCCCCGATGAACGATCTGATCCAGGAGGCCGGGCTGGGTCTGATGAAGGCTGCGGACAAGTTCGACCCCGATCGCGGTGTGCGGTTCTCGACCTATGCCGTGTGGTGGATCAAGGCCAGCATTCAGGACTATGTGATGCGCAACTGGTCCATGGTGCGCACCGGATCGACCAGCAGCCAGAAGTCGCTGTTCTTCAACATGCGCCGGGTGCAGGCCCGCCTTGAACGCGAGGCCGCCGCGCGGGGCGAACGGCTGGACCGTCACCAGATGCGTCAGATGATCTCGACCGAGGTGGGGGTGCCGCTGCACGATGTCGAAATGATGGAAGGGCGGTTGGCCGGGTCGGACTTTTCGCTCAACGCCACCCAATCGACCGAGGATGAGGGCCGTCAGTGGATCGACGCCTTGCAGGACGAAAGCGCGCAGGCGGACGAAACGGTGACGCATGCCAAGGATCTGGCGACGCTTCGGCAATGGCTGGTTTCGGCGATGGGGCAATTGAACGAACGCGAACGGTTCATCGTCCGCGAACGCAAGCTGCGTGATCAGCCCCGCACGCTGGAATCGCTGGGTGTCGAGCTTGGCTTGAGCAAGGAGCGGGTGCGCCAGCTGGAAGCGGCCGCCTTCGGCAAGCTGCGTCGCTCTTTGGAAACGCAATCGGCCGAGGTCCGTCATTTTCTGGCGTAACGCTGCGCTGGTCGCCATCGCTGCGCTGATCTTTGCCCCGGCGACGGCCCGGACCGATGCCATGCCGCTGGACGCCGACGTCGTTCTGATGGGCGAGGTGCACGACAACCCCGTGCATCATGTCAATCAGGCAATCTGGCTGGACCGGATGAAGCCCGCCGCCGTGGTGTTCGAACAGTTGCCGCCCCACTTGGCGCAGGTCGCCGAATCCCTGCGCGGGTCCGCTGCCGACGTTCTTGGCGCGGCGTTGGAATGGGAAGGCCGTGGCTGGCCGGATTTCGAGATGTATCATCCCGTCTTCATCGCGGCGGGCGACGCGGCCATCTTCGGCGCGGAGGTTGCGGGCGCCGAGATCGAAAGCGTCTTCGCTGGCGGCCTCGCCGCATCGCGCGATCTGACGGCGATTTTCGGGCTGGACGCCCCCCTTTCGGCCGAGATTCGCGCGAAACGCCTGGACGAAATCGCTCAAGCGCATTGCAACTTCATGCCCGAGGATTCGCTGGCCGCGATGCTGGACGTGCAGCGCCTGCGCGATGCGGCCCTGGCCGAGGCCGTGATCGCCGCCTGGGAGGAGACGGGCGGCCCCGTCGCGGTCGTCACCGGCAACGGCCATGCCCGTGACGACTGGGGCGTTCCATCGCTTCTGCAAGCCGTGCGGCCCGATCTGTCGGTGATCGCGCTGGGACAGCTTTCGAGCCCGCCGTCATCCGATGTGCCGTTCGACGATTGGGTCGTGGCGCCCTATCTCGATGCCGACACGCGCGGCGATCCGTGCGACGCCCTGCGCTAGGTCTTGTCGGCGCGGCGGCGCCTCACTAGGGTCCGCCGCCAAGGGGTGCCGATGCTGAACCGCCATATCCTGCTGATCGTTTCAGGCGGCATCGCGGCCTACAAGGCGCTGGAACTCGTCCGTCGCCTGCGCGAACGCGGTGCGAGTGTCACGCCGGTGATGACCCGCGCCGCCGCGCAGTTCGTCACGCCCCTGTCGCTGTCGGCGCTGGCCGGGGTCCGCGTCCATACCGACTTGTGGGATCTGACGGCCGAGGCCGAGATGGGGCATATCCAGCTTAGCCGCGTGGCGGATCTGATCGTCGTTGCCCCCGCAACGGCCGACCTGATGGCGCGTGCGGCGCAGGGCCGAGCCGACGATCTGGCATCGACGCTGCTGCTGGCGACCGATACGCCGGTGCTGATGGCACCGGCGATGAATGTGCGCATGTGGACGCATCCGGCGACCACGCGCAATCTGGCGACACTGCGCGCGGACGGCATCCGTTTCGTCGGTCCCGACGAAGGCGACATGGCCTGCGGCGAATACGGGCCGGGGCGCATGGCCGAGGTTCCGGCAATCCTGACGGCAATCGACGCGCAGTTTGCCGCGCCGCGGCTGCGGGGGTTGCACGCACTGGTCACGTCCGGCCCGACGCACGAACCCATCGACCCGGTGCGCTATATCGCCAACCGTTCGTCCGGCGCACAGGGCACCGCCATCGCGGCCGCGCTGCACCGGCTGGGCGCGCGCGTGACCTTCGTGACCGGCCCCGCGACGACGCCGCCGCCGCCCGGACCGGCCGTGATCCGGGTCGAAACGGCGGCCGAGATGCACGCGGCGGTCAAGGCCGCGCTGCCTGCCGACATCGCCGTCTTCGCAGCGGCCGTCGCGGACTGGCGCATCGCCAATGCGGCTAGCTCGAAGATGAAGAAAGGCGCGGGCAGGCCCGAACTGTCGCTGACCCAGAACCCCGACATCCTGGCCGACATCGCCGGGATGACCGAAGGGCGCCCTTCGCTGGTGGTGGGCTTCGCCGCCGAGACGGACGATGTGCTGGCCAACGCACGGGCCAAGCTGGCGCGCAAGGGGTGCGACTGGATCGTGGCCAACGATGTGTCCCCGGCGACGGGCATCATGGGCGGGGCCGAGAATGCCGTCACGCTGGTCACGTCCGACGGGGCCGAGGACTGGCCGCGCGCGTCCAAGGAAGCGGTGGCCGACCGTCTGGCGCATCGGATCGCGGAGGCGCTGGCGAGGGACACGGCGCGGTGAACCGGGTCGAGGTTTCCCTGATGCGTGAGGGTTGGGCCGATCCGACCATCCCGCTGCCCACCTATGCGACCGACGGTGCCGCCGGGGCGGACATCCGCGCGAACTTCGCGGCACCCGACCGGGGCGGCCTGCCGATCGAACCGATGGCGCGCGCCATCGTCCCCACCGGACTGCGCATGGCAATCCCCGAGGGGTTCGAGATGCAGTTGCGCCCCCGGTCGGGGCTGGCCCGCGATCACGGCGTGACGCTGGTGAACGCGCCTGCGACGATCGACGCGGATTACCGGGGCGCTGTCGCGATCCTGCTTATCAATCTCGGGCAGGTGCCGTTCGTCGTGCTGCACGGGATGCGGATCGCCCAAGGGGTGATCGCGCCGGTCGTCCGGGCGGCCTTTGCGGAAACCGACCGTCTGGATGGCACGCCGCGCGGCACGGGCGGCTTCGGTTCGACCGGCACATCCTGATGCTGCTGGCGCTGCTTCTGGCCGCCGCGATCTGGTTCGGCGGCAGGCGGATCGGCTGGCCGGTTCAGGCCCGGCTGACAATGCTGGCGTTGCTTTACGTCGCGATCCTTGCGGTGAACGTGGGACTGCCCCCAGGCAATCCGCTGCGCCAAGCGACGGGCGGGTCTGCGGGCGAATGGCTGGTGCTGGGCGGCGTCGCGGCGCTGGTGCTGCTTTACCGGGCCGGTCTGGGCCGTCTGCGCGGCCATGTGCGCCCCGAAAACCGCAAGCCCGAACTCGCGCCGGGCCAGTTCGCGCCCGGCGAGGTGCAGCGCTACGCACGCCATATCGCCCTGCGCGAAATCGGGGGTCCGGGACAGAAGCGGCTGAAGGCGGCGAAAGTGCTGGTGGTTGGGGCGGGGGGCCTCGGCTCTCCGGCACTGCTATATCTCACGGGGGCGGGCATCGGCACCCTGGGGGTGATCGACGACGACACGGTCGAGCAGACCAACCTTCAGCGGCAGATCATCCATACCGATGCGCGGACGGGCATGCCCAAGGTCTTTTCCGCCGAGCTGGCGATCCGGGCGCTGAACCCCAACGTCGCCGTCAGACCCTATCGCCGCAAACTGACGGCCGACATGGCGACGGCTTTGGTCGAGGATTACGATCTGGTGCTGGACGGGACGGACGACATCGGCACACGGTATGTCGTCAACGCCGCCTGCATCGCCGCGCGGGTGCCGCTGATCTCGGGGGCGCTGTCGCAATGGGAAGGTCAGGTGACGATCTTCGCGCCCTGGGACGGAACGCCCTGCTATCGCTGCATCTTTCCCGACCGTCCCGCGCCGGGGCTGGCGCCGAGCTGCGCCGAAGCGGGGGTGCTGGGGCCGCTTCCCGGCATCGTCGGGACGATCATGGCCGCCGAGGCGATCAAGGAGCTGACTGGCGCTGGCGAAACGCTGCGCGGCCGCATGGCGATCCACGACGCGCTTTGGGGCGAGAACCGGACCATCCTGCTGACGCCCCGCCCCGATTGCCCCGATTGCGGGCACCTTCGGCGCGGGGCAGCGGCCCGTTAGGCCGGACGCAGACCGTCCAGCACGATCCTGTCGCGCGGCAAGGCGGGAAGGGCGGCCATGTTCAGCTCGAAATCCTGCGCGGGCGTGGACCATTCGGCCCGCCGCGTCAGCCAGCGCACCGCTTCTTCCATCACCTCGATCGTCGTCCATTCACCCGGACAGCGATGTCCGTCGGCCAGCCCGCCGCCGCCCTGCGGGATCATCTGGAATGCGCCGATATCGCAATCCTTGAAGCGGTCGGGCCTGAAACTGTCGGGATCGTCCCAGTTGCGCGGATCGCGGTTCACCGAGCGAATTTCCAGAATGACGCGCTGACCTTGCGGGATGGTCACGCCATCCAGCACGGCATCGTGCCGCGCCTTGGCCGCCAGCATCGGAAAGAAGGGATAAAGGCGCCGGACCTCCTGCACGAAACGATGCACCTCGTCGTCATCGTCGGGCCGCGCTTCGGGGTGGTGGACAAGCGCATGGGCGCTAAAGGTGATGAAGGCCGATATGGCGACGACGGGGCGCAGGAAATTGACAAGCTCGACCGCGGCGACATCGACGGGCAAAGGCTTGCCATCGGTATCCGGCCAATGCGCCACCAGATCCAGCACGCTGCCCGGATCGCGCCGGTCGCGGACCTGCCGGACCAGGTTCGCGGCCCAGCGGTCGGCATCGCGTCGGGCCGTCCACGCGGTCAGGTGGCGCGGGTCGTTTGGTCCGGCATGTTCGAACAGGCGCGACAGCATGCGCGTGGTATCGGGCAACGCCGCGTCGGCAACGGCGATGCCGGCCCAATCGCAGACCACGCGGGTCAGCAGCAGCTCCATCTGGTCCTGAAGAACGATCCGGCCGGGCCGCGCGGCCGCCAGCGCATCCATCGCCGTCCCGGCGCGCGCCGCGATATCCTTGGCGCGGTCGGGGCCCAGACGCCGCAGGAACAGCGCCTTGCGTTGACGATGTTCCGCATCGTCCAGACCCTGCACCCCCTCGGGGCCGAACAACGTGCGACGCAGGAAGGTCGGCGCCGCGCCGGTCCGCTGCATCGCATCGGAATAAAAGAAAGGCGCCGCCGTCGATCCGGCCAGAAACGTGGTGGGCTGCAAAAGCAGGCGCGCGTTGAAGGCGGCCCGGTCGCCCGCATGCCGGCCGATCCAGCGATAGGGATCGCGGGCAAGATGAAGGGATGCGTCGAGCATGGCATGTCCAGTGCGTTATTTATCCGTTAATGCCCGAAGCGCGCGAACGATCCATCCGCAGGCTTGCGGCCCGCTGCCGGGCTGCACTAGGGTCCGACCCAAGCCATCCGACATACGGAGTCTGCCGTGAAGTTCCTGCCGACCCTTCTTGCCGCGATCCTGCCCTTCGCTGTCTCGGCGGCCGATCTTCCCGATCTGGACGGCCGCGAGATCGTCGTCGCGGTCGAGAACGCCTATCCGCCGCTGCAATATATCCGCCCTTCGACGGGCGACGCCGTGGGCTGGGAATACGACGCCATGGCCGAGATCGCTGACCGGCTGAACGCGACGGTCAGCTTCGAGAATACCAGTTGGGAGGCGATGATCGCCGCCGTCGCGCAGGGCCAGTACGACATGGGCATGACCGGCATCACCATCCGCCCCGACCGGGCCGAAGTGGTGGATTTCAGCGACCCCTATATGGTGTCCCAAATGCGGATGCTGGTGCGCGCCGACGAAAGCCGCTTTTCCGACGCCGAAGGCTTTGCCGCCGATCCCGACCTGTTGATTGGCGCGCAGCCGGGCACCACGCCCTTCTATGTCGGCATCTACGAGATTCTGGACGGCGACGAATCCAATCCGCGCATGCGCCAGTTCCAGACTTTCGGCGCAGCGGTGCAGGCGCTGCGCACCGGCGATATCGACCTCGCGCTGACCGACAGCACGGCGGCCGAAGGGTATGTCGCCAACAGCGACGGCGCGCTGAAGATCACCGGCGATCCGCTGGGCACCGAGGAGTTCGGGTTCATCTTTCCCAAGGACTCGGATCTCGTCGGGCCTGTCAATGCGGCCGTCGCCTCGATGAAGGCCGACGGGACTCTGGACGCGCTGAACAGCCGCTGGTTCGTGGAAACCGAATTGGGCCGATAGGCGCCGCTTCATGCCCCGCGCCGACACGCGGCACGACCGCGATTTTCCCTATTGGCTGGTCCTGGCCTGTGCACTGGGGTTGTGGTTCCTCTACCGAATCGCGGTCGATGCGCTTTACCTGCAAATCCTTCGGACGTTGCTCAACGGGGCGTGGGTCACGTTCTATGTGACTGTCATCTCGTTCTTCTGCGCCTGCCTTCTGGGGATCGGTCTGGCGCTCATGTCGCGGTCGGGGTCCATCGTCGTGCGGCAGGCGGCGCGCTTCTGGGTCGAGATCGTGCGCGGCATCCCGATCCTCGTGTTGCTTCTTTACGTCGCGTTCGTTCTGGCGCCCGGTCTCGTCTCGCTCTGGAACTGGCTGGCCGGTCCCTTCGGGCTGGAACCGGCGGGCACGCGCGACTTCGCGCTGATCTGGCGCGCGGTCCTTGCGCTGGTCATCGCCTATTCCGCCTTTCTGGCCGAGGTGTTCCGCGCCGGCCTGTCCTCGGTCGATCATGGCCAGATCGAGGCTGCGCAGTCGCTTGGCCTCAAGCCCTGGATGCGGTTCCGCCATATCGTCTGGCCGCAGGCGCTGCGGACCATCCTGCCGCCGCTGGGCAACGATTTCATCGCGATGGTCAAGGACAGCTCGCTCGTCTCGGTGCTGGGGGTGCTGGATATCACGCAGCTCGGCAAGGTGACGGCGGCCGGCAATTTTCGGTATTTCGAAACTTACAACGTGGTCGCATTGCTCTACCTGACGATGACGGTGGGCCTTTCGCTGGCCCTGCGCGGGCTGGAACGCAGGTTGCGGCGGCGCTGACCGATCTGGACAACAAGGAAAAGCCGATGAATCCGCTTTTGCAGGACTGGACCGCGCCCTACGGGATGCCGCCGTTCGACGCGATCACCGACGACGATTTCGCCCCGGCCGTGGACGCGGCGCTGGACGATGCCCGCGCGACCGTCGCTGCGATCGCGGACAATCCCGACGCCCCGACATTCGCCAACACGGTCGAGGCGTTGGAGCGGGCGGACGAAAAGCTGGACCGGGTGCTGTCGGTGTTCTTCACCCTGGCCGGGACGTCGTCCAATCCGAAGCGCGAGGAACTGAGCCGTCGGTTTTCGCCGAAACTATCGGCCTATTCGTCCGAAGTGACGATGAACAGGGCGCTTTTCGCCCGGATTGACGACCTCTGGCAGCGGCGTGATGCGCTTGGCCTCGATACCGAGGGCGCGCGGCTGTTGTTTTTGACCCATCGGTCCTTCGTTCGGCAGGGGGCGCTGCTGGAAGGGGCGGATCGCGAGCGGCTGGCCGAGGTCAAGGCGCGGCTGGCGATGCTGGGTGTGCAATTCACGCAGAACCTGCTGGCCGACGAACGCGACTGGTTCATGGAACTGGCCGAGGGCGATCTGGAGGGGTTGCCGCAATTCGTCGTCGATGCCGCGCGTTCGGCGGGCGAGGAGAAGGGCGTGGCGGGGCCTGTCGTGACGCTGAGCCGGTCGCTGATCGTGCCGTTTCTTCAGTTTTCGCCGCGCCGCGACCTGCGCGAACGGGCCTGGCGGGCCTGGACCGGCCGGGGCGCGAATGGCGGCGAGACGGACAATCGCGCCATCGCGGCCGAGATTTTGCAGCTTCGGGCCGAAAGGGCGCGGCTGCTGGGGCATGACAGTTTCGCCGACTGGAAGCTGGAAACGGAAATGGCCGGGTCGCCCGACCGGGTGCGCGATCTGTTGATGCAAGTGTGGAAGCCGGCCCGCGCGGCGGCCTTGGCCGATGCCGACGTGCTGACCGCGATGATGCGGCAGGACGGTATGAATAGCGTATTAGAACCGTATGACTGGCGCTATTATGCCGAACGCCGCCGCGCCCAAGAACACGACCTTAACGAAGCCGAGCTGAAGCCCTATTTCCAGCTCGACCGGATGATCGAGGCGGCGTTCGCTTGCGCGCACCGGCTGTTCGGTCTGTCCTTCGCGCCGGTCGATGTTCCGCTGCACCACCCCGATGCCCGCGCCTGGGAAGTGACGCGCGACGGGCGGCACATGGCGGTGTTCGTCGGCGACTATTTCGCGCGCGGCGGCAAACGGTCGGGCGCCTGGTGCTCGGCGCTTCGGTCGCAGCGCGCGGGCGTGCGTCCCATCGTGCTGAACGTGTGCAACTTCGCCAAGCCGCCCGCGGGGCGTCCCGCCTTGCTGAGCCATGACGACGCGCGCACGCTGTTTCACGAATTCGGCCATGCGCTGCACCAGATGCTGTCCGATGTGCGCTATGAGGCGATCAGCGGCACCAGCGTCGCGCGCGACTTCGTGGAACTGCCCAGCCAGCTTTATGAACATTGGCTGGACGTGCCGCAGGTGCTGGCCGATCACGCGCTGCATGCCGAGACGGGCCAGCCGATGCCGGACGATCTGCGAAAGCGGCTTCTGGCGGCGGGCACCTACGACATGGGGTTCCAGACCGTCGAATACGTCGCGTCGGCGCTGGTCGATCTGGAGTTTCACAGCGCCGAGCCGCCCGCCGACCCGATGGAACGGCAGGCGGAGATCCTCGACGCCATCGGGATGCCCCACGCCATGGGAATGCGCCATGCGACGCCGCATTTCGCGCATGTCTTCGCGGGTGACGGATATTCGGCGGGCTACTACAGCTACATGTGGTCCGAGGTGATGGATGCCGATGCCTTCGCCGCGTTCGAGGAAGCGGGCGGCCCGTTCGATCCCGAGATCGCCGCGCGGCTGGAGCGTTACATCCTGTCGGCCGGCGGGCGGCAGGAAGCCGAGGACGCCTATCGCGCATTCCGCGGCAGGCTGCCGGGGGTCGAGGCGCTGTTGAAGGGCCGCGGCCTGCTGGCCGACGCGGCACCGCCGGGGGGTCCAAGTTGACGCTAGGGCACGTAATGGTGACAAGAGTTCATCCCGCTTCGCGACGTCTATCCCTACTCTGACTGGACCGGCCCAGAGACTGGCCGCATTTTCAGGGGAGGATAGATGATGAAGACTTCGATATACGGGGCGCTGGCGGGAATGATTTTCATGGGCGTGCCCGCTGTTGCCCAAGAAACCGCACCTTTCGGCACAGACGAGGATGCCGATTATGCCGCGCAGCTTTGGGAAGTGATGACAGGCCTGGGGCTGGTTGGCGAGGGCGCTATGCAGGCCGCGCCCTATCCCGGCACCGATCCGCATGGAATGATGCTGCAGACCTTCTATACCGACGCAGAGGTCGCCGGGCATCGTGGCGCGCTGGTGGTCAAGCGCAATTATGGCCCCGAGGGCGTGACGGTTGACGAGGTTCTTGCCGACCCGGCCGCGCATCTGGGCGCGGTGACGATCATGTTCCGCCGTGCGCAAGACTACGATCCCGAAACGGGAAACTGGTTTTACGCCAAATACCTGCCCGACGGCACGCTGGACCGGAACCCGGCCGACATGGCCCTTGCCGGGCTGGTCGGCAAGGGTGCAGATGCCGGATGTATCGCTTGCCATCAGGCCGCGGGGGGTGACGATTACCTGTTCACCACCGACGCCGATCTGACCGTCGCCGTCGAGTGACTGCGGCGCGGGGGCGTACGCGCCCCCGCGTCGACGGTCAGGCAATGATCAGGCGGCGATCAGGCCCATGGATTCGAGCTTCAACAGCACCTGGTGGGCGCAGTTGTCCACATCGTTTCCTTCGGTTTCCAGCCGCAGTTCGGGATTTTGCGGCACGTCGTAGGGATCGGAAATGCCGGTGAATTCCTTGATCTTGCCTTCGCGCGCCAGCTTGTAGAGCCCCTTGCGGTCGCGGCGTTCGCATTCCTCGATCGAGGTGGCGACATGCACTTCCAGAAACGCGCCGAAAGCCTCGATCTCCTCGCGGACGGCGCGGCGGGTGGTGGCATAGGGCGCGATGGGCGCGCAGATGGCGATGCCGCCGTTCTTGGTAATCTCGGAGGCGACATAGCCGATACGGCGGATGTTCAGGTCGCGGTGTTCCTTGCTGAAGCCCAGTTCCGAGCTGAGGTTCTTGCGCACGATATCGCCGTCCAGAAGCGTCACGGGGCGGCCGCCGAGTTCCATCAGCTTGACCATCAGGGCGTTGGCGATGGTCGATTTGCCGCTGCCCGAGAAGCCAGTGAAGAACACGGTGAATCCCTGCCGCGACCGGGGCGGACGGGTGCGGCGCAGTTCGGACACGACCTGCGGAAAGCTGAACCAGTCGGGAATTTCCAGCCCCTCGGCCAGACGGCGACGCAGTTCGGTGCCCGAAATGTCGAGGACGGTGGCGCCCTCGGGCACCTCGTCGGCGGGGAAATACTGGGCCTTCTCCTGCACATAGACCATGTGTTTGAAGTCCACCATCTCGATCCCCATTTCCTCCTGATGCTGGCGGAAAAGGGTCTGCGCGTCGTAGGGACCGTAAAAATCCTTGCCTTCGCTGTTCTTGCCCGGCCCCGCATGATCGCGGCCGACGATGAAATGCGTCACGCCGTGGTTCTTGCGGATCAGGCCGTGCCAGATCGCCTCGCGCGGGCCGGCCATGCGCATGGCGAGGTTTAGCAGCGACATCGTGGTGGTGGCAGCCGGATACTGGTCCAGCACCGCTTCGTAGCAGCGCACGCGCGTGAAGTGATCGACATCGCCCGGCTTGGTCATGCCGACGACGGGATGGATCAGCAGGTTGGCCTGCGCCTCGCGCGCGGCGCGGAAGGTCAGTTCCTGATGCGCGCGGTGCAGAGGATTGCGGGTCTGGAAGGCGACGATCTTGCGCCAGCCCAGCTTGCGGAATTGGGCGCGCAGTTCATTGGGAGTGTCGCGGCGACCGCGGAAATCGTAGTGCACCGGCTGCTGGATGCCCGTGACCGGCCCGCCCAGATAGACCTTGCCCGCTTGGTTGTGCAGGTAGTTCACGGCCGGATGCGCGCTGTCGTCGGCGCCGAAGACGTGCCGGGCCTCGCGCGGCTTGTCGGGCACCCACTTGTCGGTGACGGTCATCGTGGCGAGGATCACGCCCTCCTGATCGCGCAGGGCGATGTCCTGGCCGGGTTCGACCTTGTCGGCGAACGCCTCGGACACATCGAGGGTGATCGGCATCGGCCAGAGCCGCCCGTCGGCAAGACGCATGGTCTCGACGACGCTGTCGTAATCCTGCTGGCCCAGAAAGCCCTTGAGCGGGTGAAAGCCGCCGTTCATCAGCAGTTCCAGATCGCAGATCTGGCGCGGGGTCAGGTCGTGGGACAGCAGGCTGCCCGCTTCGGCCTTGAGCTTCTGCGCGCTGTCGTACGAGACGTAGAGTTCGGGAACAGGGGCGAGGTCGGGGTTCTGCATGACGAAGACGCGCTTTCGGTTGACCGGGATTTGCCCCGGCCCCTAGCGCAGCGGCCCCGCCGCTTCAAGGCGGGGCGATGGGCCCCGGCCTATTCCGCCGGGACTTCGGCGCCCCATCCCAGCGGGTTCGACATGACCTTGCCCGTTGTTTCGCCCTGTTCGGCCAGAAATTTCTCGGCCTCGAGCGCGGCCATGCAGCCCATTCCGGCGCTGGTGACGGCCTGACGATAGATGTGGTCGGTCAGATCGCCCGCGGCGAAGACGCCGGGAACGGATGTCGCCGTGCTGCCGGGTTTCGTCGCGACGTAACCGCCGTGATGCAGTTCGAGCTGGCCCTTCACCAGATCGGAGGCAGGGGCGTGGCCGATGGCGACGAAGACGCCCTTGACGGGCAGGGTCCGTTCGGCGCCCGTCCCGGTGTCACGCAGGCGAACCTCCTCGACGCCCCTGGGGTCGGTGTCGCCCGTCACCTCGACCAGTTCGTGATTCCAGAGGATCTCGATCTTGGGGTGGTTCATCAGGCGATGCTGGAGGATCTTTTCCGCGCGCAGGGTGTCGCGGCGGTGGACCAGTGTGACCTTGCGCGCGAAATTGGTAAGAAACAGCGCCTCTTCGACGGCGGTGTTGCCGCCGCCGATGACCGCCACGTCCTGCCCGCGATAGAAGAACCCGTCGCATGTGGCGCAGGCGCTGACGCCGAAACCCTGGAACGCCTCTTCGCTGGGCAGGCCCAGCCATCTGGCCTGCGCGCCCGTCGCCAGGATCAGAGCGTCGGCGGCATAGACGGTGCCGCTGTCGGCGGTGGCGATGAAGGGGCGGCTGGACAGATCGACCGACCGGATCATGTCGGTCACGATCTCGGCGCCGACTTCGCGGGCATGCGCCTCCATCCGCGCCATCAGGTCGGGGCCCATCACGGTGGCGTCGCCCGGCCAGTTCTCGACCTCGGTGGTGATGGTCAACTGGCCGCCCGGCTGGATGCCCTGCACGAGGACGGGTTCCAGCATGGCGCGCGCGGCATAGATGGCGGCGGTATAGCCCGCGGGACCGGAGCCGACGATCAGAACCTTGACGGGGCGGGGAGAGTGCATGAATCCATCCTTTCCGGGTTGGCGCCGATATAGGGCCTGGCGGGGCCGACCGGAACCCCGGACCGGCGACTTCGCCGGCGCGAAACAATCTTGCGGGGATCCGGCAATCTGCATAGGTAACGCGCAAGGCAGGAGGGTCGGATGTCGGGGCACAGACTGGACGCGATCGACCGCAAGATCCTTGCGGAATTGCAGGCGGACGGGCGCATGACGAACGTGGAGCTGGCGCGCCGCGTCGGCATTTCCGCGCCGCCCTGCCTGCGGCGGGTGCGCACGCTCGAGGAAGGCGGCTATATCCGGGGCTATCACGCCGAGGTGGATGCCAAGGCGCTGGGCTTCGACGTGCAGGTCTTCGCCATGGTCGGGCTGGAGCGGCAGGCCGAGCAGGATCTGGCCGCGTTCGAGGCGCGTTGCCGCGACTGGCCGCTGGTCCGCGAATGCCACATGCTGAACGGCGAGGTGGATTTCATCCTCAAATGCGTGGCCCCCGATCTGGGGGCTTTCCAGCGCTTTCTGACCGAGGAACTGCTGACCAGCCCCAATGTCGGAAGCGTCAAGACGTCGCTGGTCATCCGGGGGGCAAAGCGCGAACCGGGGGTGCCGTTCGACGTGCTGGAAAGGCGCGTTTCGGGTCGGGACTGACGGCGTCGGCCAGCAGCGCCGGCGCGCGGGCAGTGGCCAGATGCGGAAACATCGACAGAAACAGCGCCTGGCCGTCCTGTCCGGGCAAAGCCGCCGGGTCGGGCCAGAAGCTTTCCACGTCCAGACCGTTGACGGGCAGGCGATGCGGCCCGTCGAAGCCGAGGTGAAACACCTCGACCGCCGAGGCGGGCGCGATCCTGACGATGTTCATGCCATCGGCCAGATCCGCCACCGGAACGGATGCGTCCCCCATGACGATCCGCGCGGCGGGGCCAAGCACGAGGTCCATCGACGGACGCCCGGCGCCCAGCGCATCGGCGGCCAGCCGGAAAAGCGGCACGGCCCGACGGCCCGGATGCAAGATGCAGCCGCCCTTCCACAAAAGCCGCCGACCGTCCCCGTCCGTGCCGATCGTGTCGCCGGGGCGCGCATCCTCGACCGCGACGGGACCGTCGGGCATCGGCAGCAGCGTGCCCCGCGCGAAGGCGGCAAAGCCAAGGGTGAAGGCCGGCGTCGAGGGGCCGAGCCGGATCGCGTCGCGCGCGGTGCCGTCCGGGCCGAGCCAGGCGATGTCATAGCGTGTGTCGAGCGGCGACGCGATGGCCGGGGCCGCGGGCGCCTGCCGCACCGTCCAGGGCGTCGCGCCACGGGGGGCTGGGCCGTGGCGGCCATGTCGGTCGAGATGCATGCGGCGATCCTTCCTGCGGCAGATCGGGGTCGTCGCAGGGAAGATCGCCGCCGATTGCGTCGCCGGTCGGGCAGCGCGGTGGCCTGTTTCAGGCGCGGATCGCGGACAGCAGGCGGCCGTAATCGGCCTGTTTGTCATGGACGCTGCGGCGATACGAAAAGAACCGAGCCGGATCGCGATAGGTGCAATGCCGCGTCCATTCCGCCCCGCCGATACCCGCCGCGCGCAGGCGGTGCAGGCCATAGGCGGGCAGGTCGAATTGCAGCCGGTCGCCCTTGCCCTGCGCGAAAAAGCGCGCGTTATCGCCGTCTTCGGCGGTGAAGGCATCGAACAGTTCCGGCCCGACCTCGTAGGCGGCCTGGCTGATGGCGGGGCCGATCACGGCCAGCGTCCGTTCGCGCCGCGCGCCCAGCCGTTCCATCGCGGCCAGCGCCGCATCCGTCACGCCGGCCAAGGCCCCCCTCCAGCCGGCATGGACGGCGGCCACGACGCGGGCCTGCGGATCGCCCATCAGGATCGGCAGGCAATCGGCGGTCAGCACCGCCACGGCGATGGCGGGATCGGATGTGACCACGGCATCGGCGGACATCGTTTCGGCGGTGAAGCGGTCCACGACGACGGCGTCGGCTGAATGCACCTGCGTCACGCCCATCAGCGCGTCCTTGTCGATCCCCAGGGCGGCGGCGGCGCGGCTGCGGTTGATGGCCACCACATCGGCCTGATCGGTCGATCCGCGACCGCAATTCAGCCCGGTGAACACCCCCGACGAAGCGCCGCCCTTGCGGGTGAAGAAGCCGTGCCTGAATGGCGACAGCGTGTCGGCGGTGAGGATTTCCAGCGTCATCCTGCGACCCCTTCAGGCCAGTCCGGGCGGCGGCCCCGCGCCGTCATGCAGGGCCAGCACGCGGAAAAGGTCGCCCATTTCGCAGGGGTGGGTCAACCGGCGATGCGCGGCGACATGCGTTTCCAGCGCCGCGCCGGACAGACCGCGGGCCAGCGCCCGTGCGCGGGCGGCGATTCCCAGACGTTCCAGCCACACGCCCTGCGGCACCGGCCCGGCGACTGTGCAGGGGGCGGCGTCGGCGATGGCGCGGAAATCGACATGCGCGGTCAGATCGGCCGCCCCCGGACGATCGAGCGGGCTTTCCTTGCGATGTCCGCGCACGGCCTGAAGCGTATCGCCCGGACCGTCGCCGCCATAGTCGATCAGCAGTGCGGCGCCGCCCTGGCGAGTAAGGTGCGCGCCCAGTTCCTCGGCGAAGGCGGTGGCGGGCGCACCGATCTCGACCAGGTCGCCGTCGCGGGTTTCCGCGAACCGGGCGGGAAGCGACCCGAGCGGCGCGCGGTCCGACAAGGCGAAGGTCAGCGCGTCGTCGCGCACGGCGACCAGACGTTCGCGCCAGCCCGCGCCGTCGCGCAGGAATTGCCGGATCGGCAGCGCGTCCAGAAATTCGTTGGCGATGGCGAGGGTCGGCAGCGGCGGCAGGTCCGTCACACCGGCCAGCCAGACCGGATCGTGCGCCCGAAGCGCCTCGGCCTGCACCCGGCGCAGGGGGCCGGGAACCTCGACCAGATGCAGGCGCAGCGCGGCGTGAAAGCCGGGCACGGCGCGGGTGGCGCGCAGGGCGTCGGCCATCAGCGTGCCGCGCCCCGGCCCGAATTCTACCAGCGCGACGGGGTCGGGACGGCCGCGGTCCAGCCAGGCCTGCGCCAGCGCCAGCCCGACCAGTTCGCCGAACATCTGGCTGATCTCGGGCGCGGTGACGAAATCGCCCGCGCCGCCCAGTGGCTGGCGGGTGGTGTAATAGCCGTGGCGCGGATGCAGCAGGCAGGCGGTCATGTATTCCGCGACGTTGATCGGCCCCGTCGCGCGGATCTGGCGCACCAGCGTCGCGGCGAGCGGGGTCATGCGCGCCGCCGGGCCAGCAGAACGAAGGCGATGCCGATGGCGATCATAGGCAGCGACAGAAGCTGCCCCATGCTCAGCCCCCAGTCGCCGAATTGCACGACATGGCCCAGCGGATTATCGGGGGCGATGAATTGCGGGTCGGCCTGGCGCACGAATTCGACTGCGAAACGCGACAGGCCATAGCCGATGAGGAAGATGCCGGTCAGTTGCCCCGGAACCTTCAGCCAGCCGCGCCAGAAGGCCAGCACGATGAGCAGCCCGCCGAGGACGAGGCCCTCGAGCCCCGCTTCGTAGAGCTGCGACGGGTGGCGCGCGCAAAGCCCTTCGGCGATGCCGGGGCAGTCCTGCGCGCGGATGCCCGGAAAGACGACGCCCCAGGGCAGGTCGGTGGGCCTTCCCCAAAGCTCGGCGTTGATGAAATTGGCGATCCGTCCCAGCAGCAGACCGGGCGGGGTCGCCAGCGCCATGATGTCCAGCACCGACCAGACGGGCAGGCCCCGCGACAGGCAGAACCACAGCCCGCCGATGGTGACGCCCAGCATGCCGCCGTGAAACGACATGCCGCCCTGCCAGATATAGAGGATCTCGAGCGGATGGGTCAGGTAATAGCCGGGCTGGTAGAACAGCACGAAGCCCAGCCGCCCGCCGAGAATGATCCCGAGGATCACCGCGGTCATCAGATCCTCGACATCCTTGGGACGCAGCGGGGACATGTCGCCGCGCCACAGGGCCGGACGCCGGACGGCGGCGACGGCCAGCCGCCAGCCCAGAAGGATGCCGACGATATAGGCCAGCGCATACCAGCGCAGCGCCAGCGTGAAGCCGCCGATCTCGACCGAGAAGATCTCGGGCGCGATGTCGGGAAAGGGGATCGCCAGCAGCATGGCGCGGACAAAGCGGCTGCCGGGCGGGGAAGTCAACCTTGAGAATGACGCGCGCCGGGGCCATATCGCTGCGATACCAGCCCGGAGGAAAGCATGCAGACCCGCAACAAGATGTTCGACGACCTGTCGCAACTGATGACCAACGCGATGGGCGTGGCCCAGGGCGCCCGAGACGAGGCGCAGAACGCGATGAAGGGCATGATGGATCGCTGGCTTGCCGACCGCGATTTCGTCACCCGCGAGGAATTCGACGCCGTGCGCGCCATGGCGCAGAAGGCCCGCGAGGAGAACGAGACGCTGCGCGCCAGGCTGGATGCGCTGGACGCGGCGAAGTCCGGGAATTGATCGGGCGTCAGCCGGGCGGCGCGACCAGCGCGCCGCGATGGCCGACGACATGGCCCGACAGGGCGATCGCATGGGCGGCGCAGTCGCGCGGCGCAACCCCCATCAGCCAGTGCGACACGAAGGCGGCGGCAAAGCTGTCGCCGGCAGCGGTTGTGTCGACCAGCGGCACCGGACGCGGCGTCAGCGTCTCGATGGCGCCGCCCGACCACAGATGCACCGGCCGCCCGCCATCCTTGACGCAGACGCAGCGGGCGCCGGCGCTGCGATAGCGGGCGACGGTCGCCGCCGGGTCGGCATCGCCGAAAAGCGGGCCGTCATCGTCGAAGCCGGGCAGCACGATGTCGGCGACCGAAGCGCCGTCCATCAGTCCCTGCCGCATCGCATCGGCGTCTTCCCACAAGCGCGGGCGCAGGTTGGTGTCGAACGCCGTCACGGCGCCCCGGCCGCGCGCGCGGGCCACCGCCCGGCACAGCCGCGCGCGGCCCTCGGGCGGCAGGATGGCCAGCGTGATGCCCGAGAAATAGACGGCATCCGCCGCCGCCGCGACGCTGTCCAGCCAGTCGCCATCGTCGGCCAGACAGCGTGCGGCGGATCTGTCGCGCCAGTAGACGAAGCTGCGTTCGCCCCGGTCGAGCGAGATCATGTAAAGCCCCACCGTCCTGTCCGGCAGGCGGCGCACGTCGCCTGTCCCGATGCCGTCGGCGGCCATCGTGGCCAGCATCTCGTCCGACAGAGGATCGGTGCCGACGGCGGTTCCGTAAGAGACGGTCCAGGCGTCGGGCAACAGGCGACGGGCATACCAGGCGGTGTTGAACGTGTCGCCCGCAAAGCCGCGCCGGTAGAGCCCGCCTTCCATTTGCGCCAGTTCCACCATGCATTCGCCGAGACACAGAAGGGTGGGCATAGGCGGTACCTGTCTTGCGGATCGCGTTCAGGGATACGCGCTTTGCGGCGGCGGGCAAGGCCCCGCTTCTTGCGCCGGGCGGGCGGGCGGCCTAACTCGCCCCCATGAACGATCCCCGGCCCGCCTTGTCCGCCTGCACGATCTGCAAGGACCGCTTTGCCGCGACGGCGACGCGGCACCGACCGAACCCGGTGGTCTGGTTCGATCCGGGCGCGCGTCTGCTGATCGCAAGCCAGGCCCCCGGATTGCGCGTGCACGAGGCGAATACCCCTTTCTGGGACAGGTCCGGCAAGCGGCTGCGCGACTGGCTGGGGCTGGACGAGGCGGCGTTCTATGACCGGTCGCGCGTGGCGATCGTGCCGATGGCGTTCTGTTTTCCCGGCTATGACGCGAAGGGTTCCGACCTGCCGCCGCCGCCCGTCTGCGCGGCGACCTGGCGCGCGCCGGTCCTGCGGTTTCTGGGGTCGGCGCGGCTGACGGTGCTGATCGGCGCCTATGCGCAGCGCTGGCATCTGAAGACGCGCGCGTCGCTGACGCAAACGGTGGCCGCTTGGCGCGACCACGCGCCATCGGTCTTTCCGCTGCCGCATCCGAGCTGGCGCAACACTGCCTGGCTGAAGCGCAACCCCTGGTTCGAGACCGAGCTTGTGCCGGCCCTGCGCGCCCGCGTGGCCGAGGTGATGACATGACGCCGCTGGATCTGGCCCATGCCGCGATGGCCGCGGCCCCCGACGACGACGCGGCGCGGCTGGCCTTCTACGAACGGGTCGCGGACAGCGAGCTTTACCTGCTGCTGACGCGCGAGCCCGAGGGCGAGACGCTGGATCCGCGCATCTTCGAGACGGGGGACGGGCGGTTCGTGGTGGTCTGCGACCGGGCCGAGCGGCTGGAGGCCTTCGCCAGCGGCGGCGCGCCCTATGCCGCGCTTTCTGGGCGCGTTCTGGCCGCGATGCTGGCGGGACAGGGGGTCGGGCTGGCCGTGAACCCCGATGTCGCGCCGTCCTCGTCGCTGATCGGGCCGGATGCGGTGGGCTGGCTGGCCGAAACGCTGGCCGGTCAGCCCGCGCAGGCCGAAGCGCGACCGCGCGATCTGGGGGCGCCCGGCGATCTGCCCGAACGGCTGCTGAAGGCGCTTGATGCCAAGCTGGCCACGGCGCGGGGGCTGGCCCGGATGGCGTATCTGGCGGCCGTGACCTATGACGGCGGGGGGCGGTCGCATCTGCTGGCTTTCATCGACGCGGCCCCCGGTGCCGAGGGCGCGCTGGCGCGGGCCGTGCGCGAGGCGCTAGTCTTTTCGGGGCTGGAGGCCGGAGAGATCGACGTGGCGTTCTTCGCGGCATCGGATCCGATGGCGGCGCGGCTGGCGCGGGTCGGTCTGCGCTTCGATCTGCCGCGCTTCGAGGCGCGGATCGCAGTGCCGCCGGGAAGCGGTCCCGACAGCCCGCCGAAACTGCGCTGAGGGCGGCGGCGGAGCGAGGGGCCGGCCCCTCGCGCTCCCCGAGGTATTTGGGGAAAGATGAAGGGGATCAGTAGCCCGCCTTGCGGTCCACGAGGTGCAGAAGCGGCTCGCCCGCCTCGCCGCGGCGGATGTTCTCGGCGACGGTGCGGGCGGCGGTGACGGGCCGGGTGGCCGAGGCGATATGCGGCGTGACGGTGACGCCGGGATGCGCCCAGAAAGGGTGATCGGGCGGCAGCGGTTCGGTCGTGAAGGTATCGAGCGTGGCATGCCCGACCTGCCCCGTATCCAGCGCCGCCAGCAGCGCCGCATCGTCGATCAGCCCCCCGCGACCGGGGTTCAGAACGACCGCGCCCATCGGCAGTTGCGCGAGGGTCGTGGCGTTCAGCACATGGCGCGTGGCATCCGTCAGCGGCAGCAGAAGCACCAGAATGTCCGATCGGCGCAGCAGCGTCGCAAGGCCGTCCTGCCCGGCGAAGGCGGGAAACGGCAGGCCGTCATGCAGGCGGCGCGACCAGCCCGCCACGTCGAAGCCGAGGTGGCGCAGCATGTCGGCGCAGGCCAGCCCCAGTGCGCCCAGCCCCAGAATGCCGACGCGACGGTCGGCGGCCAGCGGCGGCGGATCGGGGCGCCACTGGCCGTCCTGTCCGTGCAGATGGGCGTCCAGGCCAAGGTGATGGCGCAGCACATGGCCGGTCACATATTCCACCATGCCCTGCGTCAGACCGGGATCGACCATCCGGGCAAGGGGCTGGGTCAGGGTCGGGTTGTGCACCACATCCTCGACCCCCGCCCAGAGGTTCAGAACCGCCTTGCATGCGGTGAAGGGCGCAAAGTCCCCCACGGGGCCGTTGGGGGCGAGGACGATGTAATCGACCTTGTCCGCCGGATGATCGCGGGCCAGATCGACGTCGAGGCCAGCGTCCGCGAAGGCGTCGCGCAAAGGGGTTTCCCATTCGGGCCAGGCGGCGTCGCGCGCGGCGAACAGGACGCGGATCATCTTAGCGGCCCCTGGGGCGGTGGACATGCGCGGACTGGACGAGGCCGAACGCCACCATCAGCACCAGCATCGCCGAGCCGCCATAGCTGACCAGCGGCAGCGGAACGCCGACGACCGGGGCAAGCCCCATGACCATCGCCATGTTGACGGCGAAGAACAGAAAGAATGTCGCGCCGACGCCCAATGTCACCAGCGAGCCGAACCTGTCGCGGTTCTGAAGCGCCGAGGCGATGCAGAAGAAGACGATCAACGCATAAAGCGCCAGAAGGGACGCGGCGCCGAGAAAGCCGAATTCTTCAGCCAGCGTCGTGAAGATGAAGTCGGTGTGTTTCTCGGGCAGGAAGTTCAGGCGGCTTTGCGTGCCCTGCATGAAGCCGCGTCCGTTCCAGCCGCCCGATCCCAGCGCGATCTTGGCCTGCGTGATGTGATAGCCCGCGCCCAGCGGATCGCTGGACGGGTCGAGGAACGTGTCGATCCGGCGGAACTGATAATCCTTCAGCAATTGCCAAGGCGTGCCGCGCGAGGCGAAGACCGCCGAGACCAGCCCGACGCCGCCCGCGATCACCACGCCGAAATACCACCAGCTGACGCCCGCCAGGAACATCACGATGCCACCCCCCGTGACCAGCAGGATCGCGGTGCCGAGGTCGGGTTGCGTCAGGGTCAGCCATGTGGGCAGGCCGATCAGCAGCAGCGGTATGAGGACCCAGAGCGGACGGGACACCTTGCCGATATCCAGCCAGTCGTAATAGGCGGCCAGCATCATCACCAGTGTGACCTTCATCAGCTCGCTGGGTTGAAGGCGCATGAAGCCCAGGTCGATCCAGCGTTGCGCGCCCATTCCGGTGGCGCCGAAAAGCTCGACCAGGACGAGCAGCAGCACCGATACCAGATAGGCGACGCCGGCCATGTTGCGCCAGAACCAGATCGGCACCATCGCGACCGACAGCATCAGCACCAGCCCGACCGCGAACCGCTTCATCTGCGGATCGGCCCAGGGTTCCAGCGATCCGCCCGCCACCGAATAGAGCATCAGAAAGCCGATACAGGCCACCGACGACAGCAGCAGCACCAGCGCCCAGTTCAGATAGAGGATCTTGGACACCCCGGAAGGCACGGTCTTTACGTTGTATTCCAGAAAGCTCATGCGCGGGACCGGACCTCGCCGGGGCGGAAATCGTCGCGCAGGCGCAGATTGCTCAGCATGTCGCGGATGGCGCCCTGCTGGCCGCCCGGATAGGCGTCGAGCGGGGGCACTTCGCCGTATAGCGCGAACAGCAGCAGGTCGCGGGCGATGGGGGCGGAAACGGACGATCCGCCGCCGCCGTGTTCGACCACCACCGACACCGCGTATCGCGGCGCGTCGAACGGGGCGAAGGCGACGAACAGCGCGTGATCGCGCCGTTCCCAGGGCAGATCGGCATTGCTGGTGACGCCGCGCGCGCGTTCGGCCACGGTGATGTTGCGCACCTGCGACGTGCCCGATTTGCCCGCCATGCGGACGCCCTCGGCGACGATGCGGCTGCCGAATCCGGTGCCGCGATTGGTGTTGCAGACGGAATACATCCCCTTGCGCACCAGCCGCAGATGATTCTCGTTCAGACCCAGCGGTTCGGTCCCCTGGGCGTCCTGTTCGACGCCGCCGACGGATTTGACGAGGCGCGGCACGATGCGCGTGCCGCTGGCCAGCCGCGCGGTCATCACCGCCAGTTGCAGCGGCGATGCCAGCACGTATCCCTGCCCGATCGAGGCGTTCAGGCTGTCGCCCACGCGCCATTCCTGATCGTAGCGTTCGCGCTTCCATGCCTTGTCGGGCATGATGCCGGGGGTGATGGCGGACATCGGCAGGTCGAACTTTTCGCCTATCCCGAAGCGACGGGCCATTTCGGCGATCTTGTCCACACCGACCCGCATCGCCATCTCGTAATAATAGACATCGCAGGATTGTTGCAGGCTTTCGTCCAGATCGACCCAGCCGTGACCGCCGCGCTTCCAGCAATGGAACCTGCGGTCGCCAAGCTTGTAATGGCCGGGGCAATAGACGGTGTCGTTCGGCCCGATCAGCCCGGCATCGAGCGCCGCCATCGTCACCATCATCTTGAACGTCGAGCCGGGCGGATAGGCGCCCTGCACGGCCTTGTTGGCGAGGGGGCGATAGGGATTGGCGGTCAGGTCGGTGTAATCGGCGGACGAAATGCCGCGCACGAACTTGTTGGGATCGAAGGTCGGCGCGTTGCCGACGGCCAGCAGATCGCCGTTGCGCACGTCCATCACCACGGCGGATGCGCTCTGTTCCAGCGAAAGCCGCGCCTCGGCAAAATTCTGAAGCCGCGATTCGACGGTCAGCTGGATGTCCGCGCCCGGCACGCCGTCGTCGCGGCCCAGCTCGCGCATGACGCGGCCGGCGGCATTCACCTCGATCCGGCGGGCGCCGGCCTTGCCGCGCAGGGCGCGGTCATGCTTCTGTTCCACGCCGGTCTTGCCGATCTGGAACTTGGGGATCTGCAACAGCGGATCGTCGTCGTCGAGCTTGCCGAGGTCGTAATCGCTGACCGGGCCGACATAACCGACGATATGGGCGTGATCCTCGGCCAGCGGATAATTGCGGGTCAGGCCGACATCGGGGGAGATGCCGGGCAGGGCCGGAGCGTTGACCGACACGGCGGCCACGTCCTCCCAACTGCGCTGGTCGGTCAGGGTGACGGGCACGAAAGGCGAGCGGCGCTCGATCTCGCGGCGGGCGCGGTCGAGTTCGTCATCGTCGAGATAGATCAATTGGCGCAGCCTTTCGATGGCCGCGTCCACGTCGCCGGCTTCCTCCTTGACGATGACGATGCGGTAATTCTGCGCGTTCTCGGCCAGCGGGATGCCGTTGCGGTCGAAGATCAGGCCGCGCGGGGGCGCGACGAGCCGCATGTTGATGCGGTTTTCCTCGGCCAGCAGGCGGAATTCGTCGGCCTGGTCCACCTGCATCTGCCGCATCCGCCAACCCAGCGTGCCGCACAGGCCCAGTTGCAGCGCCCCCAGAACCGCGCTGCGGCGGGTGATCAGGCCCATCGAGCGGGCGGTATCGCCGGGCGAACGTTTCATGGGCGCTGCCCCCCCGCATCGGCGGCACCGGGCACGGGCGGCCGCACACCCAGCAGCCAGGCCGACCCGGCCACCAGCACCGGATAGGCCAGGACCGAGGCGACGACCTGCAATGCCAGTTGCCCGAAGCCCGGAAGCGGCACCATCGCCAGCGCCAGAACGACGCCGTTGGCCGCCCCCATCGCCACCAGCATCCCCGAAACGAGCAGCCATTCGACCGGAAACGGCAGCTCGGCCGACAGATGGCCGCGGCTGCGCAGAAACTCGGATGCCAAAACCGTCAGCGCCGCCCAAAGGCCGGGGGGCCGCACCAGCAGCAGGTCGGCCGCCAGCATCACCGGCGCGATCAGCCAGACAGGGACGTATTCGGGCCGCCGCAGAACCCACGCGAAGGTCAGCAGCACCAGCACATCGGGGCCGGGCAGGCCCGACGCGCCCAGCCGGAAGGGCAGCACGTGAACGAAGACGATCAGGCCCGACAGGGCGACAAAGCCCGTCCGGTAGCCCCAGCGGCGGATGGTGAGCGGATCAATCATCGGCGGCGTCCTTTGCTGTGACGACCGTATCGGCGGGACGCACCGGCGTCACCAGCGCGCCTGCATCGGCGATCGGCGCGCCCGGATGGGACCGCAGGACGCGCAGGAATTCCAGCCGCTCGTAATCGGCGGCCAGCCGCACGCGCAACTGGCGGTTCGGGCCCATCACGATCTGACCGACCAGAAGGCCCGCCGGCAGGACGCCGCCATCGCCGGAGCTGACGACCCGGTCGCCGGGGCGCACGGCATCGGCGGTTTCCAGGAAATCCAGCGGCGGGACGGCGCTGTTGTCGCCCGCAAGGATCGCCTTCTGCCCCGAAGGCTGCACCATCACGGGAACGCGGCTGTTGGTATCGGTCAGCAGGATCACCCGCGAGGACGCCTTGCCGACACCCGAAATCCGGCCGACCAGGCCCAGGCCGTCCGTCGTGGCCCAGCCGTCGCGGATGCCGTCGCGCGCCCCGATATTCAGCAAAACCGACTGGCGGAAGGGGGATCCGCTGTCGGCCAGCACGACGCCGGTGATGAAGGTCAGCGCCGGATCCAGCCTGACGCGGTTGAGGTCGAGCAGCTTGGCGTTTTCCTGTTCGAGCTGAAGCGCCGCTTCCTTCCACGCCTTCATCTGCTGCAATTCGCGGCGCAGTTCGCGGTTCTGTTCGTAGATGCGGGTATAGCTTTGGAAGTTCTCGATCATGCCTGCGGCCTTGGTGACGGGAACCAGCGCCCAGTCGAATGACGGGATGACGGCATCCGTGATCTCGGCGCGCATGCGTTCGGCGCGGGGGCTGTCGATCCGCCAGAAAAGGAATACCGCCAGCAGGAACAGCACCAGGCCGCCGATCAGGATGCGCCTGACCGGACGGACATAATCTTCGCTTCGGGGTCGGGTCTGGGCCATGCGCTGTCCCGGCGATTGGCGGCGTCAGCTTTCGTAATCTATCACATGCCGCAGCAGTTTTTCGTATTCCAGCGCCTTGCCGGTCCCGAGCGCCACGCAATTGAGCGCCTCGTCCGCGACGCTGACCGCCAGCCCGGTCTGTTCGCGCAGCGCCAGATCCAGATCGCCCAGAAGCGCGCCGCCCCCGGTCAGCATCACGCCCCGGTCCACGATGTCGGCGGCAAGGTCGGGCGGCGTCGCTTCGAGCGCGGTCATCACCGCCTCGCAGATGACCTGCACGGGTTCGGCCAGCGCCTCGGCCACCTGGGCCTGGTTGATCTCGATTTCCTTTGGCACGCCGTTCAGCAGGTCGCGGCCGCGGATCATCATCGACGCGCCGCGCCCGTCATCGGGCATGCGGCTGGTGCCGATGGTGGTCTTGATACGCTCGGCGGTGCTGTCGCCGACCAGAAGGTTCTGCTGACGCCGCAGATAGGCGATGATCGCCTCGTCCATGCGGTCGCCGCCGACGCGCACGGATCGGGCATAGACGATGTCGCCCAGCGAAAGGACGGCGACCTCGGTGGTGCCGCCGCCGATATCGACGACCATGTTTCCGGTCGGGTCGGTGATCGGCATGCCGGCGCCGATGGCCGCCGCGATGGGTTCGGCAATCAGGCCCGCGCGGCGGGCACCCGCGCTGAGCACGGACTGGCGGATGGCGCGCTTTTCAACGGGGGTGGCGCCGTGGGGGACGCAGACGATGATCTTCGGCTTCGAGAAGGTGGTGCGCTTGTGGACCTTGCGGATGAAGTGCTTGATCATCGCCTCGGCCACGTCGAAATCGGCGATCACGCCTTCGCGCATCGGGCGGATCGCCTCGATGCTGCCGGGGGTCCGGCCCAGCATCAGCTTGGCATCCTCGCCCACCGCGAGAACCTGCTTGCGCCCGTCCTTGACGTGGAAGGCGACGACGGACGGTTCGTTCAGCACGATGCCGCGGGACTTGACGTAAACCAGCGTGTTCGCCGTTCCGAGGTCGATGGCCATGTCCGAGGAAAAGATCCCCGCGAAACTACTCATGTCAGGCAAATCCTTCGGAAATGGCGGCAGATCACCGCGATTCCCCCGAGCCGCGGTCGGGCGCTTATAGCGATGGGCGCCCGGCGGGAAAAGGCCCCCCGCCGCCCGGCATGAGCGGAGGGGCGCCGCCGCCGCCGGACGGCCCGCATCGGCGGGTATCAGCCGGCGTCGCGGTAACTGACGGATTTGCGGTCGCTGCCCGGCGCGGTCCTGGACCGCTTGACCAGCAGGCGGTTCAGCGCGGCGATATAGGCCCGCACGCTGGCGACCACCGTGTCGGTATCGGCGGACTGGCCGGTGACGATGCGCCCGTCTTCCTCCATCCGCACGGTGACGGTGGCTTGCGCGTCGGTGCCTTCGGTGACGGCGTGCACCTGATAAAGCTGCAACCGGGCGCGATGCGGGACCAGCGCCTTGACCGCGTTGAAGGCCGCATCGACGGGACCGTCGCCCGTCGCCTCGACCTGCGACTGATCGCCGTCGATCGACAGCGTCAGGTCCGCGTTTTGCGGACCGTCGGTGCCGCAGACGACGCGTAGGCGGACAAGCTGGATCGCCTCGTCATCCGCGCCCTGATCGCGCATCAGGGCGTCGAGGTCCTCGTCGAAAACCTCTTTCTTGCGGTCGGCCAAGGACTTGAAGCGGACGAAGACGTCGGCAAGCTGGTTCTCACCCAGATCGTATCCAAGTTCGTTCAGCTTGGACCGCAGGGCGGCGCGGCCCGAATGCTTGCCCATGACGATGCTGGTTTCCTTCAGTCCCACATCGGCGGGGCGCATGATTTCAAAGGTTTCGGCGTTCTTTAGCATGCCGTCCTGATGGATTCCCGATTCGTGGGCAAAGGCGTTCTTGCCGACGATGGCCTTGTTGAACTGCACCGGAAAGCCGCTGACGGCGGCGACGCGGCGGCTGACGGCCATGATGCGGGTGGTGTCGATGCCGGTGCGCCACGGCATGATGTCGGACCGCACCTTCAACGCCATCACCACTTCTTCAAGGGCGGTATTGCCCGCGCGTTCGCCCAAGCCGTTGATCGTGCACTCGATTTGCCGCGCGCCGCCCGCGACGGCGGCCAGGCTGTTGGCGGTCGCCATGCCCAGATCGTTGTGGCAATGGGTGGCGAACACCACTTCGTCGGCGCCGGGCACCTCGGCGATGAGGCGGCGGATGAGGTCGGCGCTTTCCTGCGGCGCGGTATAGCCTACGGTATCGGGGATGTTGATGGTGGTGGCGCCGGCCTTGATGGCGATTTCGACCACGCGGCAGAGGTAATCCCATTCGGTACGGGTCGCATCCATCGGGGACCATTGGACATTTTCGCAAAGGTTGCGAGCGTGGGTCACGGTGTCGTGGATGCGGTCGGCCATCTGGTCGCGGTCCAGATTGGGGATCGCGCGGTGCAGGGGCGAGGTGCCGATGAAGGTGTGGATGCGGGGGCTGCGGGCATGGCGGATCGCCTCCCAGCAGCGGTCGATATCCTTGAAATTCGCCCGCGCCAACCCGCAAATCGTAGCGTTTTCAGCGGCTTCCGCGATGGCCTTGACGGCGGCGAAGTCGCCGTCGCTGGCGATGGGGAAGCCCGCCTCGATGATGTCGACGCCCATGTCGTCGAGCATCGCGGCGATTTCCAGCTTTTCCGAATGCGACATGGTCGCGCCGGGGGATTGTTCGCCGTCCCGAAGCGTCGTGTCGAAGATGAGAACCCTGTCGGAATTGTGTGAGAGTTTCATGAGAGGATCTTTCTGCCTTTGGTGTCCGTTCTGTCCGGCGCTGTCCCACCCGAGCGGTCGCGCCGGAATGGCACGCTCAGGGCAGCGTAAGAAGCAGCGTTCCGCGAAGGGATGGCAGGATCGGGGTCATGGCGAAACTATAGCCCCGCTCTTTCGGATGTGAACCGGAAAAATGCACGGGGCGCGGAACAGCGGCGGGGGGGTGCCCCGTTGACGGTTGCAAGCCCGCGACGAGGAGTGTCGCGGGCACCGAACCGACAGAGGGAGACAGACGATGACGTTTCGAAATCTGATGGCCACGACCTCCGCCGTTGTTCTTCTGGCCGCCGCCCCGGCGATGGCGCAGATGTATGAAGGGTACGATTCCACCCTGGGCTATGACGGGTTCCATACTGGGTTTACCGATAGCGGATACTACGATGCCTGGGACAGCGACGATTCGATGTCGCTGACGGAAAACGAATTCGCCACCGGCGTCTATTCCGACTGGGACAGGGATAATGACGGTCTGATCAGCGAGGAAGAATACGGGCTTGGTGCGAACCGCTGGTATGGTGACGACTACGATACCGCGTTCACCGACTATGACGCCGATGCCTCGGGCTTTATCGACCAGAGCGAATTCGGTTCCAACTGGGACAACGAATACTATACCGGTTGGGACAGCGACGGCGACAGCGAGTTGTCGGATACCGAGTATTCGCGGGGTGTTTACGGTCTGGCGGACCGCGATCAGGATACCGTGATCTCGATCGAGGAAGAAGGCTGGTTCGAGGGCTGGTTCGACGGCGACGACGTCGAGGCGGAGATCGAACAGGTCGGCGACGTCCTGTAAGCGACCGACCTTCATTGCGACACGGATGCGCCGGTTCCGAAAGGGGCCGGCGTTTTTCTTGCCCGCGATCCCCGCCGACATAGATGGCCGGCGATGAAGCGGGCATTGGTCATCGGCGCGACGGGCGGGATCGGCGGGGCCGTGGCGCGGGAACTGGACGCGCAGGGGGCCGAGGTGACGGGACGGTCGCGGGCGGACGGGCTGGACGTGACCGACGAGGAGAGCGTCGCGCGCAACCTGGGCGATTTGGACGGGCCGTTCGACCTGATCTTCGTGGCGACCGGGGCGCTGACCAACACGCGCGGCGCGCCCGAGAAGTCGCTGAGGGATCTGGGTGCGGAGGAGGTTCTGGCACAGATGGCGCTGAACGCGGTCGGCCCGGCGCTGGTGCTGAAGCATGCGCTGCGATTGCTGCCGCGCGACCGGCGGTCGGTCTTCGCGGCGCTGTCGGCGCGGGTGGGCAGCATCGGCGACAACCGGCTGGGCGGGTGGTATTCCTATCGCGCGTCCAAGGCGGCATTGAACGCGCTGATTCACGGCGCGTCGATCGAGGTGGCGCGCAGCCATCGCCACGCAGTCTTGGCCTGCCTGCATCCCGGCACGGTTTCGACTGCGTTCACTGGCGGCTTTCCCGATCACGACAAGGTGTCGCCCGAAATAGCGGCGCGCAACCTGCTGGATGTCTGCGCAGGGCTGACGCCCGCGCAGTCGGGCGGGTTCTTCGATTATGCCGGAAGGGAAGTTGTCTGGTGACGCGGCTGGTGCTGGTGCTGGGCGATCAGTTGACGCATGGCGCGGGCGCGCTGGCGCGGTTGCGGCCCGGCGACGTGGTGGTGATGGCCGAGGCGATGAGCGAGGCGTCCTATGTGCCGCACCATCCCAAGAAGATCGCGTTCCTGTTCTCGGCCATGCGCCATTTCGCGGACGAGCTGCGCGAGCGCGGCGCGACGGTGACCTATGCGACGCTGGACGATCCCGACAACACCCAGTCGATCCCCGGCGAGCTGATCCGCCGGGCGGCAGAACACGGCGCGGACGAGGTGCTGGTCACACGGCCCGGCGAATGGCGGCTGATCGAGGCGCTGGAGGATTGTCCGGTGCCGGTGCGTCAGGTGCCCGACGACCGCTTTCTATGCGGCCAGCCCGATTTCGAGGCATGGGCGAAGGGCCGGCGCGAATTGCGGATGGAATGGTTCTATCGTGATATGCGGCGGCGCACCGGGCTGCTGATGGAGGGCGACGAGCCTGCCGGCGGGCGCTGGAACTTCGATACCGAGAACCGCAAGCCGCCGCCCAAGGAAGTTGCGTGGCCCGGCCCGTTGCGGGTGGCGCCCGACGCCATCACGCGGGACGTGCTGGCGCTGGTGCGCGAGCGATTTCCGTCGAATTACTACAGCCACGACGATTTCTGGTTCGCCGTCACGCGCGCGGACGCTTTGCGCGCGCTGCATCATTTCATCGACGAGGGGCTGGCGCGGTTCGGCGATTTTCAGGACGCGATGCTGACCGACGAGGCGTTCCTTTATCACGCGCTGATCTCGCCCTATCTGAATGCCGGGCTGCTGACGCCGATGGAGGTGTGCCGCGCGGCCGAGGATGCCTGGCGCGCCGGGCGCGTGGCGATCAACGCGGCGGAAGGATTCATCCGGCAGATCCTGGGCTGGCGGGAATTCATCCGCGGCGTCTATTTCATGGAAGGACCGGAATATGTCGCGCGCAACCGGCTGGGGCACGACCGCGATCTGCCGGAATTCTACTGGACCGGCGATACCGACATGCATTGCGTCAGCCAGTGCGTCGGCCAGACGATGCGCGAAGCCTATGCGCATCACATCCAGCGGTTGATGGTGACGGGCAATTTCGCGCTGCTGGCGGGGATCGACCCGCATCAGGTGCACGAATGGTATCTGGCCGTCTATGCCGATGCCTATGAATGGGTCGAGGCGCCCAACGTCATCGGGATGAGCCAGTTCGCGGATGGCGGCGTGGTGGCGTCCAAGCCCTATGTCAGCAGCGGCAACTATATCGCGAAGATGTCGGATTACTGCCGCCACTGCGCCTATGACGTGAAGACGAAGACCGGGCAGGGGGCGTGTCCGTTCAACCTGCTTTACTGGGCGTTTCTGGACCGCCACCGCGAGCGGTTCGAGGGCAATCCCCGGATGCGCAACATCTATCGCAACTGGGACCGGATGGATGCGGACAAGCGCGCGACGGTGCTGGCCGAGGTGGGCGCGTGGCTGGCGCGGATGGAGGGCGGCGGGCGGGTGTGACCCGCCCCCGTCAGGCCGCGTCGCGCCGGTCCAGCCCGCGCAGCACCTGCGCCGCGATGTCGAACGAATGCAGCCGCGCGGCGGGATCGTGGATCTGGCCCGTAAGGATCACCTCGTCCGGCGCGTGACGTTCGATCAGCGCGGCCATCTGTGCCGCGACCGTTTCGGGCGCCCCCACGGCCGATATCCGCAGCGCGTGGTTGACGGCGCGCAGGGTGTCCTGACCGATCTCGGCCGCGATGCCGTCCACCGGGGCGGGCAGCTTGCCGGGCCGGCCGCTGCGCAGGCGGGCGAAGGCAAGCTGCTGGCTGGTGCGGAGGCGGGCGGCCTGGGCATCGGTGTCGGCGGCGAAGACATTGACGGCCAGCATGAAATAGGGTGCGTCAAGATGGCGCGAGGGCCGGAAGCGGGCGCGGTAGATCGCCGCTGCGTCGTTCAGCGCGTCGGGGGCGAAATGCGACGCGAAGGCGTAGGGCAAGCCCAGATGCGCGGCAAGCTGCGCGCCGTAGAGCGACGAGCCGAGGATCCAGACCGGCACGTCGGTGCCCTGGCCCGGATGGGCGGCGACGGGGGCGTCGGGGTCGGCGGGGCCGAGATAGGACAGCAGTTCGACCACGTCGTGCGGGAAGCTGTCGCCGTCCAGTCCGCGGCGCAGCGCGCGGGCGACGGCCAGATCGCCGCCCGGCGCGCGTCCGAGCCCGAGGTCGATGCGGCCGGGATGGATGGTGGCCAGCGTGCCGAATTGTTCGGCGACGGCCAGCGGCGCATGGTTGGGCAGCATGATGCCGCCCGCGCCCACGCGGATGGTGCGGGTGGCGTCGGCGACATGGCCGATCAGCACGGCGGTCGCGGCGCTGGCGATGCCGGGCATGTCGTGATGTTCGGCCAGCCAGAAGCGGGTATAACCCCAGCCTTCGGCGGCGCGGGCGAGTTCCACGCTGGCGGCGATGGCGGCGGCGGCGTCCGATCCTTCGGGGACGGGTGCGAGATCGAGGATGGAATGGCGCATGGCGGTCTCCTTCGGGGCCGATATGGGGGCGCGAGCGGCGTCTTTGAAGCGGGCGGGCGTTGACAGGGGCGGGGGTGCGTGGCTTGCTTTCCCCGCAAGCCTTGGGGAGGACAGCGCCATGACCGACGAGATCGCACCGAACGCCGCGCAGGACGGTGCCGCCGCATCGCCGGGACGCCGGGCGTTCCTGAAGACCACCGGCCTGAGCGCCGTGGGCGCGATGGTGGGGATGCATATTCCGTTCGAGGCGAGGATGCCCGCGGGCCTGATCCCGGTCGCCCATGCGCAGGTCATGGACACCGACCTGATGCAGGACAAGGAAGGGCTGGTCATCCTGAACGACCGGCCGATCAACGCCGAGACGCCCGCCTGGCTGCTGGATGCGGACGTGACGCCCTATGAGCATTTCTTCGTGCGCAACAACGGGCTGGTGCCCGACAGCGCGCTGGACATGAACGCCGAAGGCTGGACGCTGACCATCGACGGCGAGGTCGAGACGCCGCTGGAACTGGCGCTGGACGACCTGAAGGAGCGGTTCGAGGTCGTCACCCGGCGGCTGGTGATCGAATGCGGTGGCAACGGGCGGGCGTTCTTCAATCCCGGCGCGTCGGGCAACCAGTGGACGACGGGCGCCGTGGGCTGCGCCGACTGGACGGGCGTGCGGCTGGCCGACGTGCTGAACGCGGCGGGGGTGAAGGACAGCGCCGTCTATACGGGGCATTACGGCAACGACCCGCATCTGTCCGGCGATCCCGACAAGGACGCCATTTCGCGCGGCGTGCCGATCGAGAAGGCGCTGGCCGAGGGCGGTCTGATCGCCTGGGAAATGAACGGCCAGCCGATCCCGGCGCTGCACGGCTTCCCCTTGCGGCTGATCAATCCGGGCTATCCGGGATCGACGTCGCAGAAATACCTGACGCGGATCTGGGTGCGCGACCAGGTGCATGACGGGGCCAAGATGGAGGGGTATTCGTATCGCCTGCCGGCCTATCCGGTCGCCCCCGGCACCGAGGTGCCCGAGGAGGACATGGTCATCCTCGAGGTGATGCCGGTGAAATCGCTGATCACCCATCCAAAAACCGGCAGCGAGGTCGCGGCGGGCCAGCCGACCGAGGTACGCGGTCATGCCTGGTGGGGCGGCGGCGATGTCGCGTCGGTCGAACTGTCCACCGATTTCGGCCAGACCTGGACGGAAGCGACGCTGGAGCCGCCGGTGAACAAATACGCCTGGCAGCGGTTCCGCGCCGACCTGACGCTGCCCGAAGCGGGATATTACGAGGTCTGGGCGCGGGCCACCGACATGGACGGCGTGACCCAGCCCCCTGTCACGCCCGGCTGGAACCCGCGCGGATACGCCAACAACATGCAGCACCGCATCGCGCTGATCGCAACCTGACGCGTGTGCCGGGGCCGATGGACGGTCCCGGCCCCCAACCCAGTCGAGAGGACAACCGATGACGCAAATCCGCGCCGCCGCGCTGGCCGCGCCCGTGCTGCTGTCGCTAACCGCGATGCAGGGTGCCGCCCAGCAGGGCTATGACCCGATGCGCCCGACGGCCAACCCGCTGATGCCCGGCGCGCTGGCGGGCGAGCCGTCCGAAGCCGCAGCGCCCAACCCCGATTTCGGGAACCTGCCCGACGGGCCGGGGGTGGAGGAGACGTATTATCAATGCGTCGCGTGCCATTCGACGGCCATCATCCGCCAGCAGCACCTGACGGACGAACGCTGGGACTATCTGTGGACCTGGATGGTCGAGAAACAGGGCATGTACGAGCCCGACGACGAAACGCGGGATATCGTCCTGAGCTATCTCAAGACGCATTTCTCGGCCGAGCGGTAGGGCCGGGCCGGACCGCGCGGCGCGGCCGTTCGCATCCGATGCCGTCCTAGGGACCGGGAGCGCGTCCCTATGGGTCTAGCGGTCGGCGGGCTGGCCGGTCTCGGCGGTTTCGGTCCCCGATCCGGTTCTGGCAGCGTCGTCCGCCGCAGGATTGGCAAGGTCGCCCTGCCGCCATTCGCCGCTGACGGTTTCGCCGGTGGCGTAGCGGATGGTGCCCTGGCCCTGCCGCTGGCCTTGCGCGAAGGCGCCTTCGTACACGTCGCCGTTGGCATAGGTGGCGATGCCTTCGCCGTCCATCTCGCCCCCGGACCACGACCCGGTATAGGTGAAGCCGTCGGGCAGCGTGATCGTGCCCTGGCCCTGCCGCAGCCCGTCCGCGAAATCGCCGTCATAGACGGTGCCGTCGGGATAGGTGGCGATGCCCTTGCCGTGGCGTTTGCCGTCCTTCCAGCCGCCGGTATAGGTGTAACCGTCGGCATGGGTCATCGTGCCCTGGCCGTGGTTGCGGGCGTTGCGGAAACCGCCTTCGTAGGTCGATCCGTTGGCATAGGTCGCGCGGCCCTCGCCCTCGATCACGCCGTTGGACCAGCCGCCTTCATAGGTGTTGCCGTCCGCATAGGTGATGCGCCCGGTGCCGTCGGCCACGTCGTCCCTGAACTGGCCTTCGTAGACCGATCCGTCGGGATAGCTGGCGCGGCCCTGGCCGGCGATCCGGCCCGCCGCCCATTCGCCGGTATAGGCATAGCCGTCGGCACCCGTGAACGTGCCGGTGCCTTCGCGCCGGTCGGCGACGAAGCCGCCTTCGTAGGTGTCGCCGTTGGCGTAATCGACGCGGCCCTGGCCCTGCCGCTTGCCGCCCGACAGCGCGCCGGTATAGACGTCGCCGCCGGGCTGGGTCAGCGTGCCCTGGCCGGTGATCTCGCCCGCCTGCCAGTCGCCTTCGTAGACCAGACCGTCGGTCATGGTCAGCGTGCCCCGCCCTTCGCGCGCCCCGCGCACGAGCTGGCCTTCATAGACCGCGCCGTCGGGATAGGTGATGGTGCCGGCGCCGTCCTTGACCCCATCGACCCAGTCGCCGTCATAGACGTAGCCGCCGGGGCCTTCCATCCGGCCCTTGCCGTGATGGCGGGCATTGCGGAACCCGCCTTCGTAGCGGGTGCCGTCGGCATAGACGGCGACCCCGGTGCCGTCGATGGTGCCGTCCTTCCAGTCGCCTTCGTAGGTGCCGCCATCGGCGAAGGTGATCGTGCCGCGTCCTTCCGGCTTGCCGTCGGCGAAGCTGCCCCGGTAGACCGATCCGTCGGGAAAGCGCGCGGTGCCCTGGCCCGCGATCCGGCCGTCCCGCCATTCGCCGGTATATTCATAGCCGTTGGGCATGCGGTAGGTGCCGGTGCCCGACTGGCGGCCGTTCTGGAACGTGCCTTCGTAGACGCCGCCATCCTCGTACTGCTTGGTGACGATCCGGTCGTCGGTCTGCGCGGATGCGGCGCCCGACAGGCCGAGTGCGGCGATCAGGCCGAGGCCGGCGATGCCCGAATGGATGCTCTGCACGATGTGCCCCCGTTGCGGGCGCGAGGACCGGCGCCCGGCAATGTCGTGAATGAGCGGCATTTCTAACGGGCGCCCCGCGGTGTCGCAACGCCTTTCGGGATGGCGGGGGCTGGGACGCTTTCCAACCGGCAAGGTTCTGCTATCACGCGGCCAAGGAGAGTGCCCATGACCGACCGTTTCCGCCTGACGCTGGGCCAGCAGAACCCGACCGTGGGCGATCTGGACGGCAACGCCGACAAGGCGCTGGCCGTCTGGCGCGAGGGGCGCGCGGCCGGGGCCGACATGGTGGCCCTGCCCGAGATGTTCCTGTCGGGCTATCAGGTGCAGGATCTGGTGCTCAAGCCCGCCTTCACCGCCCATTGCCGCGCCGTGCTGGAGCGGCTGGCGCGGGATGCGGCGGACGGCCCCGCCCTGGGGATCGGCGCCCCCTGGGTCGAGGCGGGGGTGATCTTCAACGCCTATCACGTTCTGAAGGACGGCGAGGTCGCGGCGCGGGTCTTCAAGCATCACCGGCCCAACTACAACGTCTTCGACGAGGTGCGCACGTTCGCCGAAGGGCCCGTCGCGGGGCCTTACCGGATCGGGGACATGCGCATCGGCACGCCCATCTGCGAGGATGCGTGGTATCCCGACGTGACCGAGACGCTGGCCGAGACGGGGGCCGAGCTGCTGCTGGTGCCCAACGGATCGCCCTATCGGCGCGGCAAGTTCGACGTGCGGATGTCCTTGATGGTGGCGCGCACGGTCGAGACGGGGCTGCCGCTGGTCTATCTGAACATGACGGGCGGGCAGGACGACCAGATCTTCGACGGCGGATCGTTTGTGCTGAACCCGCATGGCGACCTGGCGGTGCAGTTGCCCTTGTTCGACGATGCGGTGGCGCATGTCGATTTCGAGCGGACGGATGGCGGCTGGCGCGCGGCGGCCGGGGCAAGGGCGGTGCATCCGGGCGATCTGGAGCAGGATTATCGCGCGATGGTGACGGGTCTGCGCGACTATTGCGCCAAGACCGGGTTCGCGTCGGTCCTGCTGGGGCTGTCGGGCGGGGTGGACAGCGCGCTGGTCGCGGCCATCGCGGCGGACGCGCTGGGGCCGGACGCGCTGCGCTGCGTGATGCTGCCGTCTGAATACACGTCCGACGCGTCGCTGCACGATGCGGCGCTTTGCGCCCGCGCGCTGGGCTGCCGCCTGGACGAGGTGTCGATCGAGGGGCCGCGCAAGGCCGTGGGCGACGCGCTGGCCGATCTGTTCGCCGGGACCGAGCCGGGGCTGACCGAGGAGAACATCCAGTCGCGGCTGCGCGGCCTGACGCTGATGGCGATTTCCAACAAGACCGGCGCGATGCTGCTGACGACCGGCAACAAGTCCGAGGCGGCGGTGGGATACGCCACGATCTATGGCGACATGGCTGGCGGCTATAACCCGGTCAAGGATCTGTGGAAAACCCGGCTGTTCGATGTCTGCCGCTGGCGCAACGCGCATCATCGCGGCTGGATGAAGGGACCGGCGGGCGAGGTCGTCCCGCAGCGGATCATCGACAAGCCGCCCTCGGCCGAGCTGCGGCCCGACCAGCGCGACGACGACAGCCTGCCGCCCTACGACGTGCTGGACGCGATCCTGCACCAGCTTGTCGATCTGGACGCGTCGGTCGCGGATGTCGTGGCGCTGGGCTTCGACCGCGATCTGGTCGAGCGGGTCGAGCATCTGGTCTATACCAGCGAATACAAGCGGTTCCAGTCTGCCCCCGGCGCGCGGCTGACGCAGCGGGCGTTCTGGCTGGATCGCCGTTATCCCATCGCGAACCGCTGGCGCGATCCGTCCTGACGGCGCGAGGTCATTCCCACCAGCGGTCGATGCGGGCGATGTCGGCATCGGACCAGCCGAAGTGATGGGCCAGTTCGTGCACGGTGACATGCGCGACCAGATCGGCCAGCCCGACATCGCCCCGGCTGGCCCATTCGTCCAGGATTGGGCGGCGGAACAGCCAGATTGTATCGGGGCCGTGGGGCTGGTCCAGCACGGATTTCTCGGTCAGCGGGATACCGTCGTAAAGGCCGGTCAGGTCGAAGGGATCGGCGATCACCATCTCGGCCAGCAGGGCGTCGTCGGCGAAATCGGCGACCCGCAGGGCCACGGCGCGGGCGGGGCCGGCGAAGGGGGGCGGCAATCCGTCGATACAGGCGCGGGCCATCGCGGCGATCGATTCGGCATCGGGGGGCAGGGGGTTGTCCATGCCGCCGATATGGACACATGCCGCGCCCTGTGAAAGAGGACGCAGCCCAAGGAGAGCGCCCATGACCGTCACCCGTTTCGCCCCGTCGCCCACGGGATACCTGCATATCGGCAACCTGCGCAGCGCACTGTTCAACTGGCTGATCGCGCGCAAGGCGGGCGGCACGTTCATCCTGCGGCTGGACGATACCGACCCCGAACGCAGCAAGCCCGAATATGCCGATGCCATCCAGCGGGATCTGGAATGGCTGGGCCTGACCTGGGACCGGATGGAGCGGCAGTCGGACCGGCTGGACCGCTATCGCGCGGCCGCCGACGATTTGCGCGCCAAGGGCCGCTTCTACGAGGCGTTCGAGACGCCGACCGAACTGGATCTGAAACGCAAGAAGCAGCTCAACATGGGGCGGCCGCCGGTCTATGACCGCGCGGCGCTGGATCTGGACGAGGCCGCGAAGGACCGTCTGCGCGCTGAACGCGGAGGCCACTGGCGGTTCCTGCTGGAACGCGAGCGGATCGAATGGGACGACGGCATCCTCGGCCCGGTCAGCATCGACGCGGGCAGCGTCAGCGATCCGGTGCTGATCCGGGGCGACGGTCAGGTGCTTTATACGCTGGCATCGGTGGTGGACGATACCGAGATGGGCGTGACCCATGTGGTGCGCGGATCGGATCACGTGACCAACACCGCCACGCAGATCCAGATCATCGAGGCGCTGGGCGGCACGCCGCCGGCCTTCGCGCATCATTCGCTGCTGACGGGACCGCAGGGCGAAGGACTGTCGAAGCGGCTGGGATCGCTGAGCCTGCGGGATTTCCGCGAAGCGGGGATCGAGCCCATGGCGATCCTGTCGCTGATGGCGCGGCTGGGGTCGAGCGACCCGGTCGAATTGCGCACCACGCTGGACGAACTGGTGGCGGGGTTCGACATTTCGCGGTTCGGCGCGGCGCCGACCAAGTTCGACGCGGACGACCTGAAGCCGCTGAGCGCGCGCGTCATTGCCGCCGAGCCGTTCGAGGCCGTCGCGCCGCAGATCGCGACCATCGGCGTGCCCGACGCCATCGCGCCGCAATTCTGGGAGGCGGTGCGCGAGAACATCGCCACGCGCGACGCGATGGCCGATTGGTGGGCGCTGTTCCGCGACGGCGCGCAGCCGGTCGTGGCCGATGAGGACCGCGCCTTCATCGAGCAGGCGCGCGGCCTGCTGCCGCCGCATCCCTACGGTCCCGACGCCTGGGCCGAATGGAGCGGCGCGGTCAAGGATGCGACCGGGCGCAAGGGCCGCGCGCTGTTCCGGCCGCTGCGCCTTTACGCGACGGGGGCCGAGACGGGGCCGGACATGAGCCTGGTCATGCCGCTGCTGCAAAAGCCGCTTTAGGGGGCGGGGCGGCGCAGGCCGTCCGCAAGGCCCGCATCCTCTGGCGCGACGCACGGCACGCCGAGGGCGGCGAGGTGGGTATCGACCAGCGCGGTCTCCGCTGGGTCGAGCCGCCGCGCGCGGGGATAGAGCGGGGCCGCGCGGTCGTCGGCCACCGCGCCCCAGCCATCGGTCGTGGCGAAGAATCGCGCGACGCCTTCGGCCCCGAACTGGCGCGCATAGCCCTGCACCACCACGTCGAGATAGCTGAGCAGGACGGGACGCGCGGGGCCGGGCAGGGCATGGTGCGCGGGGATGGCATAGACGGCGATCGTCGTGTCGGCCCGCAAGCCGTGATCGACGCGGGGTGCCGGCAGGCGGTCATAGCCCGCCTCGCGCGTGTCGAGCGCCTGCCAGTCGGCGCCGGGCACGGGGGCGATCATGCCTTCGACGGCGTGACCGGGGGCCGGAACGGCCGTCAGAAAGGCGGCGCGGCGGCGGTCGGTCGTGCGCCAGACCCGCCGCCAGCCATGCAGGATCGCGGGCCGCGCCGGGGCGTAGTCGTGCGTGGTCAGGTTGACGAGGCTGCCATAGCCGAAAAAATGCGGATCGGTCATCGGCGGTGACTGGCAAGGCATGGCGGGGATTGCAAGGCGGCGCGTGCCGTGCATAAGCTGGCGGCGCAGCGACGGGAGAAGCCGGACCATGCCAGGCATGGCCCCGGTGCCGAAGGAGCAACCGCCCCGGTAAACTCTCAGGCAAAAGGACCGCCGCCGCGACGGACTCTGGAGAGTGGCGCAAGCCCGCCGACGGGATAGCGATCTCAGGCGACAGGACAGAGGGGGCATTCGGGGGCGCGGTGGCGCCGCAACTGGAATGCTGGGGGTGATGACATGACCGAAACGCTGCGCCGGACGGATTTGCACGATCTGCATCTGGAGCTGGGCGGCCGCATGGTGCCTTTCGCGGGCTATGCGCTGCCTGTGCAATACGCGCCCGGCGTGATGAAGGAGCATCTGCATTGCCGCGCCCAGGCAGGGCTGTTCGATATCGGCCATATGGGCCAGGTGGTCGTGCGGCCGCGATCCGGCGATGTCGAGGACGCCGCGCGCGCGCTGGAAGGGCTGACGCCCGCCGCCATCGTCGGGCTGCCCGAGGGGCGGCAGCGCTATGCGGTGCTGACCGCCGACGATGGCGGGATCCTGGACGACCTGATGGTGGCCCGGCGGGCGGACCATCTGTTTCTGGTCGTCAACGCGTCGCGCAAGGCGGACGATCTGGCGCATCTGCGCGACGGTCTGACGGATTGCGATGTGATCGAGGTGGCCGACCGCGGGCTGCTGGCGTTGCAGGGGCCGCTGGCCGAGGCGGCGCTGGAGGCGCTGGCGCCCGGCGCCGCGGCGATGCGGTTCATGGACGTGGCGACGCTGGACAGCGATTTCGGCGACCTGTGGGTGTCGCGGTCTGGCTATACCGGCGAGGACGGGTTCGAGATTTCGGTACAAGGCGGACAGGCCGAGGCGCTGGCGCGGGCGCTGCTGGCGCGGCCGGGCGTGGCGCCCATCGGGCTGGGTGCGCGCGATTCGCTGCGGCTGGAAGCGGGGCTTTGCCTTTACGGAAACGACATCGACGCGACGACCACCCCCGTCGAGGCGAACCTGCTGTGGTCGATTCCGAAGGTCCGCCGCGCGGGCGGGTCGCGGGCGGGCGGCTATCCGGGCGTGGACGTCATAGAGCGGCAGATCGAGGAAGGCCCCGCGCGGCTGCGCGTCGGGCTGCTGCCCGAAGGGCGCGCGCCGATGCGGGCGGGAACGCCGCTTTTCGCCGGGCAGGACGATGCCGACCCGATCGGCGAAATAACTTCGGGCGCGTTCGGCCCGAGCCTCGAAAGGCCGATGGCGATGGGTTATGTCGAAACCGGCCGCACGGCCGTCGGCACGTCCCTGTTCGCCGAGTTGCGCGGCCGCCGCCTGCCCGTCGCCGTCGCGGAACTGCCGTTCCGCGCCCCCACCGTCAAACGCTGAGGTCCAAGATGAAATTTACCGAAGAACACGAATGGTTGCGCCCCGAGGACGAGGAAGGCGTCGTCACCGTGGGCATCACCGAACATGCCGCCACGCAGCTGGGGGATCTGGTCTTCGTCGAGCTGCCCGAGGAAGGCCGGATGGTCGCCCGCCACGACGAGGTGGTCGTCATCGAAAGCGTCAAGGCCGCGTCCGACATCATGGCGCCCGTGGACGGCGAGATCGTCGAGGTCAATTCCGCCTTGATCGACAACCCCGCTTTGGTGAACGAGGATCCGCTGGGCGACGGGTGGTTCTTCAAGATGAAGGTCGCGGACATGGCCGATCTGGACGCGATGATGGACGAGGCGGACTACAAGAAGTTCGTCTGATCCGCCCGGCCGCCGCGCATGGGTATTTGAAGAAAGATGAAGGGGGCGCGCGTCGCCCGAGGAGCCGTCATGCCGTTCGAGCCTAGCGACTATCAGCCCTATGACTTTGCCAACCGCCGGCATATCGGTCCGTCCCCGTCCGAGATGGCGGCGATGTGCGACGTGCTGGGGGTGCCGGACCTCGATACGCTGATCGACGAGACGGTGCCCGCGGCGATCCGACAGCAGGAGCCGCTGGAGATCGGCGCGCCGATGTCCCAAAGCGCGCTGCTGTGGCATGCGGGGCAGGTAGCCAAGCAGAACCGCGTGCTGGAATCGATGATCGGGCAGGGCTATCACGGGACGGTCACGCCGCCCGCGATCCAGCGCAACATCCTGGAAAACCCGGCCTGGTACACCGCCTATACCCCCTATCAGCCCGAGATCAGCCAGGGCCGGCTGGAGGCGCTGCTGAACTATCAGACGATGGTGTGCGACCTGACCGGGCTGGACATCGCCAACGCGTCGCTGCTGGACGAGGCGACGGCCGCGGCCGAGGCGGTGACGATGGCACAGCGCACCGCCAAGGCCAGGGCGGGCGCGGTCTTTGTCGATGCGGAATGCCATCCGCAGAATATAGACGTGATCCGCACCCGCTGCGCGCCGCTGGGGATCGAGGTGATCGTCGGCGATCCGTCCGAGATGGACGCGGGGGCGGTGTTCGCGGGCGTGTTCCAGTATCCGGGCACGCATGGCGGGCTGACGGATTTCACGCCGCAGATCGCGGCCCTGCACGAACGCGGCGCGCTGGGCATCGTCATCGCCGATCCGCTGGCGCTGACGCTGCTGAAGGAGCCGGGCGCGATGGGAGCCGACATCGCCGTCGGATCGACGCAGCGGTTCGGGGTGCCGATGGGCTATGGCGGCCCGCATGCGGCCTATATGGCCTGCCGCGATGCGCTGAAGCGGGCGATGCCGGGGCGGATCGTGGGCGTCAGCGTCGATGCGCGGGGCAACAAGGCCTATCGTCTGGCCCTGCAAACGCGCGAGCAGCATATCCGGCGCGAAAAGGCGACATCCAATGTCTGCACCGCGCAGGCGCTGCTGGCGGTGATGGCGTCGTTCTATGCGGTGTTCCACGGCCCCGAAGGGCTGCGCGCCATCGCGCAGGGCATCCATTTCAAGGCGGTCCGCGTGGCGGACGTGTTGCGCAAGGCGGGCTTCGACGTTCGGCCGCAGGCGTTCTTCGATACGGTCACGGTGGATGCGGGCGCGCGGCGCGATGCCATATTCGACGCGGCGGCGGATCGGGGGATCAACCTGCGCCGTGTCGGGGCGACGCGGCTGGGCATCGCCGTGGACGAGACCACGCGCGACGACACGCTGGAACGGCTGTTCGCGGCCTTCGGTGCCCGCGACATGGCGGGCGAGGGCGGCGCGGCCATTCCCGACGGTCTGTTGCGGCGGTCGGATTACCTGACGCATCCGGTCTTTCACATGAACCGGGCCGAGACGGAGATGATGCGTTATATGCGGCGGCTGTCGGACCGCGATCTTGCGCTGGACCGGGCGATGATTCCGTTGGGAAGCTGCACGATGAAGCTGAACGCGGCGGTCGAGATGATGCCGATCAGCTGGCCCGAATTCAGCGCGATCCATCCCTTCGCGCCCGCCGACCAGACCGAGGGCTATGCCCGGATGCTGGCCGATCTGGCCGACAAGCTGTGCGCCATCACCGGATACGACGCGATGTCGTTGCAGCCCAATTCGGGCGCACAGGGGGAATATGCCGGGTTGCTGACGATCCGTCGCTATCACGCGACGCGCGGCGAGGGGCATCGCACCGTTTGCCTGATCCCGGTGAACGCGCACGGCACCAACCCCGCCAGCGCGCAGATGTGCGGCATGAAGGTTGTGGTGGTGAAATGCACCGAGCGGGGCGACGTGGATGTCGAGGATTTCCGCGCCAAGGCCGAAGCGGCGGGCGACGACCTGGCCGCCTGCATGATTACCTATCCCAGTACGCATGGCGTGTTCGAGGATACGGTGCGCGAGATCTGCGCAATCACCCACGACCACGGCGGGCAGGTCTATCTGGACGGCGCCAACCTGAACGCGATGGTCGGCCTGTCGAAACCGGGCGAGATCGGCAGCGATGTCAGCCACCTGAACCTGCACAAGACGTTCTGCATCCCGCATGGCGGCGGCGGCCCCGGCATGGGACCGATCGGCGTCAAGGCGCATCTGGCCGAACACCTGCCCGGCTATGGCGAGAATGGCGGCGCGGTCAGCGGCGCGCCCTATGGAAGTGCGTCGATCCTGCCGATCAGCTGGGCCTATTGCCTGCTGATGGGCGGCGAGGGACTGACGCAGGCGACGAAGGTGGCGATCCTGAACGCCAACTATATCGCCGCGCGGCTGGAAGGCGCGTTTCCGATCCTCTATCGCGGGCAGAACGGACGGGTGGCGCATGAATGCATCATCGACGTGCGCCCGTTCGAGAAGTCGGCCGGCGTGACCGTGGACGACATCGCCAAGCGGCTGATCGACAACGGATTTCATGCGCCCACGATGAGCTGGCCGGTGGCCGGCACGCTGATGGTGGAGCCGACGGAATCCGAGACGAAGGCCGAGCTGGACCGCTTTTGCGACGCGATGCTGTCCATCCGCGCCGAGATCGCCGACATCGAGGCGGGACGTGCCGACCGGGACAACAACCCGCTGAAGCACGCGCCGCACACGGTCGAGGATCTGGTGGGCGACTGGCACCGGCCCTATAGCCGCGAGGTCGGATGCTATCCGGCGGGGGCGTTCCGGGTGGACAAATACTGGCCGCCGGTAAACCGGGTGGACAACGTGTTCGGCGACCGGAACCTGGTCTGCACCTGCCCGCCGGTCGAGGCGTATCAGGACGCTGCCGAATAGCTGCCTGTCACGTCGGGGCGGCCGCCTCGTCGCTGCGATGGGGCGAGACGGCATGCACTCGCGCCCGGTCCTCGGCCAGCAGCAGCGCGTCGTCTGAAAAAGCCAGCGCGCGGCGCGAGACGATCCGCGCCGCCTCGCGCATTTCGGCGCTGTCGTGGCGTGCCAGCCGGGCCAGCGCACGCTGCACCTGCATCTGAACCTCGACCAGTTGGGCGCCGTCGCGGGCGATGAAGTCGAACCCCGCGAAGACCAGATCGAGGGCGGTCATGGGTTTTACATGCAGACGCGGCAGATCGGGTTCGGGGCGGGGGATCGCCTCGTCCTCCCACGGCGTTAATATCCGCAGGATCCGCAGAAGCACGGCGATGGCCGTTCGCGGATCGTTGATACCGGGCGACAGGGCGCGCTGTGCGATCTCGGACAGCACCTGGATGCCGAATTGCGGATCCTGGTCGTAGGATCGCGCGTCGCCGATGACCACGGCCTCGCGCAGCTTCTTCTCCTGCTCGTCCGTGATGCCCCAGATCGCCATGCGCAGTAGCGGATCGCCCGGATCGACCCAGTCGCCGGGGCTGGCGATGACCCAGATGTCGCCGTTCGACTCCTCGGCCAGATCGTTCAGCGCCACGGCATCGACGTATCGGACATAGCCGTGATTTTCGGCCAGCAGCGCGGCCGCGGCGTCGGGAATGGTGTCGCGCCGGATCAGGGGCACGCCGCCCAGACAGGGGCAGGACAGCCGCAGCTTCAGCGCCTCGATGGTCACGTCCTCGACCCGTTCCTCGGTCTGTTCCATCGAGCCGAGGCCCGACAGATGCTCGATCCAGCGGACCATCGCCACGATGACGATGGCAATGACGAGGATGGTGAAGAAATAGACGATGATGAAGTCGCGGTCGGAATAGGCCCCGGCATTCAGCATCACGATGGACATGATCGCATAGACGAACGCGCCCATGAACGTCGCCAGCACCGTCTGCGTGCGCCCATCGCCGCGCAGCAGCCGGTGCGCGCGGGGCGTGGCCTGGGAACTGGCGTAATGATGCGCGGCCACCATCACCGAAAGCGAGAACGTCGTCACCGTCAGCATCGAATTTGACAGGATCGACAGCAGCCGCGCCACGGCGTCCTCGGTTATCTCATAGGACAGATGGTCGGGCAGCAGCCCGGACGAGATCGACGAGACCCCCGCCGAGACCAGCGCGAGCGCCGACAGGATCGCGATGCGCGCCCAGATCGCCCGGGCCCATATGCGCAGGGTCCAGACCCAGTGCGTCAGCTTCATCCGGGCCCCTTTCGCGATTCCGCTGCGCACCTTATGGCGCGCCCGGTCGCTTGACAACGCGGCGATGCTGCGCCATTCAGCGCGCCAGTGGGGTCGTAGCTCAGTTGGGAGAGCGCGTCGTTCGCAATGACGAGGTCAGGGGTTCGATCCCCCTCGACTCCACCAATTTTCTTCTTGAAACGCGCGATTGCCGCCGGGGCCGGTCCGGGCTATGCTGCGGCGCGGCAAGGGGGTATTATGGGTCAGGTCATCACGGTTGCTCAGCAAAAGGGCGGGGCGGGCAAGACCACGCTGGCCGTGACACTGGCGGTCGCGTTCGCGCGGCAGGGATTGTCCGTTGCGCTGCTGGATACCGACCCGCAGGGATCGCTGGGACGATGGTACATGACCCGGCGCGAGGCGGGCGATCCGGGCATGGATTTTTCCACCGCTAGCGCCTGGGGCGTGGGGTACGAGTGCGAGAAACTGCGCCGCCAGCACGACCTGGTGATCGTCGATACGCCGCCCAAGGTGGATGCCGACCTGCGGCCCGCCCTGCGCGAGAGCGATCTGATCCTGGTGCCGGTCGCGACCAGCCAGGTGGACCTGTGGGCGGTGGATTCGCTGCTGGATCTGGTGGCGCGGGAGCGGCGGCGGGCGCTGATCGTGCTGAACCGCTTCAAGGCGGGGACGCGGCTGGGCGCCGAGATCGACGCGGCGCTGGCCGAGCGCGAGATGGGCCGGATGCGGGCCGTTCTGGGCAACCGCGTCGCCTATGCCGAGACGCTGGGACAGGGGCTGTCGGTGCAGGAAAAGGGCCGCGGCGCGTGGACCGGCGAGGTCGAGGCGCTGCGCGACGAGGCGGCGGAAGCCTTGCAGATCAACGCGTTGGCATAGAAAAAGGGCGCTACGGTTTCCCGTGCGCCCCCTGTCGATCGGATCCGGTCGGCCTCAGGCCAGTTGGATGTTCGTCGCCGATTCGCGACCGTCGCGGCCGGTTTCGAGGTCATAGGTGACCTTCTGATCGTCGGCAAGGCCGGTCAGGCCCGCACGCTCGACGGCGGAGATGTGGACGAACACGTCCTTGCCGCCCGTCGCGGGGGCGATGAAGCCGAAGCCCTTGGTGGAATTGAACCATTTCACGGTGCCGTTGGGCATGTGATGTCTCCTGTCAGTGTCTCTGTTCGCGGAAGTGCAACAGGGCGGCAAAGCTTGCCTTGATCGAGTGCGCTGAAGCCCGGAAAGGAAGACAGGGGATCGATAGAGGTCGTCTTAGCAATGCCGATCATGCCAGACCGCACGGCCCGAGGCAAGCGGTATGAATCGCGTCGGAGTCCCGTAGGATTTCCGTGCGACGCTGCGCGCGCGGCGTTCGGGGCGCGTTAACCGGTCTGCGGCAGGGTGGGCGCATGGCAAGAAAACTCACCAAGACCGAACGCATCGTCCGCGCCCGCATGATCCGCAACCTCGACCGGTTCGACGACGAGGGAACGATGCAATACGCGATCCGCGACCATTGCCCCGAAGCCTGGGCGCTGATCGAAAGCGACATCGACGTGGAGGAACGCAAGGTGCACGTCACCCTGCGGCTGGACGCGTCGGTGGCGCAATTCTATCGCGCGATGGGCAAGGGCTATCAGGCGCGGATCAACCGGATCCTGGCGACCTGGGCGCAGATGAAGATCTTGAAGGTGAACGAGCTGGAACGGGAGTCGGCGGCGGGGCTGGAGGAGATGCGGAGGATCAGGGAGGCGCGGGAGGGATGACATCGCCTAGAAGCAGACGGCATTGGATCGTTGAATTTTTGAGAACGAATTACTCGTATAATCTCACCATAGACTTCTAGCGATTGGCAAGACGAAGTAACGGTGCCTCGTACTCTCCAATAAGGGTTTTCAACGGATCAGCCCCTTTAAAGAAGACCTGCGCATCGTAACCGTTTTCCGCGGTCAACCCCGTCGCTTTTCGGATTGACATAAGTGCCTTGCGACCAACCTCTTTACTTTCAGAAGGATACCCCACCTTCAAAACTCTACTATCGCCTTTATAAACATCAATGTAATTTCCATTTGGGTTTCGCAAAGAACATCCATGCTGCTCCAGTATCCGTCTTAGTTCACGATACGTGATTATGTAGGATGTTGAACTATCACGCTCACGAAACATAGTTTTAAATTTTGAAGAAATTTCTGTGACAGTTAGATATCTCCCCTCTCTTGAGTTTAAACTCGCAATATCAACCATGAAGTCTTCAATCTCACTTATATCGACGCGGGGAACGTACCCACTTTCCAGCATGAAAAAGACAGATGATAGAAAGGCTGTGCGTTTGTTGGCATCATAGAATGGGTGGTTATTTACTAGCCCAAATATCAGGGAAGCTGCGATTTCCCATTCTGTATCGTAGACAAATGATCCTCCGGCTGAGGCTACTTGTCGACTAACGGCAGATGAAAGTAGCCCAATGTCTTTAGGGCCGAAGCCGCCTAAGCCTTCGCCTATTCTGTAGAAATGGTTGCAGATAAGATAGTGGGCATCTAATACATCCTCGCAGGAGAGATGATAGCGGTCCCCGGAATAGTCAAACTCATCAATTTGCTGCAAGTGCCATGTATAGTTGTTCCAGAGGTCTGGATGAATCTGCGTTTCTTCTAACACGGCTACCTCGCGAACTTCTTGAACTTCACCCGCTTCGGTTCCAGCGAATCCACGCCCAGGCGGCGTTTCTTGTCTTCCTCGTAGGCTTCGAAATTGCCTTCGAACCATTCGACATGGGCGTTGCCCTCGAAGGCCAGGATGTGGGTGCAGAGGCGGTCGAGGAAGAAGCGGTCGTGGCTGATGATGACGGCGCAGCCGGCGAAGTTTTCCAGCGCATCTTCAAGCGCCCTTAACGTTTCCACGTCAAGGTCGTTCGTGGGTTCGTCCAGCAGCAGGACGTTGCCCCCGGATTTGAGGAGTTTCGCCATGTGCACGCGGTTGCGTTCGCCCCCCGACAGCAGGCCCACCTTCTTCTGCTGGTCGCCGCCCTTGAAGTTGAACGCGCTGCAATAGGCGCGGCTGTTCATCTGCGCATCGCCGAGGTCGATCACCTCGCCGCCGCCGCTGATCTCCTCCCAGACGGTCGCCTGGGGGTCCAGCGCGTCGCGCGACTGATCGACATAGGCAAGGTGCACGGTATCGCCGAATTCGACGGTGCCGGAATCGGGCCGTTCCTGACCCGTCAGCATGCGGAACAGCGTCGTCTTGCCGGCGCCGTTGGGGCCGATGACGCCGACGATGCCGCCGGGCGGAAGCGAGAAGGTCAGATCCTCGATCAACAGCTTGTCGCCCATCGCCTTGGTCAGATTCTCGACCTCGATCACGCGGTTGCCCAGGCGTTCGCCGTTGGGGATGATGATCTGCGCGCCGGACAGACGCTCGCGCTCGGACTGGGAGGCAAGCTGTTCGTAGGCGGTGATGCGGGCCTTGGATTTCGCCTGGCGGGCCTTGGCGCCCTGGCGCATCCATTCCAGCTCGCGCTCCAGCGTCTTCTGCTTGGACTTGTCCTCGCGCGCTTCCTGCGCCAGCCGCTTGGCCTTCTGTTCCAGCCAGGCGGAATAGTTGCCTTCGTAGGGGATGCCGCGCCCGCGGTCGAGTTCGAGGATCCAGCCGGTGATGTCGTCGAGGAAATAGCGGTCGTGCGTGACGATCAGGATGGTGCCCTTGTAGTCGATCAGGTGGTTCTGAAGCCAGGCGATGGTTTCGGCGTCCAGATGGTTGGTCGGTTCGTCCAGCAGCAGCATGTCGGGCTGTTCCAGCAGCAGCCGGCACAGCGCCACGCGCCGCGCCTCGCCGCCCGACAGGGTGGACGGATCGGCGTCGTCGGGGGGGCAGCGCAGGGCCTCCATGCTGATATCGACCTGCGAATCGAGATCCCAGAGGTTCTGGGCGTCGATGCGGTCCTGAAGTTCGGCCATCTCGTCCGCCGTCTCGTCCGAGTAGTTCATGGCGAGTTCGTTGTAGCGGTCGAGGATCGCCTGCTTGGGGGCGACGCCCAGCATGACGTTCTCGCGCACGGTCAGGGCGGGGTCGAGATGCGGTTCCTGCGGCAGGTAGCCCACGCGCGCGCCTTCGGCGGCCCATGCCTCGCCCTGGAAGTCCTTGTCGAGGCCGGCCATGATCCGCAGCAGGGTGGACTTGCCCGACCCGTTGACGCCGACGACGCCGATCTTGACGCCGGGCAGGAAGTTCAGGCGGATGTTCTCGAACAGCTTCTTGCCGCCGGGGATCGTCTTGGAGACGCCATCCATGTGATAGACATACTGATAGGCGGCCATGGGGATGCTCCTGCTGGGGTTGCGCGGGGTTCTATCCCCCCCGCGCGGCAGGGGCAATCGGGGTGTCGGCAGCGGGGCCGGCCGCGCGGGGCGCGACCGGGCGGGCCGCGTCAGCCCCGGCGGCGGCGCAGGCCGAGCGCGAGAAGCCCAGACGCCAGCAGCACGCCGCCCGCGGGAAGGGGAACGACGGGGGGCGGGGTGATGGTGAGGTCGGTGGTGGTGTAGGAGACGTCGAGAAAGAAGCCTGGTTCGGTGTTGTAATTCGTCGTTCCCAAGGTGAACCAGACGATCCCGTCGGACGAGTAGCGGAAGCCGCCTGGGAACAAACCCGCCATACCGATGGAGCCATCCGTACTGGAGAAGCTGAAGAAACTGCGGTCCGCAGAGAGGCTTGCGAAGGCGGAGGGCTGGCTGAAGGTATCGCAGATGCCGGCGATCCCCGAGCAACTGAAATCCAGAACGTCGTTCGCATCGTTCACGGTCAGCGAGGCCGTGACGTTGGCCCTGGCAGCGTATGGACTTAGGAAAGGCAGGTTGTATCGGTTGTCGCGGAAGATCGCTCTGCCCCGGCAATCATGTGTCTGCGGATCGGCATCGGTCGTCGTGCAGTTGACCCCTTCGGGGACGACAGTGGGCGAACCGAACCCCCATCCGGTCACGTACATCGTAATCGGATCCAGATCCATCTCCATGTCGAACGTCACCGTCGTCGTGGCGGCTTGGGCGGTTGTGGCGGCGGTGGCGGCGAGGGCGATGGCGAGGAGGGGCGTGCGCATGAGGAATACTCCAGGTTGAAATTAACGAAAAGTTTACCTTTTCGTATCTTGCCGGCAAGCCTCAAAGAATCTCGTCCTCGTCGAACATCGGGTCGGCTTCCAGATCCGCTGCGAGGCGTTCCAGACGCGGGGCGGGATCGACCTGGGTGGCGGCGATGTGATAGACGGCGTCGCCTTCGTTGACGACCGGCATCATCGCGCGGCCCAACACGATGCCGGGGCCGGGGGCGGCGATCTCGACCTCGCTATCGCCGAAGGGGTTGGACACGATGGCAAGCGGGGTGCCCGCCTCGACCCCGTCGCCGGTCTGCCGGAAACAGCGCAGCAGGCCGCCGGCGGGCGCGCGGATCCAGGCGCTGTCGCGCGTGACGATGGGGGCGGCGCGGCGGCGGGGCAGGCCGCGCGCGCCGATCATGCCCATCGCGTGCATGACGCGCAGGATGCCCGACACGCCGACGCGGGCCGACAATTCGTCGAAGCGCAGCGCCTCGCCCGCCTCGTAGAGCAGGATGTCGACGCCGCGGGCACGGGCGGCGGCGCGCAGGCTGCCATCGCGCAGTTTCGCGCGCACGATGACCGGGGCGCCGAACGCCTCGGCCCGTTGCAGCGTAGCGTCGTTGCTGGCTGAGACACGGATCTGCGGCATGTTCGTGCGGTGCAGGGCGGCGGAATGCAGGTCGATGCCGAAATCGGCGCGGCCCACCACCTCGGTCATGAAAAGATGCGCGAGGCGGCTGGCGAGCGATCCCGCCTCGCTGCCGGGAAAGCAGCGGTTCAGGTCGCGCCGGTCGGGCATATAGCGCGACTGGTTGAGAAAGCCGAACGTGTTGACGATGGGCACGACCAGAAGCGTGCCGGCGATGGCGGCCAGTTGCGGTGCGCGCAGCAGGCGGCGGGCGATCTCGACGCCGATCACCTCGTCCCCGTGGACGGCGGCGCTGACGAAAAGCACAGGGCCAGGGCGGCGGCCGTGAACGACCTGCACCGACATGGTGACGGGCGTGTGGTCGCTGAGGACGGAAACCGGCAGATCGACGATGCGCGCCGTGCCGGGCGGAACCTCGACATCGCCGATCTGGAAGGGTGGTCTGGTCATCGGGCGGTGCCTGCGGAACGGTTGGAACGGGTATTTGGGGAAAGATGAAGGGCGGGACGGATCGGCACGGGCGGCGCGGGGATCGGCCGCCCGCCGCCGGTCTAGCCCTTGCCGACGGTGCGGGTCTTGCCGTGGGCGGCGTTCTTCTCGATGAATTCGACGATCTTGCCCGCGATGTCGATGCCCGTGGCCTTTTCCACGCCTTCGAGACCCGGCGAGGAGTTCACCTCCATCACGACGGGGCCGTGATTGGCGCGCAGCATGTCCACGCCGCAGACGTTGAGGCCCATGGACTTGGCGGCGCGGATGGCGGTGGCGCGTTCCTCGGGCGAGATCTTGATGGTCTGGGCGCTGCCGCCGCGATGCAGGTTCGAGCGGAACTCGCCCTCGGCCCCCGTGCGCTTCATCGCGGCGATGACCTTGCCGCCGACGACCAGCGCGCGGATGTCGGTGCCGCCCGCTTCCTTGATGAATTCCTGCACCATGATGTTGACGTTGGCGCCGCGGAACGCCTCGATCACCGATTTGGCGCTGCGGTCGGTATCGGCTAGCACCACGCCGATGCCCTGGGTGCCTTCGAGCAGCTTGATCACGGCGGGCGCGCCGCCGGCCAGTTTCAGCACCGCGTCGGTCTGCCGCGGGTCGTGGGCGAAGGTGGTGACGGGCAGGCCGATGCCGTCGCGCGCCATGAGCTGCATCGAGCGCAGCTTGTCGCGGCTGCGGCCGATGGCGACGGATTCGTTCAGCGGATAGGTGCCCTGCATCTCGAACTGGCGCAGGACAGCGAGGCCGTAGAAGGTGATCGACGCGCCGATGCGGGGGATGACGGCGTCGAATTGCGGCAGCTTTTCACCGTTATACCAAACTTCGGGGCGGCGGCTGGCGATGTTCATGTAGCAGCCGAGCGTCTTGATGATGGTGAAGTCGTGGCCGCGCGCCTCGGCCGCCTCTTTCAGCCGCTGGTGGGAATAGAGGTTGGCGTTCTGCGCCATCATGGCGATCTTCATGGGCTGACCTTCCTGTCGGGTGCCGCGCATGATGGACGCGAAACGGCGCGACGGCCAGCAGGAACCGGAAGGCGGGGTGGGCGATTGGCGGCAAGGGCGGGGGACGATCATGCGGTACGGGTGGATCGGGGGCGGCGCGGTGACAGCATGGAGGTGACGGGGCTGGCGGCGATGATGCGCCGCCATGCACGGCCGGGGCGGGTCGCGTGGATCGGCTTGCGGCCCGTGCGGCGCCGCCCGGTCGAGGCCATAGGGGTGGCCGATCTGGACGAGGACGGGCTGCGCGGCGATCACGCGCGGGTGGGCAAGCGGGCGTTGACGCTGGTGCAGGCGGAACACCTGCCGGTCATCGCGGCGCTGCTGGGCCGGGACACGGTGCGGCCCGAGGATCTGCGGCGCAACGTGCTGGTGTCGGGCATCAACCTGGCGGGGTTCCGCAAGGGCGATCTGCGCATCGGCGGTGCGGTGGTGCATGTCGAGGGGCCGTGCCCGCCCTGTTCGCGGATGGAGGAGACGTTCGGGCCGGGCGGCTACAGCGCCGTGCGGGGGCATGGCGGGTGGTATGCCAGCGTCGTGCGGCCGGGGCGGATCGCGGTGGGCGACGGCGTGGGGTCTGCCGATGGCTGACGGCGTTCAGCAGGGGGTGGCGAGGACCAGCACCTGTTTGCGCCCCACCTGGGCATAGCCGTATTCGCGCATCCGGGGATGCAGCATGTTGCGGCGGTGGCCGGGCGAGTCCATCCAGGCGGCCATCGCATCCGCGCGGGATTTCAGCCCTTCGGCGATGTTCTCGGCGGCGCCGCAGGGCGCATAGCCGGCGGCCCTGATGCGGGTGCCGTGGGTCGCGCCCTCGGGGCTGCGATGGGCGAAATAGGCGCGGTCGGCCATGTCCTGCGCATGGGCGCGGGCGGCGCGGGCGAGCTTGGGGTTGGGCGCCAGCGGGGTCAACCCGGCCTGTCGGCGGTAGGCGTTGAGGGCCGAGGCGTCGGGCGCGCCGACGGGTTGCGTGGCGGCGGGCGTCGTTCGGACGGTCGGGACGGGGACCGTGACGGGGACGGGGACCACGACGAAGCAACCGGCCAGAAGCGGGGCGAGGAGGAGGGGGGCGAGACGGCGCATCGCGGACCTTTCGAGCAGGCCATGAAGAACCGGGCCATAAACACCGGATCGCCGTCCGGTTGCAATCAACCGGCGGTTGCCAGCAGGTCCAGCACCTTGCGGTGGAGTTCGGGGCAGCCGGCGGCGACGACATTGCCGCCCCGCCAAACGGGACCGCCGCGCCAGTCGGTGACGACGCCGCCCGCGGCCTTCACCACGGCGAGGGGTGCGGCGATGTCGTAGCTTTGCAGTCCCGCCTCGACCACCAAGTCGATATGCCCGGCGGCGAGCAGGCCGTAGGCATAGCAATCCAGGCCGTAGCGTGTCAGCCGCACCTGCGCCGCCACGCGGTCGAACGCCGCGCGGTCGGACGGGGTGCCGATTTCGGGGAAGGTGCTGAACAGCGTCGCATCGTCCAGCGTCCGGCGGCGCGTGGCCAGCGGCACGCGGCCATGCGGCGAATCGAGCCAGGCGGCATCGGGGCCGCCGAAGAACCGCTCGCCTGTCCAGGGCTGGTCGATGAGGCCGAGGATGGGGCCAGCATCGTCGGCCACGGCGATCAGAACGCCCCAGCTTGGCGCGCCCGAGAGATAGGCGCGGGTGCCGTCGATGGGATCAAGGATCCAGGTCAGGCCGCTGGTGCCGGGGGTCGCGCCGTATTCTTCGCCCAGGACCGCGTCGTCGGGGCGCAGGCGGGCCAGCGCGTCGCGCAGGGCGCGTTCGCAGGCGCGGTCGCCTTCGGTGACGGGATCGAAACGGTCGGCTTCCTTGGAGCTGGCGGCGAGGTCTCGCCGGCGGAAATGCGCCAGGACGGCGGGGCGCGCGGCATCGGCCATGGCCAGCGCGGTGCGGGCCAGATCCGTCAGAAGGGCGGGATCGGTGCGGGTCATGCGCGGCTCCGGCATCGGGATGGGGCCGCGCTAGCGTCGGGGGGCGGCCCGGTCAAGGCCGCCGGGTCGCGTCAGGCCACGTCGCTGAGGACGCGGGCCAGTTCGAACAGGCGGCGGCGCTGCGTTTCGGGGATGGCATAGTAGGAGCGCACGAGTTCCAGCGCCTCGCGGTCCGCCAGGATGTCGCGCCGCACGGATCCTTCGTTGTCGGTGGCGGGCGCGTCGCCGTCGGGCTGGTCCATCCCTTCGAAGAAGAACGCCACGGGCACGTCCAGCGCGTCGGCAATGTCCCACAGGCGGGAGGCGCTGACGCGGTTCATGCCGGTCTCGTATTTCTGGATCTGCTGGAACTTGATGCCGACCTTTTGCGCCAGTTGCTGCTGGGTCATGCCGACCATCCACCTGCGGTGACGAATCCGCTTACCGACATGGACGTCAACCGGGTGCTTCATCTGCGTTCCTCACAACTATGCGCTGACCTTCAAAGACCCTCAAACAACCATTCCCGCAACCTGCCTTTATGGACAGGTCCGCGGGCCGGAGAGACCGTGGCCCGTGCATGAAGGCGTCGCGTGACCTGGCCGTGACCCCCCCATGTCAATACGGTGGCACACGGCAACAGGTTCCGGCAAGACGGTGGCGCAACCGCAGGAAAGGGGTTTCATGCGCGCTTTTCGACTGACCGAGACGGGCATGCCGCCCGCGCTGGCCGAGATTCCCGCGCCGTCGCCGGGACCGGGGCAGATCGCCGTGCGGATCGCGGCCTGTGGGCTGAATTTCGCCGATCTGCTGATGGCGAAGGGGCAGTATCAGGACCAGCCCGACCTGCCCTTCACGATGGGGATGGAGCTGGCCGGAACGGTCACGGCGCTGGGCGCGGGCGTGGCGGGGCCGGCCTTCGGCAGCCGGGTGGCGGTCTTTTCGGGACAGGGCGGGCTGGCCGAGCAGGGCGTCTTCGATGCGGACCGGGCGGTCGTTCTGCCCGATTCGATGCCGTTCGAGCAGGCGGCGGCGTTCCTTGTCGCCTATGGCACGTCGCATCTGGCGCTGGCGCGGCGCGGACGGCTGACGCGCGGCGAAAGGCTGGTCGTGCTGGGGGCGGCGGGCGGCGTCGGTCTGACCGCGGTGGAGATCGGCGCGCGGCTGGGGGCCGAGGTGATCGCGGTGGCGCGCGGCGCGGACAAGCTGGACATTGCCCGACAGGCGGGGGCGCGACACCTGCTGGACAGCGCGGCGATGGACGGAGACGGTCTGCGCGACGCGCTGCGGGGCCTGGGCGGCGCGGACGTGGTCTATGACGCGGTGGGCGGCGATCTGGGTGCGGCGGCGTTGCGCGCGCTGCGGCCCGAGGGGCGGCATCTGCTGATCGGGTTCGCCAGCGGCGATTTGCCCCGGCTGGCGGCGAATCATCTGCTGGTGAAGAACGTGGATGCGATCGGATTCTACTGGGGCGGCTATGCGGGCTTTGCGCCCGGCGTGATGCGCGACAGTCTGGCGGCGTTGCTGGACTGGTACGGGCAGGGCGGGTTGCGGCCGCATGTCAGCCACGTCCTGCCGTTGGAAAGGACAGCCGAGGGGCTGGATATGCTGCACCGGCGCGCATCCACCGGCAAGGTGGTGATCCGGTGCGACGGAGGCGGTCACATCGCTTCGTAATGCTGGCGCAAAAGGCGTTCCATCGTGTCGAAGACCGGCCCCGCCCCGGTGTCGCGGCAGTAAAGGTTGATGTTCTGCGCCGCCAGTTCCGGCAGGCCGCTGCCCGACCCTAGCCGTTCGGCGAAGGGCGGTTCAGCCCCCGCCAGCCCGGCGCAGACGGCCAGATCGGCGGAAACCAGCGCCTCGGCCGCGCGGGCAGCAATGGATTCGACGGCCGATTCCCAGGCGATGCCGGCGCGGTCCAGCGCCTCCTGCGCGCCGCGGCGGAAGATGCATTGCGTCGTGTGGGCAAGGCGCAGCGGGCGCTGTCGATAGGCGGTGCCGTTCTGCGCGCCCATCCAGACCAGCGGCACGGTGGCCAGCCGCTGCGCGCCTTCGGGCAGGATGTCCTCGGTCGTGACGATGAAATCGGCCTCGCCGCGGGCGAACATCGGCTTCAGCGTCGCGGTGTTGGACGAGATGAGCTGCACCTTCACGCGGGGAAATTCCAGCGCGAAGGCGCGCAGGACGCGGGGGGTCAGCGGATAGACGATGTCGTAGGGCACGCCCAGCACGACCTTGCCTTCATAGGCGTCGGCGGTCAGGCGGCCGATCACCTCGTCGTTCAGTTCCAGCATCCGTCTGGCATAGGCCAGAAGCTGCTCGCCGGTGGCGGTCAGCGCGATGGTGCGGGCGCTGCGGTCCAGCAGCGGCACGGCCAGCGCATCCTCCAGCCGCTTGAGCTGCATCGAGACGGCGGATTGCGTCAGGTTCAGAAACCCGCTGGCCCGCGTGACGCCGCCCTTTTCGGCAACGGCCACGAACGAGCGCAGGGCGGTCAGGTCGAGGTTGCGGGGCATATCAGCTTCCTTGATGGGGGCCGTCAAAAACATTCACTTTCCCTATACGATCCCGCACCCCATATCCATCGTCATACGTGATACGAACGCGGCTTTGCATCACGTGCATACGAGGAATGAGGTTTAGACATGACCAGCATGACCCGCACCCTTTCGCACGCGACGGCCCCCCGCCGCCCGTTGCTGGAGCGTCTGGCGGACTGGCAGTCGCTTTACCGTCAGCGTCATGCGCTGGCGGCGCTGGATGCCGGGCGGCTGCGCGACCTGGGATTGACGGCGCAGCAGGCACGGGCCGAGGCGTCGCGCCCGGTCTGGGACGCGCCTGCGACATGGCGCCGCTGAATATCGTCGCAATCGCGCCGATTTTAGCCCGGTTTCACCCTTCCGTGACCTTGTAACGCGCGTCCCTTCTGCCAATATCGGGACCAAGGGTTGCGGCCGTTCGACGGATGGCGCCCGACAAGTCAGTTTTTCGGAGGCGATCCATGGCTCAACATCAGACGATCCGCGCCGGTGTGGGTGCCCGCACCGCCGAGATCGATCAGGGGCTTCGCGCCCATATGTCCAAGGTCTACGGCACCATGTCCGTGGGCATCTTCATCACCGGGCTGGCGGCCTGGGCCTTTGCCGGGCTAGCCACGTCCGACATCGCGACCGTCGCGCAGGTGGCCGGCGACACGTATCTGACCGCGTTCGGGCAGGCGATCTATGCCTCGCCGCTGCGCTGGCTGATCCTGTTCGCGCCGCTGATCATGGTCTTTGCGTTCGGCGCGGTCATCAACCGCATCTCGGCCGCGGGCGCGCAACTGTTCTTCTATGCGTTCGCCGTGCTGATGGGCCTGTCGCTGTCGTCGATCTTCCTCGTCTATACGGGGGTCAGCATCGCGCAGACGTTCTTCATCACCGCGGCGTCCTTCGCGGGGCTCTCGCTTTGGGGCTATACCACGAAGAAGGACATCTCGGCCTGGGGGTCGTTCCTGATCATGGGCGTGATCGGCCTGATCATCGCGTCGATCGTCAACATCTTCCTGGTGTCGTCGTCGCTGATGTTCGCCATCTCGGCGCTGGGCGTGCTGATCTTCGCGGGTCTGACGGCCTATGACACGCAGCGCATCAAGACGGACTATATCAGCCATGCGTCGCAGATGGACCGCGAATGGCTGGACAAGTCGGCGATCATGGGCGCGCTGACCATGTATCTGAACTTCATCAATCTGTTCATGTTCCTGCTGAGCTTCCTCGGCAATCGCGAATGATCGCGGGGACATAGGCGGGACGGGGGGCCGGTGGGGACACCGGCCCTTTTTCATGGGCGGGGATGAGTTGCGCGGCGGGGATTTCTATCGCCGGACCGAACGTCTGATGCGGATGGACGATTCCGCATGGCGGCGTCACGCCAACCCGCTGAGCGTCTACAGCCGCTTCACCTGCCTGCCGCTGATCGCCCTCGCCGTCTGGTCGCGGGTCTGGATCGGCTGGTGGGCAATCGTCCCGCTGCTGCTGGCGCTGATCTGGACCTTCGCGAGCCCGCGCCTGTTCGGCGCGCTGGCGTCGCTGGACAACTAGGCCTCGAAGGGCGTTCTGGGCGAGCGGCTGTTACTGGACAGCAAGCAACGCGCGATACCGCCGCGGCATCTGCGGACGGCCCATAGTCTGACCTGGGCAGCGGCGCTGGGCGCGGTCGTGCTGGCCTATAGACTTGTCCTTCTGAACGGATGGGCGGTGCTGGGCGGGCTTACCCTGACGCTGGGCGCGAAGCTGTGGTTCATCGACCGGATGGTGCGGCTTTGGCAGGATCGCGGCGGCCGGTGATCGCCGGGGGCTGAAACGCAAAAGGCCGCACCCTGCGGCGCGGCCCCGGCGGCAATCGGTGGACGGCTGACCTACTTGATCTTGCCTTCCTTGTAATCAACATGCTTGCGCGCCACGGGGTCGTATTTCTTGATGACCATCTTCTCGGTCATCGTGCGGGCGTTCTTCTTGGTCACATAGAAGTGGCCGGTATCCGCCGTGGAGTTCAGGCGGATCTTGATGGTGGTGGGTTTCGCCATCTCTCTCTCCTCGATCGGGGACCGAAGGCCATCCCGGAAAACATGCTGAAGCCGCCTTCTAACCCCGGCGCGGGCGGTGTCAACCGCCAAGCGGCGGATGGGATGCGCGGATGGCCTGTAAGCCGGATTCTGTCCCCCGGCATCGCTGCCGGATGGATGGCCATTCCTCTGCGCCCGGCGTTGCCGACGGGCTGATGCTGCCTACCCGGATCCTTGGGCGAAAGCGGCCTGGCGACGAGCGCCGCAGGATCCCTATTCGGCATTGCTCCCGGTGGGGCTTGCCGTGCGGGGACCGTTGCCGGCCCCCCGGTGGGCCCTTACCCCACCGTTTCACCCTTACCGTCCCGAGGAACGGCGGTCTGTTTTCTGTGGCGCTTTCCGTCGGGTTGCCCCGCCCGGGCGTTACCCGGCACCGTGTCTTCCTGGAGTCCGGACTTTCCTCTGGTGCCTAAGCCCCAGCGGCCATCCAGCCATCCGCGCGCCCCCGACCTAGGCGGGGCTGCGGGCGGGGTCAACGGGCAAGCGCGCGGCGAGACCCAGCGCGATGCCCGTATCGCGCGCGTCGCGGGGCCCCTTGGCCCAGGGGCGATGGCGCAGGCGCAGGGCGGCCAGCAGATGCGGCAGATCGCCGGTGGCGGTATAGCCCGCGCGCCGCATCGCCGCGACGAAGGCGGCATCGTCGCCATCCGCACAGCCTTGGGGCGTCGGCAGGGCCAGACCGTTGCGCGCCAGGCGCGCCCAGTCGAATCGGGGGCCGGGATCGGCCTTGCGACAGGGGGCGCAATCCGAATGGCCGATGATTCCGGCAGGCGGGATGCGCCAGCGGGCCATCGTGCCGCGCAGCAGCGACTCGAGCGCGGCCATCTGCGGGGCGGGGAAGGGCGCCGCACCGTCATTGGCCAGCTCGACCCCAAGCGAATGCGAATTGACATCCGTGACGGCGCCCCATGCTCCGGCACCCGCATGCCAGGCGCGGCGGTCCTCGGGAACCAGGCGGAACAGGCGCCCGTCCTCGGCGATCAGCCAATGCGCGGAAACCTGCGCCACGGGGTCGCAAAGGCGGTCGAGCGCGGCCTCGGCGCTGGCCATCGCGGTGTAGTGCAGAACGATCAGGCGCGGCCGAGCGCCGTCGCGGCGGGGCCCGTGGTTAGGCGACGGCCGGTCGAGGATCAGTTGCGCGCGGCCCGGAACGGCGCCGGATCCCAGTAGCAGGCGAACCCGTCGCCGTCGGGGTCAAGGCCCAGACGGTCGCGGTCGGGTCCGCCGCGCGACAGGAAATCCTGCTGCGCCTTGTCGGGGGACGGATATTTGGCGCAGTTGCGGTCGAACTTGGCCTTCTGGTTCAGCCCGCCGCGCGAATAGATCCGCTGTCCGACGGCGTTCGACGTGTTCAGCGCGAATTCGACCACGTTCGGGCCGCTCGGCCCGTCGCGGGTCGGCAGGGCGGTGGGCTGGATGACCTGATACGCCTCGCGGTTGCGGGCGATGCGTTCGGCATCCGATTCGATCGTCTCGCGCGCGCTGACGGCGGCAAAGTTGTTTTCGTCGGAAATGCCGGGATTGTTCACATCGACCACCACGGGGGCGGCGGGGGCAAGCGGGGCCGCCGGAACGGCGGGCGCCAGCGGCGCGGACTGGATCGGATCGGCGGCCGGGAAGGCAGAGGCGCCGGCCGTGGGCAGGCCCGCGCGCGCCAGTTCGTCCGCGCCGATGACCGGGGCCGCGCCGGGCGGCACCGTGGGCACGGGGGTGAAGGGCGCGACGGGCACCCCGGCCAGATCGCGTTCGCGGGCAACGCGCGCGGCCTCGTAGCTGCCGTAATCGCCGAACCCCACCCCGGCAGGCGGCGGCGTGTCGGCGAACCTGGCGGGCGTCGAGGGCGCGCAGGAGGCAAGTCCCAGAGCGGCGACCAGAAGGGCGCAACCGGCATGAATGTGCATCGTTCCGTTCCCCGGCCTCGATCGGACAGACAGCGTTCTACCACCAACGATCGGGTCTGGCCACGAATCCCGCCGCACGTTCGAGTGAATATGCCGCGTCGAGCAGTTCCGCCTCGCCCCAGGGCCGTCCGATCAGTTGCAGGCCCAGCGGCAGGCCGGCGCCGTCCTGCCCAGTGGGCAAGGCGATGGCGGGCAGTCCGGCCAGATTGACGGTGACGGTGAACACGTCGTTGAGATACATCTGCACCGGATCCGCGTCCTGCATAGCCCCCAGCGCAAAGGCGGGCGAGGGCGTGGCGGGCGTCAGGATGGCATCGACGCCATCGGCGAAGGCACGGTCGAAATCGCGCTTGATCAGGGTGCGGACCTTGCGCGCGCGGTTGTAATAGGCGTCGTAGAAGCCCGCCGACAGAACGTAGGTGCCGACCATGACGCGGCGCTTGACCTCGTCGCCGAAGCCTTCGGCACGGGTCTTTTCATACATCTCGGTGATGCCGTCGCCCTGGTCGAGCGTGGCGCGATGGCCGAAGCGCACGCCGTCGTAGCGGGCAAGGTTGCTGGACGCTTCGGCGGGCGCGATGACGTAATAGGCGGGCAGCGCGTATTTCGTGTGCGGCAGGCTGATGTCGCGGATCTCGGCCCCGGCATCCTTCATCATGGCGATGCCGTCCCGCCACAGCGCGTCGATGGCGTCCGGCATCCCGTCCATGCGGTATTCGCCGGGGATGCCGATGACCTTGCCGCGAATGTCGCCTTTGAGCGCGGCCTCGAAATCGGGCACGGGCAGGTCGGCGCTGGTGCTGTCCAGCGGATCGTGGCCCGCCATCGCACCCAGCAGGATCGCCGCGTCGCGCACGTCGCGCGTCATCGGGCCGGCCTGATCCAGCGAGGACGCGAAGGCGACGATGCCCCAGCGCGAACAGCGGCCATAGGTAGGTTTCAGCCCGGTGATGCCGGTGAAGGCGGCGGGCTGGCGGATGGACCCGCCGGTATCGGTGCCGGTCGCGGCCAGGCACAGTCCCGCCGCGACCGCCGCCGCCGAACCGCCCGACGATCCGCCCGGCGTCAGCGCGGTGTCGTCGCCCGCCCGGCGCCATGGGTTCACGGCGGGGCCGTAGACGCTGGTTTCGTTGCTGGACCCCATGGCGAACTCGTCCATGTTGAGCTTGCCCAGCATCACCGCGCCCGCATCCCGCAGCCGGGCCGTCACGGTCGATTCGTATTCGGGGCGGAACCCTTGCAGGATGCGGCTGCCGGCCTGGCCGGGAACGCCCTGCGTACAGAACAGATCCTTGATGCCCAGCGGGATGCCGCAGAGGTCGGGCGCGTTCCCGTCCTTCAGCCGCGCATCGGCCGCGCGCGCCCGGTCCATCGCCAGATCGGGTGTGCGGTGGGCGAAGGCGTTCAGCGCGTCCGCCCCGTCGATGGCGTCGAGGCAGGATCGCGTCACGTCAACGGCGGTCAGGTCGCCCCGGCGCAGCGCGTCGCGGGCGGCGGCGACGGTCAGGTCGTTCGGGGCGGTCATTCGACCACCTTCGGGACGGCGAAGAACCCTTCGCGCGCATCGGGCGCATTGGCGAGGATCTGCGCCTGCCGGTCGCCGTCTGTCACCACGTCGTCGCGCCGCTTGAGCCGCTGCGGCGTGACGCTGACCATCGGTTCGACGCCCTCGACATCGACCTCGTTCAACTGCTCGATGAAGCCGAGGATGGCGTTGAACTCGGATGCCAGCGCGGGCAAGTCGTCCTGCGCCACGCGGATGCGGGCGAGGCGGGCCACACGGGCGGCGGTATCGGTGTCGATGGACATGTCGTTCCCTCGGGCGTGATCGGGCCGCGTTTAGCGCCACGTGCCGGTGGCATCAAGGCGGTGGCGGCGCAGCACGGTGATCATCCAGCCCAGCATCACCGCGTTGCACAGATGCCACGCGAAATGCGTGCCCATCGGGAAGGCCGGGCAGACGGCCCCGTCGAGCGAGCGGAAGACCAGCGAGACCGACAGGATCGCCGCCCCGGCCCAGAACCCCTTGGCCACGCCCGGCATCCGGCGGCGCAGGACGATGCCATAGGCGACGATCAGCAGCGGCAAGGGCCAGTAGACGGCCGAGATGTCGAAGAACGGCAGCAGGTCGAACGCCATCGCCGCCGCCAGCGCATAGGGCACGAACGCCGCCGCGCCCAGCGTCGCCCCCCAGGCCGGCCAGTAGAGCAGGCGGCGGTTCGCGACCCAGAGATAGGTCAGGATGAAGGCCAGGATCGGCAGGGTGTCGGCCGCGGCGGCCCAGGGCGTCGCATGGGTATGGAACAGCCACGATCCGACGCCGATTGCCAGCAGCAGAAGGCAGAGCACCCGTTCCGCCCCCTCGGCCCGCCGCCAGAGCCAGAGCGCCACGACGATGAAGGCGAGGTTGGTCAGCGCGTTGACGGGTTCGGCCCAGTAGCCGGGGCCGAGCCGTTCGCAATAGGCGTCGATGGGGTCGGTCCAGGTCATCGCGCCACCCGTTCGCCCGCCACCCAGACGCCCGCGACGGCACGGTCGTCGCCCATCATGATGGTCGGAAAGACCGCTTCCCAAAGGTCGTTCGCCCGGTTGGTGCGTTGCGCGATGGCAGGGGTCGAGGCCAGATCGAGCGCCACCAGATCGGCGTCGCTGCCCGGGGCCAGCGTGCCGATGCGATCCGACAGGTGCATGGCGCGGGCCGATCCGGCGGTGGCCAGCCACAAAAGCTGCACAGGATGCAGGGCGGTGCCGGCAAGCTGGCCGACCTCGTAGGCGGATGCCATCGTGCGCAGCATCGAAAAGGACGATCCGCCCCCGGTATCGGTGGCCAGCCCCACATTGATGCCGTCGGCCCGCCGTGCGGCGGTATCGAACAGGCCCGATCCGATGAAGGTGTTCGATGTCGGGCAATGGATCAGCGCGGCGCCGGTCTCGGCCAGCCGACGCCGTTCCCGGTCGGTCAGGTGGATCGCATGGCCGAAAAGCGCGCGGTCGCCCAGCAGGCCGGACGATTCGTAGGTATCGAGGTAATCGCGCGCCTGCGGATGCAGGTCGCGGACCCAGGCGACCTCGTCCACCTGTTCGCTCAGATGGGTCTGCATCAGCGCCAGGGGCCGTTCGGACCAGAGCGCGCCCAGCGCGGCAAGCTGGTCGGGCGACGATGTGGGAGTGAAGCGCGGCGTGATCGCATAGGTCGCGCGGCCCCGTCCGTGCCAGCGGTCGAGCAGCGCCTTGCTGTCGTCATAGGCCGATTGCGCGGTGTCGCGCAGCCCTTCGGGCGCGTTGCGGTCCATGCAGGTCTTGCCGGCCGCAACGGCCATGCCCCGCGCCTCGGCGGCCTGAAAGAACGCGTCCACGCTGGCGGGGTGGATCGTGCAATAGCTGCACAGGCTGGTGGTGCCGTTGGCCAGCGCCAGATCCAGCGTCAGGTCGGCCTGGGCGCGGGCATGGGCGGGATCGGCGAACCGCATCTCCTCGGGGAAGGTATAGGTGTTCAGCCAGTCGATCAGCCGCTTTCCCCAACTGGCGACGATGCCGGTCTGCGGATAGTGCATGTGGGCATCTATGAACCCCGGCAGGATCAGCGCGCGGCCCATGTCGGTGACGCGGGCGGCGGGGTGCGAGGCGCGCAAGGCGGCGGCAGCGCCCAGCGCCACGATCCGGCCGCCGTCGATGACGATGCCGTCATGCAGGCGCGCGCAATCCTCGGGAGGGGAGGCGAAGGGGTCGGCGGCGATGTCCAGCACGCGCCCAAGGATCAGTTCCGCCATCTTGCCCTCCTGCCGGTCGTCATGGCCTAGCGCATGGTGGCGCGGGACGGCAAGGCGGCGGCTGGCGCGGCGCCGCGAATGGCCCTAGAACGCTGGCAACCCCGCAGGAAGGAGATGCCATGGCCGACGCCCCGCCGACCGACGACGCCCTGCGCGACGACGAGGACGCCTATGCGCTGTCCCCGGACGCGATGCGCGAGATCCGCGATGCGGTGGAGCAGGGCGACGCCCCGCGCCTGACCGCGCTGATGGAGCCGCTGCACCCCGCCGACATCGCGGATCTGCTGGAACAGCTCGATCAAGGGCCGCGGCATCGGCTGATCGCGCTCTACGGGCGGGAGTTCGACGGCGAGATCCTGTCGGAGCTGGACGACAGCATCCGCGAGGACGTGATCGGCGCGCTGGCCCCCGACGTGCTGACCGATGCCGTGCGCGAGCTTGAATCCGACGATGTCGTCGACCTGCTGGAATATCTGGACGAACCGACGCAGGAAGCCATCCTGGAGGTTCTGGAAGCGTCGGACCGGGTCGCGGTCGAACGCGCGATGGCCTGGCCCGACCAGTCCGCCGGGCGGCTGATGCAGCGCGAGGTCGTGACGGCGCCCGAACGCTGGACGGTGGGCGACGCCATCGACCATCTGCGCGCCAGCGACGATCTGCCCGACCAGTTCTATCACGTCGTTCTGGTTGATCCGCGTCACCGGCCCGTCGGCCATGTCACGCTGGGCAAGCTGATGGCCGCCGACCGGGTGACGCCGCTGGCGGATCTGGTCGAACCCAGCTTCCGCACCATCCCCGCCACCCAGGACGAGGAGGACGTGGCCTATGCGTTCAACCAGTATCACCTGATTTCCGCCCCGGTGGTGGACGATGCGGGGCGGCTGGTCGGCGTCATCACCATCGACGACGCGATGATCGTGATGAACGAGGAGAACGAGGAAGACCTGCTGCTGCTGGCGGGGGTGGGCGACGAAAGCATCGCCGACCGCACGCTTCAGATCGCGCGGCAGCGGTTTCCGTGGCTGCTTGTCAACCTCGGCACCGCGATCCTCGCATCGGTGGTGATCTCGCAGTTCGACGAGGTGCTGGCGGCGCTGGTGGCGCTGGCGGTGCTGATGCCCATCGTCGCGTCGATGGGCGGCAACGCGGCCACGCAGTCGATGACGGTGGCGGTGCGGGGCCTGGCGACGCGCGACCTGACCGGCAACAACGCGCTGCGCGTCCTGCGGCGCGAGGTGGTGGCGGCGGGCATCAACGGCGCGGTCTTCGCCGTCATCATGGGCGTCATCGGCACGATCTGGTTCGGGCTGCCGATGCTGGGCGTGGTGCTGGGGGCGGCCATGGTCATCAACCTGCTGGTCGCGGGGCTGGCGGGGGTGCTGGTGCCGCTGACGCTGGACCGGCTGGGGATCGACCCGGCGCTGGCCTCGGGCGCGTTCGTGACCACGGTGACGGATGTGGTGGGGTTCTTCGCGTTCCTGGGCCTTGCGGCCATCGTGCTGCTGTGACCGACGCCAAGGCGACGGCGCGCCGCGCGGCCGAGGCGCGGCGCGCGGCAGTCCAGCCGGGACCGGGCGATGCCGACCTGCTGGCCGCGCGGCTGGCGGTTGCGGACGCGTCGGTCGTGGCCGGGTTCCTGCCTATCGGGTCCGAGATCGACCCCCGCCCGGCGATGGCGGCCCTGTCGGTGCCGGTCTGCGTGCCGGTGATGGTCGGGCGGGGCCTGCCGCTGCGGTTCCGGCGGTGGATTCCGGGCTGCACGCTGGAACGCGGGCCGTTCGGGGTGGCGGTGCCTGCGGATGGCGACTGGCTGGTGCCCGATCTGCTGATCGTGCCGCTGCTGGCCTTCGACCGGCGGGGGCAGCGGCTGGGCTATGGCGGCGGCTATTACGACCGGACGCTGGCGGCCTTGCGCGCGGCCGGTCCGGTGCGGGCCTGGGGCTTTGCCTTTGCCGCGCAGGAGGTGGCGGCGGTGCCGGTGGGGCCGCACGACGCGCCGCTGGACGCGATCGCGACAGAACGCGAATGGATCGTGCCGGGCGGCCGGGATCGGGCGGAACCGCCGGCCCCGCCCGGATAGGCTCAGTTCGTCGGCGCGCCGTGGTCCATGCCGCCGTGGTCCATCGCGGCACCGTCGCCCGGCGCCTCGACGTCGAAGGTGACGGGCACGCGGCCCGCCTGCCGGAAGATCAGCACGGCATCGACGGTATCGCCCGCGGAAAGCGGCGATTGCAGGCCCATGAACATCACGTGCTTGCCGCCGCGCGCCAGCGTCAGCGTCTCGCCCGGCGCGATCTCGAACCCGTCGGGACGCGGTTCCATCCGGGCGATGCCGTCGGCGCTGACGGTCTCGTGCAGTTCCAGCTTGGCGATGTCGCCCTCGATGCCGATCAGGCGGTCGGGCGTGTCGCCGTTGTTCGTCACTGTCAGATAGCCGCCGGCGGATTTGGCGACCGGCGTGGTTTCCAGGATCATCGGATGCCCGATGGCCAGATCACCGGCGGCGAAATCATGGGCCAGCGCCGGGATCGGCAGGGCGAGGAAGGCAGCCGCAAGGGCGGAACGCAGAAGGGTCATCGAAGGCATCCTGTTGGTTCGGACGGGTCGCGGGCGAGTCGCACCGGCGGGCCCTGCCGCCGTCCTAGCGCAGCCGCACGCGCCCGGAAAGCCGTCACGCCCTTGTTCCCGCTGGCGCCAGGTTCTATCGCGGGGGCATGAGACTGCTTTTTCTCGGCGATGTGATGGGCCGCGCGGGACGCGGGGCCGTGGCCGACGCGCTGCCGCGCCTGCGGGTCGAATGGCGGCTGGATTTCGTCGTCGTCAATGGCGAGAACGCCACGGGCGGGGCGGGGCTGTCGGTGGCCCATGCGCGCGGCCTGCTGGAGGCGGGCGCCGACGTGCTGACGCTGGGCGATCACGCCTTCGACCAGAAGGACATGCTGGATTTCGCCGGGACCGAGCCGCGCATCATCCGTCCGCTCAACTTTTCCAAGGCCGCGCCGGGACGCGGGGCGCGGGTGTTCGAGGCGCCGGGTGGGCGGCGCGTTCTGGTGGCGCAGGCGCTGGGGCAGGTCTTCATGAAGCGGCCCTTCGACGATCCCTTCTCGGCCCTGGACGGTGTGCTGCGCAACGCGCCCCTGGGCGGCGCGGTGCAGGCGGCTTTGGTCGATATCCATTGCGAGGCGACGTCGGAAAAGATGGCCGTGGGGCATTTCTGCGACGGGCGGGCCAGCGTCGTCGTGGGCACGCATACCCATGTGCCGACGGCCGACGCGACGATCCTGTCCGGCGGCACGGCCTATCTGACCGATGCGGGGATGTGCGGCGATTACGACAGCGTCATCGGCATGGACAAGGCCGAGCCCCTGCGCCGCTTCGTCACCGGGATGCCCAAGGCCCGGTTCGAGCCCGCGACCGGCGCCGCCACCCTGTCGGGGCTGTTCGTCGAAACCGACGATGCCACCGGCAAGGCGGTGCGCGTGGCGATGGTGCGGCAGGGCGGGCGGCTGGCGGCCAGCGGCCCCGACTGACGCGTCCCGCCTTGCGCGCGCGGCGGCGGTCGCTAAGGTCGGCGCGTTTGCGGATCACCAAGGCGCCCCATGCTTCCCTTCGCTTTCGATCCCACCGTGGCCGCACTGCTGAGCTTCGGCATCGTGATAGGGATGTTCGTCCTTTTCGCGCGCGAGACCTATCCGACCGAGGTGGTGGCCATCGGCGGCGCCGCCCTGCTTTTCGCGCTGGGCTTGCTGCCCTACGAGGCGGGGCTGGCCGTGCTGTCGAACCCCGCACCCTGGACCATCGCCGCGATGTTCCTGGTGATGGGCAGTCTGGTGCGGACGGGCGCGCTGCAATCGCTGACCGAACTGGCCGACCGCAACGCCGCCAAGAACCCCGCGACCGTGCTGATCGCCAGCCTGCTGGCGGTGGCCGCGGCATCGGCATTCATGAACAACACGCCGGTCGTGGTGGTGATGATCCCGGTCTTCGTGCAACTGGCCAAGCGGCTGGGCGTGGCCCCCAGCAAGCTGTTGATCCCGCTCAGCTATGCGGCGATCCTGGGGGGGACGATCACGCTGATCGGCACCTCGACCAACCTGCTGGTGGACGGGGTGGCGCGGGCGCAGGGGCTGGCAGCCTTTTCCATATTCGAGATTGCGCCCCTGGGGATTCTTCAGGTGGCCATCGGCGCCGTCTATATGGCGGTGATCGGCCGGCATCTGCTGCCCGAACGGCAATCCATCGGCGTCATGCTGAGCGACCGGCGGCGAATGAAGTATTTCACCGAAGTCGTGCTGCCGCAGGGATCGCCGCTGGCCGGGCAGCCGGTGCTGGAGATAGATTTGTTCAAGCCCGAAGGCGTGCGCGTCATCGACGTGCTGCGGGGCGACGCGTCGCTGCGGCGCGATCTGAAATCGGTGGTGCTGGAGGATGGCGACCGTGTCGTGCTGCGCACCGAGATGGCCGAATTGCTGAGCATCCGCCAGAACTCGGACCTGAACGCCGTCGAGAAGCTGAGCTCGGTCGAGACGGAGACGGTTGAGGTGCTGATCTCGCCCGGTTGCCGGATGATCGGGCGCAGCCTGGGCGCGATGCGGCTGCGGCGGCGGTATGGCGTCTATCCCTTGGCGGTGCATCGGCGGAACCAGAATATCGGCCGGCAACTGGACGATGTGGTGGTCCGTGTGGGCGATACGCTGCTGCTGGAAGGCGCGCCGGGCGACATTCAGCGGCTGGCGCAGGATATGGAGCTGCTCGACATCTCGCGCCCGACGGACCAGGCCTATCGCCGCAGCAAGGCGCCCGTCGCGCTGGGGGCGCTGGCGGGCGTGGTGATCCTGGCGGCGTTGGGCGTCGCGCCGATCCTGGGGGTGGCCGTCGTGGCGGTCGCGGTGATCCTGCTGGCGCGCTGCATCGACGCGGACGAGGCGTTTTCGTTCGTCGAGGGGCGGTTGCTGGCGCTGATCTTCGCCATGCTGGCCGTAGGGGCGGGGTTGCAGGAATCGGGCGCCGTCGCGCTGCTGGTCACGTGGCTGGAGCCGTTTTTGACCGGGCTGCCGCCTGTCGCGGTGATCCTGTGCATCTATCTGATCGCCTCGACCCTGACCGAGATGGTGAGCAACAACGCGGTGGGCGTCATCCTGACCCCGATCGCCATCGAGCTGGGGCTGGCGCTGGGCATCGACCCGCGCCCGCTGGTGGTGGCGGTGATGTTCGCGGCCTCGGCCGCGTTTTCCACGCCTATCGGATACCAGACGAACATGTTGGTCTTCGGGCCGGGGGGATACAAGTTCACCGATTACCTGCGGGTGGGCATTCCGCTGAACATCCTGCTGGGTCTGACCGCGTCGCTGGTCATCCCGCTGATCTGGCCGGTCTGATGCGGGCGCTTATCCTGTTGATAACACTGGCCGGCTGCGCGTCGACCACGGCTATCGCGCCGCGCGAAGCGGTGCCGGCGCGGGTGACGCTTTACCGCGACACGGTGACGGTGGAGGCCAGCGACGGGGCGCTTTGCACCGCCGTCAGGCCCGCGGGGGCGGGCGGATGGACCGGGGTGCTGGCCGGGTGTCCGCACCCCTGGCCGGTGGCAGTGCTGCGCCCCGCGAACCGCGCGCGGGTGCCGCTGGGGCCGGTGGCGGCGGATCCGTGGGTGACGGTCGCGCCGCCTTCGGGGGTGCTGGGATACGGGCCGCGATCCCCTTGAACGGGGCTGGCCGGGTGCCTTATAACGCGGCGCATTCACACGGAGAGAACGACGATGGCGGGCCATTCCAAATGGGCGAATATCCAGCACCGCAAGGGACGGCAGGATGCGGCGCGGTCCAAGCTGTTCTCGAAGCTGGCCAAGGAGATCACCGTCGCGGCCAAGATGGGCGACCCCGATCCCGACAAGAATCCGCGGCTGCGGCTGGCCGTGAAAGAGGCGAAAGCCGTCAGCGTCCCCAAGGATGTCATTGATCGGGCTATCAAAAAGTCGCTCGGCGGGGATTCGGAGAACTATGAGGAAATCCGCTATGAAGGCTATGGGCCGTCGGGGGTGGCGATCATCGTCGAGGCGATGACCGACAACCGCAACCGCACGGCGTCGGTGGTGCGGTCCACCTTTACCAAGAACGGCGGCAATCTGGGCGAGACGGGAAGCGTGTCTTTCATGTTCGACCGCAAGGGGCAGGTCGTCTATCCGGCCAGCGTCGGGGATGCCGATACGGTGATGATGGCCGCCATCGAGGCCGGGGCGGAAGACGTTGAAAGCAATGACGAATCGCACGTCATCTGGTGCGCGGACACCGACCTGAACGAGGTTTCGACCGCGCTGGAAAAGCAGTTGGGCGAAAGCGAGACGACCAAGCTGGTCTGGCGTCCCAGCACCACGACAGAGCTGGATCTGGAAGGCATGCAGAAGCTGATGAAGCTGATGGATGCGCTGGACGACGACGACGACGTGCAGAACGTCACCGCCAATTTCGAGACGTCGGACGAGGTGATGGCCCAGCTTTGAGGGCCGAAACGTACAAATTGTACATTTCGCGGGCCGAAACGTACAAGTCGCGCGGCCCGGCTATTTCAACTGGCTGTCCTTGCTGCCGCGGCGGTTGAAGCCCGCCGCAGGGCGGTAGCGGGCATCGCGGGCCGACTGGCAATCGACGCAAAGCTGCACGCCCGGACGGGCGGCGCGCCGGGCTTCGGGGATCGGTTCCTCGCATTCCGCGCAATGGGTCCGCGAAGGGGCCGTCGCCTGACGCTGGGCCGCGCGCAGGCGGGCAAGCTCGTCGCTGATCGACGCCTCGATTTGTTCGTTCACCGCGCCGTCGCGCGTCCATCCACCGGCCATACCGACACTCCTTTGACCCTGAGGTAGGCAGGCGGGTGCCCCTGGACAAGACCGGCCCGGAGGACGGAAAGGATTGCCCGATCGTTAACTATCTGTTTACGATTCCGTGATGGGGCGCCCGGCCGGCGGGTTGAAGACCCCGGCAACGACGGGGCGATACCATGCGGCGCACGATCTTTACCGAGAATTTCAACACTTTCGACGGGTCGGGTCTGGCGGCCGATCCGGCGGCGGGGCAACTCGATTCCGATCTGTGGGGATTTACCGGCTTCGGTTCCGCCGACGATCTGTCGCGCGGCATCGCCAGCGGGCCGGTGGGCACCGGCGGCGTCTATGCGGTCGAGGTGGGCCTGGGCGATTACGGCCTGCTGATCCAGCCGGGCGGCAGCGACTTCACTCCCGGCACGGTGACGCTGACGCTGGAAACCGGGCCGAGTGCGCTGAGCGATGTGGTGGTGGCCTATGAATTGCTGGTGCGGAACGACCAGCCGCGCGCCAACAGCTTCGATCTGGCCTATTCGGTCGATGGCGGCGCGTTCACCCGCATCGCGCCCTTCATCACCACCGAGGCGCCCGATGCGGACGGGCTGCGCAACTTCGTCTTCAATGTGACGATCCCGCAGGACATCGCGGCGGGATCGACGCTGGTGCTGCAATGGACGGGCGACGATGTGAGGGGCGGCGGTGCGCGCGACGAGGTCGGGCTGGACAATATCCGCGTGGACGGGCTGGAGACCGACGCGCCGCCGGCGCCCGGCATCGTCATCAACGAGGTTCTGGCCAGCACCACCGGGGCGGATTCGGAATATATCGAGCTTTACGGCACGCCCGGCGCATCGCTGGCGGGGCTGAGCCTGATCGAGGTCGAGGCGGCGGACGGGTTGGCGGGGGCCATCGACTTCCGCTTCGACTTCGCCGACGACGCGGTGCTGGGCGATAACGGGTTCCTGCTGCTGGCCAACGCGATGGCGCAGGCGACCTATGGCGTGACGGCGAACGTCACGCTAGACGACAGCCTGGAGAACAGCGCCGTCACCTATGCGCTGGTGCGGACCGACAGCCTGTCGGGCGACGATGTGACGGGGGCCGAGACGGTCATCGACACGGTGGCCAGCGACGATGGCGCGGCGGGAAACACGTTCTATTTCGGCGCGCCGGTGGTTGGGCCTGACGGCACCTTCTTTCCGGCCGGGCTGGGCCGGATCACGGATGGGCTGGACACCGACAGCGCGTCCGATTTCCGCATCCTGAGCTTTGGCAACGATCCGGCGGTGAACACGCCCACGGCGGGGACCGGGCTGGGCGGCGGCGGCGGCGGAGGAGGCGGCGGCACCATCGACGATCCGGCGACGCTGATCTCGGCCATCCAGGGGACGGGCGACGACAGCCCGTTGGTCGGTCAGCAGGTGGTGGTCGAAGCCATCGTCACCGGCGATTTCCAGAACGGCGACGGCGATCCGACGCGCGATCTGGGCGGCTTTTTCGTGATGGAGGAATTGGCCGACCGCGACGGCGATGCGGCCAGTTCGGAGGGGCTGTGGATCTACGAGGGGTTCGCGCCGACCGCGATGGACGTGTCGGGCGGCGATCTGGTGCGGCTGCTGGGCACCGTGACCGAACGGTTCGGCAAGACCACGCTGGAGGTGACCGAGATCCGCGTGGTGACGCCCGGCGCCGTCGATCCGGCCAGCCTGGCGGTCGAGACGGCGCTGCCCGACGCCGATGCGCGCGAGGCGCTGGAGAACATGCTGGTCACGATTTCCGAGCCGCTGACCTTCACCGAGAGTTTCGACTATGAAAACTTCGGGGTGGCGACGCTTTCGACCGATGGGCCGGTCTATCAGTATACGCAGCAGAACGCCCCCGATGCCGCCGGTAACGCGGCCTATCAGGACCAGATCCGCGACCGGACCATCCTGATCGAGGACGGGCTGGACGGGCGGCGCGACGATTTCGACCCGATCCTGCAACCCGACGGCACCCCCTTCACCTTCGGCGACGGGGTGCGGATGGGGCAGTCGGTGGACGACCTGACGGGGATCGTCGATTTCAGCTTCGGCGAATACCGCCTGCGGCTGCCCGAGGACGAAAGCTTCGATCTGAACCCGGCGACGAACCCGCCCGAGGGCGCGCCGCAGGATGTCGGCAGCAGCTACAAGGCGGCATCGCTGAACGTGCTGAACTATTTCACCACGCTGTCGGGCCGGACCGACATCGGCGCCAGCCCGCGCGGCGCCGACAGTGCTGAGGAGTTGGCGCGCCAGACTGACAAGCTGGTCAGCGCGATCCTGGGGATGGATGCCGACGTGATCGGCCTGACCGAGATCGAGAACGATTTCGCGGGCGACAGCTTTGCCTTGCAGACGCTGGTGAACGCGCTGAACGACGAGCTGGACGAGGACGTGTGGGCCTATGTCGATCCGGGGCGGCAATTCGTCGGCGACGACGCCATCGCGGTGGCGTTCATCTATGACACCACGACGACCCGGACGGTGGGCGGCGCGGCGATCCTGGACGACGCGTCGTTCCTGGACCCGCTGGGGCCGCTGACATCGGGCGACAGCTATAACCGGGCGGCGCTGGCGCAGACATTCGAGGATATCGACGGCGGCGGCATCTTCACCGCGTCGATCAACCACCTGAAATCCAAGGGATCGCTGACCGGCGCCGATGCGGACACCGATCAGGGCGACGGGGCGGGCAACAACAACGCCACCCGTGCCGCGGCCGCGCAGCAACTGGCGGACTGGCTGGCGACCGATCCCACCGGGTCGGGGGATGCGGACCGGCTGATCCTGGGGGACCTGAACGCCTATGCCATGGAGGAGCCGTTGCAGGTGCTGGAGGCGGCCGGGTATTCCAACCTGGCGGCGGTCTATGAGGGCGACGACGTCTATTCCTATCGGTTCAGCGGGCAGATCGGGACGCTGGACTATGCGCTGGCCAATGGCGCGCTGCTGGATCAGGTGACGGGCGCGACGACCTGGAACATCAATTCGGATACGCCGGTCTTCTTCGACTACAACCTCGACGGGACGTTCGTGCCGCCGCTGAGACCGCTGGATCAGGGCCTGTTCGACGGCGGCGATCCGGCGCGGTCGTCGGACCACGATCCGGTGATCGTCGGGCTGGATCTGGACGACGACAGCGGGCCGCTGGTGCTGATGGGCACGACCGGGGCGGACCGGCTGAACGGCACCGACGCGGACGAGATCGTGATGGGCTTGGGCGGACCGCTGGACGTGGTGACGGGCGGCGGCGGGGCGGACACGTTCGTCTTCGGCGATCTGGAGGGCGCGCGCGACACGCTGCGCATCCTCGACTTCGACACCGATGCGGACATGCTGGATCTGGCCGGGGCCGACATCGCAAGCACGCGGGTGCTGGGCGGCAACCTTCTGATCCAGCTCGAGGACGACCGCGACACGATCTTCCTGGCGGGGATCAGCGATTTCGGCGCGGTGCAGATCGTGGACGGGCTGGGGCTGGCCTGATCCTATCCAACCACAACGACAGGGACGAACCACATGCAGACGATGAAGATTGCGGCACTTGCGCTGGCGATGACGGCGCCGATGGGGGCCAGCGCGGCGACGACCGTTTTCGAGGCGACGGGCCTCGGCCTTTTCGACGGGATGTTCGGGGATTTCTTCGACGTGGACGGCGACGACGTGGATGTCGGCGTCACGGTCGAGACGGACGGCACGTCGCTGACATCGGCGACGCTGCTGGTGTCGGATGCCAGCGGCGTCCTGCTGGAAAGCGGCGACGCGTTCGACGCGATGCTGTCGGGCGGAACGGCGTCGCTGTCGTTCCGCAACCTGACCGGCAGCAGCGCGTCGCTGTTCGGCGGCGACACGGCGCGGGTGATCTTCGGCTTCGATCCGGGGCAGGTGGCGGGCGGCACGTTGGACCCGGTCAGCGTGCAGGTGACGGCGACCGACCTTGCGGCGATCCCGGTGCCCGCATCGCTGCCGCTGCTGGCCGCGGGGATCGGCGGACTGGCGCTGTTGCGCCGCCGCCGGGGCTGATCCGTCAAGTGGCTGGGGTCGCGGTGTCGGGCGCGTTGTCGTCCGGTTTCGCGGCCTTGCCGCCCGTCAGGCGGGCGATGGCCACGAAGAAGACCGGCACGAACAGCACACCCAGAACGGTGGCCGAGATCGTGCCGCCCAGCACCGCCGAACCGATGGCCGTCCGGCCGCCCGACCCGGCCCCGGTGCTGAGCACCAGCGGCAGCACGCCCAGCGAGAAGGCCATCGAGGTCATCAGGATCGGGCGGAAACGCTGTTCGGCCGCCTCGACCACGCCGGCGTAGAGTTCCTTGCCGGCTTCCATCTGTTCGCGGGCAAACTCGACGATCAGGATGGCGTTCTTGCCGGTCAGGCCCACCACGGCCAGCAGGCCGACCTGGAAGAACACGCCGTTGTCGAACGTCCCGATCCATGCCGCGACGAGCGAGCCGAGAACGCCGATGGGCATGGCCAGCATCACCGCGAAGGGGATCGACCAGCTTTCGTAAAGTGCCGCAAGCGCCAGGAACACCGCCGCCAGCGACAGCGCATAGAGCAGGGGCGCCTGGCTGCCGCTTTCCTGTTCTTCCAGCGACAGGCCGGTCAGCGCGATGCCGAAACCGGGCGGCAACTGGTCGGCCAGCGCGCGGATCTCCTCGATCGCCTCGCCCGAGCTGACACCGGGGGCGGGATCGCCCTGAATCTCCATCGCCGGAACGCCGTCATAGCGGTTGATGCCCTGCGGGCCGTATTCCCAGTTAGCATCCGCGAAGTTCGAGATGGGCACCAGACCGCCCGTCGCGTTGCGCACGCGCCATTTGTCGAGATCCGATGGCGTCGCGCGCGAGGACGGTTCGCCCTGCACATAGACGCGCTTGATCCGGCCGCCGTCGATGAAGTCGTTCACATAGCGCCCCGCCCAGCCGATGGTCAGCAGGTTGCCGACATCGGTGGCCGATACGCCCATCGCGCCCGCCTTGCGCCAGTCGATGTCGAGGTTGAACTGCGCCGCGTCCTCCAGCCCGCTGGGGCGGGCCGAGGCGATCAGATCGCTTTGAGCCAGCATTCCGAGCATCTGGTTGCGGGCGGCGAGAAGCTCCTCGTGGGTCTGGCCGCCGCGCGCCTGGATGTAGAAGTCGAAGCCCGAGGCGTTGCCAAGCGACGGGACCGAGGGCGGCACGATGGGAAAGACCTGGGCGTCGCGGATCTGGCTGAGCGCACCGAAGGCCCGGCCCGCCACCGCCTGCACGCTTTCGCCCTCGCCGGTGCGTTCTTCCCAATCCTTGAGCCGCACGAAGGCCAGGGCCTGGTTCTGCCCCTGTCCGCTGAAGCTGAAGCCGACGACGCTGAACACGGTTTCGACGAGATCGTCTTCCTGCGTGAGAAAGTAATCCTCGACCTGCTTGACCGCTTCGAGGGTGCGGTCGGCGGTGGCGCCGGTGGGGGCGGTGATGAGGGTGAAAAGGATGCCCTGATCCTCGTCCGGGAGGAACCCGCCGGGGGTGCGCATGAACAGGAACACGGCGGCGACGATGATCAGCACATAGATCACCGCGACGCGCAGGACGCGCCGGACCATCCACGACACGGTGGAGGCATAGCCCGACAGCATCTTGTCGAAACCGATATTGAACCATTTGAACAGGCCGCCATGCTTCTTGCCCTCTTTCGGGGGCTTGAGAAGTGTGGCGCAAAGCGCGGGCGTCAGCGTCAGCGCCATGACGACCGACAGGATCATCGCCGAGATGATGGTGATCGAGAACTGCTTGTAGATCACGCCGGTCGAGCCGCCGAAGAACGCCATCGGCGTGAACACCGCGACCAGCACGACGACGATGCCGATCAGCGCGCCGGTGATTTCGCCCATGCTCTTGCGCGTCGCCTCGCGCGGGCCGAGGCCCTCCTGTTCCATGATGCGTTCGACATTCTCGACCACGACGATCGCGTCGTCCACCAGCAGGCCGATGGCCAGCACCATCGCCAGCATCGTCAGCGAGTTGATCGAGAAGCCCGCCACCGCCAGCACGCCGAACGTTCCCAGCAGCACGACCGGCACGACCAGCGTGGGGATGATCGTGGCGCGCCAGTTCTGAAGGAACAGGAACATGACCAGGAACACCAGCACCACGGCCTCGATCAGGGTCTTGACGACCTCCTCAATGGAAATGCGCACGAAGGGGGTGGTGTCGTAGGCGATGACGTAATCGACCCCTTCGGGGAAGAATTGCGCCAGTTCTTCCAGCCGTTCGTTGACCAGCGCCGCGGTGTCGAGCGCGTTGGCGCCGGGCGCGAGGCTGATCGCCATGCCGGTCGAGGGGGCGCGGTTGAACCGCGAGATGGTGGCGTAGTTTTCCGCCCCGATCTCGACCCGCGCCACGTCGTCGACCAGCACCAGGCCGCCATCGGGTTCGGCGCGCACGACGATCTGGCGGAAATCCTCGGGGGTGCGCAGAAGCGACTGCGCGGTGATCGTGGCGTTGAGCTGCTGGCCCTCGATCGTGGGGCGCGATCCGAACGAGCCGGCGGAGATCTGGGCGTTCTCCTCGGCGATGGCGGCGGCGACATCGGCCGGCGAGAGGTCGAACGCGGCCAGCCGGGACGGGTCGAGCCAGATGCGCATGGCGTATTGCGCGCCGAAGACCTGCGCGCTGCCCACGCCGTCGATGCGGCTGATCTCGTTCACCAGGTTGGTAGCGAGGTAGTCGGACAGATCCGTCGCGTCGAGGTCGTCGTTCTGGGAAATCAGCGCCACGACCATCAGGAAGCCCGACGACGATTTTTGCACCGACACGCCCTGACGCTGGACGATCTCGGGCAGCAGCGGGGTGGCCTGAGCGAGTTTGTTCTGCACCTGCACCTGCGCGATGTCGGGATCGGTGCCCGTCTCGAACGTCAGGGTGACGCTGGAGCCGCCTGCCGAGGTCGAGCTGGACGAGATGTAGCGCAGGCCGTCGAGACCGGTCATCTGCTGTTCGATGACCTGGGTGACGGTGTTGGCGACCGTGTCGGCCGACGCGCCCGGATAGGACGCGTTGACGCTGACGCTGGGGGGCGCGATTTCGGGATATTGCGCGACCGGCAGAGCAAGGATGGCCAGCACCCCCAGCCCCGAAATGAAAAGCGCGATGACCCATGCGAAGATGGGACGGCTGATGAAGAACTGGGCCATGGCGTACTTTCGGGTGGGATCAGTCGGTGACGGCTTCGGCGCGTTCGTCCGCGGGGACGGGGTTCGCGGGGGCGCGTTCCTCGGGGGTGACGGGGGCGCCGGGGGCGACTTTTTGCAACCCCGCGACGATCACCCGGTCGCCGTCCGCGATGCCGCCATCGACGATCCATTCGCCGCCGCGGTCCTTGACGACCGACAATTCGTGCTGTTCCACGATGTTGTCGGCGTTGACGACCATCGCCGTGGCCTGCCCGCGCCGGTCGCGGCTGACGCCTTCCTGCGGAACGAGGAACGCGCCGTCCAGCGTGTCGGTCGGCATCTCGACCTGAACATACATGCCGGGCAGCAGCAGCTTGTCGGGGTTGTCGAAGGTCATCCGCAGCGTGATCACGCCGGTCTGTTCATCGACATGCGGTTCGGCGGCGGTCAGGGTGCCGGTCTGGTCGAACAGCGTGCCGTCGGCCAGCACCAGCGACACGACCGGATCCTTGACGCGCATCTGGCCGGGGCCCTTGTTGCGCCGCCATTCCAGCAGGTCGGCCGAGGATTGGGTGACATCGACATAGACCGGGTCGATGTTGCGGATCACGGCCAGCGGTTCGGCCTGGCTGGCGGTGACGAGAGCGCCCTGGCTGGTGAACGAGCGCCCGATCTCGCCCGACAGGCGCGCGCGGATGGTGGTGCGGTCCTGTTCGATCTGGGCCGAGGCGAGCTGTGCCTGCGCCGCCTGGAGGTTGGCCCTGGCGCTGGCCAGTTCGGCGTCGGCCTCGTCGGCGTTCTGGACGCTGACGACCTGACGCTCGCGCAGCTCGTCGATGCGGGCGGCGTTCTTCTGGGCGCGGTCCAGTTCCGCCTGGGCCTGGGCGACGGACGCCTCGGCGCTGGCGACGGCGGCGTCATAGGTCGCGGGGTCGATGCGATAGAGCGGATCGCCCGTCTCGACCCGGCCGCCTTCCTCGAACAGGCGCTCGGTGATGATGCCGGCGACCTGGGGGCGCACCTCGGCCTCGGCCGAGGCGACGACGCGGCCGGGCAGGGTGGTGGTCAGCACGACCTGCTGCGGTTCCATCGTCACCACGGTGACGGCGGGGGGCGGACGGTCGCCGGCGCCCTGCTGGGCATGCAGGGGTGACGCCGACAGCAGGCAAAGCGCCAGGGCGCGCAGGGTTCGGCCGGGATGCGGCAGCCGCTGGGTCATGCAGGGTTCCTCGGGTTCGGATGCGTCCCATATAGGACAGGGACCGCAAAGGGCGACTAGGGCCAAACGCGCCGGGAACACAAGACCGTGCGCGGAATGAACCCAAGGCGACAAGGGCCTGCCGCGCTACGGGGTTCCCTTTCGATGGAAGAAGGCGCGGTCGTGGGTTTCGACGAGGGGCATGGCGCGGGCGAGGGTGTCGTGGCCGGCGGGGGTGATGCGCAGCACCTTGGCGCGCAGGTCGGTCCGAGACGCGCGGCGCAGGATCAGACCGTCGCGGTCGAGGCGCGAGGCGATCTGCGAGATGTGCATACGGTCCATGCCGAGAAAATCCACGACGTCCTGCTGGGTGATGTCGCGGCCGTCGCGGGTCAGCCAGCCGCAGACCGCCAGCACGGCAAAGCGCGGCTGGGTCAGGTCGAGGGGCTTGAGCGCGGCGTTGAGGCTGCGCTGCCAACGGGTGAAGTCGCGCCAGAGCGTGAAGCCGGGACTGTCCTGCGGTCCGGGAAAGGACGACAGCGGCCAAGGCGGGGCCGTCGCCGTCATCGCGCAGTCTGGCGGCCCTCGGCCACACGCTTGAGCCCGAGCAGGGTGTCGGGCAGGGTCGCGTCGATGCCGGTGCCGATCACCCGGCGAAACAGGAAGGCAAGCGGGCCGGTGAAGCGCACCCAGTGGGTCGCTTCGGTCTGCACGCCGTCGTCTTGCAGGTCGTGGCCGAAGACCATGCGGCAGAACGGCAGGCGACTTTCGACCGTGAAGGACCGTCCCGGCCGAACCTGTGTGACCTCGATCCGCGCCTTCGGTCCCTTGCAGGGCTTGAGCCATCCCGCCGACCCTTGGGTCAGACCGCTTGGCAGGGATACGTCTTCGGTCTGGCTGTCCCATTCGGTCCATGAGGGGACATCCGCGTAAAGGACGAAGACGGCTTCGGACGGGGCGCCGATGCGGATGGTGTGCGTTATGGCCATGACCGATCCTCATATGTAAATGCATTTACATTATATGGAGGTCTGGGGGCGCGGTCAATCGGCCCGGTCTGGACGCCGTGGCGGGGCGCGGGTAGGGCTGGCGGATGACTGCGTTCCTGCCCGGCTTTGCGCTGGGATTGTCCCTCATCCTCGCCATCGGGGCGCAGAACGCCTTTGTCTTGCGGCAGGGATTGCGGCGCGCGCATGTGCTGCCGGTCAGCCTGACCTGTGCGGCATCCGACGCGGTGCTGATCGCGGCGGGGGTCGCGGGGTTCGGCTGGCTGGTCGAGGCCGCGCCGTGGCTGGCGCCGGCGATGACCTGGGGCGGGGCGGCGTTTCTGGCGGTCTATGGCGCGCTGGCGCTGCGCGCGGCCTGGACGGGCGGCGGCGCACTGAAGGCGGGCGAGGCGGCGGGCGGATTGCGCGCGGCGCTGGCGACGTGCCTGGCGCTGACATGGCTGAACCCGCATGTCTATCTCGACACGGTGGTGCTGCTGGGATCGGTGGCGGCGACCTATCCCGCGCGGTGGGCCTTCGGCGCGGGGGCGGTCGCCGCGTCCTTCGTGTGGTTCTTCACGCTGGGATACGGCGCGCGGGCGCTGGCGCCGTTGTTTGCGCGGCCCACCGCGTGGCGGGTGCTGGACGGGATCGTGGGGCTGACGATGTGGGCGCTGGCGATCAGGCTGGTGGCGTCGTGACGCCCGCGCGGCCCGTGGCGGGGGCGGTCTGGATGCTGCTGACGGGGGTGCTGTTCGTCGGCGTGACGGCCATCGTCAAGCATCTGGGCGACCACATCCCCGCGCCGCAGGCCGCGTTCCTGCGCTATGCGATGGGGCTGGTCTTTCTGCTGCCGGTGCTGGGGCAGTTCCGGCGCGCGGATCTGGGCGCGCGGGAATGGCGGCTTTTCGCGATGCGCGGCGGGCTGCACGCCGCGGGGGTGATGCTGTGGTTCTATGCGATGACGCAGATCCCCATCGCCGAGGTGTCGGCGATGGGATACCTCGCCCCCGTCTATGTCACCGTCGGCGCGGCGCTTTTCCTGGGCGAGCGGCTGGCCTGGCCGCGCATCACCGCGATCCTGGTGGCGCTGGCGGGGGTCGTCGTGATCCTGCGGCCGGGGTTCCGCGAGATCTCTCCGGGGCATCTGGCGATGCTGGGGCAGGCGGTGCTGTTCGCGGGCAGCTATCTGATCGCCAAGCGGCTGTCGGACAGCGTGGCGCCGGGGATCGTGGTGGCGATGCTGTCGCTGGGGGTGACGGTGGGGGTCGCGCCCTTTGCGCTGGCTGTCTGGGTGACGCCCACGCCCGTCGAGCTGGCATGGCTCTTCACGGTGGCCTGCATCGCCACGGCGGGGCACATGACGATGACGCTGGCCTTTCAAGCGGCGCCCATCACGGTGACGCAGCCGGTGACGTTCCTGCAACTGGTCTGGGCGGTGGCGCTGGGATATTTCGTCTTCGGCGAGGGGGTGGATGTCTGGGTGATCGCGGGGGGCGCGGTCATTCTGGGCGCGGTGCTGGTCATCACGGTGCGCGAGGCGCGGCGCGCGGGCCGCACACCCGCCGGCGTGAACGAAGCGAAATACTAGCCGTCCAGCCGGTCGATGGTGGCGGCGTTCAGCGATTGCGGATCGTCGAGCGCGGCCAGATAGGGGCAGGGCGCGGCCAGGCGGTCGGCCATATGGGCCATGCGGAACGTGTCGGCGGCGTCGAGGCCGGCCAGTTCGTCCCACGCGACCGGCACTGCCACCGGCGCGCCGGGGCGGGCGCGGACGGAATAGGGGGCGATGGCGGTCGATCCGCGTTCGTTGCGCAGCCAGTCCACGAAGATGCGGCCCTTGCGCCTGGCCTTGGACATGGTGGCGACGTAGCGGTCGGGCGCGTCGCGTTCGAGGATATGCGCGAAGGTCCGCGCAAAGAGTTTCACCGTGTCCCATTCGCGGGTCCGGCGCAGGATCGTGCAGACATGCACGCCCTTGCCGCCCGTGACGACGGGGGTGCTGGCCAGACCCAGCGCCGCCAAACGATCGCGCACGTCGAAGGCCGCGTCGCGCGTCTGCGGCCATCCCAGCCCCTCGTCGGGGTCGAGGTCGAAGACCAGGCGGTCGGGGCGGTCCAGACGGTCGGTGCGCGCGCCCCAGACGTGAAACTCGATCGCGCCCATCTGCACGGCGGCGACGAAGGACGCGGGGCGCGTGGCATAGAGGTATTCGGCGGGATTTCCGTCGCTCTCCGCAATCTCGATGCGCTGCAATTCGGACGGCCAGCCCTTGCCCGCGTGTTTCTGAAAGAAACGCTGGCCCTGCAACCCGGTAGGCAGGCGCAGCAGCGACAGCGGGCGGTGGCCGGCGATGCGCGTCAGCCGGTCGCCCGCCGCCTCGACATAGCGGGCGAGGTCGCGCTTGGTGCAGCCGGCGCGCGGAAAGATCTCCCGGTCGCCGGACGACAGCCTGACCCCGGCGATGCGGGGCGTGTCGTCGGATGCGGGGCGTTCCGGCGTCACCCCGGCGGCGGGCTTGTCGTGGCGCAGGCCCAGAAAGCTGCCGTGGCGGACATGGCCATCGGCGGTCAGTTCGGTGAAATCCACCTCGGCCACCAGATCGGGGCGGATCCAGCGGGCATCCCTGGCAATGGCGCGCGGCACGTCGTCGAAGGGCGATGTCTGGCGCGGGGTAAAGGCGGCGGCGAGGGCGACAAGGTCATCCGCCGAAAACCCGGTGCCGACGCGGCCGCGATAGGCGAGCGCGCCGTTTTCCATCTGCCCGACCAGAAGCGATGCGAAGGGGCGGCCGGGCTTGTCCGAAGGCGTGTAGCCGCCGATGACGAATTCCTGCCGCCGGGTGCATTTGACCTTGACCCATGCCCTGGTGCGCGCGCCGCGATAGGGGGCGTCGGCGCGTTTGCTGACGATCCCCTCGGCGCCGGCCTTGCACGCGGCGGCGAAGAGGGCGGGGCCATCGCCGACGGTGTGCGCGCTGATCCGCAGGGGGCCGTTCGGCGGCAGGCCGGACAGCAGGTCGGCCAGCCTGGCCCGCCGGTCGATCAACGGCGACCTGCGCAGGTCGGTCCCGTCGAGCGACAGCAGATCGAAGGCATAATAGACCAGCGGCGCGCCGTCCTTCAGCGCGCGTTGCAGCGACGAGAAGGCCGAGCCGCGGATATAGGCGGCCATCACCTCGCCGTCCAGCAGGGCCGCGTCGCAGGGCAGCGGATCGAAGGCGCGCGACAGCGCGGCGAAGCGGTCGGTCCAGTCCTTGCCGGACCGGGTGTAAAGCCGCGCGCCGCCCTTGCCGATGGCGGCGAGACAGCGATAGCCGTCGAACTTGGTCTCGTGGATCCAGTCGTCGCCATCCGGGGCGGCATCGACCAGCGTGGCGAGCTGCGGCGCGGTGAAGGCGGGGCGTTTCTTGCGCCGCGCGGGGGTGTCGGGTTCTGGCGGATCGCCAGGCGGCGCGCCTTGGGCGATGGCGTCCATCGCGCGGCCGGTCTGCACCGACAGCAGATGGTCGCGCGTCAGGCGGTCGGCATCGTCGCGCGCGAAGGCGTCGCGTTCCTTGATCAGCAGCCAGTTCTCGCGCTTTTCGCCCGGTTTGCGCCGCATCCTGACCAGCGCCCAGCCGCCGCGCATCCGGTGGCCCTGAAGCGTGACCTTCAGCTTGCCGGTCTCCAGCCCCGCATCCATGTCGGTGTCGGGGGTATAGGTGCCGTGATCCCACATCATCACCGTGCCGCCGCCATACTGGCCCGCGGGGATCGTGCCCTCGAACGTGCCGTAATCCAGCGGATGATCCTCGGTCCGCACGGCGAGGCGCTTTTCGTGCGGATCGTCGGACGGGCCGCGCGTGACCGCCCAGCTGAGCAGGACGCCGTTCCATTCCAGCCGGAAATCCCAGTGCAGTCGGGTGGCGTCGTGCTTTTGCACCAGAAAGCGCAGGCCGTCGCGCCGGGCCTCGGCCAGGGTGCCCGCGGGTTCGGCGGTGCGGTCGAAATCGCGGCGGGCCTTGTATTCGGCCAGCGGATCGGGGTCGCGCGCGGCGGACATCTAGGACGCCTTTTTCTTCGCCGGCTTCTTGCGGCCGCCTTCGGCCTTGAGGCTTTGCTTGAGCGCGGCCATCAGATCGACCACGTTCTCGCCCTGCGGGGCGTCGTCGCCGTCGCCGGCGGGGACGCGGCGGGTCTTCTTGTTCTTGCGCTTGGATTCCAGCAGCGCTTGCAACGCGGCGGAATAACTGTCCTTGAAGGCGGTGGCGTCGAAGGGCGCGGTCTTACGCTCGATCAGCGAGGTGGCGACTTCCAGCAGGTCGGGATCGGCGGGGTCGTCCTCGATCTGCTGGAACAGGGCGTCGCTGGCGCGGATTTCGTCGGCATAATGCAGCGTTTCCATCAGCAGGCCGTCGCCGCAGGGACGCACGGCGGCCAGGTATTCCTTGCCGCGCATGGTGATCTGGCCCAGCCCGGTCTTGCCGCTGGCGCGCAGCGCGTCGCGCACCACGCGGTAGGCGTCTTCGGCCAGATCGTCGGACGGCACCAGATAATAGGGCCGGTCGAACCAGATGGGCGGGATCTCGCATGAGCCGACGAACTGCACCAGCTCGAACGTCTTTCTGGTTTCCAGCTTGATCGCGTCCACCTCGTCCGGGTCGAGCAGGACGATCTGGTCGTCGTCGGTTTCCCATCCCTTGACGATGTCGTCGGACTTGACCGGGCCGATACCCGGCACGGTCTTTTCATAGCGCACCCGCTTGCCCGAGGGCGCGTGGATCTGGCGGAAGCTGACCTTGGCGGAACTGTCGGTGGCCGAATAGACCTCGACCGGGATCGAGACGAGCGAGAGGCGAAGCTGGCCTTTCCAGAGCGCGCGCGGTGCCATTGAGTGACCTTTCATCGGACATCGGGATGAACGCGCGATCCGTCGCGGGGGTTTCGTGCCACGGAACCGCGCGGCGCGCGGCGTGTTCGGGCACCAGCAAGGGAGGCATTGCCGGCATGAGAACCGAACTGACCATCAACGGGGCGACGCATGCGCTGGAGGCCGATGCGCGCACGACGCTGCTGGACGCGCTGCGCGACCATCTGGGGCTGACCGGCAGCAAGAAGGGATGCGATCACGGGCAATGCGGGGCCTGCACGGTGATCGTCAACGGGCGGCGCATCAATGCGTGCCTGACGCTGGCCTGCATGCATGACGGCGACGAGATCGTGACCATCGAAGGCCTCGGGACCGCCGAGGCGCCGTCGGAGATGCAGCGCGCCTTCGTCGCGCATGACGGATACCAGTGCGGATACTGCACGCCGGGGCAGATCTGTTCGGCCACCGCGATGCTGGACGAGGTGGCGCAGGGCTGGCCCAGCCATGTCAGCGACGACCTGACCGGCGAGATGGATCTGAGCGATGCCGAGATTTCCGAGCGGATGAGCGGCAATCTGTGCCGCTGCGCCGCCTATCCCAACATCGTGGACGCGATCCGCGCCACCGCGCGCAAGGAGGCCGCGGAATGAAGCGGTTCGATTATGCCCGCGCCGCCGACGTGGCCGAGGCGCTGCGCGAGGGGCAAGGCGACGGCGCGGCGTTCATCGCGGGGGGCACCAACCTGCTGGACCTGATGAAGCTGCGGGTGCTGACGCCCGACAGGCTGGTGGACATCAACCGCCTGGCGCTGGGCGGGATCGAGCGGGACGGCGACGGCCTGCGGATCGGGGCGCTGGTGACTAACAGCGATCTGGCGGCGGACGAAACCGTGCGCCGCGATTATCCGGTGCTGAGCCGCGCCTTGCTGGCCGGGGCCAGCGGCCAGTTGCGCAACAAGGCGACGACGGGCGGCAACCTGCTGCAACGCACGCGGTGCTATTATTTCTATGACATCGCCATGCCCTGCAACAAACGCGATCCGGGGTCGGGGTGCCAGGCGCGGGGTGGCGTGACGCGGCTGCATGCGATCCTGGGCGGCTCGGACAAGTGCATCGCCACCCATCCCAGCGACATGGCCGTGGCGATGCTGGCGCTGAAGGCCGAGGTCGAGGTCGAGGGCACGGACGGCGCGCGTCGGCGGGTGCCGCTGGACGATTTCTATGTCCCGCCGGGCGACACCCCGCAGGTCGAGACGGTGCTGGGCGCGGGCGAACTGATCACCGCCGTCATCCTGCCGCTGCCTGCGGGCGACCGCCAGATCTATGCCAAGGTGCGCGACCGGGCATCCTATGCGTTCGCGCTGGTGTCCTGCGCCGCGGTGATCGGGATGGACGGGGACCGGATCGGCCATGCGGCGCTGGCCTTCGGCGGCATCGCGCCGCGCCCCTGGCGCAATGCGGAGGTGGACGGCCTGCTGACCGGGCAGGCGCCGTCGGACGATCTGTTCCGCCGCGCCGCCGATCTGCTGCTGGCCGATGCGAAAGGGCATGGCGGCAACGATTTCAAGATACCGCTGGCGCGTCGCGTGCTGATCGACACGCTGCGCAAGGCAACCCGAGGGGACGCGGCATGAACAAGCATCTGAAGATGGACCGGCCCGCGACCGAGCGGTTCCTGGACGAGACGGCGCAGAATGTGCTGGGCACGCCGATGGACCGCCCGGACGGTCCCGCCAAGGCGGCCGGGCAGGCGACCTATGCGCATGAATGGCAAATCGAGGGGCTGTGCCACGGCGTGCTGGTGCGCGCCACGATTCCCGCGGGCCGGGTGGCGCGGATCGACGCCGATGCGGTGACGGGGCGCGACGGGGTGCTGCGCGTGATCTCGGATCCGCGCATGCTGCGGGTGCCGGCGCAGGGCGGCGCCAACGAGGCCCCGGATCAGGGGCCGGACGAGGTGGCGTATCTGGGCCAGCCCATCGCGCTGGTCGTGGCCGAGACGTTCGAGGCCGCGCGCGATGGGGCGCTGGCGCTGCCGGTCGAATACGACCCCGCCGATTTCACGGTGGACCCGGACGCGGTCGAGCCCGAGGTGCCGAAGAAGAAGCAGGCATCGCAGGGCGATCTGGAGGCCGCGATGCGCGAGGCTGCCCACAGCGTCGATGTGACCTATACGACGCCCGGCCACAATTCGGCGGCGATGGAGCCGCATGCCGCCATCGCCGTCTGGAACGGCGACGACCTGCTGCTGCGCGGCAGTTACCAGATGCTGAAATACAACCGCAACGAACTGGCCGACGCGGTGGGCATCGACCCCGCGCATGTGCGGATCCTGTCGCCCTATGTCGGCGGCGGGTTCGGATCGAAGCTGGGCATCACCCACGAAGCGGTGGCTGCGGCGCTGGCATCGAAGGAACTGGGGCGGCCCGTATCCGTGACGCTGTCCCGCCAGCAGGTGTTCGAGACGACGATGCGCCGGTCCGAGACGCGCCAGCGCTTCCGGCTGGCCTGCGATGCCGAAGGGCGCATGACGGCGGTGGGCCACGAGGTTCTTGTCAGCCAATTGCCCGGCCAGCAATTCTCCGAGCCGGTGACGCAGGCCACGCCGTTTGCCTATGCCGGGCCGAACCGGGTGATCGGCCACCGCATCGCGCGCGTGAACCGGACCTGTGCGGGATCGGTCCGCGCGCCGGGCGAGGCGGTGGGCATCACCGCGATGGAAAACGCCATGGACGAACTGGCCGAAGCGGCCGGGATCGACCCCGTGCAGTTTCGCATCCTCAACATCCCTGAAAAGGATCCGACCAGCGGCAAGCCGTTCTCGTCGCATACGCTGGAACGGGCGCTGCGCGAGGGGGCCGAACGGTTCGGCTGGTCCGAACGCCGCGCGCCGGGCCAGCGCCGCGAAGGCGACTGGCTGATCGGGATGGGCATGGCCAGCGCGATCCGCGTCAACATCCTGGCCGAAGCCAAGGCGCGCGTCACGCTGGAGCCCGATGGCCGCGTTCTGGTCGAGACGGACATGACCGATATCGGCACCGGCACCTATTCGATCCTGACGCAGGTGGCGTCCGAAACGCTGGGCGTGTCCACCGACCGGGTCAGGGTGCGTCTGGGCGATACCGATCTGCCCCCCGGCCCCGGTTCGGGCGGATCGTGGGGTGCGGCGTCTTCCGGGTCGGCCGTCTATCTGGCCGCCCGCGCCGTGCGCGACCGCATCGCCGAGGCGATGGGCGCCGACGAGGTGACGCTGAAGGACGGGCACGCCATCGCCGGCAACCGCAGGGTCGATCTGGCGGGGCTGTTCGACGGTCCGGTGACGGCCGAGGGCCATGTCGAGCCCGGCAAGACCATGAAGGAAACCCGGCAATCGTCCTTCGGCGCCTATTTCTGCGAAGTGGCGGTCAATGCCGTCACCGGCGAGACGCGGGTGCGGCGGATGCACGGCACCTTTGCGGCGGGGCGCATCCTGAACGCCAAGACCGCATCGTCGCAATGCCTGGGCGGCATGACCTTCGGCATCGGCATGGCGCTGACCGAGGAGTTGCTGCACGACCCGCGCGACGGCCACATCGTCAACCGCGACCTGGCGGAATACCATCTGCCGGTGAATGCGGACGTGCCGCAGATCGACGTGGTGCTGCTGGAGGAACGCGACGATTATGCCAGCCCGATCCAGGCCAAGGGCATCGGCGAGCTGGGCATCTGCGGCGCGGCGGGGGCCGTGACCAACGCCATATACAACGCCTGCGGCGTGCGGGTGCGCGATTATCCGGCAACGCTTGACAAGGTGCTGGCGGTGCTGCCCGACTGAGCGGGCAGACAACGCGAAGGACGGCCCATGACCGACAGACCCATCGCCCTGATCACCGGAGGCGCGCGCGGCATCGGGCGCGCCTGCGCCGAAGCCCTGATCCGTGACGGCATGCGCGCGGTGCTGGCCGATCTCGACGGTGCCGACACGACCGCCGCCGAACTGGGCGGCGACGCCGTCGGCTATGCCTGCGACATGGGCGATCCCGCCGCCATCGCCGCGCTTTTCGACCGGATGGAGGACGAGATCGGCACGGCGACGGTGCTGGTCAACAATGCGGGGATGGCCCGAGGCGCGCCGTTCCTGGACATGACGCTGGACGATTGGCAGCGCGTCATCGACGTGAACCTGACAGGCACGTTCCTGGCCACCCAGCGCGCCGGGCGGGCGATGGTCGATGCGGGGCTGAAGGGTGCCATCGTCAACATGTCGTCGATCAACGCGCAGGTCGCGATCCCGACCATCGCGTCCTATTGCGCGTCGAAAGGGGGCGTCGCGCAACTGACGAAGGCGGCGGCGCTGGCGCTGGCCCCGCACGGCATCCGCGTCAACGCGGTGGGGCCGGGCAGCATCGACACCGCCATGCTGGCGGGCATCAACGACGACGCCGCGGCGCAGGCCCGCGTCCTGTCGCGCACGCCGCTGGGACGGATCGGCACCGCAAGCGAAGTGGCGGATGTCGTCGCGTTCCTGGCGGGGCCGCGGTCGGGCTATGTCACCGGCGAGACGATCTTCGTCGATGGCGGGCGTCTGGCGCTGAACTATACCGTCTGAGGGGCGCGCGATGGACGACGCAAGATGGTGGCAGCGCGCCACCGGCTATCAGATCTATCCGCGCAGCTTTCAGGACAGCGACGGCGACGGGGTGGGCGACATTCCGGGCATCGTGTCGCGGCTCGACCATCTGGCGGATCTGGGGGTGGGGTTCGTCTGGCTGTCGCCGGTCTATGCCTCGCCCATGGCCGATAACGGTTACGACGTGTCCGATTACCGCGCCATCGCGCCCCAATTCGGCACGATGGCCGATTTCGACCGGCTGGTGGACGCGGCCAGGGCGCGCGGCATCGGCATCGTCATGGATCTGGTGGTGAACCATTCCAGCAACGAACACGCCTGGTTCCGCGCCGCCCGCGCCAGCCGCGCCGCGCCCGAGCACCAGTATTACATCTGGCGCGATGCGGGGCCGGATGGCGGGCCGCCCGACGACCGCCGCGCGGCCTTCGGCGGCCCCGCCTGGAGCTGGGTCGAGGAGATCGGGCAGTATTACCTGCACCTGTTCAGCCCGCAGCAGCCGGATCTGAACTGGCGCAACCCCGCCCTGCGATCCGAGATCCACGACATGATGGATTGGTGGATCGCCAAGGGCATCGCCGGTTTCCGCATGGATGTGATCGACCTGATCGGCAAGGACGTGGATGCCGGCCTCTACGAGGAAGGGCCCTATCTGCACGACTATCTGCGCGAGATGCACGCCCGCGTGCTGAAGGGCCGCGATCTGGTGACGGTAGGCGAAAGCTGGTCGGTATCGCTGGATACGGCGCTGCTTTATTGCGGACGCGACCGGGGCGAATTGGACATGCTGTTCCAGTTCAACCACATCCGCGAAAGCTGGGACGAGACGCTGGGCAAGTTCAGCCCGCTGCCCTTCGACCTGGTGGCGTTCAAGAAGGTGATGAACGACTGGCAGGCGCTGATGAACCGCGACGGGTGGAACAGCCTGTTCCTGAGCAATCACGACCTGCCGCGCCAGGTGTCGAAATACGGGCAGGACGGCGAATGGCGGGTGCGGTCGGCCAAGCTGCTGGCGACGGTGATGCACCTGATGAAGGGCACGCCCTTTGTCTATCAGGGCGAGGAGATCGGCATGACCAACGTGCCCTTCGACCGCATCGACCAGTTCCGCGACCTGGAGACGCTGAACGCCTATGCCGAACAGACCGAGGCGGGCGTGGCCACCGCCGATTTCCTGCGCGGCGCGCGCGCCAACGGACGCGACAACGCGCGCACGCCGATGCAGTGGACGGACGGGCCGCAGGCGGGCTTTACCGACGGAACACCCTGGATCGAGGTCAATCCGAACCACGGCGCGATCAACGTCGCCGCCGACAGGGCCGACCCGGACGGGATCATCGCGCATTATCGCCGCCTGATCGCGCTGCGGCGCGACAGCGACCTGGTGGTGTTCGGCACCTATCGTCCCTTTGCCGAGGATCATCCGCAGGTCATGGCCTATGACCGGCGGCTGGGCGACCGGCGGCTGGCGGTGCTGGCCAATTTCGGCAGCGATCCGGTGCGCTTCGACGTGCCGGACGCCATGGCGATCCGCGGGCGCTGCGCGATCGCCAATGCCGGGCCGCGCGAGGCGCTGGAAGGAACGGTGACGCTGGCCCCGTGGGAGGCGGTGGCGGTCGCGGATTGACGGCGGCGCGGGCCGGGGCGAACATCCGCGCGCAGCGAAGAAGGAGACGCCCATGCCCGTCCGCAACCGCCTGGCCGAGATGCACGACGAGATCGCCGCCTGGCGGCGCGACCTGCACGCGCATCCCGAACTGCTTTACGATGTGCACCGCACCGCCGGCTTCGTCGCCGAGAAGCTGCGCGGTTTCGGCTGCGACGAGGTGGTCGAGGGGATCGGGCGGACCGGCGTGGTCGGGCTGATCCACGGCAACCGGGGCCGGGGGCGCACCATCGGGCTGCGCGCCGACATGGACGCGCTGCCCATCGACGAGGCGACGGGCGCGCCCCATGCCTCGACCGTGCCGGGGCTAATGCATGCCTGCGGCCATGACGGGCATACCGCGATGCTGCTGGGCGCCGCGCGGCATCTGGCCGAGACGCGCAATTTCGCGGGCACCGTCGCCGTCGTCTTCCAACCGGCCGAGGAAGGCGGTGCGGGCGCCGACGCCATGGTGCGCGACGGCCTGATCGAGCGGTTCGGCATCGCCGAGATTTACGGCATGCACAATTCGCCGCTGCTGCCGGCGGGGGCGTTCGGGATCCGGCCGGGGCCGTTCTATGCCGCCTGCGACAGTTTCGAGATCGCTGTCACGGGGCGGGGCGGCCATGCCGCGCGGCCGAACCAGACGGTCGATACCACGCTGGCCGCGTCGGCCATCGTCATGGCGCTGCAATCCATCGTCGCGCGCAACACCGACCCGCAACAGCCCGCCGTGCTGTCGGTCACGTCGTTCCGCACCGCTACCGATGCGTTCAACGTCATCCCCGAGACGGTCGCGCTGCGCGGCACGGTGCGGACCTTCGACGCGGATGTGCGCGCCACCATCCTGCGGCGTCTGGACGAGGTGGCGTCGCTGACCGCGCGGTCCTACGGCGCCGAGGCGCGCGTCACGGTCGAGGAGAAGGGCTATCCGGTGATGGAGAACCACGCCGCCGAGACGGATCATGCGGCGCAGGCCGCGCGCGCCGTGGCGGGGGCGGTCGATACCGACGTGCCGCGCACCACGGGCGGCGAGGATTTCGCCTATATGCTGCAAGCCTGCCCCGGCGCCTATATCCAGATCGGCAACGGCCCGTCCGCCGGGCTGCATCATCCGCAATACGATTTCAACGACGACATCATCCCGGTCGGCGCATCCTGGTGGGTGACGCTGGCCGAATCCCGTCTGGCGGAGGCAGCATGAAGATCGGACAGAACACCCGCGCCATCGTGACCGGCGGCGCTTCGGGACTGGGCGGCGCGGTGGTCGCGGCGCTGCTGGAACGGGACGCGTCGGTGACGGTGTTCGACCTGTCGGCTGGCCCGTCGGCCGCCACGCATAGGGAGGTGGACGTGACCGATGCCGCCGCCGTCGCGCGGGCGATGGTCGAGGCGCGCGATGCGATGGGCGGGCTGGACCTGCTGGTCAATTGCGCGGGCATCGCGCCCGGCGCGCGCACGGTCGGGCGGCAGGGCGCGCACGACGCGGCGCTGTTCGCCAAGGTCGTGCAGGTGAACCTGATCGGCAGCTTCAACTGCGCCTCGCAAGCCGCCGCGCTGATGTCGGAAAACGAGGCCGTGGGCAGGGATGGCGAGCGGGGGGTGATCGTTCACACCGCATCCATTGCGGCATGGGAAGGGCAGATCGGCCAGGTCGCCTATGCGGCATCCAAGGCCGGGATCGTCGGCATGACGCTGCCCATGGCGCGCGATCTGGCGGGGCTGGGCATCCGCGTCTGCGCCATCGCGCCGGGGTTGTTCCTGACGCCGATGATGCAGGGCCTCCCCGAGGATGTGCAGGCGTCGCTGGGCGGGCAGACGCCCTTTCCGCAAAGGCTGGGCGACCCGGCCGAGTTCGCGGCGCTGGCGCTGCACGTTGCGGAAAACCCGATGCTGAACGGCGAGGTCATCCGCCTGGACGGCGCGATCCGGCTGCCGCCGCGCTAGGCCGCGAACGCATAGCGTGTGGTCTGGCGGAAGGTTCGGCCGGGGCGCAGCACGATGTCGGGCCAGTCGGCGCGGCCCAGGGCGTCGGGCCACATCTGCGGCTCGAACGCCAGGGCGAAGCGGGGGCGATAGGGCCGGGCGTGATGGGTCGGCACGTCGCCCAGGTCGATGGTGCCCATGTCGAAGACCTGCATTCCCGGCGCGGTCGTCGCAATCTCCAGCGTGCCCAGCGGCCCGGCCAGCAGCAGCGCCGGGGTCAGGTCGCGCGGGGCGTCGGCAAGGCAGAAATTGGCGTCGAGCTTGGGAAGCGTCGGGTCGAGTTCGCGGGCCTCGCGGAAATCGAAGGGCGTGCCCGCGACGGGGACGATGGCGCCGGTGGGCAGGTTTTCGTCCGTCGTGGGCAGATAGCGGTCGGCCAGAACCTGCAACCTTTGGCCGGTCCAGTCGGGGCCGCCGTTCATCGTCCAATAGCCGTGATTGGCCAGGTTCACGGGCGTCGGCGCGTCGGTCGTGGCGGTCAGATCGACGATCAGCGCCGCGTCGTCCAGCCGATAGGACGCGGTCAGGCGGCGGTTGCCGGGAAAGCCGCCTTCGCCGTCCGGCAGGTCGATCCGAAACGTCGCATGGGCCGGGCCGTGGTCCGCGATCCGCCAAACCTTGAGATGCGTGGCCGCCGATCCGCCATGGCGGGTATGCCGCCCGTCCTGATTGGCGTCGAAGCGGTATTCGCGGCCGTCGATCACCGCCCGCGCGCCGCCGATGCGGTTGACGACCGGCCCCATCACCGCGCCGAAATGCCCCATCCGCCCCGCATAGGCGGCGATGTCGGGCGAGCCGAGCGTCAGCGCCGTTTCGATGCCGTTCAGGCGCACATCCTGAATCAGCGCGCCCAGATCCAGCAGCCCGACGCGCAGCGCGCCATTGTCGAGCGTCACGCGCCGCACGGGGCGTCCGTCGGGCAGGGTGCCGAAATCGTCGATCGGGGCGGCCGGGCGCAGGGTCACAGCACGACGCGGTGTTCGGCCTGGCCCTTGGCGACGCCCTCGATGGCGAAGGTGCGGCCGTTGCCCATGCGCTCGGACAGCTCGCCCTCGGACAATCCGGCGGCGGCGGAGGTGCAGAAAAGCGTGGTCAGATCCGGGCCGCCGAAGGCGGGGCATGTGACCTGCCTGGCGGGCATCGGGATCGCGTCCAGAAAGGCGCCGTCCGGCCCGTAGCAGGCGATGCGCGACGCGCCCCATTGCGCGTTCCACACCCGCCCCTCGGCGTCGCACACGGCCCCGTCGGGGTTATAGCCGTCGCCGCCATCGGCGTTGCGCAGGTCGGCCCAGACCACCGGGTCGCCCTTGGGCCAGCCGTCGCCGTCCAGATCCCAGCGCATGATCATCTGCGTGGGCGTGTCGCTGAAATAGGCATGCCCCCCGTCCGGCGAGAAGCAGGTGGAATTGTTGATCGTCATGCCCGCCTTCAGCTTGCGCAGTTCGCCCCGATACCAGCGATAGAGCGTGCCTGCCCCGGTTTCCTTGGCATGTCCCATCGTGCCGATCCAGAACCCGCCCCACGGATCCGCCCGGCCGTCGTTCGAACGGTTGGCGGGCCGGTCATCCTCAAGCGGGCAAAGCCGCTCGCGCAAGTCGGTCTCGACGTTCAGGATCGTCAGGTCGGTGCGGGTGGCGACCAGCAGGCGGTCGCGGTCGATCCAGCCGCAGGTGGAAACGTGGCTGTCGAACGCCCATTCTCGCAGGCTGCCCTCCACCCGGCTGAGCACCCGGTTCGACAGGATGTCGCACCAGAAAAGCTGCCGCCGCTCGGGATGCCAGAGCGATCCTTCGCCCAGAAGGCAGCGGGTGGCGTCGTGCGTGTCGATCCTGCGGTCGGTCATGTCGTCGCCTCGTCCCAGGCGGCGACCATCTGCGCTGCGCGTCCGGCCACGTCTTCGGCCGTGTCGCCGGGCCGGTAAAGCGCGCCGCCGATGCCGAAGCCGTTGGCCCCCGCCGCCAGCCAGTCGCGGAAATCCGCAGGTCCGACGCCGCCGACCATGAACATCCGCGTCTCGACCGGCAGCACCGCGCGCAAAGCCTTCAACCCCTGCGTGCCAAGCTGGAAGGCGGGAAAAACCTTCAGCCCCGTCGCCCCCGCCTTCAGCGCCGCAAAGCATTCCGTCGCCGTCAGCGCGCCCGGATAGCTGGCCAGCCCCCGCGCGCGGGTTTCGCGGATCACGTCCGCGTCGGTGTTGGGCGACACGATCATCCGGCCGCCCGCCTGGGCCACCAGCGCGACCTGTTCCGCGGACAGCACGGTGCCGGCCCCGATCTCGGCCGCGTCGCCGTGGGCGCGCACCATCGCGGCGATGCTGTCGAAGGGTGCGGGGGAATTGAGCGGCACCTCGATCCGGGTGATGCCGGCCCCGATCAGCGCGGCGGCCACGTCCACGGCCTCGTCCGGGTCGATGCCGCGCAGGATGGCGATCAAGGCGCGGCTCATGGCGCGACCGTCCGCCGGGCGGCGGCAAGGCCCGCCAGTGTCGTCGTGTCGGCGCGGGTCAGCATCGGCGTTACCCCCTGTGCCTGCAACGCCGCCGCGTAATGACGGCAAAGGTCGGGCGCGCCGATCAGCGCCACGGCCCGTCCCAACCAATAGGCACGGGTCGCCGCCAGTTCCATCCCGATCAGCAGTCCCGACAGCCGCGCGGTGGCCGAGGCGGGCGCCAGCCCGTCCAGCAGCCCCTCCGCGCGCAGGCCGAACAACCCCGTCGCCAGACGTTCGGGCCGCGACAGCGCGGTCGAGACGGCATCGCCGAAGGCGTCGTCGTCCCAGCCGTCGCCGATGGAATGGCGCAAGACGGTGTGGCGGGACAGGGCGGCGAACAGCTCGCCGGTCATGGCGGTCTGGAACGACACGACCTCGCCCGCGCTGACATGCACCCATTTGCAATGGCTGCCGGGCAGACAGACGACGCCGTCGAAATCGGGGTTCAGCGACAGGAACCCGGCGATCTGCGTCTCCTCGCCGCGCATCACGTCGGGCGGGGCGGATTGCGACAGGCCGGGAACGATGCGGACGTTCAGACGGGGATCGTCGCAGTGGGCGGCGACGGGCACGCCGCCCAGCGGCGGGCAGGGCACGGGCCGATAGGGCGCCTCGACCCAGCCCTGCCGCGCGCCGACCATGCCGCAGGCGATCACCGGCGTCGCGGGCGCCAGCGACCAGCCGCCGACCAGGTCGAGCAGCGCCGCCTCGAAACCGCCGGGGGGTATGGCGTTCATGCCCGTTTCAGCCCGCGCCTCGGCCAGCGGATCGGTGCCGCGCATCGCCCAGGCCCGCAGGCGCGTGGTGCCCCAATCGACGGCGATCCAGTCCGGCGCGGTCACGGGCGCGCCCCCGTCCCCGCAGGGGTCATCCGCCGAACCTGTAGCCGAAGCGGTCGATCAGCCCGGCATTGCGCCGCGCGACGAGGGCGCGGGTTTCGTCGTCGTAATAGGCGGTGTAATCGGTGCGGTCGGACCTGTTCTTGTGGGGCAGCGCGATGTCCTGTCCCAGACGGTCGCAGATGCGCGCCCAGTCGTCCTGCAACCGCTCGAACCGCGCGTGGAAGGCCAGCGGGGCGGGCCGCCCGCGCAGCCCGATGGCCAGATGCCGCCCCTGCGTGATCTGGGTGTGATAGGCGACATAGCCGCGCGCGGATTTGAACTTGCGCTTGTGGGGGTTGTCTTTCAGCCCGTCCTTCCATGCGCCGCGCAGGAAATCGGCGAAGGCCGGGGGCGTGTCGCCATAGGCCGGGCGGTTGCGGGTGACGTAAAGCCAGCCCGAGACCGTCCAGTCCCACGGGTTGCGCAGAAAGCAGAAGCTCCACCGCCGGGCGAGGATGTCGGGGCCCAGTCTCGATGCGATATAGGCTGCGGCCCCGCGCCGGCCCCGTTCGTTCCGAACCGGGAACGCCGTCGCGTCCTGCACCTGTTCTGTCAGGGCCGAAGTGATCGAGAATCCGGCGGTCTTGGGCACGTGCAGGAACAGGGCGTTCTGCCGGGGAAGGTCGATACTGGCCATCAGCGTCCCCCGGCCAGAAGCGGCCAGGCCAGCCGGATGAACGGCCGCATCGCGGGCCTGTCGCGCTGGCGGGCGATGGCACGCCGCCAGCCGCCTTCCACCTCGGCGCGATGAAAGGCGCGGTCGGCCTCGTATTCGGGGGCGGGGCGGAAGGCGTCCAGTCGGCGCCGCACCTCGTCCCCGGCCATCGCGGTCAGGGGCGGCTTTTCGGCCATGCCCGCCGGGACCAGCAGCGCGTCGATATTGTCGGCGAAACCGCGCACGTCGATGGCGACATTCTCCATCTCGCGCAGGCCCGGTCGGGCGATCCAGGGATCGAGCAGCCGCGCCAGTTCCAGCGACCAGAGGGCGACGCGCAGATCGGGATCCTCGTTCGCCATCCGCCGCCAGTATCGGCGGGCATATCCCATCAGATAGGCATGCTTGCGGCTATGGGCGAAAACCGTGCGATAGATGTCGCGATAGGATTGTTCGTCGTCATGCAGGCCGATGACGGTTTCGGATGGATGCCAGCGATGCCCGTCCTTGCGCATCTGCCGCTTGACGTGGGATTCGGGCCGCCGCTTGGCCGCGTCGAAGCTGCCGATTTCCAGCGCGCGGGGGATCCGTGCCGTGAAATAAAGCGAATTGCCCGCGATGCGCCACTGGCCCAGCAGCTTGTCCGCTACCGTACCGCTGACGCCGTAAAGCTGCGGATCGTTCTCCAGCGCGGCCTCGGCCGCCGCCACCAGATCGCCCACCGCGCCCGGCCGCAGCAGCACATCGGCATCGAGGCAGAGCGTCCAGCGCCGCCCCGCTTCGACGCCCAGTTCCAGCCCCCGGCGCAGGGCCGCGGCAAAGGGCACCTCGCGGATGACATGAACCCTGTCCGCGCCCACCTGCGCCGCGGCCAGATCGCGCGCGGCGGCGACCGTCCGCTCGCCCGCCTCGCGCAGGATGACGGCGATATCGGGCGCGTCGCGATTTCCTGAATCCGCCATCGCGGCATCCCCCAAGGCACGATGGGCGCACTAGAAAGCCGCATGCCGCGAAGATCAAGGCCGCGCGGGCGGCGTCAGGGCAGGCGGCGGCCATAGTAGAAGCCGACGACATGCTCGGCCTCGGCGAAGAACAGCCAGCGCTGCACGGCGACGCCCGCGGCATGCGACAGCACCGCCAGTGCGGCAAGGATGTGGCCGAAGGGCAGCAGCAGGAATGCCACCGGCACCGCGAAGGCCAGCAACAGCGCGATGACGCGCAGTTTGACCGCGTGACGCCGGGCGACGCGGAACACCATCTCGTGCGTCAGATAGTTGCCGCCGGTATGGGGCGGCTCGAACAGGCGCACCGCGCCGCGCCCGCCCAGCCCCGTGGCCGTCGCGATGTCGGTGCCGCTTGCCGCAAGGCGCGCATCCCCGGCAACCCATGCGGCGATCTGCGCGGCCGACATCGCCGCCAGCAGGATCGCGGCAGGCCCGACATGCCCCGACAGCAGCGTGCCGCCGGCGATCGCATAGCCCAGAAACAGCGCGGGCGTGGACCAGTGATGCCAGCGCGGCACGGTGCGTAATTGCGCATAGATCATCGCCGTTGCGAACACCGTCCCCAGCGACAGGGCGGCCCCCAGCCCGCCAAGCGGCGGCACGACGATCCCGGCCAGGATCGCCAGCGCGGCATAGGTCGCCATGACCGCCAGCGCCGTCACCGCCAGCCACGCCTCGCGCGACAACCATGACGACCGCCATTGCGTGAACGCCTTGAGCGCGCGTTCGGGATGGCCCAGATGCAGCGCCGAGGACAGCAGCCCGCCGCCCGCCAGCGCGAAGGCCAGCGCGAAGAAGACCAGCCCGGTCAGCCCGGCGACCGGGGCCAGCCCCAGCCCCAGCATCGCCAGCAGCCCCAGCCCCAGCCCCGACAGCGTCGAGAACGCGATGAGCGACGGCGCGGGATGCATCAGATCCGCTCGAGCGTCCGGTCGAGCCAGCCCAGAAACCCCTTCGGCCCCTCGTCCACGGGGGGCAGCAACGGGGCCAGAACGTCGAGCGTGTCGCGGTCGCGGGGCGGCAGATACTTGTTCACCGGTGCCGTGCCCTGTTCGGGCATCAGATCGAACCCGCCGCGTTCCGCGACCAGCCGCGACACGGCGCTTTCGGGATCGGCCAGATCGCCGAAATGCCGCGCCCCGGTGGGGCAGGTGCGCACGCAGGCCGGTTCGCGGTCCTCGGGCGGCAGGGTGTCGTTATAGATACGATCCACGCAAAGGGTGCATTTCTTCATCACCTTCTCGACCGGATCCTGTTCGCGCGCGCCATAGGGGCAGGCCCAGGCGCACAGCCCGCAGCCGATGCAATCGTCCTCGTTCACAAGAACGATGCCGTCCTCGGCGCGTTTGTAGCTGGCCCCGGTCGGGCAGACCGTGACGCAGGGCGCGTCGTCGCAATGCAGGCAGGATTTCGGAAAATGCACGATCTGGGCGGGACCGTCGCCGGGCTGCACCTCGAAACTGTGGACGCGGTTCAGGAACGCGCCCACCGGCTCGGCCCCATAGGCATCGGCATCGGCCAGCGGCGCGCCGTAATTCTGCGTGTTCCATCCCTTGCAGGCGATCACGCAGGCATGGCACCCGACGCAGGTATCGAGGTCGATCACCAGCCCCAGCTTGCGGTCGGTCGTGGCGGGCAGCGTCGTCATCCCGGCATCTCGAACGCGACGTTGCGGGGCGCGGGCGGCACGGGCGAGGTCTGGGCGGACAGGACGGGGTGGCTGACCGAGGCCGCCGGAACCTTCTCGATCCGCACGCGCAGGTCGAACCAAGCGGCCTGCCCGGTGATCGGGTCCGAATTGGCCCAGCGCAGCCCGTCGCCGCGCGGCGGCAGCAATTCGTGGATCAGGTGGTTCAGCAGATAGCCCTTCGTCGCCTCGGGGGCGTCCGCATCCAGCGCCCAGGCGCCGCGCCGCTTGCCGATGGCGTTCCACGTCCAGACCGTGTCGGGGTTCAGCGCGGCCATATGCGCCACCGGCACCGTCATCTCGCCCGAGGGCGACACCAGCCGCGCCCAGTCCCCTTCGGCAAAGCCGTGCCGGTCCCAGATCCGCGTCGGCACGTAGAGCGGGTTCATCCCGTGGATCTGGCGCAGCCAGGCGTTCTGCCCGCCCCAGCTGTGATACATTGCCATCGGCCGCTGGGTCAGGGCGTGAACGTCGTATTCGGCCGGATCCGCATGGCCGTCGCCCAGCGGCGGATACCAGATCGGCAGCGGGTCGTGCGTGGCCTTGATGCGTTCGCGCAGATGGTCGGGCGGCTGGCGGCGGCCCTTGCCCTCGGCGGCAAGCTGGAACCGGCGCAAGGGTTCGCAGTAAAGGTTGAAGGCATAGGGGGTCGGCTTATCCTGAAGCCCCGTTGCGACCGCCCAGTCCTGATACGCGGCGTTCCACGGCTTATAATACGCGGCATTGTCAGGAATGTGCGCCGTCCAGAAGCCGCCGTGGCGGATGTATTCGTCGATCTGCGCGCCGTTGGGCATGCCGCGTCCGTGCGCGATGCCCGTCTCGCCGGTGCGCCAGCCGGCCAGCGGACCGATGCCGGGCCGGCGTTCGTGGTTGACCATGTAATCGGCGTAATCGGCGTATCGCGGGCCGCCGTCCTCGGTCACGAAGCCGGGCAAGCCCAGCCGCGCGCCGAGGTCGATCAGCACCGACTGGAAGGGCCGCACGTCGCGGTCGGGCGCGACCACCGGCCAGCGGATCGCGTCGGCGGCCATGTCGGCCTCGCTTATGGGGCGGTCCAGCAGGCTGATGCAGTCGTGCCGTTCCAGATAGGTCGTGTCGGGCAGCACGATGTCGGCATAGGCCACCATCTCGGACGCATAGCTGTCGGCGACGATGACGTTGGGGATGACATACGCGCCGTCCGCGTCGCGGTCGGTCAGCATGTCCATCACGGCGGCGGTGTTCATCGAACTGTTCCACGCCATGTTCGCCATATAAAGCATCAGCGTGTCGATGGGATAGGGATCGCCCGCATGGGCGTTCGAGATGACCATATGCATCATCCCGTGCGCCGAAAGCGGGTTTTCCCAGGTGAACGCCTTGTCGATGCGCGCGGGGCTTCCGTCGTCGCGCAGGCACAGATCGTCCGGCCCCTGCGGATAGCCCAGATGCGGCCCGTCCAGCGGCTGCCCCGGCACCACGCCGCAATGGGGGCGCGGATGGGCCTCGGCGGGTTTGGGATAGGGCGGCTTGAACCGGAAGCCGCCCGGCACATCGACCGTGCCCAGCAGGATTTGCAGCAGGTGCAGCGCGCGGCAGGTCTGGAACCCGTTGGAATGGGCCGAGATGCCGCGCATCGCGTGAAAGCTGACCGGCCGCCCGATCATCGTCTCGTGCCGCTCGCCTCGGAAATCGGTCCAGGGACGCGGCAGTTCGATCGCCTCGTCGAAGGCGACGCGCGCCAGTTCGGCGGCGACGGCGCGGATGCGGTCAGGCGCGATGCCCGTGCGCCCGGCCACGGCTTCGGGCGCATAGGCGTCCGAAAGATAGCGCTCGGCGATATGCTGGAACACGCTGCGATGAGTCGTGCCCGCGCGCCGCATCCGCCCCGCCAGATCGGGCCGCACGCCGGGTGCGTCGAACGCGGCGGGCTTGCCCGTGCGGCGGTCGATGACCGTCTTCGCGCCCCCTTCGGTCCGCATCAGCAGACCGTGCGTCGGGCTGGCCGGATCCTCGTCCACCAGAACGGCGGCGTCGGTATAGCGGGCCAGATAATCCAGATCGACCTTGCCCGCCTTCAGCAGGCAATGCACCAGCGACAGGATGAACAGCCCGTCCGATCCGGGCGTGAGGCCGATCCAGTCGTCGGCGATGGCGTTGTAGCCGGTGCGGATCGGATTGACGCCAATCACCCGCGCCCCGCGCGCCTTGAGCTTGCCCAGCCCCATCTTGATCGGGTTGCTGTCGTGATCCTCGGCCACGCCGAAGATCATCAGCAGCTTCGTGCGGTCCCAGTCGGGCTGGCCGAATTCCCAGAACGCGCCGCCGATGGTGTAGATGCCCGCCGCCGCCATGTTGACGCTGCAAAAGCCGCCATGCGCGGCATAGTTCGGCGTGCCGAAGGCCTGCGCCCAGAACCCGGTGAAGGATTGCGACTGGTCGCGCCCGGTGAAGAAGGCCAGCTTTTCGGGGACGGTGGCGCGCAGATGCGACAGGCGCCCCGCGACTGTGGCCAGCGCCTCGTCCCAGCCGATGGGTTCGAACCGGCCCGAACCGCGCGGGCCGGTGCGGCGCAGCGGCGTTCGCAGGCGCGCGGGCGACAGGTGCTGCATGATGCCCGCGCTGCCCTTGGCGCACAGCACGCCGCGATTGACGGGATGGTCGCGGTTGCCCTCGATATAGGCGACGCGCGGGCCGCCCGCAGTGTCCTTCAGATGCACGTCGATGCCGCAGCGGCACGCGCACATATAGCAGGTGGTCTTCGCCACCCGGTCGCCGGTGCCTGGAGTGAGGTCGATTCCGGGTTCGCTCATGCCGCCATCCTCGCCCTCAGGGGTCTAGCGCGTCCCGTCACCGGGCGCAAAGGGGCCGGTCAGCGCCCGCGCGTCGCGGGCGATCTCGCGCTCCTCGTCGGCCGGAACGATGTGGACGGGCACCCGTCCGGCCCAGGCCAGGCCGTCCGCGATGGCGTCGCGGACCGGCGCGCTGTTCTCGCCGATGCCGCCGGTGAAGGCGATGGCGTCCAGCCCGCCCATCGCCGCGATCATGCTGCCCGCATGGCGGATCGCCCAATAGATGAACGCCTCCACCGCCTTCGGTGCATCGGCTTGCAGGCGGCGCATGTCGTTGGTGCCGCCCAGCGCCGTCAGCCCGCTGTCGTGGTTCAGGATCCGGCCCGTTTCGGCGATGCCGGCCTCCTCGGCCATCCGCAGGACGGCCATCGCGTCGATGTCGCCCGTGCGGCTGCCCATGACCAGACCCGATACCGGCGAATAGCCCATCGTCGTGGCCACCGACCGCCCGTCCGCGATGGCGCAAAGCGACGCGCCGTTGCCCAGATGGCAGGCCAGCAGGCGCGGGATGCCCGTCAGCGACCGCGCCAGCGCGGCATAGCTGAGCCCGTGAAAGCCATAGCGCCGCAGGCCCCTGGCGCGCCATGCTTCGGGCAGGGCATAGGTGCTGGCGACGTCGGGAATTGTGGTGTGAAACGCGGTGTCGAAACTGGCGGTCTGCGGCAGGCCGGGCAGGATCGCGGCAATGGCGTCGATCCCTGCCAGGTTGACGGGATTATGCAGCGGCGCCAGCGGCGACAGGGCGTCGATGCGCGCGCGCACGTCCCGGTCGATGCGGACCGGCGCGGTCATGTCCGCGCCCCCGTGCACGACGCGGTGCGCAGCGACGCGGATTCGCGCCATATCCACCGGCAGGGCGGTCAGGATCGCCTCGATGGCCGCCGCGTGGTCGGGCAGGTCGGCGGGCAAGCCCCCGATCCGCGAAGCGCCGCCGATCTCGGTCGCCTTCAGGGTGGTGACGCGCTTCAGGTCGCCGTCGAAGACCGCGCACTTGACCGACGACGACCCGGCATTGACGACCAGGATCACGGCGCCGCCGCCGCGATCGCCCCGAGCGCCGCCGTCCCGATCCGGGCCGCGGATTTCTGCGCCCGGCTGGTCAGCAGGATCGGCACCTTCGCGCCCAGCACGATGCCCGCCGCGCAGCACCCCATGCCGAACACCATCAGCTTGAAGACCGCGTTGCCGGTGGTGATGTTGGGCGCCAGCACGATGTCGGCATCCCCAGCCACCGCGCTGTCATAGCCCTTGATCCGCGCCGCTTCGGCCGACCAGATCAGGTCCAGCGCCATCGGTCCCTGCACCACGGCCTGCGGCAGCGCGTCCTTGGCCCAGGCGGCAATGGCGGCCGATGCGCCGGTATGCGCGATGGCGGCGACCACGTCCTCGCTGGGGGCCAGCAGCCCGGCCTTGGGCGATTCGACCCCCAGCCGCCGGGCAAGCGCGACCGCATGCGTCAGACAGGCGCGCCGCGTCTCGACATCGGGATCGACGTTCAGCGCCGCGTCGGTCAGCAGCAGCGGCCGGTCGCTGCCGGGCGCGGTGATGTGGAACACATGGCCGCAGCGCGCATCCGGTTCGCGCAGACCCGCATGGGCGGGCAGCAGGCCGCGCAGGAAGGTGCTGGTATGGATCTGCCCCTTCATGATGGCATCGACCTCGCCCGCGACGGCCAGCATCGCGGCGCGCGGGGCGGCCTGCGGGCCGGGCGCCTCGTCGATGCGCAGCCCGGCGATATCCCAGCCGATGGCCTGCGCCGTTTCGCGGATCTTCGCCGTGTCACCGATCAGGACCGGCTCGGCCAGGCCGTGATCGGCGGCCTCGCGGATGCCTTGCAGGGCGGTCTCGGACCCCGCGTTGACCAGCGCCACGCGCGGCACGGGCAGACCGTGCGCGATGTCCAGCAGCGTCCGGGGAACCTGCGGCACGATATCCGTCAGGAACGGGAAGGGCGGTCTTTCCGGCACGGTCTTTTCCTGGTCCTGGCGGGCTTTCAAAGAACGCGGGTCAGCGCGCGGTCCACGGCATCGGTCAGATGGTCGATCTCGTCGGCGGTGGCGATCAGCGCGGGGCTGAAGCACAGCGTATTGTTGCGCCCCGGCACGCTGCGGTTTGTGGCCCCGATGATGACGCCCTGCGCCATGCAATCCTTGACGACCGCCTGCACCTGCGCCTCGGCCAGCGGTTCGCGTGTCTTGCGGTCGGCGACCAGTTCCGCGCCGCAGAACAGCCCCATGCCGCGCACGTCGCCGATGGCCGCGTGCTTCTCCATCAGCCGCCGCAGGTTATCCATCAACCGGTCCGACATCGCATCGACATTGGCCAGCAGATCCTCCTCCTCGATGATGGCCATGTTCTCGAGCGCGGCGGCGGGGCCGGCCGTGCAGCCGCCGAAGGTCGAGATGTCGCGGAAATAGTTCAGCGGATCGGACGGATCGTCGCGGAACATCTCGAACACCGCATCCGTCGTCACGCAGCACGAAATCGCCGCATAGCCAGACGCCACGCCCTTGGCCATCGTCACGATGTCGGGCCGGACCCCGTATTGCTGGTATCCGAACCACGCGCCGGTGCGCCCGATGCCGCAGACCACCTCGTCGATATGCAGCAGCACGTCGTATTTGCGGCAGATCTCCTGCACGCGCGGCCAATAGCCCTCGGGGGGCGGGATGACGCCGCCGCCCGCCGTCACCGGCTCTAGGCAGAGCGCGCCGACGGTGTCGGGGCCTTCGCGCAGGATCACGTCCTTGATCAGGTTCGCGGCGGCGACGCCGAAATCCTCGCCTGACAGGTGGCCCAGCCCCAGCTCGTCCTTGCGGTATTCGAGGCAATGGGGAACCTCGACGAAGCCGGGGGCGAAGGGGCCGTATTGCGCGTTGCGTTCCTGCTGCCCGCCCGCCGACAGACAGCCGATGGTCGTGCCGTGATAGTCGCGGTCGCGATAGAGGATCTTGTGCTTGGCGCCCTTGCGATGGGCGATCTGGCGGACGATCTTGAACGCCTTCTCGTTCGCCTCGGACCCCGAATTGGCATAGAACACGCGCGACAGCCCCGGCATCTTCTTGATCAGGCGCTCGGCGAATTGCGCGCCGGGGACGGAACCCAGCGATCCGCCGAAGAAGTTCATCTTGACCAGCTGGTCGCGCACCGCGTCGGCGATCCGCGCGCGGCCATAGCCGACATTCACCGTCCAGACCCCGCCCGACACCCCGTCGAGATGTTCCTTGCCGGTTATGTCCCACAGCTTCAGGCCCTTGCCCTCGACGATGATGCGGGGATCGACGGCGGTGTCGAGATAGGGCGCGTGCTGGCTCAGGTGATGCCAGACATGGGCGCGGTCGGCCTCGATTATTCCGCGCGGATCGTTGACCTGGAAGGGAACCGTCATTGTCGCGACCTTTCGGGATGGGCTGCACCGTGATGCGTCCGATCATCGCGGCAAACGGACGCCGAAGCAATCGGCGCGCGGGTGCGGAAAAAACATTGGCCGCGCGGCCCGGCCCGTGTTCTGGTCGCCCGCGGGCGGCGGCACCGTCCGCCCCGGCACTGGCAAAGGACGCGACGGATGAAGACCCATGTGAAGGCCCTTGTCGTGGGCGGCGGCGCGGTGGGGGCGTCGATCCTCTATCATCTGGCGCGCGCGGGATGGGACGCCATGCTGGTCGAACGGGACGAGCTGACCGCCGGCAGCACATGGCACGCCGCGGGACTGCTGCCCTATTTCAACATGAGCTATGCGTCATCGTGGATTCACGACTATTCCATCAAGTTCTACACGGGGCTCGAGGCCGAAACCGGGCTGAACCCCGGTTTTCGCGTGGTGGGCAACCTGCGCATGGCGCAGACGCAGGACCGCATGGACGAATTCATGCTTTATGCGGCGACCGCCGAAAACGTGGACATTCCCTTCGAATGGCTGACGGCGGCGCAGATCGCCGACCGCTATCCGCTGGTGCGCACCGACGATCTGAAGGGCGCGATCCTTCATCCGACCGACGGCTATATCAACCCCGCCGACGTGACGCAGGCGATGGCCAAGGGCGCGCGGCAACAGGGTGCCGCGATCGAACGGCGCTGGCAGGTGGACGGCTATGACTGGACCGGGTCCGAATGGCGCGTGACCTGCACGAAGATGGCCGAGAAGGGCGGCAACCTGGTGTCCACCGACGAACGGGTCGTCGTCACCGCCGAACACGTCGTCACCGCCACCGGCAACCACGCGCAGCGCACCGCGCGGCTGCTGGGTATCAGGACGCCCGCCATCCCGGTCGAACATCAGTATATCGTCACCGAACCCGATCCGGCGCTGGTCGAATGGCGCAAGGCGAACGGCGAACATCCGGTGCTGCGCGATGTCGATGCGCGCTGGTACGTGCGCGAGGAACGGGGCGGCTGGATCCTCGGCCCCTATGAGGACGGCGCGCCCGCGCGTTTCCGCCACAGCGTTCCCGACAGCTTCCGCGCCGATCTCTTTCCGCTCGATCTGGACCGGATCGAAAAGGAATACATGGATTTCATCCACCGCATCCCGTCCTCGGAACAGGTCGGCATCAAGGACGATTTCAACGGCCCGATCTGCTATACCCCCGATGGCAACCCGCTGATCGGTCCCGCACCCGGTCTGCGCAACATGTGGCTGGCCGAAGGGTTCAGCTTTGGCATCACCGCGGCGGGCGGGGCGGGGCATTATCTGGCGCAGATGATGACCGAAGGCGAGGCCGAGATCGACATGGCCGCCCTCGACCCTCGCCGCTTCGGCCCGTGGATCGCGTCCGATCACGCGGTGGCGAAGAACGAGGAAACCTATGCCTTCCTGCTGAAACCCCACTACCCCGACGAGGAACGGCCCGCCGCCCGGCCCCTGCGCACCGCGCCCTGCTATGACCGGATGAAGGCGCTGGGCGCGCGGTTCGGGCAGGTCGATGGCTGGGAACGGCCCAACTACTTCGCGCCCCAGGGGTTTTCGGACAAGGATGCGTGGTCGTTCCGGCGCGGCGGCTGGTGGCCCTTCGCCCGCGCCGAGGCCGAGGCGATCCGCAACGCCGCCGGGCTGATCGACGCCAGCGCCTTCGCCAAGCATGTGCTGAAAGGGCCGGGCGCGGCGGCGTTTCTCGACTGGTACACGACCAACCGCCTGCCAAAGGTGGGCCGCATCGCGCTGACCTATGCGCTGACGCAGGCCGGCACCGTGCGCAGCGAATACACCGTGCTGCGCCAGGCCGAGGATCGGTTCTATCTGGTCAGCGCCGGGGCCTGGAACGGCTATGACGCCGATCACCTTCTCAAGGCGATGGAGGACCGGGCCGACGATTTCGGCCCGATGGTGTTGCAGGACGTGACCACGCAATTCGGCGTCTTCGCGCTGGCCGGCCCGCATTCGCGCGACATCCTGTCCCGCCTGCTGCGCGACCCCGATCCCGACGGCGCGCTGGGCAACAAGCGCTTCCCGTGGCTGGGCGCGCGCGAGATCGAGCTTGGGATGGTCCCCCTGACCGCCATCCGCGTCGCCTATACGGGCGAGCTGGGATGGGAGCTGCACCACCCGATCGAGATGCAGAACCACCTGCTGGACCGGCTGGTCGAGGCGGGCGCCGATCTGGGGCTGCAACCCGTGGGCGCGCGGGCGCAGAACTGGCTGCGGCAGGAAAAATCCTATCGCGCCTTCGGCACCGAACTGGGCCGCGACGCATCCCCGCTCGAGGCCGGATTGCACCGCTTCGTCGATCTGTCGAAGGATTTTCACGGCAAGGACGCGATGCAGGCGCTGGGCATCCGGTCGTCCTGTGTGACGCTGCTGATTGACGGGCCGGACGATTGCGACCCCTGGGGACGCGAATCGCTGTGGCAGGACGGCACGCGCGTCGGGCGGCTGACCTCGGGCGGCTATTCGGTGGCGTTCGGCAAAAGCATCGGCATGGGCTATGTCCGCCCCGATCTGGCGCAACCCGGAACGCGGTTGACGGTGCGGATGCTGCGCGACCTCTGGGATGCCGTCGTGACCGAGGACAGCCCCCACGATCCCGGCAATGCCCGCATCAGGGCCGACGGCTAGCTTTGCCGCGCCGCCCGACCGCCCCGAACGCCGCCAGTCCCGCGATCAGCAGCACGCCGCCCGCCGGCAGCGGCACGGCAGGGACATCGACCGCCGGCGCCGCATCGCCTGGATTGTCGGACGTCAGGTTCAGCGGATCGGGCTTGCGCGCCTGATCCGACCAGGACGATGTCAGCCGCAGGGTGTCGGGGCTGTCGTCCCTCTGCGACGAGGTCAGCAGAAATTCGGCGGGGCTGCCGCCGGTCAGACCGGGCCGCCCGGATCCCGCATCGCCGCCGGGCGCGTCCGTCGGATGTTCGTCGCCAGAAGGCCGTCCGACCTCGACCCGGCCGCCGACGTGCAGCGTCGCGTCGAAGGGCTGCGCGTCGGGCGGCGGCGTGAACACTTCGGGCAGGAAGGTGACGTTCGCCGCAGCACCCATGCCGGCGGTCAGAAGGACCGACAGCGCCGCCGCCGCAATGATGATCGCCTGTTTCATGGCCGTTCCCTCGATTTACGTCGCATTCGACATAAACCGGATGGTAGGCCGTAGCCTAATCCTTTATGAACAAAGGGTTAAGGAACATGGCTAACGAAGCGAGCGCCTGATCCGCCAGTCGTGCCATGCCGAGGCCGACCCCACGAAGGCGTTGATGTCCGTGCCACCCGAAAACCCCGGCACCGTCCCCGTCGCGGTGTATTGCCAGAACGTCCAGCGCGCGCCCGGATAGCGGTCGGCGGGCGTCGCCGCCGTGGAGCGCAGCCAGAATTCGGCGTCGAGTTGGCCGATATCGTTGCGGTCCCAGAAATCCGGCGTCGTATAGACGATGGGCCGCTGCCCGTAATGCCGCCCCACGATGTCCAGCCATGTGCGCGCCTCGGCCCGCACCACGGCGGGATCGGGGCGGAAGGTGCAGGTGGGCGAATGGGGGTTCCATTCCAGATCCAGCACCGGCGGCAGGTTGCCCGCCCGCCGCGGGACGTTGGCGATGAACCAGCGGGCTTGATCCTCGGCCGGGGTGCAGAAATAGAAGAAGTGATAGGCTCCCACCGGAATGCCCGCCCGCGCCGCGCCCTCCGAATGGCTGCCGAAGGCCGGGTCCAGCCTGTCGCCGCCCTCGGTCGCCTTGAGGAAGGCGAAGTTCACCCCCGCCGCCCGCGCCGCGTTCCAGTCGGGCGCGGCCTGCCAGCGGCTGACGTCGATGCCGTGCACGCCATAGGCCGCGGGGCCGCGTCCCGGCCAGTCGTGCGGGCGGCTGTCCCCGAAGGCGGGCGGCACCACCTGCATCTGTCCCGGCACCGGCGGGGCAGGGCGGGCGCAGGCGGCAAGCAGCAGGAACAGGATCAGCATCGCGCGCATCGGGTCAGTCCTTTTGATCGGTCAGCCAGTCGGCGCGGTTCGCGGCGACATAGGCATCGAAAGAGGTCGCGGGCCGTCCGGTCAGCCCCTGGAAATCCGGCGAAACCGGCGCGGCGCGGCCCAGCCGCTGCACGGTGTAAAGCGCGGCCATCACCGCGGTCATGCCCGCGGGCCGCCCTTGCGCCAGGTTTTCGGCGACGAACCGGGCGATGCCGACCGGGCGATAGACGATGCGCCGGTTCAGATGCCGCGTCAGGATCGCCGCCACCGCGTCGAAGGTCAGCGCCTTCGGCCCGGTCAGGTCGAAGGCGCGCCCGACGGTCGCAGGCTCGTCCAGCGCCGCGACCGCCGCGCGTCCCACATCGCCCACATCGACAAAGGCCGACCGCCCGCGCCCCGCCGGCACCGCGATCTCGGATCGCCGCAGGATGCCGCCGGCCAGCGGCCCTTGCAGGTTCTGCATGAAATCGGCGGGCCGCAGCAGCGTCCAGGGGATGCCGCCGCGTGTGATCTCGGCCTCCATCGCGTGATGGGGCAGGATGCGCGTCCGTCCCGCGCCATGCACGCTCATGCATACGACGCGCTTGACGCCCGCCCGGCGGGCCGCGCCGATCAATGCGCGGAAGGGCCGCCCGCCCGTCACCTGCGGCGGGCGCATCGCGAACAGCGCCTGCGCCCCTTCAAGCGCCGCGTCGAAGCTGCCCGGATCGGCGATGTCGAACCGGCGACCGGGTCGCCCCGCCACCGCGCCGCCCGTCCGCGACAGGGCCACGGCGGCGCTGCCGGGGGGCAGGGCGGCCAGCACCGCGCCGCCCGCGCGCCCCGTCGCCCCCATGACGGCGATCATCCCGCCAGGCGGCGGGGCGACAGCGAGGCGGTCAGCGACGCCAGGTCCGACGCCCCGCCATTCATCACCCCCTTCAGCACCCGCGCCGCCGCCGGCGCGATCTGGAAGCCATAGCCGCCTTGCCCCGCCAGCCACCAGAAATCCGGCGTTTCGGGATCGGGGCCGATGACCGGCGTGCGGTCGGGGGCGAAGGTGCGCAGCCCCGCCCATGTGGCGATGGGCCGCGTGACGGGTTCGGTCACGTGTTCCTCGTAACGCGCCAGCCCCTCGGCCAGCACCATGTCGTCGGGCCAGGCATCGAAGGGATCCATCGGATCCTCCTCGCCGGGCGAAACCAGCAGCGCCCCGGCATCGGGCTTGCAATACCACGCCTCGCCCGCCGAAAAGCAGAAGGGCCAGGCCCGCGTGTCGCGTCCGCCCGGTCCTGCGATCCGCGCCATCGACCGCCGATAGGGTTGCAGGCCTAGCGGCGTCGCCCCCGCCAGCCGCGCGGTTTCGTCCGCCCAGGCGCCGGCGGCATTGACCAGATGGCGCGCGCGCACCTCGCCGCCGGGCCAGCGCAGCACCCAGGCGCCGTCCTCGCGCGAAATGTCGGTGATCCGCGATCCGGTGACGATGCGGGCATCCGCCGCCATGGCGATGCGGCGATAGTGCTGCACGAGAAGATCGGTGTCGATATCGGCCGATCCGTGCTCGGCCGCGGCCAGCGTCACGTCGGGCGCCAGGATCGGCAGCAGCGCGCGCGCCTCGTCGGGGCCGATGCGGTCCATGCCCAGTTCGGCCAGGTCGCGCTCGAACGCGTCGGCCATGTCGTCCTTGGCGACCAGCATCACCGGGCGCGGCATCAGAACGTCGGCCTCGCGATGCTCGTCGGCGCTGATGGCGTTCATCTCGCGGATGGTGGCGTTGCCATAGCCGCGGATGAACATCGCGGCCGACCGGCCAGACGCGTGGTAGGCCAGCCCCTGTTCGGCCTCCAGCAGCGTCACCGATGCCTGCGGCGCCAGTGCCGCGGCCGCCGAGATGCCGGCGATCCCGCCGCCGACGATGACGATGTCCATATCCATGACGCTTCTCCTTGCCGCGCGGGCGCTATACCTCTTCCAGCCGGTCCGTCGCGGGCGGAGGGGCATGGCCGAGCGCGCTGATCCGGGCACAGAGCGCATCGTCCATGCCGAAGTCCAGCGCCGCCAGCGACGGGGCAAGCTGTTCGGCCGACCGCGCGCTGACGATCGGCGCGGTGACGGCGGGGTGCCGCATCGCCCAGGCCACCGCCAGCGTGGCGGGATGGGCGTCCGCCTGCATCGCCAGCGTCGCCAGATCGGCGGCGGCGCGGTGCATCCAGTCGGGCCGGTATCGCGCCGCATAGCGGTCGTCCTCGGTGATCCGCCCGCTGCCGCCCGCCGAATACTTGCCGCTCAGCAATCCGCCGCCCAAGGGCGAATAGGGCAGGGCGGCGATGCCTTCGGACAGGCACATCGGAAACAGCTCGACCTCGGTCTGCCGCTTCACCAGGTTGTACATGGGCTGGATCATGTCGATCCGCGTGCCGTGGGCAGCGGCGACGGCCTGCGCCTTCATCACCTGCCACGCGGCGAAGTTCGACACCCCCAGATAGCGCACCCGCCCCTGTCGTTGCAGATCGGCCAGCGCGGCGATGCTGTCCGCAAGCGGCGTCGCCGCGTCCCAGCGGTGCAGATAAAGGATGTCGATCACATCCACCCCCAGCCGCCGCGCGGATGTGTCGGCGCTGCGCCGGATCGTCTCGGGCGCGTTGCCGGCCTGGAAATCGACCTTGGTGGCGATGGCGATGTCGTCCCGCGCCGCGCCGGTCAGCGCGCCCAGAATCTCCTCGGACCGCCCGCCGGTATAGACATGGGCCGTGTCGAAGGCATTGATCCCGGCCGCGCGGCACGCCTCGAACATCGCGCGGCTGGCGGATGCGTCGGCGGCGCCACCGAACTGCATCGCGCCGAAGCAGAGGCGCGACAACGGCGCGCCCGAAAGGGTGGTGATCGCGTTCATCGCCCGATCATGCCAGCCCCCGCCGCCAATGGAAAGCGGCGCTCAAAGGAACAGCGGAAGGATCGCCGGCGCCAGGATCGCCGTGGCCAGCGCGTTCATCGCCATCCCCAGCCCCGCGAAGGCCCCCGCCGTCCGGTTCACCTGGAACGCGCGCGCGGTGCCGATGCCGTGGCTGGCCACCCCCAGCGCAAAGCCGCGCGCCCGCCAGTCCCTGATGCGCAGAAGGTTCAGCAGCGGGGTCGCCACCACCGCGCCTGTGATGCCGGTCAGGATGACCAGCACGGCGGTCAGCGTGGGCGATCCGCCGATGCGTTCGGCGATGCCGATGGCCACCGGCGCCGTCGCGGATTTGGGCGCAAGCGATGCCAGCAGCGTGTCGCCGACCCCGAAGGCCCGCGCGATGGCCAGCGCCGACAGCGCCGCCGTCAGCGACCCCGCCAGCAAGGCCGCCAGCACCGGCAGCAGGGCGCGCCGCAGACGCCCCAGATTGTCGTAAAGCGGCAGCGCCAGCGCGACCGTCGCCGGACCCAGCAGGAAATGCACAAACTTCGCGCCCTCGAAATAGGTGGGATAGTCGGTCCGCGTCACGAAAAGCAGCCCCGCCAGCAGCGCCACCGCGACCAGCACCGGGTTGACCAGCGGCACCCGCCCCGATCCGCGAAAGCACGCATCCCCGATGGCATAGGCCAGCAGCGTCGCCGTCAGCCATACCAGCGGCCCTTCGGACAGATAGCTCCAGAAGTCGGCGAGGCTAGTCATCGCCCGACCCCGTCAGCCGCGCGACCAGCACGAATGTCAGCGCCCCCGCCGCGATGGCCAGCACGGTCGATCCGACGATGGCGGCGGCGATGGCCATGGTCTGCGATCCCAGCGTCGTCATATGCCCCATCACCCCGACCCCCGCCGGCACGAACAGCAGCGACAGATGCGCCAGGATCGTCTCGGCGACCGGACGCAGCAGGTCGCGCATCCGCGCCGACAACCGGATCAGCGCCAGCATCAGCAGCATCCCCGCGACGGGGCCGGGCACGGGCAGGCCGGCGGCGCGCGTCAGCGCCTCGCCCGCAAGCTGGCAGATCAGCAGCGCCAGAAACGCATGGACCATTGCGGCCTCAACCCCACCCGAACGAAAGAACCGCCCCCCGCATCATGCAAGGGGGCGGTCGTGACGCGCAAGTCGCAGGCGTCAGTTCTCTTCGGCGCCTTGCAGGCCGGTATCGTCATAGGTGATCCGCCAGACCGTCCCGCCGGTATCGTCGATGACGTAAAGCGCGCCGTCGGGGGCCACCGTCACGTCGGCGGGCCGGCCCCAGACCTCGGCCCGGTCGGTGCCGCGCGACCAGAACCCGGTCAGGAAGTTCTCGTAGGTGCCTTCGGGCATCCCGTCCGAGAAGGGCACGAACACCACCTTGTAGCCGGTGGGCTGCGTCCGGTTCCACGATCCCTTCAGCGCCACGAACGCCCCGTCGCGGAACCGCTCGGGGAACATCTCGCCTTCATAGAACGCCAGGTCCATCGCCGCCGAATGGGGGTTGAACAGCAGGTCGGGCACCTCGGCGCTGTCCACCAGGTCGGGGGCAAGCTGCGCGAAACCGGGCTGCGGATTGCTGCCCATATAGCTGTAGGGCCAGCCGAAGAATTCGCCCTCGTCCACGCGGATCAGGTAATCGGGCACCAGATTGTCGCCCGCGCCGTCCCGTTCCTGCACCACGGCGAAAACCTCGCCCGTATCGGGATGCACATCCAGGCCCGCAGGGTTGCGCACGCCCGTCACCAGCGTCCTCTGGTCCGACCCGTCCGCGGCGAAGCTCTGGATGGTGGCCTTGGGGTCCGGCTCCACGGCGATATTGCCCATCGAGCCCACGCCGACATAAAGCCGCCCGTCCGGCCCGATCTCGATATCCCGGTTCACATGGCCGTTCATCGCGCCGAAGACCCCGCTTTCGGTCAGCAGGCTTTGGCCCGAAAAGTCGAACAGCGGCTTGCGGTTCTCGACCGGCGTTTCGTCCACGGTCTGGCTGCGCGCGCCCACATTGCGGATGTTGGGGCTCTTGTAGGGTTGCGACCAGATGCCTTCCAGATCGGCGATCAGGATCTCGGTGTCGAAATCGCCCTCGCCGGTCCAGTCGCGGTGGGTGATGCCATAGGGCGCGGTGAACGGCTCGAACGCGCGCGAGATGATGTCGGCCTCGCCGTCGCCGTCCGTGTCGCGCAGCAGCGTGATATAGCCGCCTTCCTGCATGGAAACCAGCAGATCGCCGTTGGGCAGGACATGACCCTGGCGGGGCTTTTCAAGCCCCTTGGCGAACAGGGTCGCGTTGAACCCGCCGGGCAGCGACAGCTCTCGCGGCACCTCGGTCGCGCGCAGCGGCGCATTGGCGACGGGCGGCCCCTCATAGGGCTGCGGCAGGTCCGACAGATCGACGCGGAACCGCTGGCCGACCGCCTGATCCTGTTCGGGGCTGGCCGAGATGGCGCTGATAACATCGTCGCCGGCCGGGCTGTCGTCCGCACCGCCGCCCTGGCTGTCCGATGTGACGATTTCCGCGTCGCTGGGGGCGGGGCTGGTCTGCCCTTCGGTGGCGTCCTGCGCGTACCCGAACCCCGGAGAGGCAAGCGCCGCGACGATGGCGGTGGCGGTCAGGCGGAAACTGGGCATCGAACGCTCCTTTGAAGATCGCAACTGACGGTCAATGCCGCAGGGCCGTCCGGGGTCCATCGCCGCCTCCATCCGCCGCACCCGGCCATGGGCGCGGCCCGGTCGTCGCTATTGACAGCCCCCGCAGGCCCGCCCAATCCACGGCCGGGCAGGGCGGAAGGGCGGGCATCCATGCTGTTGATCACCATCTGGCCGATCTTCGCCCTGATCTGCCTCGGCCATGTCCTGTCGCGCCGAGGCGTCCCTTCGGCGGATTTCTGGCCCGCGGCCGAGCGGCTGAACTATTTCGTCCTGTTCCCCGCCTTGCTGATCTCGGGCCTCGCGGACGCGCCGGTGCGCGATCCGCAGGTTCTGCGGCTGGGGGCCGCCGCGATGGCGACGATCCTTTTCGCCGCCGGTTGCGTGACCGCCCTGCGCCGCCTGCGCCCCATGCCCGCCGCCCGGTTCGGCCCGGTCCTTCAGGGCGTGATCCGCTTCAACACCTATCTTGCGCTTGCCGTCGTCACGATGCTGGCCGGGTCCGAAGGGGTCGAGCGGGCGGCGATCTATCTCGCCGTCGCTGTGCCGCTGGTCAACGTGCTGGCGATCCAGGCGCTAAGGACGCCGGGCGACGGACACGGGGCGCTGAGCCTGCTGAAATCCGTGTTCCGCAACCCGCTGATCCTTGCGTGCCTGTTCGGTTTCGCGCTGGCCGTCACCGGCATCGGCACGCCGCTGGGCACGGGGGCGCTGCTGACGCTGATGGGGCAGGGCAGCCTGCCGTTGGGCCTTCTGTGCGTCGGCGCCGCGCTGCAACCGACAGCCCTGCGCGCCGACATTGCGGGCCTCGGGACCAACGGCTTCGCGCGCCTTTTGCTGATGCCCGCTCTGGCGGCGCTCTCGGCCCGGCTGTTCGGGCTGTCGGGGGTGGAAACGCTGGTGCTGGTGGTCTTCTCGGCCGTGCCCACCGCCCCCTCGGCCTATATCCTGACGCGGCAGATGAACGGTGACGGGCCGTTCATGGCGGGCCTCGTCACCTCGCAGACGCTGGCCGCGATCCTGACGATCCCGCTGGTGCTGCTGGTCCTCACGACCCGCTGACCCTAGCCCCCCGCGCCGAAGCCGCCCGAGGTGCGCGACGCGCCGAAGCCGCCGCTGCGGGCGACGGTGGACCGGGTCAGCGGCGGCGCGTTGCGGGTGCTGGCGGCCTGCGTCGTCAGGGACGACGCCGCGACGCTGCCCCGCCCCGACAACCCCGCCGCCCGCGTTCCCCCGTCGGTGGTGGCGAATCCCGATCCGGCCGTCGGCACCAGCGCGCGCGACCCCATCCCGCGCCCCGACAGCAACTGCCCCATCAGATACCCCGCCATCAGCGGCATGAAGATCGACCCGCCGCCGCTGCCGCTGGCGGCATCCGCGACGCACGCCCCCTCGCCATGCTGTTCTTCGCAGACGTCAATGGCGTCATAGCGCGGCGCGGTCTCGGCATGTTCGGCCAGCGCCTCGGCGTATTGCTCGGCGCAGATGTCGGGCTCGATGCCGCTCGCCTCGCAGGTGGCCGGATCGTCGAAAACGACGATTTCCGCCTGTTCCTCGCGGCAACCCGCCAGGGCCAGCGCGCTGGCCGCCCCCAGTAGGACCAGGCGGTGAGGTGCCGATGATTTCATGTCGGATCCTTTCGATGGTCTCACGGCTCTATATAGTGCGGCTTGAACCGGCTCAGATCCTGCGTGATCCGCGACCGATCCTCGCGGATGCCCAGAGCGACGCAGACCTCGCCGACGATCCACGTTCCCATGACGGGGCGGAAGCCGTCCATCTCGGGCAGCGGCGCATAGGCCTGCACGACGCCCGGCCGCGCGTCGCCCGCCGGCCGCGCCGACGCCTCGACGGCCACGCCGTCCGCGCCCACGATCCGCACGCCCGCCCCCTCGCGCGAGAAGAGCGGCTTGCGCACCGTGCCGTGCGCGAACTGCCCCGCCGCCACCGCCCGGTCCCAGGCGGGCGTCCCCCGCTCCGCATCGTCGGCGAAAAAGCTCGCCAGCAGGTTCGGATGCCCCTCGAACATCTCCCACAGAACGGCAAGGATGCCCTTGTTCGACACCAGCGCCTTCCACGGCGGCTCGATGAAGCGCGTGCCCGACCGGGCCAGCGCATCGGCCGCCTCGTCGCGCAGGAAATCCTCCCAGGGATAAAGCTTGAACAGCGTGCCGATCACCCGCGCCTCGCCGTCCACCAGCCGCCCCTCGGGGTCGATGCCGATGGCCCCCATATCGACGTAATGCGCCCCCAGCCCGGCATCGCGCGCGGCATAGGCCAGCGTCTCGACATTGGCGTAATCCTCGGCATTGCCGGCGGTGGCGGCGAAATGAAGCTGATCGCCCGGCGCGCAGATGGCGGCGAACCGCTCGGACAGCGCCTCTTGCAAACGGTTCAACTGATCCGCGCCCTCGGGGATCGTCCCCGCCTCGCGCGCACCTTCCAGCCAATCCCACTGAAAATGCCCCGCCTCGTAAAGCGATGTGGGCGTGTCGGCGTTGTATTCCAGCAGCTTGGCCGGCCCGCCGCCGTCATAGGCCAGATCCATCCGGCCATAAAGCTCGGCCTCGCCGTCCCGCCACGACCGGGCGACGAACTCCATATGCGCCTCGGGGATGCCCAGACGCGCCATCAGCGCCTCGTCCCCCGCGATCCGCGCGACAGCCTCGCGCGCCATGCCGTGCAACTCGGTCGAGGGATCCTCGAGCCGCGTCTCGATCTCCTCCAGGCCGAAGGCATAGGCGCTGGTCTCGTCCCAATAGGGCTCGCCATGCATCGTGTGAAACACGAACCCCGCCGCCTCGGCCCGGTCCTTCCAGTCCGCCCGCTCGACCCCCGAAACCTTCCGCATCCCCACCCCCGCCGTTCACGGACATATAGGGCGATGGGATGCACGGGTTGCAAGGGCAGCGGGTGGCGGAGACGAAGGGATTCGAACCCTCGAGACGGTTTCCCGTCTGCGCCCTTAGCAGGGGCGTGCCTTCGACCACTCGGCCACGTCTCCGAGGCGGGGTATAGCCTCGGGCGCGCGGCAAGGACAAGGGGCCATCGCGGCGCCGCGTCAGTCCAGGTGAAGATCGACCACGATGGGCAGGTGATCGGACGCGATGCGCGCGGCGCCCTCGGTCCAGACGCTCATCGACCGTTCGCGAATCCGCCCCGAGATCGCCACCCGGTCCAGCGCCGCCATCGGCGCGCGCGCGTGAAAGCTGGGGCCGGGGGTCAGGATGCGGTAATCCTCGCCCAGCGACGGCACGCCGTTGGCGCGCCATTCGTTCCAGTCGCCCGCGATCAGCCGGGCCGAGGCGCGGGTCTCCTTCAGCCGCTCGACCACGGTGTCGAGCTGGATCAGGCGGTTCGCCCGCCGCAGCCCCAGATGCACCGCCGCCAGCGCCAGATGCGCGCCGCCAACATCGACATCGGCGATCAGCGCGCCGCGCGGCTCCAGCCCCGGCAGGACAAGCCCGTCCAGGCCGATCAGGTCGATGCCCGGCCGCATCAGCAGCGCGTTGCCGTGCCAGCCCATGCTGACCTCGCTGCCGGGCGTCACCACGGGCACAAGGCCGGTCAGTTCCGCCACCATCTGCGCGGGCAGCACGCTGTGGCGCGGCCCCAGGCGGCGGTCGGCCTCCTGCAAGACGGCGATGTCGGGGCGGATATCGCGCAGGATCGACAGCACGCGTTCGGGGTCGCGCCGCCAGTCGAGGCCGACCGCCTTGCGGATGTTGTAGCTGCAAAGCCGCAGGCGCATCAGATCACCGGCGCGAACAGACGCGCCACCGGGGCCGCGACGCGCAGCCAGGCCGGCGCGTCCTTCAGCCACTGGGTGACTTCCCGCGCCTGCGCGAAATCGCGTTCCAGCATGTCGTTCACCGTCTGGCCCAAATCCCCGTCCTCCATCACCGCCGTCACCTCGAAGTTGATCATCGCCGACCGCACGTCCAGGTTAACGCTGCCGATGGAAACGAGGTCGTGATCGGCCAGGATAACTTTCTGGTGCATGAAACCGGGCTTGTATTCGAAGATCCGCACGCCGGTGCGGCGCAGATCGTCGAAATAGGAACGCGCGGCGATCCAGGGAAGACGGTGATCGGCCCGGGCGGGCACCAGGATGCGCACATCGACGCCGCGCAGGGCGGCCAGTTGCAGCGCCGTCACCAGATCGTTGTCGGGCACCAGATAGGGCGAGGCCAGCCAGAGCCTGCTGCGCGCCTCGCCGCACATCCCGCACAGGAAAAGCGATCCGCGCTCGATGGCGTCGGACGGTCCGCTGGGCAGGATCACGCCCCAGGCGGTCGCGCCCTCGGGCGGGTCGGTGCGGTGCGGCGCGACGATGCGGTGGCCCGTGGTCCAGAACCAGTCCCGTTCGAACACCCGCTCGAGTTGGACGACCAGCGGCCCCTCGATCCGCAGATGCGTATCGCGCCACCGGTCGAAGGCGCTGCCGCCATCGACATATTCCTGCGCCATGTTCAGCCCGCCCAGAAACCCCACCTTGCCGTCCACGACGACGATCTTGCGGTGGTTGCGGAAATTGACCGACAGCCGGGTCAGCCATCTGCGGGTGCCGCGCACCTCCTCGACGGCGACGCCGCCCCGGCGCAGGTTCTCGACGAAGGCGCGGGGCAGGGCGATGCAGCCCACGCGGTCGTAAAGCAGCTTGGTCGTCACCCCGCGCGCCTCGGCCGCCAGCAGCGCGTCGCGCAGCCGCCGGCCCAGCGCGTCGTCGCGCAGGATGTAGGTCTGCACCAGCACGTAAGTTCGCGCGGCGGCGATGGCGTCGAAGATGGCGGCGAAGGTCGCGTCGCCGTCGATCAGTACCTTCACGCCGTTCGGCCCGGCCGCATTGTCGTCGGCGATGCGCGCGAACGTCTCCAGCCGGGGGCGGATGCCGTGGCGGGCATCCTCCTCCGCCTTGTGCAGGGCCGCCGCGTCCGATGCGCGCCGCCGGCGCACCATCCGGGTAAAGCCGACGCGCCCGAACAGCAGAAAGGCGATGATCGCCAGATGCGGGAAGGACACCAGGAACACGACCCAGGCCGACGCGCCCTGCGGCGTGCGCGCGGCCTTCAGCGCCGCGAAGGCCACCGCCGTGCCGGCCAGCACCAGCAGGATTTGCGATAGCACCAGAAGAAGCGTCAATGTCCGGGTCCGATCCGTCTTGCGTCACGATGCGGGGCGGTCTATTTCCGCCCCTGCGCGGGCGTTGTGTAATGGTAAGACCTCAGCCTTCCAAGCTGATGATACGGGTTCGATTCCCGTCGCCCGCTCCAGACCTTTCGCCGCTGCGGCGGCGCGCGTGGGGTCTTACGAGACTCCCACAGGATTCTTACGGTATTCTTATTGCCTTCCCGGCGGTCCCGGCGCTTGCCGCCCGTGGCGCCGCGCCATAGAACGCGCCGGGCGGCGCTGGGGGCACGACATGGCACGAAAAGACACCGAGGAACGCGAAAAGTCCAGACGTGTCGGGGCCTTGGCGGCCCTGGCCCCGTTCCTCAGACCCTATCGCCGCTTGGTCGTCGCCGCGGGGCTCGCCCTGGTGCTGACCGCCTGCGTCGCCCTGATCCTGCCGCTCGCCGTCCGCCGCGTCGTTGACGGCTTCGACACCGAATCCACCCAGCTTCTCGACAGTTATTTCCTTGCTGCATTGGGGATTGCGGCGCTCATGGCGGTGGGAACCGGCCTGCGCTACTACCTGGTGACGCGCCTCGGCGAACGGGTCGTGGCCGACATCCGCAAGGCGGTTTTCGACCGCGTGATCGGCATGTCCCCCACCTTCTACGAACGCATCATGACCGGCGAGGTTCTCAGCCGCATCACCACCGACACCACGCTGATCCTCTCGGTCATCGGTTCGTCAGTGTCGATCGCGTTGCGTAACCTGTTGATATTGATCGGCGGTCTGGCCTTGCTGATGTTCACGTCGGTCAAGCTGACGGTGCTGGTCCTGTTGATCGTCCCCGCCGTCATCGTGCCGATCATTGTCCTGGGCCGTCGCCTGCGGGTGCTGGGGCGCGAGAATCAGGACTGGATCGCCAATTCGTCCGGCAACGCGTCCGAGGCTCTGGGCGCGGTGCAGACGGTGCAGGCCTTCACGCACGAGACGATCTCGCGCGCGGCCTTCGGCACCGTGACCGAACGCGCCTTCGACAGCGCCCGCCGCCGGATCGCCGTGCGCGCGGCGATGACGGTTATCGTTATCTTACTGGTGTTTGCAGGCGTTGTCGGCGTTCTCTGGATCGGCGCCCGCGACGTCCGAGCCGACCTGATGAGCGTGGGCGAGCTGGTGCAGTTCGTCATCTACGCCGTGATGGTGGCGGGTGCGGTCGCCGCCCTGTCCGAGATCTGGGGCGAATTGCAACGCGCCGCCGGCGCCACCGAACGTCTGGTCGAGCTGCTGGAAGCGCAGGATACTGTCGATGACAGTCCGGAACCGCGCGCTCTGCCCGTTCCCGTCAAGGGGGCCATCGCGTTTCGCGACGTCACCTTCCACTATCCGGCGCGTCCCGGCACGGCGGCGCTGAACGGCGTCTCGCTTGACGTGACGCCGGGCGAGACGGTGGCGCTGGTCGGGCCTTCGGGGGCGGGCAAGACGACGATCATCCAGCTTCTGCTGCGCTTTTACGACCCCGACAGCGGTCGCATCACACTGGACGGCATCGACCTGCGCGACATGGCCCGGTCCGAGTTCCGCCGTAATATCGCGCTGGTGCCGCAGGATTCGGTGATCTTCGCCGCCTCGGCCCGCGACAACATCCGTTTCGGCCGCCCCGATGCCACCGATGCCGAGGTGGAACAGGCCGCGCGCGCCGCGGCGGCGCACGAGTTTCTGTCAGCCCTTCCCGACGGTTACGACACCTATGTCGGCGAACGCGGCGTGATGCTGTCCGGGGGCCAGAAGCAGCGCATCGCCATCGCCCGCGCCATCCTGCGCGACGCGCCCGTGTTGCTGCTGGACGAGGCGACATCGGCGCTGGACGCGGAATCGGAGCAGGCGGTGCAGATCGCCGTGGAACGGCTGGCGCAGGGCCGCACGACGCTGATCGTGGCGCACCGGCTGGCCACGGTGAAAAAGGCCGACCGCATCCTTGTCTTCGAGGAGGGGCGCATCGTCGCCTCGGGCACGCATGATGCGCTGGTGGCGCAGGGCGGGCTTTATGCGCGGCTGGCGCGGTTGCAATTCACCGCGGGCATGGCGGCCGAATAATCCCGATTGCGCTTGCGTCCAGTTGGCGCAGCGTCAGACTTGCCACGCGCGTCCTTCGGCACCGATGCTGACGGCGTGATGCAAGACCCGCAGCAGACGGGCCAGGGAGGATTCGGGATGACCTATGCAACGCTCGCCGACCGCGAGGCCATCGAGAAGGAGATGCCCTTCGCCGACCGCGACCTGCCCAAGACCGTCTGGCAGATGATCCAGCGGACCGCGGACGCCCACGGCCCGCGCCCCGCGATCACCTATCAGCTCTTCTCGGGTCCGACGGACAAGGCCGAAACGCTGACATGGAACGATTTGCGCGTTCAGGTGGCCCAGACCGCCAACATGCTGCGCGCCTTGGGGGTGGGAGAGGGCGATACCGTCGCCTTCCTTCTGCCCAACTGCACCGAGACGGTTCTGACCTATGTGGGCGGCATGGTGGCCGGCGTCGTCAATCCGATCAACCCGCTGCTGGAATCCGCCCAGATCGCGGCCATCCTGCGCGAGACGGATGCCAAGGTGCTGGTGACGCTGCGCGCGTTTCCCAAGACGGACGTGGCGCAGAAGGCGACCGAGGCGGTGGCGCTGGCCCCCGGCGTCAGGCATGTGGTCGAGGTCGATCTGCACCGCTATCTGACGGGGGCGAAAAAGCTGATCGTGCCGCTGATCCGGCCCAAGGTGAAGGTGACGCACGATGCGCAGGTCCATTCCTTCGCCAAGCTGGTCGCCGCCCAGCCGCGCACCCTGACCTTCGCGGATGCGACCGCCGACCGTGTCTGCACGCATTTCCATACCGGCGGCACCACGGGGATGCCCAAGGTCGCGCAGCACCGCTATTCCGGCATCATCTATAACGCGTGGCTGGGGTCGCGGCTGCTGTTCACCGAACGCGACGTGCAGATGTGCCCGCTGCCGCTGTTCCATGTCTTCGCCGCCGTCGTGTCCCTGGGCGCGTCCCTGGGATCGGGCGCGCATGTGGTCTTTCCCACGCCCGCCGGCTATCGCGGCGAGGGGGTGTTCGACAATTTCTGGAAGCTTTGCGAACGCTATGGCGCGACCTTCATGATCACCGTGCCGACGGCCGTGTCCGCGCTGATGCAGCGACCGGTGAACGCCGACATCTCGAAACTGCGGTTGGCCTTCTGCGGGTCGTCGCCGCTGCCGGTCGAGTTATACAAGCGGTTCGAGCAGGCGGCGGGCGTCACCATCTGCGAGGGCTATGGCCTGACCGAGGCGACCTGCCTCGTGTCGATAAACCCGCCCGCCGGCACCAAGAAGATCGGATCGGTCGGCCTGCCGTTCCCCTATACCGAGGTGCGCATCCTGCGCGATACCCAGGATGGGCCAGAAGCCTGCGGCGTGGACGAGGTGGGCGAGATCTGCGTCTCCAGCCCCGGCGTCATCCCCGGTTCGACCTATACCGAAGCCGACAAGAACCATCGGTTGTTCCATCACGACGTCTATCTGCGGACCGGCGATCTGGGGCGGATCGACGCGGACGGCTATCTGTGGATCACCGGACGCGCCAAGGATCTGATCATTCGCGGTGGTCACAACATCGACCCCGCCCAGATCGAGGAGGCTTTGTCGGGCCATCCGTCCGTCGCCATCGTCGGGGCCATCGGCCAGCCCGACGCCCATGCCGGCGAACTGCCCTGCGCCTATGTCGAACTGGTCGAGGGCGCCAGCGTCACGCCGGACGAACTGATGGCCTATGCCCGCGACAAGGTGGCCGAACGCGCGGCATGGCCCAAGCATGTCGAGGTTCTGGACGAGCTGCCGAAAACCGCTGTCGGCAAGGTCTTCAAGCCCGATCTTCGCAAGCGCGCCATCGGTCGTGTCTACGATGCGGCGCTGAGCGATGCGGGACTGCCCGCGCGCGTGGCCGAGGTTGTCGAGGACAAGAAGCGCGGGCTGGTCGCGCGGCTGGAACGCAGCGGCCCGGTCGAGGATGCGGCGGTGGCGGCTGTGCTGGGCACTTTCACCCGGCCCTGGGAATGGCGCGACGGCACTCCGTCCTGACGCGGGGCCTGCTTGCGCACGGGCGCGGGCGGCCCTAGCTGCCCCTCAGCGCCCACGACGAAGGAGACCGGCACAATGGCAATCACCCGCGATGCGGTGGTCGAGGCGCTGCGCGACGTGGCCGACCCGGTGGACGGTCAGGACATCGTGACATCGGGCATCGTCCGCGCCCTGACGATTGAGGGCGATGCGGTCCGGTTCGTGATGGAGGTCGCGCCGGATCGGGCCCCTGCCTACGAACCTGTCCGCGCGCAGGCCGAAGCGCGGGTGCGTGCGCTGCCCGGCATCGGCAAGGTGTCGGTCCTGCTGACAGCGCACAGCGAAAAGGCCCCGCCGCCCGAACTGAAGCCGCGGCGCGCGACTCCGCCCGGCGGGCCCGCCCGTATTCCCGGCGTCAAGCATCTGATCGCCGTCGCCTCGGGCAAGGGCGGTGTCGGCAAGTCCACGGTCAGCGCCAACCTTGCCTGCGCGCTGGCGCTGGAAGGGCGCCGGACCGGGCTGCTGGATGCCGATGTCTACGGTCCCTCGCAGCCGCGGATGCTGGGCGTCAGCGGACGACCGGCCTCGCCGGACGGCAAGACCATCCTGCCGATGCGCAATTTCGGCGTCACGATGATGTCGATGGGCCTGATGCTGGACGAGGGGCAGGCGGTCGTCTGGCGCGGCCCGATGCTGATGGGGGCGTTGCAGCAGATGCTGCTTCAGGTTCAATGGGGCGATCTGGACGTGCTGATCGTCGATCTGCCGCCCGGCACCGGCGACGTGTCGATGACGCTGGCGCAGAAGGCGCATCTGGACGGCGCGATCATCGTCAGCACCCCGCAGGACGTGGCGCTGATCGACGCGCGCAAGGGGATCGACATGTTCGGCAAGCTGAAGACCCCGATCCTCGGCATGATCGAGAACATGAGCACCCATGTCTGCTCCAATTGCGGACACGAGGAACACATCTTCGGGCATGGCGGCGTCGCCGCCGAGGCGGAAAGGCTTGGCGTTCCGCTGCTGGCCGAGATCCCGCTGCATCTGGACGTGCGGCGCGCCAGCGATGGCGGCGCGCCCATCGTCGTGTCGCAGCCCGACCATCCTGCCGCGCAGGTCTTTCGTCAACTGGCCCGCCGGCTGGTCGCGGACGGGGTCGCCTGACCGCGGATCGCCTCAGCCGCGTCCGGTATCGGTCGAGACGCGGCTGACGATCGTGCCGTCCGCGGCGCAGGTATAGCGGACCGACCGATTCGCATACCAGAAGGTGACGCGAAAGCGGCCGGCATCCTCGTCCTGCCCGTCTTCGGCCATGCTGGTGATCCGCCCCGTTCGCATCAGGTCGGGCACATCCGCCGGGGCAAGGTCGAAGGCCGCGGCCAGCAATTCGGCGGGCACGACGATGCGCCCGTCCGCCCGTTCGATGCGGGCCGCGTCGTGGGGATCAGGCGTCGTCGTCATCCGGGTCGTCGTCCACGCCTTCATGCGTGTCGGGCAGATTGAAGAAGCTGTCGGCGTCGCGCACGTCGCGGGTATCTTCCTTCAATTCCTCGCCCGTGGTGGAAAGGGTGAACGTTCCAAGCTCCGAGATGGCCGAGGGAATGCGCGATTCGGGTCCGGCGGCCAAACTTTGTTCGGTCGAGACCAGCTTGCGCCGTTCGTCGTCGGTCATCACCCCGCCTTCGCGCAGCTTCTTGGCGGCGGCCTTCTGCACCGCCTGATCCAGTTCCGACTGCTTGCAAAGCCCCAGCGCCACGGGGTCGATCGGTTCGAGATGGTTGATGTTCCAGTGCGTGCGTTCGCGGATCGCCTGGATCGTCGGCTTGGTCGTGCCGATCAGGCGGGCGATCTGGGCATCGGCCAGCTCGGGGTGGAACTTGACCAGCCACAGGATCGCGGCCGGGCGGTCCTGCCGCTTGGACAACGGCGTATAGCGCGGGCCGCGGCGCTTTTCCTCGCCCACGGCGGCCGCGTTGAATTTCAGCTTCAGCTTGTAGGCGGGGTCCGCTTCGCCGCGCTCGATCTCGTCCTGGGTCAACTGGTTGTTGGCGACGGGATCGAACCCCTTGACGCCCGTGGCCACGTCGCCGTCGGCGATGCCCTGAACCTCAAGCTCGTGCATGCCGCAGAAATCGGCGACCTGCTTGAAGGTCAGCGTGGTATTGTCCACCAGCCAGACCGCGGTGGCCTTGGCCATGATCGGTTTGTCGGCCATAGAAAGCTCCTTCACATATCTTCCCCGCCGCCCGGTGAGGGGCGACCCGGAAGCCGGGCCAAGTCCGCATTGTCGGGGAACTCGGATCCCGTATAATCCCGCGATGGCCCGAGGGAAAGCAAAAACCGGAATTGCGCTGGCGCTGCTTTTGCTGGCCGTGGGGCCGGCCAAGGCCGACGATGCGGGCGTCTTCGACTACTGGATCCTGGCGCTGTCTTGGCAGCCGACATGGTGCGCGCTGGAAGGCGACGCGCGCGGTGCGGAGCAATGCAACCGAAGCGCGGGGTGGGTCCTGCACGGTCTTTGGCCGCAATACGAGCGCGGCTGGCCGGAATATTGCGCGACCGATCAGCGCGATCCCACCCGCGCCGAGACGGGTGCGATGGCCGACATCATGGGCGACGGCGGCGCTGCCTGGTATCAATGGAAAAAGCATGGTCGCTGTGCGGGTGTCGCCGCTGACGAATATTTCGGCCTGGCGCGGCAGGCTTACGACGCCATCGCCCGCCCAGCGGTCTTCCGGCAGATGGAACGGCCCCTGAGGATGCCCGCAAGCGTGGTCGAGGAGGCATTTATGACGGCCAATCCCGCGCTTTTTGCCGATGCGGTGACGATCACCTGCAAGGGCGGGCGCATTGCCGAAGCGCGGATTTGCCTCTCCCGCGACGGCCTGACGCCCCGCACTTGCGGAAACGATGCAATCCGCGATTGCCGGATGACCGACGCGCTGCTCGACCCGGTGCGCTAGCTAGTCGGGCCGCAGCGGCACGCGGCCCCGCGGCGTCAGCGTCCAGCTTTCGCGTCCCTCGAAGACGACCGGCACCAGCGGATTGCCATATCCCGCCCCGCCGTCGAGGTTGACCCGGTTGCCGTAATGCCGCGGATGGTCCAGCGCGGTATGGCCATGCACGACCAGCGGACCGTGATCGCGCGTATCTTCCAGCCAGCCCTGGCGGATCCACAGCAGATCGTCGGGATCCTGACGTTCAATCGGGATACCGGGGCGCAGCCCTGCATGAACGAACAGCAACGGGCCGTCCGCCACCCAGAGATCCAGCGTCGCCAGAAACTGGATATGGGCCTCGGGCACCGCCTCGCGCGCGGCGATGACCAGTTCCTGCGGGCCCAGGCGGCGGCCGTCGATGTCGTAGGACGACAGCGTTTCGCGGCCGCCATTGTTCGTATGAAGGAACGCCGCCCCTTCGCGCGACCGCAATCCATAGGAGGCAAGCGTCGTCGTGCCGCCCAGCCGGCGGTTCATCCACGACAGGCCGGATTTGATGCGGTCGTCGTTCTGCGCGCCGTCGGTGACGAAGCGCAGGAACATGCGGTCGTGATTGCCCATGACGAACCGCCACGGGCGGCCCGCATCGCGCCCGTCGATCAGGCGATCCAACACGCCGCGGCTGTCGGGGCCGCGGTCGGTATAGTCGCCCAGGAAGACGACAGGCGCATCCGGTCCGCCATCCGTCTCGATCAGCGCCAATGCGCGGTCGAGCGCGGCCGCCTGGCCGTGTATGTCGCCGATGGCATAGATCATCCCGCGTCCCCCATGCGCCCGTCATACCGCATGGGGAACGCGATGCCAGCCGTCACATGGCGAAGCGCAGCGGACGCACGGCCTGGAACATGCCGGTCGCTTCCAGCTTGGCCAGAACCTCGGGCGGGGGCTGGTCGTCGAGATAGAGAAGCGCGATGGCATCCTTGCCGCGCTCGGCCCGGCCAAGCGTGAAATTGGCGATGTTCACGCCGTTTTCGCCCATCGTCTGCCCCAGCGTTCCGATGATGCCCGCACGGTCCTGATTGGTCGTATAGAGCATATGCGCGCCGATCTCGGCGTCGATGTTGATGCCCTTGATCTGGATGAAACGGGGCTTGCCATCGCTGAAGACGGTGCCGGCGATCGACCTTTCGCGATCCTCGGTAGTGACGGTGATCTTGATGTAAGCGTCGAAGACGCCTGTCTTTTCCTGCGTCGTGGTGGACAGGTCGATGCCGCGTTCGCGGGCCATGACGGGGGCGCTGACCATGTTCACGTCGGGATTGCTGGCCTGCATCAGGCCGGCCACCGCGGCGGCGTTGAGGGCGGCGGTGTTCATCTCGGCCACCGCGCCGTCGTAAAGCACGTTGACGGCGACGATCGGTTCCTCGGTCATCTGCCCGGCGAAGGCGCCCAGATGTTCGGCCAGCTTCAGCCACGGCCCCATCACCTTCGCCTCCTCGGCGGTGACGTTGGGCATGTTCAACGCGTTGCTGACGGCGCCGGTCAGCAGATAATCCGCCATCTGTTCAGCGACTTGCAGGGCGACATTCTCCTGCGCCTCGGTGGTGGCGGCGCCCAGGTGGGGGGTAACGACGACGCCCGGCAGGTTGAAAAGCGGGGAGGCGGTGGCCGGTTCTTCGGCGAAGACATCGAAGGCGGCGCCGGCGACGTGCCCGGATTTCAGCGCATCGGCCAAAGCCTGTTCATCGACCAGGCCACCGCGCGCGCAGTTGATGACGCGGGCGCCGGGCTTGAGACGGGCGATGTTTTCGGCCGACAGGATGTTGCGGGTCTTGTCGGTCAGCGGGACATGCAGGGTGACGAAATCGGAATTCTCGAGCAGTTCCGGCAGCTTGACTTTCCGCACGCCAAGTTGCACGGCGCGCTCCTCGCTCAGATAGGGGTCGTAGGCCAGCACCTTCATCCGCAGCCCCAGCGCCCGGTCGATGACGATGGAGCCGATATTGCCGGCGCCGATGACGCCCAGGGTCTTGCCGGTCAGCTCGACCCCCATGAAGCGGGATTTTTCCCATTTTCCGGCATGGGTCGACGCGTTGGCTTCGGGGATCTGGCGGGCGACGGCCATCATCAGACTGATCGCGTGTTCGGCGGTAGTGATGGAATTGCCGAAAGGCGTGTTCATCACGATGACCCCTTTCTTGGACGCGGCGGTCAGATCGACATTGTCCACGCCGATGCCCGCCCGGCCCACGACCTTGAGATTGCTTGCGTTTTCCAGCAACTTGGCCGTGACCTTGGTGGCCGAGCGGATGGCGAGGCCGTCATATTCGCCGATGATTTCGGCAAGGCGGTCCTTGTCCTTGCCCAGTTTCGGCTCGAACGTCACGTCGATGCCGCGGTCGCGGAAGATCTGCACGGCGGTTTCGGACAGCGCATCGCTGACCAGCACTTTGGGGGCCATCGGGGGCACTCCTTCAAGAATGAAATGTCGGGGGCGGACGGGCGAAACGTACAACTTGTACATTTCGCCCGCCGAAATGTACGTTTCAGGCGGCCGTGGCCAGGGCCGCGCGTTCGGTGCGATAGGCCCATTCGATCCACGGCATCAGCGCCGCCAGATCGTCGGCCTCGACCGTCGCGCCGCACCAGACCCGCAGGCCCGGCGGGGCGTCGCGGTAGCTGCCCACGTCATAGGCGACGCCTTCGGATTCGAGCCGCTTGGCCACCGCCTTGGCGAAGGCCGCGTCGCCCGCGACGGCGGGGTCGGTGAAGGTCAGGCACACGGACGTGTTCGAGCGCGTCGCCGGATCGGCGGCGAGGTTGGCGATCCAGTCACGGCCTTCGCAGAAATCCCAGACGATCCGCGCGTTGGAATCGGCACGGTCGAAAAGGCCGCGCAACCCGCCCACCGACCGGCCCCAGGCGAGGGCCTGCAACCAATCCTCGACGCAGAGCATCGAAGGGGTGTTGATGGTTTCGCCGCGGAAGATGCCTTCGATCAGCTTGCCGCCTTTCGTCAGGCGGAAGATCTTGGGCAGGGGCCAGGCGGGAGTATAGGATTCCAGCCGTTCGACGGCACGGGGCGACAGGACCAGCATGCCGTGCGCGGCCTCGCCGCCCATGACCTTCTGCCAACTGAAGGTGACGACATCGAGCTTGTCCCAGGGCAGCGGCTGGGCGAAGGCGGCGGATGTGGCATCGCAGAGCGTCAGGCCGCCGCGATCCGCCGGGATCGCGTCGCCGTCCGGCATCCGCACGCCGCTGGTGGTGCCGTTCCAAGTGAAGCACACGTCGCGGTCGTAATCGAGGGCCGCCATATCGACGATATCGCCGTAATCGGCGGTATGGGTGCGTGCATCCAGCCGAAGCTGCTTGACCGCATCCGTGACCCAGCCCGCGCCGAAGCTTTCCCACGCGACCATTTCGACGGGCCGCTGGCCCAGCATCGTCCACATCGCCATTTCGAACGCGCCGGTATCCGAGGCGGGCACGATGCCGAGACGGTAATCGTCGGGAAGCCGCAGCAGATCGCGCGTCTGATCGATGGCGGCGGCGAGGCGGGCCTTGCCAATGGCGGCGCGGTGCGACCGGCCCAGAGGGGCATCGCCGAGGGCGTCGAGCGAGAAGGCGGGGGGCTTGGCGCAGGGGCCGGAGGAGAAGCGCGGATTGCGCGGCTTCAGGTCCGGCCGCCGGGCCGGAATGGGGTCGGTCATCGGTGGTATCCTTGCAGATATATGCCCTTCGTTGGGGAAGGGTGTCCCGCCGACCGATCTAGCGGCGGGATGTGACCGCCGCAAGCGGAAGTTGCGAAGGATTGTGCCGGATGAGGGCGGGTATGGGTATTTGTGGAAAGATGAAGGGTCAGGCCGGCGCGTCGCAGGCAAGCCCGGCTTCGGCATAATCCTTGAAGCCGCCCATGCTGGACACGTCGGTATAGCCCATCTCGATCAGGGTGCGCGCGGCCAGCACCGCGCGTCCGCCCGAGGCGCAATAGAGAATCACCGGGCGGTCGGGACGCAGGGCGTCGTTATAGTAGGGCGAGGCGGGATCGGCCCGGAATTCGAGCATCCCGCGCGAGACGTTCAGCGCGCCCGACGCCTTGCCGGACTGGGCGACCTCGGACGGGTCGCGCACGTCGAGCAGCAGCGCGCCGTCCTCGTCGGCGCGGCGGCGGGCCTCGGCCGCGTCGATCTGCGTCACGTTCGAGCGGGCGTCGTCGAGAAGGGCCTTGAGGGTCACGGTCATGTCGGGTTCCTTTCCTGTCGGGCGTCAAGCCGCGAGCAGTTCTTCCAGATGCGCCTGTGCGGCGGCAAGGTCGCTGCGGAAATCCTGCATGGCGGCCTCTTTCGCGGAAGCGTCGGGGACGCGCAGCAGATAGCTGGGATGCAGGGTGATAAAGACGGGCGTGCCGTCCTCCGTCGCCTCGATCGTGCCGCGCCGCTTGAGGATGCCGGCGCCGGTGCCGGTCAGCGATCCAACGGCGGTGGCGCCCATCGCCAGGATCAGGCGGGGGCGGATCATCTGGCGTTCGATGTCCAGCCACCAGCGGCAGGCGGTGATTTCGCCCATGTCGGGACGCTGGTGGATGCGGCGCTTGCCGCGCGGTTGAAACTTGAAATGCTTGACGGCATTGGTGACGTAGGCGCCGCCGCGGTCGAACCCGGCCTCGTCCGCGAGCCTGTCGAAAAGCTGGCCGGCGGGACCGACGAAGGGGCGGCCCTGCAAATCTTCCTGATCGCCGGGTTGTTCGCCCACGACCATCAGCGGCGCGTCGTGCGGACCTTCGCCCGGCACCGCCTGCGTGGCATTGGCATGCAGGTCGCATCGGGTGCAGCCTTGCAGGCGGCGCAGGAAGTCGGCGCGGTCTTCGGGCATGTCGCCTTCCATACGGGAGAGCAGATCCATCGCATCGTCCTTCGCGTGTCGGGCCGCGATCCGGGCGGCCCGGACCGGCGGCAGGGTTGGGGCGGCGTCCTGCATGGCGCGGGCGCGGGCGCTGGCCCCCGCGATCATGGCGGGAATATGGGCGGCCTCGGGCATGTTGCGCCAGTATTTCTTCGGCATCTCGGCCTGCATCGCCTTCACCTTCAGGCGGGCGGGGTTGAAGATGTTCCTGAAATAGGTGGTCCAGAGATCTTCTGTCGCATCCTCGGGCAGCGGCGGTTTCGCACCGCCATCGGCGAAGGACAGCGATTGCGCCGTGCTAATGGCGGTCAGGTCGGGGGTGAGGATGATCCAGTCCATGTCGCCGAAGCGGTCCGAGAAGAAGCCGCGGGCCAGCGGCTCGACGATATGGTGCTGAGGTTCGAACCATGCGGCGAAGCGGCGGCGGGGCGGGGCGGCGGCGTCGATCTCGCGGAAGCGCAGGAACGCCTTCATCTTGTGCTTGTCGCGGTGAACGGATTTCTGCATCGCCAGCAACCGGCCGACCAGCGGATCGGCGCGGTCGGCCATCAGATGCGGCGCGCCGCGCAACCGCCAGAGCAGCGTATAAAGCAGCGCGAAGCGTTCGGGATCGGCGTGCCAGGCGACGGTGCCCGCCAGATCGACGAAGGCGCGGGGAACGCGCAGCGCCGGGTCGGGCGTGGGCAGGGCGGCGGGGCCGTCGGCAAAGAGATCGCCCGCGCCGCCGTCGTAATGCCACAGGATGTCGTCGGGGGGGGTGTCGGCCGAGACGAGCGCGCGGGCCGCGTCGCGCCAGGCGGCGGCGGTGCCCAGTTTCGGCAGGGCGACCGTCGGCATCAGAACAGCGAAAGCTGCATCGGCGGCGGAGCGAAGCGGGTGCGCAGCGCCGCGCTGTCGAGGGCCGCGCCCGGAGACCAGCCGCCGGCCGAGATGAAGCTGCGGGCCTTTTTCATCGACGCGCCCATGCGGGTCAGATCCTCGTATCGCAGGGTGCGGTGACGCCGCGCGGCCAGGATGCGGTTCACCGTCTTGACGCCGAAACCCGGCACCCGCAGCAGCGGTTCCCTTGCGGCGCGGTTCACGTCCACGGGGAAGTGGTGACGATTTTGCAGCGCCCAGGCGAGCTTGGGGTCGATATGCAGGTCGAGATTGCCGTCGGGGGTGGCGCCGGTGATCTCGGCCAGGTCGAATCCGTAGAAGCGCAGGAGCCAGTCGGCCTGATAGAGCCGGTGTTCGCGTTCGAGTGGCGGCCGGATCAGCGGCAGCGCGGCGGTGGCGTCGGGAATGGGCGAGAAGGCGGAGTAATAGACGCGCTTGAGGTGATACGCGGAATAAAGGCGCGTGGCGTTGCCCAGGATGGCCGCGTCGTTCGAGCCGTCGGCGCCGACGATCATCTGCGTGGACTGCCCGGCGGGCGCGAAGCGCGGCGGACGCTTGCCAGTATGCGATCGGTCCTTCGCCGCCTCGCGCGTCAGGCGGACGTCGGCCATCGCCTTGCGGATCGTTTCGGGCTTCTTCTCGGGGGCATAGGCGCGGACGCTGGCATCGGTCGGCAGTTCGACGTTGATCGACAGGCGGTCGGCGTGACGACCCGCTTCCTCGATCAGCAGGGGGTCGGCGTCGGGGATGGTCTTGAGGTGGATATAGCCGCGAAAGCCGTGCTTCGTCCGCAGGTCGCGGGCAATCTGCACCATGTCGGCCATCGTGGCGTCGGGCGAGCGGATGATGCCCGACGACAGGAACAGCCCCTCGATATAGTTGCGGCGATAGAATTCCAGCGTCAGCGACACGACCTCGTCCGGGGTGAAGCGGGCGCGGCGCACGTTCGAGCTGACGCGGTTCACGCAATAGGCGCAGTCGTAGATGCAGAAATTCGTCATCAGGATCTTCAGCAGGCTGATGCAGCGGCCGTCCGGCGCATAGGCATGGCAGATGCCCGAGCCTTCGTTGCTGCCCAACCCCTTGCCGTCGCGCGAATTGCGTTTGTCAGACCCGCTGGAGGCGCAGGACGCATCGTATTTCGCGGCGTCCGACAGGATCGCGAGTTTTTCCTGAAGATCCGGTCTGGCCATCGCCGGATAGTATGTTCGCCCTTGGTTCGCGGCAAGGGGCGGCGTCGGGTTGCGGCAATCCGTCCGTGCTTGACCGGACGGGGCGGCGCGCCGCTAATTAACGCGACAGACGGGGGGCGGCATGCAGGTCGATATTGCGATCGTCGGCGGCGGGATCATGGGGGCGTCGATCGCCTGGCATTTGACGCGGGCCGATCCGGCGCTGCGGATCGCGGTGATCGAGCGCGATCCGAGCTTCGAGCATGCGTCCAGCACCGCCACCAATTCGTGCATCCGGCAGCAATTCTCGACCGCGGCGAATGTGCTGGTGTCGCGCTATGCGGCCGAGGTGATCGCGGATTTCCCCGAAGCCACCGACGATCCGGCCGCGCCGCGCATCGCGACGGATTATTTCGGATACCTCTATCTGGCGGGCGACGAGGGCGCGGTGGCGGGGTTGCGGGCCGCGCAGGCGGTGCAGCGGTCCTGCGGGGCGGCGACGCGGCTGATGACGCCCGAGGAGATCATGGCCGAGTATCCGTTCTTCGACCTGACCGGCATCGTTCTGGGCAGCCAAAATCCGCGCGACGAAGGCTGGTTCGACGGCCATGCGATGTGGGAATACTGGCGGCGGGCCGCGCGCCGTGCCGGCGTCGTTTTCAGGACGGGCGAGGTCGCGGCGCTGCGGATGGCGGGGGGCCGGATCGGTGCCGCGGTGCTGGCCGACGGCACCAGCATCGGCTGCGGATGGCTGGTGAACGCGGCGGGGCCGCGCGCGGCGGCCTTGTGCGCCATGGCCGGCTGCGCGATCCCGGTCGAGCCGCGCAAGCGCTTTACCTATGTCTTTCGCGCCGCGACGCCGCTGCCGTGCCGGTTGCCGTTGACCATCGACCCATCGGGCGTGCATGTGCGCAGCGACGGCGACGCCTATATGGCCGGTTGCCCGCCGCGATACGACGGCCCGGTCGCGCCGGACGATTTCGAGGACGACCCCGATCTGTGGATGGACAAGGTGTGGCCGGTGCTGGCGGCGCGCATCCCTGCCTTCGAGGCGATCCGGCTGACGCGAAGCTGGGTGGGGCACTACGCCTGGAACCCGCTGGACCGCAACGCCATTCTGGGGCCGCATCCGGGCTGCGCCAACCTGATGCTTTGCAACGGGTTTTCGGGCCACGGGCTGCAACAGGCCCCGGCGATGGGGCGCGGGGCGGCGGAATGGATCGTGTCGGGGCGTTTCACGACGCTGGATCTGTCGGCCTTCACGCCCGCGCGGCTGACCGGCGCGGGTATCGCCGAGGCGGCGGTGATCTGAAGGCGGCGGAAACGGTGAAAAGTGGGGCTTATCGGCATCATGATCGGCGGCTTTTCGCGGATCGGGCCGGTTAACGCTTCCGCCGCTGTCATGTTCGCGGGCATCTGTTAAGGAACAGTCGAACGCGCCCCCGAGTCGCGAGGGGCCGACCAGAGCAGTATTGGCAGCAGATGTCCCCAGACGACGACAAGCGCCTATTCGCCGGCTTGCGGCGCCGGGCCGGGCGGGTTCAGGACGCGTTGTTCTTCCGCATCCTGCGGCTGAACCGCGACGCCAAGCGCGCCTTCTTCCTATTGACCGATACGGTGACCATGCTGGCGGCCTATGCCTTCACGCTGGCGGTGCAGGGGCTGGGTGTCGGACGGCTGGGCGAGCCGGGCAAGGAATGGCTGATCCTGGCGCTGATGGTTCTGATGACGGCGGTGATCTCGGTCTATCTCAAGATCCCCAACATCCGGCTGGTCAGCTTCGATTCCAGGGGTTTCGGACGCATCGGGCTGATGGCGGCGCTGGTCGTGGCGACTGGCGTGGCGCTGCATTTCCTGGGCGGCGTCGCGCTGGGCATGGGGACGTTCATCGTCTTCGGGCTGATGTTCTTCGTCTTCGCCGCCGGCGGCCGGGTCGCCATGCTGGAGGCGCTGACGCATCTTTACCGCCGCCAGCGCCCGCGATGCCGGGTGCTGATCTATGGCGCGGGGGCCACGGGGATGCAGCTGGCGCGGGCCCTGTCCAACCATGAGAGCATCGACCCGGTGGCCTTCGTCGATGACAGCGTGACGTTGCAGGGGCTGACGGTGGCGGGCCTGCCGGTGCTGCGGCCGGTGGACATCGCCAAGATCGCCCAGGAACGCAAGGTGGACCGCGTGCTTCTGGCGATGCCGTCTCTGTCGCACCCCAAGCAGCTGCAACTGAGCCGCCGGATCGTGAAGGCGGGGCTCGAGGTTCAGGCGCTGCCATCTTTCGCGCAACTGATCGGCGAGGAAGCGCTGATCGAGAAATTCGTGCCGGTGCGCACCGCGTCGCTGCTGGGCCGCAAGCCGGTGAACCGGCGCCGCCATCAGGGCCGCGAGATGCTGGAAGGCAAATCGGTGCTGGTCAGCGGCGGCGGCGGGTCCATCGGATCGGAGCTGTGCAGCCAGGTGCTGGATTGCCGCCCCAAGCGGCTGGTCATCTTCGAGCTGTCCGAACTTGCGCTTTACGAGGTCGAGCGCGCGCTGAGCCAGCGCGCCGCCGATATGGGCGCGACGCTGGTGCCGGTGCTGGGATCGGTGACGGAAGCGCGGCTGGTGCGCCGTGTCCTGGCCGAGCACGACGTGGACGTGGTGCTGCATGCCGCGGCCTACAAGCACGTGCCGATGGTCGAGCGCAATTCGCTGGTGGGGCTGGCCAACAACGTGCTGGGCACCTGGACGCTGGCGCGCGAGGCGGCGAGCGCGGGGGTCGAGCGGTTCATCCTGATTTCGTCCGACAAGGCGGTGCGGCCCACCAACATCATGGGCGCGTCCAAGCGGCTGGCCGAACAGGTGGTGCAGGATCTGGCCGCGCGGTCGCAGAAGACGGTCTTCGCCATGGTGCGGTTCGGCAACGTCATCGGGTCGTCCGGGTCGGTCATCCCCCTGTTTCAGGAACTGATCGAACGCGGCGGCCCGGTCACGGTAACGCATCGCGACGTGACGCGGTATTTCATGACCACCGAGGAAGCGGTGGGGCTGGTGCTGGTTGCGGGATCGTTCGCCAAGGGGGGCGAGGTCTTCGTGCTGGACATGGGCAAGCCCGTGCGGATCTGGGACATCGCGCACCAGATGATCACCGATGCCAACTATACCGTGCGCGACGAGGCCAATCCCGACGGCGACATCGAGGTGATCGAGACCGGCCTGCGTCCGGGCGAGAAGCTGCATGAGGAGCTGATCATCGGCGAGGGGCATCTGACCACCGCGCACGAGAAGATCTTCTGCGCGCACGAGGCGCATCTGAGCGAGATCGAGGTCGCAACGGCCATCCGGTCGCTGCGCGAGGCGCTGTCCTCGGGCGACGAGGCCGCGGCGCTGCGCGTCGCCTGCCGCTGGGTCGAAGGCTATGCCGACGCGCACGAGCAGGCCACGCTGGCGCTGGGGGTCTGACTTGCGCGCGTCGCGGGACGGTGGGCTGTTGCCGCGCCGTGCCCGCCGCGCTAGAGCCACGACTGCAACCGCCCGCGGCAGCGGGCCCGCCATGACCGGGGCAAGCCCATGCGTATCCGTCGCCCGCTGAGCATCCGCGCCCCGCGCCCCGCGGCCACCGTCGCCCTTTTGCTGGCGACGACGGCCGCCTGGCCGCAATCGCGCCCGCCCGAGCCGCAGGACGGGGCGGTAGTGGGGCTGGCGGACCTGCCCGCATCGCTGGCGGTGGACCGTCCGCCGCTGAACTTCTACGGCGTCAGCGGCGCGGTGGACACGCCGACGGCGGACGGGCAGCTCGACGGCGATCTGTCCGTCACGGTGGCCAGCTTTGCCGGCATCACCCGCACGACGCTGTCGTTCCAGTTCGCCCCCCGCATCCAGGGCAGTTTCCGCTACAGCCGGTTCGCGGACCTGAATTACGAAGGATTCGACGATTACTACGACCGCAGCTTCGACGTGTCGCTGCAACTGCTGAAGGAACGCCGCTATCTGCCGGCGCTGAAGATCGGGTTGCAGGATTTCGTCGGTACGGGCCTCTTTTCGGGCGAATACCTGGTGGCGACGAAGAATATCGGCCCCGTCAAGGTCAGCGCGGGGCTGGGCTGGGGCCGGTTCGCCGGGCTGAACGACATCGGATCGCCCTTCGGAGGCCGCGAGGAATCGGACGTCGGCCGGGGGGGCGAGTTCAACGCGGGCGAGTGGTTTCGCGGTCCGGCCTCGCCCTTTGCCAGCGTGATGTATCGCCCGACCGACCGCCTGACGCTGATGGCCGAATATTCGTCGGACGCCTATGAAGTCGAGACGGGCAACGCACGGCTGGCTTCGGACGCCCTGTTCGAGCGGGAATCGGACTTCAACTTCGGTGCCAGCTACCGCGTAAACGAGTCGCTGGCGCTGGGGGCCTACTGGCTTTACGGGTCGGAACTGGGGGTGAACGTCAACCTGACGCTGAATCCCAACCGTCCGCCGGTGCGCGGATCGCTGGATCCGGCCCCCGGCGCCGTCATCGCGCGCCCCGACCGCGCGGCGCTGCCCGCCGCCTATACGACCGCCTGGGTGGGACGCGACAGCGTGAGAACCGCCGCGACCGAGGCGCTGGAGGAGGATCTGGACGCGCAGGGCATCACGCTGGAGGCCATCGCGCTGGACGGCGACGCGGTGACGGTGCGGGTCCGCAACCGCCGTTACAACGTCGCGGCGCAGGCCGTGGGCCGCACCGCGCGGGCGCTGACGCGGACGATGCCCCCCTCGGTCGAGACGTTCCGCATCGTGCCGTCGCCGGACGGCCTGCCCGCGTCCGAGATCGTGCTGCGCCGGTCTGATCTGGAGGCGCTGGTCAACGCGCCGGATGCCGAGGCGCAGCTTCTGGCGGTGACGGGGCTGAACGACGCGGTGCCGCTGGTCGATGCGAACGTGAACGGCGACGTCTTTCCGCGCTTCGACTGGTCCATCGGGCCGTATGTCCGCAACAGCTATTTCGACCCGGACGCGCCGTTGCGGATCGGCGCGGGGCTGCGGCTGGCCGCCAGTTACGAGCCGGTGCCGGGGCTGGTCTTTGCGGGGGCGGTGACGAAGAAGGTCGTCGGCAACCTGGACGACGCGGGCCGCGAGCAGACCGACTCGAACCTGCCCGCCGTCAGGACCAGCCTGCCCATCTACGAGCGCGAGGGCGATCCGGGGCTGGAGCGGCTGACCGGCGCCTATTACTTCCGCCCCGGCGAGAACCTTTATGCGCGCGCCACGGCCGGCTATCTGGAACGGATGTTCGCCGGCGTGTCGGGCGAGGTTCTGTGGAAGCGGGTGGACAGTCGCCTGGGGCTGGGGGCCGAGGTCAACTGGGCCAAGCAGCGCGCGCCCGATCTGGGGCTGGGGCTGGCCGATGGCAGCGACGGCGTGGACGAATACGATGTCGTGACCGGGCATCTGTCGGCCTATTACCAGTTCGACGGCGGCTATCAGGCGCAACTGGATGTCGGCCGCTATCTGGCGGGCGACGTGGGCGCGACGCTGTCCATCGACCGCACCTTCGCCAACGGCTGGACCGTCGGCGCCTTCGCCACGAAGACGGACGTGTCGTCCGAGGATTTCGGCGAGGGGTCGTTCGACAAGGGGATCCGGTTCAGTATCCCGCTGGCCTGGTTCACCGGCAGCGCCAGCCAGCGCCGCATCGGAACGACGCTGCGCCCGGTGACGCGCGATGGCGGCGCGCGGCTGTCGGTGCCGGGGCGGCTTTACGGCAAGGTCGTGGACTGGCACCGCGCCGATTTGGAAGACGAATGGGGTCGGGTATGGCGATGAAGGCGGCCACCGCGGCGGGGCTGGCACTGGCGGGTCTGCTGACCCTTGCGGCCTGTTCAAGCGGGTCCGAAGGCAGCGGCGTGGGCGAGGCGGTGTCGCTGATCGGCGCGCAGGTGCAGGCGCTGCGCGGCAAGGACACGGGCGCGCAGATCACCGCGACCGACGCGCAGTTGCGCGCCTTTCCGCAGGATCTGTTGCTGGTATCGGTGCCCGACAAGAAGGTCAGCGCCGGGCTGGTGCGGCGCAACGTCAACCGCGACACGGTGACATGGGTGACGCCGGACGGCGTGACGGTGGTCCTGCGGCAGGGGCAGGTGGTGCGCACGTCGGGCTTCGGCAACGATCTGTCGTCGGGGCAGATGGACGACATCCGCAAGGGGCGGGGCGGCACTGTGCGGGACTATTACTATCTGGGCGGCGACGAGACGGTGAAGCGGGTGCGCCTGACCTGCGATCTGGCGACGCGCGGGGCGCAGCGGGTCGTCGTCGCGGGCCTTGCCCATGCCGCCACGCTGATCGAGGAACGCTGCACCGATGCGGCCGGTGCGTCGATCGTCAACCGCTATTGGGTGGAAGCCGGCGGGTTGATCCGCAAATCGGTGCAGTTCGTCAGTCCCGGCATCGGCTATGTCACGGTCGAGGACGTGCATGGCGGCGGCGTGCGCCGCTGAAGGCCAGCCGCCGGCCTGTCGCCGTCTCGATCATCAGCGCAAGGTCGATGCAGATCGTGCGGTGGCGCGCGTAAAGCAGATCGAGCGCGGCCTTGCGCGGCACGCAGCGGCGGCGATAGACGCGATCGGTTTCTTCGGGGGTGCGGCACCGGGCCAGCAGCCATTCCTCGTGCCGGTGAAAACGCAGGGTGGCGAGGCCGGTGATGCCGGGGCGGCTTTGCAGCACATGCGCATAAAGGTCTGGGAAATCCTCGACATAGCGGCGCAGGGGCGGGCGGGGTCCGACGAAGCTGATATCGCCGCGCAGCACGTTCCAGAGTTGCGGCAATTCGTCCAGGCGGGTGCGGCGCAGGAACCGGCCCATCGGCGTGATGCGGTCCGACTTGTCGCCGCCGGTGACGCCGCTGTCGGCGGGATCGGGGCGCATGGTGCGGAACTTCCACAAGGTGAAGGGCCGCGACGGGGCGCGCATCCGTTCCGATCCGTAAAGGACGGGGCGGCCCGATGTTGCCAGCAGCGCCAGCGCCAGCAGGGCGACGGGCAGCGCCAGAAGCAGCGCCAAAAGCAGGGCGACGGTCAGGTCCAGCGCGCGCTTGCCGGGGGTCATCGGGCCGGATCCGCCGTTTCCGATGCCTGCGACAGAAGGTCGGCGGCGCCCTGGTGCGGGACGGGACAGTAGCGCGACAAGGCGGTCACGTCGAGGTGGACGTGCTGGACCGCGCCGTCCGGGGCGGGGCGCCAGCGGCTTGTGCGGCCCGCGGCGGTGAAGATGTCGGCCATCGCCACGCTGCCGCGGGCCGCGACGTTCAGGACGGGCGGCAGGGACGCATCGGTGCCGGCAAGGGCCGCAAGGCAGCGCGCCAGCAACACCGGCCCGATGAAGGACCGGCGGGGCCCATCGCCATCGGCGAAACGGTCGAGCAGCGGATCGGTGACGGTGGCGAGGGACAGGAACGGCTCGGACGCGCCGGCGACGTTGGCGAGGCGCAGCGCGGTCACGTCCGGCCCGGCGGCGGCCCGTTCGGCCGCCAGCTTGGCCGCGCCATAGGCGTTGGCGGGGGCCGGCGCGGCGTCTTCGGATACCGGAACGGGGCCGGTCGCGCCGTAGACGGCCGAACTGGACAGGACGAGGATGCGGCGCGCGCCCCACGCCCTTGCCGCGTCGCGGCAGGCGACCGCGATGGCCGCGTTGGCGTCCACGTCGCGGCCGGGGCCGGGCACGACCCCCGCCATGACGATGGCGGTGGCATCGCGGGCCTGCGGCAGCGGCGGCAGCGGCGCGCCGGGCGACCAGGCGAGATCGGCGTCGCATCCGTCGCGCGCGATGGCGACGACCGGCCTGCCATCCGCCGACCAGACGCGGCGCAGACGGCGGGCGACGCGGCCCGAGGCCCCGATCAGGATCAGCGGTTTCATGGCATTCTGGCTCAAGGCAGACTTTGCGCTGTCGCGGAGGTTCCTTTATAGGCATGGGGACGTATCGCGGCACCGGGCGCGATGCAAACGGGTGCACGAGAACGGGGGCGTTACGGATGATCGCGATGCGGGGACGGGCGGCACGCCTGATGACGCCGATCCTGCTTTTGTCGCTGGTCGCCGGGTGTTCCAGCCTGCCGCGCGGCGCGGCGCTGGAAAGCGAGATCCGCCGCGACGCCGTGCAGGGCGAGTCGGGCTATGCGTTCTATCCGGTGACGCGCGGCCTGCTGCCCACCGTCGCCGCATGGCCCGCCGTCAACGTCGAGCCGTCGCATGGCTGGCCGCGACAGACGCCCGGATCGCAGGGGCAGCTTATCGCGCCGGGCGACCGGGTGACGATCCGGTTCTGGGACAGTTCGGAAAACTCGCTGCTGACGGATTCGGGGCAGCGGTCGGCGGATCTGGGGACGATGACGGTCTCGCCCTCGGGGCGGGTGTTCATCCCGTATGTCGGCGAGGTGCGTATCGCGGGGATGAGCGACGCGCGCGCCCGCGAGGCCATCCAGACGCAATTGCTGGAAATTTCGCCTTCCGCGCAGGTGCAGTTGCAGCTTGAACAGGGACGGCTCAATTCCGTCGATCTGGTGTCGGGGGTCAAGTCGCCGGGCAGCTATCCGCTGATCGACCGCAACCTTTCGGTGCTTGAGGCGATCAGCCTGGGCGGCGGCGTGTCCGAACGTCTGCGCAACCCGCGCGTCAAGCTGCAACGCGGGTCGAACCTTTACGCGCGGTCGCTGACGGCGCTTTACCAGAACCCCGCGCTGGACACGCTGGTGACGGGCGGCGACAAGATCATCGTGGACGAGGACCGGCGCTATTTCCTGGCGCTGGGTGCCGCGGGCAAAGAGGATCTGGTCTATTTCACACAGGAAGACCTGAGCGCGCTGGAAGCGATCAGCATGATCGGCGGCATCGCCGATACCCGCGCCGATCCCGAAGGGATCCTGGTGCTGCGCGAATACCCGCGCGAGGCGCTTGCGGCGGGCCTGCGCGGCCCGCGCGAGACGCGGGTGATCTTTTCCATCGACCTGACGACGGCGGACGGGCTGTTCAGCGCCAAGAACCTTCAGATCATGCCGGGCGACGTGGTGCTGGCCACCGAAAGCCCGGTGGGATCGCTGCAACTGGCGCTGGCCATCGTCGGCGCGGGCTTCGGCACGATCCGCACGGCCGCCGCCCTGCGCTAGCTAGGACGACGCGGCGAAGCCGGCCATCTGGTCCTTGGCCCAGGCGCGGATGTCGTATTTGCGGATCGTCGCGCGCATCTGCCGCATCCGTTCGCGCCGTTCTTCTTCGGGCATAGCCAGCGCCTGAAGCAGCGCGCGGTCCATCGAGCGATACGAGAACGGGTTGGCCAGCACCGCCGATCCCATCTCGATCGCGGCGCCGGCGAATTCGGACAGCACCAGCACGCCGTCGCCATCGGTGCGGCAGGCGGCAAATTCCTTGGCGACCAGGTTCATCCCGTCGGCCAGCGGCGTGATCCAGGCGATGTCGGCGGCGACGTAATAGGACACCAGTTCGTCGAAGGGGATGGCGCGGCTGATCAGGGTCACGGGCTGCCACGCGAAGGTGCCGAAGCGGCCGTTGATCCGGCCCGCCGTCTGTTCGATGCGGTTCTGGATGCCCTCGTAGACCGACATGTTGCGGTTGGCGCTGACCGACACGTGCATCAAGCGCAGCTTGCCGCGCAGGTCGGGATTGTCGTCCAGGATCCGCTCGAAGCTCATCAACTGGTCGGTGCCGCCCTTGGTGTAGTCGGTGCGCCCGACCGACAGGATCATCGCGCAATCGCCCAGTTCGCGGCGGATCGCGGCGGCGGCGTCGCGGGTCTCGGGCAGGTCGGCCTTCGATTCGATGTAATCCACATCGACCCCGACCGGCGAGGCCAGAACGCGCACATCGTGGTCCCCCCATCGCAGCGAGTTGGCGACGCGCCGTTCGCTGAGCGCCGCGCGATCGACGATGAAGTCGGGATTGACCGGCTGTCGGGGCGCGGTATCGACGTCGAACAGGCTTTCGACGACGCCGATGAAGTTGGCGGCATAGCGCGGGATGTGGAAGCCCACGACATCGCAGGCCAGCAGGCTTTCGACGATCTCGCGCCGCCAGGGCAGGACGTTGAACATGTCGGCGGACGGAAACGGCGTGTGGTGGAAGAAGCTGATCCGCAGGTCGGGGCGCAGCCTGCGCAGATAGCCGGGCACCAGCCACAGGTTGTAATCGTGCACCCAGACGACCGCGCCCTGCGCCGCTTCGGCGGCGGCGGCTTCGGCGAAGGCCCAGTTCACTTCGCGGAAGGTGGGCCAGTCCACGGGGTCGTAATCGTATTTTTCCTTGAAGGAATGGAGGATCGGCCAGAACGCTTCCTTGCTGGTGACATGATAGAAGCTGCGAACCTGATCCTCGGTCAGGGGCAGGCGGCTGACGGAATAGGCGCCATAGCTGTCCTCGATCTCGACCACGCGGTCGAAGCCCGGATCGGACGGATCCTCGGCCAGCTTCCACGCGACCCAGGCCCCGTGATCGACGCGCCCGAAGAACCCCTTGAGCGTCGGGACGATGCCGTTGGGGCTGGCATTCTCGCGAAACTCGATACGACCGTCGACCTCGACTTCCTCGTAGGGTTGGCGGTGATAGACGATGACCAGATCGCTGGGCATGGACGCTCCTTCAGGGGGTATCGGACCAGAGGGCGGGGTGCAGGTCGAGAACGCGGATCGCTTCCATGATGCCGCCCGCGCCCCTGGCTTCAGCGATGTGAACGTGGCGCAGGGGCGCGACGCGATCGACCAGCGCCTGTTCGGCCCCGCCCACGACGACGGCCGGAAGGCCGCATTCGATCATCGACAGGTCGTTCAGCGTGTCGCCGGCGGCCAGCACCCGGTCGGGCGGCACGCCCAGATGCGCGACCAGCCGCTTGAGCGAGGGGCCCTTGCTGATGCCGGGCGGCAGGACGTCGAAATAGCGGTTGTCGGAAATCAGATGGTCCAGCCCCAGCGCGTCGATCCGGTCGATGGCGTCCCTCTCGAAGGTCGCCGCATCGAGGTCGTAGCTGACGCGATAGCGAAAGTCGGTCGATTGCAGCGTCAGGCCGGGTGCATCGCGCAGCGCGTCGCGCACACGTTCGCCCGCATCGTCCCAGGCCGCCGCGATCTCGGCCTCCAGCTCGGGCATCGGGGATTGCATGCCGTCGCGCATCCGGGCGATGGTGGTGCCCACGTCGCCGACGACGTAATCGGGCCACGGCACGCCGTCCTTGCACAGATCGGCGATGAAGCCCGGATCGCGCCCGGTGACGAAGATAAGGCCAATACTGTCGCGGTTCTCCTCGATCCAGTCATAGAGCGTGCGCCGATCCTCGGCCGAGCCGCCGAGGAACGTGCCGTCCAGATCCGTCGCCAGCACGAAGGTCTTGCCGCCCAGTTCGTCATCCATTCCGTCCGTCCTTTCCGGTCATAGAACCCGCGTGCCGAACGGGTGGTCGAAATAGAGGCCCATCGCCTTCGGTTCGGCCTCGATCGGGCGGGACCACAGATCGCGGAAGGTCTGCCGCAGATCGGCGCCGCGATGCAGAACGTCATGGACCGCCTCGCAGATGGGCAGCGAGACGCCGATGCGCCGGGCCAGATCGACGACCGAGATGGCGTTCACCTCGCCCTCGACCACGACAGGGGCGCCGTCGAAGCATTCGGCGCGCGGCAACCCGCGGCCCAGTTGCATCCCCAGGCTCATGTTGCGGGACGTGGCGGACGAACAGGTCAGCGTCAGGTCGCCCGCGCCCGACAGGCCGGTGACGGTTTCGCGGCGGCCGCCCAGAACCTCGGCCAGGGTCTTCATCTCGTCCATGCCGCGGGTGATGAGGGCGGCGCGGGTGTTTTCGGCGAACCCCGCGCCCGACATCATGCCGCAGGCAATGGCGATGACGTTCTTGACCGCGCCGCCAATTCCCACGCCGACCAGATCGTCGCTGATATAGGGCCGGAATGTCGCCCCGCTGAGCGAGACGGCCAGCCGCGCGGCGGGGCTTTGCGCGGGATCCAGACGGTCGCGATAGCGGAAGGCGAAGGCGACGGTCGCGGCGGTGGGATGGTCCAGCACCGTTTCGCGCGCGAAGGTCGGCCCCGACAGCGCGCCGACCGGATGGCCCGGCAATTCCTCGCGCGCGACCTCGCCCAGAAGCAGGCCGGTCTGCGCCTCGATCCCCTTGGCGCAAAGGGCCAGCGGCACGGCCTGCGGCAGATGCGGGCGCATCGCGGCGCAGATTTCGCGCAGCGTGACCGACGGCGTGACGATCAGCACGGCCTGCGCGTCGCGCAGGGCGGCGGCCATGTCGGTGGTGGCGGCGATGCCCGGAGGCAGGGGCAGGCCGGCCAGATAAACGGGATTTTCCGCGCGTTCCGTAATGGCCCGCGCGACATCGGCATCGCGGCCCCAAAGCGCCACCTCGCGGCCCGCGCGGCGCGCGACGCTGGCCAGCGCGGTGCCCCAGGCACCCGCGCCGATGACGGCGATCCGGTCATAGGGACGGACCTGCGGTCTGGCCCGCGGCGAAGGGTCGGTGTCAGGCATTCCGTCCAGTTCGTTTCGCCCCGACGCCGGGGGCCGCGGTGCCGCGCACGGGCCGGACCGCGAAAATCCGGTCGGCACCCCTGCGGGCATTGGAGGCGAGTACCGGAATCGAACCGGTGTACACGGATTTGCAATCCGCTGCGTAACCACTCCGCCAACTCGCCGCGCAGCGTCGCCCCGTGTCTTAACGGTGCCGCACCAGGGCCGCAAGGCGCGTTTGCGCGTTGCCGGGGCAGGGCGGGTGTGGCACACGGACGGCAAGCGATCTGGACAGATGGGTTGGGTCATGGCCGATTACGCACTCCGCCGCACGATGATGGTCGATACGCAGGTCCGCACGGCGGACGTGACCAGCTTTCCGCTTCTCGATGCGATGCTGCGGATTCCGCGCGAACGCTTCGTGCCGGACGCCCTGCGCGAAACCGCCTATGTCGGCGAGAACATTCCGCTGGGCCCGCGGCGCGTCGTGCTGGAACCGCGCACGCAGGCCAAGCTGCTGGAGGCGCTGGACATCCAGCCCGGCGATCTGGTGCTCGATCTGGCGCCGGGGCTGGGCTATTCGACGGCGGTGATCGCGGTTCTGGCCGAGGCCGTCGTCGCGGTCGAACCCGATGCCGACATGGCGCGCGAGGCGCAGGCGGCGCTGGTCGAGGTCGGCGCCGACAATGCCACGGTCGAGACGGGCGATCCGACCCTGGGCGCCCCGGCGCACGGCCCCTACGACGCGATCGTCGTCGAAGGCGCGGTGCAGCGGGTGCCGGATTCGGTTATCGACCAGCTGGCCGAGGGCGGGCGGATCGGATGCATCTTCATGCAGGGATCGCTGGGCGTCGCCCGCGTCGGAGTGAAAACCGGCGGGCAGGTCAGCTGGCGCTATGCGTTCAATGCCAGCGCCCCGGTTCTGGAAGGATTCGATGTCATGCCGGAGTTCACGCTGTGACCTGCCTTGGCCGATTGAGAACGGGCGTGGCCGCGCTGATGCTGGTCGCGGCGCCGCTGGGGGCGAGTGCCGAAAGCCTGTCCGACGCGCTGATCATGGCCTATCGCAACAGCGGTCTGCTGGAAAATAACCGCGCGACGCTGCGGGCGGCGGACGAGGACGTGGCGCAGGCGGTGGCGGCTTTGCGCCCGGTCATCACCTATACCGCGCAGATGGCGCGCCAGTATGCGTTTCCCAACGACCGCACGACCGGCGAAACCAGCATCGGCGGTCTGACCATCGCCGGGCGGCGGATCACCGACACCGAGGAAACGGTGGCCAGCATGTCGCTGGCGGCGGACCTGCTGCTTTGGGACGGCGGCGCGGCGCGGCTGGCCATCGATTCGGCCAAGGAGCTGGTCCTTGTCGCGCGGCAGGGCCTGATCGCCGTCGAACAGATCGTTCTGCTGAACGCCGTGGATGCCTTCGTTTCGGTCCGCGAGGCCGAGGCGCTGGTCAACCTGCGGCAGAACAACGTCCGACTGATCGACCAGCAACTTCAGGCGGCGCAGGACAGGTTCGAGGTGGGCGAGGTGACGCGGACGGACGTGGCCTTGGCCGAGTCGCGTCTGGCCTCGGGGCGCAGCGATCTGGCGGCGGCGCTGGGCAATCTGGAAATCGCACGCGCCGAATACCGCGAACAGATCGGCCAGTTGCCGGGGAACCTCACGCCGCCGGGCAATCTGCCGCAAACCGCGCCGTCGCTGGACGCGGCGCAGGCGGTGGCGGTGCGCACCCATCCCGACATCCAGCGCGACCAGCGGCTTGTCACCGTGGCGGAACTGTCCATAGCGCGGGCCAAGGCGCAGATGAAGCCGCGCATCTCGGCGCAGGCGCGGGTGGCCATCGACGAGAACTATGAGGAAAATGCATCGGTCGGTATCGTCATGACCGGGCCGATCTATCGCGGCGGGCAGCTTACGTCGCTATACCGGCAGGCCATCGCGCAGCGCGACGCAAATCGCGGCGACCTTTACGAGACGATCAACGATATCGAGCGTCAGGTCGCCACGGCATGGGCGCGGTTGGAAGTGGCCCGCGCCCGGATCAGCGCGACCGATCTGGAAATTCGCGCCGCGACCGTCGCCTTCGAGGGGTTGCAGGAGGAGGCGCAGCTTGGCGCGCGCACCACGCTGGACGTTCTGGATGCCGAACAGGATCTGCTGAATGCGCGCGTGGACGCCATCCAGGCCCGCACGACCGAGGTGCTGGCCGTCTATGCTGTGCTGGCGGCGATGGGGTTGCTGACGGTGGATCACCTGAACCTCGGCATCGTCACCTACGATCCGTCGGCCTATTACGATGCCGTGTCGGATGCGCCGATCCACCGCATCAGCCCGCAGGGTGCCAAGCTGGACGCGTTGCTGCGCAGTTTGGGGCGCGAATAGGCGCCCCGCTGCCGGTGAGGTCCGCCGCAGATTGTTCGCGTGCCGGGCGCGCGCTAGGATGAGTTCCGTGCAACCCGGAGGCGTGTGAATGTCCGATACCAGACCCGGCGAGGTCGAGGATGTGCTGGCGTCGATCCGCCGGCTGGTCGAACGGGACGTGGCGGCGGAACGGTCCGGGGCCGCCGAACGATCAGGGGCCGACGATACGGCCGAGGACCGGCTGGTTCTGACATCCGACCTGCGCGTGGCCGAGCCCGAGGCCTTGCCGGCCAGGCCTGCCGAAATGGCCAGGCCGCGGGGCGCCGATCTGGTGCTGCCGGATATGGCGGACGGCGACATGCTGGACGAAGCGGCTTTGCGCGAGATGATCGCCGATGTCGTGCGCGAGGAATTGCAGGGCGTGCTGGGCGAACGGATCACCCGCAACGTGCGCAAGCTGGTCCGGCGGGAAGTGATGCGCGCCCTGGCGCTGCGCGATCTGGAGCAATAGCGCCGCCCCGCAGGCCCCATTCAAAACACCGGCGCCGCGGGCAAGCCGCGGCGTCCGGTCGTCGAAAGCCCTTGAGAATCAGGCGGCTTCGGCCTGTGCGGCGTTGCGGCGTTCGCTTTCCTCGCGGCTGAGCGCGACCGAGGTGCGCACGCCCTTGGACACGAATTCCATCAGCCCGTTCACCACGCGCTCGTTCGGGTCGATCCCGGCGCAGCTCAGCACTTCGCGGCCGTCGCGGGATCTGGCCCAGCGGGCGATCTGCTCGGGTCCGTTACCGTATTTCTTGTCGTCGGCAATCGCATCGTCCAGAGCGGCCAGCACCACCGCGGCAAAGAGTTTGCGCGCGCGGTTGCCCTGCTCGTGGTTGAATGCGGTCCCATCAACGAAATCAGACATTCGTCGTTCCTTGTGTTCCGGTCGGTTGAGCCGCTTATGGACTGCCCGACCGCGATTCTGGTCCGCCCTTTCGGAATGGCGCCGTTGCGCCCGGCGCATGGCTGGCACGAAGGACACCCCGAAATGAAGGCCCTCGGCCCCGGCTGTTTCCATATCTAGCGGTGCCGGGCGATCCTGCAAGGGCGCCGTCCGCCCGACCCTTCGCGTCGTCGTGCCGGGGCGGGCGTTTCGCGCTTGCGTTCGGTGGCTTGCCAGTGCAGCGCCCGAAAGCTAGGACAGCGGCCTGTTCGGTTTTCTGCAAGGACCATGGAATGCCCAAGATCAACGGCAACGAAATCCGGCCCGGCAACGTGCTGGAACATGACGGGCATCTGTGGTCCGCGGTCAAGGTCGATCACGTCAAGCCCGGCAAGGGCGGCGCCTTCGCCCAGGTCGAGCTGCGCAACCTGCGCAACGGCAGCAAGCTGAACGAACGGTTCCGGTCGGCCGACAAGGTGGAACGCGTGCGTCTGGACCAGAAGGACCAGCAGTTCCTTTACGAAACCGACGGGATGCTGGTGTTCATGGACAGCGAGACGTTCGAGCAGATCGAACTGCCCGCCGAAATCCTGGGCGAGCGGCGTCCGTTCCTTCAGGACGGCATGACGGTGCATATCGAGTATTACGAAAGCGAGGCGCTGAACGCGACGCTGCCGCAGAAGGTGGTGTGCAAGGTCGTCGAGACCGAGCCGGTGGTGAAGGGCCAGACCGCGGCCAACAGCTTCAAACCCGCGATCCTGGATAACGGCGTCAAGGTCATGGTGCCGCCTTTCGTGGGGCCGGACGAGGATATCGTCGTCAACACCGAAACGATGGAATATTCCGAACGCGCCTGATCGCGCCCGGTCCGGCGGTCAGAAACGCCGGACATCCCCCACGGCCGCCTCGCCTGCGCGCATGTCGTCCGTCACGCGGTCGAAGCGCAGATAGGCGATGGCGCGGTCCCCAGACCGGGTGTGCAGCGTTCCCGCCGGCTTGTCCCCGGCCATGATCGGGGTTCCGGGGGCGGCATCGCCCGTGACGGCGACGGTCGCCAGCCCCTTGCGCAGGTCGGTCTTGTGCTTCATGCGCGCGACGATTTCCTGCCCGACATAGCATCCCTTGCGAAAATCTACGCCGTTCAGGCGCTCGAACCCCGCTTCCAGAAGATAGGTGTCGTCAGGGATCAGCTCGATCCCCGCCTGCGGGATGCAGTGGGCGACGCGGACCGCATCCCAATCGGTGCCGTCCTCGCCGTCGCTGCCGTAAAGCCGCCAGCCGAGGTCGGGATGCCGCGGATCGGGCAGGGCGCCCTCGGGGGCGGGTCCGGTGCCGCAGGCGACCGGCATGTCGGTCACGTCGATGCCGATCTTGCGGCGCAGGCGATACATCGTCAGCCGTGCTGCCAGCGCGTCGGCCTGGCCCGCATCGGCGTCGATCAGAGTCCTGTCGTCCCGGTTCAGCACGAAGAAATCGGCCAGATACTTGCCCTGCGGCGTCAGCAGCGCGGCATAAATCAGCCGATCCCTGGGGGTGACATCGTTCGTGACCAGATCCTGAAGAAAGGCGATCCGGTCGTCGCCCGAAAGCGACAGGATGGTGCGGGCGTTCATGCCGTCCTCCATTGGCGGATGCGGTTTTCGTCGAATTGCAGGCGGTAGAGGTCGGCATAGATGCCGCCGCGCGCCAGCAGGTCGTCATGCGTGCCGCTGTCCGCGACGCGGCCCTGGTCCAGCACGACGATGCAGTCGGCAGTGCGGACCGTGGACAGCCGGTGCGCGATGACCAGTGTGGTGCGCCCTTCGGACAACCGTTCGAGGGCCGCCTGAACCGCCGCCTCGGACTGGGCATCCAGCGCCGATGTCGCCTCGTCCAGCAGCAGCACGGGCGTGTTGCGCAGCAGCGCGCGGGCGATGGCGACGCGCTGGCGCTGGCCGCCCGACAGGTTCGATCCGCGCGGACCGGCCAGCGTGTCCAGACCCAGCGGCATGTCGTCGGCGAAGTCGGCCACGCGCGCATCCTCGACCGCGCGACGCAGCGCGTCCTCGGACACGTCGCGGCGGCCCAGCAGGATGTTCTCGCGGATGGTCTCGTCGAACAGCAGCGCATCCTGCGACACGATGGACACCATCCCGCGCAGCGCGTCCAGCGGCATGTCGGCGATGGATTGCCCGTTCATGGCGATGGTGCCCTGCGACGGCTGCACCAGCCGCGTCAGCAGGCGGAAGATGGTGGATTTGCCCGCCCCCGACGCGCCGACCAGCGCCGTGGTCTTGCCGGCGCGCGCGCGGAAGGTCAGGTCGCGCAGCACGGGCGTGTCGTCATAGCCGAAGGTGACATGCTCGACCTCGATCTCGGGGGTGCCGGCGATGGGCGCGATCTGTCGCGGGGCAGACAGGATCGTGGGACGGGTGGCGAAGACGGTATAGATGTTTTCCAGCGACGCGGCGGCAACTTGGAAGGTGCCCGAGATCGCCCCGATCCGGCGCAGCGGCTGGAACGCCAGCGCCATGGCAGTGAAGAACGACATGAATTCGCCGACCGTCTTTTCGCCCGAGATGATGTCGCGCCCGCCCAGCACCAGCACGCCGAAGAACCCCAGCCCCGTCACGATGTCGATCATGCCGGGCAGCAGGGCGCGGCCCGCGGCACTTTTGATCTGGCTGTGAACGATACGGTCCACGACCTTGCGGAAGCGGGCAAGCTGATAGGGTTCCAGCCCGTTCAGCTTGATCGCGTCGATCCCGTGAAAGATTTCGTCCAGACGGGTGGCGCGGTGCCGCGAATCGCTGCGCATCTGCCGCGTCTTGCGGCGCACGTATTTCTGCAACGCGACCGTGGGCAGGATCAGCAGCGGGATGCCGACGACCGCGATCGCCGTCCATCCCACGTCGATGGTGACGGCCACGACGAACAGCGACAGAAGCGACACGACATCGCGTCCAAGCCCCTGGATCAGCACCTGCCAGACGTTCTGCACCGCCAGCGTGTCGCCCTGCACACGCTCGATCAGCGCGCCGGGGGCGTTGCGTTGGAAGTAGGTGCTGTCCAGCGTCATCATGTGCGCCAGCAGGTCGGTCTGCATGTCGGTCGAGGTCAGTTGCGCCACGCGCGTCAGGATCACCCGCTGCGCCACGCCCGTCACCGCGCGGATGACGAACAGCGACAGGATCACGCCGCCGACCCACCACATCGCCCCCACATCGCCATCGACGAACACGCGGTCGAACATCGGCTGCAACGTATAGCTGAGCAGCCCCAGCGTGCTGCCCTCGACCACCATCAGCAGCACCGCGACGGCCAGCCAGGGCCAGTGCCGCGCGACGTATTCGCGCCAGAGCCGCCCCATCAGGGCGGTCGCGGAACCGAGGTCGGGCACGTGTCTGTCCATCGCCGCCAGCCCTAGCGCGAAGGCGGGCCGAGGGAAAGCCGCCCGGCCCCGGCGGCCGATTGACGGCCCCGCCGCGCCGATCTAGGCCGGCGCGATCCCTTTCGGACAGAGCGCCATGACCCTTGCCAACGGACGCCGCCTTCTTGCCATACCGGGCCCTTCGGCGGTGCCCGATGCCGTGCTGCGCGCCATGCACCGCGCCGCGCCCGACATCTATCAGGGCGAACTGCCCGACATGATGCCCGGCCTTGTAACCGATCTTCGGGCGGTGGCGCGAACGGCGGGGCATGTCGCGATCTATATCGCCAACGGCCACGGGGCCTGGGAAGCGGCGCTCGCCAATGTGCTGGCTCCCGGCGATGCCGTGCTGGTGCCGGCCACGGGCCGGTTCGGGCATGGCTGGGCCGAGATGGCGGCCGGACTGGGGGCCGCGCCCGAGGTACTGGATTTCGGCAAGCGCAGCGCCATCGACCCCGCGCAAGTGGCCCTGCGGCTGTCGCAGGACCGCGCGCACCGGATCAGGGCGGTGCTGGCGGTGCATGTCGATACCTCGACCGGGGTGCGCAACGACATCGCCGCCTTGCGCGCGGTGCTGGACGATCTGGGCCATCCCGCGCTGCTGATGGTCGATTGCATCGCCAGCCTCGGCAGCGACCCGTTCGAGATGGATGGCTGGGGCGCCGATGTCGTCGTCACCGCCAGCCAGAAGGGGTTGATGACGCCGCCGGGGCTGGGACTGGTGTTCTTCAACGACCGCGCGGATGCCCGGCGCGGCGATCTGCGCGTCAGCCGTTACTGGGATTGGCGTCCGCGCGCCCGGCCCGAGCAGTTCTATCAGTATTTCGGCGGCACCGCGCCGACGCATCACCTTTACGGTCTGCGCGCCGCGCTGGACCTGATGATGGCCGAGGGGGTGGAGGCGATCTGGCAGCGCCACGCCGTTCTGGCCCGCGCGGTCTGGGCGGCGTTCGATGCCTGGGGCCAAGGCGGGCCGCTGGAACTGAACGTGCCCGATCCCGGCCAGCGCAGCCATGCCGTGACGGCGGTGCGCACCGGCGGCGATCTGGGGGCGCGGCTGCGGCAATGGACGGACGAGCGGGCCGGCGTGACCTTGGGCATCGGTCTGGGCATGGTGCCGCCCGGCGATCCGGGGGCGGGCGGCTTTTTCCGCATCGGGCATATGGGTCACGTGAACGCGCATATGGTGCTGGGAACGCTGGGCGCGATCCAGGCGGGACTGGTCGCGCTGGACATCCCGCACGGACAGGGCGCGCTGGAGGCGGCGGCGCAGGTCTGCGCCACGGCCTGATTCAGCCCAGCAGGGCGCGTTCCAGCAGCGCCATGTCGGCCTCGGGGCCGCAGCTGATCCGCACGAGGCGATCCAGCGGCGGGGTGCCGGGACGGCGCGCGAAGATGCCGGCCGCCTCGAGGCAATCCATCACCTGACCCGCGCGCGCCGCATCGCCGCAATCGCAGGCGACGAAGTTGGTGACGGAGGGCAGCGGCGTCATCCCGGCCCGTTCCGCGATATCGGCGATGCGGTCGCGGCTGGCGGCGATGCGGGTCTGCACCTCGGCCAGCCAGGCGTCATCGGCAAGGGCCGCCAGCGCCGCGTCCTGGGACATGCGCGCGACGCCGAAATGGTTGCGCACCCGGTCGAAGGCCGCGATCAGCGGCTTCGGCCCGATCGCATAACCGATCCGCAGCCCTGCCAACCCGTAAGCCTTGGAAAACGTGCGCATCCTGATGACGCGGGGATCGTCGGGGACGATACACGGATGCGGCGTTCCAGCATCGCAGCCCAGATAGGCTTCGTCGAGGATCAGCAGCGCGCCGTCGGGCACCGCTGCGACCATCCGCTCGACCGTGGCGGCATCGTGGACGCTGCCGGTGGGGTTGTCGGGGTTGGCGAGGTAGATCAGCCGCGCGCCGGTTTCGGCCGCGCGGGCGATCAGCGCCTGCGGATCTTCCTTGTCGTCGCGGTAAGGCACCTTGGACAGCGTGCCGCCATAGCCCGTGACGTGATAGTCGAAGGTCGGATAGGCGCCCGAGGATGTGACGACCGTGGTTCCCGGCGCGACCGTCAGGCGCACCAGCCAGCCCAGCAGCCCGTCGATGCCTTCGCCCACGACGATATGTTCGGCGTCCAGCCCGTGATGCGCGGCAAGCGCGGTTTTCAGCTCATGGCATTCGGGGTCGGGATACATCCAGGCGTCGGGGGCCGCTTTCTGCAACGCCTCCAACGCCTGGGGCGACGGGCCGAAGCCGTTTTCGTTCGCCCCCAGCCGTGCGGCGAAGGGCGCGCCGCGCCGCCGTTCCAGCGTTTCGGGACCGACGAAGGGCACCGTGGCGGGCAGGGCGGCGGCCAGCGGGGTCAGGCGCGGATCGGTCATGCCAGTTCCGCCAGACGGGCCTGCGCGGCCTTCAGACGGTCCTGTTCGGCGGACTTTTCGGCCAGAAGCGCCTCGGTCTCGGCCACGATCTCGGGCGGGGCGCTGTCGCGGAATCTGGGGTTGCGAAGGCGGCCGGACAGGCCGGCGATGTCCTTGTCGAGCTTGCCCATCGCCTTTTGCAGCCGGTCGCTTTCTGCGGCGACGTCGATGATCCCTTCAAGCGGCAGCGCGAACGTGCCGCCGCGCACGGGGATGGTGACGGCGCCCTTGGGGGGCTTGGCCACCGTTTCCAACGACTCGATCCGCGCAAGGCGTTGAATAAGCGCGGCATTCCTGTTCCATGTCGCTTCGCCGGCATTGTCCAGTTCCAGCACCAGCAGCGGAATTTGCAGCGCCGCGGGCACGTTGACCTCGCCCCGCGCGGACCGGACAGCCTCGATCAGGGCGATCACCCAGGTCATCTCGGCGTCGGCTTCGGGGTCGGAAACGGCGTCGTCGTATTCGGGCCAGTCGGCGTGGATCAGCAGGGTGGGGCGGGGGTGCTGGCCCCACAGATCCTCGGTCACGAAGGGCATGAAGGGGTGCAGCAGGATCAGGCACTGGTCCAACACCCAGGCCAAAGTGGCGCGGGTTTCAGCCTTTTCGGCGTCGGATCCGTCCATCAGAAGCGGTTTCGACAGTTCCAGATACCAGTCGCAGACCCGGCCCCAGACGAAGGAATAGAGCGCGTTCGCCGCCGCGTCGAAGCGGTAGGCGGACAGCGCCGCATCGACCTCGGCGTGGACGCGGGCGGTTTCGCCGACGATCCAGCGGTTCACCGGGGCGGTCGAGTTGTACAATTCGTACATTTCAGCGCCCGAATTGTACAAGTCGGGTGTCGCGCCATTCATTTCGGCAAAGCGGAAGGCGTTCCACAGCTTCGTCCCGAAATTGCGATAGCCGGCGATGCGGTCCTTCGACAGTTTCAGGTCGCGTCCCATGGCCGCCATCGCCGCCAGCGTGAAGCGCACGGCGTCGGCGCCGTATTCGTCGATCAGGTCCAGCGGGTCGAGCACGTTGCCGAGGCTCTTGGACATCTTCTTGCCCTTTTCGTCGCGGACAAGGGCGTGGACATAGACATCGCGGAAGGGCGCCCGACCGACGACCTCGAGCTGCATCATCATCATCCGGGCGACCCAGAAGAAAATGATGTCATGCCCGGTGACGAGGGCCGAGGTCGGGAAATAGCGGCGCAGTTCGGGGGTGTCTTCGGGCCAGCCGAGCGTGCCGATGGGCCAGAGACCGGAGGAGAACCAGGTGTCGAGGACGTCGGGGTCGCGCCAGACGGGCATCTCCTCGTGCATCCGAGGCCCGTCAGTGATGTCATGCGCCGCGCGCTCGTCTGCAACCAGCACCGCATTTCGACCATAATATGTGCTTGCCATTTCCAGAGCTTGTGCTTCGCTGGTCGCACAAAATCTTACAGTCTCGCCATTCGTCCAACTTATAACCTTCATACCGGGAACGGCTTCCCACTTTGGCCCATACCACACCGGGATCCGGTGCCCCCACCAGAGCTGGCGGGAGATGCACCAGGGTTCGATGTTTTCCAGCCAGTGGAAATACACCTTTTCGTCCCGCTCGGGCAGGATGCGGACATCGCCGTTGCGCACGGCGTCGATGGCGGGCTGGACGATGCGGGCGGTATCGACGAACCACTGGTCGGTCAGCATCGGTTCGATCACCACCTTCGAGCGGTCGCCGATGGGCTGCATGATCTTCTTCGGCTCGACCAGCGGCACCAGTTCGGCGCTGCGCGTCTCGCCGCCTTCCTCGGGGGCGAGCGGGGTGCGGGCGGCGCGGCCGAGGCGGGGGTCGGTTTCCGGCACCATGACGGCCAGCCCCTCGGTGGTGATTTCGTCCACCACGCGGCGCCGCGCCTCCAGACGGTCGAGGCCGCGCAGATGGTCGGGGACGAGGTTGATCTCGCCGACATCGCCGGGTTCGGCCCCTTCGGCGATGGCCTGCGCGCGGGCGGCGGATGCGTCGTAGGACAGCCCGTCGGCGCGCATCGCGCCCTTGGTGTCCATCAGGACGTAAAGCGGGATGCCGTTGCGCTGCGCCACGGCATAGTCGTTGAAGTCGTGTGCGCCGGTGATCTTGACCGCGCCCGACCCGAAGGCCGGGTCGGGATAGTCATCGGTGATGATCGGGATCTGGCGGCGATGCTCCTTCGGGCCGACGGGGATTTCGCAGAGTTTCCCGACGATCGGCGCATAGCGTTCGTCGGACGGATGAACCGCCACGGCGCCGTCGCCCAGCATGGTTTCGGGGCGGGTCGTGGCGATGGAAATCCAGTCGCGTGTTTCGCGGAAGGTGACGTTTCCGTCCTCGTCCTTCTCGACGTATTCATAGGTTTCGCCGCCCGCCAGCGGATAGCGGAAGTGCCACATGTGGCCGTCCACTTCGGTGGATTCGACTTCGAGATCGCTGATCGCGGTCTCGAAATGCGGATCCCAATTCACGAGGCGTTTACCCCTGTAGATTATCTTCTTGTCATAAAGATCGACGAACACCTTAAGGACGGCATCGTGAAAGCCCGCATCCATCGTGAAGGCCGTGCGCGACCAGTCGCAGGACGCGCCGAGGCGCTTCAACTGGCCAAGGATCGTGCCTTCGCTGCGTTCCTTCTGCTGCCATACGCGCTGTTCGAACGCCTCGCGGCCCATTTCGCGGCGGGACGGTTCGCCGTTGGCGGCCATGTCGCGTTCCGTCACCATCTGCGTGGCGATGCCCGCATGATCGGTGCCGGGCTGCCAGAGGGTGTCGAAGCCGCGCATCCTGTGCCAGCGCACCAGGATGTCCTGCAAGGTGTTGTTGAAGGCGTGCCCCATATGCAGGCTGCCCGTGACGTTGGGCGGCGGGATCATGATGCTGAAAGGCGGCTTGCCGGGCTTCGCGTTGGCCCCGGCGGCAAAGGCGTTCGCGGCTTCCCATGCCGCATAGATCCGCGCCTCGGCCTCGGTTGGGTTGAAGGTCTTGTCCATGTCCGTATCCCTCGCGGCGTCGGGCGTCCTGCATCGCCCGCCTGATTAGAGATTAAGGCGGGCGAGGGGAAGGCCGGCGGGATGCGGGGCGGTCAGGCCACCCGTTCAAGCCCGCCCTGCGGCACGACGCCCAGGGCACGGGCCACGTCGCGCGTCAGGTGCGGCTTGTTCAGGGTGTAGAAATGCAGATCCTCGACGCCGCCCTCGACCAGGCGGGTGCATAGATCGGTGCACAGGCGCGTGGCCAGCGCGTCGGATCCGCCGTTCTGTCCGGCGGTGGCGAAGGCGTCGTCCAGCCAGGCGGGCACCGGCGTGCCGCAGCGTTCGGCGAACCGGCGCACGCCTTTCCAGCTTTCGATGGGCAGGATGCCCGGAACGATGGGCCGGTCGATGCCGGCGGCGGCGCAGCGGTCGCGGAAGCGGAAGAAGGTGTCGGCGTCGAAGAAGAATTGCGTGATCGCCGAGGACGCCCCGGCATCCAGCTTGCGCCGGAGCCAGTCGACATCGGACGTGTCGGTCGCGGCGTCGGGATGCCGGTCGGGATAGGCACCGACGCGGATGGTGAAGCGCCCGGTGGCGGCCAGCGCCGCGATCAGCTCGCCCGTATCGGCGAAGCCGCCGGGATGGGGCGCGAACCTGCGGCCATCGGGCGGATCGCCGCGCAGCGCCACGATGTCGGTGATGCCCGCATCGGCATAGCTGTCGGCGATGGCCAGCGTTTCGTCGCGCGTGGCCTCGACGCAGGTGAGATGCGCGGCGACGCGCAGGCCGGTGCGCTTGTTGATCGTCGTCACCGCGTCATGCGTCAGGTCGCGCGTGGTCCCGCCCGCGCCGTAGGTGACGCTGACGAATTCGGGACGCAGGGGCGCCAGCGTGCGGATCGTCTCCCACAGGCGGAAAGACGCGTCGAGCGATTTGGGCGGGAAGAATTCGAACGAGATGCGGGGCGGTGTCATCGTGCATTCCTGTAAAACCGGGTTGCCTTGTGGCACGGGCGATGATTTGAAGCAAATTCATAATCCTCAAGAAGAACATGAGGCGCGCCATGAATATCGAGTTTCGCCACCTTCGCACCGTCAAGGCCATCCACGAGGCGGGCGGCTTGGGGCGGGCGGCGGCGCGGCTGAACATCACCCAATCCGCGCTGAGCCATCAGATCAAGGGGCTGGAGGATCAGGCCGGGGTCGCGCTGTTCGTGCGGCGCAGCAAGCCGATGACGCTGTCGGCGGCGGGGCTGAAGCTGCTGCGCGCGGCCGAGCGGATCCTGCCCGAGGTCGCCGCGCTGGAGGCCGAGTTCGCGGGTCTGGTCAGCGGCAGGGCGGGGCGGCTGCATATCGCCATCGAGTGTCATGCCTGTTTCGAGTGGCTGTTCCCGGTGCTGGAGGCGTTCCGCCGCGACTGGCCCGACGTCGACGTGGACATCCGCCCCGGCCTGGCCTTCGGCGCGCTGCCCGCCTTGCAGCGGCAGGAGGTCGATCTGGTCGTGTCGTCGGATCCCGAAACGCTGCCCGGCGTCGATTTCACGCCGCTTTTCGACTATGAGCCGGTCTTCGTCGCGTCGTCGCGGCATCCGCTGGCGGCAAAGCCCTTCGTCGTGGCCGAGGATTTCCGCGACCAGACGCTGATCACCTATCCGGTCGAACGCGCGCGGCTGGACGTGTTCAGCCAGTTGCTGATGCCCGCGGGGGTGGAACCCGCCGAGGTGCGGCAGGTCGAGCTGACGGCGGTGATCCTGCTGCTGGTCGCGTCACAGCGGGGGGTGGCGGTGCTGCCCGACTGGGTGGTGCGCGACGTGCGGCTGCAATCGGATTACGTCACGCGACCGCTGACCAAGGGCGGGCTGACCCGCCGCCTTTATGCCGCGACGCGCAGCGACGAGACGGAAGCGCCGTTCATGGCCGATCTGCTGCGGCTGACGCAGACGGTGCCGGTAAAACTGCAACGGGGTGCGGCGTAAAGACATGCGCCGCGGTCAACCGCCGCTATAGCGGCCCGTCAGCGGCGCGCGAAAGGTATCAGTCGATGGAAAACGTGCTTGGTGCGGTGATCGACTGGCTGAGCAGACGATTCAGGACCAAGATTTTCGTCATGTATCCCTTGGTCGGAGCCGTTTTCGCGTTTGGTCTGTGGCTCGTCTATGCGGAATGGAGTTTTCGATAGGCGATAGGCGATAGGAATGTTCAGTCCAGCCGGAAGCCTGGTGCGGATGTTCTCAGGCGTGGGCGAATGTCGGGCGCGACTGGATGAAGGCAGAACGGTCGGCAGGCTTGGCATCCGGGGCGGCGCGCTTTATGCCGCGCGTCTGGCAATCCGGGGGATCCCATGCAGGGCAGCGCGAACCTGAACATCATGATGAAGGCCGCGCGGGCGGCGGGGCGGTCGCTGGTCAAGGACTTCCGCGAGGTCGAGAACCTTCAGGTGTCGTCCAAGGGGGCGGGCGATTTCGTCAGCCGCGCCGACATCGCCGCCGAGAAGATCGTCCGCGACATGCTGAGCGCCGAGCGGCCCAATTACGGCTGGCTGGGGGAAGAAACGGGCGCGGCCGAGGGCAAGGATCCGACGCGGCGCTGGATCGTCGATCCGCTGGACGGCACCACCAACTATCTGCACGGGCTGGCGCATTGGGCGGTGTCCATCGGGCTGGAGCACAAGGGCGAGGTGGTGGCCGGCGTCGTCTATGACGCGGCCAAGGACGAGATGTTCGTGGCCGAAAAGGGCGGCGGCGCGTTCATGAACGAAAGCCGCCTGCGGGTCTCGGGGCGCCACAAGCTGATCGAGTGCATCTTCGCCACCGGGCTGCCTTTCGGCGGGCGGTCGGATCTGCCCGCGACGCTGAAGGATCTGGGCCGGCTTCTGCCCGCGACGGCGGGGGTGCGGCGGTTCGGGGCGGCCGCTCTCGACCTTTGCTATGTCGCGGCGGGGCGGTATGACGGGTTCTGGGAACGGCGGCTGCACCCATGGGACATGGCCGCGGGACTGGTCATCGTGCGCGAGGCGGGCGGTCTGGTCGAGCCGTTGGAGGACGGGGCCGGCATCTTCGAGACGGGCACGGTGATCGCCGCCAACGCCAACGTCTTCGACGGGTTCCGCAAGGTTCTGGCGGGCTAGCGCCGGCGGCCCGCGACGGGGATCGACGTGCGGCGATAGACGGCCTGCGGATGGGGCGGCGCACCGCGATTGCGCCGCCAGAAGGCCATGCCGCCGCGCCGCAGCCAGAGCGGCAGCGCCAGCGCCGTCCCCGCGACGAAGCCGCCCGCATGGGCCCAATAGGCGACGCCGCCCACGCCCGCGGGCGCGCTGGCGCCCGAGAAGATCTGGATGCCGAACCAGACGCCCAGCACGATCCAGGCGGGGATGGGAATGACGCGGAAGAACACGATGAAGATGATCAGCACATCGACGCGGGCGCGCGGAAACATCAGCAGATAGCCGCCCATGACGCCCGCGATGGCGCCCGACGCGCCGACCATCGGGATGGGCGAGGCGGGATCGGACAACGTCTGCGCCAGCGCCGCCGCGATGCCGCCCAGCAGGTAGAAGCCGAGAAAGGGCAGGTGGCCCATCTCGTCCTCGAGGTTGTCGCCGAAGACCCATAGAAACAGCATGTTGCCGGCAAGATGCATGAAGCCGCCATGCAGGAATTGCGAGGTGATATAGGTTAGCGGATCGGATTCGGCGGGGATCAGCGCCCAGGCGTCATAAAAGGCGATCAGCGTGCGCTGGTCGGCGCTGGCCCCCAGCGTGACCAGATAGACCAAGACGTTCGCGCCGATCAGCGCCCAGGTGATCCAAGGCGTGCCGAGCGACGGGTTGTGATCGCGGATGGGAAACATGGCGCGCAGCGTTGCCCGCTGCGCGCGGGGCGGTCAATCGTCAGGCCGCCGCAGGATCGTCGCGGGCGACCTGCGCCAGAAGGTCGGCATTGCCGCCCGACGCGGTGGTATCGACGCAAAGGTGGCGTTCCAGCAGGACGTCGGGCACCGTGATTTCGCCCGTAACCAGCCGCAGGATCGGGCCGTCGCGGGCCGCGAGCCGCCGCGCCATATCGCGGGCGGTCGCCGCATCGCCCCACCAGACCGCGCCGCCGATACCCGCCGCGTCGAGATCGCCGGCCGTGCCGTCCCGCGCGATGCCGCCCAGACGCCGCACGTCGGCCATCTGGCGGGCCTTGTCGTCGTCCGTGGGGCCGAGGCAGAGGATCGGCGCGCGGGGATGCAGCGTCAGGCGGTTCAATTCGCCGGTCGGGCCGGGAAGGTGGCGCGGCGTCTCGGGCGGGGTCGCCGCGACGGGCTGCGCGAAGCGGGGAACGTAGAAGGGGCCGCCCGCCTTGGGGCCGGTGCCCGACAGCCCCTCGCCGCCGAAGGGCTGGGAGCCGACGATGGCGCCGATCTGGTTGCGGTTGACATAGACGTTGCCGGCGCGGACGCGGTCGGCGATGTGCTGCACACGGTCGTCGATGCGGGTATGCAGCCCGAAGGTCAGCCCATAGCCGGTGGCGTCGATGTCGTCGATCACGCGGTCGATCTGCCCGGCGCGGAACGTCGCCAGATGCAGGACGGGGCCGAACACCTCGAACGGGATGTCGGCGATGCCCTGCACGGCGACGACCGCGGGGGGCAGGTAGTGGCCTTGCGCGGGCGCGTCGAGGCGGTGCAGGATCGGGCGATCCGCGAGGTAATCCGCGATGCGGGCCTTCGCGTCGGCGTCGATCAGGGGGCCGATATCGGTGGACAGGTCCCAGGCGGGCCCGATGCGCAACTCGTCCATCGCGCCGAACAGCATGGCGCGGAAATCGTCGGCGATGTCTTGCTGCACGTAAAGGCACCGCAGCGCCGAGCAGCGTTGTCCGGCGCTTTGGAACGCCGAGGCGATCACGTCGCGCACCGCCTGCTCGGGCAGGGCGGTGCTGTCCACGATCATCGCGTTCATGCCGCCGGTTTCGGCGATCAGCGGCGCGCCGGGGTCGCAATGGTCGGCCATCGCGGCGCGGATGCGGCGTGCGGTGGCGGTCGAGCCGGTGAAGGCCACGGCGGCGACGCGCGCGTCCGAGGTGAGCGCCGCGCCCAGATCGCCGCCGCCGGGCAGGAATTGCAGGGCCACGCGTGGGATGCCCGCGCGGTGCAGCAGCGTCACCGCCAGATGCGCGATCAGCGGGGTCTGCGGCGCGGGCTTGGCCAGCACCGCGTTGCCGGCGGCCAGCGCGCCCGCGATCTGGCCGGTGAAGATGGCCAGCGGGAAGTTCCACGGCGAGATGCAGGTGACGGTGCCCAGAGGCGCGGCATCGGGGATCTGCGTGGCGTAGTAGCGCAGGAAATCCACCGCCTCGCGCAATTCGCCCACGGCGTCGGGCAGCGTCTTGCCGGCTTCGCGCGCGAGAAGGGCGTAGATGCGCCCGAACTCGGATTCGTAGAGATCCGCAGCGGCGTCGAGGATACGCGCGCGGGTGGCGGCGTCGGCGTCCCAGGGCCGGGCTGCGGCCAGCGCGGCCTGCGCGTCGGCGGGGCTGGCGGGGCGGACATGGCCCACGATGTCGGACGGATCGCCGGGATTGGCGACGGGCATGGCCGGGGCGGGGTGCGCCTCGGCGGCCAGAAGGGGGGCGGCGTCGAACGTCGCGCTGCGGTGAGGGTCGCGGGCGGCGTCGATCCGCGCCAGATGGTCGGCGGCGGCCAGATCCCAGCCGCGCGAATTGGGGCGCGTGGGCTGAAACAGCGCATCGCCCGGCGTGACCTGGATGGCGTGGCCCAGCAGCGCGAAGGGATCGGCGGCGACGGTTTCGGGCGGCACGGCCTTGTCGACGATCTGGTTGACGAAGCTGCTGTTGGCACCGTTTTCCAGCAGGCGGCGGACCAGATAGGCCAGCAGGTCGCGATGCGCGCCGACAGGCGCGTAGATGCGGCAGCGCGTGCCCTGATCGCGCAGAACGATGTCGTGCAGCGCCTCGCCCATGCCGTGCAGGCGCTGGAACTCGAAACTGTCGCGGTCCGCGCCCATGGTGCGCGCCATGTCGAGGATGGCGGCAACGGTATGGGCGTTGTGCGTGGCGAATTGCGGATAGAGCCTGTCGCGCGCGGCCAGCAGCCTGCGCGCATTGGCGATATAGCTGACATCGGTGGCGGGCTTGCGGCTGAAGACCGGGAACCGGGGCAGGCCGTGTTCCTGCGCACGCTTGATTTCGGTATCCCAATAGGCGCCCTTGACCAGACGCACCATAAGGCGTCGGTCGAGCGACGCCGCGCGGTCGGCCAGCCAGTCGATGACCGCACCGGCGCGGGGGCCGTAGGCCTGCACCACGACGCCGAAGCCGTCCCAGCCCGCAAGGCGGGGGTCGGTCAGCACGGCCGCGATCACCTCGAGCGAGAGCGACAGGCGGTCGGCTTCCTCGGCGTCGATGTTGAGGCCGATATTGAGCCGCGCCGCCTGCGCGGCGAGATCGGCCAGCACCGGCACCAGTTCGGCCAGCACCCGGTCGCGCTGGGCGGCCTCGTAGCGCGGATGCAGCGCGCTGAGCTTGACCGAGATGCCGGGATTGCGGGCGATGTCGTCGTGGGTGGCGGCCCGCGCCATGCGGTCCATGGCATCCGCATAGGCGGCGCGGTAGCGTTCGGCGTCGCGGGCGGTGCGCGCGGCCTCGCCCAGCATGTCGTAGCTGTAGGTATAGCCGCGGCGTTCCATCCGGGCCGCGCGGTCCATGGCGGACGCCATCGTCTCGCCCAGCACGAACTGGCGGCCCATCTCGCGCATGGCCTGGCCGACGGCGCGGCGAATCACCGGCTCGCCCATCCGGCGGACGGCGCCGCGCAGGGCGCGCACGGGGTTCTGGCCGCGGCGCGCCGGGTCGTCCAGCACGCGGCCCGTCAGCATCAGCGCCCAGGTCGAGGCGTTGACGAGGCTGGAGGACGAGCGGCCCAGATGCCGGCCCCAGTCGCCCGGCGCGATCTTATCCTCGATCAGCGCGTCGACGGTGGGGGCGTCGGGCACGCGCAGCAGCGCCTCGGCCAGACACATCAGGGCGATGCCTTCGTCGGTCGAAAGGCCGTATTCGGCCAGAAACACCTCCATCAGGCCCGGTCTGGCCTCGGATCGCAGGCGCGCGACCAGATCGGTCGCGGCGGCGTGAATGCGGGCGCGGTCGGCTTCGGTCAGCGCCGCCGTCGCGATCAGACCGGCGAGGATCGCGTCGGGATCGGGATAGGCTTCGACGGGAAGGACCGAAGGAACGGGGGCGGCGTCGCGCGGCATGGCATCCTCCTGCTGGTGCGGACAGGATACGTCAGGATGCGCAGGCGATTCGACCGAAAGGATGCCGGATGAAGGCGGATGGACCGCAAAGCGAGGACGGCGAGGTTCGGTTGGATCGATTCGACCGGGCGATGCTGAAGATCCTGGCAGGGGACGGGCGGATCAGCGTGACCGACCTGGCGCGGCGCGTCGGGCTGTCGAAATCGCCGGTGCAGACGCGGCTGCGGCGGCTGGAACGGGCGGGCGTTGTGCGCGGCTATCGCGCGATGGTCGATCCGGTGCGGCTGGGATTGCAGCATGTCGCCTTCGTCGAGGTGCGGCTGACCGACACGCGCGAGGCGGCGCTGACCGCCTTCAACGCCGCCGTCGCCCGCGTGCCCGAGATCGAGGAATGCCACATGATCGCGGGGGCCTTCGACTATTTGCTGAAGGTGCGCACCACCGACATGACGGCCTATCGCGCGATCCTGGGCAGCGCGATTTCGGCGTTGCCGCACGTGTCGCACACATCGACCTATGTGGCGATGCAGGCGGTCAAGGAGACGGGCGTCGCGCCGGGCTGAAAAGGCTTTGCGCGAGAGGCAAAGTAGTTTAGTCGGGTATTCGGCATTCGGAAGGACCGGGCATGGCGGAACGTGCGCTGAAACTTGTCGGGGATGCGGCGCCCAGGCCGTGCCCGGCCATCGACCGCGATCTGCTGGACGTGCTGCGGCGGGCGGCGCTGGTGGGGCAGGCGCGGCCGCGCAGCGACCTGTTCCGCGCCTGCGCGCTGCTGAGCACGACGCCCTGCCGCACCCGCGCGTCCTTTGTCGAGGCGCTGCTGGGAACGCTGGCGCAGGGGCTGGACCGGCGGCCCGTCTTCTATCGGCCGGGATCGGACGAGACCAGTTTCGACGAACGCTGGATCCTGGCGCTGGTGGCGGCGATCCGGGGCGGTGACGGTCACAGCACCGATTTCCTGATCCGGTCGCGCATCGCGCATCCGGCCCGCCGGCTGGTGACTTTTCTGGTTTCCGGCATAGCTTGCGCGTCCGACAGCCCCATTCCCCAGAACGAAAGGCAATCCCATGGCTGAAACCGCATTGTCGCTGGCCCCTTCGTCGCGCGAGGCGATCGCAGAGGCGCTGAATCAGGCCAAGGCGGAAACGACCGTCGCCACCGCGCTGGCGCAGAATTTCCATTGGAACGTGACCGGCATGGCGTTCGGTCCGCTGCATGCGCTGTTCCAGCAGATTTACGAGGACCATTTCGCCGCGCAGGACGATCTGGCCGAACGGGTCAAGGCGCTGGACATGCACGCGCAGGGCCAGTTGTCGGCCATGCTGGAACGGTCGAAGATCGCCGAGCATGACGGTCACGCCGACGAGCGCGAGATGATCGCCGCGATGCTGAAGGCCGAGGAACAGCTTTCGGCGACGCTGTCGGGGGTCGAGCGGGTATCGGCCGAACACGGCGACACGCTGACCGAGGATCTGGCGGTCGAACGCGGCCGCGTCCATGAGAAGTTTGCCTGGATGCTGCGCGCGCATCTGAAGGGCTGACACCCGCTTTCAGGCGCCTTTCGGCAGCAGGCCGGGGGGCGCCTTGACGTCTTTCTTCGCGCATTTCTTCAGATAGGCCGGCGCCCAGTGCGAATAGCGGCCCATATCGCCCTGCTGGTGGATCAGCATGTCGATGAAGGCCGCGCGGTGTTCGGGCCGCTTGAGCGACTTGAACAGCTTCTTCTGCGCCTTGGTCATCGAACAGCCGATGCAATGCCCCTCGCGGCGGAACTTGCAGACGTCGATGCAGGGGCTTGGCAGCTTCTTCATTGCGGGTCCGGCATTGCGGTGACGGAAGGGAGATATGGTAGGCCCGGAGGGACTTGAACCCCCAACCAAAGCGTTATGAGCGCTCTGCTCTGACCAATTGAGCTACAGGCCCCCTGGGGCGGGCTTAGCAGAGGACGGGCGCGGGTCAAGCGTTGCGGCAAGCGGGGCGTTCGTCTATCGGGCGGGCATCGGGCAGGGCGGGTGGACGACATGACGGACCGGACGGGACTGACCTATGCGCAGGCGGGCGTCGATATCGCGGCGGGCAATGCGCTGGTCCGCCGGATCGCGCCCCTCGCCGCGCGCACGGCGCGCCCCGGCACGATGTCGGGGCTGGGCGGATTCGGCGCGCTGTTCGATCTGAAGGCGGCGGGATATGCCGATCCGGTCCTGGTGGCGGCGACGGACGGAGTGGGCACCAAGCTGCGCGTCGCCATCGAGACGGGCGATCTGGGCGGCGTCGGTGTCGATCTGGTGGCGATGTGCGTCAACGACCTGATCTGCCAGGGGGCCGAGCCGCTGTTCTTTCTGGATTACTATGCCACCGGGGCGCTGGACGTGGACGAGGCGGCCGCCGTCATTGCCGGGATCGCCGAGGGCTGCGCCGCGTCGGGCTGCGCGCTGATCGGCGGCGAGACGGCCGAGATGCCGGGCATGTACGGCGCGGGCGATTTCGATCTGGCGGGGTTCGCGGTGGGCGCGGCGGATCGCGGCGCGCTGCTGCCGCGCGACGTGGCGGAAGGCGACGTGCTGCTGGGGCTGCGATCGTCGGGCGTGCATTCCAACGGCTTTTCGCTGGTGCGCCGGGTGGTCGAGCGGGCCGGGCTGCACTGGCAGGACGAGGCGCCCTTCGGCGAGGGAAGCCTTGGGCAGGCTTTGCTTGTTCCCACAAGGCTTTATGTCAAGGACTTGATGCCCCGCGTGAAGGCGGGGGATATCCGTGCGCTGGCCCATATCACCGGCGGCGGGCTGACCGAGAACGTGCCGCGCGTGCTGCCCGAAGGGCTGGGTGCCGCCATCGACCTTGGCGCATGGGCGCTGCCGCCTGTCTTCGGCTGGCTGATGGAGGCGGGCGGGATTGCCGGCGACGAGATGCTGCGCAGCTTCAATTGCGGGATCGGCATGGTCGCGGTGGTGGCGCCCGACCGGGCCGACGCGCTGGCGGACGGGCTGTCGGCGGTGCGGCTGGGCCATGTCGTGCGCGGCGACGGCGTGACCTTCGCGGGGCGCCTTGGGGGGTGAGCCTGCGGGTCGCGATCCTGATTTCGGGCGGCGGGTCGAACATGGCGCGGCTGGCCGACGACATGACCGGCGACCATCCCGCGCGCCCGGTTCTGGTCGTGTCGAACCGGCCCGATGCGGGGGGGCTGGCGCTGGCCTCGGCGCGCGGCATCCCGACGGCGGTGGTCGATCACCGGGCCTATGACGGGCGGCGCGCGTTCGAGGCGGATCTGGCCGCGACGCTGGACGCGGCCCGGCCCGACCTGATCTGTCTGGCGGGGTTCATGCGTATCCTGACGCCGGATTTCATCGACCGTTTCGCCGGGCGGATGCTGAACGTCCATCCGTCGCTGCTGCCGCTTTATCCGGGGCTGGACACCCATCGCCGGGCGCTGGAGGCGGGCGACACCGTGGCGGGATGCAGCGTGCACGAGGTGACGGCGAATCTGGATGCGGGGCCGGTGCTGGGGCAGGCGCGGGTGCCGGTGCGGCCCGGCGACACGCCCGACAGCCTGGCCGCCCGCGTGCTGGAGGCCGAGCATCGTCTTTATCCGGCAGTCCTGCGGCGGGTGGCCCGAGGCGAGCGGGCGCCGCTGAGCCTGGGATGAGCTTTCCATCCGCCGCCGACCGCCCTATCAGGACGCGACATTGCCGAGGATGACACACCACGCATGATGACGATCGTCACGACCGACGCGCTTGCCGCCTTTTGCGAACGCGCCCGCAGCCGCCCCTATGTCACCGTCGATACCGAGTTTCTGAGAGAGCGGACCTATTACTCGCAGCTTTGCCTCGTGCAGCTTGCGCTGCCGGGCGATGCCGAGGACGACGCGGTGCTGGTCGATCCGCTGGCACCGGACCTGTCGCTGGAACCGCTCTATGCGTTGTTTCGCGATGCGGATGTCGTGAAGGTCTTTCACGCCGCGCGGCAGGATATCGAGATTTTCTGCCTGGAAGGCGGGGTGATTCCGCAGCCGCTGTTCGATACGCAGGTGGCGGCGATGGTCTGCGGTTACGGCGATCAGGCGGGATACGAGACGCTGGTGCGCAAGATCGCCAGGGCGCAGGTGGACAAGACATCGCGGTTCACCGATTGGTCGCGGCGGCCGCTTTCGGATGCGCAGAAAGCCTATGCGCTGGCCGATGTCACGCATCTGCGCGGGATCTACGAATATCTTGCCGCCGAACTGGAGCGCACCGGACGGACCGCCTGGGTCGAGGAGGAACTGGCGGTGCTGAGCGATCCCGACACCTATCGCATCCGCCCCGAGGATGCCTGGAAGCGGATCAAGACGCGCAACGGATCGGGGCGGATGCTGGCGGTGGTGCGTGAACTGGCGGCGTTCCGCGAAGCCTATGCGCAGGACCGCAACGTGCCGCGCGGACGGGTCTTCAAGGACGACGCGCTGGTCGAGCTGGCGACCGCCAAGCCGCAGAACGAGGCCGATCTGGGCCGTCTGCGCCTGCTGCTGCGCGAGGCGCGGCGTGGGGACATCGCCGAGGGCATCCTGGCCGCCGTGAAGCGCGGGCTGGCGGCCGATCCGGCGGATTTTCCGCAACCCGACCGCAGCCGCGACAATTTGCAGGTGAACCCGGCGCTGGCCGATCTGCTGCGGGTGTTGCTGAAGTCGAAGTCCGAGACCGCAGGCGTGGCGCAGAAGCTGATCGCCAGCAGCGCCGATCTGGACACCATCGCCAGCGGCGGCCGGGACGTTGCCGCGCTGGGCGGATGGCGGGCCGAGGTGTTCGGCCACGACGCGCTGCGCCTTTGCCGGGGCGAGGTGGGGTTGGCCGCGAAGGGATGCGACGTGGTGGTGTTCGCGCTGGGCCGAGACGCCTAGCGCCGCACGGCACGGGCGTTGCGCGCCCCCGAGACGCGGATTTCGGACACGCCGGCAAGCTGGCGGTCGGTCAGGAAGATGCCGACGATCACCTCGCGCGAAACTGCGGTCGAGACGCGGGTGGGTTGCAGCGGCGGTTCGATCCTGAACTCGAAATCGAGGCGCCCGTCCGCCGCGTCGCCCACCGGGACCAGCGCGCCGTTCCAGAAGCCTTGGACGGGCGGCAGGCCGGTCGCCGTCAGGATCGCGCCACCCGGCTTGCGCGCGATGTCGAGGGCGGCGACCTGTTCGACCAGAGGGCGCGTTTCTACCGCGACGACGCGGCCGGTATCCAGCGTCACCGTCTCGGTCGAGCCGCCGAACCAGTTGAACGGATTGAGCCGCGACTGGCCGCAGCCCGCCAGCAGCGCCGCACATGCCAGCGCCGCGATCCACGTCCTGCCCATACTTGTCCCCCGCAAATCCCCTGACCCCGGTTAGCGGATGGGGCGCGGCTTGAAAAGCGGCGCGCGCGGTTGCAAGGCCCCCGAGCGCCGACTAGGTCTGCCGCACCGCCACGGAAGGAATGTCATGGCCAGCGCCGCCTTCGAGGATCTTGTCGAGACGTTCGCGTTTCTGGACGATTGGGAAGACCGTTACCGCCACGTGATCGAGATGGGCCGCGCCCTGCCGCCCATGGACGAGGCGCTGAAACTGCCGGCGACCAAGGTGAACGGCTGTGCCAGCCAGGTCTGGCTGGTGCCGACGGTCGAGGACGGACGGTTTGATTTCGCCGGCGACAGCGACGCGATGATCGTCAAGGGGCTGATCGCGGTGCTGCACGCGCTTTACGCGGGCGCGCCTGTCGGGGAGGTGCCGAAGATCGACGCGGCGGCCGAATTGAAGCGGCTGAACCTGCACGATCACCTGTCGTCGCAACGGTCCAACGGATTGCGGGCGATGGTGGACCGGATCCGGCTGGTCGCGGGGCAGGCGGCCTGAACGGTCAGGCGGCGGGCGAGAGGCGCACGGCGGTGCCGTAGCACATCACCTCGGACGCACCCTGCTGAATGGTCGAGGTCTGGAAGCGGACGGCCACGACGGCATCGGCCTGCAACCGCGCGGCGTCGGCCAGCATCCGTTCCAGCGCAAGATCGCGGGCATCGGCCAGAAGGCGGGCATATTCGTGCACTTCGCCGCCCACTAGATTGCGCAGCCCGGCCACGATGTCGCCGCCGATATGCTTGGCGCGCACCGTCGAACCGCGCACGATGCCCAGGGCCGCGGCGGTGTCGCGCCCCGGAACGGTGTCGGTCGTGACGGCGATCATCGCGGTCCCCTGGGATCGTTGCGGCGGTCGCGCAGGCGATCCGCGACGACCCGCCAGAACACATAAAGGAACAGGACGACAGGAACCGCCACCAGCAGCGACCACGGGCCGAGTTGCAGGGCCGCGCCCGCAAAGGCCGCGACCCAGACGGTCAGCGCGGCCCCGGCGATGGCGACGACAAGGATCAGGACAAGACGGTCGAGCGGCATGGATCCTCCTGTCCCCGATATGGGGGCGGCGGGTTAAGGTTCAATGAAGAGGCTTCCCGATGTTCTGCAAATGTTCTAGAGTGGGGGGATGGAAACCGATGAGACCGGCCGCATCGCGCAGGCGCGCCGCAGGGGGCGGGGGGCCGCCAGCAATCCTGCGACGCGGTTCGACCCCTATCTGCGCGCGGCCGAGGATGACGGCTGGACGCCCGACGACGACCTGCCGCCCTGGCGCACCGAGGTCAGCGAGGAGCGATCGGGCCGCGCGATGGCGCGCAACACGTCGCCCGATATCGGGTTCGACCGGTCGCTGAACCCTTATCGCGGGTGCGAGCATGGCTGCATCTATTGCTTCGCGCGGCCCACCCATGCCTATCTGAACCTGTCGCCGGGGCTGGATTTCGAAACGCGGCTGGTGGCGCGCCCCCATGCGCCCGCCGCGCTGGAAAGGGAACTGCGCGCGCCGTCCTATCGCGCGGCGCCCGTGGCGCTGGGCACGGCGACGGATCCCTATCAACCCATAGAACGCGACCGGCGGATCACCCGGCGGCTGCTGGAAGTGTTGCAGGCGTTCCGGCATCCGGTGACGGTGGCCACGCGCGGCACGCTGGTCGAGCGCGACGCCGACATTCTGGGCGAGATGGGGCAGGCGGGGCTGGCGCGGGTCGGGATCACGATCACCACGCTCGACCCCGATCTGGCCCGCCGGATGGAGCCGCGCGCGCCGTCGCCCGCGCGCCGCCTGCGCAGCGTCGCGGCGCTGGCGCAGGCGGGCATTCCCGTGCGGGTGATGGTCGCGCCGATCGTTCCGGGCCTGACCGATGCGGAGATCGAATCGATCCTGACGGCGGCACGCGATGCGGGGGCCGAAGGGGCAAGCTGGGTCATGCTGCGCCTGCCTTACGAGGTATCGGCGCTGTTTCAGGACTGGCTGGCCGACCATGTGCCGCTGAAGCGCGACAAGGTGCTGGCGCGTCTGCGGGAAATGCATGACGGCCAGCTTTACGCCGCCGATTGGGGACGGCGGATGCGCGGGCAGGGGCCGCATGCCGACCTGATCGGCCGCCGCTTCGCGCTGGCCTGCGCCCGGCTGGGGCTGACCGAGCGCATGACGCCGCTGCGCCGCGACCTGTTCGCGCCGCCGCCCCGGCCCGGCGATCAGCTGTCGCTGTTCTGACTATTCGACCTCGTCCACGAGCTGCGCCTTGGCCGTGACCATCAGCGCGGCCATCTTGGTGCGGATCTCTTCCTCGGTCGCGCGGTCGCCCAGATCGCCCTTGACCTTGCGGAACACGTCCTCGTCGCCAGGTTCCGAGAAGTCGGATTTCACCACCTCGCGCGCATAGGCGTTCGCGTCCTCGCCATCCTTGCCCAGAAGCTCGGCCGCCCAGAGACCCAGAAGGCGGTTGCGCCGCGCCTCGGCCTTGAACTGCATCTCGGCGTCGTTGGCGAACTTGGCTTCGAACGCGTTCTCGCGATCCTTCATGCTGGTCATCGGCACTCTCCCCGGTTTCGGTCTATCACGTTCATATGATCGCGGCCCGCCGCGTTGCCAAGGGCCGGAGGGCGGCGCGCTTGCCGCGCGGGGGCGTTTCCCATATATCGGCGCGGATACGGGGACCCCCCGCCGCCCGTCCGTGCGGCGCCGTCCCATCGGAGTACGTTCATGGCGCGTCGCAAGAAGATCTACGAAGGCAAGGCAAAGATCATGTACGAGGGCCCCGAGCCGGGGACGCTTGTGCAGTATTTCAAGGACGACGCCACCGCCTTCAACGCCGAGAAGCGCGCCAAGGTGGAAGGCAAGGGCGTTCTGAACAACCGCCTGAGCGAGTTCTTCATGAAGGGGCTGACGCAGATCGGCGTGCCCAACCACTTCATCAAGCGGCTGAACATGCGCGAGCAGCTTGTCCGGTCGGTCGAGATCATCCCGCTGGAAGTGGTGGTGCGCAACTTCGCCGCCGGGTCGCTGTCGGCGCGTCTGGGCATGGCCGAGGGCACGCCGCTGCCGCGTCCCATTGTCGAGTTCTGCCTCAAGGACGACGCGCTGGGCGATCCGCTGGTCAGCGAGGAGCATATCTGCGCCTTCGGCTGGGCCACGCAGCAGGATCTGGACGACATGATTTCGCTGGCGTTGCGGGTCAACGACTTCATGTCGGGGCTGATGCTGGCGGTGGGCATCAAGCTGGTGGATTTCAAGATCGAGATCGGCCGTATTTGGGAAAACGATTTCCAGCGCCTGATCGTCGCGGACGAGATCAGCCCCGATAGCTGCCGTTTGTGGGACATCGAGACGGGGCAGAAGCTGGACAAGGACGTGTTCCGGCGCGATCTGGGCAATCTGACGGACGCCTATACCGAGGTGGCCCGGCGTCTGGGCGTGCTGCCGTCGAACGTGACGCATGCGCCGCGGCCGACGCTGATCAACTGATGGATGACGGGGACGCGCGCATGAAGGCCCGTGTGACGGTAATGCTGAAGGACGGCGTTCTGGACCCGCAGGGCGAGGCGATCCGCCACGCGCTGGGGACGCTGGGATTTCAGGGCGTCGCGGGCGTGCGGCAGGGCAAGGTGATCGAGCTGGATCTGGACGAGGGCGCCAGCGAGGACAAGGTCGCCGAGATGTGCGAGCGGCTGCTGGCGAACACCGTCATCGAAAGCTATCGCGTGGAGATGGTGTGATGCGCCCCACGCGCCGGATTGCGCCATGAAGGCGGCGGTGGTGGTCTTTCCCGGATCGAACTGCGACCGGGATCTGGCGACGGCCTTCCGCGCGGCGGGGGCCGAGGTCGCGATGGTCTGGCACAAGGACCGGACCCTGCCCGAGGGGGTGGACGTGGTCGGCCTGCCGGGGGGGTTTTCGTTCGGGGATTACCTGCGTTGCGGGGCCATCGCGGCCCGGTCGCCCGTCTGCGCCGCCGTCAGCGACCACGCGGCGCGGGGCGGCTATGTGCTGGGCGTGTGCAACGGTTTCCAGATCCTGACAGAGACCGGCATCCTGCCCGGCGCGTTGATGCGCAATGCCGGGCTGAAATACGTCTGCCGCACGGTGACGCTGCAGGTCGAGCGGACCGACAGCGCCTTTACCCGCGGCTATGCGGCGGGGCAGGAGGTGCGGGTGCCCATCGCCCATCACGACGGCAACTATGCCGCGTCCCCGGCCGAGCTGGACATGCTGGAGGCGGAAGGGCGCGTTGCCTTCCGGTATGCCGACAATCCCAACGGATCGGCGCGCCAAATTGCCGGCATCCTGTCGGCTAACCGCCGCGTGCTGGGCATGATGCCGCATCCCGAACGGGCGGCGGACGCGGCACTGGGCGGAACGGACGGCGCGCCGCTTTTCGCGGGACTGGTGGCGACGTTGGCGGGACAGGGCGTTCCGGCCTGACCGGCGGCGCATCGCCTGCCGCGACGGGGCGGCGGATGCGCGTGCTTGTTGGCGGGCGGGGCAGCGACTAGGATTCTGCGATGGCCAGATCAGACCGATCCGACGAGGAGCGAGTGCCCGAACGGTTCAGGCGCTGGCCCTTGCGCGTCGCGGCGCTGGCGCTGGTGGCGGTCGCCGTCGCGGTCGTGTGGATCACCAACCAGCTTCTGACCGAGCGGTTCACCGAGACGACGCGCAACCGCGCCGAGGTGCGGCTGGCGCTGTATTCGGGCAACCTGATGAGCGAGTTGCAGCGCGCGTCGGTCGTGCCGCTGCTGCTGAGCCGGGATCCGTCGCTGATCGGCGCGCTGACCTCGCAGGATTATTCGGCTTCCACCCAGCGGCTGATTTCCTATCTGGACGAGATCGGCGCGGCGTCGCTGATGCTGCTGGACAGCGACGGGCGGACGGTCGCGGCCACCGATCGCAGCGAGCTGGGCACGAACCACCGGCTGACGCCCTTCTTCGTCGAGGCGCTGCGATCCGACGGCACGGTGTTCAGCACCAATGTCAATGACAGCGGCGGAATGGATTTCACCTATTCCCGCCGCATCGACGTGGGCGGCGCGTTGACCGGCGTGATGGTCGTCGGCGTCGATCTGCGCCAGTTCGAGCAAAGCTGGGCGGGCTTTTCCGACGCGGTGATGGTGACGGACAGCGAGGGGCGGATTATCCTCGCGACCGAGTCGCGCTGGCGCGGCCTGCCAGAGAGTGAGGCGCTGGAACGCCGGTCGCCCACGGGCGCCATTGAGCGGGCGATCCAGGCGACGGCGGACTGGACCGCGCTGCCCGCCGACGCCTATCTTCGCGGCGAGGCGGTGATGCGGCAGACGACGCGGATCCCGTTCCAAGGCTGGCAGATGACCAGCTTCACCACCTATGCGTCGGTGCGCGAGCGGGTGAACGGCGTGCTGGCGCTGGAAATCATGGGATTTGCGCTGCTGCTGGCGGGCGGCTTCTATCTGGCCAGCCGCAAGGCACTGAGCGCGATGACCCTGTTCCAGCGCGAATCGGTCGAACTGCGCGCGCTCAACGCCGCGTTGCAGCGGGAAATCGCCGAGCGGGAGCGCGCCGAAAAGAGCCTGGAAGTGGCCGAGCAGACGGTCGCGCAGACCTCGAAACTGGCGGTGCTGGGCGAAATGTCGGCGGCCGTCAGCCACGAGCTGAACCAGCCGCTGGCGGCGATGAAGACCTATCTGGCAGGCGCGCGTCTGCTGGTGCAGCGCCGCCGCCCGGACGAGGCGCTGTCGTCCTTCCACCGCATCGACGACCTGATCGAGCGGATGGGCGCGATCACGCGGCAACTGAAATCCTATGCGCGCAAGGCCGGCGACGCGCTGGAGCCGCTGGATCTGCGCGATTGTTTGTCGAACGCGCTGGCGATGATGGAGCCGCAACTGAAGCGGCGCGACGTGACCATCGCGCGCAGCGTGCCGCGCCAGCCGGTGCCGGTGATGGGCGACCGGATCCGCGTCGAGCAGGTGATCGTGAACCTGCTGCGCAACGCGCTGGACGCCGTGAAGGACAGCGACAATCCGCGCATCGACCTGATCCTGGCGGCAGGCGACACGGCGATGCTGACCGTGCGCGACAACGGCCACGGCATCGCCGATCTGGAATCGCTGTTCGAGCCGTTCTACACGACCAAGGCGCCGGGCGACGGCACGGGTCTGGGGCTGGCCATATCCTCGGGGATCGTGGCCGATCTGGGCGGGCGGCTGACCGCGCGCAACGGCAATGCGGGCGGGGCCGTCTTCGAGATGCGCCTGCCCATCCATCATCCGGCCGCGCTGGCGGCCGAGTGATCCAACAGACGTCCGGCAGGACCGGACGAGCAAGGAGCAGCCATGGCCCAGGCTATGAAGATCGCCATCGTCGATGACGAGCAGGACATGCGCCAGTCCATCAGCCAGTGGCTGAGCCTGTCGGGATTCGAGACGGAGACCTATCCCAGCGCCGAGGACGCGCTGAAGGCGCTGTCGCCCGACTGGCCCGGCGTCGTCATCAGCGACGTGAAGATGCCCGGCATGGACGGCATGGCCTTCCTGAAACGCCTGTTGAGCGTCGACTCGGCGCTGCCCGTCATCATGATCACCGGGCATGGCGACGTGCCGATGGCGGTCGAAGCGATGCGCGTGGGCGCGTTCGATTTTCTGGAAAAGCCGTTTAACCCCGAACGGATGACCGAGCTGGCCAAGCGCGCCACCTCGACCCGGCGGCTGACGCTGGACAGCCGCGCGCTGCGCCGCGATCTGGGCGACGGCACCGGCATCATGCGCAAGCTGATCGGTTCGTCCCCTGTGATGGAGCGTCTGCGCGAGGACATCCTCGATCTGGGGCAGGGCGACGGCCATGTACTGATCGACGGGGAGACGGGCACCGGCAAGACGCTGACCGCCCATGCGCTGCATGCCGTCGGGGCGAAGGCGGGGCGCAAGTTCGTGCTGTTTTCCTGTGCCGGCAAGGACGAGGAGGCGCTGGGCGCGGCGCTGTTCGGACCCAACGAGGCCGACCTGCCGCTGCTGGAGCAGGCGCGCGGCGGCACCCTGGTGCTGGAGGATATCGACGCGCTTCCCACGGCGTTGCAGGGCAAGCTGCTGGCGTGGATGAACGATCAGGGCACCCCGCCGGAAACGCGGCTGGTCGCGGTGTCGAACCTGTCGGAACAGGGGCGCACCTGCGAGGACGCGCTGCGGCCCGAGCTTTATTACCGGCTGGCGACGATGAAGATCACGCTGCCGCCCCTGCGCGCGCGGGGCGAGGACATCCTGACGCTGTTCTCGCGGTTCTCGGAACAATACGCCGAGGAATACGGCTGTGACGCGCCCGAGATCAGCGCGCAGGAGGCCGCGCAATTGTTGCAGGCGCCATGGCCCGGCAACGTGCGGCAATTGTCCAACGTGGCCGAACGCGCGGTGATGCAGAACCGCCGCGGGACCGGCACCATTTCGTCGCTGCTGATGGCGGGCGACGACGGGATGGCGGGCATGACGACCGAGGGCAAGCCGCTGAAGGAATATGTCGAGGCGTTCGAGAAGATGCTGATCGACAACACGATGCGGCGGCACAAGGGCAGCATCGTCGCCGTCATGGACGAGCTGTGCCTGCCGCGCCGCACGCTGAACGAGAAGATGGCGAAATACGGGCTGAGCCGGTCGGATTATCTGTGAGGGTGCGCGACGCCGTTGCGCAACTTTAGGTTGCACCGACTTCGTGATTGCATCGCCGCCCCCCCCGGTCCTATGTAGGGGAGCGGCGTCGCGACTTCTTTCGCGTCGCGCGCCGCTCTCGATTTCGCTGTTGGCGGGATGGACGGCCCTGGGGTCGAGCCTGCCACGACAGATGGATCCGGGCTTCGGCCCTCGACTGCCCGAAAGCCGGCATCGCCCGGCCCGACGGTTCAACATGGCATGCTTTGGCGCATGCCGGAGACAAACCGCGATGCGCTGTGCGCCGACGACAGACGAGACCGATCCGGCGCCTTCGGGCGACTGCCGGACCTTCTGCCGCGCGCCCCGCATCGCCGCAACCAGCCTTGCCGCCTCGACGCGGAGACCCGACGGGCCTTCCGGCCGGGCGCAGGGCGGAAACAGGATCAATGGCAAAGAAAATGCTGATCGACGCCACCCACGCGGAAGAAACCCGCGTCGTGGTGGTGGATGGAAACAGGGTTGAGGAGTTCGATTTCGAATCCGAGGCCAAGCGGCAACTGGCGGGGAACATCTATCTCGCCAAGGTGACGCGGGTGGAGCCGTCCTTGCAGGCGGCGTTCGTCGAATACGGCGGCAACCGGCACGGCTTCCTGGCCTTTTCGGAAATACACCCCGACTACTATCAGATCCCCGTCGCGGACCGCGAGGCGCTGCTGGCCGAGGAAGCGGCCATGGCCGCCGAGGAGGACGAGGACGATAACGGATCGCGCCGTCGCCGCGCGCCGCGGGCCGCGCAGGGGCCGAAGGACGCCACCGCCGCGACCGAGCCGCAGGCGGACGATCTGGCCGATGCGCGCACCGCGCTGGCGATGGCCGACATCCCCGGAATGGATGTGGTCGATCTGGCGCCCGATCCCGCCGCCGCTGCCGACGACGACAGCGACGACGATGGCGACAATGCCGACCGGAACGGCGACGACGACGACAATCGGCCCTATGTGGCCGCCGACGACGCGTCGGAACGCGACAGCAGCATCGAATCGGTCGGGTCCGACGATCCGGCCGACGAGATCAGCCGTCCGCGCAAGCCGCGCGCGCGGCGCTACAAGATCCAGGAGGTCGTCAAGGTCCGGCAGATCATGCTGGTCCAGGTCGTCAAGGAAGAACGCGGCAACAAGGGTGCGGCGCTGACCACCTATCTGTCGCTGGCGGGCCGTTACTGCGTGCTGATGCCCAACACCGCGCGCGGCGGCGGGATCAGCCGCAAGATCACCAACGTCGCCGACCGCAAGAAGTTGAAGGAGATCGCGCAGGGCATCGAGGTGCCGCGCGGCGCGGGGCTGATCATTCGCACGGCGGGGGCCAAGCGCACCCGCACCGAGATCAAGCGCGACTATGAATACCTGCAACGCATGTGGGAACAGATCCGCGAGTTGACGCTGCGGTCCATCGCGCCTGCGCCGATCTATCAGGAAGGCGACCTGATCAAGCGGTCGATCCGCGACCTTTACAACCGCGACATCGACGAGGTGCTGGTCGAGGGCGAAGCAGGCTATCGCATCGCCAAGGACTTCATGAAGATGATCATGCCGTCGCATGCGAAGAACGTGAAGTATTACCACGATCAGATGCCGCTATTCGCGCGCTATCAGGTGGAATCCTATCTGTCGGGCATGTTCAACCCGACGGTGCAGTTGAAATCGGGCGGCTATATCGTCATCGGCGTGACCGAGGCGCTGGTCGCCATCGACGTGAACTCGGGCCGGGCGACCAAGGAAGGATCCATCGAGGAGACCGCGTTCAAGACCAATTGCGAAGCGGCGGACGAGGTCGCGCGGCAATTGCGGCTGCGCGACCTTGCCGGGCTGATCGTGATCGACTTCATCGACATGGAGGATCGCAAGAACAACGCGGCGGTCGAGAAGCGGTTCAAGGACGCGCTGAAGACCGATCGCGCGCGCATCCAGGTCGGCAAGATCAGCGCCTTTGGGCTGCTGGAAATGTCGCGCCAGCGGCTGCATCCGGGCATGATCGAGGCGACGACCCAGCCCTGCCCGCATTGCCACGGCACCGGCCTGCTGCGGTCGGACGAGAACGTGGCCCTGGGCATCCTGCGCCAACTGGAAGAGGAAGGCACGCGCGAGCGCACCAAGGAGGTGCTGGTCACGGCGCCGGTGGCGGTCTGCAACTACCTGATCAACCACAAGCGCGACCACATCGCCCAGATCGAGGCGAGGTATGGCATGGCCGTCCGGCTCGAGGCCGACCCGACCCTGACCAGTCCCGATACCCGGATCGAGAAGTTCAAGACCCAGACGGCGCGCATCGTCCGGCAGACGGCGGCCATCGTCGGATCGTCGGCGCTGATGGACGATGTGGACGACAATCTGGAAGTGGACGAGGACGAGGCGCCGCCGCCCCCCGAAGCCGAGATCGAGGACGAGGCGATCGAGGCGCAACCGTCCGAGCGCGCGTCGTCCGACGACGATGCGGGCGGGCGCGATGACGGTCAGACCAAGAAGCGCCGCCGCCGCCGCCGCCGCCGCAAGTCGAACGGCAACGGCGATAACGGTGTCGAGGCCGCGTCCGACGAGACGGAGGGAAGCGACGACTCCGCCGATAGCGAGGGTGCGGACGATGCCGAGGCCGGGGATAGCGACGGCGACGAGGCCCCGCGCCGTCGGCGCAGCCGGTCGCGCAGCCGCCGGCGTTCCGACCAGCCCGTCGCCGCGCCGGTCAGCGATGAGGTCGAGGCGCAGATCACCGAAGACGCGCCCATAGCACCGCCAGTTCCGCAAGACGCGCCGAAGGACGACGACCGGCCCGAGGTCGAACCGGCACTGTCCGGCGACCGCCCCGATGCCGGGCCGGTCGTGCCCGAGGAGGTGGCCGAGACGGTGACGGAAAGCGCGCCGGTCGCGCCACCCGTTCCGGCGGCGGCGGAAAGCGACAGCGCGGTCGCCGACGATGCGCCCCGCGAGGCCGAAAAGCCCAAGCGGCGCGGCTGGTGGTCGTTGAGCCGGTGATTTTGGGGGCCGCCTTCGGGCGGCCCTTCGCGTTTCAGGCGCCGCGTTTCAGCAGATAGACCCGCGCGCCGTCCCGTTCGGTGACGGACAGCAGCGTGTGACCCGCCTGCGCGCAGAAATGCGGCACGTCCACGACGGCGGCCGGATCGTCCGCGACGAGTTGCAGAACCTGCCCCCCCGACAGCGCGGCCAGCCTTTTGCGGGCCTTCAGGACGGGCAGGGGGCAGAGCAATCCACGCGCATCGACGATGGCGTCGGCACTTGTCGCATTTTCGATCATCGGTGCAGATTGTCGCGCGACCGGGCGAATGTCCACGAGGATGTGTGCGATGACGCAATGACGGGGCGGCCCGGATGGCGTAGGTCGGGGCCATGATCGGATTCGACATCATCGACGCGGGTCTGTTGCCCGCCATGCTTATCGCGCTGACGGCGGGGCTTTTGTCGTTCCTCAGCCCGTGCGTCCTTCCCATCGTGCCGCCCTATCTGGCGTATATGGGCGGAATGACGATGACCGAGATGACGGGCGCCGCGCAGCGCGGGCGCGCAGTGCTGCCGGCGCTGTTCTTCGTTCTGGGGCTGAGCACGGTCTTCCTGCTGCTGGGCTTCACCGCGTCGGCCTTCGGTGCCTTCTTCTTGCAGAACCAGACCCTGTTCTCGCGGCTGTCGGGCCTTGTGGTCATCGTCTTCGGGCTGCATTTCCTGGGCGTGTTCCGCATCGGTTTCCTGGATCGCGACATGCGGCTCGATGCGGGCGACCAGGGCGGATCGGCGCTGGGGGCCTATGTGCTGGGGCTGGCCTTCGCCTTCGGCTGGACGCCCTGCATCGGCCCGCAGCTTGGCGCGATCCTTAGCCTTGCGGCGAGCGAGGCGGACGTGACGCGGGGCACGACGCTGCTGGCGGTCTATGCGGCGGGTCTGGGCATTCCGTTCCTGCTGGCGGCGCTGTTCATCCAGCGCGCGGTCGGGCTGATGAACCGGCTTAGGCCCTATATGCGGCTGATCGAGCGGGGGATGGGCGTGCTGCTGCTGATCGTGGGGTTCGCGTTGCTGACGGGCGCGTTCAGCGCGTTTTCCTACTGGCTGCTGGAGACGTTTCCCGGTCTGGCGCTGCTGGGCTGAGCGCACCCGCGGCAACCTCGCCGAGGATGAAGACCCGCAGGGCCGAGGCGAGGCCGACATCCCCGCGCGCGGCGTCGATCTCGGCGGCCAGATCGTTCAGCGGGCGATTGCGCGCGGCGGCGATGCGGCGGAAGGCAGTCCAGAACGCGTCTTCGAGCGTCACGCTGGTGCGGTGGCCGCGCAAGGTCAGCGAATGCTTGCGTGGCCGGCCGGTGGTCATTCGTCGCGGCGATGCCCGTCGAGCCGGGCGGCCTGCGCCGCGCGTTCGGCCGCCTGCGCCGCGCGTTCCGTTGCGGTCCGGCCATAGGCGGCGGCGTTCAGATCGGCCTGACGGCGCGCATCCTCGCGCGCCTTCTGCTTCCTGACGCGGTTGAGGTTCACCGGCGCGGTCATTTCGGGCCGATCATGTCTTCGGGCCGCACGACGCGGTCGAAGGTTTCGGCATCGACATAGCCCAATCCGATCGCTTCCTCGCGCAGGGTGGTGCCGTTGCGGTGCGCGGTCTTGGCGACCTTGGTCGCGGCATCGTAGCCGATGGTCGGTGCCAACGCCGTCACCAGCATCAGGCTTTCCTTCATCAGCCGGTCGATCCGTTCGACATTGGCCTGCGTGCCCACGACCATGTTGTCGGTGAAGCTGGACGCCGCGTCGCCCAGAAGCTGCATGGATTGCAGGACGTTATAGCTCATCATCGGGTTATAGACATTGAGTTCGAAATGGCCCTGGCTGCCGGCGAAGCCCACGGCGGCGTCGTTGCCCATGACCTGCGCGCAAACCATGGTCAGCGCCTCGGCCTGCGTCGGATTGACCTTGCCCGGCATGATGCTGCTGCCCGGTTCGTTCTCGGGCAGGATCAGCTCTCCCAGGCCGGACCGGGGGCCGGAACCGAGGAAACGCATGTCGTTGGCGATCTTGAACAGCGAAGCGGCAACGGTCTTGAGCGCGCCCGAGAACATGACCATGGCGTCGTGGGCGGCCAGTGCCTCGAACTTGTTGGGGGCGGTGACGAAAGGCAGGCCGGTGATCTCGGCAATCTGGGCCGCGACCTTTTCGGCGAAACCCTTGCGGGTATTCAGCCCGGTGCCGACGGCCGTGCCGCCCTGCGCCAGCTCATAGATGTCGGGCAGGCACATCTTCACCCGCTCGATCCCCTTGGCGACCTGATGGGCGTAACCGCCGAATTCCTGACCCAGCGTCAGGGGCGTGGCGTCCTGCGTATGGGTGCGGCCGATCTTGATGATGTCGCAAAATTCGTCGGACTTGGCGGCAAGGGCCGCGTGCAGCTTTTCCAGCCCCGGCAGCAGCACATCGCGGGCGGTCATGCCGATGGCGACGTGCATCGCGGTGGGGAAGGTGTCGTTCGACGACTGGCCCATATTGCAGTGATCGTTGGGGTGGACGGGCTTCTTCGATCCCATCTCGCCGCCCATGATCTCGATCGCGCGGTTGGCGATCACCTCGTTCGCGTTCATGTTCGACTGGGTGCCGGATCCGGTCTGCCAGACGACCAGCGGGAAATTGTCGTCGAACCGGCCTTCGATCACCTCGGTCGCGGCCTGCCGGATGGCGTGGGCGAGATCGGGGTCGAGATCGCCGAAGCCCTCGTTCACGGTCGCCGCGGCCTTCTTGATGACGCCAAGCGCGCGGACGATGGCGATGGGCTGGCGTTCCCAGCCGATGGGAAAGTTCTGGATGGAGCGCTGGGTCTGCGCGCCCCAATACTTGTCGGCGGGAACGTCGAGGGGGCCGAAGCTGTCGGTTTCTGGGCGGGTCTGGGTCATGGCGGTCCTGCAGGTAAGGTCGTGCCGTCGATACCGTTCCGCCACGCGGGCGGCAATGGGGCCGCCGCCGATGGCCTATTTGCGGAAGGAATCGAGGCTGACGATCTGCGCGTCCTGCTTTTCTGCGGTCTCCTCGACCTCGACCAGATCGACCTCCTCCTCGGCCTCCTGCGTCTCGAAGCGCAGGCCGAACTCGACCGACGGGTCGACGAAGGTGCGGATCGCGGCGAAGGGGATGTAAAGCGGTTCGGGGTTCTCGCCGAAGTTCAGCGTGATCGCGAACCCTTCCTCGGACACGTCGAGATTGTCGAACCAGTGCTGGATCACCACCGTCATTTCGCCCGGATAGCGGTCGGACAGCCAGTCGGCGATTTCGACATCGGGGTGCATCGTGTCGAAGGTGATGAAGAAATGATGCTCGCCCGGCAAACCGTCGGCGGCCACGTCCTGAAGAACCTGCCGGATCAGGCCGCGCATGGCCCGGTGCATCAGATTGCCATAGTCGATACTGCGCGTCATGGCGGCCCCTTCACCCCTTGCAGCGGAAAGCATAAGGGATTCGGCGGTGATGAAAAGGCGGGTCTTGCGTCCATGCGGCTGGCCACACGGGGGGTCAGAGCGCCGCATCCCCCGCCAGCATCACTTCGACCGTTTCAGGGGCGACGAGACCGAGTTGCTGGAAAAACGCCATCGTGTCGAAGTGATTATACGCCTCGACGATGCGCCCTTCGTCGAAACGGCACATGATCTGTCCGCTCAGCCGCACGGGATCGCCCGTGGCGCGCGACCGACAGTGAACGTCGATCAGCGCGGCGATCCAGTCGCCCTGGGCCAGATGATGGACGATTTCGATCTGCGGGTTAGCGACCAGCGCCATGACCGTCTGAACGAGGATCTCGAAGTCGGCCGGGCCGAGGGCCAGGTCGGGAAGCAGGCCGCCGGCGCGCGCGTCGGGCGCGAAGAAGCGGTCCATCTGGTCCAGCCTGCCGCCGATCCAGATGGTCCGATAGAAGTCCTGCAAGGTTTCGAGATTGTCCATCGACGTCTCCTTTACGAGGACGCTAGCGGGCGAATCTTACCGAAACCCTAACGCGATCGGGGCGAATTGAGGAAAGTGCAGGCTTCTGTTGCCAGGTGCCTGCGAACCCCGCCTTACGCTGCTAGGCGCAAGGGCTTAGATTTCGATTACTCGAACTGCTTACGCAGCCAGAGCAACCGGAGCATGGTTGTTGTTGGCAACTATACTTTTCGCACCGATAACGGTGGTAGCTCACCGAGTGAAAGCCACAGCTTTAGACGTCCGTCGATCCTGTTTCGGCCCCATGCTCTTCCAACAAAAGAGGTTTGGTGGAGCCGCCGGGTACCGCCCCCGGGTCCGATCCGCTTATTACCTGCGCGTTTATCACCATAGTCCCTAAGGACACTTTGAAGGTAAGGCGGCCGGGGGCGGAAATCAAGCCGTCAGAACCCCGCCTTGATCTTCTCGAACGCCTCGCTGTGGCGGGCGCGCTGGTCGGCGTCGATGGGAAGCTGCGCCAGCAGCGGCACGTCCACCGGGCCAAGGCCGGATGCCTGCAACGCCTCGGCGCCCTGCGCATTCAGAGCGATCGAATTGGCGCTGCCGAAGCCCGCGTCCAGAAGGCCGGGCGCCGCCGCTTCGGACAGCATGGCGTTGAGGTAATCGTAGGCCTTGTCGGCCGATCCGGGCCCGTCCTTGAGGTTCACATAGCCGCAAAGCCACAAGGACGATCCTTCCGCCGGTTCGCGCTGAAAGCCGATGGGAAAGTCCTGCGCGGCCATCGTCGGCAGCGTTTCGTTCCAGGCCCAGGCGACCAGTACGTCGCCGGTGGCCATCAGCTGCGCCAACTCGGCCGGTCCGGTCCAATAGGTGCGCAGGTTCTCGTGCGCCTGACGCAGCCAGTCGGCGGCAGCCTGAAACTGCGCGTCGCTGGCATCGCGCCAGTCGGTCGTGCCGGTGGCGAGATAGGCCAGCGCGAAGGCGTCATCGACATTGTCGGGGATCGCCACGCGCTGCGAATAGGCGGGATCGAGAAACACGTTCAGCGATGCCACGGCCTCGGCCGGGACTTCGTCGGTGTTGTAGGCGATGCCGGTCGTGCCGAAATCGGTCGGCACCCATGTCACCTGGTCCAGATCGGCGGTCACGTCGCTGCCGGTCAGGTCTGTGTCGAGATCGTCGAAGGCGTCGATGCGCGCGGTGTCCCACGGTTCCAGCAGGTCGGACGCTTCCCATTTGGACACGGATCCGGCGCAGATATGGGCGATGTCCGCCTCGAACCCCGAACGCAGCTTCTGGAACGCCTCTTCTTCGTCGCCGAAGAAGCTGTAGGTCGGGCTGGCGCCGTGCTGGTCGATATAGGGTTGGTGGAAGGCCGGATTCTCGAACCCCGAATAGTCGAGGATCAGCAGATCGCCGTCTTCGGCCATGGCGGGCGCGGCCAGGCAGGACAGGGTGACGAGTGCGGTCGTGCGACGGGCCATGCGTTCCTCCGGGTCATGGATGCGGGCGAACGCTAGGGCGCGCGTCGCGGGGTCACAAGCGATTCGCTTGCACGGTTTCGGTTTGACATGGGACCGGGACGCGCCGACCTTCGCAGACCGATGGCAGGGCAGGAAGGATGACGATCATGTTCAGGGCGCTTGTGGTGACGAAGGACGACGACGGAAAGACCCGCGCGGCCGTCGAGCGGATCGCCGAGGACCGCCTGCCGCAGGGCGACGTGACGGTCGCCGTCGAGTATTCGGCGCTGAACTACAAGGACGGGCTTTGCATCGGGCCGGGCGGCGGGCTGGTGCGCAGTTATCCGCATGTGCCGGGCATCGACTTTGCGGGCAGGGTCGAGGCATCGGACGATCCGCGCTATGCGGCGGGCGACAAGGTGGTGCTGACCGGCTGGCGCGTGGGCGAGGCGCATTGGGGCGGATACGCGGAAAAGGCGCGCGTGAAGGGCGACTGGCTGGTGCCGTTGCCCGAGGGGCTGACGACACGGCAGGCGATGGCCGTGGGCACCGCCGGCTTCACCGCGATGCTGGCCGTCATGGCGCTGGAGGATCACGGCCTGACCCCCGATGCACCGCAGCCGGTGCTGGTGACGGGGGCGTCGGGCGGTGTCGGGTCCGTCGCTGTCGCCATCCTGGCCAATCTGGGCTACCGCGTCGCCGCCGTGACCGGACGGCCCGAAAACAGCGACTATCTGACCGGGCTGGGGGCCACGCAGATCGTGCCGCGCGCCGATCTGGCCGAGACGGTGAAGCGGCCGCTGGAATCCGAAGCCTGGGCCGGATGCATCGACGCGGTGGGCGGCGCGATGCTGGCGCGGGTGCTGGGGCAGATCGCCTATGGCGGATCGGTCGCCGCCGTGGGGCTGGCGGGGGGCGCGCAACTGCCCGCGACGGTGATCCCGTTCCTGCTGCGCGGCGTGAACCTGCTGGGCATCGACAGCGTGATGCAGGCACGCGACGCCCGCCTGCGCGCCTGGGCCCGCATCGCGCACGACCTGCCGATGAAGAAGCTGGAAGCGATGGTCCGTCCCGCGATGCTGGAGGATCTGCCGCGTCTGGGCGCCGATATCCTGCAAGGCCGGGTGACGGGCCGCGTGCTGGTCGATGTCGCGGCCGCCGGTGCGGACCGCTAAACCGGTTGCATCCGGGGGGCGGGGGCTGTTAGCTTGGCGGAAATCAGAAGAACCGAATAGCTGCACAGCGCCCCGCCGGGTGCCCTGCCGCCTGTCGTGGAGCGCTGCGTTTGTTCGACATGATGGATATTTCAGTCGATCCGGCATGTCCTGACCGGGCAGGAAAGGCGCCGGGCCGCGCGGAAAAGCCGCTTGTCCCGGCGCCGCTGGCCCGCGTTCGGGCGTGCCGCCCGGTGGCGTCGGTCCTTCCGACGGGGGGATAGCCTGCGGGACGGACCCCTCGAACAACTCGAACAACCGAAAGGATCGGCGATGACCGACACCACCACCGATGGTCTACAGGAGCCTGAAGGCACCTCGCAGATCATCGACACCGATTACGAGATCGGACAGGACAATTACGAAACCTCGATCGGTCCGGTAGCGGTGGACATCCACAACCCGGTCTTCGCGATCTCGGCCGTCGCCATCGTGGCCTTCGTGCTATACGCCGTGATCGCGCCGACGCAGGCCTCGACCTTCTTTCAATGGTTGCGCCCGGCGGTCACGGACACGCTGGACTGGTTCTTCCTGTCGGCGGCCAATGTCTTTGTGCTGTTCTGCCTCTATCTGGTCGTGTCGCCCTATGGCCGCGTGCGGCTGGGCGGGTCGGACGCGACGCCCGATTACGGCTATCTGGGCTGGTTCGCGATGCTGTTCGCGGCCGGAATGGGCATCGGCCTGATGTTCTTCGGCGTGCTGGAGCCTGTTTATCACATGGCGGTTTCCGCCCCGCTGAACGCCGTGTCGCCCTTCGGGGAGGACGGTGCGGTGATCGCCGGTTCGCAGGTTGCGGCGCGCGATATCGGGATGGCCGCGACCATCCTGCACTGGGGGCTTCACCCTTGGGCGATGTATGCGGTGGTGGCGCTGGCGCTGGCGCTGTTCAGCTATAACAAGGGGCTGCCGCTGACGATCCGGTCGGCCTTCTATCCGATCCTGGGCGAACGCGTCTGGGGCTGGTGGGGCCATGTCATCGACACGCTGGCGGTCTTTGCCACGCTGTTCGGGCTGGCCACGTCGCTGGGGTTCGGCGCGCAGCAGGCCGGCGCAGGGCTGGATTACATCTATGGCATCCCGAACGGCACGGTGTTGCAGGTGGTGCTGATCGCCGCGATCACGGCGGTCGCGCTGATTTCGGTACTGCGCGGCCTCGACGGCGGGGTCAAGCTGCTGAGCGAGATCAACATGGGCCTTGCGATCCTGCTGCTGGTCTTCGTGGTGGCGGTCGGTCCGACGCTTTACATCCTGGCGACCTTCGGCAACGGGCTGCTGGCCTATTTCGTCGATCTGCCGGCGCTGGCCAATCCGTTCGGGCGCAGCGACGACAGCTATCGCCAGGGCTGGACGGCGTTCTACTGGGCCTGGTGGATCAGCTGGTCGCCGTTCGTCGGCATGTTCATCGCGCGGGTCAGCCGGGGGCGGACGGTGCGCGAATTCATCACCTGCGTCCTGCTGATCCCCAGCCTGGTCTGCGTCATCTGGATGGCCGCTTTCGGCGGCACCGCGATCGAGCAGGTGTTCAGCGATCCCGTCGGTTCGGCCGTCAAGGCGCAGGTCATCGACGCCTACAACCCGCCGCTGTCACTGTTCGCGATGCTGTCGGAACTGCCGCTTGCGGGCATCACGTCGACGCTGGCCATCGTGCTGGTGATCGTGTTCTTCGTGACGTCGTCGGATAGCGGCAGCCTGGTCATCGACACGATCACGGCGGGAGGCAAGACCGACGCGCCGCTGCCGCAGCGGGTGTTCTGGTGCGTGTTCGAAGGGCTGGTCGCGGCCGTGCTGCTGATCGGCGGCGGGCTGGGCGCGTTGCAGGCGATGGTTCTGACGACCGGCTTTCCGTTCGCCATCGTCCTGCTGCTGATGTGCTTTTGCATCTTGCAGGGATTGCGGGCCGAACGCGCGCTGCTCAGACGGTCCTAGACTTGGCGCGGGGCGGGTGAGACGCTAGGGGTGCTTCACCCGCCCCAGGATGCCAGATGCCACTCGATACCGATTTCGTTCGCGTGCAATTTCCCTCTTTCGATCAGCCGTCGCTGGCCGGACAGGCGTTTTTCGAGAATGCGGGCGGATCCTATCCCTGCCGGCAGGTCGTCGATCGGCTGACGCGGTTCTATCTGACGCGCAAGGTGCAGCCCTATGGCTCCTATGCCGCAAGCGCCGCCGCCGGCGACGAGATGGACGAGGCGCGCGCCCGTCTGGCCGCGCTGCTGAACGTCGCGGATGACGCGCTGAGCTTCGGGCCGTCCACCACGCAGAACACCTATGTTCTGGCGCAGGCCTTTGCCGGCACGATGCGGCCGGGCGATGCGGTGATCGTGACCGACCAGGATCACGAGGCCAATAGCGGCCCCTGGCGGCGTCTGGCCGACCGGGGTTTCGAGATCCGCGAATGGCGCATCGACCCAGCGACCGGGCATCTGGACCCCGACGCCCTCGACGACCTGCTGGACGACAAGGTGCGGCTGGTCTGTTTCCCGCATTGTTCCAACGTCGTGGGCGAGATCAACGATGTCGCGGCCATCGTTGCGAAGGTCCATGCGGCGGGGGCCGTCGCCTGCGTCGATGGCGTCAGCTATGCGCCGCACGGCCTGCCGGATGTGGGTGCGCTCGGCGCCGACATCTATCTGTTCTCGGCCTACAAGACCTATGGACCGCATCAGGGACTGATGATCGTCCGCCGCGAACTGGCGGAACGGCTGCCCAATCAGGGGCATCATTTCAACGGCGGCACGCTTTACAAGCGGTTCACACCGGCAGGGCCGGATCACGCGCAGGTCGCCGCCTGCGCGGGTATCGCGGATTACATCGACGCGCTGCATCTGCATCACGGCGGTTCCCCCAACGCGGCCCCGAAGGATCGCGCCGCGCATGTGCACGATCTGATGCGCGCGCGGGAAACGGCATTGCTGCAACCGCTGCTGGATCATGTCGCATCGCGCAATGCCGTGCGGCTGCTGGGCCCCGACCGGGCCGCGCCGCGCGCGCCCACGGTCGGGCTGGCCCTGCGGGTGCCGGGCACCGAGGCGGCGGCGCGGCTGGCCGGGCAGGGCATCATGGCGGGGGGCGGATCGTTCTATGCGCAGCGTCCCCTGCGCGCGATGGGGATTGACCCCGATCACGGCATCCTGCGCATCAGCTTCACGCATTACACGACCGAAGACGACATCGTGCGCCTGATCGCCGCGCTGGATACCCTGGAATGAGCGCGGACGCCGCGCCGATCCTGCTGTGGTTCCGGCGCGATTTCCGGCTGACCGACCATCCGGCGCTGGACGCCGCCGCGCGGTCGGGCCGTCCGGTCATCCCCGTCTTTCTGAACGACGAGGTCGTGCGGACCTATGGCGCGGCCCCGACATGGCGGCTGGGACTGGCGGCCGAGGCATTCGCGGAACGGCTGAAGGGGATCGGCAGCAGGCTGACCTTCCGCGAAGGCCGCGCGGCCGAGGCGCTGGCCCGTCTGGCGGACGAGACGGGCGCGCGGACCGTCTGGTGGACCCGCGCCTACGATCCGGCATCGCTGGCGCGGGACGAAGCGGTGAAAGAGGCGCTGGTGGCGCGCGGGGTGGACTGCGCCGATCATCCCGGCCATCTGCTGTTCGAGCCTGAAAGCGTCAGGACGGGGCAGGACGGATACTACAAGGTCTACACGCCCTATTGGCGCAAGGTGAAGGACCGCGATCCCGGTCCCGCCCTGACCGCCCCGACGGCGTTGCAGGCGCCCGACGGCTGGCCCGAAACGGACGATCCGGCGATATGGGGCCTTGGCACCGCAATGAACCGGGGCGCGGCGATCGTCGCGCCCCATTGCCATGTCGGCGAGGCGGCGGCGCAGACGCGGCTGGCCGTCTTCCTGCGCGACCGGGTGGAGGGTTACGCGACGGCGCGTGACATTCCGGCCATGCACGGCACATCGGGGCTGTCCGAGAACCTGACATACGGCGAAATCTCGATCCGGTCGTGCTGGCATTCGGCGCAGCGGGCCATCGCGGAAGGCAAGCGCGGCGCGCCGACCTTCCTCAAGGAGCTGGTCTGGCGCGAATTCGCCTATCACCTTCTTTACCACACACCGCGCCTGATCACCGGCAACTGGCGGCCCGAATGGGATGCCTTTCCCTGGAACGAGGACGCGGCCGGCGACGACGCGACAGCATGGAAGCGGGGGCGCACCGGCATGCCGTTCGTGGACGCCGCCATGCGCGAGATGTTCGTCACCGGCACCATGCACAACCGTGCGCGGATGATCGTGGCCAGTTATCTGACCAAGCATCTGATGTGTCACTGGAAGATCGGGATGCACTGGTTCGAGGAGTGCCTGATCGACTGGGATCCGGCCAACAACGCGATGGGCTGGCAATGGTCGGCCGGATCGGGGCCGGATGCGACACCGTTCTTCCGGGTGTTCAACCCCGAAACCCAGCTTGATCGGTTCGACGCCGACCGGACCTATATCCGCCGCTGGATCGCCGAGGGGCGCGACGACCCCGATCCCTGCGCGTTGGCCTATTTCGACGCGATCCCGCGACGCTGGGGCATGGCGGCCGACGACGCCTATCCCGACCCGATCGTAACGGCGGCCGAGGGGCGGGCGCGGGCGCTGGACGCCTATCGCGGGCGGGATCTGTGATGTATCCGACAGCGGCCAAGCTGACGGGCGCCGTGTCGCTGGCGGCGCTGGCATGGCTGGTCAGCGGCATTGTCCGCCACGACCTGCCCCCTGCCATGCCGTCGGGGATGCTGGCGCCCGTCAACGCCGCTGTGGGCTTTGTGGCGGGATGGCGTGTCGTCGGGCCGGGCGCTGGCCGGGGCTATGGCGCTGCCATCGGGGCGGCGGCGACGGGCGGCGCGGTGACGCTGATCGTCTGCCTGCTGATCTGGGCATCCCATACGGCGCTGGGACGGTCGCTCGACGGGTTCTATGACGGTCCCGTCGAGGCGATCGAGGCGGCGATGGGCCTTGCAGCGGATCATGCGCGCGTCCTGTGGCCGGGCGCGGCGATCCCGGTGCTGTTGGGCGGCTGCGCTATCGTCGGCCTTGTGGTCGAATGGGTATCGAGGCGGGCGAACTGATGGAAGACGTGGTTCTGCGCGGCCGGTTGCGGGACGATGCCCTGCGCCGCATCGTCCTTGGCGTCGATTGGCCGGCCGAGGTTCCGGCAGGCGGCGCGGCGGAGGCGGTCGTATTGCGGGACCTGCCGGGCGAGCCTGTCGAACGACTGCGTTTCTACGGCGAGGGCAACGGCTGGACGCCGCGAATGACGACGCTGGACGATAACGGCGCCCCGGCTGTCCTGTGGGCGGGCGACGCGGACATGGAACGGGACTGGTCCCTGGAACGCTGGCAGCGCGAGAATGGCGCGCTTGAACGCGAGGCGGCTGCCGAGGCGATGGCGTTCTTCGGGCGGATCGACACCGGCGAGTTGCGCTTCCGCCTGCCGACGATCCGGGTCCGCGTCTGGTCGCGCATCGTCGCCGCGTCGAACCCGGTGCCGCGCGACCTGCGGGCTGACCTGCACCGCGACCGGGTCGAGGTTCTGCGCAGCCATACGCCCTATACGCATTTCTTCCGGGTCGAGCAGACCGAGCTGCGTCATCCGCTGTTCGACGGCAACCCTGGCGCGCCCGTCACGCGCGCCGCCTTCGTGCTGGGCGATGCGGCGACGGTTCTGCCCTACGATCCGGTCCGCGACCGCGTAATGATCGTCGAGCAGTTCCGCTTCGGCCCGATGATGCGCGGCGACCCTTATCCCTGGTGCCTGGAACCCATTGCCGGGCGCCTCGACCCCGGCGAGACCCCCGAGACCGCGATCCGCCGCGAAGCGCAGGAGGAAGCGGGGCTGGTGCTGGACGCGCTGCACCGAGTGGCGACCTGCTATCCCAGTCCGGGGGCGGTATCGGAATATCTGACGATCTTCGTCGGCATTGCCGATCTGCCCGACAGCGCGCAGGGCACCGGCGGCGCGCCGGACGAACACGAGGATATCCGCGCGCATGTCATTTCGTTCGACCGTCTGATGGCGCTTCTGGACACGGGCGAGGCCGACAATGCGCCGCTGTTGATTTCCGCCCTCTGGCTTCAACGTGAACGGGCGAAGGGCCGCTTCGCTTGAGTTCGGATCGGCCCGCGCCTACCAAGAGGCGGGACGAGAAGGAGTGTTGCATGTCCATCCACGGTGATCTTGCGGCGGCTATCGGCAATACACCCCTTGTCCGACTGAAAGGGCCGTCCGAAGCGACGGGATGCGAGATCCTCGGCAAGGCCGAGTTCATGAATCCCGGCCAATCCGTCAAGGACCGCGCGGCGCTTTACATCATCCGCGATGCGGTGGCGCGCGGGGCGCTGAAACCCGGCGGCACCATCGTCGAAGGCACGGCCGGCAATACCGGCATCGGGCTGGCGCTGGTCGGCGCGTCGATGGGCTATCGCAGCGTCATCGTCATCCCCGAGACGCAAAGCCAGGAAAAGAAGGACATGCTGCGGCTGGCCGGCGCCGAGCTGGTGCAGGTGCCCGCCGTCCCCTACCGCAATCCCAACAATTACGTCCGTTATTCCGGGCGCCTGGCCGAAAGGCTGGCCGCGTCCGAGCCGGCGGGCGCGATCTGGGCGGACCAGTTCGACAACACCGCGAACCGGCAGGCCCATGTCGAGGGGACCGGACCCGAAATCTGGGAACAGACGCAGGGCAGGGTGGACGGGTTCGTCTGCGCCGTTGGGTCGGGGGGGACGCTGGCCGGTGTGGCCGAGGCGTTGCAGCCCAAGGGCGTCAAGATCGGCCTGGCCGATCCCGAAGGCGCGGCGCTTTACAGCTTCTACACGTCGGGCGAATTCGATGCGCCGGGATCGTCCATCACCGAAGGCATCGGTCAGGGCCGCATTACCGCCAATCTGGAAGGATTGCGCCCCAACCTGGCCTATCGCATCCCCGATGCCGAGGCGCTGCCGGTGGTGTTCGACCTGCTGGCGCACGAAGGACTTTGCCTTGGCGGATCGTCGGGCATAAACGTGGCGGGCGCCATGCGCATGGCCCGCGACATGGGGCCGGGCCATACCATCGTGACGATCCTGTGCGATTACGGCACGCGCTATCAATCCAAGCTCTACAATCCCGCTTTCCTGCGCGAGAAGGGTCTGCCGTTTCCCGAATGGCTGACCGAAGGCGCAGGCCGCATTCTGCCGACCGTTTTCGAGGATCAATGATTCCGGCATTTCGACAGGCCTTCCTGTCGCGGCTGCTGATCTTCCTGCTGACGGCGACGATCGGCTGGGCTGCCCTTGCGCAGGAACAGCCTGCCGGCCCCGTGCTGCCCGATCCCCAGGAATGGGCCGCGCAGGTTTCCGCAGCCGAAGCGCTGATCGCCGATGACGAAAGCGCCGTCGAGGATCTGGAGAGGCTACGCACCATAATCTCTGGCCGTCGGGCGGCCTTTCTGGCGGCGCAGTCGGCCAATGCGGCCCGGATCGCCACGGCCGAGGCGCAGATCGCGGCGCTGGGCCCCTTACCCCCCGAAGGCGAAACCGAAGACCCCGAGATTGCCGAACGGAGGGCCAGGTTGAATGCCCAACTGGCCGAATTGCGGCGGCCGGTCGTCGCCGCCGAGGAAGGCTTCGCGCTGGCCAACAGCCTGGTCGCGTCGATCGACAGCACCATCCGCGACCGCTATGCGCGTCAGCTTCTCGCGCGGCAGCCCAGCCCGCTGAACCCGGTCCTGTGGCCCTCGGCGCTGACCGTCCTGACCGATACCGTCCAGCGGATCGGCACCGAGGCGCGCGATGCCTGGCGCAATCCCGACAGCCGCGCGGTGGCGTTGCAGGCCGCGCCGCTATCGGCGTTTCTGGGCTTTGTCGGTCTGCTGCTGGCGCTGCGCAGCCGCTGGTGGGTGGGCCTGTTCGCGGATTGGGTCGCGCCGCGATGGCCGCGCGGGCAGGGCGTTCTGGATTTCGCATTGTCGCTGGGGCAGATCGTGCTGCCGCTTGCGGGCGTGATGCTGGTCGCGCTGGCGATAGACCTGACGCATATTCTGGGCGAAGCGGGCCGCATCGTGATCGTCGTGGGCCTGCCGACCGTCGCGCTGCCGGTGATCCTGTCGCGCTGGCTGGTGCTGCGATTGTTCCCCCAGGCCGAACCCTGCCTGCTGCCGGTGACGAAGCGCGACGGCGGCCGTCTGCGGCGGCTGGGGGTCATTGCGGGCCATTTCGTCGCGGCCAACATCGCGCTTGGCGGGGTCGAGACTCAGCTCGGCTATTCCGACCTGTCGGTCAGCGTCCTGCAATATCCGCTTCGGCTGCTGACGGCGTTTCTTCTGTGGCGGATCGGGCGGATCCTGCTGCGTGCGCGGCGGCCCGATCCGCAGGCCGAAAACGAACTTCGGCTGGGCGAGACGTTCGTTCGCACCCTGGGCCGGGTGGCGATGGCGATCGCGTTGCTCAGCGTGGTGCTGGCGACGGCGGGCTATTCCATCGCCACGCAAGGGATCCTCGTTCCCGCTTTCGCCACTTTGGGATTGGGCGGGCTGCTGGTGGTGCTGCAACGCCTGATCGGGGACGTCTATGCGTTGGTGACGCGCACCAGCGAAAGCAGCGCATCCGACGCGCTGGCGCCGATCCTTGCGGGCTTCGTCCTGTCGTTGGCCGCAATCCCGGTGCTGGCGCTGCTTTGGGGTGCACGTGTCGCCGACCTGTCGGAAATGTGGCAGCGCTTCCTCCTTGGCTTCGCGGTGGGCGAGACGCGGATCTCGCCGGATGTGTTTCTGGTCTTCGCCATCGTCTTCGCGGTCGGGCTTGCCCTGACGCGCCTTGCGCAGCGGACCTTGCGCGGATCGGTCCTACCGCGCACGGCGATGGATGTGGGCGCGCGCAACGCGATCGTGTCGGGCACCGGATATATCGGCATCTTCCTCGCCATTCTGCTGGCCATCACCTCGGCTGGGATCGACCTGTCGAACCTGGCCATCGTCGCCGGTGCGCTGTCCTTGGGTATCGGTTTCGGGTTGCAGAACGTGGTGTCAAACTTCGTGTCCGGCATCATCCTGCTGATCGAACGGCCTATCAGCGAAGGCGACTGGATCGAGGTAGGCGGCCAGATGGGCTATGTGCGCGACATTTCCGTCCGCTCGACCCGGATCGAGACGTTCGACCGCACCGACGTGATCGTTCCCAACGCCGATCTGGTATCCGGCACGGTGACGAACTGGACCCGTGGCAACCTTGTCGGCCGGGTGATCGTGCCCGTGGGCGTCGCCTTCGGCACCGATACGCGTCTGGTCGAGGCGATCCTGATGGAAATTGCCGAGGCGCATCCGCTGGTCGTGCTGAACCCGCCCCCGGCGGTGCTGTTCCGCACATTCGGGAACGGCGCGCTTAATTTCGAGATCCGGGCGATCCTGCGCGACGTGAACTTCGTTCTGGCCGTGCAGTCCGACATGAACCACGAGATCGCCGCCCGCTTCGCCGCCGAAGGCATCGTCATCCCCCATTCGCAGCATGACCTCTGGCTGCGCAATCCCGAGACGCTCGTGGGCCCGTCCGCGAGCGTCAGCTAGGCCGTCCCTCGGCGTCGCTATCCCTTGCACACCGCCCCACGATCCAGTAACCGCGCCCCCACGGAGCGGTGGCCGAGTGGTCGAAGGCGCACGCCTGGAAAGTGTGTAGGCGGGAAACCGTCTCGAGGGTTCGAATCCCTCCCGCTCCGCCAC
>NZ_AMGO01000047.1 GCF_000299575.1 Oceaniovalibus guishaninsula JLT2003
CGTCCGGTGGACGGTTTTCAGCCGCGAACGCGCGAAGCGCCGGCCCGAAGGGAGCGGCGCCCGGAAAACCGTCCGGTGGACGGTTTTCAGCCGCGAACGCGCGAAGCGCCGGCCCGAAGGGAGCGGCGCCCGAAAAACCGTCCGGCGGACGGTTTTCAGCCGCGAACGCGCGAAGCGCCGGCCCGAAGGGGCATCAGATCCCGCATTGCTCCAGAAAGGCAAGGCGTGCGGCGCCCGAACCCTTCATGTCGGTCGCGGCGAATGTCGTCCGGGTCTGCGGCGAGTCGACTTCGAACCGGATGCCGTTGCGAAAGAAATCCATCGTCACCCCGTTGGGGACGAAAGCACCCGACAGGGCCGCGCCTTCCTGCCAGACCGGGCTGATCGACACGCGGTCGGTGCGGCCGTCGGGCAGGGTGATCCACACCATCAGGCTGTCGACCTCGGCAAACTCGTCGCCGCGCGCCGCACTGTCGAGGACCGACAATTCTATTCCGCGCCCGCGCGAGCAGGTCATCACGACGGTGTAGCGTCCGGCATCCTGCATGGTCATGGCTGTACCGTTGCCCTGTCGCAAGTCCCAGGAATGGCCCGCGGCAGGGGCCAGCACGATGAGGGCGGCGCAAAGGAATATAGGGCGAGAGAACGGAATCATGGCAATGCCTTCCTGCTGATGAAACGAAACCGACCCTGCGCGAATCGGCGCGGGCGACCCAGCATAGCGCGGATTGCCCGGAATCGAGGAAGACGGCGACGGATGCGCGCCCTTCCCCCCGCCCCGCGTCGGCGCTATCACCGGGCCATGCGCTGGACCCTTCCCAACATCCTGACCGTGCTGCGTCTGCTGGCGGCGCCGGGCGTGGCGGTGATGTTTCTCTACTTCAACCGGCCCTGGGCCGACTGGTTCGCGCTGGTGCTGTTTCTGGGCGCGGCCGTCACCGACTGGTTCGACGGCTATCTCGCGCGGTCGTGGAAGCAGGAAAGCCGGTTCGGCGCCATGCTCGACCCGATTGCCGACAAGGCGATGGTCGTGATCGCGCTGCTGGTCATCGTCGGCTATTCGTCGATGTCGCCCTGGCTGGTCCTGCCCGCCACCTTCATCGTCTTCCGCGAGGTGTTCGTTTCCGGCCTGCGGGAATTTCTGGGGGCCGATGCCCGGCTGCTGGCGGTGACGAAGCTGGCCAAGTGGAAGACCACGGCGCAGATGGTGGCCATCGCCGTCCTGTTTCTTCAGGACGTTTTCCTGCACCACCTGCTGAACCGCGGCGGCGGTCTTGTCGCGGATGACGGCTGGCTGGCCTGGGGGCATGACGTGACCGGCAATCTTGGGCTTGCGCTGCTATGGGTGGCGGCGGCCCTTACGGTTGTCACCGGGTGGGACTATTTCCGCAAGGCGCTGCCCTATCTGAAGGATGCCCCCAGATGATCGACGTTCTCTATTTCGCCTGGGTCCGCGAACGGATCGGCCTGCCCCGCGAACGGGTCGAGACGGATGCGCCCACCGTCGCCGCGCTGGTGGATCAGCTTCGCGCGCGCGAGGATCGCTATGAGGCCGCGTTCGCCGACCTGTCCGCCATCCGCGTCGCCGTGGACCAGCAGCTGACCGGGTTCGACGCGCCCCTGACGGGGGTGCGCGAGGTGGCGTTCTTCCCGCCGATGACCGGGGGCTGAGGTGGAGATTCGTATTCTGCCCGATGCGTTCGATCCGGGCGCCGAGCTGGCCCGCTTTTCCACCGACCGCAGCGGCACCGGCGCCATCGTTACCTTCACCGGCCTCGTGCGCGACGATGGCGGCGCGCTTCATGCGCTCGAGATCGAGCATTATCCGGGCATGACCGAAGCGGCCGTCACCGCCATGGTGGCCGAGGCCGAAGGCCGCTGGACGCTGACCGATGCGCTGGTCGTCCACCGGCACGGCACCTTGCGACCGGGCGAGCCGATCATGATGGTGGCGACCGCCGCCCGCCACCGCGCCGCCGCCTTCGCCGCCGCCGAGTTTCTGATGGATTACCTCAAGTCGCGCGCCCCCTTCTGGAAGAAGGAGACGACGCGCGACGGAACGTCCTGGGTCGCGGCCAGGGACGAGGACGAGGCGGCGCTGGACCGCTGGACCTGACCGGGCGTCAGGCGCGCGTGTTCATCCGCTCGATATAGGTCCGCAGCTCGTCCGCTTCCTGCCGCGCGTCGCGCAGCCCTTCCATCGCGGCCCGCAATTCGGCTTCGGTCTGGTGCTGCTGGCTGGCCATCTCGGCCTCGCGGTGGGTCAGCCAGGCGATGGCCTGATCGCGCGCTTCCTCGGCCTCGTGCATGGCGCGCGCCATGTTGTCCAGCTCGCCCAGATCGGCCTGACTGACGCGGGTCAGCCGATGAACCAGCCAATTCGCGAACCATCCGAGCGCGAAGGCGACGAACAGGATGGCGGCGGTGGCGACGATGAATTCGGTGCGGTTCACGGACGATCCTCCGGCCGGTTGACGGGGTCGTCCTCGACGATGACGCGGATTTTCAGATCCTGTTCGGCCTCGGCGTCCCGTGGGGGAACTTCGGGGGCGCCGTCCGCCGCATTTTCGGCGACGGGGGTGCCGTCCTCTCCCAACAGCGTGAATTCGATCCGGCGATTGGCCTCGCGGCCCGCTTCGGTCTTGTTGTCGGCGATGGGGCGTTCCTCGCCGTATCCCTTGGCGGTCAGGTTGCTGACCAGCACCCGGCGCGCGGCCAGCGCCGTCAGCACCGCCTGCGCGCGCGCCTCGCTCAGTTCGCGGTTCATTTCCTCGCGGCCCTGGCTGTCGGTGAACCCGGCAATTTCCATCTTCACGTCCTCGCAGGTGCGCAGCAATTCGGCCACCCGGTCGATCGTCTCGCGCGCGCCGGGCTCCATCGTGTCCGATCCGGGGGCGAAGTTGATCTTGCGGTTCTTCAGTTCTGTGTTGATCTGCGCCACGCATTCTTCGGGCGTCGGCAGCGACAGGATCGGATCGAGCCTTTCGTCATAGACCACGTCCAGCTTGTAGGGCACGGCATCGCTCAGCCCGCCGGCCAGCAGCCGCGTCATCCCCGCCCTTGCATCGCGGTTACCGGTGCGCCCGGTCAGCGCGACGTCGCCCTCGCGGATATCCGCGGTGCCATGCGTGACCAGCGACAGCGCATCGAGCGTCGCCAGAACCCGCGGCGTCCACCCGGTCGGCACCGCGTCGCGCACCTCGGTCCGGTCCACGACCTGATCGTTGCCGAACAGCGACCGTGCGAAGTTCAGCACCGCGTCCTGATCCTGGGGCGACCCGACGCGCCCCGTCAGCGTCACGGTGCCGTCCTCGGCGCGCGCGGCGGTCAGGGTGGCGGGGCCGGCCTCGGCCTCGACCGTGCCCGTCTCGGGCAGCACGGCGGTCAGCGAAAATCCCGCCGGCAGGGTGTTCTGCAAGCCGTCCGTCGCCCGTTGAAAGACCGGCGCATCGACCCCTTCGACGGCGACGAGGCTGACATCGGCATCCGTCAGCGTCACGGTCCCGCCGGGCAGCGCGGCCAGCGCGTCGATGGCGGCGGCGGCGGCTTCGGGCCAGGTAGGACTGGGCGCGCCCAGACCGATCGTGCAATCCTCGTCGCCCTCCATGCCGGCGCGGGCGGCGGCGTCCAGGATCTTGCGCCGTCCGGCATCGCTGGCGGCGGCGCAGGCGTCGAACCGGGCGCCGTCCGCATCCTTGACGAAGCGCAGCGTGAAGGGCGTGATGACGGGACGCGGGGCGGTGATCGACAGGGTCAGGTTCACGTCGGCGGGCGCGTCGGATTTCAGGTCCCGGATCAGCCGTTCGCGCGCGCGGTCGCTGTCGGCCATCGTCGTCACCGCGACCTTGTCGGCCGAGATCGAGACCTTGGCCCGCGGCAGCCGCCCCAGCGCGTCGATCCCGAAGGCCAGCGCCGATTCCCAACGGGGCGGCACCGGATAGCTGGCGACTTCCAGCAGATCGGTGATTTCCGTGCCGGGCGACGCGTCCTGGATGTCGCGCAGCAGCGCCTCGCGGTCGGTCTCGACCGGGACGAGGCCGATCAGCGTGATGCCGCTTTCGGCGCGCAGCACCTCGACGGAAAAGCGCGGCGGTGCGACCGGCTCGCGGACCTCGACGCCCATCGCATCGACGATCCGTTCCGCATCGACCGCGCGGCTGGCCGAAGTGACGGCGCGAAAGCGCGTCGCCTCGTCGGGCGCGGTGCCCGTCAGCTCGATCTGCAAGCCGTCCGCCGACACCTCGGCCCAGTCCAGCCCGTCCGCCGCCAGCGCGTCCGCCACATCGCGCACGGATCGTTCCTCGACCTGGCTGACGGCAAGTCCCGCCGCCGCGACGGACAATCCGGCGGCCAGAACGAAGGTCAGCGTGGCGGGAAGGGTTCCGGGCGACGGCATGGCATCCTCGGGCTGTGGCTGCGCGACCGTGCGTGTCTAGGGCGATGCGCGCCGCAGGGCAATCACGGCAGGGACGCAAGCGCGAGAAACAGCGCAACCAGCAGGCCCGTGGTGCGAGTCTCGCGGAAAAGTGTCAGGCAGCGCGCCGGATCGCCCAGATCCAGCCGCCGCATCTGCCAACCCAGATGCACCGCGACCGCCACCGGGGCGCACATCGCCAGGGCCAGCGCCGGACCGGGCGGCACGGCCGCGAGGATGGCCAGCGCCAGCAGCGCGACGGTCGCGACGGCGAAGATCGCCAGCCAGCGGCGGCCGTTGCGGTCGAACAGCCGCGCCGTGGATTTCACCCCGATCAGCGCGTCGTCCTCGATATCCTGATAGGCATAGATCGTGTCGTAATAGAGCGTCCAGGCGATCCCCGCCGCGTAGAGAACCACTGGCGGCCAGGTCAGCCCGCCGGTCTGCGCGGCCCAGGCCAGCAGCGCCCCCCAGTTGAAGGCCAGCCCCAAAAACACCTGCGGCCACCAGGTGAACCGCTTGGCGAAGGGATAGACCGCGACCGGCACAAGTGCCGCGATGCCCAGCGCGACGGCGGCGGGCGCGAAGGTCAGAAGGATGGCGAAGGCCAGCAGCGCCTGCGCGGCCATCCAGACCAGCGCGCCCCGCACCGTCACCTGCCCCGACGGCAGCGGCCGCGAGCGGGTGCGCGCGACCGCTGCGTCGATATGCCGGTCGGTCACGTCGTTCCACGTGCAGCCCGCTCCCCGCATCAGGAACGCGCCCAGCGCGCAGCCCAATCCGATCCAGGCCGTCTGCCAGGTCGCCGGTGAACCCGCAGCGCAGGCCAGCCCCAGCCCCCACCAGCAGGGCAGCAGCAGCAGCCATGTGCCGATGGGACGGTCGGCGCGCGACAGCCGCAGCCACGGGCGCGCCCATGCCGGCGCGGCACGGTCCACCCAGTTGCCCTTGACGGCATCGGCCACCTGGCCTTTCGTCGCGCCCACCTGCATCCTGCCCCCGGAACCGCCATGCCCGCACCCAGGCTCTATCTAGACCGGCCGCTTGCGCCGGGGCAAACCGTTCGGCTGGATCCGCCCCAGGCGCATTACCTTTTCTCGGTCATGCGCCGGGCTCCCGGCGACGCGGTCGAGGTGTTCGACAGCCGCACCGGCACCTATGCCGCAGCGGTGGCCGAGGCGTCGCGCAAGGCCGTCAGCCTGACGGTCGGCGACCGCACCCGGCCCCTTCGCACGCCGCCCGACCTGTGGCTCGTCTTCGCGCCGATCAAGAAGGCCCGCACCGATTTCATCGTGGAGAAGGCCGCCGAGCTGGGCGCCTGCCGCATCCTGCCCGTTCAGACCGACCACACCAACGCCGACCGCATCCGCCGGGACCGGCTTCAGGCCCATGCGATCGAGGCGGCCGAACAATGCGGCGGCAATTTCGTCCCCGAGGTCGCCGACATCGTTCGCCTGTCCGACCTGCTGGACGGCTGGACCGACCGCCGGCTGATGTTCTGCGACGAAACGCTGTCGGGCGTGTTCGCCGCCCTGCCGGACGAACGCGGCCCCTGGGCCATCCTGATCGGCCCCGAAGGCGGGTTCTCGGATGCCGAGCGCGCCCGCCTGCGCGCGATGCCCCAGTCGCATCCCGTATCGCTCGGCCCGCGCATCCTGCGCGCCGACACCGCCGCCGTGGCCGCCCTGACGCTGTGGCAATCCACCTTGGGCGACTGGGCATGAGACTGCGCCCGGCCACGCAGGTCGATCTTCCGGCGCTGGAAACCCTGCTGGCAACGCGGCTTCAGACCTCGATCTTCCCTTTGGCGAACCTGCGCGCGCACGGGCTGGACGGAACCGCTCCCCGTGCGCTGCGCATCCACATCACGGATGCGGCGGACGGGATGGTGGCGGTCTCGACCGAAGGTATGGTCTTTCCGCAGCTTCCCGATCCCGCCTCGCTTCCCGCCGCCGCCATGCTGCTGCCGAATCGCCCGATGGGTCTGATCGGCCCGGCCGGCCAGGTCCGCGCCCTTCTGCGCGCCGCCGGGCTGGATGCGCGGCCGACCGCCCACGACGCGGACGAGCCGGGCTTCGCGCTGGATCTGACCCGCTGGACCCCGCCCGCGCCGCGCGCCGATCTGGCGCTGGTCCGCGCGGACACGCCCCAGCAAGTCGCCGCGATGGTCGCCATGCGTCGGGCTTATGAGGTCGAGACCGGGGTGACTCCGACCGATGTCGAAAGCACGGTCGCGGGATATGTCAGGGCGGACAGCCACCGCCTGCTTCTGCTGGAGGGCGCGCCGGTCGGCATGACCGGCTTCAACGCGGTGGTGGACGATGCCGTGCAGGTCGGCGGCGTCCATATCCTGCCGCCATACCGCAACCGGGGATTGGCCCGCCGCATGGTCGCCCTGCATCTGGCGCAGGCGCGGTCGGCAGGGGCGGCGCGCGCCTTTCTGTTCGCCGCGTCCGAAAGCGCCGCCCGCGCCTATACCGCAATCGGCTTCCGTCCCGCCGATCCGATAGCGCTGGTCTTTTTCGCATGAGCTTCCTGCGCCCCGAAATCCGCGCCGCCTTGCACCGCTGGCGCGAGGCGCTGATCGGCGCTGCAATGGTCGCCGCCGGTCTGCTTTTGGTCGTGACCGAAGGGGGGCTATGGCGCTGGCTGGGGCTGCTGCTGGCCCTGGCGGGCGCCGCGATCCTGCGCGAAGGCGTCCGGCGCAGCCGCCGCCTGCCCGATGGCCAGGGCCCCGGCATGGTCGAGGTGGACGAACGGCGCATCACCTATCTGTCGGCGCGCGGCGGCGGGTCCATCAGCATAGACGCGCTGGCCGAGGTGGATATCGTCACGCTGGACCACGCCGCGTTCTGGGCGCTGTCGGATCGCGAGGGGACCGCCCTGTCGATCCCCGCCAGCGCCAGCGGGGCGGCGCAGATCTACGACGCGCTGTCGCCTTTGCCCGGCTATAGCCCCGATCGCGCGCTGGCCGCCGCGCGCGCCGGCCGGCCCGGCCGCGTCACCATCTGGCGTCACCCCGCCGCCCCGGTGCCCCGCCGGCTGCATTGACTTCGCCCTTCCCTCGCGCCACGTCTGCCCGCGACCGGATCCCGTGAAAGGCCCTGCCATGTCCATCCCCCAATCCGGCGGCGGCCCGATCGAACATCACTGGCAACTGGCCGACTACATGGCGTCGGGCTGCAAGCCCAAGGCCGACTGGCGCATCGGCACCGAGCACGAGAAGTTCGGCTATTGCCGCGACACGCTGAAGCCGCTGCCCTATCACGGCCCCCGCTCGGTCGAGGCCGTGCTGACGGGCCTGCGCGACCGCTTCGGATGGGATCCCGTGACCGAGGACGGCAAGCTGATCGGGCTGACCAAGGGGGCGGCGAACGTCTCGCTGGAACCGGGCGGGCAGCTCGAACTGTCGGGCGCGCCGCTGGAGACGATCCACGCCACCTGCGACGAGGTGAACGATCATCTGGCGCAGGTGAAATCAGTGGCCGATGCCATCGGTGTGGGCTTCATCGGGCTGGGCGCCGCCCCGCACTGGACTCACGAGGATATGGATCTGATGCCCAAGGGCCGGTATCGGCTGATGGACGACTACATGCCGAAGGTCGGCACGCATGGACGGCAGATGATGCGCCGCACCTGCACCGTTCAGGTCAACCTCGACTTCGCGTCCGAGCCCGACATGGTGCAGAAGCTGCGCGTCGCCATCGCGCTGCAACCCGTGGCTACCGCGCTTTTCGCCAATTCCCCGTTCTTCGAGGGCAAGCCCAACGGCCACAAGTCCTGGCGCAGCCGTATCTGGCGCGATCTGGACGCGTCGCGCACGGGCATGGTGCCTTTCGTCTTCGACGAAGGGTTCGGGTTCGAGGCATGGGCGGAATACGCGCTCGATGTGCCGATGTATTTCGTCTATCGCGACGGGCGCTATATCGACGCGCTGGGCCAGTCCTTCCGCGACTTCCTGCGCGGCGAACTGCCCGCCCTGCCCGGCGAGAAGCCGACGCTGTCCGACTGGGGCGACCACCTGACGACGCTGTTCCCCGAAGCGCGGATCAAGAAATATCTTGAGATGCGCGGTGCCGATGGCGGCCCGTGGCGCAGGCTTTGCGCGCTTCCGGCCTTCTGGGTCGGGTTGATGTACGAACAATCCGCGCTGGATGCCGCGTGGGATCTGGCCAAGGGCTGGGACGCGGAAACGCGCGAGGCGCTGAGGGTGGCCGCCTCGGTCGATGGATTGCAGGCCCGTGTCGGCGACATCGCGATGCTGGATCTGGCGCGCGATTGCGTCGCCATTGCCGAACAGGGGCTGAAGACGCGCGCGCGCCCCGGCGCCGGCGGGCTGGTCCCGGACGAGACGCATTTCCTCAACGCGCTGAAGGAAAGTGTCGAAACAGGCTGCGCCCCGGCGGACGAGCTGCTGGCGCGCTATCACGGCGACTGGAACGGCGACGTGAAGCGGGTTTTCGCCGAGCGGTCGTATTGATCGACCGTTAACGCATCGTGACTTGTCAGTAACTTGTTTCACGTGGAACAAGGTGGCTGGCGATAGGATTTTCGACCTGCAACGGAGACGACGAATGACGAAATATCTTCTGCTTCTGCCGATCATCGGCCTTGCGACGGCCTGCACGCAGACCCCCGCCGGACAGGCCGCGACCGGCGCCGGCATCGGCGCCGCGCTGGGCGCTTCGGTGTCGGGCGACGACGACAAGGTCAAGGGCGCGCTGATCGGCGCCGTGGCAGGCGGTGCCGCGGGTAACTATCTGGGTCAGCGGGCCAGCAACCAGTGCCTTTACCGCGACGCCTATGGCCAGTCCTACACGGCGGCCTGCCAGTAATAACGTCAAGACGGCGGATCCCCGGATCCGCCGTCCGGCACCGCGCGCAGGACGAAATCGCGCACGACTGCCTCGGGCATCTCGCAGGGCCGCAGCAGACAGCGTCCATCCGTCAGGCGCTAGAGGTTCAGGCTGACATAGCCCCCGCCGCCCGCGCGCCGCGCCACCAGCTTCCATGATCGCCCGTCCACAAGCGATGTCTTTGCCGCATCCCATCTGGCGTTCTCGTAACGGGCGCTGAACGCGCCTGTGGGCAGGGCGTCGAATGCGGCGAGGAACGGGTCGGTCACTTCCGCCCGATGCGCGGCTCGGTTCCGACGCGCAGGCGGGCGATGTTGCCGCGATGGCGCAGGAAGATCAGCGCCGCCATCGCCGCCACCCCGACGGCCAGCGGCCAGCCCGCCCACCAGAGCGCATAAAGCGGTGCCAAAGCGGCCGCGATCAACGCCGACAGCGACGAGATGCGTGTGGCGAAGGCCGAGATCAGCCATGTCGCGCAGACGGCCAGACCAACGGGCCAGGACAGCGCCAGGACCGTCCCGAGGAACGTCGCCACGCCCTTGCCGCCCTTGAACCGCAGCCAGATCGGATAGCAATGGCCCAGAAACGCACCGACCCCCGCCAACTGCGCCGCCGTTTCGCCCAGATACCAGCGCGCCAGCAGAACGGCGAAGGCGCCCTTGCCGACATCGAGGATCAGCGTCAGCAGCGCGGCCGTCTTGCTGCCGGTGCGCAACACGTTCGTCGCGCCGATATTGCCCGATCCGATCTGCCGCAGATCGCCAAGACCCCAGGCGCGAACGATCAGCAGGCCGAACGGCACGGATCCCAGAAGGAACGCCAGAACGGCGACGATAGCCAGTTCAACCATGCACCCGGACCCCGCCGACCCATGTTCCGACGACCCGGCCCTGCATCCGCGCGCCGTCGAACGGGGTGTTCTTCGACTTCGACGCCAGCGTCGCGCGGTCCATGACGAAGGGCGCGTCGGGGTCGAACAGGATCAGATCCGCCGGCGCGCCCTCTGCCAGCCTTCCGCCCGGCAGGCCCAGGCGGCGCGCGGGGTTCAGAGACAGCGCGCGCCATAGGACCGGCAGGTCCATCGCCCCGGCATGGACCAGGCGCAGGGCCGCCGGCAGAAGGGTTTCGAGGCCGACAGCCCCGCTTGCCGCTTCCTCGAACGGCAGGCGCTTGCTCTCCTCGTCCTGCGGGGTGTGCATGGAGCAGACCACGTCGATCAGCCCGCCGGCCACGGCCTCGACCATCGCCTGCCGGTCGTCCTCGGACCGCAGGGGGGGCTTCAGCTTGAAGAAGGTGCGATAGTCGCCGATGTCGAACTCGTTCAGGGTCAGATGGTGGATGCCGATACCTGCCGTAACGTCAAGACCGTTGCGTCTGGCGCGTTCCAGCGCGGGCAGAGACCGGGACGAAGTGATCTGGTCGGCGTGATAGCGCGCCTCGGTCATCTCGACCAAGGCCATGTCGCGGTCCAGGGCCATGCGTTCGGCCATCGGCGACACCGAGGGCAGGCCGCGCAAGGACGCGAACCGCCCCGACGTGGCGCAGGTGCCGCGGCTGAGGCCGGGATCCTGCGGATGGGCGATGACCAGCGCATCCAGCGCGCGCGCATAGCCGAGGCACCGGGCAAAGACGCGCGAATCGGTCACGACGCGGTCGCAATCGGTGAAGGCGGCGGCCCCCGCGTCGCGCAGCAGACCGATCTCGACCATTTCGCGCCCGGCGCGGTCGCGGGTCAGGGCGGCCATCGGCACGACGCGGACCATGGCATCGGCCGAGGCGCGCCTTGCGACGAATTCCAGCACCTCGGGGGTGTCGATGGCGGGGTCGGTATCGGGCCGCGTGACCATCGTGGTGATCCCGCCGCGCGCCGCGGCCCGCCCGGCGGTGCGAAAGGATTCCTTGTGCCGCTCGCCGGGTTCGCTGACCTTGACGCCCAGATCGACGATGCCGGGGGCCAGCGTCAGGCCCGTGCAGTCGATCGCCGCCACATCTTCGCGCCGCCGCAGATCCGCGATGGCGCCGGATCCTTCGGGGATCACCGCGCGGATCGTGTCGCCGTCGGTCAGCAGCGCGCCGGGGCGGGCCGTGCCGCCCTCGGGGTCGATCAGCGTCGCGCCGTCGAACAGGATCACGCCAGCAGCCACACGATCAGCGCGATCAGCAGCGCCACCGCAAGGGCGATCATGGCGACCCGGCCGCTGTTGCGGCGGTCCGTGCGTTCGGGATCGGCCGAAGGCGGCGGGGCGGTGTCGGTCCGTTCGGCGCTGGCGCTGCGCAGGCGGCCATCGGCAGGCTTGGCTGCTTCCAGCGGATAGCTGCCCAGATGGCTGAGCGGGGGACGCGCGACCGGGGCATCGCCGGGCGAGACGGCACCGGGCAGCAGGATCAGCACCGGCCCCCGCTGCGCATCGAGCCGCGCCTCGTCGGGCAGGACCGCATCGGCCGAGGCGCCGTGCCCGTCGGTCAGATAGCCCGACAGCCCCACCCCGACCAGCGCGGAGGCGTCCACCGTTTCGGTGCGGCTTTCGTCCAGCCGGTCCAGCCCCAGCGTCGATTTGATGTCGTCGGGGGTGCTGACGAACGTGTCGGGCGCGATGGCATAGACATGGATCATTTCGGATGGGGTCATGCGGGACGCTCCTGTAGGAAAAGGACGGTCGAATGGCATTGGAAGAAAACGGGATGCCTCATGCCGAGACAACGGCGGGACGGCCGCGCAGGTTGCGCGCCAGCAGATCCATCGCCGCCATCCGCACGGCGACGCCCATCTCGACCTGTTCCTGAATGACCGAGCGGTTGATGTCGTCGGCGATGGTGCCGTCGATCTCGACCCCGCGATTCATCGGACCGGGATGCATGACGATGGCATCGGGCGCCGCATGGGCCAGCTTTTCGGCGTCGAGGCCATAGCGGTGATAGTATTCGCGCGCCGAAGGGATGAACGCGCCGTCCATGCGTTCCTTCTGCAAGCGCAGCATCATCACCACATCGGCATTCTTCAGCCCGGCGCGCATGTCGTGAAAGACCTCGACCCCCCAATCGGCGGCCCCGGCGGGGATCAGGGTGGGCGGCCCGATCAGGCGGATGCGCGATTCCATCCGCCCCAGCAGCAGGATGTTGGACCGCGCCACGCGGCTGTGGGCGATGTCGCCGCAGATCGCCACGGTCAGCCGGTGCAGCCGCCCCTTGGTCCGGCGGATCGTCAGCGCGTCCAGCAACGCCTGCGTGGGGTGTTCGTGCCGCCCGTCGCCCGCATTGATGACGGCGCAGTTCACCTTCTCGGCCAGCAGCGCGACCGCGCCCGAATGCGGATGCCGCACCACAAGCAGGTCGGGATGCATCGCGTTCAGCGTCAGCGCCGTGTCGATCAGCGTCTCGCCCTTCTTGATCGAGCTGGCCTGCATCGGCATCGACATGACATCGGCGCCCAGCCGCATGCCGGCGATCTCAAAGCTGGCCTGGGTGCGGGTCGATGCCTCGAAGAACATGTTGATCTGGGTGAGGCCGGCCAGCGCCTGCCCGTGCTTGGCGGGGCTGCGGTTCAGGCGGACGTAATCGTCGGCCAGATCGAGAAGCACGGTGATCTGGTCCGGGCGCAGCGTCTCGATCCCCAGAAGGTGCCTCATCGCGACCGCAATCCCTTCAACCGCCCGTGCCGCTATAGGACGGCGGCGGGGGCTGTTGCAATGCGCGCGGGGCCGGCCTAGCCAGATCGCATGCCCGACCCCGACGAATATCGCGCGGCCCTGGCCCAGCTTGCCTGGCAGGTCGAGCTTGGCGCGGACGAGGCCATCGGCGAGGATCCGGTCGATCGCTACGCGGCCGTGCCCGAAGCGCCGAAGGCCGCGCCGCAGATGTCGGCCGCGCCGTCCCGAAGCGAGGAGGGCGCTATGGGGGTGGCGCAGGCCGCGGCGCGGGCGGCGGGGGATCTGGCGGGGCTGGAAGCGGCCATCGCGGCGTTCGAGGGGTGCGAGCTGAAGCGCGGGGCGCGGGCCACGATCTTCGGGCAGGGGCCGGCCGACGCGCGGCTGGTCATCGTCACCGATGCGCCCGGCCGGGCCGAGGAACAGGCCCGCCACCCCGCCGCAGGCCGCGCGGGCGCGCTGCTGGACCGGATGCTGGCGGCCATCGGGTTGGCGCGCAAGGAGGTCCGGCTGGTGCCGGTGGTGCCGTGGCGGCCGCCGCTGGACCGCGATCCGTCGCCGGGCGAACTGGAATCGCTGCGGCCCTTCCTGTCGCGGCATCTTGCGCTGGTCGCGCCCGATATCGTCGTCGCGATGGGCCATGCCGCGCGCCAGGGGGTTCTGGGGACGGATGCGGACAAGGACGGCTGGTCCGGCATGGACGGGCGGGACGTTCTGTCGATGCCGTCGCCCGCCGCGCTGCTGCGCGATCCGCTGCGCAAGCGCGAGGCATGGGCCGCTTTGCTGGCGTTGCAGGACCGACTGCGGCGATAGACTTCGCCCGGCCCGGCGCTAGATTGCGCGCGACCCTGAAACGGAGTGACCCGATGACCTATACGCCGCCCGAGATCTGGACGTGGGACGAAGCCAGCGGCGGGCGTTTCGCCAAGACGAACCGCCCGGTCGCCGGTCCGACGCACGAGAAGGACCTGCCGGTCGGCCAGCATTCGCTGCAACTCTATTCGCAGGGCACGCCGAACGGCATCAAGGTCACGGTCATGCTGGAGGAGTTGCTCGCCGACGGCCATGACGCCGAATACGACGCCTGGCTGATCGACATCGGCGAGGGCGACCAGTTCGGCAGCGGGTTCGTCGGGATCAATCCCAGTTCCAAGATCCCCGCGCTGGTCGATCATGCGGACGCGCCGCCGCAACGGGTGTTCGAATCGGGCGCGATCCTGCTTTACCTCGCCGAACGGTTCGGCGCGTTCCTGCCGGGCGACGGCGCGGGGCGGACAGAATGCCTGTCGTGGCTGTTCTGGCAGATGGGCAGCGCGCCCTATCTGGGCGGCGGATTTGGGCACTTCTACGCCTATGCGCCCGAGAAGATGGCCTATCCGATCAACCGCTTCGCGATGGAGACGAAGCGCCAGCTCGACGTGTTGAACCGGCAGTTGGGCGAACGGCCCTATATCGCCGGCGACGAATATACCATCGCCGACATGGCGATCTGGCCCTGGTACGGGCAGCTTTGCCTTGGCCGGCTTTACGATGCGGGGCGGTTTCTTGGTGTCGATTCCTATCGCAACGTCGTCGAATGGGCGCAGAAGATCGACGCGCGGCCGGCGGTGCGGCGCGGTCGCCGCGTAAATCGCAAGGGCGAGGACGGGGTGCGCGAGCGTCACAGCGCGGAGGATCTGGATTGAGTCGCATCGACGACAGCCGCGATTTCGTGCCCGTCCGCATCGCCGTGCTGACGGTCAGCGACACGCGCGGCCCACAAGACGACCGATCCGGCGACACGCTGGTCGATCTGCTGCAAGGGGCCGGCCATATCCTTGCCGCCCGCGCCATCCTGCGCGACGAAAGGGATGCCATTGCGGCCCGCTTGCGCGAATGGTGCGCCGATCCGGGCATCGACGTCGTGATCTCGACCGGCGGAACGGGGCTGACGGGCCGCGACGTGACGGTCGAGGCGCACCGTGATGTCTATGAAAAGGAAATCGACGCTTTCGGCACGATCTTCACCCATATCAGTCTGGGCAAGATCGGCACCAGCGCCGTCCAGAGCCGGGCCTGCGGTGGGGTCGCGAACGGAACCTACCTGTTCGCGCTGCCCGGATCGACCGGCGCCTGCCGCGATGCCTGGGAGGGGATCCTGGCCAGGCAGCTCGATTATCGTCACATGCCCTGCAACTTCGTCGAGATCCTGCCGCGTCTGGACGAGCATCTGCGCCGCAAGTAGCTGACGCAGGCGTGACGCGGGGACGCTTGGTCGAACGGGACTGTCGGCTATATGATGCCGGGGCCGTTTGACCGTTCGGAGCCGAGATGCATTTTCTGCGCCGCGCCCTGACCGGGCTTTTCCTGCTGGCCGCGACCGTCGGATTGCTGGCCTATGGCGCGGGCCTGTTCCTGGGGGCGTTGCAGGACCGTGCCGCCCGCGAGGATCGCCCGAGCGAGGCGCGGGAACGCATATTCGCCGCCAATGTCGTCACTGTCGCGCCCGAAACGCTGGTTCCCGTGATGACCGGCTTCGGCACCGTCGAAAGCCGCCGCACGTTGGAACTGCGCGCCGCCGACCGGGGCCGGGTGGTGGCGCTGGGCGAGGGCGTCGAGGAAGGTGCGCGGGTGCAGGCGGGGCAGCTTCTGTTCCGGCTCGACCCGGCCGATGCGCGTCAGGCGGTGGCGGTGGCGCGGACCGACCTTCAGGACGCGCATGCCGAACTCGACGACGCGATCCGCGCCGTGGAACTGGCCGCCGACGATCTGGCCGGCGCGCGGTCGCAGGCCGATCTGCGCCAGCGCGCCCTGGACCGTCAGCGCGATCTGGAATCGCGGGGCGTCGGCACCTCGGCCGCGGTCGAGGACGCGGAACTGGCGGCGGCGGCGGCCCGGCAGGCGGTCGTGTCGCGCCGTCAGGCCGAGGCGGCGGCCGAAGCCCGCCGTGCGCAGGCCGAGACGCGGATCGCACGGGCCGAGATCGCGCTGGACGAAGCGCAGCGCAATCTGGACGAAACCGAGGTAACGGCCGCTTTTGACGGGATCCTGTCCGAGGTGGACGTGGTCGCCGGACGCCTTGTCTCGGCGGGCGAGCGGCTGGCCGATCTGATCGACCCCGAGGCGCTCGAAGTCGCGTTCACCCTGTCCACCGCCGAATATGCCCGCCTGCTGGACGAGAGCGGCCAACTGACGCCAGCCGCGCTGCGGGTCTTTCTGGAGGTCGAGGGATTCGTGCTGGAAAGCCCCGGCATTGTCACCCGCGAAAGCGGCGCGGTGGGGGCGGGCCAGAGCGGCCGGCGCGTCTTCGCCCGCCTGACCGAGCCGGGCGGTTTCAGGCCCGGCGATTTCGTGCGCGTGGCGATCGAGGAACCGGCGCTGGACCGGGTCGCGCGCCTGCCCGCCTCGGCGGTCGATCCGGCGGGCGGCGTTCTGGTGCTGGGCGACGACGAGCGCCTTCGACCGGCTTTCGTCGAGGTGCTGCGCCAGCAGGGCGACGACGTGCTGGTGCGGGCGGACGATCTTGCCGGGCGCGAGGTCGTGGCCGCGCGCACGCCGCTTCTGGGCGACGGCATCCGGGTGCGGCCCGTGCGCCGCGACGACGACGCGGCGCTTGCCGAACCCGACCTGCTGGATCTGACCGAAGAACGCCGCGCGCGGCTGGTGGCCTTCGTTCAGGCCAACGACCGGATGCCGCAGGAAGCCAAGGATCGCGTCCTGGCGCAGTTGCGCGAACCGCGCGTGCCCGCCGGCGTGGTCGAGCGGATCGAGGGACGGATGTGAGGACGTTGCCCGCTGCCGGGATCCTCGGCTATTTCGTGCGTCACCGCACGGCGGCGAACCTGCTTCTGGCGCTTATGGTGGTGCTGGGGCTGGCCGCCTTTCCGCTGATGCGCGCGCAGTTCTTTCCCGATGTCGTGCTCAACTCGGTCGAGGTCAGCGTCGTCTGGACTGGGGCCGGGGCCGACGATGTGGAGGGCGGCATCGTCGAGATGCTGGAGCCTGCGCTACTGAACGTCGAGGGTGTCGAAAGCGGCACGTCGAGCGCCAGCGAGGGTGTCGCCCGCATCGAGCTGGAGTTCGAGCCGGGTTGGGACATGGGCCGCGCCGTGGACGAGGTCGAGGCCGCCATCGACGCGGCGGGCGAACTGCCCGAAGGCGCAGAGGATGCGGTCGTGCGCCGGTCCGCCTGGCGCGACCGGGTGACGGATGTGGTCATCACCGGGCCGGTGGGCATCGACCAGCTTGGCCGCATTGCCGACGAATTCGTCGCGCGTCTGTTCCGCGACGGCGTGCCGCGCGCCACCATCCGCGGCATCGCCGCGCCCGAGGTGGTGGTCGAGGTGCCGACGCTGGCGCTGATCCGCGAGAACCTGACCATGGCCGACATCGCGGCGGCGATCCGCGCCGAGGCCGACACCGCACCCGCCGGCGACATCGACGGCGGCGCGCGGGTGCGCACGGGCGTCGAAAGGCGCACGGCCGAGGATGTGGGCGGGGTCGTCCTGCGCGCGCTGCCGGACGGCACCAAGCTGCGCATCGCGGACGTGGCGCGGGTGATCGACCGGGGACCGTCGCGCGACGAGGCCTATTTCGTCGGCGACAACCCGGCCGTGACGGTGCGCGTGGACCGCAGCGACAGGGGCGACGCCATCGACATCGAACGCCAGGTCCGCGCCGTGGCCGACGATCTGGCGCTGGAACTGCCGCCCGGCGTGACGCTGGACCTGATCCGCGGCCGGGCCGAGATGATCAGCGGGCGGCTGGAGCTGTTGCTGAACAACGGCATCATCGGCTTCGGCCTGGTGGTGACGCTGCTGTTCCTGTTCCTGAACGCCCGCACGGCGTTCTGGGTGGCCGCGGGCATCCCCGTGGCGATGATCGCCGCGATCGGGGTGATGTATGCGGCGGGGCTGACGCTGAACATGATCTCGCTTTTCGCGCTGATCCTGACATTGGGCATCGTGGTGGACGATGCCATCGTCGTGGGCGAACACGCCGATTACCGGGCGCGCATGCTGGGCGAGGCGCCGCCGGTCGCCGCCGCCAATGCCGCGACCCGCATGTTCGCGCCGGTCTTTTCGGCGACGTTGACGACGGTGATCGCCTTTTTCGCGCTGGTGGCCATCAAGGGACGGTTCGGACGCCTGATCGCCGACATCCCCTTCACCGTCATCGCCGTGCTGCTGGCCAGCCTGGTCGAGTGCTTCCTGATCCTGCCGCACCACATGGCTCATGCCCTGGCCCATTCGGCGCGGTCGCACTGGTACGACTGGCCGTCGCGGCAGGTGAACCGGGGCTTTGGCTGGGTGCGCGACCGCGCCGTGCGGCCGCTGATCCGGCTTGTCGTGGCGGCCCGCTATCCCGTGCTGGCCGGGGCGCTGGTGCTGCTGGCGGGACAGGCGGCACTTTATGTCCGGGGCGACGTGCAGTGGCGGTTCTTCGATTCGCCCGAACAGGGCAGCATCACCGGCAATTTCGCCATGGCGCCCGGTGCCACCCGTGCCGACACGGTCGAGATGCTGGCGATCCTGCAACGCGCCACAACCGAGCTGGGCGCGCGATACGCCGAGGAATACGGCCTCGATCCGGTCGATTATTCCATCGGCCAGATCGGCGGCACGGCGGGACGCGGGTTGTCGGGAACCGAGAATACCGACGACGACCTTCTGGGCGGCATCAGCATCGAGTTGATCGACGCCGATCTGCGCCCCTATTCCAGTTTCGAATTCGTGGCGGCGCTTCAGGATGCCGTGCCGCGCCATCCGAGGCTGGAGCAGATCAGCTTTCGCAGATGGGGCGGGGGGCCGGGCGGCGATGCCATCGACGTGCAGCTTTCGGGCGCCGACAGCGCGATCCTGAAGGACGCCGCCGAGAAGCTGAAGGCGCGGCTCGCGCAATTCCCCGAGGTTTCGGCGTTGGAGGACACGCTGGCCTATGACAAGCAGGAGCTTGTGGTCGAGCTGACGCCGCTGGGCCGGGCGCTGGGGCTCGACATCGACGGGCTGGGGCGGGTGTTGCGAAACCGGCTGGGTGGGATCGAGGCCGCGACCTTCGCTGCGGGCCAGCGCGAAGCGTCGATCCGGGTCGAACTGCCCGAGGATGAGCTGACCGCCGATTTCCTGGGAACGACGTTCCTGCCGACGGCATCGGGCCTCGTGCGGCTGGCCGATGTGGTGACGGTCGATATCCGCGACGGTTTTTCCACCATCCGGCGCGAAAACGGCGTCCGCGTCGTCAGCGTGACGGGCGATCTGGCCGATGACGACGCCGCACGCGCCGCCGAGATCACCCGCATCATCGAAGGCGAAATCCTGCCCGAACTGGAACGCGAATACGGCATTGCCACCGATCTTTCCGGCCTGCGCGAACAGGAGAACGACTTTCTGACCGATGCGGGGATCGGGTTCGGCCTGTGCCTGATCGGCATCTTCCTGACGCTGGCCTGGATCTTCGCAAGCTGGACGCGGCCCGTGGTGGTGATGGCCGTCATTCCCTTCGGTCTGGTCGGCGCTGTCTGGGGTCATTACGTCTGGGACATCCCGATAACCATGTTCTCGGTTGTCGGGCTGATCGGGATGACCGGCATCGTCATCAACGATTCCATCGTTCTGGTGACGACCATCGACGAATATGCGCGCGACCGGGGTTTGGCGGGCGCCATCGTGGACGGCGTCTGCGACAGGCTTCGGCCGGTGATGCTGACGACGCTGACGACCGTGCTGGGCCTGATGCCGCTGCTTTACGAAAGGTCGGCGCAGGCGCAGTTTCTCAAGCCCACGGTGGTCACGCTGGTCTATGGGCTGGGCTTCGGGTTCTTCATGGTGCTGCTGGTCGTGCCCGCTTTGATGGCGATGCAGCACGATGCCGCGCGCCAGTTGCGCGCCCTGCGCCGCGCGCTTGCGGGACGCCGGCGCGGGCCGCAGGCGATTCTGGCGGCGGCGGCGCTTGTCCTGGCGGTGCTTTTCGCGGCGACGTTCGGGCCGGTGCTGGCGGGCGGCGCGCCGTTGGTGACGTTGGGCGACCGGTTGGGCGACGGACCTGTCGGCGCGCTGGCAGCCTTCCTTGCCGGGGCGGCAATGCTGCTGGCCGCGATCTGGCTTGCGGCGGCGGCATTGCATGTCGTGCGCGGCCGAAGGGTCAGTCGCACCCCCTGATCTCGACCGCGCCGCCCCCGTCCAGCACCGTGATACGCAGCCCGGACCGGTCCAGCATCAAAGGATCGCCCGGCGGCGGCACGATCTCGGCCATGGCGGCCAGCGTGGCGCCGTCGCGGCGGGTTTCGGCCTGCGAGACCCAGACCGAGGGATCCGCCGTCTCGATCACCGCGAATTCGTCGCGGCCCCGGCGCGCCATCGCAAACGTCGCTGTCAGGTTCATGCCGTCCGCGGTCGGCGCCAGCGTGCAATCGACCTGTCCGACGCCCGCCTCGTCCTTCGACAGCGGACGGTCGGCGAGGGCCGCGCGGATGCGCGCATCGGGACGCACGGGGCCGGCATCCAGCGTCCCGGCAAGCGTCGCGCTGAAGGGCACGCAGATATCTTCGCAAACGCCCAGATCCAGCGCCAGCGACAGGTCGATGGGCGCGCCCGGATCGTTCGGCACGATCTCGACCGGCAACACCACGCCGTCGGCATACCCGATCGAGGTCAGCCCGTTCGACCCGAACACGTGCGGCACCGGCCAATGCACGCGGATGGATTGCAGGTTGCCCGAGCCGGACCAGTCGAAATGGGGCGGTATCCCGGCATCGCCGGGGCTGCGCCAGTAGGTCTTCCATCCCGGCGCCAGGGTGATGCGCAAGGCGGCAAAGTGGCGTCCATCGGCGCGCCATCCCGGCAGCAGATCGACGCGCGCCATGCCGTCCTGCGCATGGGCGGGGGCGTTGGCGGACACAAGGCAGGCAAGGGCGGCGGAAAGGGCACGTCTGGTCATCGGTCCTTCTTGCCGCAACCGCGTTCGGCAGGAAATCACGAATGGGCGAGACGCTGCACTTGCGCATGGCGGACAGGGTGCCATGTTGCGGGTATGGAACAGGAAATCACCTCGCTTACCGGCAAGCTGCTGATCGCGATGCCCGGTATGGGCGATCCGCGCTTCGAGAAGGCGGTGATCCTTCTGTGCCGCCACGGCGAGGCCGGGGCGATGGGGCTGATCGTCAACCGTCGCGCGCCCGACTTGACGCTGGACGCGCTGCTGGAGCAGTTGTCGATCCCGTCTACCGGCGCCAGCGGCGTGCCGCTGCACCACGGCGGCCCGGTCGAGGGCGGACGCGGCTTCGTTCTGCATACGCGGGATTACAGCGTGAACGAAAGCACGCTTTGGGCCGGCAGCGAGATCGGCATGACCGCGACGCTGGACATCCTGCGCGACATCGCGGCGGGCAAGGGCCCCGACCGGATGCTGGTCGCCTTGGGCTATGCGGGTTGGGGGCCCGGGCAGCTCGAGGCCGAGATCGCGGGGAATGTCTGGCTCGTCTCGGACGGGCGGGCCGAGATCGTGTTCGCCAAGGGGGATGCCGACAAGTGGCGCGCGGCAGTCGAATCGCTGGGAATCGACCCGTTGATGCTGTCGGGCGCGGGGGGCCGTGCCTAGAACGATCCCCTGGGTGCCGCGGCGCGCCGCAAGCGATCGTTGATCGCAAGGCCGAGACCGCGATCGGGGACCGGCGACACCGCAATGCGGGCCGCCCCGCGCCGGTCGAGTTCCTGAAGATGCCGGAAAAGGTTCGCGGCCGCTTCGGCCAGATCGCCCGTTGGCGACAGATCGAGGTCGCCGCCCGTGCCGCCGAAGGCCAGCAGCACTTCGTCCCGCTCGGGGTCTGTGACGTTCATGCGCAGGCGGCCTGCGGGGGCGTAGTGCGACGCAAGCTGTCCCGGCGCGTTGGGGCGGTGCGTCTTTTCGGGCGGCAGCAGCGACGCGCCGAGGCACGCCTCGACCGCCTCGACCGGCAGGCCGCCGGGACGCAGCAGCCGGGTGCCTTCGTCCGTGACAGCAAGAATCGTCGATTCGACGCCGACGGGGCAAGGGCCGCCATCCAGCACCGCGTCGATGCGCCCGCCAAGACCGCGCAGCACATGGTCCGCCGTCACCGCGCTGACGCGTCCCGAGGGGTTCGCGGATGGCGCCGCCACGGGAATGCCCGCGCGTGCCAGCAGGTCGCGCGCCAAAGGGGCGGCGGGGACGCGCAAGGCCACGGTGGCCAGCCCCGCGGTGACGAGCGGCGACAGACCGGCCCCCGTCCGCAACGGCAGCACCAGCGTCAAGGGGCCGGGCCAGAAGGCGCGCGCCAGCCTGTCGGCCTCGCCGTTCAGCGTGGCGAGATCGTGCGCGGCATCCATCTGGGGCAGATGGACGATCAGCGGGTTGAAGCGCGGCCGGTCCTTGGCGGCGAAGATCGCCGCGACCGCCCTGTCGGACCGCGCGTCGGCCCCCAAGCCATAGACGGTTTCGGTCGGGAAGGCGACCAGGCCGCCGCCCCTCAGAAGCGACGCGGCCCGTGCGATGCCGTCGGCATCGGCCGCAAGGCGTTCGGTCATCGCATTGTCCCCGCTGCCCCCGTGACGCTGCGTAGAGGGTTGATGGAACGGGGCCGCCGCGCCACCATCCTTCCGGCCCTGACCGCATAGGCATGCGCGGCGCTTCTGCCAAGCGTCCTGTCCGGCACAAGCAGGAGGAACCGATGTCCTACACCGCCCCGCTTCGCGACTTCGCATTCCTGCTGGATCATGTCGTCGGCTTCGACCGCGTCGCCGCGACGGAGCGGTTCGCGGATGCGACCCCCGAGACCGTGAACGCCATCCTGACCGAAGCCGCGCGCATGTGCCAGGATGTTCTGGCCCCCCTTCAGCGCGCGGGCGACACGCATCCCGCGCGGCTGGAGAACGGCGTCGTGCGGACCTCGCCCGGCTTTGCCGAGGGATACCGCGCCATCGCCGAAGGCGGCTGGGTGGGCATGTCGGCCGATCCCGAATACGGCGGGATGGGCCTGCCGATGACGCTGACCACCGCCGTGAACGAGATGATGTCGGCGGCCTGCATGGCGCTGCAACTCAACACGCTGCTGACGCAGGGTCAGATCGAGGCTTTGGAGCATCACGCCAGCGACGAGATCAAGGCGCTTTACCTGCCGAAGCTCATTTCGGGCGAATGGTGCGGCACGATGAACCTGACAGAACCGCAGGCCGGCAGCGACGTGGGCGCGCTGCGCACGCGGGCCGAACCGGACGGGCAGGGCACCTATCGGATCACCGGCCAGAAGATCTATATCACCTGGGCCGACAACGATTTCACCGCGAACACCTGCCATTTGGTCCTTGCCCGTCTTCCCGATGCCGCCGAGGGCACGAAGGGCATCAGCCTGTTCCTGGTGCCCAAGTTCCTGCCCGCCAAGGATGGCGGTGCCGGGCGGCCCAACGAGGTTCGCGTCGTCAGTCTGGAACACAAGCTGGGCCTTCACGGCTCGCCCACGGCGGTGATGTCCTATGAGGGCGCGACCGGCTGGCTGATCGGCAAGCCGCACGGGGGCATGGCGGCCATGTTCACGATGATGAACAATGCCCGCCTCGGCGTCGGAACGCAGGGCGTGGGCGCGGCCGAAGGGGCGTATCAACTGGCGCTGGGCTACGCCATCGACCGCCGGCAGGGCAAGGCGCCTGGTACGGGGTCGATCGCGGAACATGCGGATGTGCGTCGCATGCTGCTGGCGATGCGGGCCGAAACCTATGCCGCCCGCGCCATCGCGCTGTCCTGTGCGGTGGCCATCGACATGGCCGCGGCGACCGGCGATCCGGTCTGGCGCGCGCGCGCCGCCTTCCTGACGCCGATCGCCAAGGCGCATGGCACGGATGTCGGCGTGGACGTTACGCGCGAGGGCATCCAGGTGCATGGCGGCATGGGCATCATCGAGGAAACCGGAGCGGCTCAGTTTTCCCGCGATGTGCGCGTGACGACGATCTACGAGGGGACGAACGGCATTCAGGCGATGGACCTGGTGGCGCGCAAGATGATGGATGGCGGCGAGGCCGCGTTCCGGCTTCTGGACGATGTCGCCGCCGAGGCCGAGAAGGCCCGCAACGGGATGGGCGATCTGGCGCAGGCGGTCTGGGACGCGCAGGAGGCGCTGCGCGAGACGACCGAATGGCTGGTGGCGCAGCACGACATGCAGGACAGGTTCGCGGGGGCCGTGCCCTATCTGCGCGCGTTCGGCCGCGTTCTGGGGGCCGCGGCGCATCTGCGGTCGGCGCGCAAGGCGCCCGACAGCCCCCGCCGTATATTGGCCGCGTTCTATATCGAACGCCTGCTGCCCGAACATGCGGGCCTTCTTGCGCAGGCCCGTGTCGGGGCGGACGGTCTATATGACATCGGCCTCGACGACATGGCGGCGGCGTGAACGTCGAGCCCGCGCGCGGCCTTCGCTATCCCTGGGACGAGCCGCCCCCGCACGGCGAGCCCCGGCTTGTGGCGCCCGGCATCGAATGGCTGCGCCTGCCGCTGCCCATGGCGCTGGACCATGTGAATTGCTGGCTGCTGGACGACGCGGACGGGCTGTGCGTCGTCGATACCGGCTTCGACACGCGAAAGACCCGCGATTTGTGGCGCAGGGCGCTGGACGGGCGGCGCGTCGCGCGGGTGCTGGTAACGCATCATCATCCCGACCATGTCGGCCTTGCGGGCTGGTTCCAGCAGGAACACGGCGCCGAACTGCTGATGTCGCGCACCGCATGGCTGATGGCGCGGATGCTGCGCCTGGACGAGCAGGATCGCCCGACGCCCGAAACCGTCGCCTTCTGGAAAGGCGCGGGGATGGACGCCGCGGTTCTGCAACAGCGCATGGCCAAACGACCGTTCAATTTCGCCGATGTCGTCACGGCGCTGCCGGTGGGGTTCCGCCGACTGACGGAAGGCCAGACGCTGCGGATCGGCGCGCGGGACTGGACGATCCGCATGGGAAACGGCCATGCGCCGGCCCATGCGACGCTATGGACCGACGGCATCGTGCTGGGCGGGGATCAATTGCTGCCCTCGATCTCGCCCAATCTGGGGGTTTACGCGACCGAGCCCGAGGCCGATCCGGTCGCGGACTGGCTGCATTCGTGCGAACGGCTGATGGCGTTCGCGGCCGACGGCCAGCTTGTCCTGCCGGGCCACAAGCTGCCGTTCACCGGGCTGCCGCTGCGGCTGCGGCAACTGATCGACAACCATCGCGGCGCGCTTGCCCGGCTCGAATCGCATCTGTCGATCCCGCGCACGGCGGCGGATTGTTTCGTGCCGCTGTTCAGGCGGCAGATCGAAGGCGGACAATACGGCCTTGCTTTGGTCGAGGCGCTGGCCCATTGCCAGCATCTGTTCCACGCGGGCCGGGCAACGCGGACAAGGCGCGAAGACGGCGCGTGGCTCTATCGGGCGAACGGGGCCCTTTCGACCGGTGACACCTTGCGCGGGATCGTCTAGGAAGCCTTCGCAGGACATGCAGGAGCGGACGATGGACAGCGAAAGCCGGGGAAACCTCGAGCGGATCACCGATCTGGAGGAGCACGAGCGCACCTTCGCCGGTTTCATCTGGTGGGTCTCGCGCGTGACCGTCGCGATCATCGTGATCCTGATCCTCATCGCCCTGATCAACGGCTGATGCAGCGCCGCGCCGTGCTGGCGGGCCTTGCGCTGGGCGCGCTGGGGGCTTGCGGCAATACCGCCTTCTACGATCCGCTGCCCGAAGTCACCCGCCGCGCCTATTCGGATGGCGGCGACACGTCGCTGACGCTTTACACCGTCATCGCCCGGCGTAACCGGGGCGGCGCGCATACCGGCCTGCTGATCGACGGGTCGCAACGGGTGATCTGGGATCCTGCGGGGACGTTCCGGCATCCGCACGTCCCGGAACGGGGCGATCTGCTTTACGGTATCACGCCGCTGATCCAGCGCGTCTATATCGATTATCACGCACGCGAAACCTATGACATGGTCGAGCAGACGGTTGCCGTTCCGCCCGAAACGGCCGAACAGGCGATCCGCTTGGCGGCCGCGAACGGCCCAGCCTCGAATGCCACCTGCGCGCGCGAGACCAGCGCCATCCTGCGGCAATTGCCGGGCTTCGGGTCCATCCGGCGAACCTGGTATCCGAAGGCCCTGATGGAGGATTTTGGCCGCCTGCCCGGCGTGACCGAGCGCATCATCACGGACGACGACGCGGACGACAATCACAATGTCATCTTCGAATACGTTCCCGGCACCGGCGGCTGACGTTCAACCGAGCATCCACAGCATCGCATAAAGGGTGATCGCCCCGGCCCCGATCGCGGCCAGCACGTTGCGCGTGGCGATGCCGACGGCCAGCGTCGCCAGAGCGGCCAGCCCGCGCGCCGGATCGAACTGGCCATCCGTCGCCGCGGGAGACAGGATCAGCGGCGCGACGATGCCGGGAATGACCGCGACAGGCGTATAACGCAACAGCCGCAGGACCAGCGGCGGCATGGCGCGCCTGCCGATCAACCCCAGAAACGAGAACCGGATCAGGAATGTGCCGGCCCCCAGCGCCCCGATGACCAGCCAGATTTCGCCCGCGCTCAGGTCCATCGCCGTTCCGCCCAAACCTCGGTCGCCGCACCGGCGCACATCGCGCCCGCCCCTGCCAGAAGCAGCCCCGTGCCGGGGGGCATCCCGGCCAGCGCCAGGGCCAGCACGATGGACGTGCCCGCGGCGACCAGATGTGCCGGGGTCCGCAGCATCGGGCCGATCAGCGCGATGAACGTGATCGGCAGCGCGAAGTCCAGCGCCCAGCTTTCGGGAATGTTCGATCCGGCCAGCGCGCCGATCAGCGTGAACAGATACCATCCCGGTCCGATGGGCGTGGCGATGCCCAGAAACGTGGCCACCCGTTCGCGCACCGACATCGCGGGGCGGCGTTCGTATTCGGTCACGGCGGCGGCATAGCTTTGGTCGAAGTTGAGATACGAGATCAGCGCCCGCTGCCACAGCGGTGCCTCGCCCAGCCAGGGCACCAGCGCGGCCGAATACATCGCCATGCGCAGGTTGACGGCCAGTCCGGTGGCGAGGATCGCCCAGACGGACGCATCCTCGACCATCATCTGCAACGCGGCGAATTGCGACGCCCCGGCGATGACCAGCGCCGAGAAGGCCATCGTTTCCAGCAGCGGCAGGCCCGCTTCGGTCGCCACGACGCCGAATAGCATGGCGAACGGCCCCACGACCAGCAGGAATGGCAGCGCCAGCACGACCCCGCGCCAATAGGCGCTTTTGGTGGTGGAGCCTGCCATCGCGCCGTCCTATCCTGCCGCCGACCCTTTCCCATTGCCGCAGCCCCCGAGGAACTTCAAATGCAATCTGGCATCGCGGGGACGGGATGAAGGCGCCGTTCGGAGTCATTCTGGCGGGGGGGCGCGCGACCCGCATGGGCGGCGGCGACAAGGCGCTGCTGCGGCTGGGACCGGCCACGATCCTCGATCATGTGATCGACCGTCTTGCGCCGCAGGTCGGCCGCCTGGCCCTGAATGCGAACGGCGATCCGGCCCGTTTCGCCGCTTGGGGATTGCCAGTCCTTCCCGACGATCCGCCCGACTTCGCGGGGCCGCTGGCGGGTATTCTGGCGGGACTCGACTGGGCGGCCGCCCAGGGCGCGGACCATATCGTGACGGCGGCGGGCGATACCCCGTTCCTGCCGTGCGATCTGGTGCCACGCCTACAGCTTGCGGCCGGAACGCGGCCCGTGGCGCTGGCGGCTAGCGCGACGGGGCGGCACCCGACCTTCGGCCTCTGGTCGGTGGCGCTGCGCGATGATCTGCGATCCGCTTTGGCGGAAGGCATGCGCAAGGTATCGCATGGGGCGGACCTGCACGACGCGGCAACGGCGACGTTCGCCGACGATGAGGCGTTCTTCAACGTCAATACGCCCGACGACCTGGATCGCGCGCGGGCGATGCTGGGCTGAACCGTGCGCCAGGGGTCCGCCTTCGATACCGTCGCCGTCATCGACTGGTCGGGCGGCGGGGACCGGGGATCGCGCCCTTGCGCCGATGCGATCTGGGCCGGATGCGTCAGGGACGGGCGTGCCGATGCCCCCCTCTATCTGCGCAGCCGGGCCGTCGCCTGGGATTGGCTGACGACGTTCCTAGAAGGCGAGGCGCGCCTGAACCGACGCAGCCTGGTCTGCTTCGACTTTCCGTTCGCGCCGCCCGCCGGGCTGACGCGCGCGCTGACCGGCGCCGAGGATTCGCTGGCGCTTTGGGATCTGCTGGCGGCGCGCTTCGACGATCTAAGGGAAGGCGAGGACCGGTTTCATGTCGCGGCGGGCCTGAACGCGCTCTTTCCCGGCGAGGGGCCGTTCTGGTTCAATGGCCGTCGCGGCGACATCCCCGGCCTTCCGCGGCGCAAGCCCGCGACGCTGCCGCCGGGGCTGGCACGCATGCGCAAGGTCGAAACCCTGGCGCCCGGCACCTTCGCCATCTGGCAGATGGGCGGTCAGGGTGCCGTCGGATCGCAGGCCCTGACCGGAATGGCCTTCCTGTCGCGCCTGCGCCGACGGCTGGCCGGCATCCGCGTCTGGCCGTTCCAGCCGGATGAGGGACGGGTCCTGCTGGCCGAAGTCTGGCCGTCCCTGCTGCGCGATGACGTGCGCAAGCGTTCTGCCGATCCGGCGCTGCCGCCGATCAGGGATGCGGTGCAGGTGGCGGTGCTGTCCCAGGCGCTCTGGCGGATGCAGGTCGAGGAGACGCTGGCAGGCGCGCTGGCGGCGGGGGGCGAAGGGGGCGGCGAAGGCTGGATCCTGGGCGTGGGGGCCGAGGATGCGCTGCGGCGCGCGGCGCGGGTCAGTTCGTGCCGGACGTGACGCCGCGCAACCAGCCATCCAGCGTCAGACGCAGGGCGTCGATCCGGTCGGCATAGGCCGACAGCGTGGGTTCGGCGGCGGGAATTGCGCGGGACAGGTCCGCCACGAAGAGATAGACCGCGCCCAGAACCAGCGCGATCAGCAGCACCGCCACGAAGCCCAGCCAGAAACCGCGCCTGCCGGACGGGGCGTCGCCCTTTTCCGTTTCCCTCGGTGTCAGGGTCGATCCGATCGCGTCGGCATCGGGCAGCGCGCCTTCCGCGGCGCTCGGCGGGGGCGGCGCGGCGGGCGCGGGCGGGCTGGCGTCTTGCGACTTTGGCGCGCCGCGGGTTTCGCCGGCCGCCATCGCCGCCATCGCGGCACGGCGGCGGCGGCGGGCGGCGGCCTCGCGCTCGGCCTCTTCGCGCAGGATGGTTCTTGTGCGGGGGTCGAGTTCGCGCTGGGGCAGGTCCGGTTCGGGCGATGACGCGGCAACAGGGCGCTGAAACCAGGTGTGATCGCAGGCCGAACATTCCACGTCGCGGCCGGCGGGCGGGATCACCGCCTCGTCCACCTCGTATTCGGCCCGGCAGTTCGGACAGGTCAGCCGCATTCGTCGATCACTCCGGCCCAGTCGATGCCCCTGTCTAGCAACGATGCCCCCACGTTCAAGGGCGCCTTGTGCGCAATCGTTGATGTTCGCGCATGCGTCGGGCAGAAGGGCGGGGTCGGCGGGCCAATCGGGACCGACGGTAACGGGGGTTTCATGCAGCCGATCCAGTATCTGAGGTCGCTGATCTATACCGTGCAGGTCTATGCCGCGATGGCGGTGATGGGGCTGTGGTTCGCGCCGCAGGCGATGCTGACCGACGACGGGGCGCTGCGCGCCTGCCGGGCATGGTGCCGCTATGCGCTGTGGTCGGCGCGCTGGATCGTCGGGATCCGGTCCGAGATCCGGGGAACCGTGCCGCAAGGCGAGGTGATGATTGCCGCCAAGCACCAGTCGTTTCTGGACATCATCCTGCTGGTCAGCGTGCTGCCGCGTCCGCGCTTCATCATGAAGCGGGAACTGGTGCGGATGCCGGTGCTGGGCTGGTTCGCCCTGCGGATCGGCTGCATTCCGGTGGATCGCGGCAAGCGTGGCGCGGCCATCATGCAGATGCTCAAGGACGTGGATGCCGGTCGGATCGCGGCGGGGCAGCTTATCATCTATCCGCAGGGCACGCGGGTCGCGCCCGGCGCGATCACCCCCTACAAGACCGGCACGGCGATCCTTTACGAACAACTGAACCAGCCTTGCGTCCCCGTGGCGGTGAATGTGGGCCTGTTCTGGCCCCGCCACGGGATCCTCAAGCGCAAGGGTCTGGCCGTCGCCGAGTTTCTGGAAACGATCCCGCCGGGTGTCGAGCGCGGCGCCTTCGCCGCCGACCTGGAAGCGCGGATCGAGGCCCGCAGCGACGCCCTGATGATGGAAGCCGGGTGGTCGCCCAAGCTGTCGGCAGCCTGAAGGCACCGGCCGAGACGGTGCGCACGACGCGGCATGTGGTCCAGGCAAGCCCGGCGGTCATGATGCCCCGTCCCAATGGGACTCAGGCGGCCAGGCCCTTTGCGCCCATGCCGACGAACTTGGCGCGGCGGCCGGCGATCAGGGCGGCGGGATCCTTGCCCGACAGATCGGCCAGCGTTTCGGTCAGGGCCTTGCCGATGGCGGCGATGGCGGCCGATGGATCGCGCTGTGCACCGCCCCTGGGTTCGGACACGATGCGGTCGATGACGCCCAGCTTCTTCAGATCCTGCGCCGTCAGGCGCAGCGCCTCGGCGGCCTCTCGGGTCTTGTCGGCGTCTTTCCACAGGATCGACGCGCACCCTTCAGGCGAGATCACCGAATAGACGGAATGTTCCAGCATCAGCACGCGGTCGGCGGTGGCGAAGGCGACGGCGCCGCCCGATCCGCCCTCGCCGATGATGGCGCTGACAAGGGGCACGCCCAGTTGCAGGCATTTGCGGGTCGATTGGGCGATGGCTTCGGACTGGCCGCGTTCCTCGGCGCCCTTGCCGGGATAGGCCCCCGGCGTATCGACCAGCGTGACCACGGGCAGGCCGAAGCGATGCGCCAGATCCATCAGCCGGATCGCCTTGCGATAGCCTTCGGGCCGGGCCATGCCGAAATTGTGCACGATCCGCGTCCGGGTGTCGTTGCCCTTTTCGTGGCCGATGACGACGACCGGGCGGTCGTCCAGCCGCGCAAGCCCGCCGATCACCGCCATGTCGTCGGCGAAGTTGCGGTCGCCCGCCAGCGGCGTGAATTCCGTGAACAGGGCGTCGATATAGGCGCGGCAATGGGGCCTGTCGGGATGCCGGGCGACCTGGCATTTCTGCCAAGGCGTCAGGGACTTATAAAGACTGTCCAGCATGGTGCCGGCCTTGCGGTCCAGCGCGGCCGCTTCCTTCTCGACATCGGCGCCGCCTTCGCGCCGGGCCATGACGCGCAGCTCCTCGGCCTTGCCCTCGATTTCCGACAAGGGTTTCTCGAAGTCGAGGTAGTGGGTCATCGGTCCCCCGGATGCTGCCATGGCGGCCCGTTATGACGCGCGCCTTGGCGGGATGCAACGATGCCCGATCTCAATGCAGGACCACCGGCAACACCGACAGGACCAGCAGGACCGCCATCGACACGTTGAAGCTCCGCAGCCGCCCCGGCGCGCCAAGGAAGTGCCGCGCCTGCTGACCGAGCCACGTCCACGCGCTGGCCGAGATGCAGCCGACCGCGAGATAGGTGGCCGCGATGACAAGAACCGCGCCCGTATCGTTCCCCGCCGCGTAAAGCGTCACCGCCCCCAGCGCCATCGCCCAGGCCTTGGGATTGACCCACTGGAACGCCGAAGCCTGCAAGAAGCTGAGCGGACGGCCCGTCGGCGCGGCGTTGTCCGGCGCCGAAGCGCGCGCGATCTTGAGCGCGAGCCACGCCAGATAGGCGAGCGAGGCGGCCGTCAACACCTGTTGCAGCACGGGCCATGCGGCGAAGACCTGCATGACGCCCAGGCCGACGCCGACGATCATCGCGGGAAAGCCGATGGCGACCCCGGCCATATGCGGCAGGGACCGACGCAGCCCGAAATTGGCGCCCGACGCCATCAGCATCACGTTGTTCGGCCCCGGCGTGATGATCGTCGCGAAGGCGAAACCGGCAAGGGCAAGAATATCTGGCATCATGGTGCGACACTGGGCCGACCCCGGTGGATTGCCAAGGCTGTTCCGCCGGGGTCGGCTGTCTCAGCGGGCGATCATCTCGGCCTGCTTCACGATCACCTCGGCCTGCCGGATCGAGGCGAGATCGACCAGACGCCCCTTGTAGACGGCCGCCCCCTGGCCGGTGCGCTTGGCCTCGTCCATGGCGGCGAGGATCTCGCGCGCTTCGGCCACGGCAGCGTCGGAGGGCGTAAAGACCTCGTTCGCCAGCGCGACCTGCTTGGGATGGATCGCCCATTTGCCGACCATGCCCAGCGTCGCCGAGCGGCGGGCCTGGGCGCGGAACCCTTCCTCGTCGCTGAAATCGCCGAAAGGGCCGTCCACGGGCAGAACGCCGTGGGTGCGGCAGGCGGCGACGATGGCGGTCTGCACCCAGTGCCACGGATCCGACCAATAGCGCTGGCCTTCATGCAGCATGTAATAGTTTTCCTGCGTGCCGCCGATGCCGGTGGTCTGCATCCCCATGCTGGCGGCGAAATCGGCTGCGCCGAGGCTCATCGCCTGAAGGCGCGGCGACGACGCGGCGATGTCCTCGACATGGGCAAGGCCGGCGGCGGTCTCGATGATGACCTCAAGTGCCACGCGCTTCTTGCGACCCTTGGCGGCCTCGATCGCCGTGACCAGGGCATCGACGGCATAGACATCGGCCGCGCAGCCGACCTTGGGAATCATGATCTGGTCGATCCGGTCCGATCCATCCTCGATCAGTTCGACCACGTCGCGATACCAGTAGGGCGTGTCGAGGCCGTTGATGCGGACGCTGACATGCTTGGTGCCCCAGTCGATGTCGTGGCTGGCGGCGACGATGTTGCGCCGTGCTTCGGCCTTGTCGTCGGGCGACACGCTGTCTTCCAGGTCGAGGTTCAGCACGTCCGCTTCGCTGGTCGCCATCTTCTCGAACAAGGCGGGGCGCGATCCGGGGCCGAAAAGCTGGCAGCGGTTCGGACGGGCGGGGGGCTGGGGCTGGACGCGGAAGGACATGGAACCTCGCAGGATTGACGATTGCCGTTGCGGCATACGCCTAGGCGACCGGGCCGCGCGCGGCAAGGCATTGGCGCTGGCGGGACCATGCGTTAAGGCGATCCGCGACACCGCCCGAGGATGCGCCAATGACCCGAACCGTGTATGTGAACGGCGACTATCTGCCCGAGGACCGCGCCACCGTATCGGTCTTCGACCGCGGATTCCTTTTCGCCGATGCCGTCTATGAGGTGACGAGCGTGCTGGACGGCAGGCTGCTGGATTTCGCCGGCCATGCCGCGCGGCTGGAACGGTCCTTGAATGAGCTGGGTATGCCGATGCCAATGGACCGCGACGCGCTGCTGGACGTGCATCGCCGCCTGGTGGACGAGAACGGCATCGACGAAGGGCTGGTCTATCTTCAGGTGACGCGGGGCGCCGCCGACCGCGACTTCGCCTATCCCGACGCGGACACGCCGCAGACGGTGGTGCTGTTCACGCAAGCCAAGCCGGGGCTGGCCGACAACCCCAAGGCGCGTGAGGGAATCGCGGTCGTGACCATCCCCGATCAACGCTGGGGGCGGCGCGACATCAAGACGGTGCAGCTTCTCTATCCGTCGATGGGCAAGATGGCGGCCAAGGCCGAAGGGGCCGACGATGCCTGGATGGTCGAGGACGGCGCCGTGACCGAAGGCACCAGCAACAACGCCTATATCGTCAGGGGCGATACGATAATCACCCGGCAGTTGGGCCACAAGATTCTGCACGGCATTACCCGCAAGGCCGTGCTGCGGCTGGCGCGCGAGGCGCAGATGAAGGTCGAGGAACGCGCCTTTACCGTGGACGAGGCGCGCGGCGCGGACGAGGCGTTCGTCACCAGCGCGTCGAGCTTCGTCATGCCGGTGGTGCGGATCGACGGACAGCCCATCGGCGACGGGCGGCCGGGGCGCGTCGCCACCCGCCTGCGCGAGATTTATCTCGACGAGGCGCGGCATACGGCGATCTGACGTTCAGTCCGCGAAGTCCGGGTTCGTCAGGATGGCACGGGCCTTGCGCTGGATGGTCAGATAGCCGCGTTCGCTGACCATCAGCAGATGCAGCGCCGACGCCTGGGCGGTGGTCAGCGTTTCGGGCGCGACGTCGATGCGATAGAAGGACAGCCGATCGGCAACGCTCGCCGCAAGCTGCGGATTGGGGCCGGGCGCATTGTCGCGGGGCGTGGCGGCGCAGCCGGCGAGCGCCAGCGACGCGACCAGCAAGGCCGGTATCGGACCGCGCCCGATCATCCGTGCGTCCGGGCAAAGGCCGCCTTCTGATCGTCGCTTGCATCGGTCTGATACCGGGCGCGCCAGTCCTCATAGGGCATGCCATAGACTATCTCGCGCGCCTGGTCCTTGTCCAGATCCAGACCGCGTTCCGCCGCCGCCTCTTGATACCAGCGGCTCAGGCAATTGCGGCAGAAGCCGCCAAGGTTCATCAGGTCGATGTTCTGCACGTCCGTGCGGTCGCGCAGATGGTCGCGCAGGCGGCGGAACGCCGCGGCTTCGAGTTCGGTGCGGGTCGCGTCGTCCATCCTGTCCACTCCTTCAGGCGCCATCCGAAGCTGGGCACGGGGCGGCGGCACGTCAAGCCGTTGCCGTGCCGGCCGCTTTCCGCCATACGTCGCCAAGCCGCCTGTCCGCCGCTAACGGAGCCCTGCATGAGACGCCTGCGCAAGATCAAGATCGTCGCCACCCTCGGCCCCGCTTCAAGCGATTACGACACCATCCGCGCCCTGTTCGAGGCCGGCGCCGATGTCTTTCGCCTGAACATGAGCCACGGCGAACATGCGGATATCGAGGCGCGCCACCGGATCATCCGCCAGATCGAGACGGATACAGGCCGGCCCATCGGCATCCTGGCCGATCTGCAAGGCCCCAAGCTGCGCGTCGGGGTCTTCGCGGATGACGAGGTCGAGCTTGAGACCGGCGCCGGGTTCCGGCTGGACCTTGATCCGGCCGAAGGCGATGCGCGGCGCGTCCAGTTGCCGCACAAGGAAATATTCGAGGCGTTGAAGCCCGGCGCGACGCTGCTGATCAACGATGGCAAGATCCGGCTGAAGGTGGTGAATTGCGGCGCCGATTTCGCCGCATGCGAGGTGATGGTCGGCGGGACGATCAGCAACCGCAAGGGCGTGAACGTGCCCGACGTCATCCTTCCGCTGGCAGCGCTCAGCGACAAGGATCGTCGCGATCTGGAATTCGCGTGTCAGTTGGGCGTGGACTGGCTGGCGCTGTCCTTCGTCCAGCGTCCCGCCGATGTCGAGGAGGCGCGCGAACTGGCCGGTGGTCGCGCCGCGATCATGGCCAAGATCGAGAAGCCCAGCGGTGTGCAGCAATTCGAGGCGATCCTGGCGGCCAGCGACGGCATCATGGTCGCGCGCGGCGATCTGGGGGTGGAATTGCCGGTGCAGAACGTGCCGCCCATCCAGAAGCGGCTGGTGCGCAAGTGCCGCGCCGCCGCCAAGCCGGTGATCGTGGCCACGCAGATGCTGGAATCCATGATCGATTCGCCGGTGCCCACGCGGGCCGAGGTCAGCGACGTGGCCGCCGCCATCTACGAGGGTGCCGATGCAGTGATGCTATCGGCGGAATCGGCCGCCGGGTCGTTCCCGGTCGAGGCCGTGCGCACGATGGACAACGTCGCCATCGAGGTGGAGCACGATCCGACCTACCGCGAGGTCATCAATGCCAGCCGGGGCGGCGACAAGCAGACGGTGGCCGATGCCATCGTGTCCGCCGCGCGCGAGATCGCCGAGACGACCGACATCAAGGCCATCGTCTGTTTCACCCAATCGGGGGCCACCGCGCTGCTGGTCGCGCGCGAACGCCCGCTGGTGCCCATCGTCGCGATGACATCGCGCACCGGGACCGCGCGCCGCCTGTGCCTGAGCTGGGGCTGCCATTGCGTCAAGACGGGCGAGGTCGGCCGGTTCAAGGAGGCGGTCATCAACGCCGCCCGTGCGGCGCGTGCCGACGGGTTCGCCAGCGCCGCCGAACAGATCGTGGTGACGGCGGGTGTGCCCTTCGGACAGGCGGGCACGACGAACATTCTGCGGGTCGCGCCCTGCGAGGAACGGCTGATCACCGCGACGGATCCCGGCTGAGCGGGGTTGCCCGGACGCAAAGCGCGGTCTATACGCCGCCTTTCAACCGACGCGCCCGGCCCGTGGCATGCCGAGACGCGTCCGCGACCGACCCGAAGAGGAGACGGAAATGCCCAAGATGAAGACCAAGAGCAGCGCCAAGAAGCGCTTCAAGGTCACGGCGACCGGCAAGGTCGTCGGCGGCTATGCCGGCAAGCGGCACGGGATGATCAAGCGCACCAACAGCTTTCTGCGCGACGCGCGCGGAACCCGTGTGCTGAGCGAGCCCGACCAGAAGCTCGCCCTGTCCTATATGCCCTACGCGCGCTGAGGAGTCTGAACCATGAGAGTCAAGGGTGGAACGGTCACTCATGCCCGGCATCGCAAGGTCGTCAAGGCCGCGAAAGGGTATTACGGCGCGCGCGGGACGAACTTCCGCACGGCCACGCAGGCCGTCGACAAGGCCAACCAGTATGCGACCCGCGACCGCAAGAACCGCAAGCGGAATTTCCGCGCTTTGTGGATCCAGCGGATCAACGCTGCCGTCCGGGGCCATGACGCTGCGCTGACCTATTCGCGCTTCATTAACGGCCTGGCGCTGGCGGGGATCGAGGTGGATCGCAAGGTTCTGGCCGATCTGGCCGTGCACGAACCCGATGCGTTCGGGGCCATCGTGGATCGCGCCAAGGCCGCGCTGCCCGCCTGACCGGGATCCGAATGAGTGAAGGGGCCGTCGGGCAACCGGCGGCCTTTTCCATGTCTTACGACTCTCCGGCCTTTTCGCGCGTGTTGCGCATGCGGGTCGGGAAGGGAAAGACCGGGCGGTGTTCGGGCGCCGTGTCCTTCGCCTTCATGTGACGCCCGTACCGTCCCGCCCAGGGCGCCGCCGTCGCGCCGTGCAGGACGATGGACAGAAGCACCGTCAGCAGGACGATCCGCTGGATTTGGTCCATGCCCGGCACCCCGCCGCTTTCCAGGATCAGCAGAAGGTAGATGATCGACGCCAGCCCGCGTGGTCCGAACCAGCCGACGAAAAGGACGGTTGCCGGCGCCAGCCGCGTCCCGATCAGGGACAGCGCCACGGGAACCATCCGCAGCACGGTCAGCGACAGCAGGGCATAGACCCAGTGACGCCAGTCGATATTCGCTAATTCGGGCAACAGCACCGCGCCGAAAAGCAGAAACACCAGCAGCGTCAGAAGCTGTCCTTCGGTTTCGCCGAAATCCTCGACCCCCTCCAGCACGGCGCGGGTGCGGGTGCCGACCGCCAGCCCGCCCGCGAACGCGGCGATGAACCCGTTGCCGCCGATAAGCTCCGCTCCGGTATAGGCGAGGATCGCCAGTGCCAGCGTGGCGATCCGCACGAAGATGTCGTTCATCCAGTCGGCAGCACGGGCGCGTTCGATCAGCAGCGCGCCCCCGAGGCCCACGCCGACCCCCACAGCGGGACCAAGAAGCAACTGGCCGGCAATGAACGCGGCCCATCCGCCGACCCCGGTATCGCCGCTGCCGACGCCAAGATCGGATGCCGCCCCGGCAAGGGACGCCACCAGCAACAGCGCCGGAAAGGCCAGCCCGTCATTCAGGCCGCTTTCCACGTTCAGGGCCTGCCGCACACGCTGCGGCACACGGGAATCGGATACGACCGCCTGTCCCAGCGCCGCATCGGTCGGGGCAAGCATCACGCCGACCAAGGCCGCCGGCCATAGCCCGAGTTCGGGAAATAGCAGCATCGCCATGCCGGTGCCGGCGACAACGGTCAACGGAAGGCCGAGCCCCAGCAGCCGGATCGGCATGTCGTGTTCCCGCCCCAACCGCCCGAGGTCGATTCGCGCCGCATCGGTAAACAGGGCGACGACGAGGGTCAGTTCGGCAAGGATCTGGATGCCGGGCGTCTGGATCGAAGGCTCGACGATGCCCAGCACCGCGGTTCCGGCGACGAAGCCGAACGCCGTGAAGACCATCGGGGCGGTGACGATCCCCGCCTCGGCCCGCCGGGACACGAGCGCGAAGGCGACCACGCCGAATGCGATCAGAAACAGGGCCGTTTCGTCCATGATCGTTCCTTGCCTGCGCCTGGGCGCAGCTGTCGGTCAGAGATAGGAATGAACCGTCGTGCCGATCTCGGTCGCGTTGTAGAGATCGACGATATCGTCGTTCGTCAGACGGATGCAGCCCGACGAGACCGCCCTGCCGATCGTCCAAGGCTGCGGCGTGCCGTGAATGCGATACATCGTGTCCCTGTTGCCGCGATAGAGGTAAAGCGCACGCGCGCCCAAGGGGTTGTCCGGCCCACCCGCCATTCCGCCCGCGAAGGGCCCATATTTGTCGGGTTCGCGGTGGATCATGTTGGTGGTGGGTGTCCAGCTTGGCCATTCCTCCTTGCGGCGGATCGTCGTCATCCCGCGCAGGTTGCGGCCCTGATCGCCGACCGCAACGTGGTATTCCCGCGCCTGTCCCGGTGCGGTAATATGGTAGATGCAGAAATATTCCGGAAAGATGTGAATCGAGTTTGGCGCCACATCGTCACGCACCGCCACATCCCGCCGCGACATTGTGGCCAAGCTGGTGTGGGGTGGGCCGTTGTGAGCAAGCAGCGTCGAAGGGGTCAGGGCCAGCGCACCGCCGGCGGCTATGAAGTGGCGTCGTGTCAACATGGGCAGATGTTCCATGACAGGCGTGAACGGCATAGGACGGCCGGGCGGCAGTCAACCTTGCAAGGGTAACGCCCATCGGCGGGGCCAAGGTTCCCTCGGCCCGGATGCACATGGCCGGCAGACAGACGCAAGACCGTAATCTTATGCTGACTGGAACTTTACCTTTCGGACCGGCGATGTACCTTCGACCCAATGAAAGGGAGAATACCATGCAGAAGTTTCTAGTCGCAATCGCCGCTGCGGGCCTGCTGGGCACGGTTGCCCACGCCCAGGACGAGTTTACCGGCGACATCGCCGCGGGCGAGAAGGCCTTCAGTCAGTGTCAAACCTGCCATGTCGTCGTCAACGACGCGGGCGAGACGCTGGCGGGCCGCAACGCGAAGACCGGGCCGAACCTTTACGGCGTTTTCGGGCGCGAGGCGGGATCGGTGGAAGGGTTCCGTTATTCGGACGATATGATCGCGGCAGGCGAGAAGGGGCTCGTCTGGGACGTCGAGCACTTCGTTCCCTATGTCGAGGATCCGACCGGCTTCCTGCGCGAATACCTCGACGATCCGAAAGCCCGCGGCAAGATGGCCTTCAAGGTGCGCGGCGACGAGACGGCGCGCGATCTGGCGGCCTATCTGCATTCTCTGGCCCCGGATGCAAACAGCGGAAGCTGAGCGGCGTCTACGCAACGTCACGAACGGGCCGGTCCGCGACGGCCGGCCCTTCTGGCGTCAGAAGTAGCTGCGCACCAGCGCCCCTGAAATCAGCGTCCATCCATCCGCGACGGCGAAGAACGCCAGTTTGAAGGGTAGCGACACGATCGCGGGCGGAACCATCATCATGCCCATGGACATCAGCACCGCCGCGACGACGAGGTCGATGATGAGGAACGGCATGAAGATCAGGAAACCGATCTGAAACGCGCGCTCGATCTCCGAAAGAAGGAACGACGGCACCAGAACCGAAAGCGGCGCATCGGGCGAGAGCGATGTGGCTTCCATGCCTTCGCGCAGCGATTGCAGCGCTTCGAACGTATCGGGCGCGATGCGGCCGGCCATGAAGACGCGGAAAGGCGCCAGGGCCAGGGGCAGCGCCTGTTCGACGTCGATGCGGCCTTCGGTCAACGGCGTCACCCCGTCCGCCCAGGCTTGCAGGAAAACCGGCTCCATCACGAAATAGGTCAGGAACAGCGCCAGCGTCACGATCAGCATGTTCGGCGGCGATTGTTGCAGGCCGATGCCTTGCCGCAGGATGGACAGCACCGTGACGATGAACGGAAAGCACGTGATCATCACGGCCAGTCCGGGCACCAGGCTGAGCAGCGTGATCAGCACCAGAAGCTGCACGCTGCGCCCGGCCAGCGATCCGTCGGCGCCAAAATCTATCGACATCTGCTGTGCCAGGGCAGGCTGTGCCGCCAGAACGAGCAGCGCGCCGGCGACCAAGGGGCGTGTCCAGCCGGCGCGGCGCATCACAACCCGTCCCGCAGATCGGCGACTTCGGTCAGCCGCACGGCCAGCCGCCCGGCATCGTCGCCTGTCAGCTCTTCCAGCTCGCCCCGCGCGATCAGGCGGTCGCCCACATAGAGTTCGACCGGATCGTCGACGCGACTGTCCAGCGGCAGCACCGCGTCGCGCCCCATGCGCAGAAGGTCCGACAGGCGCGGTCTGGCACGGCCGACCGATATCGTGATCTCGACCGGGACGTGGCTGAACGGATGGGTGCCGCGGCCTGAACCTGGCGTTTCGGGTCTGGTGGCGTCATCCATGCAGGGCATCCTTGTTGAGGGTATCGAGTGCGGCGATTGCGGTCGTCAGGCGTTCGGCCACGCCGGAAAGGTCGATCTGGCGCTCGGTTTCGCCAAGCCGCAGATAGATGTGACCGCCCGGCAGGCTGTCTTCGGCGCGCACGTTCAGCGGCAGCGCGGTAAGTCCTTCGACGGCGGCGCGCATCGCCTCGACCTCGCCCTCGGGGACCAGCAGATCGACGGGCGTGTCGCCGGCATGTTCGGCCAGCTTGCCGAATTCCTCCAGGATGCGCGCACCGATCGTATCGCGGATCAGGGCGGGCAGAACCTGCGCGACGATCGCCTCCAGCAGGGGGGTCATCGCCAGCATCACGTGCGCCCGCGCCTCGTGATAGGTGAAGCCCAGATCCTGAAGCCGGGCGCGGGCCACATCCTCGGCGCTGCGGGCCTCTTGCTCGGCGGCCTTGGTGGCGTCGTCCCAACCCGCCGCATAGCCGGTGTCGAAGGCCTGAAGCCTCTCGGCTTCCAGCTTCTGGCCCGAGACCAGTTCGGGGTTGAAGCCATCCGCCTCGGACCCGAAATCTTCCAGCGTCAGGGTATGCGCCATCACGCTTTCTCTCCTTCGTCTTCCATCCAGTTGCGCAGGATTTGCAGCGATTCCTCCTGCCGCTCGTCGATCAGCGCCCGCAGGCGATCCACGGCGCTGGGCTCGCCGGGACGGGCGCGGGTCGCCGCATCGCCGATCAGTTGCAGGCCAGTCTGCGGCGTGTCCTCGGGGTCGATCTCGCCCATCAAAGCGGGGGACCGGGGCGCGGCCTCGTCCGGGGCGGGCAGGGCGGCGGGTTTCGCCGACAGGATCGGGCGGACGACGAACAGGCCCAACGCGACGGCGACCAGCCCCAGCAAGCCAAGCTGGGCCAGCCGCATGGCGTCGATGTTGAACGCGCCCGCCAGTGCGCTGCCCGGCGCGCTGCCCTCGGTCGGTAACGGTTCGAACTGCATCGTCTTCAACGTCAGCGAATCGCCCCGTTCGGGGTTGAAGCCGACAGCCGAAGCGACGAGTTCGCGCAGGGCCTCCATCTCCTCCTCGGGGCGGGGCTGCCATATCGGGGCGCCGTCGGCCCCCGTATCGAAGATGCCGTCGATCAGGACGGCGGTCGTCACGCGGTCGATGGCGCCCGGATTGCGCAGAACCTCGCGCTGAACCTCGCTGACCTCGTAATTCGTGCGCTCGCGGGTTTCACTGTTCTCGCTCTGGGACTTGTCCCCGCCGCCGGCACCCTGTTCGTCGGGCAGGTTGCTGGCCACGGTCACATCGGCGCTGCCCTGATCCGACGATGTCGTGGCGATCTCGGACCGGTCCTGACTGATCGCCACGCGGCTGTCGGGGTCGATCCGCCGTTCGGTGATCTGTTCGCGCTCGGTCACGGTCTCGACGTTCACCTCGACCACGGCACGGCCATAGCCCACGCGCGCTTCCAGCAGACGCTCGACCTTGCTTTTCAGGGCGGCCGCCCGATCCGCCGCATCGCCTTGGCTGCTGCCCGCATCGTCGCCGCCCAGGATCACCCCGCCATTCGCGTCGATGATCGACACGTTCTCGGGCGACAGGCCGGTGACGGCGGACGCGACGAGATAGCGCAGCGCCCGCGCATGGGCGGCCGGAAGCCCCCCGGCGGCGGGCGTGACCGTCACCGATGCGGTCGACGGCATGTTGCGTTGAAAGGGGCGCCCGGCGGGGTTGGCGATGTGAACGCGCGCATGCTGGACGCCGGGGCTGGACACGATGGTGCGGGCCAGCTCGCCCTCCTTGGCGCGCCAATAGGCGGCGTCGAACATCTGGCTGGTCGTGCCGAACCCGGTCATCTGGTCCAGCAATTCGTAGCCTTGGGTCGGGTTGCTGGGCAGCCCTTCGCTGGCCATCGTCATCCGCAGCTGGTCGCGCTGGGCGCTGTCCACGAAGATCGATGTGCCGCGGATGTCATAGGCCACGCCGCGCGCCTCCAGCGCCTGCACAACCTCGCCCGCGGCGCCGTCCTCCAGCCCGGCATAAAGCAGCGCCATGCCCGGCTGACTGGCCATCCGCGCCACGCCGAGGACGGCGGCGAACATCGCCAGTGCGGCCAGCCCCGCGATGATTCGACGGCGCATGGACAGTTCCGCCCAGACGTTTCCAATCTGCTCCAAGACCGACCTCCTGTCATTTGCGGGACTTCTGCCCCGGTCCGCTGCTTGCCGGTCCAACATGGCGGGCCGGCCTTAACATTCGGTTAGTCGGTTTGGGTTTATCTGACCGGCGACGAACGAAGGCAGGAGTTGATGCAATGGCCGATGCAACCGCAGATGCAGGCGCCGCGCCGACCGGGCGCAAGAAGGGCAAGCTGGGGCTTGTCATCGGCCTTGCGGGGGCATTGGCGCTGGGTGGCGGCGGATTCTATGCCGCGCAATCGGGAATGATCTTCGGCTCCGCGAATCACGACGCGCATGGCGACAAGGAGGTCCGCGAGGCCGCTCCCTTGGGCGACATCGCCTTTGTGCCGCTGCCTGCGATGGTGGTGTCGCTGGCACCCGGCGCAAGTGCCAGCCATCTGAGTTTCGAGGCACAGCTGGAAGTGCCCGACAGCTATGGCCACGACGTGGAAAAGCTGGTGCCGCGCGTTGTCGACGTTCTCAACAGCTATCTGCGGGCGATCGACCCTGCGATGCTGGAGCGTCCCGCCGCCCTGACCCAACTGCGCGCGCAAATGCTGCGCCGAGTCCAGATCGTCGTCGGGGAAGGGCGGGTCAACGATCTGCTGATCATGGAATTCGTATTGAGCTGAGGAGAGACAGATGGCCATGATGGCGGATATTTTGCTGATTGCAGGCGCGCTGGGCGTCGCATTCTATTGCTTCGTGCTGTCGCGGCGGCTGACACGGTTTACCGACCTCGAACGCGGGGTCGGCGGTGCGGTGGCAGTCCTGTCGGCGCAGGTCGATGACCTGACGCGGACCCTGGAAAAGGCACGCCAGGCCGGCGAGTCGTCGTCAGCGGCCTTGCAGGAAGTTACGGAACGCGCTGCCGAGGTCACGCAGAGGGCCGAGGATGCGTCGCGCAGGCTGGAACTGCACCTAGCGGCTTTGCACGATCTGCCGCCGCGAACGGAACCGCCGGCAAGGCCCGACGCGGCGGCGCCATCGACCGACCCGTCCGAGCAGGAGGAGGTAGAAGCGCCACTGGTCTTTTCGCATCCGGTGCGTGCGGCCACGCCCCCGGTGCAATCGTTCTTCGCGGCCATGTCCGGCCTTGCGGGGGCGCCGGCATGACCCGCCGCAAGGTCGCGGCGCGGGCGCGCCGAATGGGGATCGGGGCCTTGCCGCTTCTTGCGGGGCTGCTGATGGCGTCTGGTCTGCTGAGGATCGGTGACGGCACGGGCCAGGCCATCGCACGAGAGTTGAGCGCCCTGACCCAGGCCGAGCAAGCGGATGCAAACGGGGATGAGATCGCCGAAATTCTCGCCGGATTGAAGGATCGCGCGGCGCAGCTCGACCTGCGCGCCGAAAGGCTGACCGAGCGCGAGACGGCGCTGGCTGCTGCCGAGACCCGTATCGCGGAACAGCTTGATCGCCTGGAGGAGGCGGAACAGGCGCTGGATGCCAAGATGCGCCTGGCCGATTCGGCTGCCGACGACGATCTGGCGCGTCTGACCAGCGTCTATGAGGCGATGAAGCCCAGGGACGCCGCAGCCCTGTTCGAGGAGATGGAGCCGCAATTCGCGGCCGGGTTTCTGGGACGGATGCGCGCCGACGCAGCGGCGGCGATCATGGCGGGTCTGGCCCCGGAAACTGCCTATTCGGTCAGCGTCATGCTGGCGGGGCGGCACGTCACGCGCGACGAGGGATAAAGACGGGCATCTGCGAGGGCTTTTTTAACCCGCCGCAGGCATCGTCCAGCAACGGTTCGAATCTCGGGGGCGGAAATGATCGGAATTGTCGGCGTCCTGATGGTCGTCATCATGGTCTTCGGTGGCTATCTGGCTGCCGGAGGCAAGATGGGCATCATCCTGAAATCCCTGCCATTCGAGATGACGATGATCCTCGGCGCGGCCATCGGCGCGTTTCTTCTGTCCAATGACGGGGCTTCGGTCAAAAAGACGCTGAAGGATATGGGCCGTGTGTTCAAAGGGCCCAGGTGGAAGCCAGCCGATTATCGCGAATTGCTTTGCCTGCTGTTCGAACTGATCCGGCTGTCGAAATCCAATCCGCTGGAACTGGAATCCCATATCGAAGGGCCAAAGGATTCGGCCATTTTCAACAAGTATCCCCGTATCCAGGCGGATCACGAGGCCGTGGAGCTGATCTGCGACACGCTGCGGTCGGCTTCGATGAATTACGACGATCCCCACCAGGTCGAGGATGTCCTCGAAAAGCGGATTGAGGCGCATAACCACCACGCGATGCATTCCAGCCATGCGCTTCAGACGATCGCCGACGGCCTTCCGGCATTGGGTATTGTCGCGGCGGTTCTGGGCGTTATCAAGACGATGGCCTCGATCGACCAGCCGCCCGAGGTTCTGGGAAAACTCATCGGCGGCGCGCTGGTCGGCACGTTCCTGGGCGTTTTTCTGGCCTATGGATTCGTGGGCCCCTTCGCAACGAAATTGAAGGCGGTGGTCGAGGAGGACGCGCATTTCTATCAGCTGATCCGCGAAGTGCTGGTTGCAAACCTGCACAACCATTCCCCGAATATCTGCATAGAGGTCGGCCGGCAGAACGCCCCGCACCATCTTCGCCCCAACTTCGCGGATCTCGAGGACGCATTGCGGAACGTGAAGGCAGCTTGATGGCAAGGTATCTTGTGGCAACCCTTGCGACCGGCCTGCTTGCAACAAACGCGGCACTGGCCGAATCCGTAAGGGTCAGAACGGCAGAACACGACGGGTTTACCCGGATCGTCGTCGACTTCACGACGCGACGCGAATGGACGTTGGCGGCGGTGGAGGGCGATCAGGTATTGCGTATCCAGGACGGGATGCCAAGCTATGATCTGAGCGACGCATTCCGGCGGATAACCGATCGCCGGGTCCGCGGGCTGTCTGACGACGGGAATGGCGGCCTTCGCGTGGGCTTGAACTGCGACTGCGTAGTGCAGACCACGACAAGGGCAAATGGCGGGCTTATCCTCGATGTCATGGACCGCGACGTCACGGCCGGCCCGCCCGTCTGGGCCTGGATGGATGTGCCGCCGCCCGTGTTGCTACCCGGCAATCTGACATCGGCACTTAATAATGCATCAGCGCCGAAGGACGCCAACGACAGACAGAATGAGTTGAGGCGCGAAGTCTCGGCGCAGCTTGCGCGCGGTGTCGCGCAGGGCCTGGTCGAACTCGATCCGGAACGCCCCATGGACGATCGCGGTTCGGCGCCCGACCCTGCGCCGGGACATGTCAGCATCACGACAGCCGCCGACCGCGACCGCACGATGGCGCCCGAGAACGCGGAAGTGGCCTGCATCGGCCCGGAAGCGCTGGATGTCGCGTCATGGAAGCCCGAAGGGTGGCCGGATCGCTGGATCGGCGGTTCCTTCGCCGCGCTGACCGATGCGGCGGACAGGCCCGACCCGAATGCCCTGAAGACCCGTGTCAGACATCTGCTGTTCCTCGGCTTTGGCGCCGAGGCTGCGCAGATGCTCCACGCGGCCGAGGCGTCGGCGGTTATCGTCCCCGATGCGGGGGTGATGGCGGAAATGGCCGCCCTGACGGATGGGCCGGCCGACGCGCCGCTGCTGTCGGGCCAGGCCGCCTGTGCCGGACCCGGCATTGTCTGGGCGCTGCTGGCCGATGGCCGGTCCTTCCCCCGCACGGCCGGGGTCGAAGGATTGCTGACCGAATTCTCCCGCCTTCCGTCGCATCTTCGGACCAACCTCGGTCCGCGGCTGGTAGCGGAACTGATCGCACTGCAAATGCCCAATATCGCGGCCGAAGTCGACGCCGCGGTCAAGCGGGGCAATCCGCCGGCTGACGCGAAAACCGCCATGATGACGGCCCGCATCGCCACAGAGGACGGACGCCCCGAGGACGCGCGAGAATCGGCGCAAGCTGTCATAAAGGCCCGCTCGCCGGATGCCGTCGAGGCGATGCGCCTCATGCTTGAACAGGCCGAACGATACCCGGACCTTGTCTCGCCCGATCTGCCCGATCAGGCGCTTGCGCTGGCCTTCGAAGCGGAAAGCCCTGAGCGGGAGGAACTGACGCTGGCGACCATCCGCCTTATGGCCGGGAAAGGCGACATCGCGGGCGGCTTCGGGGAACTGCTGCGCCTGCGTGACGCAACCGACGAAACCGACATTCAGGATGCCGATGTCGTCACACGTCTTCACGGCGCGCTGAACGATACGCCTTCGGACGACGGGTTTGTTCGGCTGGCGGCGCAGTCCGTCCGCGACTGGCCGCCCGTCGACGACGAGGAACTGCGTGTCGCGCGCGCCAAGCGTCTGACCGACCTCGGACTGCACAGGATTGCCCGATCCGTGCTGTCGGGGTTCGACGCTCCTCCCGGCCGGGCAGAGCGCCTGATTCTCGCCAGGATCCAGCTGAACGACGACGACCCGGACCTTGCCGAGAGTTATCTTGCCGGGCTGGAAGGCCCGGATGTGGTATCGTTGAAGGCGTTGATCGAGGAAGCGAGGGCGGCGCAACAGGCAATCGCCGCCGAACCGCTTCCCGTGGACGTTCAGAACCCCGCGACGGCGCGCCGGGAACTGCTGGACGGCAGTCGCGCGATCCGGGCCGAGGTGGAAGCGTTGCTTGGCCAGCGATGACCCGGCGCATGGTTACGGTTTATCAACCAACCCGTCCTAATGGTGAAGCGCAACACCATCGCGCAGGACTTTCATGCCGCCAGATGCAGACAGATTATCGGCGGGCGTTATCCGCCTTGTTGTCCGACGGATCGCGGCATCGGCTTTCTTCGGCTTCGCAAGCGCTAGCGCCGCCGCAGCATCATTTGCGGATGGCGACGTCTGCGCCAAGGCCGCCCAGGTGGCCGCCGACGAAACCGGCGTTCCGTTCGATGTGCTGATGGCCATTTCCCTGACCGAAACGGGACGCAAGCAGAATGGCAGAACCACCGCCTGGCCGTGGACCGTCAACACGGAAGGCAAGGGAACCTGGTTCGACGATTACGGGGCCGCGTTGAGCTATGCGCGGCAAAGCCAGGCCGCCGGCGCGCGCAGCTTCGATGTCGGGTGCTTCCAGATCAACTATCGCTGGCACGGCCAGCATTTCGCATCGCTCGACGCCATGTTCGACCCGCTGGTAAATGCGCGCTATGCCGCGCGGTTTCTCAGCAACCTGCACGCGGAATACGGCGATTGGCAGCAGGCCGCCGGCGCGTTTCACTCCCGCACCGAAGTGCATGCCGCGCGCTACCGGAAGATCTTTGCGGGCTTCCGTTCCGAAATCGGGCAGGACGCCGGCGGATACATACCCGATCAGCCACCGGCCCGGCAGGTGACAGCAATTGTCGCAAACGCTTTTCCCCTTCTAAGGACCGGCGCATCGCGCGGGGGCGGGTCGCTGGTGCCTCTCGACGCGGCGCCGCGTCCCTTGTTCGACCTCGGCGGATGACGACGCCTTATTTCCTTTTCTCAACAAGGCTTGAGACATGACGTTCGATATCAGGCAGGTGTTCCAGCCCACCGTCCTTCTGGCGCTGGCCTTGATGGCGATCATCGTCATGATGATCCTTCCGGTGCCGGCCTGGGTGCTCGATATCGGGCTGGCGGCTTCGTTCGCGCTAGCCATCCTGATGTTCACCGTCACGCTGTTCATCGAGCGGCCGCTCGACTTCTCGGCGTTTCCGACGATCCTGCTGGCGTCGCTGATGCTGCGGCTTTCGCTGAACGTGTCGTCCACCAAGCTGATCATCGGGCAGGGGCACACCGGACCCAACGCGGCGGGCGACGTGATCGAGGGATTCGCGATGTTCGTAATGGGCGGCAGCGTCTTTCTGGGCCTCGTCGTCTTCGGGGTGCTGCTGATCGTCAACTTCATCGTCATCACCAAGGGCGCCGCCCGCATGGCCGAGGTCGGCGCGCGTTTCGCCTTGGACGGAATGCCCGGAAAGCAGCTGGCCATCGACAGCGACATGAGCGCGGGCGCCATCGACCATGCCGAAGCCAAGGCCCGCCGTGAACGCGATCAGCACGAAACGACGTTCTTCGGGTCGCTGGACGGGGCGTCCAAGTTCGTCAAGGGCGATGCCGTCGCCGGGCTGCTGATCACGCTGCTGAACCTGGTGATGGGGCTGATCATCGGCCTTGTCCTGCACGACATGCCCATCGGGGACGCGTTCAAGACCTATGCCATTCTGACTGTCGGCGATGGGTTGGTGACGCAGATTCCGGCCGTCATCATCTCGATCGCTTCCGCATTGCTGCTGGCACGGGGCGGGGCGACCGGATCGACGGATTTGGCGATCTTCGCGCAACTTGGGCGGTATCCTTCGGCGCTGATCACGGTCGCGGTCCTGCTGGCGCTGTTCGCGCTGGTGCCGGGGTTGCCGTTCGTTCCGTTCATGGCCGGGGCCGGCGTTCTGGGCTATGCGGGCTGGCGCGCCGCCCGCGCCGCGCGCGACCGGGCGGCCATGCCGGCGGCATCCGAAGCGGACACGCCGGCAGCGGCGCCCGGCCTTGGCGACATTCTGGAGCTTGACGACATCCATCTGGAATTCGCGCCGGACCTGGTGCCGATGATCCTCGATCCCGCGACGGGGCTGGATGCCCGGATCGGCAACATGCGCAACCATGTGGCGACGCAGTTCGGCCTTATCCTGCCCGAGATCCGGTTGACCGACGACGCATCGCTTCGGTCCGGCACCTATGTCATCCGCATCCAGGGCGTCGAACAGGTGCGCGATCATCTATACCCGGATCGGGTTCTGGCGCTTCTCTCCGACCGCCGGTCCGACCTGCCCGGCGGCGAGGACGTGGCCGAGCCGGTCTATCGCGCCCCCGCGCGCTGGATCGACACCCGCTTTCGCGACGAGGTCGCGCTGACCGGCATCACCACCGTCACCCCGGCCGAGGTTCTGGCGACGCATCTGCTGGAAGTGATGAAGCAGAACTTCGCGCGGCTGCTGACGCTCAAGTCGCTGCGGCGTCTGCTGGACGAATTCACCCGCCTCAGCGACCCGGACCGCGCCCAGGCCAACAGGCGTCTCATCGACGAACTGGTGCCGGATCGCGTGCCGATCGACCTGCTGCTGGCGGTCCTGCGCCTGCTGCTGGACGAACGGGTCTCGATCCGCAATCTGCCGCTGATCCTTGAAACCATCGCGGCCTCGCGCAGCGCCGCCAGCACCGCCGAAACCATCTGCGAGGAGGTCCGCCAGAGGCTGGGGTTCCAGCTTGTCGCGGAGTTGAAGCGCGCGGACGGCACCGTGCCGCTTATGCAACTGGCCCCCGAGTGGGAAGAGATGTTCGCTGCCCATGACATGAGCGGGCCGAACGGCGATTCGCAGGTCGCCCTGCCGCCCGATGCGTTCAACCGTCTGGCCAGTTCGGCGGCGGACAAGCTGGCCAAGGCGGCCGAGGACGGCATCTATCCCGCCCTTCTGACCAGCACCCGGCGGCGTCGCTTCGTTCGGTTGGTTCTGGCGGCAAAGGGCATCGCCAATCCGGTCCTCAGCTTCGAGGAGCTGGGCACGAATGCCCGGCCCGCCCTGATCGGGATGGTGCCCGCGTGATCCCCGCGCTGGCCGGTCTGACGGATGCGGCTGGCCCCTGGCTGCTTGCGGCCTGCGCGGTTTTCCTGCGGGTCGGCGCGGCGATGGCGCTGCTTCCTGCATTCGGCGAGCGGACCGTCCCCGTGCGTATCCGTCTGATGCTGGCCTTGGGTTTCACGTTGATCGTCATGCCGGGAATCGTTCCGATGCTGCCGCCCATCGACAGCGGAATGCTGATCGGGCGATGGCTGTTGTCGGAAACGGTGATCGGGCTGGCCATCGGTGCGGTGCTGCGCCTTTTCGTCCTGGGGTTGCAGATCGCGGGGTCCATCGCGGCGCAATCCGTCTCGCTCGCGCAGATCTTCGGCGGTCAGGCGCTGGAGCCGCAACCGGCCATCGGGCACGTGCTGGTCATTGCGGGGCTGGCCCTGGCGGTCATGGCCGGGCTGCATGTCAAGATCGCCATGTTCCTGACGCTGTCCTACGACCTTATGCCGCCCGGCCGCCTGCCCGACGCGGCCGACCTGATGGAATGGGGGTTGCAGCGGACATCGCATGCCTTCGCGCTGGGTTTCACCCTGGCGGCCCCTTTCGTCGTCACGTCGCTGCTTTACAATCTGGCACTGGGCGTCATCAACCGGGCCATGCCGCAATTGATGGTCGCCTTCGTCGGCGCGCCGGCAATCACGGCAGGCGGCCTTGTGTTGCTGGCCCTTGCGGCGCCCCTGATGCTGCGGGTCTGGCTGTCCGCGATGGACGTGTTTCTGGCAGCACCGCGCGAGATCGTTCCATGAGCGGCGGGGGCGAGGGCGCAGGCGAGGACGACAGCGAAAAGCCGTTCGATCCCAGCCAGAAAAAGCTGGACGATGCGCGCGAGAAGGGCGAGGTGCCGCGATCCGCGGATCTCGTCACGACGGGCGCCTATGCGGGTCTGCTGCTGGCGGGCCTTGCGGCGGGCGGCCCGTCGCTGATCGCGGCGGGCACGGCGCTGTCGGGGCTGCTGGATCGCGCGGATACCATGCAGGCGCTGCTGGCCCGCGGCAGCATCCTGCCCTTGCTGGCGCCGCTTCTCGGGGCGGTCGCATTGGCGCTGTTGCCCTGGGCGGTGCTGCCGCCGGTGCTGGCGCTGCTGTCGGCCGTCGCCCAGCGCGCCTTTCTCGTTACCGGATCCAAGCTGGAACCGAAGCTCAGTCGGATCAACCCGATCGCCAACGCCAAGCAGAAGTTCGGTCGGGGGGGGCTGTTCGAGTTCGCGAAGAGCGCGACCAAGCTGACGATCTATTCGCTCGTCCTTTTCGCCTTCGTCTGGCGGACGCTGCCGCAGGCGATGGCCGCCATCGCCCTGTCGCCCGAGCTGGTGACGATGCTGTTCCTGAGGATGTCGATCCAGTTCCTGATGGTGGTCTTCGCCATCTCGCTGGTCATCGGGGGCGCCGATTTCTTTTGGCAGCGGGCCGAACACCTGCGCAAGCACCGGATGTCGCACAAGGACATGATGGACGAACACAAGCAGAGCGAGGGCGATCCGCATATCAAGCAGCAGCGCCGCCAGCGCGGTTACGACATCGCGATGAACACGATGCTGGCCGATGTGCCGCAGGCCAATGTGGTGATCGTGAACCCTACGCATTATGCGATTGCGCTGAAATGGGACCGCGCGGCGCCGGGTGCGCCGACCTGCGTGGCCAAGGGCGTCGATCTGGTCGCCGCGCGCATCCGCGAGGCCGCGCAAGAAGCCGGCGTTCCCCTGCATTCCGATCCGCCGACCGCGCGCGCCCTGCATGCCGCCGTCGAGATCGGGCAGGAAATCCGCCCCGAACATTATGCCGCCGTGGCGGTGGCGATCCGCTTCGCCGAGGATATGCGCAAGAAGGCAGGCCGTCGATGACCCCCGAGCGGCTGCAAGCCCTGCGCGATCTGGCCATCATGGCCCGCGATGCCGAACTGGCCAAGGTCGCCGATGTCACCCGCCGGATCTCGGCCCTGCGTCTGGACATCTCGCGGCTGAAGGATGCGCGCGCCGCGCGCGAGGCCGATCCTGCGCTGGACACGGCGCGTCTGGCAGGCGCCGATCTGCCCTGGGCCGCCTGGTGCGAAGGACAGTTGCGGGCGCGGCAGAATGCCCTCGCCGCCCTGCATGTCGCGCATGAAACGGCCCTTCAGGCGGCGCGGCAGGCTTTCGGGCGGGCCGAGGCATTGGCCGGCCTGTCCGAAAGGGCCGTAGCGGAACGCCGAAAGGCCCGGACGCGCCGGGCCTTCTGACTGCCGGGCGGCTCGGCTAGATATCCTGTCGGGCGATCTCGGTGATCAGTACGTCGTTCAGCACGTCCCCCAAGATCGGCCGCGCGGCCTCGATCAGGGCACGGCGCAGGTCGTCCATGCGGCGCGTCCCGGTGAAGGCGCCGCTGAAACCGCCGGCATTGGCGTGATCCAGCATCACCCGCAGCATCCGGTCGCGCAGGATCGGTTCGCGGGAAAAGACGGTATCGGAACTGCCCGGCGCGACCTGCAACGACAGCGCCAGCACCACCATCGACGCGATCGCCCCGTCCGAGATGACCGGCACCACGAACTGATTAGCCAGCTTCACGAAATCGTCCGTCTCGGCATTTCCGTGTGTGTCGACCTTCGCGGCCAGGGGTTTTGCTGCGGGGGCTGTATCGCCGCAGGTCACAGCGTCCGGCAGACCGGCGGAGGGGTGGGCTTCCGGGGCGGCGCGCAGGGCGATGCCCGCGCCCACGCCCGCGCCCAGACCCGTCAGAGCCAGCGCAAGGGGCAATATCTTGGCAATCATCGGAACACCTCAGAACGGCAGGACAATATCGGCGATCTGCTGCCCATAGCGGGGCTGCTGAACATCGGTGATCTGTCCGCGTCCGCCATAGGAAATCCGTGCCGCGGCGATCTTATCGTACGTGATCTCGTTCTGGCGCGAGATGTCTTCGGGCCGCACGAAGCCCGAAATCAGCAGCTCGCGCAGCTCGTAGTTCACGCGCACTTCCTGCGTGCCCTGGATTTGCAGGGTGCCGTTCTGAAGGACATCGGTGACGGTCGCGGCAATCCTCAGCGTCAACTTCTCGTTGCGCTTCGTCGATCCGTCGCCGGTGCTGGCGCTGCTGGAGGTGACCCCGACGGCATCGGCCATCGTGGCGCCTTCGGGCAGCTTTGGGTCCAGCCGCTGCGGGATGCCGAACAGCGACGGCATGCCCATGCTTTCGTTCCCGCTGCGCTTGCGCTGCGACGAGTTCGAGAATTCGGCGCGATCGTCGATCTCGATCACCACGGTCAGGATGTCCCCCCGCGCGGCAGCCCGTCGGTTGCCCAGCAGCGATCCGCGCTGGCCCGACCAAAGCGACGCCTGATCGACCGGGCGGTCCGGTTCCAGCGACACGGGCAGGCCCGGACTGGTCATCGCGCGCAGTTCAGGGCCGTCCAGCGGGGCCGTCAGGTCGGGCGCGCGTCCGACATCGGCGATCCGTCCGCAGGCGGTGATCGCGGCCAGGCAGGCAAGCGGCAGCATCAGGCGTTTCATGGCCGGTCTCCGGTGACGAGGATGGATCCGTCTGCGGTCACGGTGCCGGTGACGGTGGCGCGCGAATCGAGGTTCATCGCGCGGATGCGGTCGCCGACGCCCGCCCGGCTGAGCGCGCGCGCCTCGGTGACGATGTTCAGGATCGCATTGGCATAGATCAGCGGCACGATCTGGTTGCGGTCGATGACGGCCGGCGGCCCCAGATCGCCCGCGCGGACGGGACGCCCGGCATAGAGGGTCACGCGCGCCTCCATGCCATCGGCATCTGCTGGGTCGGTCAGGGCGCCCGGCACGTCGCGCGGAACCATTGCAAGATCGGACGGCGACAGAAGTGTCTGCGCGCGGATCGTATGCGCGGCGACCACCGTGTCGGCGGCGGCGGGGGCGGCGGCGAGCGCCAGCAGGAACAGAACCCCCTTCATCAGCGCAACTGCGTCGTCGCGCCGAGCATCTGGTCGGCGGCGGTGATGACCTTGGAATTCATCTCGTATCCGCGCTGCGCCTCGATCAGTTGCGTGATCTCGCGCACGGCATCGACGGAGCTGTCCTCCAGATAGCCCTGACGGAACGTGCCCAGCCCGTCCGTCCCCGGCTCGCCCACCAGAGCAGGCCCCGAGGCGGCGGATTCGACGAACAGGTTCGATCCGATCGCCTCCAGCCCCTTCACGTTGGCGAACCCTGCCAGGCTGAGCTGCCCCAGAAGCTGCGGTTCGACCTGATCGCGGAAATAGCCATAGACTTCGCCGGCGGCGTTGATGGAAATCGACTGGGTGTCGGCGGGGATGGTGATGTCGGGCACGACCGGATGGCCGTCCGACGTAACGATCTGCCCTTCCCCCGTCCGCTTCAATGCGCCGTCACGCGTATAGCCCGACTGGCCCGAGGGCAGCGTCACCTCGATGAACCCGTCGCCCTCGATGGCGAGATCCAGATCGCCGCCCGTCTGGCTGAGCGCGCCCTGCGCCACGTTCATCGACACCGATGCAGGCCGCACGCCCAGCCCAAGCTGAACGCCGGTGGGAAGCTGCGCGCCCGTGGTGGACGAAATCGTGCCGGGGCGCGTCGCCTGCTGGTAATGCAGGTCGGCGAATTCGGCCCGGCGTGTGTTATACCCCGTGGTGTTCATGTTGGCGAGGTTGTTGGAAATCACCTCGACCCGCATTTGCTGGGCGCTCATGCCGGTTGCGGCGATGGACAATGCTCGCATGTCAGGTCTCCTTCTAGCGACCGAGTGTCGTCAGGACGCCGCGAATGCGCTCGTCCTCTTTTTCGAGAAAGCTCTGGCCCAGCTCATAGGCGCGCTGCACCTCGATCATGCGGGCGATCTCGCCTACCGGATCGACGTTGCTGCCTTCCAGGAAACCCTGAAGGATCGTCGCATCCTCGACCGGTTCGGGGGCGCCCGCCAGGTCGAAGGCCACGCCCGACCGCCGCGTCATGTCTTCCTCGGCCACCGCGCGCCACAGGCCGATCTGCGTCAGCGGCTGGCCGTCCGCCGACACCGTGCCGTCCGCCGCGATGGCGATCTGCGCGCCGGGCGGGGCAAAGACCGGCGCGCCGCCCGCATCCAGCAACCGCAGACCGTCCGGCGTGACCAGATCGCCTTCGGGCGAGGGGGTGAAGTTGCCCGCCCGCGTCAGTGCCTGACCGTCCTCGGTCTCGACCAGAAAGAAGCCGTCGCCCTGGATCGCCAGATCGAACGCGCCGCCGGTCTGCTCCATCGCGCCCTGGATATAGGAGGTCCGCCGGACATTGCCCTGCGCCATCGACAGCGAGGGCTGGTCCCGGCCCAGCGCCTCGATATGTTCCGAAAACAGCAGCCCTTCCTTGCGGTAGCCGCCGGTGCCCATATTGGCGATGTTGTGCGCGACGCTTTGCATCTCGCGCATCAGTCCCGACTGGCGGGTCAACGCGGTATATCCGATATTGTCCACGTCAGCCCCCGATGATCAGCGGCACGATGGTGCCGTCGAAATAGGCGGCCAGCGTGTCGGTCATGAAACCCATCGTCATCCAGAAGACGCCGACGATCGTCAGCAGCTTGGGCACGAAGGTCAGCGTCATTTCCTGGATCGAAGTCAGCGCCTGAAACAGCCCGACGACCAGCCCCGCGACCAGGGCGACCGCAAGGATCGGCGTGGACATCATGACGGACACCCATAGCCCCTGGCGCAGCGTGTCGTAGAAGACGGCGTCGTTCATCATGCGTCAGACCGGCATCCGCAGGATTTCCTGATAGGCCTCGACGACCTTGTCGCGCACGGTCACGACCGTTTCGACGGCGGAACGGGCCTGCGCCAGCGCCTCGACCAGCGAATGCGCGTCGGCACCGCCGGTCATCGCGGCCCTGGCGGTCTCCTCGCCCTTCTGCAGGGTCGTCAGGAAGTCCTGAGCGGCCGCGCCCGCGGTCTGCGCCAGCGGATCGGCCGCGGTCGCGGGACGGGTGGCGGTGTATTTCTGGGCGGCAAGCGAAGCTGCGATATCCATTCGGGATCTCCTGTGGATGGGGGTCAGCGGCGAAGCAGGTCGAGCAGCGACTGCGACATCTGCCGCGTCTGGTCGAACATCTTGAGGTTGGCGTCATAGCTGCGCTGCGCCTCGCGGGCGTCTGCAATCTCGACGATCAAGTCGACGCCGGATCCTTCGTAATAGCCGTCTTCGCCGGCCATGGGATGCGACGGGTCATAGACCTGCGGCAGCGGCGTGCGGTCCAGCCGCACACGGCCCGTGCGCACGGTGCCGTCGTCCATCGCGGCCTCGAACGGCGCAGTCTTGCGGCGATAGCCGGGCGTGTCGGCATTGGCGATGTTCTCGGACACGAACCGCAGGCGGTCGGCCTGCGCTTTCATGCCGCTGGAAGATACCGCGAAGGTGTTGAAGATGTCGGTCATTTCAGTCTCCTATCGTCCCCGGCCCAGGCTGGCGCGAACGATGTCGCGTGCGGCGGAATAGATCGAAAGCGCGGTGTCGTGCTGCTGGCGGATGCCCGCGGCCTGCATCATCTCGGTCTCCAGGCTGACGGTATTGCCGTTCGGCGACGGCTGCGCGTCGCGCCGGATCGGGGCCGCCAGGCCGGGCGTCGTGGTGTCCGCGATATGGCCGGGGCGTGTCGCGCGCATTCGCGTCGGCCCGATGCCGGCCTCGTCGTTCACCACGGTCGCGAAATCCGGCAGGTCCGTCGCGCGATAGCCGGGCGTATCCGCATTGGCGATATTTGCCGCCACATGACGCTGCCGGTCGGCGGCATGGCCCGCCATTGCGCTGGCCATGCGAAACAATCCAAGCTCTGCCATCGGGTTACTCCGTTCCGTTGAACGAAGGCTTAACCCTGATTCGTTTATAAACGGTTTCGTCGGTTCAATCGGAGGTATCGAATGTCGTCAGCCGGTCTGGAACAGTTGCGTGCGGTCGTGTTGTCGGCACCGTCAAGCCGGCCCGTGGGCCGTATATCCGCCATCGCCCCCGGACGGGTGACGGTGCAGGGTCTGAACAGGGTCGCGGCCATCGGCGATCTCGTCCGCATCATGACGCCCGATGCGGCCATGCTGGGCGAGGTGACGGCGCTGACCGCCGCCGGCGCCGATGTCAGCCCCGACGGCAGCCCCGACGGCCTGCGGATCGGCATGCGCGCGGTCTGGCTGGGGCCGGCCACCATTTCGCCGCACGATTGCTGGGTCGGTCGCGTCGTCGATCCCTATGGAAATTCAATCGACGGTCGGGCGCTGTTGCCGGGCACCCAGGCGCGCCGTCTGGCGGCGGCGCCGCCCGATCCGGTCTGTCGTCGCGCCCTTGGCGGGCGGCTGTCCACCGGGCTTTGTGCGTTCAACACGCTGCTGCCGCTGGTGCGCGGTCAGCGGATCGGTCTCTTCGCCGGGTCGGGGGTCGGCAAGTCGACCTTGCTGGCGGCACTGGCCCAACGGGTCGAGGCCGACGTGGTGGTCATCGCGATGGTCGGCGAACGCGGGCGCGAGGTGCGCGAATTCATCGACCGGGTGCTGGGGCCCGAAGGCATGGCCCGCAGCGTCATCGTCGCCGCCACATCCGACCGGTCCGCCGCCCTGCGCCGGCGCTGCGCCTCGGCAGCGATGGCGATAGCCGAGCACTTCCGCGATGCCGGTCGCCATGTGCTGCTGCTGACCGATTCGATCACCCGGCTGGCCGATGCCCATCGCGAGATCGCGCTGGCGGCCGGCGAGCCCGCGTCGCTGCGGGGGCATCCGCCGTCGATGGCGGCGCAGATCACCGCGCTTTGCGAAAGGGCCGGGCCGGGGCAGGACGATCAGGGCGACATAACAGCGATCTTCACGGTGCTGGTCGCGGGGTCGGATATGGAGGAACCCGTCGCCGACGTGCTGCGCGGCGTTCTGGACGGGCATGTCGTGCTGGACCGTTCGATTGCCGAGCGGGGCCGGTTTCCCGCCGTCGATCTGCTAAAATCCGTATCCCGGTCGCTGCCTCTTGCCGCGAGCGAGCAGGAAAACCTGCTGATCGGCGAGGCCCGCCGGCTGCTGGGGGCCTATGAGAAGTCCGAGATGATGATTCAGGCCGGCCTTTATGCGCCGGGCAGCGATCCGACGGTGGATATGGCCATTACCGCATGGCCGAAGCTGGACGCCTTTATCGGGCAAAGCGAACCGCAGGGCATCCGCGAAAGTTTCGCAAGCCTGGCGCGATGCCTGTCGCGGCGGACCGGAACGGCCGAGACATGAGGGCAGGCGGCGTTCCGCTTCAGGGGCGCCGCCTGGATTGCCGGATCGGAAAGATCAGCCGCGCGCCGCCTGCAACAGCGACAGCGCCAGACCGGCGCCCGTGGTCGCCGCACCCGTGCCGGCGGCGATCTGCGACCGCACAAGGAACAGCCGGATCAGCTCGTCGCGCTTTTCGGGTGCCGCGATCTTGGCGATATCGGACGTGCCAAAGGCTTTTTCCGCCTTGCTGCGGAACTCGGTCAGTTGACGGTCGAGATCGAGCATCCCGAACGCCTTGGGCAGCCCCAGCGCGGTCTCGAAGACCTTGCGCAACGGCGCGGCGGCCATGACCGAGAACCATTTGCCGTTCTCGGAAAGCCCCTCGCGCCCGGCAATGGCGCCCAGATCCCGTTCGAGGCCCAGAACCAACCGCATGTCTTCTGAACTGTCGCCGATGGCGACCTCGAATTGGCGTTCCTGATAGAGCTTGACGATCCGGTCGGCAAACCCCGCATCGGTCGTGCGCGGGCCCGTGGCATCGCCCAGACCGAAGGCCTGCGCCATCGCCAGATACCGCTTGTCGGTAAAGCGCGAGGCCAGGGATTTCGGATCGGCCGTGTCGGAAGACAGGATCTTTTCGATCAGGAAGCGGTTGTTGATGTCCCCGTCCAGCCCGAACGCCCCCAATGCGACCTCGAGCAGCCGGCGGTCCTTCACCAGCGCGGCGGCATCGGTGATCTTGCCGATTTCCTGGGTGAAATGGGCGGTCGCGCGGGCCATGCGCGGGGATTGCACGAAGGCCTGCTGCTGTGTGTCGCGGGTGCGGTTGACAAAGGCCAGGCCGGCCAGCCCGCCGAACGGAACGACCGGGGTGAAGCTCATGACGCGGCTGCCGCGGCCAGAAGACGGGCCTCGCGCGGCAGCAGATCGCGCAGCGCCCGCAAGGCCTGATAGACCTGCCCGTCGCGTAGCGCGATCGTCGCCGCGTCCAGCCGCGCGGTGCTGCCAGCGTCGCGCAGGACATGGCTGAGCTGTTCGATCCCGCGCATCAGATCGGGACGGACGGCGGCCAGTGTCACATCCCCCGACAGCACCAGTTGCGCCGTATAGCATAGGCGCGAAACCGGCGTGCTGGCCTGATCGGGATGGATCGCGTCGCGCAGCCGCAGGACATGCGCGTCCGGCGTGACGATGTGCAGCCGCCCGCGCCGGGCGCCGTTCTCGATTACGGCGCCGTTGATCAGCACGCGTTCGTTCGGCGCCAGCTTGAGCACGAGGCCGGTCATGCCGCGGCCCGTTCCTGCTGAAGCCCGCGCATGATGGCGGTGTTGATGTCCACCAGCACATCGGCGCTGGCATCCTCGAACATGCATTTGCTGGTATGCTGAACCGTGAACTCGGCCAGGTAGAAGATCCGGGCGCGCAGGTCGGCGGGCAGGGCGTTGTCGGAATCGGCGACGCTGACGGCCAGGTGCTGCCACAGCCGGCGGTTGTCGTGCAGGGCGCGGATGCGCTCGATCGGATCGTCGGCGCGGCGCAGCGCGGCGGTGACGCGGGCGAAGACATCGTATTCGACGGCCTGCGGTGTGCGCAGGGCGGACGATGCGCGGCCATAGGCGGATTGGGCAAGCAGGGATGCGTTCACAATATGTCCTTCGAAAGACGGGCGTGGTCAGGCCACGGATCGCGATGTGAACCGGGGCGCCGTCCTGGCGCCCCGGAAGCCGCCGCTTAGCGGAACAGCGACAGGATCGACTGCTGGCTCTGGGTGGCGATGGACAGCGACTGCACGCCCAACTGCTGCTGGGTCTGCAAGGCCTGCATGCGGGCCGACGCTTCTTCCATGTTGGTGTCGACCAGGCTGCCGATGCCCGTTTTCAGCGAGTCGGTCAGCGACGACACGAATTCCCGCTGGCTGCTGATATTCGCGGCCGCGGCACCCAGATCGGCGGTGCCTTCGATCGCGATGTCCAGCAGCGCCTCGATTTGCCCCAACGCGGTTGCGGCGGTGGTCTGGTCGGTGATGGGGGTCAGGCCCGCCACGTCGATACCGGCCTCGAAATCGACGCTGTCGACGGTGATGGTGTTCGCGGTGGTCGTCGCGCCGCCGTTGGCGCGATCCAGCGATGCCAGCGCCGTGAAGGTGCCGGTCGATGTCGCGCTGCCGTTGCCGATGTCGGTCTTGAGCAGGTTGATCCCGTTCAGCTGCGATCCGTTGATGGCCGACGTGATCTCGGTCGCCTTTTTCGCGATCAGATCTTGGACTTCGCCAAAATCGGTGCCGTCGGTCATTGCGCCGGCGGCCAGATCCTTCATCTGGTTCAGAAGGTCCGTCACCCGCTTGGCGCCCGCCATGCCCGTGCTGACCGTCGCTTCGGCGGTGCCCAGGCTGTCGTTGATCACCTTGAAGGCCGACACGTCGACTTCCATCTGCTTCGACACGGCCCAGACGGCGGCGTTGTCCTTGGCCGATCCGACCTTCTTGCCGGTCGAAATCTGTTCCTGCGTTTGCGCCAGATTGGCGTTGGTGTTGCGAAGCGTTTGCAGCGCAACCATCGCGCTGTTGTTCGTCAGAATGCTGGACATGTTCGTTCCTGGATATGCGGCGCTTTGCGCCCCGTTCATTAAGGTGCCTTCGAGCACCTGCGAGCGGCCGTTCTGACCTTGCGGCGCCTTGCGGGCCGGTCCGTTCTGGACAAGGGCAATGTCGCCCACAGCAGCTAAGGAAACGTAAATTCCGCCACGGGACTTCGCGCGCATTTGCCGCTAATCAGCGGGATTGCCCAAGGTGGCGACAGCACCGCCTGCCGCGGCCGCGTCGTCGGGGTCGTGCGTCACCATCAGCACGGGCAGGCCACGCAGCCGCGCCGTGTCGAAGACCATCCTGCGCGTCCGGTCCCGCCGGGCCGCGTCGAGGCGCGAAAAAGCCTCGTCCAGCAACAGCGCCTCGGGCTGGGACAAAAGGGTGCGCATCAGCGCGACGCGGGCGCGCTGACCGCCCGACAGCGTGGCCGGATCCCTGCCGCCGAATCCGGTCAGCCCCACCTCGGCCAAGGCCGCGTCGATCTGCCGCCGGCGGTCCTTCCGGGTGCCGCCGGGCGCCAGCCCGAAGCCCAGATTGCCCGCGACATCCAGATGGGGAAACAGCAGGTCGTCCTGAAAAAGGATGCCGATCCGCCGCAGATGCGCCGGCAGGGCGGTGACGTCGCGGTCATTCAGAACGATTCGACCGCTGGCGGCGAAGCCGGGCGCCAGTGTGCCCGTGATCGCGGCCAGAAGCGTGGATTTGCCGATCCCCGAAGGCCCCATCACCGTCAGAACCTCGCCCGGCGCGACGCGCCGGTCCATGCGGACGACGACCCGGCCGCGCAGGTGCACGGTCAGGTCGCGCAGGACCAGACCGTCAGGCATGCAGCCCGCGCCGGTTGCGCCAGAACCACGCGGGCAATGCGATGGCCAGCGTGAAGGGCACCAGCGCCGCCGCCGTCTGCGCCAGCGCGAATACCCCGATCGCCCGCCGGTCGGCCCCCGATGCCAGCGCCACCGCCTCGGTCGTCAGGGTGGCAACGCGCCCGCCGCCGATCAGCAGGGTCGGCAGGTATTGACCGACGCTGACGGCCATTCCCACCGCCGCCGCCGTCAGGACGGGACGCAGCAGCATGGGCAACCGGACCCGTAGCAGGACAGACCGCGGCCGCGCCCCCAGCGATGCCGCGACGGTTGCGAACCGGTCGTCCCAAGCGCGCCAGGGATCGCCCAGCGACAGCAGGACATAGGGCAGCACAAAGACCAGATGCGCGGCGATGACAGGCACGGCGCCCCTGTCCGCCCCGGCATGCAGCAACAGCACCTGCAACCCCGGCAGAAACGCGATCTGCGGCACCAGAAGCGGCAGATAGAGCAATCGCAGCCCCGCGGCGGTGATGGGACGTCTGCGCCGATGCTCGGCCTCGAGGCAGCCCAAGGTCAGCAGCAGGGCGACACCCGTGGCTGCAAGCGCGATCAGCGCCGTGTTTCCGGCAGCGCCCGCAAGGCCCCCGGCATGGCGCATCCAGCTTGTCGCCGTGAAATCGGCGGGCAGCAGCATCGGAAACGCCCAATAGCCCGCGACCGACCACAGCGCCAGAACCGCCAGCCCGCCGCCGGCGGCCAGCGCGGGCAGCGCCGCGACCCCCAGCGCGAGGAACCGCAGCGCGCCGTCCCTCTGTCCGCGACGCCCGCCGGATGCCCAGCCGCGCCCCCAGGCCGCGACGGCAAGCTCGACCAGACGCCATGCGCCGATGGCCCCCACCACCAGCGCCAGTTGCAGCAGCGATCCGGCCGCCGCCAGATTGCGCTGGCCCAGCGCGGGATCGGCCATCCAGCGGACGATCTGCACGGCCAGCGGCGGCGGCGTGTTCGGGCCCAGGATCATCGCGACATCCACCACCGACATCGAATAGGCCAGCACCACATAGACGGGCAGCCGGATCTGCGCATAGACCTGCGGCAGAACGGTCTTTATCCAACCGGTCATGCGCCCATAGCCCAGCGTCGCCGACAGGGTGCGCGCCCCCTCGGCATTTGCCTGCGGCAGGGCGGCAAGCGTCATCAGCAGCAGAAAAGGCACCTCTTTCGCGACCAGACCCGCGATCAGGGCCAGCCCGCCGGCATCGCCCGGAATCGGCAGATCGGGCGGGCGGTCCAGCCCGGCCAGCGGGGCGACGGCGCGGACGACCCACCCCGACGGCGCGATCAGGAAGGCTAGCCCGAAGGCCGCCGCCGCATGCGGCATCGACAAAAGCGGCGACAGCACCCGCGACGCCGCGCGAAAGGCCCGCGTCCCCGACCAGCCCGCGACCAGCCCGATCACGATGGCCAGCGACAGCAGCGTCGCGGCCAGACCCGTGACGACCGAAAGGCGCACCGCCGGTCCCAGCCCCGGCCACTCCAACAACCCGTGCAGGGCAGCGAGCGAGGCCGGACCGTCCGTCACGGGAAACAGCGCGGGCCGCAGCACCCCGACCAGACCGGCCACGACCGGACCCAGCAGGGCGGCGACCGTCAGCACCGGCGCCAGCATCAGCAGACGGTTCATCCGCGGCGCATCCCGGTCGCGCGCGTCAGCGCGTCACGCCATAGCGGCGCGACCATTCTTCCTCGATGGCCGCGACCCAGCTTGCATGGGGTTCGGGCAGGATCGTGCCCAGTTCGGCGGGCGACAGCGTGGCCGGGCCGCGCGGCTGATCCGCGAAGGCCGCGGCGACCTCGGGCGGAACCTTGTCCATGTCCAGCACGGTGCCATAGCCCAGCACGTCGGGATCCTGCGCCCGCAGCTGCACGTCGGGCGACAGCAGCGCGTTGGCAACCACCATCGCGCCCGCCTTGGCGTCCGAATTGTACGGAATCGCCACGAAGCTGGCATTGCCGATGGTGCCTTCGGCAGGAACGAAGGTGCGGATCGTCGACGGCAGGCGGAAATCGGCGATGGCCGCCGACGCCTCGCCCGGCGAAATGCTGGGGGCCAGGTCGATCTCGTTGTCGGCAAGCAACTGGAACTGCGCCGGCCCGCTGGCCGGATAGGATCGGCCCTGCCGCCACAGAACCGGTGTCAGCCTGTCCAGATAGTCCCAAAGCGGTGCCGAAACCGCCGCGAAATCGACCTCGGATACCGGGCGCGCCAGAATCGCAGGGTCATCGACCAGCGCCACCAGCGCCTGTTTGAGGAACGTCACACCGACGAAATCCGGCGGTTGCGGATAGGTAATCCGGCCCGGATGGGCGACCGCCCAATCGAGGATCGCCTGCATGGACGGCAACGGCCGGGCATCGGCGCTGTCATACATGAACACGAACTGCGCCTTCGCCCAGGGGCTTTCCATTCCGTCCACGGGTTCGCCGAAATCCACCGCGATGGCATCGTCACCGGCAACCAGCGCATGGTTCGGCAGATCCGACGCGAAGGGGCCGAACAGCAGTTCGCGCTGCTTCATGGCGGTGAAATTGGCGCCGTTCAGCCAGATCAGGTCCACCGCGCCGTCCGTATCGACGCCCGCCTGCTTCTCGGCAAGAACGCGGGTCACGGCATCGGCCGTATCGGTCAGCTTCACATGTTCAAGCGTCACGCCATAGCGTTCGGCCACCAGATCGCCCAGCCATGCGATGAAGTCGTTCGTCGCGCTCGACCCGCCCCAGGCATGCCAATAGACGGTCTGACCGCGCGCTTCGGCCAGCACGCCCGTCCAGTCCGGCGGGTCAGGCTGGGCCTGCGCCGAAAGGGCGGCAAGACCGAAGGCCAGGATGGCGGACAGGCGGCGCAGAAGCGGTGTCATCGGTCTTCCTTCGGGGGGGTGAACAAACGGCGGGCGGAGACGATTCTCAGCGCGCCGGTCGCAAAACACAACCCGCCGAAGGTCCAGGCGAGCGGCGCGAACCAGCCCGGCACAAGGCAGAGCACGACGAAGAAGGCAATCGTTTCGGTCCCTTCCAGCAGACCGTTCGAAAAATAGAGCGATTTTTGGCCCTGCGCGGTCGTCTTCATCCCGTGCCGATCGGCCAGTAATGCGAAGCCCAGAAAACTGGAACCGTTGAAATAGAAGCTGGCCAGAAGAAACGCGCCCGCAATGCCGTTCGACGCCGGATCGTAGACGACGAAGGCCAAAGGGATCAGTCCGTAGAACAGAAAGTCGCAGGTGATATCGAGGTAGCCGCCGAAATCGGTGCGCCGGCTTGCCCGCGCGATCGCACCGTCCAACCCGTCGCATAGCCGCGAAGCCAGGATCAGCACCAGCGCCGGGCCCATTGCGCCGAACCCGATGGCCGCGGCGGCCGCGACACCGCAGACCAGCCCTGCAAGCGTCACGGCATCGGCCCCGACGCCCCGCGCGGCAAGCCAGCGGCCCGCGCGGTCCAGCGGCGGGTCGATCAGACTGCGCATCGCCCGGTCCAGCATCCGCCCGCTCACCCCGCTGCAAATCCGCTGTCAGCAGTGGCGCATCGGCCCGTCCGTCACAATCGGTCTGCCGCGAAAGTGAAGCGTTGTCGCGTCAGTACCGCCGTTGCAGCGTAGGCGGCACGCGCATCATCTTCGTGACCGTGCCATCCGTGTCATAGGTGGCCACCTGCGCCCCGTCGCGGATTGCCGCCAGCCTGTCCCTGGCAGCGGCGATCCCGCGCATCGCCGCCTGCAACAATTGCTGGTTCAGGGCCGCCTTGGCGCCGATGGCCTCGATCTCGGCCGCGCTCAGGTCGGCCAGCGCGTCGATGGCGCGTTCCTTCGGCCCCTCCAGCCGCGATAGGGCGGCGAAATCGCCCTTCAGAAGCGCCGCGCGCTCGTCCTCCAGCAGACGGGCAAGGTCGGTCCGGTTACGCCGCATCGTCTTGTCCGCCCATTGCCTGAAAAATCCGTTCGGCCAATCCGATGCCGCCTCCCCGCGTCATCGCCCCTGCCTGTTCCTGCCGCAGGAACGAGGCGAACTGATCCTCGCCGATACCGCCGCCGAACGACCCGCCCGCGGTGTCGAGGCCCGCGCCTTTCAACATCTCGGCGAGAAACGTCGCCTCCAACGCCTCCGCGGCCGCCCGCAGCGGGGACTGGCCGGCCGGTTGCCGGATGGATCCGTCGGGGATGGTCGGCAGGTTCATCTTGGTCTCCGTTGGTGGAACGGCGTCAGAAAACCATCGCCGGGTAAAGATTCGGTAAGTTTCGTCTGCAAGAAAGACCGAAGCGCAAGGAAGGCCGATATGCAGATAGCCGACATTCCGACCATGCCCCAATCCACCGCAAGGGACGCGGCAGGGTCGGTTGCCGCCGCGCGGATCGTCCTGCCGGAAACCCCCGGCGCGGCCTTCCTGCGCCATATCGACGCGATGGGCGCGAAAGTGGCGGTCAAGGCGGCGTCGGTCGAAACGGTGATGGACGCCGCGCCGACACAGGCGGAATCGGACGACAACGCGCCCGACGATTCGCAACTTCCGACGCTGCCGGCAGAGCCGCGCATCGTGCTGCGTCCCAGCGACCGGATCGAGACCGTCGAGGCCGCGACACCGGACGAACCGGAAAGGACGCCGCCTGCGCCCGCAGCCGACCCATCCGCAAACCCGCCCCCGGACGGGATCGCCGCCGTGACGGTGATCAAAGCCCCGGTGCGGCCAAAGGAGGGAGGCGCCCCTGCCCAACCCGACGAACGGCCTGACCAAAGCAAGGCGCCCGCACCGCCCACGACCGTTGCCGAACGCCAAGATCCGAAGCCTGACGCGTCCGTCCTGCCCGGACCCGTCGATGGCGGCGCGGAGCGGATGGGCGGAGCCGCACCCGAACGGACGGCGCAGGTGACTGCGACGACCGACAGAACCCCGGCACCGCCCGATGCAGCGCCGTCGCCTGCCGACCGTCCGACGACGCCTTTGCCGCTTGCGGCAGGGCCGGTGCCGCCTGCCGTTCCTTCAAAAACCGCGTCACCCGAACAGGATGCTGTTCCATTGCCCGAGCGGGTCGGCGTTGAAGGCCAGAACGGCGTCAGCCGCATGACGACCCCGCCGCAGGGGCCGCAGATCGTCTGGTCGTCCAGCCAGAACCAACCGTCGACGCCGCCCGCGATCGAGAATACCGACAGGCTGCCCACCGAACCTTCGGCATCGGCCCCGCCACTGCCAACCGGCGCGACGGCCACGCACGGCGCCGGTCCGTCCGCGCCCGCCATGCCGACCGCTTCCCCCGTTCCGGCGCAGATCGTCGTTCCCCAGATCGCCGAGGCCGCGCGCGCCCTGGGGCAGGGGCCGGTGGATATCGCGCTTTCGCCCGAAGAACTCGGCCGCGTCCGGCTGACGCTGAACGTGACCGAACAGGGGATGAGCGTCGTTATCCAGGCCGACCGCGACGAAACGCTGGCCCTGCTGCGGCGCAACATCGACATGCTTGGAACGGCGCTGGGCGAACTGGGATTCGCCAAGCTGGATTTCGCCTTTTCGGGCGGCAGGGACGGCGGCGGCAAGGGCCAGCCCGGCGCCGACGGCCGTCCGGGCCAGCCGGCGTTCCGGGGCGGAAATTTCGACGGCGCAGGGGGCGCCGTGGCGCCTGTCGGGATGCGTGCCGCCTTGCTCGACCGGCTCGACATCAGGATGTGAGGAAGACCATGGAAGTCACGACACAGGCCGCGCCGAATCCGCCCGGCGCCCGGACCCCCGCCGCCAAGTCGATCAGCTCGGACTTCGACACGTTCCTGACGTTGCTGACGGCGCAGATATCCAACCAGGATCCGCTCAGCCCGATGAAATCCGAAGAATTTGCGGCGCAGCTTGCCACTTTTTCCGGCGTCGAACAGCAGGTCAACACCAACAAGCTCCTGGAACAGATGCTGGCGCAGGGCAATGGCGGCAACTTCACCCAGATGGCTTCGTGGATCGGGCGCGAGGTCAAGGCGCAGATGCCCGTCATGGTGGATGGCAACGCCGTGACCATCGCGCCCGAGATTCCCGTTGCCGGCAGCCGTCACGAACTGGTCGTCAAGGACGCGACCGGGGGCGTCGTCCACCGCATTCCCATCGCGGGCGACGGCGCGCCGATCCGTTGGGCCGGAGAGATCGGCGGCGGCCGCGTGCCGCCCGGCGCCTATTCGTTCAGCGTGGAAAGCCGCGATGGCGATGTCGTCGTCGCGACAGAACCCGCGCCGGTCTATGCCCAGGTGACAGAAGTGCGCTTTTCACCGCAAGGCCCGTTCCTGCGCTTCGCGGGCGGCGTCGAGCTGTCGTCCGACGCGGTGTCGGCCATCCGCACGGCGCCGTCCTGACGCCCGTTCAGAACAGGGCCGCGATCCAGACGATCGTGGCCATGCCGCCCGCGCCCAGCAGGACCAGACCGACGGCATCGCCCCGCCGGATGCGGGGGTCTGGCGGCGGCGGGGGGGCGGAATGGCGCAAAAGCGCGGCTTCGGCCAGCTTGGGCAATTGCGGGCCGAACCGCGACAGGACGCGCACGGTCCGGCTGAGATCGCGGATCAGCGCCTTGGGGCCGATATTCTTGCGAATGTAATCCTCGACGATGGGGCGGGCGACTTCCCAGATGTTGATCTGCGGATAAAGCGACCGCGACACGCCTTCGACAACGACCATCGTGCGTTGCAGCAGGATCAGCTCGGTCCGCGTTTCCATCCCGAACCGTTCCGTCACCTCGAACAGGAAATTCAGTAGCCGCCCCATCGAAATGCGCGACGCGTCCATCCCGAAGATCGGCTCGCCCACCGACCGAAGCGCGCGGGCGAATTCGTCGATGTCGCGGTCGGCGGGAACATAGCCCGCCTCGAAATGCACCTCGGCGACGCGTCGGTAATCCTTGCGGATGAAGCCGAAGATGATCTCGGCATAGACCCGGCGGGTATATTCGTCGAGCCGCCCCATGATGCCGAAATCCAGCGCGATGATGTCGCCGTTTGGCGCGATCTTGAGGTTGCCCTGGTGCATGTCGGCATGGAAATAACCGTCGCGCAGCGCGTGTTGCAGGAACAGCGTCAGCACCCGTTCGCCCAGCGCTTTGCGGTCGTGCCCGGCGGCGTCGATGGCGGCGATGTCGCTGGCGGTGATGCCCTCGGCCCAGTCCAGCGTCATCACCCGGCGCGACGACAGGAACCATTCCACATGCGGCACCCGGAACCCTGCATCCTTCGCGGTGTTCGCGGCGAATTCGGCGTTGGCGGCGGTTTCCATCCGCAAATCCAGTTCGCCCTGAACGACGCCCTCGAAATGGGCGATCACCTCCATCGGGCGCAGGCGGCGGGCCGACGGGGCCAGCAGATCGACCATCCGCGCGGCCAGATAGAAGGCGTCCACATCCTTGCGGAACGCCTTTTCGATGCCGGGCCGCAACACCTTGACCGCCACGGGACGCCCGGTTTCGCGCAGCACGGCCTTGTGCACCTGCGCGATGGACGCGGCTGCCACGGGTTCGGAAAAGGACGAAAAGAGGGTATCGACCGGCATCTCAAGCTCGCGCTCGACCTCGGCGCGGGCTTCGGACAGGGGAAAGGGCGGCAGCTTGTCCTGAAGGACGCGCAACTGAAGCGCCAGCTCGTCGCCCACCACATCGGGCCGCGTGGACAGGACCTGGCCGAACTTGATATAGGCCGGGCCCAGTGCCGTCAGCGCCCGTGTGGCCGGCGGCAGATTCGGATCGCCCTTGTAGCCCAACCACTTGAACGGAACGCCCAGCGCCTTGGACGCAAAGCGCAGCGACGGCGGCGCGCGGAAGGCGTCCAGCACCAGGTTCATCGCGCCGGTGCGTTCCAGCGTCGCGCCGGTGCGGATCAACCGCCAGATGTTGTGCGGACCGCGCATTTCCGGTCAGATCTTCCAGCCGGAATGAAGCGCCGCGATGCCCAGCGACAGGTTGCGGTATTTCACCTGCCCGAAGCCGGCCGCGCGGATCATGTCGGCGAACTGGTCCTGCGTCGGGAAGCGGCGGATCGATTCGACCAGATACTGATAGCTGTCGCGGTCCCTGGCGATGATCTGGCCCATGCGCGGGATGACGTTGAAGGAATAAAGGTCATAAAGCCGCTGCGGCAGATCCTGCGGGATGCGCGAGAATTCCAGCACCATCAGCCGCCCGCCGGGCTTGAGAACGCGGTATGCTTCGGACAGGGCCGTCTCGATCCGGGTGACGTTCCTGATGCCGAAGCTGATCGTATAGACATCGAAACTGGCATCATCGAAGGGCAGCGCCATCGCGTCGCCGACGATCCAGTCCAGCCGGTCGGCCAGTTTCGCGGCCTCGGCCCGGCGGCGTCCTTCGGTCAGCATCGGTTCGGTCAGGTCCAGCACCACCGCCGATGCGGTGGGGGCGCGGCGCAGGAACCGGAAGGCGATGTCCCCGGTGCCGCCCGCGACATCCACCAAGCGCTGGCCGGGCCGGGGCGTCAGCCAGTCCATCATCGCATCCTTCCACAGCCGATGGATGCCGCCCGACATGACGTCGTTCATCAGGTCGTAGCGGGACGCGACCGACGTGAAAACGCCATGCACGCGGCCCGCCTTTTCGTCCTCGTGCACTTCGGCATAGCCGAAATGCGTGGTGGCGCGCGGTCGGTCGGGGGCGGGATCTTGCGGATCGTCTGTCATGCGCCTTCTTATAGGCCGCAGGGCACGCGTTACAATGCGAAGCCCCCGGAGGATCCATGCCAGAATTGCCGGAAGTCGAGACGGTCCGCCGGGGCCTTGCCCCCGTGATGGAAGGGCGGCGCATCCTGCATGCGGATCTGCGGCGTCCCGATCTGCGCTGGCCACTGCCCGACCGCATGGCCGACCGCCTGACCGGCGCGCGGGTCGGGCTGCTTGGCCGGCGGTCCAAGTATCTGCTGGCGGGCCTCGACACGGGCGAGACGCTGATCGTCCATCTGGGCATGTCGGGCCGCATGCAGATCGAGCGGGACGGCGGCTCGGGCCTGCCCGATTGCTTCCACCATGCGGGCAGCAGGCTGGTCCGGCACGATCATGTCCTGCTGGGGATGGAAGGCGGCGCGCGTGTCGTCTTCAACGATCCGCGGCGCTTCGGCGCGATGGATTTGCATCCGACCGACCGGCTGGACGATCACTGGCTTCTGGCGCGGCTGGGGCCCGAGCCGCTGGGAAACGCGTTTCACGTGGAACACCTTAAGGCCGCGTTCACCAATCGGCGGATGCCGGTGAAGGCCGCGCTTCTGGATCAGCGGATCGTCGCCGGCCTGGGCAACATCTATGTCTGCGAGGCGCTGCACCGGGCAGGAATCGATCCGCGTCGGCAGGCGGGGCGGATCGCCGTCGCCCGGCTGGACCGGCTGGTCGCCGCGATCCGCGACGTTTTGTCCGACGCCATCGCCGCGGGCGGATCGTCGCTGCGCGATCACCGGCAGGCAGACGGCGCGCTGGGATATTTTCAGCACACCTTCCGCGTCTACGACCGCGAAGGCGCGCTTTGCGTTACGCCGGGCTGCGCGGGAACGGTGCGGCGGATCGTGCAATCGGGGCGGTCCACCTTCTTCTGTCCGGCCTGCCAAAGATAGCTTGATCGCCGGGTCGCGGATGATAAGGCTTCGCAGTTGACCGAAACTGCGAAAGCGCGTGCCAATGGCCTTCAAGTCCATCGTCGTCGAGATCGACGATCATGTCGCCCTCATCCGTCTGAACCGGCCCGACGCGCTGAACGCGCTGAACGCGGCCCTGCTGACCGAGCTGGGCCAGGCCCTGACCGAGGCCGAGGCGAACGAGAAGGTCCGCTGCATCGTGCTGACCGGATCGGAAAAGGCGTTCGCCGCCGGGGCCGATATCAAGGAAATGGCCGAAAAGACCTTTGTCGACGTCTTTTCCGAGGATCTGTTCGGGCCGTTCAACGACACGATGCTGCGGATCCGCAAGCCCATCGTCGCCGCCGTCGCGGGCTATGCGCTGGGCGGGGGGTGCGAATTGGCGATGATGTGCGACTTCATCATCGCCGCCGACACGGCCAAGTTCGGCCAGCCCGAGATCAATCTGGGCGCCGTCGCGGGCCTTGGCGGAACCCAGCGGCTGACGCGATTCGTCGGCAAGTCGAAGTCGATGGAAATGCACCTGACCGGCCGGTTCATGACCGCCGAAGAAGCCGAACGGTCGGGCCTGGTCAGCCGCGTCGTGCCCGCCAAGAAGCTGATGGAGGAAACGATGGCCGCGGCGCAGAAGATCGCCGCCAAATCGGCACTGACCGTTATGGCGGTGAAGGAAGCGGTCAACCGCAGCTACGAGACGACGCTGGCCGAGGGTTTGCTGCACGAACGGCGGCTGTTTCACGCGCTGTTCGCGACCGAAGACCGCCGCGAGGGCATGCAGGCATTCCTCGACAAGCGCGAGGCGCAGTTCCGCGACCGCTAGCGCCGGGGCTGTTGACTTCTCCGGTTTGCCGCAATAGGGACGCGGCTTCAGAACGCACGCTCAGTCATCGGGACCCGAACAATGGCAAACTCGCCCCAGTCCGCAAAGCGCGCCCGCCAGAACGAGCGGCGCTTCGAGATCAACAAGGCCCGCCGCTCGCGGATCCGTACCTTCGTCCGCAAGGTCGAGGAAGCGATCGCATCGGGCGACAAGGATGCGGCGCAGACCGCCCTGCGCGTCGCCCAGCCCGAGATGATGCGCGGCGTCACCAAGGGCGTGGCGCACAAGAATACCGTGGCGCGCAAACTGTCGCGCCTGTCCGGTCGGGTCAAGGCGCTGGCCTGACCCACCGGCTGCACGACCGATAATCCGTTTTGAAGGCACGCCGTTGAAAAGGCGTGCTTTTTTCGTTTCTGCAAGGGGCATCCATAGCGGCAAAGCCACACTCGCCGGCTTCCCGCGGATTCGCGCCGCAAACCCTGAGTCAATGCCATAGTTCTGTTGCGCCCCGTTCCGGCGGCGGGCTAGGTTGGGCATGCGATTCATGCCAGATGGGGGACAGGACAGCGGCAGCATAAGACCCCGGATCCGGGCGGCGTTTTCGAGCGCGCCGCGACCGACCGAACGGTGCTTGCGACGTGGGATCGGGCCTCTGCCAGGGCCAAAAATCCGACTTCGCCGACATGCCGGACGCTGACAGTCCACAAAGCAAAGCCGCGCAGGCGCGCCTAATCCGGCCGGACCTTACCGTCCGCGCCCGGTGGGGTGCTGTCCTGACGGCCCCGATGCAGTATCGGCGCGGCGGCTTTCGGGCGGCCCTGCCGGTGCCCGGCATCGGCTTGCCCGGCGGTCGGGGTCGCATGCAATGCGCGTCCGGGGGGATGCGTTGGGACAGGCAATGCAGAAGGGCGACCGGCGAATGACACGCGATAGCTGGGGAATCGTGAAACAGGATCTGAAGCTGAAGGTCGGGCACAACAACTTCGTCACCTGGATCGAGCCGCTGGAATTCGGCAGCCTCGACGACGGTATCCTGACCTTCCGCGTGCCGTCGATGTTCATCGGAAACTGGGTCAGCCGCTATTTCTGCGACCAGATCATCGACGAGGCGAATGCCCGCGGCGCCGGCGTGCGGCGGCTGGCCTTCGTCGTCGGCGAACCGGCCAACCGTCCAGTCCCCTGCAACGGCGAACCGGATGCCGCCCCGGCGGATAAGGCGCCCGCGCCGGCACGGACCGCCGCGCCCGCGTCCGGCATGACCATCACCGGCGCGCGTCTGAACGAGAATTACACCTTCGACGCCTTCGTGGTCGGCAAGCCGAACGAGCTGGCCTATTCCGCTGCTCGCCGCGTAGCCGAGGGCGGGCCGGTGACGTTCAATCCGCTGTTCCTTTACGGCGGCGTGGGGCTGGGCAAGACCCACCTGATGAATGCGATCGCCTGGGAATTGCGCGCTCGCGATCCGGGCGCGCGCGTGCTGTACATGTCGGCCGAACAGTTCATGTATCGCTTCGTGCAGGCCCTGCGCGACCGGCAGATGATCGACTTCAAGCAGATCTTCCGGTCGGTCGATGTGCTGATGGTGGACGATGTGCAGTTCATCGCCGGCAAGGACAGCACGCAGGAGGAATTCTTTCATACCTTCAACGCCTTGATCGAGCAGGGAAAGCAGATCATCATTTCCGCCGATACCGCCCCCGGCGAGATTTCGGGGCTGGAGCGGCGGGTCGTCAGCCGTCTGCAATCGGGGCTGGTGGTCGATCTGCACCCGACCAGCTACGAGCTGCGGCTGGGGATTTTGCAGCGCAAGGTCGAACAGTTCCGCGATCAGTTCGCCGGTGTGCGGATCGGCGAGGGCGTGCTGGAGATGGTGGCGCACCGGATCACATCGAACGTGCGCGAGCTGGAGGGCGCGCTGATGCGGCTTTTCGCCTTCGGATCGCTGATCGACCGGGGCGAGGTCGATCAGGAAGCGACGCGCGAATGCCTGTCGGACCTGATGCGCACCTACGACCGGCGCGCCAGCATCGACGAGATCCAGCGCAAGGTGGCCGATCACTACAACATCCGCATCAGCGATCTGGTCGGACCGAAGCGCACGCGCATCTATTCGCGGCCGCGGCAGGTGGCGATGTTCCTTGCCAAGGAATTCACCGACCGTTCGCTGCCCGAGATCGGGCGCCGCTTCGGCGGCCGCGATCACACGACGATCCTGCACGGGATCCGGGCCATCGCCAAGCTGTGCGATACCGACAGCCAGACGGCCGAGGATGTGGACATGCTGCGCCGGGTGCTGCGCGACATCTGAATCGCGCGCCTTTCCCCTTGCGCCCTTGGCCGAAACGGCTAGCGTGGCCGTCCCGAACCAGACGGAGTGGGACATGAAGATCAGCATCGAGCGGGGCACGCTTCTGCGCGCTGTGGCCCGCGCGCAATCCGTCGTCGAGCGGCGCAATACCATTCCCATCCTCGCCAATGTCCTGATCGAAGCGGATGACGGCCGCGTTTCCTTCCGCGCGACCGATCTGGATATCGAAGTCGTTGATCATGCGCCCGCCGAGGTCGAGCGCGCCGGCGCCACGACCGTCAATGCGGTGATGTTCCACGAAATCGTGCGGAAACTGCCCGATGGCGCGCTGGTGACGCTGGCCGATGACAGCGCGACGGGCAGCCTGCGGGTGCGGGCGGGGCGGTCGCAGTTCGATCTGACGACGTTGCCGCGGCAGGACTTTCCGGTGATGGCCGACGCGGCCTATACGGCGGAGTTCAGCATCCCCGCGCAGGCGCTGCGGCGGCTGTTCGACAAGTCGAAGTTTGCAATTTCCACAGAAGAAACAAGATATTACCTGAACGGCGTTTACATGCACGTCGCCGAAACCCAAGGCGCGCGGACGTTGCGGTGCGTGGCGACGGACGGGCACAGGCTGGCGCGAATTGATGCGGATCTGCCGGATGGGGCCGAGGGGATGCCGGGGGTGATCGTGCCGCGCAAGGCGGTGGCCGAGTTGCGCAAGCTGCTGGAGGTGGACGACACGCCCATCCAGGTATCGGTCAGCAACACCAAGGTGCGCTTTGCCACCGATGAAATCGCGTTGACTTCCAAGGTGATAGACGGAACCTTCCCGGATTATTCGCGCGTCATCCCGCAGAACAATTCCCGCAAGCTGGAGGTGGACGCCGCCGATTTCGCCCGTGCGGTGGACCGGGTGGCGACGGTCAGCAGCGAGAAAAGTCGCGCGGTGAAGATGCAGATGGAGGATGACAGGCTGGTCCTGTCGGTGACGGCGCCGGATAGCGGCAATGCCGAGGAAGAACTGGCCGTCGCCTATGCGGACGAGAAGCTGGAGATCGGTTTCAACGCCAAGTATCTGCTGGAAATAGCAAATCAGGTGGACCGCGAGAATGCGGTATTCCTTTTCAACACGTCAGGCGACCCGACGCTGATGCGCGAGGGCAACGATCCCAGCGCCGTCTATGTCGTCATGCCGATGCGGGTCTGACGCGGATCTGTCGGTCGAAACGTACAATTTGTACATTTCGCGGCTCGAATTGTACAGTTTCAGGTCGCATCGCCGCACGGCGCTGGATCTGGACGCCCGGCCGGTCGCGATCCACGGTCCGAACGGCGCGGGCAAGACCAATCTGATCGAGGCGGTGTCGATGCTGTCGCCGGGGCGCGGGCTGCGGCGGGCGGCGGCGGACGAGTTGATGCGCCGTCCCGACCCCATCGGCTGGCGCGTCGCGGCCGAGGTGGCGGGGCACGAGATCGGCCTGCGGGCCGAGCCGGGGCAGAGCCGCGCGGTGCGGATCGACGGCAAGGCCGCGCCGCAGGCGGCGCTGGGGACCATCGTGCCGATGCTGTGGCTGGTGCCCAGCATGGACCGGCTGTGGATCGAGGGGGCCGAGGGGCGGCGGCGGTTTCTGGACCGCATGACGCTGTCGTTCGTGCCCGATCACGGCGAGGCGGTGCTGACCTATGAAAAGGCGATGCGCGAACGCAACCGGCTGCTGCGCGACCAGGTGCGCGATCCGACATGGTACGGCGCGCTGGAACGGCAGATGGCCGAGGCGGGCGTGCGGATCATCGCCAACCGTTATCAGGCGCTGAACGCGGTGTCCCGCGCGCAGGCGCAGGGGGCGACCGCCTTTCCGGTGTCGGATCTGGACATCACCGAGCCCGAGGAAGTGTTCTTCGGCACCGACGCGCTGGCGGATTCGCGGCGGCGCGACCTGATGGCCGGGCGCACGCTGGTCGGGCCGCATCGCGCCGATCTGGCGGCGATCTATCGCGCCAAGGGCGTGCCCGCGGCGCAATGTTCCACCGGCGAGCAGAAGGCGCTGCTAATTTCGCTGATCCTGGCCAATGCGCGGGCGGTGCGCGACGCGACGGGGCGCGTGCCGGTGCTGCTGCTGGACGAGGTGGCGGCGCATCTGGATGCCGCGCGGCGGGCCGCCCTTTACGACGAGATCTGCGCGCTGGGCGCGCAGGCCTGGATGACCGGCACCAGCGCGGACCTGTTCGCGGGGCTGGAAGACCGCGCGCAGGCCATAGAGATTCAGGAGGTGGACGGGGTGAGCGAGGTGGCGAGATGAAGGGGCCGGCAGACGCGCCGGTATCGGATGCGATGCGCGCCACGATCGGGCGGGTGCTGGACGCGCTGGCCGAGGAGGAACGCATCGGCATCGTCATGGCCATCGAGTCGGGATCGCGGGCCTGGGGGTTTCATTCGCCCGACAGCGACTATGACGTGCGGTTCGTCTATGCGCGCCCGGTGGACTGGCATCTGAGCCTGGCGCGCAAGCGCGACGTGATCGAGCGCCCGATCTCGGACGAGCTGGACGTATCGGGCTGGGATCTGTCCAAGGCCCTGAAACTGTCGATGAACGCCAATGCGGTCCTGTCGGAATGGCTGCAATCGCCCATTCTGTATGCCGCCGATGCCGAGGGGCTGCCGCTGCTGCGCGATTTCGCGGCGCGTGCCATGCGGCGGCGGCCGGTGACGTGGCATTACCTGTCGATCGCGTTCCGCCATCTGGAGCGTCTGGACCCGGACAAGCCGGTTCCGCTGAAGCGGTTCTTCTATACGGTGCGTCCCGCCCTGGCATTGCGCTGGATGCGATTGAACGGCGGGGCGGTTCCGCCCATGGACATGGCCGCGCTGCGCGAAGGGTGCGATCTGCCGCCGCGGACGGCCGCGCTGCTGGACGATCTGACCGAACGCAAGCGGGCGGTGCGCGAAAAGGCCAGTGCCGGGCCGGTGGACCGGGCGCTGTTGGATCTGGTCGGGACCGAGATGGGCGCGGCGCGCGCCTGGCTGGCGGCGGCGGGCCCGGACAGGCCCGATCCGGCATTGTGGGCCGAGGCGGACACACTCTATCGGCGGCTTGTGCGCAAGGTCGGGGAATGACCGCGAAACAGGTGCGCGAGGCGTGACAACGCCCCGTCGAGACACTATGTTTCACGCATACAGAAAAGAGCATCCGTTCATGGCAGAAGACACCCCGCTGCGCGAGGAATACGGCGCCGATTCCATCAAGGTTCTCAAGGGCCTGGAGGCCGTGCGCAAGCGGCCCGGCATGTATATCGGCGATACCGACGACGGGTCGGGCCTGCACCATATGGTCTATGAGGTCGTGGATAACGGCATCGACGAGGCGCTGGGCGGCTATGCCGACGCGGTGACGGTGACGCTGCACGACGACGGCAGCGTGTCGGTGCGCGACAACGGCCGCGGCATCCCCGTCGGCATTCACGAGGGCGAGGGCGTTTCGGCGGCCGAGGTCATCATGACCCAGCTTCATGCCGGCGGGAAGTTCGATCAGAACAGCTATAAGGTGTCGGGCGGGCTGCACGGGGTAGGCGTCAGCGTGGTGAACGCGCTGTCGGACTGGCTGGAGCTGCGGATCTGGCGCGACGGCAAGGAGCATACCGCCCGGTTCGAGCATGGCGACACGGTGCGCCATCTGGCCGTGGTCGGCCCCGCCAACGGCGAAAAGGGGACCGAGGTGCGGTTCCTGGCATCCACGGACACGTTCAGCAACCTCGACTACAGCTTCAAGACGCTGGAGGCGCGGCTGCGCGAGCTGGCGTTCCTCAATTCCGGGGTTCGGATCGTGCTGCGCGACGAACGCCCGGCCGAGCCGCTGGAAACCGACCTGTGCTATGAGGGCGGAGTGCGCGAGTTCGTCAAGTATCTGGACCGTTCCAAGACGCCGATGATCCCCGAGCCGATCTTCTTCACCGGGGAACGCGACGGCATCACCGTCGAAGTCGCGATGTGGTGGAACGACACCTACAACGAAATGGTGCTGCCCTTCACCAACAACATCCCGCAGCGCGACGGCGGCACCCATCTGGCGGGCTTTCGCGGCGCGCTGACGCGGACGATGAACCTTTATGCCGGGTCGTCGGGCATCGCCAAGAAGGAAAAGGTCAACTTCACCGGCGACGACGCCCGCGAGGGGCTGACCTGCGTTCTGTCGGTCAAGGTGCCCGATCCGAAGTTTTCCAGCCAGACCAAGGACAAGCTGGTTTCGTCCGAAGTGCGTCCGGCCGTCGAGGGGCTGGTGAACGAGAAGCTGTCGGAATGGTTCGAGGAGAATCCCGGCGAGGCGCGCGCCATCGTCACCAAGGTGGTCGAGGCGGCGCTGGCGCGCGAGGCGGCACGCAAGGCGCGCGAGATGACGCGCAAGAAATCGTCGCTGGATATCGCCAACCTGCCCGGCAAGCTGGCCGATTGCCAGGTCAAGGATCCCGCCCAGCGCGAGGTTTTCCTGGTCGAGGGCGACAGTGCCGGCGGATCGGCCAAGCAGGGGCGCGCGCGGTTCAACCAGGCGGTGCTGCCGCTGCGCGGCAAGATCCTGAACGTCGAGAGGGCGCGCTTCGACCGGATGCTGGGATCGGACCAGATCGGCATGATGATCACCGCCTTCGGCACCGGGATCGGGCGGGACGAGTTCGACATCGACAAGCTGCGCTATCACAAGATCATCATCATGACGGATGCGGATGTTGACGGCGCGCATATCCGCACGCTGCTGCTGACGTTCTTCTTCCGGCAGATGCCGCAGATCATCGAGGGCGGGTATCTCTATATCGCGCAGCCGCCGCTCTACAAGGTCGCGCGCGGCAAGTCCGAGGTCTATCTGAAGGACGAGGCCGGGCTGGAGGATTACCTGATCCAGCAGGGCGTGGACGGCGCGGTGCTGCGGCTGAAATCGGGCGAGGAGATCGCCGGGCCGGATCTGATGCGCGTGGTCGAGGATGCGCGGCAGGTGCGGCGGATCTTGCAGGCGTTCCCGACGCATTACAACGCGATGCTGCTGGAACAGGCGGCGATCGCGGGGGCCTTCGTGCCGGGGCAGGTGGACGCCGATCCGCAGGGCGTGGCCGACAGCGTGGCGGCAAGGCTGGACCAGGTGGCGCTGGAATACGAGACCGGCTGGCAAGGGCGCATCACGCAGGATCATGGGCTGCGGGTGGCGCGGTTCCTGCGCGGGGTCGAGGAAGTGCGCAGCCTGGACGGCGCGATCCTGCGCGGCGGCGAGGCGCGGCGTCTGGGCACGCATACCGATGCGTTACAGGGCACTTATGCCGATCCGGCGCGGCTGGTCCGCAAGGACCGCGAGACGGTCATTCACGGGCCGAGCGACCTGTTGAACGCGATCACCGAGGAAGGCCAGCGCGGCCTGACGCTGCAACGCTACAAGGGGCTGGGCGAGATGAACCCGGACCAGTTGTGGGAAACCACGCTGGACCCCGAGGCGCGGACGCTGTTGCAGGTGCGGATCGAGGACGTGGCCGAGGCGGACGACATATTCACCAAGCTGATGGGCGACGTGGTGGAGCCGCGGCGCGATTTCATCCGCGCCAACGCGCTGAGTGTCGAAAACCTCGATACCTGAGCGGCTGTCGGCGGGCTGGCTGTCGGGCGCGCTGAAGCGGCCCGTCGCCGGGTTCCAGGCGGCGCCCCTGGGGGCGGGATTCACCGCGTCGCGGGTCTGGCGCCTGGCCGTGCGGCTGTCGGATGGCGGCCGGCGCGCGCTGGTGCTGAAATTGTCGCCCGAGCCCGCCGCCGCGCGCCGGCTTTTCGCGGATGCCAACCGGGCCGAACTGGACGCCTATGCGCAGGGGCGCGCGGGCGCGTTCGCGCCAGCACTGATCCATGCCGAGGCGGGAGCGGATGGCGGCACGGCGTTGCTGCTGGACGATCCGCCCGGCCATCGCGGCGCGTCCTTCGCGGATGGCTGCGACGCGGAGGCGGCGATGGCGGTGGCCGATCTGCTGGCGCGGCTGCATGTGGCGGGGCGGGATCGGGTCCATCCGCCGCGGGCAATTATCGGGGGCCGCGATTTCGCCGACCTCTGGCGGCTTTATCCGGCGGCATTGCAGCGGCTGCTGCCCGGCACGCGTCTGTCGCCCGCCCTGCACGCGCTGGGCGACGCGATGGCGGCGGGCGATCCGGCGCTGCCGGGGCGGTTGACGGGACTGCATGGCGACGTGCAGGCGGACAACCTGTTGTTCGGGCCGAACGGCGCGCCGCTGCTGATCGACTGGCAGATGGCCGGGCGGGGCCGGGGCGTCGCCGATCTGGCCTATTTCCTGGCCGGGTCGGTGCGCCCGGACATCCGCCGCGGGATCGAGGCGGCGGCGATCCGGCATTATTGCGCGGTGACGGGCGATGCGGTGGCCGACCTGCGCGCCGCATGGCCGATGGCGGCGGGTGCCAAGCTGAGGCTCAGCGTGGCGATGACGGTGCTGGCGGACCATCCGCTGCTCCGGCACCGCGACTGGCGGCGCGTCGATCTGGAACGGCTGGAGGCGTTCGCCGCCGATCACCCCTGTCCGGCCCCCGCGCGGCCCGGTAACAGCGGCGCATGGACCTGACCGCGCCCTTGGAGATCTACCTTGTCGTTCCGCCGGGGCTGGAGCCGTTGCTGGCGGCCGAGGCGGCGGAAAAGGGGTTCGCCGATCCCGTCCTGTCGCCGGGCGGCGTCACGGTGCAGGGCGGCTGGCCCGAGATCTGGCGCGCCAATCTGGAACTGCGCGGCGCGACGCGGGTGCTGGCGCGGATCGCGTCCTTCCGCGCGCTGCATCTGGCACAACTGGACAAGCGGGCGCGCAAGCTGGACTGGGCGTCGGTGCTGCGGCGCGACGTGCCGGTGCGGGTCGAGGCGACGTGCCGCGGATCGCGCATCTATCATGCGGGTGCCGCGCAACAGCGGATCGAGACGGCCCTGCGCGAAACGCTGGGTTGCGCGATCGGCCCTGGCGGGGTCGGCGTCAGGCTGCGGATCGAGGACGATCTGGCGACGATCAGCGTCGATACGTCGGGCGAGCCGCTTTACCGGCGGGGATTCAAGCAGGCCGTGGGCAAGGCGCCGATGCGCGAAAGCATGGCGGCGCTGTTCCTGCGGGCCTGCGGGCATGACGGGACGCGGCCGGTTCTGGACCCGATGTGCGGATCGGGCACGTTTCCCATCGAGGCGGCCGAGATCGCGGCGGGGCTGATGCCGGGACGCGAACGCGATTTCGCCTTTCAGGCGCTGGCGACCTTCGATGCGGAAGCCTGGGCCGCGATGCGGGACCGTCCGGCGCGGGCCGCCAGCGGCGCGATGACCTTCGGGCACGACCGCGATGCCGGCGCGATCCGCATGAGCCGCGACAATGCCGAACGGGCGGGCGTGGCGGCACGGACGCATTTCGCCGCGCAGGCCATCGGCGATCTGCAACGGCCCGAGGGGCCGGCGGGGCTGGTCATCGTCAATCCGCCCTATGGCGGGCGGGTCGGTGCGGCGCCGAAGCTGCTTTACGGGCTTTATGCGACACTGGGGCGGGTTCTGGCCGAACAATTCGCCGGATGGCGCATCGGCATCGTCACCAGCGAGGCGGGGCTGGCCCGCGCGACCGGCCTGCCGCTGGACCCGCCCGGCCCTGTGGTGGCGCATGGCGGGCTGAAGGTGCGGCTGTGGCAGGCCGGGCCGCTGCGCTGACTATTCGGGAAACCAGCAGGCGGCGCGGTGGGTGTCGCCCATCAGCGGCGGACGGTCGGTGCGGCACTTGTCCTGCGTCTTCCAGCAGCGGGGCGCGAAGGGGCAGCCCGGAAGGTCGGCCAGCGGCGAGGGCAGTTCGCCTTCAAGCTTGATCCGGTTGCGCTTGCCGCCCGGATCGGCCTGCGGCGTCGCGGATAGCAGCGCCTTGGCGTAGGGGTGCATGGGATGGGCGAAGACCTGCGCCTTGGTGCCCGTTTCGATCGCGCGGCCCAGATACATGACGATGATGTCGTCGGCGATGTGGCGCACGACGGACAGATCGTGGCTGATGAACAGGTAGGCGAGGTCGAGCTTTTCCTGTAAATCGAGCAGCAGGTTGAGGATCGCGCTTTGAATCGAGACGTCGAGGGCGGAGACGGGTTCGTCCAGCACCAGAACGGCCGGGTTCATCATCAGCGCGCGGCCGATGGCGATGCGCTGGCGCTGCCCGCCCGAGAACATGTGCGGATAGCGGTCGTAATGTTCGGGGCGCAGGCCGACCAGTTCCAGCATCTCGCGCGCGCGCGCCTCGCGGTCGGCGGCCTTCATGTCGGGGCGATTGATTTTCAGCGGCTCGGACAGGATCTGGCCGATGCGCTGGCGGGGATTGAGCGATCCGTAGGGATCCTGGAACACGATCTGCACCGCGCCGCGCAGGTCGGCCCAGCGGTCCGGCGTCGCGGGCTTGCCGCCCAGTTCCAGCGCGCCGCTCGTCGGCGGTTCGATCATCGTGACGAGCCGGGCCAGCGTGGACTTGCCGCAGCCCGATTCGCCGACCACGGCCAGCGTCTTGCCGGGATGCAGCGTGAAGTCGAGGTCCGACAGCGCGCGCACGGTCTGGGGTTTGGAGAACAGCCCCTCCTTGACGGAATAGTGCCGGGTCAGGCCCGAGGCGACGGCGACCGGAGCGGTCATGAGGCCAGCCTTTCGTCGGTGTTGAGCGGATAATGGCAGCGCGCGAAGCCCAGGTCGGGGCCGAGCGGCGGCGGCGGAACGGTGCGGCACTTGTCGTCGGCATAGCGGCAGCGCGGCGAAAAGAGGCAGCCCCTGGGGCGGTCGAACTGGCCCGGAACGACGCCCGGAATGGCCGGCAGGCGGCGTTCGGTGGCGCGTTCGGGCAGGGCGGCCAAAAGCGCGGCGGTGTAGGGATGGTGGGGGCTGGCGAACAGGGGGCCGACGGGCTGTTCCTCGACCTTCTGGCCGGCATAGTGGACGGCGACGCGCTGGGCGGTCTCGGCCACGACGCCCATGTCGTGCGTGATGAGGATCAGCGCCATGCCCGTTTCGTCGCGCAACCGCAGCAGCAGATCGAGGATCTGCGCCTGGATGGTCACGTCGAGCGCGGTGGTGGGTTCGTCGGCGATCAGCAGCTTGGGGCGGCAGGCGATGGCGATGGCGATCATCACGCGCTGGTTCATGCCGCCCGAAAGCTGGTGGGGGAAGGCGTTGAGCCGCTTTTCGGGGGCCGGGATGCCGACCTGATCGAACAGTTCGAGCGCGCGGGCGTTGCGGTCGGCGCGGCCGAGGCCGAGATGGATGCGCAACGCCTCCTTGACCTGGAAGCCGACGGTGAAGCAGGGGTTCAGCGACGACATCGGTTCCTGGAAGATCATCGCCAGATCCTTGCCGACGATGCGGCGGCGCGCGCGCGGCGTCAGGCGGCGCAGGTCGTGGCCGTCGAACGTCATCTCGTCCGCCGTGACGGTCGCGGTCCAGGGCAGCAGGCCCATCGTCGCCAGCATCGACACCGACTTGCCCGACCCCGATTCGCCGACGATGGCCTGCACGTCGCCCGGACCGACATCCATGTCGACCTGATCGACGGCGCGGAAGCTGCCGCCGGTGGTGGCGAAATCGACCGAGAGGTTGCGGATGCGCAGAAGGCTCATGTGTCAGCTTCGCTTCAGTTTCGGGTCGAAGGCGTCGCGCAGGCCGTCGCCCATCAGGTTGATCGCCAGCACGGTGACGAGGATGGCGAGGCCGGGCAGGGTGACGACCCACCAGGCGCGCAGGATGAATTCGCGCGCCTCGGCCAGCATGGTGCCCCATTCGGGCGTGGGCGGCTGCGCGCCCATGCCGAGAAAGCCCAGCGCCGCGGCGTCGAGGATCGCGGTCGAGAAGGACAGCGCCGCCTGCACGATGATGGGGGCAAGGCAGTTGGGCAGGACGGTGACGAACATCAGCCGCCACAGCCCGGCACCGGCGACGCGGGCCGAGGTGACGTAATCCTTGCCCAGCTCGCCCAGGACGCTGGCGCGGGTCAGCCGGACGTAATGGGGTTGCAGCACGATGGCGATGGCGATCATCGCGTTGGTCAGCGACGGGCCGAGGATGGCGACCAGCACCAGCGCCAGCAGCAGCGACGGGAAGGCCAGGATGATGTCCATGAGCCGCATGATGAGCGCGTCGAGCCAGCGCGGCGCGAAGCCCGCCAGAAGCCCGATCAGGATGCCGCCCGACGCCGCGACCGTCACCACGACGATGCCGACATAGAAGGAATAGCGCGCGCCGTTCAGAAGCCGGCTGAGCATGTCGCGGCCCAGCGGATCGGTGCCCAGGACGAACTGCCACGATCCGCCCTCCTGCCAGACGGGGGGTTGCAGGGCATGGGCGCGGAACTGGATCGCCGGATCGTAGGGGGCGATCAACGGCGCGAAGATGGCGATGAAGACAAAGGCGGCGAAGACCCACAGGCCGAAGACGGCGCCCCGGTTTTCGCGGAAGTAGAACCAGAATTCGCGCAACCGGCCCGGACGCGCGACCTGTTCCACGACCTCTTCGCTGAGTGCGTGATCCATCAGCGTTTCCTGATCTTGGGATTGATGAGGCCGTAAAGCACATCGACCGTCAGGTTCACGATCATCACCATCACGGCGATCAGCAGCAGGCCGCCCTGCACCACCGGATAGTCGCGGCGAAAGATGCTGTCGACCATCCACTTGCCGATGCCGGGCCACGAAAAGATCGTCTCGGTCAGGATGGCGCCGGCCAGCAGGGTGCCGACGGACAGGCCGATGACGGTGATGACCGGGATCAACGCGTTGCGCAGCGCGTGCAGCCCGTTGATGCGCGCGGGCGGCAGGCCCTTGGCGCGGGCGGTGCGGATGTAATCCTCGCCCAGCACTTCCAGCATGGCGGACCGGGTCTGGCGGGCGATGACGGCCAGCGGGATGGTGCCCAGCACGATCGTCGGCAGGATCAGGTGGCTTGCCGCCGACGCGAAGGCGCCGCTTTGCCCCGAAACGAGCGAATCCCACAGCATGAAGCCGGTGGGGTCGGGGAAGTAGTAGATCAGGTCGATCCGCCCCGATACCGGCGTCCAGCCCAGATTGCCGGAAAAGACGATGATCAACAGCAGCGCCCACCAGAAGATCGGCATGGAATAGCCGACCAGCGCCGTGGACATCAGCGCGCGGTCGAAGAACTTGCCGCGGTTGACGGCGGCGATGACGCCCGCGGGCAGACCAAGGACCACCGCGAAGACCATCGCGCAAAGCGATAGTTCCAACGTGGCGGGAAACAGCGCGAAAAACTCGTCCCAGACGGGGCGCTTGGTGACGAAGGACGTGCCCAGATCGCCCTGCAACACGCCTGTCAGGTAATCCCAGTATTGCGCCAGGATCGGCCGGTCGAAGCCGAATTGCCGGACCAATTCGTCATAGCGTTCCTGCGTCAGCCCGCGTTCGCCGGCCATGACCACGATGGGATCGCCCGGCAGGACGCGGATGAAGGCGAACGAGATCAGCGTCACGCCGATGAAGGTCGGCAGGAACGTCGCAAGGCGCGAAAAGACGTATCTCAGCATCGGCCCACCAGTGTCATGGCCTTGGGAAATCGCGTCAGCGACCGGCAGCCGGTTTCGGTGACGAGGATGTCGTCCTCGATCCGCACGCCGAAATCGCCGAGCCGGTAAAGGCCGGGTTCGTTCGTATAGACCGTTCCGGCGGCTAGCGCGACAGGGTTGCCGCGCATGATGTAGGGGGCTTCGTGCACGTCGCGGCCCAGCCCGTGGCCGGTCTTGGTGCGGATGCGGTCGGCGAAGCGCGACGCTTCCAGCACGCCGGTCACGGCATCGTCGATCTCATGTGCGGTGATGCCGGCGCGGGTGATCTGATGGCCGCGCAGGTTGGCGCGCAGGACGGTATCGTAAACCTCGGCCATGTCGTCGGTGGCGTGATCGACAAAGACGGTGCGGGTGATGTCGGCGGCGAACCCGTCCTTGCGCGCGCCGAAGTCGATCAGCAGCGGATCGCCGGGCCGCAGGGCGTAATCGGCGCGCGCATGGGCGTGCGGCTCGGCGGAATTGGACGCGGCGGCGACGATGGGCGCGAAGGCCAGATCGTCGGCGCCTTCGTCGAACAGCGCCTGCACCAGCATCCGTTCGACCTGCTTTTCGGTCTGGCCGATGCGCACGGCATCCAGCGTTCGGGACAGCGCGCGTTCGGAAATGTCGATGGCCGCCTGCAACGCGGCGATGTCGGCATCGGTCTTGACGACGCGCAGGCCCGAGATCTCGGCCTCGCCGTCGACGATGCGGCAATCGGGCATCGCGGTCTTCAGCGCGTGGTGGACGAAGACGCGCATGACCTGCCCTTCGACCGCCAGCGACGCCAGCGGCAGGATGCGGGCCAGTTCGGCAAAGGCCGCGGCGTATCCGTCCTGGTCGCGCCAGTCGATCACCGTGCCGTCGAAGCCGGTGCCCTCCCACGATCCGAGTTCGAGGTTGGGCACGATGGCGACGGGCCGTCCGGCGGCCGGGACGACCAGGACGAAGGGGCGTTCGTGGCTGGAAAAGGCGCGGCCAAGGGCGCGCGTGAAGTTCGGCCCCGGCACCAGCGCCAGCGCGTCCACCCCCATCCGTCCGGCCAGCGCGGACAGGGAGTTGAGGCGGTCTTTCATGGGAATGCTCCGGGGTCGGGATGTCCGGGGCCTTGAGCGGCCCCGGACGGGGGGTGTCATTCTTCGATGGAAACGTCGTCGAAGATGTGGCCGCCGAGCGGATGCACGACATAGCCCTGCACCTCGTTGCGCATGGGCATGAAGACGACCGAATGGGCGATGGTGGCCCAGGGCGCCTGTTCCTTGAAGATGACCTGCGCCTCTTCGTAAAGCTTGGCGCGTTCGTCCTGGTCGGTCAGCTGGCGCGCGCGCACGAGGATGTCGTCGAATTCCTCGTTGCACCATTGCGCGCGATTGGCGCTGCCGACGCCGTCGCAACCCAGCAGCACGCCGAGGAAGTTGTCTGGGTCGCCGTTGTCGCCCGTCCAGCCCAGCAGCACCGCGCCGTCGCGATCCTCGGCCTTGGAGCGTTCGAGGTATTCGCCCCATTCATAGCTGACGATTTCGGCATCGACGCCGATCTGGGCGAAATCCTCCTGCATCAGCTCGGCCATGCGGCGGGCGTTGGGGTTGTAGGGACGCTGCACCGGCATCGCCCAGATTTTCAGCGACAGGTCGGTGACGCCTTCCTCCTCCAGCATGGCCTTGGCGGCTTCGGGATCGTAGGGATCGTCCTCGATCGCGTCGTTATAGGACCACATGGTCGGCGGAATCGGGTTCTTGGCGGCCTGGCCCGAACCCTGGAACACCACGTCGATGATCGCCTGCTTGTCGATCGCCATGTTCAGCGCCTTGCGGACCTTCGGGTTATCGAAGGGTGCCATCTGGGTGTTGTAGGCCAGATAGCCGACGTTCAGACCTTCCTGCTGCATCACGTTGATGTCGGGATTGTCCTTCATCGCCTGCACGTCCGCCGGGTTCGGGTAGGGCATGACGTGGCATTCGCCGGCCTGAAGCTTCTGGTAGCGGACGCTGGCATCGGGGGTGATGGCGAAGATCAGGCTTTCGACCTTGGCCGGATCGCCCCAGTAATCGGCGTTGCGCAGATAGCGGATGACGGCGTCCTTCTGATAGGCCTGGAAGGTGAAGGGGCCGGTGCCGATGGGCTGCTGGTTCAGCATCTCGGGGGTTCCGGCGTCCAGCATGGCGTCGGCGTATTCCTTGGACATGATCGAGGCGAAATCCATCGCGAGGTTGGCGATGAACGCGGCCTCGGGGCGGGTCAGCTTGAACTTGACGGTCATGTCGTCGACCTTCTCGATGCTGTCGAGAAGATCGGGCATGGACATGGATTCGAAGTATTCCCACGAACCGCCCGACACGGTGTGATAGGGGTTGTCGTCCTTCCACTGGCGTTCGAACGTGAAGATCACGTCGTCGGCGTTGAAGTCGCGGGTGGGGGTGAACTGGTCGTTCGAGTGAAACTTGACGCCCGGACGCAGCTTGAAGGTGTATTCCAGCCCGTCATCGGACACTTCATAGCTTTCGGCGAGGCCCGGTTCGGTGTTGGTCGTGCCGGTGACGAACTGCACGAGCTGGTTGTAGACGGGGTGCGACGAGGCGTCGAAGGTCGTGCCCGAGGTATAGAGCGCGGGATCGAACCCTTCGGGGCTGCCTTCGGAACAATAGACCAGCGATTGCGCCTGCGCGGCGCCCGCGGTCAACGCGGCAGCGGCGACGCCCGCCGCCAGAAGTTTCTTCAGTGACATCGGCTTCTCCCTTGTCCGGTGCGTCGGCGGGTCGGTGTCCGAAGGGACGTGCCCGCGCGTTCGCGAATGGCCGGAAGATCGCAGATAAAGAACGGCCGGGCAACATCGCTGCGCGTGGTGTTGACGTTAAGGAAGGGGTGTTGGGCGGGCGGGCGGTCGGTCGGCTTGGGCGGCGCGTGCTGCGAGTGTGGTGCTGTGTCGTTTGCCGACTTAGGTTCTGTCCTCGGCGCAAGTCCTCGGCCGTTAGGGACGTTGTTGGAACAGTCGGTCTGTTCTGCTCGGGTGTTTCGACAGGTCGCACATGAGAGAGAGCGAAACGATGCCCCCTGAAGATGCAGACGCGCTAATTGATTCCCTAGCTCTCCGCATTGATGCGGCATCTGATGATGGCGATACTGCTGCACTTGAAAGCCTGGACGCTGAGTGCGCTAACCTCCTCGGACCTGCGGATCCACCTGACTCTTTGCTCCATTACTTCCGCTCGAACGTTCAAGACGGTTTGCAATCTGCGTTGAACCCCCACGACTGGGCTTGGCGCCAGCCCCATCGAGAAAAGCAAATCCTTTATCTTCGCAAGGCTCGTGACGCTTTCTCACCCGCGACCCTCGATCCCTCGCGTCTTGCTCAGATCGTCACCAACTTGGCCAACCAAATGAACACGTTGGGTCGTCCCGTCGAAGCCTTGCGCCTTTACGACAACGTGCTGCGTACCAGGCCGCGGTTTGCGATGGCCTTAGCGAACCGTGGCTTCGTGCGCTTCTGCTTCGCTCGCATGGTCCACGACGACGGACACCGGGCGGTCCTCACCGCTTATGCCTGCCGTGATCTTGAAAACGTCGTTGATCCGAACCTCGAATGGGACAGCGCCCCCGCGAACATCATCAACCTCGTGGATGCGAAGGCGGCAGAGATACGCTCCGCCGTGGACGTCGATACCGTACTTGCTCGAACCGACCTGGACGGATGGCCGCTCGGGGAGGGGAGTGCGAAAAGCTACCGCCTACGCATGCTCGACCGGCGACTGTTCCTGAACCCTCTGGTGATGCTCGGACCGCATTCGATCGCAGCCTACGACCCGCTCCACTTACCGAGCCATACATTCACGCAGGGAACGGTCCGGCCCCTACTCGGATGGTACAACCAGATGAAGCAGGAGTTTGTCGGTGCGCGCCTGCTCTACCACGAGGCAATGGAAGCGGAACCGCTGGACGACCGCCCGCCACATTTCGCAGACGATGAGGTTCGTCTCTACGACACGCTCGACTATCCAGCCCTTTCGATTGGCACGGAGAGACTGCGGCTCGCGTTCCGCACGGCATATGGTCTGCTCGACAAGGTTGCGGGCTTCGTGAACGCGTATTTCGATCTCGGACATGATCCAAACCGAGTCGATTTGCGGGGCGTTTGGTATGATAATCCGCGCAAACGACGCGCACTGCATTCCAAGATCGCGGATCGCCCGAACCTCGCGCTACGAGGCCTCTACTGGCTGTCGTTCGACATCGTTGGGGAACCGGAGAACGGACCGGACGACACCCTCGCACCCGAAGCCACTCATCTGAATGCCCTTCGCAACGCGCTTGAACATCGCTGCCTCGTGCTGACGACCGAAACGTTCGGTGCGCACGACGACGACGGTATTGAGCGTGAGGACATTACTACTTTCCGGCAAAACACGGAGCGAATGCTCGAACTTGTCCACGAGGCACTGATCTTGCTCTCGTTCGCGATGCACGAGGAGGAGATTCAGAAGCGGCGAGATGGGAAAGACGATACCTCCGTCGTCGACACAGTGCTTCCAAACTACCGACGCGCTTGGGAAGAGTTCTGAAGTACACCCACTTGGAATGAACGTCAGAGCGCTGCACGGCGATAGCCCGATGCCTCGCGGTGCCGACCTTTGGACATCGTGTAACGAACGGCTTGGCTATTGATAAGCAAGAGCTTCGGCCTGCCAGCGTTCATGGCGCTCTGTCCGATCGTTCCAGACCGCACCGAAACGGCCGGGCGGCAGTGTTGTGCCCGGCCGGGATGTCGGGGAGGGGCGGCGGGGGCCGTCCCTGTCCGTTGCAGCGGTGCCGTTACATCGGGACCGCGTCCGAGGCGTTCTTCATCAGGAACTCCATCACCAGCGCGGCCTCGTTTTCGTCCAGGCCGGCGCGGGGGAACATCGAGGGCGTGATGCCCTTCCACTGGTTCATGGTGAAGTGCGACACCTCGCGCGGGCCGTGGCAGACGGTGCAGCGTTCATAGAAGATCTGCTCGCCCGGCGTCAGGTCGGCATAGAGCGCGTCGGTGATGTCGTAAAGACGATCCAGCCCCAGCTTGTCCTGGTCGATCTCGGCCAGCTGATAATCCTCCATGATGTCGGGCTTGGCATAGGCCTTGTTCGGGCCTTCGGGATCCTCGCATTTGCGCATGTTGCAGACGACCGTGTTGGCGCTGGTCGCCTGGCTGAGGCCCGACGAGCGTTGCGTCGAGGTCAGGAAGTTCACCAGACCCGAATTGCAGCGCCCCTTGCTGTCGAGCGACGGCCACACGCCTTCATAGACCGACACCACGCCGGGGCGGATGTCGTCCGACAGCACCGCGCCGACGATGATCGTGCCGCGGTCGTTGAACAGCTCGACCGGGTCGCCGTCGGCGATGCCGCGCGCCTCGGCGTCCTGCCGGTTGATGCGCACGGGTTCGCGGCCGTCGATCTTGTAAAGGTCGCGCAGCGTTTCGGACTGGTCCATCTGGCTGTGCAGGCGATACCACGGGTGCGGGCTGACGACGTGCACCTGCCCTTCCTTGGCGTTGCCGAGATATTCGTGCTTTTCCATCCAGACGGGCATGCCGGGGCAATCGTCGAGGTTGAAGCCGGCGATCTCCTCGCAGAACATCTCGATCTTGCCGGTGGCGGTGTGCAGGGGGTTCGCCTCGGGGTCGGTGTAGAAATCGCCGTGACGCACCCAGTGACGCGCCTCGGGCGGGACTTCCTGACGGGCAAAGCCCTGTTCCCAGAACTCCTCGAACGGGGTGTGTTCGGACGCGGCCGAGCGTTCGTAGGCCATCCGGATATGATCCATCAGCTCGTAGCCGTCGGTGAATTGCTGCCAGATGCCCATCTTGTCGGCCAGCGCCTCGAAGATGTGATAGTCCGACATGCTTTCGCCCAGCGGCTCGATCACCTGCTTCATCGCATAGATCTTGTCGTTGGAATACGTGCCGCCGACGCTGATGTCGTCGCGTTCCAGCGTCGAGCAGGCGGGCAGCACGATGTCGGCCCAGCGCGTCGCGGCCGTCCACCAGACATCGACGCTGACGATGTGATCGACGCGCTCCAGCGCCCGGATCAGGCGGTTGGTGTCCTGCTGGTGCGACATGAAGTTGTTGCCGGCGTTGAAGATCATCTTCACGTCCGGGAATTCGTGCGTCGTGCCGTTATAGGTGAATTCGGCGCCGGGGTTTTCCAGCATCTCGGTGATGCGGCTGGCGGGGCAGATATGCTTGACCCAGTTGCGGCCCTGCGAAAGGCCCGTCGGCGTGGACTTGAACGATTGCGGCATGCCGCCCGATCCGTAATGCCACGAGAAGCCGACGCCCTGGCCCGGCTTGCCGATATGACCGCAGAGCGCCGAGAAGTTGACGATGGCCCAATGCGTCATCTCGCCGTGCTGGGCGCGTTGCAGCGACCAGGCGCCGGCGATCTCGGTCTTCATGGTGGCCATCATCTCGGCCAGTTCGCGGATCTTGGCGGCGTCGATGCCGGTGATCGGCGCGGCCCATTCGGGGGTCTTGGGGGTGCCGTCGGTTTCGCCCTGGATATAGGCGATCCACTTGTCCGACCCGACGGTATACTTGTCGAGATAGGCGCGATCCTCCAGCCCCTTGTCGAGGACTTGGTAGGCCATTGCGCTGAACAGGGCGACATCGGTGTTGGGCACGATGCTGACCCAATCGGCGTTCAGCACCTGATCGGACGGGGTGCGCTGCGGGTTGATCGAGATGAACTTGCAGCCGTTGTCGCGGATCAGCTCCCACGGGCCGTACATCTGGTGGTCGGCCACGGTGTATTCGATGCGGCAGTTCTTGACCGGATCGCAGCCGACGAAGACGAACAATTCGGTGTTTTCAAGGATGACCGGCCAGGCAGTCTGGGCCGAATAGACCTCCATGTCGCCGATGACGCGCGGCAGGCTGATCTGCGAGGCCCCGGCGGACCAGTCGCCCTGGGTGATCGAGCAGCCGCCGATCAGGTTCATCAGGCGACCCTGCATGACGTTGGGGCGGAAGCTGCCGGCATTGGCCCATCCGCCATAGGACGAGCTGAAGATCGCCTGGTTGCCGTGATCGGTCGCGGTGTCCAGAAGCGCCTTGGCGGTCAGGCCGAGCGCAGTGTCCCAATCGACGCGGACATAGGGTTCCTTGCCGCGCAGTTCGGGCTTCACGTCGCCCGATTCCCAGTTTTCCAGATAGGATTTGCGCACCATCGGATAGTCGATGCGCGATTCGTCATAGGTGCGGTCCTTGACGCCATACATCAGCATCTCGGTCGGGCGGGCATCCAGTTGGGTGACGGCATTGACGCCGACCAGCTTGCCGTCGCGCACGACGCCCTCGAACGGGCCGAAATGGCTGGCATGAAAGACGCGGCCGGTGAACGCGTTGGTATCGACGCCGGCCAGAGCGGTGGAGCCGAGAAGCGAGGTTGCGCTGACGGCGGCGGCACCGCCTTGCAGGAACGCGCGGCGGGTGGGCTGGACGAAGGACATGGCAGACTCCTGACAGGGTTGGCAGGCGTCTAGCATCCGATAGCGCTGCCAACCTTGATCCGGGTCAAGGTCGTCAAGGATTCGTAAAAGAACCGGGCAGGGGCGGATCAGTCGGCGCGGGCGGCGTCCATCATGGCGCGGACGTCCTTCAGCATCGCCGCGCCGTCATGGCCCGCATCGTCCATCGCCGCGACCCAGGCGTCGATGACGGGCTGTGCCGCTTCGGTCCAGGGGCCGAGATCGCCCTGGGGGATGACGACGACGGTATCGCCGGCATCGACGGCCTTCTGGCGCACCGCCGCCTCGGCATTGTCGAACGCCGCGCCCGCCAAGGGGGCCAGCGCAGCGCCGGTCGTGTCGTCGACGATCGCGCGCAGGTCGTCCGGCAGCCCTTCATAGACCGCCTTGTTCATCACCAGCGCCATGACGGACGTGGACAGGCCGCCATTCTCGTGCCCGAATTCGGTATGGTTGCGAACGACGGACTCGATCCGCAGCGTGTCGGACACTTCCCAAGGCAGCACGGCGCCGTCGATGACGCCGGTGGTCAGCGCCTGCGGAACCTCGGGGACGGGCATGCCCAGGGCGACCGCCCCCAGCGCCCCGAGGCCGTCCGTCATCGTGCGCGACGGCGCGCGGATCTTCAGCCCGGCCAGATCGTCCAGCCGCGTCACCGGGGCCGTCTTGGTGTGCAGCTTGTAGGCCGAGGGCGCGTGCAGCAGCAGGGTGTGGACGTCCGACAGTTCGTCGCCCAGATATTTCGCCTGAAAGTCCTGAAGGGCGGCCGTGGTGCGGGTGGCGGTGTCGCCGATGAACGGAAGCTCGAACACCTCGGCGATGGGAAAGCGGCCGGGGGTGTAGCCCAGCAGCGTCCAGGCGATATCGACGACGCCGTCGCGGGCCTGGTCGAAAAGCTGCGGCGGTTTGCCGCCAAGCTGCATCGACGGATAGATCTGCACGTCGATGCGGCCGTTCGACCGTTCCTCGACCATGCGTTCCCAGGGATCGAGGATGCCGACCTGATGCGTCGCGTCGGCGGGAAGGAAGTGGTGCACGCGAAGCGTCACCTCCTGCGCGCGGGCGGTGCCGGTCAGCGCGGCCAGGGCAAGGGCGGCAAGAAGGGGCAGGCGCATGGACGATCCTCGGTCACGGAATTTGCCCGAGGATGAAGCGGCCACGGGGCCGAGTAAACCGCGAAAGCGGTTTCGCCGTGCTTGCCGGCGGGGGTTCGGGGCATATTGTCAACGCCACCGGGTCCGCCCCCAACGGAAAGGAACACGATGACGACGCCATGTATCGAGGACTATGCGCTGCTGGGCGATTGCCGGTCGGCGGCGCTGGTATCGAAGGACGGATCGGTGGACTGGTTCTGCGTGCCGCGGTTCGATTCCGGGGCGGTCTTCGCGGCGATCCTTGGCGATGTCGAGAACGGGCGCTGGAAGATCGCGCCGTCAGGTCCCGATGCGACCGCGCACCGCGCCTATCGCCCCGGCACGATGGTGCTGGAAACCGAATGGACCACGCCGCAGGGACGCGCGCGCGTCGTGGATTTCATGCCGGTCGGCGGTGCGGGCCCGGCGCTGGTGCGGATGGTCGAGGGAATCGAGGGCGAGGTGACGTTCGACCTCGATCTGGTGATGCGGTTCGATTACGGGCTGACGGTGCCCTGGGTGCGCACCGTGGACGACACGACGATGACCGCGACATCGGGCGCCACGATGCTGAGCCTGCGCTGCAACGTCGAGATGAAGAACGTCAACATGCACAGCCGGGCGCGGTTCGCCGTTCGGCCCGGCAAGGAGCAGGTCTTCTGTCTGGCCTATCAGATCTCGTGGGAGCCGCTGGCCGATCCCTTCGATCCGCTGAAGGCGCTGGACGACACGGCGGGGTTCTGGCGCGACTTCGCGGGCCGCTGTCCACGCGTGGACGGCTGGACCGAGCTGGTCGAACGGTCGCTGCTGACGCTGAAGGCGCTGACCTTCGCGCCCACGGGCGGCATGGTCGCGGCCCCCACGACGTCGCTGCCCGAGACCATCGGCGGCGGGCGCAACTGGGATTACCGCTATTGCTGGCTGCGCGATTCGTCGATGATGCTGATGGCGTTCCTGGAACTGGGCTATCTGGACGAGGCGGTGAAGTGGCGCGACTGGCTGTTGCGGGCGATCGCCGGCGATCCCGCGCAGACGCAGATCATGTATGGCGTCGCCGGAGAGCGGATCACCGTCGAATGGGAAGCGGACTGGCTGGCGGGGTTCCGCGATTCGCGCCCCGTGCGGATCGGCAACGCGGCGGCCGACCAGTTGCAGCTCGACGTTTACGGCGAGGTCGCCGAGATGCTGAATATGGCGCGCGAGGGCGGGCTGAAATCGCATGACGAGGCCGAGAACCTGATCGAGACGTTCCTGCCCTATCTGGAACGAAGCTGGCACCTGCCCGATGACGGCATCTGGGAAACGCGCAGCGAACGGCAGCATTACGTCCATTCCAAGGTGATGTGCTGGGTCGCCTTCGACCGCGGATCGCGCCAGAAGGAAGCGCCGCCCGAAAAGCGCGCCCATTGGCGCGAAGTCGCGCGGCGCATCCATGCCGAGGTCTGCAAGAAGGGGTTCGACAAGGCCGAAAACACCTTTGTGCAAAGCTATGGCAGCAAGGCCGTCGATGCCAGCCTGTTGCAGATCGCGCTGACGGGGTTTCTGCCGGCGGACGATCCGCGCGTCGCGGGCACGGTCGCGGCCATCGAGCGGCATCTGATGCCCGACGGTCTGGTGATGCGCTATGACGCGACGGCGACGGATGACGGGGTGTCCACCGACGAGGAGGGGACGTTCCTGATCTGCACCTTCTGGCTGATCGACACCTACGTGCTGATGGGCCGGCGCGAGGATGCGCGGCGCCTGTTCGACCGGGTATCGGCGCTGGTCAACGATGTGGGGCTGCTGGCCGAGGAATACGACACCAAGACCGGCCGGATGCTGGGCAACTTCCCGCAGGCGTTCAGCCATGTCGGGCTGATCCTGTCGGCGCTGAACCTGTCGCGCGACGAAGCGCCGGTGGACAAGCGCGCCTGCGCCGAACCCGAGACGCAGGAAGCCTGACGCCTGCTAGTCCACGGCGTCGAGGCCGTCGCGGCGCAGGCGGTCGAGTTCGGCGCGTTCGGCGGGGGTCAGCTTTATGCCGTGCGCCAGCGACCGCGCGCGGGCGGCATGGCGGCGCTGTCCGGGCAGGCGCGCGCCCTGATCGGCGATGGCCGCGATGAAGCGTTCGCCGCGCGCCAGCGGATCGCCCCGCCCGCCCGCGAAGCGCGAAGGATCGAAGGCGAGGATCAGCTCGCCATGACGGGGCGCGATGGCGGTCGAGCCGAGGAAGTCGAGCGCCTCGTCGCTGGTGAAGTCGCCGATCATCGCGCCTGCCAGAAGCTCGATCATCGTGGCGATGGCCGATCCCTTGTGGCCGCCGAAGGGCAGCATCGCGCCCGCCAGGGCCGCGTCGGGGTCGTCGGTGGGATTGCCGTCGGCGTCGATGGCCCAGCCGTCGGGCAGCGGATCGCCGGCCCGGCGGAAAAGCTCGATCTCGCCGCGGGCGACGACGCTGGTGGCGAAATCGAACACATAGGGCGGCGCGTCGCGTCGCGGCCAGCCGAAGGCGAAGGGGTTGGTGCCCAGAAGCGGACGGATGCCGCCCGCGGGCGCCACGGTGGCATAGCTGGGACACATCGCCAGCCCGGCCAGCCCGTGCGCGGTGATGTCCTCGATTTCCGGCCAGAGCGCCGAGAAATGCGTGCAGTCGTTGACGACCAGCGCGGCCATGCCCAGCGCGCGGGTGCGCGATACGAATTCGGGCAGACCCCGCACGAAGGCCAGGTTGGCGAACCCGCCCTTCGCATCGATCCGCACGATGGCGCCGTCCGTGTCGGCCAGGACGGGTTCGGCGTCGGGCACGACCTTGCCGGCCTTCAGCGTCCGCAGGCAGCCGGCGATGCGGTAGATGCCATGCGACTTGCAGCCGTCGCGTTCGCCGGCGACGATGCCGCGCGCCAGGGCCGCCGCCTGCGCCGCCGAGAAGCCGACGTTGCGGAAGATCGCCACGACCTCGGCGTTCAGCGCATCGAGGGGGATCGTGCTTGCGTTCATGGTCGTTCCTGTGGGCGGCGGACGGGTCGCGGGCAGCATCGCGCATCGGCGGCCGGTGTCAAAGGTCGTTCGCGGCGCGATCCGTCCTAGGTGGCGCAGGGAAGTGGATGACGGAGGAACGACGATGAAGATCGGGATGATCGGACTGGGACGGATGGGTAGCAACATGGCGCGCCGCCTGATGGAAGCGGGCCATGATTGCGTGGTGCACGACCGAAGCGACGCGGCCATCGCCAGCCTGGTCGAGGACGGCGCCGAAGGGCATGGCGGGGTCGCGGATTTCGTCGCCGCCCTGCCGCAGCCGCGCACCGTCTGGCTGATGGTGCCGGCGGGGGCGGTGGACGAGACGCTGGGCGCGCTGGCGCCGCATCTGGAAAGCGGCGATGTCGTCGTCGATGGGGGCAATTCCTATTACATCGACGATCTGCGCCGGTCGGCCGAGCTGAAGGAAAAGGGCATCACGTTTCTGGATTGCGGCACCAGCGGCGGGGTCTGGGGGCTGGACCGCGGCTATTGCCTGATGATCGGCGGCGATGCCGATGCGGTGTCGCGGCTGGAGCCGATCTTTGCCGCGCTGGCGCCCGGCGAGGGCGAGATCGTCCGCACCCCCGGCCGGCCCGAGGGGCGCGGCACGGCCGAGAAGGGCTATCTGCATTGCGGACCGTCGGGGGCGGGGCATTTCGTCAAGATGGTGCATAACGGCATCGAATACGGGCTGATGGCGGCCTATGCCGAAGGCTTCGCCATCCTCAAGGCGGCCAATGTCGGCAACAAGACCGACGCGCCCGATGCGGAGACGACGCCGCTGCGCAATCCCGAACATTACCGATACGACATGGACCTGCCCGAGATCGCCGAGCTGTGGCGTCGCGGCAGCGTGATATCGTCGTGGCTGCTGGATCTGTCGGCCACGGCGCTGATCGAGGATCCGGGTCTGGCGGGGTTCCGGGGGCACGTGTCGGATTCGGGCGAGGGGCGCTGGACCATCAAGGCGGCCATCGACGAAGGCATGCCGGTGCCGGTGCTGTCCTCGGCGCTTTACGAACGGTTCAGTTCGCGCGGACAATCCGACTTCGCCGACCGGCTGCTGTCGGCGATGCGGCACGAATTCGGCGGCCATCTGGAAAAGGCGGTGGACGAAAGCAAGCAGACGGTCGGCAGGAACGACGGCTAGCGCAGCGACGGGGAAAAGCGGTGAGGGACCGATCCATCCGCCTGGCCGGGGTTCTGGCGGCGCTTTGGGCCGTTGCGGGCCTTGCGGCCTTTGCATGGCCGGGCGTCGCGATCGCGGCGGTGTGCCTGTCGTTCGGGGCGGCGATGGCGCTGTTTCAAGCGGTGTCGGGCCTGCGCTTTCCGCCGCGCCTGACAATCGGGGTGGTCGCTTTTTCGGCGGCCGCGCTGCTGGGCGGCGAATGGGCGGATGTCTACGAGGCGGTGCCCTGGTGGGATCTGGCACTGCACGCGGCCTCGGCCTGGATGCTGGCGGCGGTGGGCATGGCGCTGGGTCTGCTGGCCACGGCGGGGGCGCGGCCGCGCACGGCGGTCTGGATCCTGTCGATCCTGGCCTTCGGCTTCGCGATGATGGTCGGAGCGATGTGGGAGGTGCTGGAATTCACGCTCGACACCCTGTTCGGGACCGATGCGCAGGATGGCGGCAACATCGACACGATGACCGATATCGTCGCCAACACCGCCGGGGCGCTGGGCGGGGTCGTGGTGGCGCATGCCGCCGTCGCGTCGGGCCGCCGGGTTCCGCCGGGCGGCGTGCTGCTGGATTTCGTGGCGATGAACCCGGTGATCTACGCGGAGTGGCGCGGCCCGCTAGTCCCGCGCCAGACGGGCCAGACGGGCCGCCGCGAGGCCCGAGCGCACGGCGCCTTCCAGCGTGGCAGGCAGGCCGGTGGCGACGTGATCGCCGGCGAGGAACAGGTTGGGCCATGACGTCCGCGCCGCGCGCCGCAGGCCCACGCCCTGCGGCGACTGATCGAAGGTCGCGGCGCGTTCGCGCACCAGCCGCGCGGGCGGCGTCGTTTGCGGCAGGTCCGTGCCGTGATGGGCGGCGGCGGCCCGCACGTCCCCCCAGAGGCGGGACAGGGCCGCGTCGCGCGGCAGGCCGTCCAGCGGCGACGCTTCGGACGCCGAGACGGTGACGGACACCACGTCGCCGCGCCGGAAAAGCCAGTGCGCATCCGCCCCGACAAGCGCCAGCAGCGGCGGCAGGCCGGACGGGCCGGTGCGGAAATGGGCGTTCAGGATCGTGCGGCCCGATCGCGGCCCAGGCGTGCCCGGCAGCAGCGCCGCCATCTGCCGGGGCGGCACGGCCAGGATCGCCACGTCGCCGGATCGCAGGACGCGCGTTCCGTCGGCCGTATGGATGGCGCGCAGCGTTCGGCCGGTGTCGAGCGTCTGCACCGGGCAGCGCAGCCGCAAATCCACCCCGCGCGCGGCCAGACGCGCCAGCGCCGGATCGACCAGCGCGGTCCCCAGCCCGCTGGGCGCGAAGACGGGCCGGGCGGCGGCGCGGCCACGGGCGAAGCTGCGCAGCAGGGCGGCGCGCAGCAGGGCGGCGCTGGCCGTCTCGGGCGGCTCGTTCAGGACGGCGCGCGTCATCGGATCCCAGAACCTGCGCCAGGCAGGCCCCAGCGGCAGGGTATCAGCCACGCTTCGGCCGCGCCGGGCGGCCGTCAGGCGGGCGATGTCGCGCGCCATCGCCGCGGCGCCGATGCCGGGGGGGCGTGCCGCGCGCGACAGGATGCCGAAGGGGCCGGCGCCGGGGCGGATCGTCCAGCCGGTGCCGGTGAGCAGATCGAGGAAGGGATAGGCCGCGTCGCCTGTTTCCAGCAGATGCGCGCCGCCGATCCGGTCGGCCCAGTCCAGCACGGCGCTGTTGCCCGACAGGATCAGGTGGTTGCCGTTGTCGATGACGCGGCCCAGCCGGGCGTCGGGGAAGCTGCGGCAGCGGCCCCCGGCCTTGGGCGACGCTTCGTAGATCGTGACGGCAAAGCCGTCCGAGGACAGATCCTCAGCCGCGACAAGCCCGGCAAGGCCCGCGCCGATGACATGCGCGTGCCTCAACGCGCGGGGCGCAGGGCGGCGAGGCCCGCGTCGATCAGCTTGCCGGGGCGCGACCGGCGGGGCGGCGGCGCGGACCAGTCCCGTTCCCAGCGGGTCAGCAAGCGTTCGTAGGGACCGAGCATCATCAGCGCCGGCAGCAGCCGCGACCGCCGGTGCGCGCCGACCAGCGCCCCGGCGCGCGCGAACGCGGCGCGCGCCTGACGGCCCAGATCGGCGCGGGCCAGCGGCAGGTTGGGGTGGCGGGCGGCGATGGCCGGATCGGCGGGCACCCCGGTCCGCGACAGCACATCGGCCGGCAGATACAGCCGGCCGCGGCGCGCGTCGTCGGCCACGTCGCGCAGGATGTTGACCAGTTGCAGCCCATGCGCGAGATCCAGCGCGAAACGGCGCGACGGCTCGCCCCGCCAGGCCCCGAAGCAATGCATCGACAGGATGCCGACGGCCCCGGCCACGCGGCGGATATAGGCGGTCAGGACAGCTGCGTCGGGGGCGACGATGGCATCGGCGTCCATTCGCATGCCGTCGAGGATCATCATGAATTCGTCCTTCGGCAGATCGGCCGAGGCAAGGGCGCGCGCGATCTCGGCCCCGATGGCGGTGGCGGGCGCGCCGGCATAGACGGCGTCGATCTCGGCCTGCCAGCGGTCGAGGAGGCGGGCGGTCGCGGCATCGTTCGGCGCGTCGTCGTCGGCGATGTCGTCCACCGCGCGGCAGAAGGCATAGACGGCGTGGATCGCCTGGCGCCGCACGGGCGGCAGGATGCGCATGCCGGCGGCGAAGCTGGATCCGGCGCCTGAGACGACGCGGCGCACCTCGGCCCGGTCGGCGTCGGGGGTCGTGGCGGCGGCGAAGCTCATGGAGCGAACCGCAGGGCCTGCAGCCCCGCGCGCGCGAAATCCAGCCGCGACAGGGCGATGCGGTCGGCCAGCGGATCGCCCGCCCGCAGCCGCGCCGACAGCCGCCTTGCCGCGAAAATTGTCGCGGCTGCCTGCATGCGCAGGCCACGCGTGGCGATGCGGCGGGGCAGGGGGGCGGCGTCGCGCAGCAGCGCGTCGCTGGCATCGAGCGTGCGCTGGACGACGCGCCGCAAGGCGGGCGTCAGGGTCGGCGCGGCAAGGTCGGCATCGTCGGCGCCCGCCTCGGCCATCCAGTCGCCGGGCAGATAGCGGCGGCGCAGCAGCCGCCAGTCGTCGCCCATGTCCTGCACGTGGTTGAGGATTTGCAGCGCGGCGCAAAGCGCGTCCGAAGGCGGTTGCGCGGCGCGTCCGGCATCGTTCACGATCAGCAGGAAGCGCCCCACCGGCACGGCCGAGGACGCGCAATAGCCCATCAGGTCGGACCAGTCGGCACAGGCGATGCCGGTGGCGTCCCGGCGGAAGGCGGCCAGCAGGTCGCGTGCGGCATCCAGCGCCGCGCCGGAGCCGCCCAGGGTGCGACGCAGCGCCGCGCCCGGATTGTCGGGATGGCCGTGCAGCAGGCCGGATTCCAGCGCCTCCAGCGCTGCCAGTCGGACCGACGCAGACGCCGTCGGGTCGTCGGCGCAATCGTCGGCGGCGCGGGCGAAATTGTAGAAAGCGACCACCTTGGGCGCGACATGGCGCGGCAACAGACGCGAGGCGACGGCGAAATTCTCGTTCCTTGCCGCGGGGTTCAGGAGAACGGGGCGCGCCGACGCTGTATTGCGCCGGGGGATTTCCGCGTGAAGATTCTGCATGACAATCCCGAAAGAAAACTTACTTCGCCCCCCAAGGGTGAAGAGGATGGAATGACCGACTGCAAGAGGGTTCTGGCGCTGCTTGCCGGTTTGTCCGCGACCGGCGCCCAGATGGCGATGGCGGCGGATGTCACGATCGACGTCGCAAACCTGCGTAACGCGGCGGGGCTGGTGCATGTCGCCTTGTGCCCCGAGGAATCGTTTACCAAGCCGCAATGTCCGTGGCGCGCCAGCGCGCGTGCGACCGATCCGCGCGTGACGGTTACGGGGGTGCCGGCGGGCGTCTATGCCGCGCAGGCGTTTCACGACGAGAATGCCGATGGCAGGTTGAACCGGCGGATGTTCCGCCCCCTGGAAGGGCTGGGGTTTTCACGCGATGCACCCATGCGGCGCGGGCCGCCCCGCTTCGGCGACGCGGCCGTGCGAATCGACGGCGACAGCAGGATGACGATCAACATGAGATATTACCGATGAATGCACCAATGCAGACCGAAGGCCGCCATGTCGTCGTGGTCGGCGCGGGGCCGGGCGGGCTGGCCAGCGCCATGCTGTTGCGCGCAGCGGGCGCGCGGGTGACGGTTGTGGAACGGTCCGACCGGGTGGGCGGACGGACGGCCAGCTTTACCCAGGACGGATTCACCTTCGATTACGGGCCGACCTTCTATCTCTATCCCCAGGTTTTGCGCGAGATCTTCGCGGCCTGCGGTCGGTCGCTGGATGCCGAGGTGGATTTGCGGCGGCTGGATCCGATGTATCGGCTGCAATTCGACGACGGCAACACCTTCGACGCCACCCCCGATATCGAGCGGCTGACCGCCGAGGCGGCGCGCATCTCGCCCGCCGACGCGCCGAACGTGCGCCGCTATCTGACCGAGAATACCGCCAAGTTCGACGCCTTCCGGCCCATCCTTCAGCGGCCCTTCCTGGGAATGCGCGATCTGGTGCGGATGGACATGATGCGCGCGCTGCCGCTGTTCCGGCCGTGGCTGACCGTGGATCAGGATCTCAAGCGCTGGTTCCGGCATCCCGACCTGCGGCTGGCCTTCAGCTTTCAGTCGAAATATCTGGGGATGAGCCCCTTCAAGTGTCCGTCGCTGTTCACCATCGTCGCGCATGTGGAATACGGATTCGGCGTCTATCATCCCATCGGCGGCTGCAACGCGATCCCGCGGGCGATGGCGCGGGTTCTGGACGATATGGGCGTCGATATCCGCCTGAACGAAGGCGCGGAGCGGATCGAGTTCGAAGGCCGCCGCGCGAAGGCCGTGCGCACGGCGCACGGGACAATCGAGGCCGACGCGGTGGTGGTGAACGGCGACTTCGCCTCGACCATCCGCAAGCTGATCCCCGACAGGCTGCGCAGGCGGTGGACGGACAGCCGGATCGACGCCAAGAAATATTCCTGTTCGACCTTCATGCTGTATCTGGGAATCGAGGGGGTGCTGAAGGATCTCAGCCATCACACGATCTATCTGTCGAAGGATTACCTCGAGAACATCCGCGAGATCGACGCCGGCCTCGCCCCGAAAGAGCCGACCTTCTATGTCCAGAATGCCGGCGTGACCGATCCGACGCTGGCGCCCGAGGGGCATTCGACGCTCTACGTTCTGGTGCCCACCGGCAACCTGTCGGGCGAGGAGGACTGGGAGACGCTGGCGCCGCTTTACCGCGAGAAGATCCTCGACCGTCTGTCGCGCCTGTCGGGGCATGACATCCGCCCCCGCATCCGGACCGAACGGATGCTGACGCCCGCCGACTGGGAGGCGCAGATGGGCATTTTTCGGGGTGCCACGTTCAATCTGGCGCATAACCTCGGGCAGATGCTGCACCGGCGCCCGCGCAACAGGTTCGAGGATGTGGACGGCGTCTATCTGACCGGCGGCGGCACCCATCCCGGCAGCGGCTTGCCCACCATCTTCGAAAGCGCGAGGATCGCATCGAAGCTGGCGGCGCGGGATATCGGGCTGGACTGGCCCGACGGGTTCATCCCAGATCTGGACGTAAGGGAGGCGGCGGAATGAGCAGTGTCGGCATCATCGGCGGCGGTCTGGGCGGCCTCGCCGCGGCGGCGACGCTTGCCGCGCGCGGGCATCGCGTGACGCTGCTGGAAAAGAACGACTGGCTGGGCGGCAAGGCGGCCCTGCTGGAGGAGGACGGGTTCCGCTTCGACATGGGGCCGACGATCCTGACCATGCCGCGCGTGCTGGAGCGGGTCTTTTCCGAAGCCGGGCGGCGCATGTCGGATTATCTGGACCTGCGCAGGCTGGATCCGCAATGGCGATGCTTTTACGACGACGGCACGGTTCTGGATCTGCGCGACGATCCGAAGGACGCGGCCGCCGAGATCGGCAGGCTGTCGCCCCCCGACCGCGCGGGGTTCGAGCGCTTCATGAAGGTCGCCGACCGGCTGTCGGACGTGTCGGACAGGTTCTTCTTCTGGCGCTCGGTCGAGGATCTGCGCGACACGATGAACCTTAAGCAGAACATGACCCTCGCCACCTTGTCGGACGTGATGGCGCTGCGGATGCACCGGACTGTCGCGGGGCAGATCAAGAAGGATATCCGCGATCCGCGCGTGCAGCAGATGCTGGAGCATTTCATCCAGTATGTCGGATCGTCGCCGCTGGCATCGCCGGCCGTGCTGTGCGGCATCGCGCAGATGCAGCAGGGCGAGGGCGTCTGGTATCCGATGGGCGGCACCCGCGCCGTACCCACCGCCCTGACCCGTCTAGGCGAGGAACTGGGCGTCGATTACCGCACCGGCGTCGATGTGTCCGCGATCGAGGTCGAGAACGGCCGTGCCGTGGCGGTCGTGGCGGATGGCGAACGGATCGTGTTCGACAGGATCGTGTCGAACATGGATTCGGTGCGCACCTACCGCGAGCTGATCGGCGGCAATGCCTGGCGCGATTTCGGCCATGCCAAACGAGAGGCCGCATGTTCGGGCGTCGTGCTGTATCTGGGGCTCGACCGGGCCTACGAGCATCTGGCGCATCACAACTTCGTCTTCTCGCGCGATCCGAAAGAGGAGTTTCAGGCGATCTATGACCGGGGCGAACCCGCGCCCGATCCGACCGCCTATATCGCGGCGCCCGCCCGCACCGAACCGGGCGTCGCGCCCGAGGGCGGCGAGGCGCTGTATGTGCTGGTCCACACGCCGCATCTGCGCCCCGGACACGACTGGTCGCGGATGCTGCCCCCCTACCGGCGCACGATCCTCGACAAGCTGAAGCGCACCGCCGGCATGGCCGATATCGAGGACCGCATCCGGGTCGAGCGGGTGCTGACGCCGCAGGACATCCACGACCGCTACAAGGTGCTGGACGGGGCGATCTACGGGCTGGTCAGCCACGGGCGCGTCAACGGCGCGTTCAAGCCCGGCAACCGGTCACGGCAGGTGCGGAACCTGTATCTGGCCGGGGGGTCGGCGCATCCGGGGCCGGGCATGCCGATGGCGCTGATGTCGGGATGGATCGCCGCCGACAGCCTGCACCAGGACGCCACGGCCAACACCGCGGCCGAGTGATGCGCAAGGCCGCGCCCGACGATCCTGTCGCGCTGCGATCGCCCGCGATGTGCCGGTTCTTCGAGGCGGTGATGCGGCGGCAGATGGCGGCGGGGTTCCGGGCGGTGCGGATCCTGCGGCCCGGATTGCCCGATCTGAACGGCAGGCCGGCGGTGGTGTTCGCCAATCATCCCGGCTGGTGGGATCCGGTCTTCTTCATCGTACTGCAACGGATGCTGATGCCCGCGCGCGAAGGTTACGGTCCCATCGACGCGACGGCGCTGGAACGCTATGGCTTCATGCGGCGGATCGGCATTTTCGGGGTCGAACAGGGCACGCCGCGCGGGGCGGCGCGGTTCCTTCGGGTGGGGCGCGCCTTGCTGTCCGATCCGGCGCGGACGATCTGGATGACCGCGCAGGGACGCTTCGCCGATCCGCGCGAAAGACCGCCCGCGATCCGGCCCGGTCTGGCGCATCTGATGGCGCGCGTGCCCGGTGCCGTGGCGGTGCCGCTAGCGATGGAATATCCCTTCTGGTCCGAAAAGAGACCCGAGGCGCTGGCGGCGTTCGGATCGCCCCTGGGCGACCGCGGCAGTGCCGCCGATTGGCAGGCCGCGCTGGAGGATGGGTTGACCGCGACGCAGGACCGGCTGGCGCAGGCGGCGATGGCGCGCGATCCGGCGCGATTCACGACGCTGCTGGGCGGCAAGCGTGGCGTCGGCGGCGTCTATGGCGCATGGTCGCGGCTGCGCGCGGCGACCGGCGCGCGGCGTTACGATCCCGATCACCTGCCCGAGCGGACCGACTGAGATGACCCTGATCGTGACGATCCTTGCGATGACCGCGCTTGTGCTGGCAGGGCTTTACGCCGTCGTGACGCTGGTGAACCTGGCGATCTTCGCCACGCCCCGACGGGTGGCGGACGGCGACGGTGCGGCGGTGTCGATCCTGATTCCCGCGCGGGACGAGGCCGCGAATATCGACGCCGCGCTGGACGCGGTTCTGGCGCAGCAGGGCATCGGCCTGGATGTCGTGGTGCTGGATGACGGATCGTCGGACGACACGGCGGCACGCGTCGCCGTCCGCGCGGCCCGCGACCCCCGAGTCCGCCTTGTCCGCGGCGCGGGGCTGCCGCCCGGCTGGAACGGCAAGCAGCATGCCTGCCACCAGCTTGCGCGCCATGCCCGGCACCCCGTGCTGCTGTTCGTCGATGCGGATGTGCGCCTTGCGCCCGATGCGGCACTTCGCATGTGGCGATACATGGAGGATCGCGCGTTGGACCTCGTGTCGGGGTTCCCGCGCCAGATCACCCGCACCCTGCCCGAAATCGTCGTGATTCCGCAGATCTTCGTCGTCCTTCTGGGCTATCTGCCGCTTCCGATGGCCCGGACCAGCGGCAGCAGCGGGTTCGCTGCGGGGTGCGGTCAGTTGATGATGGTGCGGGCGGACGCCTATCGGCGGGCGGGCGGGCACGCGGCGTTCCGCGACCGGATGCATGACGGCCTGAACCTGCCCCGCAACGTGCGGCTTTCGGGCGGGCGCACCGACATTCTGGATGCCACGCCCATCGCATCGTGCCGTATGTACGACAACTGGCCCGCCATCCGGCAGGGGTTCACGAAGAACGCCACGGAAGGCATGGCCCGGCCCGTCGCGCTGCCGGTCTGGACCGTGCTGCTGGGCGGCGGGCATGTGTTGCCGTTCCTGCTGCTGCCGGTTGCATGGGCGGGGGGCACGGGCCTGTGGCCGGTCGGTCTGGCGTTGGCGCTGCTGATGGCGGCGCGGACGGCGTTGGCCGTGAAGGTGCGGCAGCATCCGCTGTCCGTGCTGCTGCATCCCCTGGGCGTCATCGTCACGATCTGGATTCAGTGGGCCGCCTTCATCGGTGCGCAGCGGGGGCGGCAGGCCGTGTGGCGCGGCCGTGCCTATGACGTGAGTTGACCGGACCGGATGCGATACGGGCCGCGCATGCCCGACTGACGGCGGCCTTCTCGCTGGACATGGTGCCGCCCGTGCCGCAACGCATCGCCCGGCTGAAGGATCTGGGCGCGGCCATCGGCGCGGCCCGCGACGACCTGATCGCGGCGGTGTCGCAGGATTTCGGTCCGCGCGCCGAGGTCGAGACGCTGACGGCCGAGCTGGCCTTCGTGCGGGACGGCCTGCGCCACACGATCCGCCATCTGTCCGGCTGGGCCGCGCCGCGCCGCCGCCGGGTGCTGCGCCCGGTGCCCGGCCGCACCGATCTGCGGTTCGAGCCGAAGGGCGTCGCCGGGATCCTGTCGCCGTGGAATTATCCCGTGCAACTGGCACTGATGCCGCTGATCGCGGCCATCGCGGCGGGCAATCGCGTGATCCTGAAACCGTCCGAGCGCAGCCCGGCCACGTCCGACGCGCTGGTGCGGCTGATCGGGCGGGTCTTTCCGCCGGACGAGGCGGTGTGCATCACCGGCGGGCCGGACACCGCCGCGCAGCTTTGCGCGCTGCCGCTGGGGCATCTGTTCTTCACCGGCTCGACCGCGACGGGCCGCAAGGTGGCGCAGGCGGCGGCGGACACGCTGACGCCGGTGACGCTGGAACTGGGCGGCCGCAGTCCGGCCATCGCGCTGCCGGGGGCGGATCCGGCCCGCCATGCGCCGATGATCGCCTGGGGCAAATGGCTGAGCGCCGGGCAGACCTGCGTCGCGCCCAACCACCTGTGGGTGCCCCGCGGACGTCGGCAGGATTGGGCCGATGCGCTGCTGGACCGTGCCGCCGGGTTCGTGCCCCGCGACTATACCGCAATGATCGACGGGCGGGCGGAAACGCGGATGCGCGACATGCTGGCCGAGGCAGAGGCCGGCGGCGCCACGGTGCGGCAGGTGCCTTCGGATATCGGCATTCCGCCGACGATCGTTCTGGACGCGCCGCCCGGCTGCGCGCTGATGACCGAGGAGATTTTCGGTCCCGTGCTGCCCATCCTGCCCTATGACGACATCGAGGATGTCGTCGCGGCCGAAGCGGGCGCGTCGCCACTGGCCGCCTATGTGTTCGACACGGATGCCGGCCGAGCGCAGGCGCTTTTGCTGCGGCTTCGCGCCGGCGGCGGCGCGGTCAACGCCACGATCCTGCATCTGGCGCTGCACGACCTGCCCTTCGGCGGCATCGGCGAAAGCGGCATGGGCGCCTATCACGGGGTCCGGGGTTTTCGAGAGTTCAGCCATGAACGGGCGACCTTCGTCGCCGCGCGCGGGCCCTGGCTGCGGCTGCTTTCGCCGCCCTATTTGAAGATCGCGCGACGCCTGTTCGGCAGGATCGGGCGCTAGTCTGATCGGATAAAGCGATCGTTTCCACAGAAACGATGCGTTGGATGTGTCGATTGCGCCGGTCTATTTGCTGTCTGCAAGACGGCAGGAGGCAGACATGACGCAGATCGACTTTGGCAGACAGGCATGGCTGGACGGATCGCTCGCACGGCTGGGCCGTGTCGGGCCGGGGCTGGCGCTGTGCGCGGCCATCGCGGCGGCGGCGTTCGTGCTGCGGCTGCTGCCCGGCATCGGGGTACTCAGCCCGCTGATCCTGGCGATCCTGCTGGGGATGGCGGTGCGCAATACGCTGGGCACGCCCGTCGCGGCGAGGCCCGGCATCGCCTTCGGCATGCGGCCTGTTCTGCGCGCGGGCATCGTCCTTCTGGGGCTGCAACTGACGCTGTGGCAGGTGATGGCCGTGGGTGGCACCGGGATCGCTCTGATCGCGGCTCTGCTGGTGGCGACCTTCGGCTTCACCACCTGGCTGGGGCGGATGCTGGGCGTGGATGCGCGGTTGACGCAACTGATCGCCGCGGGCAGTTCCATCTGCGGGGCGTCGGCCGTCATCGCCACCAACGCCGTGACCGGCGCGCGGGACGAGGACGTGGCCTATGCCGTTGCCTGCGTCACGGTCTTCGGATCGCTGTCGATGGTGCTGATGCCGGTGATCGGCGGGGCGCTGGACATGTCGGCGCATGCCTATGGCCTTTGGACGGGTGCCTCGATCCACGAGGTCGCGCAGGTCGTCGCCGCCGCCTATGCCCGTGGTGCCGAGGCGGGCGAATTCGGCACCATCGCCAAGCTGAGCCGGGTGATGATGCTGGCGCCGATGGTGCTGGCCCTGGGGTTCCTTGCCCGCGGCAAGCGATCCGGCGGCGGCGGCGAACGTGCGGCCGCCGCGCCGATCCCGTGGTTCGTGCTGGGCTTCGTCGCCATGGTGGGCGTCGCCAGCACCGGCATCGTGCCGCAGCCCGCGCTGGATGGCGGCGCCGTGTTGACCCAGTTCCTGCTGGCCACCGCGCTGGCAGCGATGGGGCTTGAGACCGACATCGGCGGTCTGCGCGCGGCGGGTCTGCGCCCGGCGCTGCTGGGGGCGGGGGCGTGGATCTTCATCTCTGCCCTGGGGCTTGCGCTTGTGCTGGTGCTGGCGTGACCCTGGACCAGCTTCGCATCTTCGTCGCGGTGGCCGAGCGCGAGCATGTCACGCAAGCCGCCGCCGCGCTGAACCTGACGCAAAGCGCCACCAGCGCGGCCATCGCGGCGCTGGAGGAACGGCACGCCGTGCGGCTGTTCGACAGGGTCGGACGGCGGATCGCGCTGACTGAGGCGGGGCGTCTGATGCTGGGCGAAGCGCGCGCCGTGCTGGCGCGGGCGGCGCAGGCGGAGCGGCTGCTGGCGGATCTGGCCGGGCTGCGGCGCGGCGCGTTGCACCTGGCCGCCAGCCAGACCGTCGCCAGCTATTGGCTGCCGCCGCGGATGCAGGCGTTTCAGAGGCTGCATCCGGGCATCGACCTGACGCTGGTCGTCGGCAACACCGATGCGGTCGCCCGTCGCGTCGCATCGGCCGAGGTCGATCTGGGTTTCGTCGAGGGGCCGGTCGCCGACCCCGCCCTGGCTTCGACGCCGTTGCCGGGGGACGAACTGGCGCTGGCCGTGGCGCCCGGACATGCGATGGCCGGGATGACGGCGATGACGGCAGCCGATCTGGCGGCGACACGGTGGGTTCTGCGCGAGTTGGGTTCGGGCACCCGCGCGGCCAGCGACGCGGCGCTGGCGCGTCACGGGCTGGCAACGGCCGATCTGACCGTGACGCTGGAATTGCCATCGAACGAGGCCGTCCGCTCGGCGGTCGAGGCGGGCGGCGCGGCGACGATCCTGTCGACGCTGGTGCTTGCCCCGTCATTCGCGGCTGGCCGGCTGGTCAGGGTCCCCTTCGACCTGCCGGCGCGGGACTTTCATCTGCTGCGCCATGCGGCGCGCCATCCGTCCCCGGCCGAACGACGCTTCGTCGCGTCGATCGGCCTGACGGGCGGACACGCCTAGGGCGCGTCAGTCGGTGACGGTCAGGCTGTCGCCATCCTGTTTCAACAGAAACACATCGGCCCGCGCCGTGCCGTCCGCATCCTCGCCGCCGACGACCAGCAGGCCGTCATCGACGGTGAAGGACGCGCCGTAGGCCATGCCCTGCGGCAGCGTGCCGATCTGCGTCCAGCCGTCGTCGGTCAGCGCGAACACCTCGTCGGCCCAATGCTTGGACAGCCCTTCATGGGCATACCAGTTGCCCGCATCGGCATTGGCGCGCGCGCCGGGGAAGTTCGCCCCGCCCGCGACCAGGACCGTGCCGTCCGACAGACCGGCATAGGCACCGGCCAGACCTTCCTGCACGTCGGCCCCTTCGGGGGCGGGAAGGGCGGGCACCTGCGACCAGTCGGCCGAGTCCGGCCCGAAAGCGACCGATTTCGCCTCGTCCGTGCGAAGGCCCGGCTTGATTTCGCCGTTCACGATCAGGAACGTGCCGGGCGCGGTTTCGACCACCGCCGAACCGGTATTGGGCAGCGACGGGGTCTGGCCCAGATCGGACCAGGCATTCGCCTGCGGATCGTAGACCAGAACCGCGTCGTTCCAGCGGTATTCTTCGGGGGTCATGCCCATATAGGCGTTCACGACCTCGTTCCAGCGGTCGGGATCGGTTTCCTTGTCGATGGCGGTGACGTCGGCCAGATAGGTGTCGAACAGTTCCTTGTTGTAGCCGCCCAGGATGGCAATGCGGCCGTCGCCCAATGCCACCGCGCTGGCGCCCAGAAGCCCGACAGGGGCCGTGGTGTCGAGCGTTTCCCACGAATCGCTTTGCGGATCGTAGCGGCTGACCGTGTCGAAGATGATCGGCGACGCGGCGTCCGGGTCCGTCTTGCCCGATCCGCTGAAGACATACAGCATGCCGCCCGCCACGACGGCGGCGGGCTGTGACGGCGCGGGGCCGTCGAAGGGGGCGATGGGTTGCCAGCCCGCCGCCCTGTCGCCCAGATCCAGCGCATAGAGGTCGGCCCCGGCGCTGCCGAGGCCCACGATCAGCCGGTCGTCCATACGGACGCCGATGCCGTTCTTGACGCCGACCGGCAGGTCCGGCCAGTCCTGCGCCGCGGCGCCCGAAAGCGTCGCAACCAGTGCGGCGGCCGCGGTGCCGCCCGTCAGGCAGATACGTCGTGTCATGGGTTCTCCTCCCTCTTCGATGATCGTTCGGTTCAGGCGAGCCAGGCCTTGATTTCCGGCCGCTCCAGCACGGCGCGCATATGGGCGTCGGCGTCCTTCATGCGCGGGGTCATGGGCGCGCGGGTCGGGCCGCATTCCACACCGATGGCGCGGAAGGCCGCCTTCATGCCGGGCAACACGCCGGTTTCCAGCAGCGCCTCGACAAAGACCTGCGACACGTCCTGCAATTCCTGCGCGCGCGAAAGATCGCGCGCCGCGATGGCGCGGTCCAGCGCCACGTAAAGCCGCCCCAACAGATTGTAGGTCGTGCCGATCCCGCCATCGGCGCCCAAGGCCCCGCCGGCCAGATAGATTTCGTCGAAGCCGAAGAAATAGGTGGCCTTCGGGCGGCTGCGGCGCAGCATCGAGAACTTGAAAAGGTCGGTCGAGGTGAACTTGATGCCCGCGACGTTCGGAAGGTCGAGGATACGTTGAAGAACGGGCAGCGCGATCGGCCGGCCGGTCCGCACCGGAACCTCGTAGACGATCAGCGGCAGGTCGGTCGCCGCCGCCAGATCGCGGTAGTAATCCTCGACCTCTTCATCGCTGAAGGGGTAGGAATGGGGCGGCAACGCCGACAGCCCGTGATAGCCCAGCTTCTCGGCGTTGCGGGCAAGGCGGATCGAATCGCGCAGCGACGGCATCCCGACATGGGCGATCAGGCGGGCGCCGTCGGCTTCGGCGACGGTCGCCACCACCTGTTGCTGTTCCAGCAGCTCCTCGGCGTTCAGAAGGCCGGATTCGCCGCTGCTGCCGCCGACGTAAAGGCCCGTCAGACCCTGCCGCAGGACGTATTCGGTCAGCGCTTTCTGCCGGGACGGGTCGAAATCCCCCGTATCGGTAAGGCCCGTCATCAGCGCGGCATACATCCCCGCAAGTGTCTTGGTCATGGCATCCATCCTGCCTGGAATATCATCATGCGGACCTTACTACGTCGATTTGGTTTTACAACGGTTCATTCTTGTAATACCAAACGAGGAAGTCAGGAGGCTCGGTCGGATGGAGGTCATGCAGGAGCAGCGGCGCACACCCGAAGTGATCGCCGAAACGCTCATCGACGCCATTCGCGACGGCGTGCTCGAAACCGGCGCGCCGCTGCCGACCGAACGCGCGCTTTGCGAACGGTTCTCTGCCTCGCGTCCGACCGTCCGCGAAGCCCTGGCGCAGATGCAGATGCGCGGCTATGCGGCGACGGGGGCCGGTCGCAGGCCACGGGCCGCGCGCCCTTCGCTGGACACGGTTCTGAAGGGAACGGGCGAGCATATCCGCGAGATCCTCGGCGATGGCGAAAGCGCGGCCCATTTGGAGCAGATGCGCCATTTCATCGAAACGGGAGCGGCGCGCGAAGCGGCCCGGCACGCCGATGCGGTGCAGCTTTTCAAGTTGCAGACCGCGCTCGACAACAATTTCGACGCGATCGGGACGCTGGATTTCGCGGCGACGGACATCGCCTTCCACCGCGCGCTGGTCGGGGTCGTCGGCAATCCGGTCATCCTGACGCTGCACGACATGTTCGTCAGCACGATGATCGCCCGTCGTCCGGCGACGGACGACGCGGCGCAGTTCGACCGCATCGCGCACGAAGAACATCGCGCCATCTATGCGGCGGTGCTGGACAACGACGCCGCAACGGCCGCCGATGTCATGGACCGCCATCTGGCGCGGTCCTATCGCGCGCGTCTCAAATCCCGCACGATGCCAAACGCGGAAACCTGACGACCGACTTCATCGCAAACGGAGGATCCTCGATGACGTTCATGCCCCACCTTCTTGCCGGCGCCGCGGCGCTCGCGCTTTGTGCCCCGGCCGCCATGGCCCGCGAACTGACGCTGGGCCTGCAGGACAACGAAGCGTCCAACGTCTATGCCGGCGCGCAGGAATTCGCGGCCCAACTGGAAGAGCTGTCGGGCGGCGAGCTGACGGTGAACCTGTTCCCGTCCTCGACGTTGGGCGATTTCAAGGCGATGGTCGCGCAGGTTCAGGCGGGCGAGCTTGACATGGTCATCACGGGCTATCCCGACATGAGCTATGTCATCCCCGAGCTGAACCTGATCGGCGCGCCCTATGTCGCGCGCGACTTCGATCACCTGGAGCAGATCGTCGCCGGTCCCTGGGGCCAGAAGATGGCCGCCAAGTTCGAGGAGCAGGGCGTCAAGCTGCTGGACGTGTGGTATTACGGCACCCGGCAGACCACGTCGAACCGCGCCATCGAAAGCATCGACGACATGGCGGGCCTGCGCCTGCGCACCCCCAACGTGCCTTTCCTGATCGCCTATGCCGAAAACGTCGGCGCCACCCCGCCCCCGTGGCCTTCGCCGAGGTGTATCTGGCGCTTCAGACCAACCAGGTCGATGCCGAGGAAAACCCCCTGCCGACGATCGAGGCGATGAAGTTCTACGAGGTGCAAAGCCACGTCGCGCTGACCGATCACTTCGTCGCCTCGGCCGCCGTGCAGATTTCGGCCGACACCTGGGCGGATCTGAGCGAGGAGGAACAGGGCTGGGTCATGCAGGCCGTCGAGGCCGGCGGCGAGAAGAACGACACCCTGACGCGCCAGGCCGAGGAAGACCTGCTGGCCACGTTCGAGGAGCGGGGCATGACTGTCACCCGCCCCGATCTGGAGCCGTTCCGCGCCGCGATGCAGCCCTATTACGACACGCTGGAGGAGGAGTTCGGCGAGGGCGCCATCGCCGAGGTTCGCGGCGAGTGATCTGAGCGTTCCGCGGGCGCAGGTCGCGCCCGCGGGTTCGTCGGCACCGGGGGGAGACCGGACATGCGTGCGCCAAGAAAATACAGCCCCGAGGGCATCGTCGCCTCGGTCCTTCTGATCGTGCTGATCGCGATTGTGCTGGTCCAGGTCTTCGGCCGGACGCCGCTTTTCCGCGGCCCGGTCTGGACCGAGGAGGCCGCCCGCTGGATCTGGGTCTGGATGGCCTTCATCGGCATCGCCGAGGTCGAGCGTCAGGACGGTCAGCTGAAGATGGCGTTCCTGGCCGATACCCTGCCGGACGGCGCGCGCAAGGTGCTCTATACCGTCATCGACCTTGTCTATTTGGGCATCATGGCGAACCTGGCCTGGATCGGCTACAAGACCGTGGCGCGGACCTGGAACAACATTTCCGTCACGCTGCCGACCACCGACGCGCTGCTCTACGCGTCGGCCTTTGTCGCCTCCTTCCTCATCATCCACCGCATCGTCCGGCGCCTGATCGGTCGCCGCGACGCGCCCGCCAACCGGGATCCGCTGCTATGACCCTTGCCGTCGTCGGTATCTTGTGGCTGGCCTTCGTGCTGGTCGGGGTTCCCATCGGAATCGCGATGATCTTCGTCTCGATGGGCTATTTCTACTGGACGGGCATGGGCCTCAGCTTTGCCGTGCAGCGGATGGTGGACGGGCTGAACAGCTTTCCATTGCTGGCGGTGCCGCTGTTCATCCTGGCGGCGGGCATCCTGAACTCGGCCGGGATCACCAACCATCTGTTCGGTTTCGCACGCGCGCTGGTGGGCCACATCACCGGCGGGCTGGGGCATGTGAACGTGCTGGCTTCGCTGTTCTTTTCGGGCATGTCCGGCTCGGCGCTGGCCGATGCCGGGGGCCTGGGCAAGATGGAGATCGAGGCCATGCGCGAAGCGGGCTACGACGACGATTTCGCGGGGTCGGTCACGGCCGCATCGTCGATGATCGGTCCGCTGGTGCCCCCGTCGATCACCATGGTTCTTTACGGGGTCATCGCCAACGTCTCGATCGGCAAGCTGTTTCTGGGCGGCATCGTGCCGGGGTTCCTCTGCGCCGCGGCGCTGATGGTGATGGTCTATTTCATCGCGGGACGGCGGGACTATCCGCGCGATCCGCGCCGCAGCGCGGGCGAGATCGGAACGCTGTTCGTCAAGTCGCTGCCGGCGCTGCTGACGCCAGTGGTCATCGTCGGCGGCATCTTCTCGGGGCTCTTCTCGCCGACCGAGGCGGCGGCGGTGACGGTCCTTTATGCCATCGCCATAGACCTGCTGTTCTACCGCGAGATGACGTTCCGCCGCCTGTGGGATGCGCTTTACGAAACCACGGTCACATCGTCTGCCATCGCCACGATCGTCGCGGGGGTGGGGTTGCTCAGCTTCATTCTGGCGCGCGAACAGGCGCCGCAGCAGATCGCCACGTTCTTTCTGGGCATCGCCAGCGGGCCTGTCAGCTTCCTCATCGCGGTCAACCTGATGGTCTTCGTGCTGGGCTGCTTCATCGAGGCGCTGGTGATCCTGCTGGTCGTCGTCCCGATCCTGGTGCCGGTGGCGATGGGCTTCGGCCTCGACCCCGTGCATTTCGGCATCATCGTCATCCTCAACCTGATGATCTCGATCCTCACGCCGCCGATGGGAATGGCCCTGTTCGTCGTGGCGCAGGTGGGAAACATTCCCTATCAGCGGTTGGCGAAGGCGATCCTGCCGTGGCTGATCCCGCCTTTCGTGGTGCTGTTTCTGGTCTGCGCCTTCCCGATCCTGGCGACCGGCCTTCCAAGCCTGATGGACTGACCCATGACCATTCTCGATCAATTGCGCGGCGGGCTGGTCGTGTCGTGCCAGCCGGTCGACGACGGCCCAATGGACCGGCCCGACATCGTCGCCGCGATGGCGATGGCCGCCGTGGCGGGGGGTGCCGCCGGCCTGCGGATCGAGGGGGTGGAAAACCTGCGCGCCGTCCGTCCCTGCGTCGATGTGCCGATCATCGGCATCCTCAAGCGCGATCTGGCGGATAGCCCGGTGCGCATCACGCCCTATGCCGAAGACGCGCGGGCGCTGGTGGCGGCCGGTGCCGACATCGTCGCCTATGACGCGACACCGCGCGTCCGGCCCGAACCGGCAGCCGCGATCCTGGCCGCGATCCGCGATTCCGGTGCGCTGGCCATGGCCGACTGCGCCACGCCCGACGACGGAAAGCGCGCCCATGCGGATGGCGCCGCGATCCTGGGCACGACGCTGTCGGGCTATACCGACGAGACGGCGGGCAAGGGCGATGGCGTCGATCTGGCGCTGATCGCCGTCTTCAGGGAACTGGGCGGCTTCGTCATGGCCGAAGGCCGCGTCAACGATCCGGCCCGCGCCGCCAGCGCGATAAGCGCGGGGGCGGATGCGGTGACGGTCGGCACGGCGTTGACCCGGCTGGAACACGTGACGGGCTGGTTCCGCGATGCGGTCGTGGCTGCCGCGAAAGGGCGGTGATGGAACTGGCTGACCTGGGCGGTTTCGCCGTCGATCTAGGCGGCACCAAGATCGCCGCCGCCCGTATAGACAGCGGCCGGGTCGTCGAGCGCCTGCTTGCCGCGACCGATGGCATGGCGGGGCCCGAGGCGCAGATGGATGCGATGGCGGGGCTGCTGACGCGTCTGGGCCATACCGCCGGCGCACCGCTTGGCGTCGGTGTCGCGGGGCGCATCGACGGCGCGGGGCGGTGGTGCGCGGTCAACCGCGACACGCTGTCGGCAATCGACGGATTCGCCTTGCAGGATGCCCTGCGCGACAGGCTGGGGGCGGCGACCTGCTGCAACGACGCCGCGGCGGCCGCGCTGGCCGAAGCGCGGTTCGGGGCGGGCCGCGACGCCCGCAATTTCGCCTATCTGACCGTCTCGACCGGGATCGGCGGCGGCATCGTTCTGGGCGGCCGCCTGATCGAAAGCGAGAACGGACTGGCCGGGCACGCGGGCTTCGTCACCAGCCGCCATGCCGAGGGGCCTTGCGGCAGCGGACGCCGGGACACGGTGGAAAGCGTGGCGGGCGGGCGCGGCATCGCCGCAGCCGCCGCGGCCAGGGGCCACCCCGGACAGGATGCGCGCGCGGTCATCGAGGCTGCGAAATCCGGCGCCGCCTGGGCCGAGGACATCGTGGCGACCTCCGCCCGCGCCGTGGCGTCGCTGATCGGCGATCTGGCGGCGATCCTCGGCCTCGACGGCGTGGCCGTGGGCGGCAGCATCGGGCTGGCGCAAGGCTATCTGGATCGGGTGCGCGCGTCGCTGGCGGACGAGCCGCCGCTGTTTCGCCCCGCGCTTCAGGCCGCCGCGCTCGGCCATGACGGCCCGCTTCTGGGCGCGCTGGCGCTTCATTTTGCAAAGGTATCGCGATGAAGGTTCTGATCCTGGACAATGCCGAGGCTGCCGTCAGACGGGCGGCGGATATCGTCGCCCGTCTGGTCGGCGACCGGCCCCGCTGCGTGCTGGGACTGGCCACAGGCGGCACGATGCTGCCGCTTTACGACGAGCTGGGCCGCCGCCACGTTTCCGATGGGTTGTCCTTCGCGCAGGTCGCGACGTTCAACCTGGACGAATATATCGGCCTGCCGCCCGACCATGCCTGTTCCTATCATACCTACATGCGCGAGGCGTTCTTCGACCGTATCGACATCGACCCGGCGCGCACGCATCTGCCGCGCGGCGATGCCGACGATCCGCAGGCCGAATCGCTGGCCTATGAGGCGCGGATCGCCGATGCGGGCGGGATCGACCTTCAGGTGCTGGGCATCGGGCAGAACGGGCATATCGGCTTCAACGAGCCGACCTCCAGCCTGGGTTCGCGCACGCGGATCAAGACGCTGACCGACGATACCCGCCGCGCCAATCGCCGGTTTTTCGACACGTTCGACCAGACGCCGCGCCATGCGATCACCATGGGCATCGCCACGATCCTGCAATCGCGCGCCTGCCTTCTGCTGGCCACGGGTGCTGCCAAAGCCGAAGCCGTGGCCGGGATGGTCGAGGGGCCGCTATCGGCCGCCTGCCCGGCCTCGGCGCTGCAACTGCACGCGGATGCGACCGCCGTTCTGGACCGCGATGCCGCCGCCGCGCTGACGCTGGTGGATTACTACGAAACCGTCCATCCGGGGGGCCGCGAAAGTGTCTTCGACCGAACCTGACCGCCTGCTGGCCCGACAGCTTTTCGACGGGATCGGTGCCCGCCCGCAGACCGACCGCGTGATCGAGATTGCACAGGGCCGGATCGCCGGCATCCGCCCCGCGACGGCGCAGGATGGCGGCCTGACCGCCTTCGACATCGTCGCGCCCGGCTTCATCGACCTTCAGATCAACGGGGCGGGGGATGCGCAGTTCAACTTCGACCCGACGCCCGCCGCGCTGGAACGGATCGCGGCGGGCGCGCGCGAAGGTGGCACGGCGCTGATCCTTCCCACCTTCATCACCGCGCCCGGCCGCGATTACGTCCGCGCGATCGAAGCGGTCGAGCGGGCCATCGCGGGCGGCATGCCCGGCATCTTCGGGGTGCATCTGGAAGGGCCGTTTCTGTCGCTCGACCGTCCCGGCATCCACGAGGCGGCGGCGATCCGCCCCATCGACGCCGAAGACGTCGCGATCCTGGGCGACGCGGCGCGGCGCATCCCCATTCTGCTGACCATCGCCCCGGAATGTCAGCCGCCGGGCAGCGTCGCCGCGCTGACCCGCGCGGGGATCCGCGTCTTTGCCGGGCACACCGCCGCCACGGCCGACCAGATGGCCCAGGCCGAAGCCGAGGGCATTCGCGGGGTCACGCATCTTTACAACGCGATGTCGCAGATGACCGGGCGCGAACCGGGGGCGGTCGGGGCCGTTCTGGCGTCGGACCGGCTTTTCGCCGGGCTGATCGCCGACGGGCACCATGTGGACTGGCGCAATGTCGCCATCGCCGCGCGGCTGATGCCCGACCGCCTGTGCCTTGTCACCGACGCGATGCTGACGATGGCGGGCACGCTCGACCGGTTCGAGCTGGGGGGGCAGACGATCCTTCTGACGCAGGGCCGCCTGACCAACAGCGAGGGACGTCTGGCAGGCGCGCATGTCAGCCATATCGACAGCCTGCGCAACATGCTGGATCATGCGGACGTCGATCTGGGGCAGGTGCTGCGGATGCTGTCGCTGAACCCGGCCCGCGCGCTGGACATGCAGGACGCGTTGGGCACCGTGCAGCCGGGGCGGCGGGCCGTGCTGACCTGCCTTCGGTCCGATATGCGGGTTGCGGGCGTGATGCTGGACGGCCGCTGGCATTCAGGGCGCTGACCCGTCCTTGCCCGCGCGACGCAGCAGCGCGCGCACCGCCCGGATGGCGGGGCCGGTCGCCGCTTGTTCGGAACTGCCGACAGCCAGCCGCAGGACGCCGACGGGGCCGGGCCCGGCGGGCGTCCAGCGGTCCGCATGGCGCGCGCCCCCTGCCATGACGAACGCGCAGAAGGTCGGCACACCAAGCGCGGCAGCGATATGCTGACCGGCGGAATCGTAACCCAGATGCAGGTCCGACGCGGCGATGATCGCCATGAACGCGCCGGGATCGGCCTGCCACGTCACGATATCGGCGCTGTCTTGCCCGGTCAGCGTGCGGCCCTTCGGCAGATGGGAAATCCGCATGCCCCTGTCCTGCAACGCGGCGCACAGGATGCGCGTCGCCTCGTGCTCAGCCGGATCGACCCCGCGCGACAGCAGAATGCGGCAGCCCTCCGCGACAAGGGCGTGCAGCAGATCGGCCTCGAATGCGGGGCCGACCCGCTTGGCCGCGTTGCCGCCGGTGCCGAAGCCCGCGGCGACAAGCGGGCGTGCATCGGTCGCCAGCGCGCGCCGCACCGTTGCGGACCAGTCCGCATCGGCGGGACGCAGGGGCAGCGGGGTGTCGGGGATGGCCGTGTCGAAGGTGCGGCCGAACCAGTCGCGGGCGATGGCGCCCAGAGATCCCCCCCGCGGCCGTGCGGCTGGGCAGGCGGCGATAGGCAAGCCTCGGACCGGGGGCGAGCAGGCCGAGCTGGGTCAGGCGGCTGTCGGGATCGACCAGAAGCCAGTCCGCCGGTCCCAGCCCTGCCGTTTCCTGACGCAAGCTCGCCCGCAGGTCGGCCCAGGCGTTCAGGCGCGCCGCCAGACCGACGCGCCGCCCGTATTCGGTGGAAACGAACCGCGCGCCGGCGGCCTCGGCAGCGGCCTGGCCGACCGGCGGGCCGAAGTACACGATCTCGGCGTCGGGCCAGCGCGCGGCAAGGCCCCGGATCAGCGGAACGGTGATGGCCAGATCCGCGCCCAGCGTGACCCGCGACAGCACGCCGATCCGCCGCGGCGCCGCCGCGCCGCCGACGCGGCCATGCGTTCCCCATCCGGCGCGCGCCAGCAGACCGCCCTCGCCGTCGATGCCTTCCGCTGCCATTGCGCGTGTCAGGGGCGCGCAGGCCGGGACAGACCGCGAGGCGTCGATCACCTGCGCCATCACCCGGTCGCAGGCCAGGGCGCCCTGCGCGGTGAACCCGTCGCAAAGCGGCTCGACCACGCGGGCGAACAACGCTTCCGTTGCCGCTTCGTCGCCGGCAAGCGCCATCTGCGCCAACCGGGCAACCGCGCCGCGATTGCCATCGCGCAGGATCGCGTGGGCCAGATCGCGGGGGTCGTCGCCGCGCAGCATTTTCGCCGGTGCAACGGACCGGTTCATGACGCGGCCTTCCGAATGGCGACAAGCAGATCGTCCGCCGCCGCCGCGACCTCGTCGGGAGGGACGTCCAGACAGGGATGGCCGTCCACCGGACAGTCGAACAGATGACAGGGCGTGCAGGGCACCGACTTTGCCAGCAGGCGGTGCGGTGTCGCGCGGGGCGCCCATTGCGACGCAAGTTCGGTGCCTGCGAAAAGCACGATTGCGGGGACGCCCAGCGCCTCGGCCATGTGCATGGCCGAGCTGTTGCAGCACAGAACTAGCCGCGCTAACGACACCAGCGCCGCGACCTCGGCAACGCTGGTGCGCCCGGTCAGGTCGCGCGCGCCGGGGATCGCTGCGGCCAGCGCCGCGCCGCGTGCCGTGTCGCCGGGGGCGCCGGTCACAAGGACGCGAAAGCCATGCCGCGCGGCGATGCGGGCGGCGGCATCGGCCATGCGGTCCGGCGCATACTGGCGCGACGCGGCGCTGGCCCAGGGGGACAGCAACAGAAAGCCGTTCGGCCCTGGCGGGCCTGCCAGCGCCGTCGCCGTCTTGCGCGCGGTCTTCGGGATCGCAAGCCGCATCCGGGCATCGCCCGACGCGAATCCGAGGGCCCGGATCAGGGCAAGGTTGCGATCGGCCTGATGGATGCGCGGATCGCCTTTCGGAATGCGGTGGGTCAGCGCGCCGCCGCGTTCGTCCGACGCCCCTGCCACCAGCGGAACGCCCGCCTGACGGCAGGCGACGGCCGCCGCATGGGGACTTTGCGAAAAGCTGGTCAGGACGATGGCACCGTCCCAGCGGCCCTGCCCGATGCGCGCAACAAGGGATCGGCTGTCTGACGGATCGAAGGGGTCGCGGGGCACCGCGTCGGGCGGCGCCAGTTCCTGCCAAAGGGTGCGCGCCTGCATGACCTCGTCGATCCACGGCAGCAGGGGGGCGGCCTGCGCGCCCGAGGGGCTGGCCAGCAGACCGACATGCACCTGCGGGCGTGAGGCGCGGATCGCCGCCAGCGCCGGCCCGGTCATCAGCACGTCACCGATATTGTCCAGCCGCAGCACCAGAATGCGCCGCGCGTTCTGCCAATCGGAAGCGAAGCGCGGCGGGGCAGTGGGGCGCGGTTTCGGCGCGGCGCGCGCGGCCGGCAGCCGTGCGACCGCTTGCGCGACCTCGGCCGCTGCAATCTCGTGGGTACAGCTTTCGGGCCCGCGCGGCAGGGGGCAGGTGCCGGTCCACCAGCAGGCTTGCGCGGTCACGTCCTGCCTGCGCTCGGGGCAATCGGGAACGGCCTGAAGGTCGGCATCGCTAAGGCCGTAGCGCCCCGCCCAAGACGGGCCGAACAGCATCACCGTCGGCGTTCCCGCCAGGGCCGCCAGCCGCATCGGGCCGGTATCGCCGCCAATGGCGACGGCGCATCGGCCCAGGATCGCCCCCAGCATCCGCAGATCCACCGGCTTGAGCACAAACGCGCCGATCTGCCGGGCGATGCGGTCGGCGGCCGCATCTTCGCCCGCGGCGATCAGCAGCGGTTCCAGTCCGTGACGGTCACGCAAGGTCCGGCCGAGTTCCGCGAACCGTTCTTCGGGCCAGCGCTTGATCGCCATACCGGCCCCCAGCACCAGCGCGGCCGTCTTGCGGTCCGTCAGCCGGCGGGCGGCCTCGGCCCGCTCGGCCGGGGTCAGGAACAGATGCGCGGGGCCTGCCGCCTGCGGCCGCACCCACCCGTCCGCAATCAGCAGATCGACGAACCGCTGTCCGGCGCGGCGGTCGGACGGCGGGTCGCGCCACAGGTCCGTCACGGCGTCGGGCACCCGGTCGGCGATCAAAGCCCCGATGCCTTCGTAATCGGTCGTGGACACCGCCAGATCCCAGGGGCCATCGTCCAGCGCCCCCTCGACAGCCTGCCGCGCACCCGTTTTGGGGGCGATCCTTACGGCGGCGACATGCGGGTCGTGGCGCAGCAGGTCCGCGCCGGGTGCAAAGGTCAGCACCTCGACACTGGCGCGGGGATGGGACCGGGCGAGGGCCTGAATGGCGCCCAGCGCCTCGGTCAGATCGCCCAGTCCGCCCAGCAGTTCGACGAACAGGATCCGGCGGATGTCGCCCGGCGCGGTCATGCCACGCTGGCGGGCAGATCCCGCGCTTCGTCTGCGCCGCGCGTGATCCCGTCGCGTCCGAAGATGCGGGCCGGATCCTCGGGGATGGCGGGCGCCGCCCCGCCGGCGCATTCGAGGGCGGCGGCCGCGACCTCGGCCGGGTCGATATCGGCCAGACAGCGGTGGTGGCCTTCGGGGCAGACGCTTTTGAGGCAGACGCGGCAGGGCACGTCGCGGAACAGCACCCGGCCCTTCGCCTTCCACGGCGCATGTTGCAGGTTGGTCAACGCATAAAGGTCGACGACCGGCGTTCCCAAGGCGGCCGCCAGATGCGCGGGACCGGTATTGTTCGTCACCAGAACCGGCGCGCGCGCGATCAGCGCCGCAAGGTCGGGCAATTCCATCGGTCCCGTCGCCGCCACCCCCGAAAGGGTTGCGATGCGGTCCGCCAGCGTGGCCTCGGCGCCGTGCCCCGTCACCAGGATCCGCCAACCGTGGCGTTGCGTCAGGATCTCGGCCGCCTTGACGAAGGTGGCCAACGGCGCACGGCGCGACGGGGCGCTGGCGCCGGGATGGAGCACGCACCAGTTTCTACTGCCGTCCAGCCCCAGGGCGCGAAGCCGCGCCGCCGCCGCGCGTTCCGCCGACGCCGGCAGGACGAGGCCCGGCGCTTCGGGGCCGCGCAGCCCGACGCTGGCGACAAGGTCGATCTGGCGGCGGGCCTCGTGCCGCAGATGCGCGGCCGGTTCGGTTTCGCGCACCCAGTCGGTCAGCAGGTCATAGGGATTTTCGCGGCAATACGCCAATCGCAGCGGAATGCCGGCTAGGTGGCAGATCAGCGTCGCGGGCAGCGCGCTTTGACTATGGACGGTGAAGATCGCGGCGGCGTCGAACCGGCGGGCGCGCAGCATCTCGATCAGCGCCAGATCGGCATCGGGGTCGGGCAGGGTTCCGGGGGGCAGCTTGCTCCACGGGGCGCGGTAGACGATCACGTCGTCGATCGCCGGGATCAGCCGCGCCACCGCAGCACCGGCGGGCGAAGTCAGCAGGGTCAGATGCCGCGTCCCGGCACCGCTGCCCTTGATCGCGGCCAGCGCCGGGGCGGTCATCAGCACATCGCCCATCGCGTCCAGCCTGACAGCCAGCACCCGGCGGGCCGCATCCCAGCCGGCGGCGGTCACGACACGCTCCGCGCCGGGGCGACGGGTTCGCAGGGGGCGGCATCGCGGATGCGGGCGATGATGCCGGTGGTCGATTTGCCGGTGCGATAGCGCAGCAGGCGCACCTCGCCGCCCAGTTCCTCGACCGCCGCGGCCTCGGGCAGGGCGGCGCGGTCGTAATCGCCGCCCTTGGCGAAGACATGGGGCCGCAGCGCGCGGATCAGCGCCTCGGGCGTATCCTCGTCGAAGGCGGCGACGTGATCGACGAAGGTCAGCGCGGCAAGCATCCGCATCCGGGCCGAGCAGGCGTTGACGGGGCGCGACGGGCCCTTCAGCCGCCGCACCGACGCGTCCGAATTGACGCCGACGACCAGCACGTCGCCCAGTGCGCGGGCTTCTTCCAGATAGGCCAGGTGGCCTTCGTGCAGCAGGTCGAAACAGCCGTTGGTGAAGACGATCCGCGCCCCATCGGCGCGCAATGCATCCCCCAGCGACGCCAGCGCGGCGGCCGAGGGCAGGATGGCGGGCATCGGTGTTGGGCGCGTCTTCGCCAGAACCCCGCGCAATTCGCGCGCATCGCAGGTCGCGGTGCCCGGTTTCGCCACGGCGACCCCGGCTGCGGCGCAGGCCAGCCGCGCGGCATCCGCGATGTCGCCCCCGGCGGCCAGCCCCAGCGCCAGCGCGGCGGCGAACGTGTCGCCCGCGCCGGTGACGCCCGCGCCTTCGGCCGTTGCCGTGGCGGGCAGGTGCAAAGGCGGCTTTCCCGCGCGCAGCACCACCGCGCCGTCGCGGTCCAGCGTCGCCACCACGTTCTGCGCCCCTGTCAGACCCGGCAGGTCGGCCCCGGCCAACGCCGCGACCCTTGCGCCGGCATCGCCATCGGCCGGCGTCACGCCCCCGAGGCGCGCCGCTTCGGCGGCATTGGGGGTGACGGCGCAGGGCCGCAGATGGGCCAGCCGCCGCAGGTCGCGCGCATCGGCGATAAGCCGGCCCCGCGACTTCCGCCGCCAATTGGCGAGCACGTCGAGGATTTGGGGGCAGATCGCGCCATAGGCGTAGTCGGACACGATCACCGCCTCGGCCCCGTCGAGCGCCTGCCGCAGACGGTCGGCAAGCTGCATGGCGAGATCCTCGGTAGGCGCGTCGCCGTCGCCCTCGTCGAACCGGACGATCATCTGTCCGCCCGCCATCAGCCGGGTCTTGATCATGGTCCGCCGGTCGCATCCGCGCACCAGCCCGGACGTGGCGACGCCGCATTTTGCCAGCAAAGCCTGCAAGGCCCGTCCGCCTTCATCGGCGCCCGCAAGCGCCACCAGCGACACGTTCGCGCCCAGGGCTGCGGCGCAGGCCGCGGTGTTGGCAGCCCCGCCCGCGCGATCCTTCCACGCGATGTCGGACAGGATCGGCGCCGGCGCCTCGGATGCCAGCCTGTGGGCCGCGCCGGTTCCGTAGCGATCCAGCATGGCGTCGCCGACGACGACCACACTGCGTCCGGTCAGCGCATCGACAAGGCTTTCAACGCTCGTCATGCCGCGCTCCGGTCGCGCGCGACATCGCGCGGTCCGGCGGCAAGCACGATGCGCGCCGCCGTCGCCAGGTCGGGCACCACCGCGTCCGGCATCCGGTCGCGGGACAGCGCCCACTCCGTTTCGCCGCCGTTATCGACCAGAATCGACCGGCACCCGGCGGCATGGCCCGCCTCGACATCGTGGAGGATGTCGCCGATCATCCACGATTGCGCCGGATCGGCGTCCAGCGCGGCCAGAGCGGCCGTCAACATGCCCGGCGCGGGCTTGCGGCAATTGCAGGACACCGCCAGCGGCGCGACGCTGCCTTGGGGGTGGTGCGGGCACCAGTGAAACCCCGCCAGCCGCACGCCGAAGGAGGCCAGCAAGGCTTCGATCCGCCCGCGGACGGGGCCGAGCGCGGATTCGGGGAACAGGCCGCGCGCTATGCCGGACTGGTTCGTCACGACGGCAATGTGCCATCCCGCATCGGCCAGCAGCGCCAGCCCCTCGCCCGCGCCCGGTGTCAGGCGGATAAGGTCGGGATCGACGTTGTAGGGCACGTCCTCGATCAGGGTGCCGTCCTTGTCGAGAAGGATCGCGCCGCGCGGACAATCGCCGGCGGTCATGTCACGAACCGGGGATACGCCGCTGCACCGGCATCGCGCATTGCCGGACGCATGGGCGGCCTGTCCGCGACCGGGGCGATCCGGGCATCCGTTTCGACGGCCGCGCAGATTTCGTGCATCATCAGCGTATGCACTTCCTGGATCCGGGGGGTCGAATTGGAGGGCACGACAACGGCACGGTCGCATTGCGCCAGAAGCGGCCCGCCATCGCGGCCCAGCAGCGCCAGACGCCGCAGGCCCGCCTTGCCGGCCGCGTCGAAGGCGGCAATCAGGTTGCGCGACTGGCCCGATGTGCTGAAGGCAAGGATGGCGTCGCCGGGACGGCCCAGCGCCAGAACCTCGCGCGCCAACGCGTCCTCATAGCTGAAATCGTTCGACCAGGCGGTCATCGTCGCGGCACAGCAGCCAAGGGCTATGGCGGGCAGGGCGCGGCGGCCCGGCACAAGGAACCGGCCGACCAGTTCGGCAACCATGTGCTGCGCGTCGGCCGCGCTGCCGCCGTTGCCGCAGACCAGCAGCTTGCCGCCATTCGACAGCACGTCCGTCACTTCGGCGGCCAGCCGCGCGGTCTGAAGGGCCAGGATGCCGCGATGGGCCGACAGAAGGCGCGCCAATTCGTCGAATCCGTCTGCGCGATGGTTCGGCACTGTCCTTGCCTGGGGCGGGCATTGCCTGGCTGGCCGTTGCAGAAGGTCGCGGAAGGCGGTGTCCAGCCCGTCGGCCACGCTGTTCCACGTGAAACGATCCGCGACGCGCCGCCGTCCCGCCTGGCCCATCCGGGCACGAAGGGCGGGATCGGCATGCAGACGACCGAGCGCATCCGCCGCGGCTCCCGGATCGCGCGGCGGGACGAGGATGCCCGTCTCGCCGTCCACGACGCTGTGCGCGATCCCGCCGACCGCCGCGCCGATGACCGGAATGCCGCAGGCCATCGCCTCGAGCGGCGTGATGCCGAAGGGTTCGTACCACGGCAGGGTCAGGAACGCGTCCGCCGCATGGAAGTAATAGCGTAGCAGATCGCGCGGCCGCGACCCGGCGAAATTCACCGCGTCGGCCACGCCTTCATCCGCCGCCACCCCGCGCAGCCTGGCATATTCGGCATCCGTGCTGGCATTGAGGATCGGGGACGCGCCGCCCACGACGGCCAGCCGCATGTCGGTGGCCCCGGCCCTGCGGCACCGCGCAACCGCGCGGATGGCGTCATCGACGCCCTTGCGCGGCACCATCCGGCCTAGTTGCAGCGCCAGGAACCCGTCCGCCGGCAATCCCAGAATGGCGCGGGCGGTATCGCGGGGCACGGCGGCGAATTCGTCCAGATCGACGCCGCAGGGCACTTCGCGGATGCGCTGCGGATCGGCGCGATAGAGCGTGACCAGATCGCGGCGGTCCTGCGGGCATTCGGCGATCACCAGCGCCGCCTCGCGCGCGACACGTTCCTCGATCGCCTCGCGTTCGGGCGGAAAGCGGTCGGCCGATCCCTGCGCCTGCCTGCGGACGCGGCCCAGCGCGTGAAAGGTTATGGCAAAGGGGATGCCGGTCGCGGCGGAAACGTCGGCGGCGACAAGCCCCGACAGGAAGAAGTTCGCGTGGATCAGGTCGGGCCGGCTGTCGCGGCAATGCGCCTCGGTCCAGGCGGCAAAGGCGGGCATGAGGCCCAGCAGATCCTCCTTCGGGATCGGAGCGGCGGGGCCCGCGGGCACATGCACGACGCGCACCCCGTCCAGCCATTCCGTCACCTCCGGCAGGTCGGGATCGTCGCGGCGGGTCAGAACCTCGACCGACCACCCGTGCCGCACCAGATGCCGCGCGACCTGCCCGACATAGACGTTCTGGCCACCGCCATCGGCCCCGCCCAGCGCCCCGAGAGGCGAGGCATGTTCCGAGATCATCGTCAGCCTGGGGCCATCGCCGGGCCGGGACATGGGAAAATCACGCATGGGCGGCCATCCTTTCGATGGGTCGGATCCCCGTCACCTCGGCCAGTGCATCGCACCAGTCGGCGACGAAACGGTCGATGCCGAACCGCTGACGGGCGATGCGGGCGGCGCCTTGCGACAGCATCCGCGCCTCGGCCGGATCGGCGATCAGGCGGCGCATGTGGTCGTGCAGCACGTGCTCGCGCGTATCGACCCAGCCCGACACGCCGTTCTCGACCGCGCTGCTCATCTCGGTGGTGGCCAGCCCCACGATCGGCAGGCCCGCCATCATCGCCTCGCACACCGCCAGCCCGAGGCTGGTATAGCGGATGGGGTTGAAGAAGAACCGATAGTCGGCCAGCCGATAGGGCAGATCAGCCAGCGGCACCTGCCCCAGCCCGCCCATCGCCGTCGAACCCATTCCCAGAAGGTCCAGCGGCACGGCATCGCGCGCACGCTGGAACACGTCGGCCCCGATGCGGCGCCCGCGCGTTGGAAGGTCGTTGACCACGGTGATGCCGCGCGGACGTTCGCCGGTCCAGACGGCATCGTCCGGCACCGTGACGCCGTGTTCGATCACGCGCGTCGGCGTGCGGCCCGAATCCCACATCAATTCGTTGAACGCGGTGACATGGACCAGCAGCGCGCCCGGATCGTCCACCGGATGCCGTTCCTCGGTCGGGTGCATCAGCGGCGGGTCGTGTTCAAGGTGCAGACGTGGCAGGCGAAGCTGTTCGGCACTGAGGATCTCGTGCCGGTCGATGGTCCAGTTGCGGTGCGATTGCGTCAGGACGGCGTCGAACTGCATGTCCTTGACGGCTTCGGCCGGAACCTCGGACAGGTTGTCGGGCCAGGCGAACCCCGGAAGCCGCCCGCCATAGCCTTCGGGGCGGCCTTCCCGGATCGGCATGACGATCTCGTGCGGGACATGCGACAAATACCAAAGGTAGCTGCCATGCACATGCCATGTGAGGATGCGGAGGGGTTGTTTCATCGCGGGCCATGACGGTTGTCGAGGTTCCAAGCCATATCGCGGATGGCGGTGTTAAGTTCCCGCCGCGCGGCGAATTGTCGTTTCTCGCCCGATACGTGCGTCTTGGCGGGCCCAAAGGCCCAAGGCCCCCAGAACGGCGAGATGGCGTTCCGGCAAAGGCAGATCCGGGGGTGCCACGGGATCGGTCAGCGCGCTTCCGCCAAACTCGGCCGCGATGCCTGCGCGGCGCGGAATCCCGGCAAGATGCAGGGCGAAAGCCAGATCGAGGACCGATTGACCCGGATCCGACAGCAGGATCGCGCCTTGGGGCCGTTCGCCGTGCAGGTCGATGGGACCGGGACCGACATGAAGAAGATCCCGGTCGGTGAAGCCCGTCAGCGGCGGCTGTCCCGGCCACAGCCCGACCAGACGCGACCGGCGGCTTTCCGCCCAGAGCGCCAGCGCCTTCAGGGCCGGTCCCAGCGCCGCGGCCTCCGTCATCGGGCCGACATGCGCGACAAGAAGGCATTTGGCCCCGCTCCAATCGGCTTTGGGCAGGGTCATCGCAGAAGCGCCTCGGCCTGCGCCAGCACTTCGTCCGTGGCTGGCAGGGGTGCGTCGGGCTGGCCCCGCAGCCGACCCGCGACGACGATGCGATGACGGTCGCGATCCAGCGGCGCCCATCGGTCGGGATCGGCGGCCAGAAAGACCGTGACCGACGGGGTGCGCGTCGCCACGGCCAGATGTGCGACGCCGGTGTCGTTGCTGACCAGCAGCGCCGCCCTTCGCAGCAGCAGCGCCAGAACGCCCAGCGGCGTGCGGCCCGCAAGGTCGATGGCGGGATGCCGCATGGCCCCGGCGACGGCGGCGGTGATGGCCTTTTCGCCGGCCGTTCCGGTCAGCACGACGGAATGGCCCCGGTCCGCCAGCGCGTCGCCGATGGCGGCGAACCGTTCGGCGGGCCAGCGGCGGACCGGCGTGCTGGCGCCCGGATGCAGGCAGACGTAGCGGCCCGGTCGCGCGTCCAGCAGGGCCGCCAGCGCCGCACGGTCGCCAGGATGGTCCGCGAATTGCAGATCGGTGCCCCGGTCGGGCAGTCCAAGCTGCCGCATCAGGCCCGTCCAGCGCAGGATCTCGTGCCCGGTTTCGGGATAGGGAAACCAGTCCGGTCCATTGGCGGGACAGGCGGCGGCGGGCAGGTATCCGACGCTGCGGCTGGCGGCCAGTTGCGGCATGAAGGCATCCAGATGGCTCCCATCGCCATGCATCTGGACGGCCAGATCCCAGCGCCGCGCCTGCATCGCGGCGCGGAACACGGGCCAGGGCGGATCAGGCACGGACCGTTCGGGGATGCCGGGGCAGCCGGGGAACGGAAGCGTCTCGTCGATCATCGGCAGGACGCGCGCCGCCAGCGTCTCGGTCCCCGGCAGGACGACCAGCGCCAGATGGGCATCGGGCCAGCCCGTCCGCATCGCGCGCAGCGCAGGCCCCGCGCACAGCATGTCGCCAAGCCCCGGAAGCGCGCGCAGGATCGCGACCCGTTCGGGAACCCCTTTCATGCCGCGACGCGCCAGTCCGTCGCGGCCGTCACCAGCGCCAGCATCGCCAGCACGATCACGGGCAGGATCAGCGCGGTCAGCCCCCAAGCCCCCTGCAACGCGGCCCCCAGGGTCGCGCCGGCGATCAGACCGATCCACATCAGCATGAAGAACCCCCATCGGACCGGTTGCGGCTGGCCGGTGGCAAGTTGGGCCAGTCCCTTGCCGATCCGCGCCACCATGCCGGTCACGTAGGTCAGGCTGACGCTGCTGTCGCCGACCTTGCCCAGCGTGGCGTTCTGCGCCCCCATCGCAATGGCAAGCGCCGTGATTGCCGGGGCGAACCCCGTGGACGGCGCGGGCAGGACCATTGCCGCGAGCAGCGCCGCGGCGACGACGGCCAGGGTGGCGGGCGCGTGCCGGTAGCCCGCCTTCTGGCCGATGACGGTGCCTACGAAAGTGCCCGCGACGAAGCCCGCGAAGGCGCCGGCGGGGGCGGCCAGATGCGCCAGATCGCCTTGGGCGATCTTGATGCCGAAGGTCGTGCTGTTGCCGCTCATGAACGAGACGAATATCCGCGCGAATTGCAGATAGGACACCGCATCGACGAACCCCGCCACCGCGATCAGCGTCAGCGCGAGGGCCTGCTGGCGAAGCTGCACCGTCATCGCGGCGGGCCGGGGACAGGGTCTGGATGGGCGTGCATCGGTCGCGGTCCGGTCAGGCGGGCGTCAGAACACCCGGAACGATGCAATGCGCGTTCCGTTCCGCAAGGCGGACCCTGCCTTCCGCTGCCACCGGATACCGGAGACCTCGCCCATGCCGTTTGCCCGCCTGCCCCGACTTCTGGATCGGCTCGATCCGGGGCGGTCGCAGGCCCGGTATGCGGCGATGGTGGCGGCGGCAACGGTGGCGACCTACGGCATCCTCTATCTTACCGCGCGGCTGCTGGACCTGCCCTTGTCGGGCGCGGTGCTGGGCGCGACGGTCGCGCAGTATCTGGGCTGGTTCATCACCGCGCCGACGTTGCGGCAGGTACTGCGTCAGTCGATTGCCGCCACGGTCGTGGCCTTGCCGGGGCTTGGACTGGCGCTGTGGCTGACCGGCGCCATCTGGCCGTCGCTGGCCGTCACGACCGTGCTGACGGCCGCCGCCTTCGTCTTCCGCGCGTGGTCGGCCGGCATGCGGACGGTCGCGCTGACCGCGTCCTATACGTTCGTGTTCGCGGTCTATCTGGACATCACGGCGCAGGATGCGGTGTGGTCGCTGGCCGCGGTCCTTGTCGGCGGCCTGGTTGCGACGCTGGTCCGGTTCCTTCTCTGGCGCGGTCCGTCGCCGCGCCGCGGGGATCTGGTGCGCGCCTATCTGCTGAACCTTTCCGCTTTCCTGCGCCGTGCCGCGAAAGGAGCGCCCGAGAAAGCGCAGCGCCGCCTGCGCGCCCGCACCACGCCGACCGAACTGCGCCTGACCGCCGCGGGCGGCGAGGATGCCAAGGTCGCCGCGCTGCTGGTGCGGCTGCGCGTCCACGCCACCGACGCGGCGCTTTGCGACGATCCCGGCGGTGCGGACCTGGCGGATGCCCTCGACGGAGGCGGGCGGGCCGAAGGGGCGGCAGGGGCGATCCTGCACGAGATAAGGGCGCTCGGCTATGCGGAGGACCGGGTTCGGGTGCCGCCCGCGCCCGACGATTCGCCCGATCCACCCTTCCGTGTGCGGCTGAAACAGGCGGCGCAGCGGGCGGTTCAGGTCGCGCTGGCGCTGGCCGTTGCGCTGCCGCTGGGTTACTGGATCGACGCCGACCGCTGGGCCTGGGCCTATCTGGCGGCAATGCTGGTCCTTTACGGCACGGGGACGGCCGACGATGTGCTGGTCAAGGGCTGGCGGCGTGTCAGGGGAACCGTCATCGGCGGCGTCGGCGGGTTGCTGATTGCCGGGTTGCTGCGCGGCGACATCGCGGTCGAGGTGGCGTCGATCATCATTCTGCAATTCCTCGCAGTCTATTTCCAGACCTTCAGCTATGCCTGGATGATGGCGGCATCGACCGCCCTGCTGGCGCTGTTCTTCGGGGTTTCGGGCAACCCCGTGCCTTCCGTGATGGGCCTGCGGCTGGGCGAGACGCTGGCGGGCGCGCTGGTCGGGTTCGTCGTGTCGCAGGCGGTCTTTCCGTCGCGCGCACGGCGCCGCAGCCGGGATGCGCTGGACAATCTGCTGACCGCGATCGCCGCCGTGCTGGGCCGAGACGGCGACGGGATCGCCGCCGACAACCGGCTGGCCAAGGCATTGACGGCCTTGCAGGCCGCCTCGGCG
>NZ_AMGO01000048.1 GCF_000299575.1 Oceaniovalibus guishaninsula JLT2003
CACCGTCGAAGCGTCCAGGCCGAAAGCTGACCGTGCCGCTGGTGATCAGTCCGTCATGGCAACGGAGCGCCCAGCCGGTCGTGGTGCCGAGGTCGAGGGCGAGGATGCAGGACCTATGGATAGCGCCCGGTTCGGGGCGGACGTCCTGCGCGGGGATCGGTGTGTTCATCGTGAAGGCTCACAAGCTGTGGGCCTTCGGCTTCGGTCACCTCAGGATTTAGCATCCGGCGGTCCCCGTCCAAAGCGAAAACGACCACGGGCGACGCGGCCGGAGAAGATCGACGCGCTGCCCGTCCCGGTCCCAACCCCCGAACGCGTGGTCCCAACCTTCGAGAGGGTTGGGACAGCCCTTTATCGTTTCGATACAATGGCTTGATCGGATGTGGTCCCAACCTCGGTGTCCCCAACGGGGATCCTTCTCTTTTCGTATAGAAAAACATGTTCCCGACCTTTTCCGTTCTCCCACATGAATGTGTAGCAAAAGGTTGGGACCACGGTGTGAGGTTGGGGACACCGTTGTTTTTGAAAGGCTTTTCGTGTCCCCAACCCCCTCGGAAGGTTGGGACAGGGTTGGGACCACATGGGAGGTTGGGACGCCACCCAGTGATAAGAGTCGGGACGGCATCGAGGAACTGAGG
>NZ_AMGO01000049.1 GCF_000299575.1 Oceaniovalibus guishaninsula JLT2003
CCCCAATTAAAAACCATATAAAACAATTACCTAGAATTTTTACTCTCTAATGATCTAATAGGAGGGGAAAAAATCCACGGTCGTTCGGGCGGGAGCGCCCGCCAGGTAGCGAACGACCGGCCGGGCGGCGGTGGGTTTTTTCTCCGACACGGACGGCGCAGCCGGCCGTTCCTCCAACCTTGATCTTTGCGCTTCGCCGGAGTGGTGCTCGCTGTTGCGACACGCACAGCGGCCCCGGATGGGGTGGGTCAGGCAGGGAGGGGAAGGTTTGGGCCCAGAGAGGCCACAGGAGCGCCTATGAGGTCCGCCGCAGGCGCAGGGAGGGAGAAGGGCTAGGACCGGCCCTGAGCGCCCTCTAAGAGCGCCACAGACGCAAGGATGGAGGGCGGGGCAAGGGAGAGCCTGGGAAAGACAGCACCAAAGCCCTCGGCGGTGCGGATCAGCCGGGCCCTCTGACCGCGCTCGAAGCTGTCAAAGGTCGCATCGCCGTCTTCCGGATCGGAAGGATCCGCTAAGATCGCGATATCGTCGTTCTTCCCCTAAATTGCTCCTTCTGACGAGCACGCCCGTTCCCAAGCGAACCGCTATCGCTTATGTGTTCTTGTGTACACAACCCAGCACCCGGAGTCCGGTCATGACTGCCAGCACGACGATGACGATCCGCCTCGACCCGCAGGTGAAGGACAAGCTCGGACGGTTGGCGCAGGGCACCAGGCGCAGCCGGTCGTTCCTGGCCGGGGAAGCCGTCGGCGCCTATGTCGACCGCGAGCTGGCGATCATCGAGGGCATCCAGCGCGGTCTGGCGGACATGGAGGCGGGACGCACCGTTCCGCACGAGGAGGCAATGGCCGAGCTTCAGGCTGTGATCGACGCTGCGTCCGACACGCCCGCGTGACGCGCCGGGTCAGCTGGTCCCGCGACGCCCTGGACGAGCTCAAGGCGGAGGTGGACTACATCGCCGCCGACAACCCGAGAGCTGCCCAGCGGGTCCGGGACGTCCTCGACAAGACCGCTGCCGCCCTGTCCGACATTCCCACGGGGCGTCCAGGACGTGTGAGCGGTACCTACGAGAAGACCGTCACGGGCCTGTCCTACGTCATCGCCTATGCCGTCACCGGCGACCGAAACCACGGGACCGTGACGATCCTCCACGTGATCCACACATCGCGCGACTGGCAGCCCGAAAGCTGGCCCCGCCAGACCTGATTGCGCCCGCCCGACAGGCGCGTTCTTCACGAGCGTTGCTCGTCCTGACAACTCTGCAACGAGAACCTTGAACCTTCCTTTTGGATATGGCAATGATTGCCATAACTTTTGTCTTCCAGTGAAAAGAACGCGACATGGCAACGATGAACGTCTCGCTTCCCGATCCGATGAAGGACTGGGTCGAGAAGCAGAGCGCGCGGGGACGGTATGCTAACAGCAGCGACTACGTGCGCGACCTGATCCGCCGAGACCAGGTGCGGGCCGAGGCGGTGGCGCGGATGCAGGCGCTGGTGGATGCGGGGCTCGCCAGCGGGGAGGGCACGCGGTCGATGGCGCAGATCAAAGCGGAAGCGCGACGCCGGGCGGGTACAGCCTAGGATGGCATGGCGTCTCAGCGGCAAGGCCGAGGAGGATCTGATCGCCATCTGGCTACAAGGCGCGCGGGCGTTCGGTGCCAATCAGGCCGACCGCTATCAGGACAGCTTTGAGATGGCGTTCGCGCTTCTGGCCGAGTTCCCCGAGCTGGCCCGCGAGCGCACCGAACTCACGCCGCCAATCTGGGTGCATCCCTGCGGCGTTCACCTGATCGTCTACTTGGTCCGACCGGACGCAGACATCTTCGTGGTTCGGGTCCGCCACAGCCGCGAGGACTGGACCAGCGACCCCACCTGACGGACGCTTCAAGCCACCGCAGGAAAAACACCTCCAAGACTGTCCCCAGCCGCCTTATTCCAGGTGACAAACGCTTCCTATTAGTGAAACGTAAGCCAGCATACTGCTGTGGCCACGCTTCGCGCGCCCACAGCAGAGCCGGCGAGGGGAGGCTGCGCCTCCCCTTCGAACCCCATCGGGGCTTCCGTGGTGCCTTGAAAAGTGCCGCCCGGCGGGCGGCCGGCCCCCCGGACCGCCCAGCCTTCCGGGGGGGCGGCGGTCCGGGGGGCCGGGATAATCGGAGAGGACGGAGTGGGGCGGATATGTGGGTGAAGATCCGGGCGACGGAGGAGCAGCGCAGCCGCTGGCACGCCGTGGCGGAGGCGCGGGGCGTGTCGCTGTCGGAGCTGGTGCGCCAGGGCCTCGACGGGGTGCGGGCGGTACGGCGGCGGCACCAGCCGCGCCGTGTCGATCCCGAACTGCTGCGGGAGCTGGCGCGGATCGGTAACAACCTCAACCAGCTGGCGCGGTGGGCGAACCGCGAGAAGCGCGGGGCGGATGCGGTGGCGGTGGTGGCGCGGCTGATCGCGCTCGACCGGGAGCTGGCACAGCTGCGGCGGGCGCATGAGGTTCCGACGGCCGAGGCCGGTCCCGGCGCCGTGTCAGAGGACGCTCCATGCTGATCAAGTTCATGGGCGGGCGCGGCGGCGGCGGGCCGATTGCTGCGTACCTGGTCGCGCGGGATCGTCCGGGGCGCGAGGAAGCGCCCCCGGACGTGGTGCGGGGCGACATTGCGCAGACCCGCGAGCTGATCGACAGCCTGGACCGCAAGTGGACCTACACGACGGGCGTGATCAGCTTCGCCCGCGAGGATGCGCCGAGCGAGGCGCAGCAGCGGGCGGTGATGGACGATTTCGAGCGGGTGGCGTTCGCGGGCATGGATCCCGAGCAGTACGACATCACCTGGGTGCGCCACAGCCATACGGCAGGCGGACGCGTGGAGCTGCATTTCCTGACGCCACGGATGGAGCTGCGGACGGGAAAGGCGCTGAACATCGCGCCGCCCGGCTGGGAGCGGACCTATGCGCCGCTCAGGGACGCATGGAACCATGCCGAGGGCTGGGCGCGACCCGACGATCCCGACCGCGCCCGGACCGTGCAGTTCGATCGCCAGATGCCGGAGCGGGCGCAGACGCGTGAAGCGGTCGCGGCGTTCCTCGAAGGCCGCATCCTGGCGGGCGAGATCGAGGACCGCGCCGGGATCGTGCGCGCGCTCGAGGAGGCCGGGTTCACGGTGCCGCGCCAGGGCAAGGATTACATCACCGCCGCCGATCCGGATACGGAGGCGCGGTTCAGACTGAAAGGGCGTATCTTTGAGCGTGACTGGACCCGCAAGACCGAGCTTGACCGCGCAGCTGCAAGAGAAGATGCGCGCGGAACGGCAGCAGATCGAGGCGTTGACCTCGAGCGAGCTGCAACAGCTCGCCGAGAGCTTGAGCAGATCGTCGAAAGCCGCGCTCGACGCCATCGAGAGGGATATGAACATCCGGCTGGGAGGGGTGCGGAGCCGGCTGATCGCCATCGAGAGCGAACAGCGGCGCTGGCCGCTCTGGACCGTGCTGACCTGCATCGCGACCGCGGGAGTGCTCTTCGTCTTGCTGTGGCTGGCGACGAGCTGGGCGCAGTTCGATCTGAAGACGGCGCTGATCGAACGGGACTCCGCCCGGAGCGTGCTGGAGCTGCTGAACGACGCGGCGAAGGACGTGACGTTCCAGATCGGCCCGGACGGGCGGGAGTTTCTCGTCGGGCCCCAAGGCTCACGCGCGGAAATCTGCAACGGTTCGCCCTGTATCGAACTACCGAAGGAGTAAAGCGCGATGGACAACCTGACGACATTCGAGCGCGCGCTCTTGGCCGAGTTCGAGAGCTTGGCCGCCAGTTGCGCGGCCTCGGGGAAAGTCTCGGCCGCTACGGCCGAGAGGCTGTCGAAGGCGTCCGAACATTTCTCGGGGCAGATCGCGACGCTGAGACGAACGCAAGCCGCGCAGAGCGAAGCCTTGGAAACCTTGACCGAAGCGTTGGACGCGCAGGTGAAGCTAACGACCACCTTGATTGGGCGAGTGAACGCCTTGGCACGCGTACTCGAGAGCTAGTGCAGGAGAAGGAGCGGATAGCTGAGCTGAAACGCCAGGAGGCGCTTGATCGGGAACAAGTCGCACGGGACCGGAGCAGAGGGTATGGGCGATGAGGGAAATGGTATGGTTCTTCGGCCTATACTCTCACGAAGCGTGTCCGATTGCCACGCAAGGTCGCACCAGACCGCATAGGCAACAGGTCGGCCTGTAGTCCGTTGAAGAGAGCGCGGGCAACCCGTTAGATTGGGCGCAGATACCAGAAGTGAGTTCGACGATGGATCGCGTTGCAGAAGAGACCCAGCCTATCCTGTTTCGATACGGCATCCCGCGGCGCGCCGAGCCGGTCCTGCCCGGCCGCTACTGCGTCGAGCGCGACATGTGGATAGTGCCGACGCCGGAGGGCGAAAGTCCCGCAATCGACATGCCCGGTTCGCAGCCCTCACTCAGGACAAAGACGCTAACGCATACCGAGCAGGACGACGACTCCTCGCTGGCCGTGGCCAACATGTTGCAAACTAAGACCGCGGTCGAGCTGGAGCGGGAAGACCAAGGTCCGGGCGTGCTGATTGCAGCAATCCAAACCAAAACAGATGCGGGGCGGGAAGCGGACGACACCGCCGAGATGCTTGTCTGACCGATCTGGCGTCCTGCTCGCGACTAACAGGCAGGACATAACGACCGACCACCTCGTCCGTGAGCTGCGCCGCCGCAGCGTACCCTTCCTTCGCCTCAACACCGAGGACCTGCCGCAGACGGTCGTCACCTTCGCGGCGTCGGACATGCTAACCGGGACGATCACGGTCCGCGGCCTCACGCACGATCTCGCGGCGTTCCGATCGGCCTACTACCGGCGCCCAGAGCTGCCGGAGATCGGAGCGACCGCGAGCAGCGAGGCGCGCGCCTACGCAGTGCAGGAGTGGAGCGCCGCGGCACGCAGCCTGTGGAACGCGCTGGAGGGGCGCTGGTTGAACTCACCCTTCGCAATCCTGCGGGCGGAGGATAAGCCGCGCCAGTTGGCCGTCGCCCGAGCCTGTGGCCTGCGGGTTCCGCCCACCGTAGTCGGAAACGACGTCGATGCTGCGCGATCCTTCCTCGCGGCACGTCGATGCGTAATCAAGCCGCTGCGCCGGGCGCTAGTAGACGACCCGGATGGGCCTGGCCAAGTCATCTTCACCTCGGAGCTGGCCGATCTGCGAGAGGAGGACCGGGCGGCGTTCGAGGCCGTGCCGGTGATCGTGCAGGCGCTGATACCAAAGCGCCGCGATGTGCGCGTTACGGTCGTGGACCGAACCGCCGTCGCAGTCGCGATCCACTCCCAGGCGCATGAGGAGACCCGCGTGGATTGGCGCCGCGGCGAACGGACCGACTTGCGCCAGGAGCGCGTCGATCTGCCACCCGCTGTCGTGGCCGCCTGCGTGGCGGTCGTCCAGAGCCTCGCCCTGCGCTTCGCGGCCATTGACCTCGTGGAGGACCGCGACGGGGCCTTCTGGTTCCTTGAGGCCAACCCTAACGGTCAGTGGGCCTGGTTGGAGCAGGTCGAGGGGGTAGAGATCGCGGCGACCCTGGTCGACGCGCTGGTCCAATGAGCGAGTGGCGCAAATGGAAA
>NZ_AMGO01000050.1 GCF_000299575.1 Oceaniovalibus guishaninsula JLT2003
GGGCCTCACCAGCTATGAGGCTAGGGGGCCTCACCAGCTATGAGGCTACCTAGCCTCATCTGCTTACAATTATGGAACGTTGACTTTCTTCTTTGGTACGTATTGAACATCCAATGCTGACACGCCAGCGTGCAGTTTCGGAACACCAATGATGCTGGGTGGCCTCATATGACGATGCCTCAGAAGATCCCCGAGAAGGCTCCTTCCGGACGCTGGCTCCAGACTGAACGGGCGGCGCACGAGGCATGGGCCAAGCTCATCTCCGAGGCCCCGAAGGCAGCGCAGCTCATGCACCTCCTCGTGGCCCGGATCGGTGTGAACAACGCCGTGGTGATCTCGCAGAGGAACCTTATCCGCCTGATGGGTGCGAGCCGCCCCACAGTGCAGCGGGCGGTAAAGAAGCTGCGAGACGATCTCTGGATCGAGGTCCGCCAGATCGGCGACCGGGGAACAACGAATGCCTACGTGGTCAATGACCGCGTGGCTTGGCTCGGGCGGCGCGACGGCATCCGCTACAGCCTGTTCAGCGCGGCCGTTGTCATCAGCGACGACGAGCAGCCGGACGCGAGCGAATTGGACGGTCAGGAGCCACTTCGCCAGATCCCGTCCATCGGCCGAGGCGAGCAGCAGCTCCCTACCGGCCCCGGCTTGCCCCCACCCTCCGAGCCGACCTTTCCCGGCATGGAAGTGGACTTGCCGGCCAAGGCTTTACCAGACGATGTTGAACCGGAATAAGGGTGTTCAGCATGGCGAACTTGTCCATTCGTGAGGCGGTAAAGCATTACCAGGTTTCCCGGCCAACTCTCACCAAAGCTTTGAAATCAGGAAAGGTCAGTGGCACACAGGATGATCAGGGCAAGTGGTCCATTGACCCATCGGAGCTAGCAAGGGTTTACCAGCCACGTCCGGGTACGTCGGCCACGTCTGAACCGGACTTGGCCGGTCAATCAGTGGCTAGGTTGTCCACACAGAACACCCCTGATGTGACCCAGATGGAGAGCCTGCGCGCTCGGCTTTCAGAGGCCGAGCTCCGTGCCGTGAGGGCCGAGACCCGCGCGGACGCAGCCGAGTTGCTGGCAAAAGAGCGTGCGGAACGGATCGAGGATTTGCGCCGGATGCTTCCCGCCCCCGACCAGCCGAAACGCCGCCGATGGTGGCTGGGAGGCAGGTAAGGGCGTCAGGGGGCGGAGGAGGGATCCAGGAGCGGAGGCATCGCCCACACCTGTGATCCTTGCTGACCCTTTCATTTGCTTGCATGAAACGCAAGCACGGACTACATGTCCCCATGAACAACCGCCACAGACGCACCCTTGCCGCTATCTTTGCCGACCCTGTGTCCGGCACCATCGGATGGGCGGCCATCGAAGGGCTTCTGATGGCCGCGGGCGCGCAGGTGATCGAGGGGCGCGGCTCGCGAGTGCGGTTCGAGAAGGACGGCGAGGTCGCGACGTTCCACCGCCCGCACCCCGCCAAGGAGGCCAAGCGCTACCAGGTCCGCGACGCCCGCGCCTTCCTGGAGCGGATCGGAGTGACGCCATGAGCGCGATGTCGAACACCATGACCTACCGAGGCTACGCCGCTAGGATCGAGTACGACGACGAGGACGGCATCTTCGTCGGCCACCTTGCCGGCATCCGCGACGACGTGGGCTTCCATGCGGGCAACGTCGAGGATCTGCGCGCGGCCTTCCACGAAGCGGTCGAGGACTACCTGGAGACCTGCGCTAAGGTCGGGAAGGAACCGCAGAAGGCCTATTCCGGTCAGGTGATGTTCCGCGTCGATCCCGAAGTGCACCGTCGCGCTGCCCTGGCCGCCGAGCTGTCAGGCAAGAGCCTCAACCAGTGGGCGGCCGAAGTGCTGGAGCGGGCGACCGGGTAGGTCGTCGCATCAGCGTCTAGATCCGCATCCGGCGGCGTCGCGGAACCTCCAAGCCGACCCCAACGGAACGCCGATCCTCTTGCAGGGATGTTTCACCGCTCCGTCGCATCCGGGTGCAGTATCTGAAACAAGGACGGCCGGAGGTACTCACGGCGACACTGTTGAATGGTCGGTCCGATCAACGGCAATCGAAAAGGGCAGGCATACAGGGTCGGCGCCGGGTTCTAAAAGATGATAGCTTAGCCTTCCGCCCGCTGAACCGCCGCTGCTCATCTGAGGAAGGCCGAACGTGGAGCATACCGCTTTAGTGGAGAAGCTGTTTGGTTCTCGCGTTTCCCTTCCGATTGCGATCACCGTATCGGTCCCCCAGTCAATCGCGACAATCAGCAAGACCATAAGGAAGGCGCGAAAGATGTGCGCCTGCGTCAGGCGGACATAGGTAATTTTCCTATTATTGAGTGGGTAGTTCCGCCGCGTCGCGTCGATCAGCCGGGACGCCATGGTTGCGCGGGCGTCCTCATTGCCAAGGGCATCCGCCAGATCGTCCTCCCCGATCGCATGGACCACACCCGGAACTGTCGCCCTGACGGCATACCATGCGGCTATAAGGATGTAGATCAGGGCGATCGCGAAAAGTACGACGTCGAGCGCCAGCACGGGACCCCGGAACCGATCCGACACCGTGGGCGTCAGGACGCCAACTAAGGGGAGCACAGCGGCGAGGAAGGCCAAATAGAGCGCCGCCTTAGTGTCCGCGCCTTGGCGGCGCCGGACCTCCGCGTCGTGCAAGCTGGTCGCGATCTCTATCGCCAGCGCCGCGTCTTTAGCGAGGCGTCCGATCGTCACGATACGGTCAGGTGGCTCGATCGCGGCGCTCCCCGCGCGGGGAAAGACCACGTCAAGCCAAGCAACAAAGCGCTC
>NZ_AMGO01000051.1 GCF_000299575.1 Oceaniovalibus guishaninsula JLT2003
ACCCGTTTCGCCGCCCCCATCGCCGAACAGATCTGGGACATGAAGTATCGCCTCAAGGACGCGGACGGCACCCCCATCGACCGCAGCGTCGAGGATACGTGGCGCCGCATCGCCCGCGCCACCGCCGCGGTCGAGGCCGATCCCGCCTTGTGGGAGCCGCGGTTCTATGCCGCGCTTCAGGATTTCCGCTTTCTCCCCGCCGGGCGCATCGCGTCGGGTGCCGGAACGGGCCGATCGGTGACGCTGTTCAACTGCTTCGTCATGGGCACCATCCCCGACAGCCTGTCGGGCATCTTCGATCACCTGCGCGAAGCCGCGCTGACCATGCAGCAGGGCGGCGGCATCGGCTACGACTTCTCGACCATCCGGCCCAAGGGCGCGGGGGTGAAGGGCGTCGCCGCCGATGCCAGCGGGCCGCTGTCCTTCATGGATGTGTGGGACGCGATGTGCCGCACGATCATGTCGGCGGGCGCGCGGCGCGGCGCGATGATGGCGACGATGCGCTGCGACCACCCCGACATCGAGGATTTCGTCGCCGCCAAATCCGACCCGGCCCGCCTGCGCAACTTCAACGTCAGCGTGCTTGTCACCGATGCGTTCATGGCCGCCGTCAAGGCCGACGGTCCGTGGGATCTGGTCTTCGACGGGCGCGTCTGGCGCACCCTGCGCGCCCGCGATCTGTGGAACCGCATCATGCGGGCGACCTACGATTATGCCGAACCCGGCGTGATCTTCATCGACCGCATCAACGACATGAACAACCTTGCCTATTGCGAAACCATCGCCGCCACCAATCCGTGCGGCGAACAGCCCCTGCCGCCCTATGGCGCCTGCCTTTTGGGGTCGATCAACCTGGCCCGCCTGGTCGATGACCCGTTCACGGACGCGGCCGCGCTGGACGAGGATGCGCTGGACGACCTGACCGCGACGGCCGTGCGAATGATGGACAACGTTGTCGATGCCAGCCGCTTCCCGCTGGACGCGCAGCGCGCCGAGGCGCAGGCCAAGCGCCGGATCGGTCTGGGCGTGACCGGCCTCGCCGACGCGCTGGCGATGGTTGGCGCGCGCTATGGCAGCGACGGCGCGGCGCGTCTGACCGAACGCTGGCTGCGCCGTCTCGCCCGCGCCGCCTATCTGGGTTCGGTGGATCTTGCCCGCGAAAAGGGGGCGTTTCCGCTGTTCCGGGCCGATCCCTTCCTGGCCTCGGGCACCATGATGCGGATGGACGACGACGTGCGCGAAGCGGTCAGGACGCATGGCATCCGCAACGCGCTTCTGACCTCGATCGCGCCCACAGGCACCATCAGCCTTTACGCCGGCAATGTCAGCAGCGGGATCGAGCCTGTCTTCGCCCATGCCTATACCCGCAAGGTTCTGCAAAAGGACGGCACCCGCACCGAGGAGGAAGTCACCGACTACGCCGTCGGCCTCTGGCGCGATCTGAACGGCGACGCGCCGCTGCCCGACCACTTCGTCAGCGCCCAGACCCTCGATCCGATGGATCACGTCCGCATGCAGGCCGCCGCGCAGAAATGGGTCGATTCGTCGATTTCCAAGACCATCAACGTCCCCGAGGCGATCGGCTTCGATGCCTTCCAGGATGTCTATATGCAGGCCTGGGATCTGGGCTGCAAGGGATGCACCACCTATCGGCCCAACCCGGTCACGGGGTCCGTCCTGACCGTATCCGAAGAACGCCGCGACGCGCCGCCCGAAGTCGCGACCGCGCGGCTGTCGGCCCCGGCCGAGCCTCATGGCGACGTCATTCACCTGACCGAACCCCTTGACCGCCCCGAGCGGCTGGAAGGGCAGACCTACAAGCTGAAATGGCCGGGCAGCGAACACGCGCTTTACATCACGATCAACGATCTGATCCAGGACGGCCGCCGCCGCCCGTTCGAGATCTTCGTCAATTCCAAGAACATGGAACATTTCGCCTGGACCGTCGCGCTGACGCGGATGATCTCGGCCGTGTTCCGGCGCGGCGGCGACGTGTCCTTCGTGGTCGAGGAGCTGAAGGCCGTGTTCGATCCCCGCGGCGGCGCCTGGATCGAGGGCCGCTATATCCCCTCGATCCTCGCCGCCATCGGCGGTGTGATCGAGCGCCACCTCGTCGCGACCGGCTTCATCCCCGGCGAAGGGCTGGGCCTCAAGACCGACCCGCAGGCCAATGTCGTGACGCTGGCCCCGTCCTCTGCCAAGGCCTGCCCCGCCTGCGGCAGCTTCGAGCTGCACATGATCGAAGGCTGCATGACCTGCGCCGCCTGCGGCCATTCCCGCTGCGGCTGAGAAGGGCAAGGGGTTACATTGAAGCGACCACCAAAACTTGGCCAGTGGACCCATTCGGATGACCATTAAACAAGCAAATTATGTCCATAAAAGGGGGCTTTAGGCCGACTCTCGTGTTGCCAAGCTTCCTTTGACGAAGCTGGGAGTCATCAGCAAGGATCTCATTTGAGAACAAGAGTAGAACAATAATCTATCAATGGTGTTGCCGGCTGGTCGGCGTGCCTATATATTGATTTGTAGAGCGATTTTACTGAGGGAGGCAGTTGGAGGAGCTCGAAGGGAAGGAGTTCGAAATGCCCCTTGATGATACTGCACCTGGTCTTGACGCGCTGCTGCTTGGCACGGCTCTTGAACTTGAGCTCAGTGACCGAGATCATCGTGTCAGCGAGAAACGATACCAACTGATCCCGGCACACCTGCAACGGACTGCCAGCCGGCTTAGCCCTTATATAGGTGACGCACTGGTATACGCCCAAGGTTCACGAGCGATAGGTGCAACTATCATCGACGGAGCCACGGACGACAGGTTCGATCTCGATGCCATCCTCGAATTCAGGCGGCCCCGCGGGTGGTCGATTTCAGATGTGCTGGACGAGTTGTTCGCGGCCTTTAAAGGATTTCCTGACGTCCAGGAGATCGAGCGCTGCACGCGGTGCATTCAGCTCAAGTTCGCCTTCATGCATCTCGATGTGACGCCAATGGACCCCTACCGGGAGCCTCGCCCGCTTCGCTGTGGCGTGATTTACCACAGCCCGGACGACGGGGACGACCTGCTCTTCCCGGCCAACCCCTATGGATTTGCCGACTGGTTCCGGAAGCAGATCGTTCTTCCGAGCCGCGCCTTCCGGGATCACGTGATGGCGATGCGGTCGAACATGGGGAACAAGGATCGCCTGGTCACCAATTCGATTATGGCCGATTCGGATATTGATGCCCTGCCGGCGCCTCGCAATCCCCTACGAGACGCTTCACAGGTGATCGCCCTCAAGCTGATGAAGCGCTATCTGAACCTGCGCTATGCCAAGCGCAGCCTGAGACGCCCCATCTCGATCTACCTGTCCAAGATCGCTGCACTGGTTCCGCCGAACGAGAACGGTCTGTGCGCCCAGCTGGAGAGCTACGCGCTCGACCTTGAGCGTCGTGTCCACACGTCCATGGTCACCGGCGTCCCGCTCGACGAGAAGAACCCGGCTCCGCCGCACGAAGACTTCAACGATCGCTGGCCGACCTCCAACGAAGATCTGCGTGTCTTCCGTGACGATCTTCGGCACCTCGTCGCCGAGCTCGCGCGCGCCCGATCGTCGAATTTCACCGATGTCCGCAAGGTCTTCGACGACCTCTTTGGTGAGAGGGTCAGCGAGAAGGCTGTCCGATCCTACCTCGACAGCCATCGCGGGCTGTCCATCCCGAGCGCCTTTGAACCTGCGAAAGGCTTTGTAGCGGCCCCTGCTCTGCTGACGCCGGCCGCTGCAAAAGCAGCGCCAATATCGAAGGCACCGGCACATCACTTCCATTCCGGCCGCCTGCCGAAATGAAGGCAACTGCGCGACCGAAATCGCGTGAAGCACAAGCCGAGCGCATGCGGGAGGTCTGGCCGGGGCTGAAGCCGTTGACCGTGTTCTCGGACGGTCGGATCGCCTGGATCGGCCCCGTCCGCGGCTTTCAGATGAGTTACAAGGTGTCCGTCGTCTGGAATCCGGCCAAGACGATTCCTCCGCTTGTGTTCGTTCGCCAGCCCACCATCGCTCCGCGGCCCGGCACCGGCTGGATCGATATTCCGCATATGCTCTACGACCCGGAATCGCCCGAAGTCTCCGCGCTCTGCCTGTTCGACCCCGAGCAGAACGAGTGGCATAGCTCGATGTGGATTTCTGACACGATCGTCCCTTGGGCTTCGGAATGGCTGCATCACTATGAGCTATGGCATTTCGATGGGGTATGGCGCGGTGCCAATGCCCCAGGGCCCATCTCGATCGGAGCCGGCATGAATCGACCGGAGAAGGAGTTGCAGAATGTCCAGGGGGCGTGATGCCACTCAACCCACCCGGCTGGTTGTCTGGGGGCGAGCGGCTGGCCGTTGTCAGTATACGAACTGCGGTGAGGAGCTTTCGGGCGACCTAATCACAGGCGATCTTTCTAAGAACCACGCCTACCTTGCGCACATCATCGCTTCAAATCCCGAGGGTCCTCGAGGACATCCTGACTTGTCGCATGAGAAGTCCGACGACCCTGACAATCTCATGCTGCTGTGTGATCGGCACCATCGTGAGATTGATGATCGGAATAAACTCGACATCTACACCGTAGACGCCCTGCTTGAAATGAAGCGACGGCATGAGGAGCGGGTTGCCCGAGCCATCATGGACCCAGACGTGCCTCTGGCGCACATACTTCGGGTATCCGCAGCCGTCGGCGACAACGAGACAACCATTCCTCGACAAGCGTGTGCGCGGGCTATGATCCCGCAGTTCATCATCGCCAATCGGCATCCGATCGACATCTCGATCCGAGGTTTCCAGCACAAAGACTCGGACCCGGGCTACTACCAGATCGAGCTGGCGAACCTACGCAAAGTCTACGACCGAGAGATTCGAGGGCGCTTCAGGGACGGCGACCTCGAGCATCTTGCCGTGTTCGGCTTCGCGCCCATTCCTCTGCTTATGGAGCTCGGCTGATTGGATCGATGAGGCACATGACGTCTTCCCGCAAAGCTCGAAATCCGAAGCGCCGGACATTCTGAAGACCCTGAAAAGGCTCATGCAGGGTGAGAGCGCGGTGATCGTGATCCTCTCCGGAATTGACCGCCTTTGGACAAACGTGTGCTTCGACGATCAGGTGAGCCGGCGCTATTTCCCGATCGCTCTGCCGCAGGTGTCTGGTGGAACTGACTGTAACCGGCTGTGGGCAATTCTTGGAAGCTACTGTGGTCTGGCCGGTCTCGAACTTCCCGATCGTAGTGATCTGATGGAAAGGCTTGTGCACGCCAGCCGTCAGCGCTTCGGTCGCTGCATCGAGCAGATGATCGACGCGATCGAGATCGCCTCTGCGCGCGGCGACACCAAGCTCGACAGCAAGCATTTCGCTGATGCTTTTTTTGCAAGGGAAGGTTGCTCGGTTGGCGAGAACATTTTCCTCGCACCCCGTTGGTCGGCGATCCAGCTGCGCAGCCGCACCGTCTGAACCCCCTCCCGATGATCTGACAGGAGCCCGACGATGTCGGTTCTCGTTCCCTTTTTGCCCTACGACCCGTGCGAAACCCCAATGTCTTTCGCTGCCCGTCTGGCGAGTTTCCATCTCGGCGCACGAGTTGTGCCCTTTCTCCATGACATCGGAATTCGTCCCGAAGCACTGGTTGGCTGCGAGTTTGATGCCGTCGAACAACTCGCTGGGGTCACTGGCGTCGACAGCGCCGCACTCCATCGAAACTCGGCGCACAGGATCAGAAAGCGCCGCTTCGAGTTGCGTGGGCATGAGTTTACTGCTGAATTCTTCGCCAGTCCTTACACGGTCTTCTGTCCTGCATGTCTGCGTGATGATGATGCCTTGGGCGGTGATCCTGCGTTGTTCCGAAAAGGTCGACTTCTGTGGACGCCTCGTCCTGTCCGAACCTGTCCGATGCATGGCCTCGAGCTTGTCCGCCGAAAGAAGGTCTCGTGGGATGACGCCTTTCACCAGATGGCCCTGCGGGTGCCAGAGCGCGCTGAGGCTTTGGATGAACTGGTGGATCGGGCTTAGCGTCGAGCGCCGTCGCCACTGCAAGGCTATGTTGTTGCGCGCTTGGAGGGAATAACGGGTCCGTCATGGCTCGACAGCCAGCCGCTTGAGCAGGCCGTTCGCGCCACCGAAATGCTTGGTTTGCTTCTCGAATTCGGTTCTAAAGCAAAGCCCGGTGATCTCAATGAAGCTCAATGGGACGCCGCTGGCCGCGCAGGGTATGAAGTCACGTCCGAAGGCGAGGAGGGCATACGGGATGCGCTTCGGGATATTCAGGCGGGTTTCCTGAAACAGGGAAGCAAACCTGATCGCGGGAATGTCCTCGGAGCGCCCTACAGGTGGCTGGCATCGCCAAAAAACAGAAAAGACCCAGGCGACATCCGACGCATCATGCGGGAGCATATCTTCGCAGAGATGGAGATAGCGGGTGGCGCGGCAATTCTTGGCGAGACGCTGGGCGAGCGTCGGCTCCACAGCGTGGAGTCGCTCGCGTCGGAGACACGCCTTGATCCGCGCACGCTGCGGCACGTGCTCGCCGCTCACGGGCTGGTGCCGGTTGAGAAACAGGGCACCGGTTATCACGTGTTTGACGCCGCTGCGGGGCGGCAAGTCGCTGCCTCTATTCATCGTTCGACAAAGATGAAGTCGCTGCCGAAAGTGTTGAATTGCACCCGACCCCAAGCCGGGCAGCTCGTTGACGAAGGTATGCTCGATCCGATCGCGGATGGTCGTTCGCAGGCTGCTGGACGAACTCGGAAGGCCATCGGCAACCAGGATATCGAGAGATTTCTTGCGGCGTTGCATAATTCCGCACGTCCCGTGAGCATGGCATTCGCGGGCATGGTCAGCATCGCAAAAGCCGCCGAGAAAGCGAAGCTGTCCTGCATCGAGATTGTGCACCTCGTGCTTGGTGGGTTCCTCCAGAACGTGATGCGTCTTGAGGATGTCGAAGGCTATGCAGCAATCCTCATCGATCCAGTCGAAATGCGATCAACGAAGGCCCAACATCTACCCGGCATCTCCGGTTCAGATGCCTTCGCGCGTCTGAAGCTTCCGAGGTCCGCGGGGTGGGAGTTGGTGCACCGCAAGGAAAGCCCCCGCCTTCAGCCTATCGTGATCGATGGCCGGAACAGCAAGCATCGTTTCTTCCGATTCAACGAGGACCAGGTGGCGGCCTTCGCGTCTGAATACACGACCGAGATCCGTGTCGCCAACGCGAACGGTATCGAGAAAAAAGACGTAGTGAAACGACTCAAAATGCGGAGGGTGCGACCGGTCCTCGATCGAGTTGATATCGGCCTCAACTTGTATCGGGCACAGGATATCCCGACGTTCGAACCGGTTTGATGCTTGGTCGCGAGACGCAGAAAGATGATTTGATAGGCCGCCCGATGGGCGGCCTTTTTCGTTTGCAGTGATCGAATCTGTGACCTTCTTTCTCAGAAAGAAGCGCAAGTATCTGAAAATTTCGAAGCCGCCTCCGATGGCCACGAATTGGTAGTCAAATGGACAAATCTGCGGATTTTGCCTACCTGCTCCAGCCAGAAATCAGTGACTTAGAGGCGGCTGATGGTCATCTTTTGATGGTCGCTTCATATATATCGCGATTGCGGCCCAAGGCTTTCTTTGGCAAGCTCCCTAGTCCGACGGAAGTCGAGGATCGAGGAAGCCGACGACCGGCCAGGCCGTGAGCGCGCCA
>NZ_AMGO01000052.1 GCF_000299575.1 Oceaniovalibus guishaninsula JLT2003
ACGCGGCCCGATTTCGCGCGCGCAACAGCGTCGAGCCGGGGGGTGATGGCGCTGCTGATCGCGGCCGCGTCGGTCGCGGTCCTGACCACCATCGGCATCGTCGCGTCGCTGGTCTTCGAATCGGCCGCCTTCTTCCGCCAGTATCCCTGGACGGACTTCCTTTTCGGGCTGAACTGGTCGCCCAATTTCCGCGGCGATTCCGATCTGGGGATCCTGCCGCTGCTCTGGGGGACGCTCTATATCTCGGCCATCGCGCTGCTTGTCGCGGTGCCCATCGGCCTTTATTCCGCCATCTATCTCAGCGAATACGCCTCGCGCCCCGTGCGCGCCGTGGCCAAACCGCTGATCGAGGTGCTGGCGGGCATTCCCACCATCGTCTACGGCCTTTTCGCCCTGATCACCGTCGGCCCGCTGCTGCGCGATTGGTTCGCGCAGCCGATGGGCCTTGGCAATTCGGCGACTTCGGTGATGACGGCGGGGCTGGTGATGGGCGTCATGCTGATCCCCTTCGTCAGCTCGCTGTCCGACGACATCCTCAACGCCGTGCCGCAATCGCTGCGCGACGGCAGCCTCGGCCTAGGCGCCACCCGGTCCGAGACCATCCGCCGCGTCGTCGTGCCAGCCGCCCTGCCGGGCATCGTCGGCGCGGTGCTGCTGGCCGCCAGCCGCGCCATCGGCGAAACGATGATCGTCGTGCTGGGGGCGGGGGCGGCGGCCCGGCTGGATCTCAACCCGTTCGAGGCGATGACCACCGTCACCGTCAAGATCGTCAGCCAGCTGACCGGCGACACCGATTTCGCGTCGCCCGAAACGCTGGTGGCCTTCGCGCTGGGTCTCACGCTGTTCGTCATCACGCTGGCGCTGAACGTGCTGGCGCTCTACATCGTGCGCCGCTACCGGGAACAATACGAATGACCGACGCCGCGTCCGTTCCGCGCAAGGGATCGCTGCTGGTTCCCGACGACCGCACCCGCCGCCGCAATGCGGCCGAGCGGCGCTTCAGGCTCTACGGTCTCTTTGCCGTCTCGCTGGGCGTTCTGGCACTGGTCGTGCTGCTGACCTCGATCCTCGGCAACGGGCTGTCGGCGTTCCGCCAGACCTTCATCCAGCTCGACGTGGCCCTGCCGGCCGATCTGCTCGATCCCGCTGGCAACCGGGACGCCGCCGACATCGCCCGCGTCACGACCTTCGGTTATGCGCCCCTCGATCGCCGACGCGCTCGAGGCGCGGATGATCGCGCTGGGTCTCGACACCGACGCCATCGACCGCGAGGCCGCGGCGGCGCTGGTCTCGCGGCAGGCCCCCGCGACGCTGCGAAATTACGTCCGCGCCAATCCCGACGCCATCGGCACCATCCAGCCGTTCGAGTTTCTGGCAGGCGGCCGCATCGACGCCTATCTAAAGGGCGACGTGACCCTGCAAAGCGCCGAGCGCGACCGCAACGTGTCGCCCGCGCAATTGCGGCTGGCCGACGCGCTGCGCGAAGCGGGCACGCTGAAACAACGCTTCAACTTCGGCTTTCTGACCGATCCCGACGCGTCGGACCAGCGCCCCGAGGCGGCGGGCCTCGGCGTCGCCATTCTGGGCAGCCTCTACATGATGGCTATCGTTCTGGTCCTCGCGCTGCCCATCGGCGTCGCGGCTTCCGTCTATCTGGAGGAGTTCGCGCCGAAGAACCGCCTGACCGACATCGTCGAGGTCAACATCTCGAACCTCGCCGCGGTGCCGTCCATCGTGTTCGGGATCCTGGGGCTGGCCATCTTCATCAACTTCATGGGCCTGCCGCAATCGGCGCCCATCGTCGGCGGGCTGGTGCTGACGCTGATGACGCTGCCCACCATCATCATCTCGACCCGCGCGTCGCTGAAATCGGTGCCCCCCTCGATCCGCGACGCGGCGCTGGGGGTAGGGGCGTCGCGGATGCAGGCGGTATTCCACCATGTCCTGCCGCTGGCCGCGCCGGGCATCCTGACCGGCACGATCATCGGCCTGGCGCAGGCGCTGGGCGAAACCGCGCCGCTGCTGCTGATCGGCATGGTGGCCTTCGTGCGCGATCATCCGGGCGCGCCGCCCGAAGGTTTCTTCGACCCCGCCACGGCGCTGCCGGTGCAGATCTTCAACTGGACGCAGCGTTCCGACCCGGCCTTCGTCGAACGCGCCTCGGGGGCCATCATCGTGCTGCTGGTGTTCCTGCTGGCGATGAACGCGCTGGCCATCGTCCTGCGCCGCCGGTTCGAGAGACGCTGGTGACACCCCAAACCTCGACGCCCCCCAAATGAATGACGGATCGGCCATGCAGCCCACCAAGATCGCCGCCCGCGACGTGAATGTCTGGTATGGCGACGCCCATGCCATCAAGGATGTCAGCGTCGATATCGCCGACAACACCGTGACCGCCTTCATCGGGCCTTCGGGCTGCGGCAAGTCCACGTTCCTGCGCTGTCTCAACCGCATGAACGACACCATCGCCAGCGCCCGCGTGACCGGCGACATCCTGATCGACGACGAGGATATCTATGACCGCAAGGTCGATCCGGTGCAGCTTCGCGCCAAGGTCGGCATGGTCTTCCAGAAACCCAATCCGTTCCCGAAATCCATCTACGACAACGTGGCCTACGGCCCGCGCATCCACGGCCTCGCCAACGGCAAGGCCGCCCTGGACGAGATCGTGGAAAGCGCGCTGCGCCGCGCCGCCCTCTGGGACGAGGTGAAGGACCGTCTGACCGCCGCCGGCACCGGCCTGTCCGGCGGCCAGCAGCAGCGGCTTTGCATCGCGCGCGCCGTCGCCACCTCGCCCGAGATCCTGTTGATGGACGAACCCTGCTCGGCGCTCGATCCGATCGCGACGGATCAGGTCGAAAACCTGATCCACGACCTGCGGCGCAACTACTCGGTGGTGATCGTCACCCATTCCATGCAGCAGGCCAGCCGCGTCAGCCAGAAGACAGCCTATTTCCATCTGGGCAACATGGTCGAATATGGCGACACGACCGACATCTTCACCCGTCCGCGCGACCAGCGGACGGAAAACTACATCACCGGCCGGATCGGATAGACCATGCCAGACACCCCGCATATCTCGTCCGCCTTCGACCGCGACCTCGAGGCGCTTCAGGCGCTGGTGCTGGAAATGGGCGCACTGGTCCAGACCGCCATCCGCGAGGCGGCCCTGTCCTTCGATACCCGCGACGAGGATCTGGCCGCGCGCGTGCGCGCAGACGATGCCCGCATCGACGCGCTCGAGGAACGCATCAACGACGAGGCCGCGCGCATCATCGCCCTGCGCGCCCCGCGCGCCCGCGACATGCGGCTGGTCCTGTCGGTCATCAAGATCAGCGCCAATCTCGAACGCATCGGCGATTATGCCAAGAACCTGGCCAAGCGCACCGGCGTGCTGCTGCAACTGCCGCCCATCGAGGGCGCCGCCGCCTCGATCCGCCGGATGGCCCGCGAAGTCGAACGGATGCTGCACGACGTGCTGGCCGCCTACGCCGCGCGCGACCCCGATCTCGCCCTCGACGTGCGCAACCGCGACCACGAGATCGACCAGATGTATACCGCGCTTTTCCGCGAGTTTCTGACCTTCATGATGGAGGATCCGCGCAACATCACCGCCTGCATGCACCTGCATTTCATCGCCAAGAACATCGAACGCATGGGCGATCACGCGACATCCATCGCCGATCAGGTCATCTATACCGTGACCGGCGACATTCCCGTCGAAGACCGTCCCAAGGGCGACAGCACCTCGACCACGCATATGGCGCCCTGATGGCGGGAATCGGGGCAGGGGGCGGCACCACCCGGCTGGACCGGGCCGCGCAGATCTCGCTGATCGTGCTCGGCGTCTGCGCCGCCGCCGCCGCGCTGCAATATGCCGAAAGCCTGCTGGCGCCGGTGGTGCTGGCGCTCGTCATCGGCGTGGTGCTGTCGCCGATCTCGGATTTCTGGGAACGGATCGGCGCGCCGCGCGTCATCGGCGCGCTGACCAGCCTGATGCTGACGCTGGGCTTCGTGATCGTGCTGGTGATGCTGGTGCAGCCGGTGGCGTTCCGCGTCGTCAGCGCCTGGCCCACGATCCTGTCCGAAACGCGCGGCACCCTGGTCGAATTGCAGACCGCGTTCGAGGGGCTGCGCAATGTCGGGCAGGAGGTCGATCGCGCCCTGACCGGCGACGCGCCCCCGCCAACCGCCGCCGGGCCTGCCGACACATCCGTCATCGCCATCCCCGACACCGCCGACGCGCTGTTTCTTGCGCCCGCGGTCCTGGGTCAGACGGCGGTGTTCGCCGGAACGCTGTTCTTCTTCCTGCTGACCCGGCAGGAAGTCTATGCCTGGATCGCCCGCCGCATCGCGCCCGACACGATGACGCACGATGTGGCGATCCGGCTGCGGCTCGCCGAACGGCAGGTCGCGCGGTATTTCCTGACCATCACCGTCATCAATACCGGCCTCGGGGTTGCGGTGACGGCCGGGATGACGGCCCTGGGCATGCCCGAACCCTATGTCTGGGGCGCCGCCGCGACCTTGCTCAACTTCATTCTCTATCTCGGGCCGGCGATGCTGTTCGGCGCGTTCGTCATCGCCGGCATGGTGCAGTTCGACGGCATCGCGTCGCTGCTGCCGGCCTTGGTCTATGGCGGCATGAACCTGATCGAGGCGCAGTTCGTGACGCCCGCTGCCGTGGGCAAGCGGCTGTCGGTGAACCCGCTGCTGGTGTTTTTGGCGCTAATCGCGTTCCTTTGGTTCTGGGGGCCGCTGGGCGGCATCGTCGCCATTCCGCTGCTGCTCTGGGCGATGGTGCTGGCCAACGAAATCCGCATGACCCGCGACGACATCGCCGCCGCCGAACGCGAGGCGACCGAGATCGAGGGGTAAATCCGCTAATCAGAATTATGTAACCTAAGCGACTGCGCGATCCTGACGGAGCCTTCGATGACCCATATCCTCATTCTCAACGGACCGAACCTGAACCTGCTGGGCCAACGCCAGCCCGACACCTACGGCACCGCGACGCTGGCCGAGATCGAGGCGCAGTGCCGCCAGACTGCCACGGCCTTGCAGGTCGAAATCGACTTCGCGCAATCGAACCACGAAGGCGTCCTGATCGACCGCATCCATGCGGCGCGCGGCGTCTCGGCCGGGCTGATCCTGAATGCCGGGGCCTATACCCATACCTCCATCGCGCTGATGGATGCGATCCTGTCGGCCGAGCTGCCGACGATCGAGCTGCACCTGTCGAACATCCACGCGCGCGAAGGCTTTCGCCACCGTTCCTATATCGCGCGCGCCGCCATCGGGGTGATCTGCGGCTTCGGTCCCGCGGGCTACGATCTGGCGCTGCACGCGATGGCGCGCCACCTCGCCGCATGAAAACCGCATGAAAAAGGCGCCGCGATGGGCGCCTTCTCCGGTCGTTCCGTTACCGTCCGTTCAGCCCTGCGCGGCCCGCGCGACCTCGGCGGCGAAATCCTCTTTCGCCACCTCGATGCCCTCGCCGACTTCCAGCCGGACGAACCCGGTGATCGTGACGCCCGCCGCCTCGGCCGCGTCGGCCACGGTCCTGTCGGGATCGACGACGAAGGCCTGACCCAGCAGCGTCGCCTCGGCCATGAACTTCTTCATCCGGCCTTCCAGCATCTTCTCGATCACCTGATCGGGCTTGCCCGATTCGCGCGCGATGTCGGTCTGGACCTGACGCTCCTTCTCGACCAGCGCGGGGTCCAGATCGGCCTCGCCCAGGGCCGCCGGATTCGCCGCCGCGACATGCATCGCGACCTGGCGGCCGAACGCCTCGTCGCCGCCGGTCATCGCCACCAGCACGCCGATCTTGCCCATGCCCGGCGCCACCGCGTTGTGGACATAGGACACCACCGTATCGCCCGTCAGCCGCGACACGCGGCGCAGGGTCATGTTCTCGCCAATGGTGGCGATCTTGTCGGTGATCTGCTCGTCGATGGTCTTTTCGCCCATGGCGCTGGACTTCAGCATCTCCAGGCTGTCCCGCTCGGCGCCGCCGCGCAGGGCGACCTCGGCGATGTCGCCGGCCAGCTTCTGGAACTCGGCATTGCGCGCGACGAAATCGGTCTCGGAATTGATCTCGATGGCGACGCCCTGCCCGCCCTCGACCTTGACGGCCACCAGCCCCTCGGCGGCGGTGCGGCCCGATTTCTTGGCGGCCTTGGCCAGCCCCTTGGTGCGCAGCCAGTCGACGGCCGCTTCCATGTCGCCGTCGGTTTCCTGCAACGCCTTCTTGGCATCCATCATGCCGGCGCCGGTGCTTTCGCGCAGCTCTTTCACTTGTGCAGCGGTGATCGCCATATCGCGATACTCCTCTCGGATTGTCTTGTCGCGGATTGTCCTGTCGCGGACGGGTCCGCCCCGTCCGCGTTCGCCTGCGCCCTGCGGCGCGGGATCAGGCCTTCTGCTCGGCCGGCTTGTTGTCCAGATCGTAGGGCGCGTCCTTGGCGATGGCGTCGTTCGACACCGCCTCGTCCGACAGATCCAGCGGCGCATCGGCATTGGCCGGCGTCTCCAGGATCGGCTCGGCCAGATCCTCGGTCACGTCTTCCATCGCGCCCATATCGACGCCGGCGGCGTCCATTTGCGCCGACATGCCGTCCAGCGCCGCGCGGCTGACCAGATCGCAATAAAGCGCGATGGCGCGCGCCGCGTCGTCGTTGCCGGGGATGATATAGTCGATCCCGTCGGGCGACGAATTGCTGTCCACGACCGCGACGATGGGAATGCCCAGCTTCTTGGCTTCCAGAACCGCCAGATCCTCCTTGTTCACGTCGATGATGAACAGCAGGTCGGGCACGCCGCCCATTTCGCGGATCCCGCCCAGCGACGCGTTCAGCTTGGCCTGGTCGCGTTCCATCGACAGACGCTCGCGCTTGGTCAGGCCCTCGGCGCCCTCGGCCATCCGCTCGTCGATCTGCTTGAGGCGGTTGATCGACTGCGACACGGTCTGCCAGTTGGTCAGCGTCCCGCCCAGCCAGCGATGGTTCATGTAATACTGCGCGCAGCGCTCGGCCGCGTCGGCGATGGGCTTTTGCGCCTGCCGCTTGGTGCCCACGAACAGGATGCGCCCGTTCTTCGCCACCGTGTCGCGGATGACCTGCAACGCCTTGTCCAGCATCGGAACCGTCTGCGTCAGGTCGAGGATGTGGATCCCGTTGCGGTCGCCATAGATGTATTCGGCCATGCGCGGATTCCACCGCTGGGTCTGGTGGCCGAAGTGAACGCCAGCTTCCAGAAGCTGACGCAGATTGAACTCGGGAAGAGCCATCGCGCTATCCTTTTTCCGGTTTCATGCCTTGGCGGAACGTCTCAAGCCGCCCATGGGGGCGTCTCAACCGGCGGACCGCTTCGGGATGTCTCCCCGACGCGGACCAAGTCCCACCTGTGAAGTGTGGCCCCGTTACAGCGATCGCGCGCCGACCGCAAGACGGCCCGCGCGGGGATAGGCCGCGACGCCGCCCCGCCCTTGCGCCCCGCGCGCCGAGCGGCCATCACCACAGGCATGGATCCGGCCATCCTCTGCATCGGCTCCGTCCTTTGGGACGTGATCGGCCGCTCGCCTTCCGCGATGGGGCTGGGCAGCGACGTGCCCGGCCGCATCAGCCGCCTGCCGGGCGGCGTCGCTCTGAACATCGCCATGACGCTGCGCCGCTTCGGCCTGGCGCCCGCCCTTCTCAGCGCCGTGGGCCGCGACGACGAGGGCGACGCGCTGATCGCCGAGATCGCGGGCCTCGGGCTGCGCTGCGACCTGATATACCGCTCCGACGACCTGCCCACCGACCGCTACATGGCGATCGAGGGCGCGGGCGGCCTCGTCGCCGCCGTCGCCGACGCGCATTCGCTGGAACGCGCCGACGCGCGCATCCTCGCCCCGCTTAAGGACGGCCGCCTCGGCGCGCCGGACGCCCCGTTCGACGGCATCGCCGCGCTGGACGGCAACCTGACCGAGGGGCTTCTGGCCCGCATCGCGCAAGGTCCGTGGCTGGCGCGGGCCGATCTGCGCGTGGCCCCCGCCTCGCCCGGCAAGGTCGCGCGCCTGCAACCGCTGCTGTCGCATCCGCGCGCCACCTTCTACGTCAACCTCGAAGAGGCGCGGCTGCTGCTGAACGCGGCCCCCGGCGCGGGCCCCGCCACCGCCCTCGCCGCCGCCGCCGCCCTGCACGGCCGGGGCGCGGCCCGCGTCCTCGTGACCGATGGCGGGCGGTCGGCCGCGCTGGCCGATCCGCAGGGCGCGTTCGACGCCGCGCCGCCCGCCGTCATGGTGGCGCGCGTCACCGGGGCCGGCGACACCTTCATGGCCGCGCATATCGCCGCCGAACTGCGCGGGGAACAGGGGCCGGCCGCCCTGCGATCCGCGCTCGCCACCGCCGCATCCTACGTTTCCGGAGAAGTCGCATCATGACACCCCCCCTGTCCCTTTCGCCCGAGGTCGCCACCGCCCGCGACGAAGGTCGCGCCATCGTCGCGCTTGAATCGACCATCATCACCCACGGCATGCCCTTTCCCCGCAACGTCGAGACCGCCCGAGCGGCCGAGGACGCGATCCGCGACCGCGGCGCCACGCCCGCCACCATCGCGGTGGTCGAAGGCACGCTGCATATCGGCATGACCGGCGATCAGCTCGACCGTCTGGCCGCCGCCGGCAGCGTCGCCAAGCTCAGCCGCGCGGACCTGCCTGTCTGCATCGCCACCGGCGGCACTGGCGCCACCACGGTCGCCGCGACCATGATCGCCGCCCGCCTCGCCGGGATCGAGGTGTTCGCCACCGGCGGCATCGGCGGGGTGCATCGCGGCGCCGAACGCAGCTTCGACATTTCCGCCGATCTCAACGAACTGGCGCAGACGGCGGTGACGGTCGTGGCGTCGGGGGCCAAGGCGATCCTCGATCTGCCCAAGACCTGGGAGGTGCTGGAAACGCTGGGCGTGCCGGTCATCGCCTACGGCCAGGACAGCCTGCCCGCCTTCTGGTCGGCCGCCTCGCCCTATCCCGCGCCGCTGCGGCTCGATTCGCCCGAAGACATCGCCAGCGCCCATGTGACCCGCGGCAAGATGGGCCTGCCCGGCGGCCAGCTCGTCGCCAACCCGATCCCCCCCGAGGCCGAGATTCCCGCAGCCGACCTCGCGCCGATCATCGAACAGGCGCTGGCCGATGCCGAAACCCGCGGCATCAGCGCCAAGTCGGTGACGCCCTTCCTGCTGGCGCGGATATTCGAACTGACCGAAGGGCGCTCGCTCGAAGCCAACATCGCGCTGGTTCTCAACAATGCCGCTTTGGCCGCTGCCATTGCGCACGAAATCGGCGCGATCCGCACCGTCATGCGCGACGGATCCTGACCGCGCGCGTCCCCGTTCCAAATCCATTGCGGCAGCGCCCGCTTGGCCCTAGATGGACCAGGCCCTGCGGGATCTGCATCCAATGACGAAGCCCGACCTCGACCCGATTCCGCCTCTCCGCCGCCGCACCGCGTTCGGCGGCCTGCGGGCCAGTTTCCTGACCGGCCTCGTCGTCATCGCGCCCATCGGCCTGACGATCTGGCTGATCTGGGCCGTGATCGGCTGGATCGACGGGTTCGTCCTGCCGCTGATCCCCGACCGCTTCCAGCCCGAACATTATATCGGGATCAACCTGCGCGGCATCGGCGTCGTCATCTTCCTGGTCTTCACCGTTCTCGTCGGCTGGGCCGCCAAGGGCTATATCGGGCGGTCGCTTCTGCGCTTCGGCGAAAGCCTGGTGGATCGGATGCCGGTGATAAGGTCGGTCTATAACGGCCTGAAACAGATCGCGGAAACGGTCTTCGCCCAGTCCGACACGTCGTTCGACAAGGCGGTTCTGGTCGAATATCCGCGCAAGGGTCTTTGGGCGATCGCCTTCGTGGCGACCGACGCGCGGGGCGAAATTGCGGCCAGCATGCCCGGCGACGAACAGAAAGTATCGGTTTTCCTGCCGACCACGCCCAACCCGACCTCGGGCTTCTTGCTGTTCGTCAACCGCTCGGACCTGCGCGAACTGACGATGAGCGTCGAGGATGCGGCGAAACTGGTGATCTCCGCCGGCCTCGTCTATCCGCAGCCGAAGGAACCGGCGCGCGCGCCCGCCCGCAGGCCGCAGGCCGCCGAATGATCAGCCGAACATGGCACCCAGATCGACGGTCGGGCGCACGTTCAGATCGTCCAGATGCGCGTCAAGGAACCGCTGCGCCGCCGCCTGCCCGGCCGTCTTCAGCCGCGCCACTGTAACTGCGGTCGGTATGATCTTGGTGGCGACCGACAATTCGTTCATCAGCGCGTCGTCGGCGATCATGTGGATCTTGACGTTCCGCATCACCCCTTCGGGCATCCGCCCCTCGGCAATCAGTCGCCTGACGAAGTCTATCGCCCGAAGTTCACGCAGAAGCGAGGAATTGAAACTGATCTCGTTGATCCGGTTCAGGATCTCCTGCGGCGAAACGGGCAATTCCTCGCGGTGGATCGGGTTGATGTTGACCACCACGATATCGTCGGGAAACCGCCCCTCGTATAGGGGAAACAACGCCGGGTTCCCGGTATAGCCGCCGTCCCAATAGGCCTGCATCGTGCCGTCCTCGTCCGCCACCTCGACCGCCTGGAACAGCGTCGGCAGGCAGGCAGAGGCCATGATCGTCTTCGGCCCTATCTCCTCGCCCGTGAATACCCTGATCTTGCCGGTCCGCACATTGGTGGCGCAGACGAACAGCGCCGGACCTTCGGGCGCGCAGACATCCTCGAACTGCATCCGCGACAGCAGCCCTTCCAACGGGTTGGTATAGAACGGCCCCCAGACATAGGGGCTGACCATCCGGCTGATCGTGTCGGCGGCGGCATAGGCGGGCGATCCCTGGATCGCGCGGGCAAGCTGGGCCGTCGGGGGGGCCAGGTCGGACAGCCAGGCTGTCAGATGCTCGTCCCCGATTCCCGCCACCTCGCTCCACAGCCAGTCCAGGTTGGCGCGCGCCGCGTTAACCCCGCCGCGCACTATCCCGGCCTTGACCGCCGCGCCGTTCAGTGCCCCGGCCGAGGTGCCGGTGATCGCGGCGATCTCGATCTCGGGACATTGCAGCAGGACGTCCAGCGCGCCCCAGGTGAAGGCGCCGTGCGCGCCGCCCCCCTGAAGGGCGATGTTGATGCGTTTTGGCATGACCGTCCGATATGTACGTTTGGGCCTCTGAAATGTACAATTTGTACGTTTCGTCAGAGCGCGGTCCATCCGCCATCGACGCTGATCGTCGTTCCGGTGATCTGATCGGCGGCGGACGAACACAGGAAAACCGTCGTCCCGCCCATCTGCTCGACGGTCGCGAATTGCTTGCTGGGCTGCCGCTTCAGCATGACGTTGGCGATCACGTCCTCGCGGTTCATCCCGTATTCCTTCATGGTATCAGGGATTTGCGCCTCGACCAGCGGCGTCAGCACATAGCCGGGACAGATGGCGTTGCAGGTGATCGGCTCTTCCGCCGTCTCCAGCGCCACCGTCTTCGACAGCCCGACGATTCCATGCTTGGCGGCAATATACGCGCTTTTATAAGGACTTGCGGTCAACCCATGCGCCGAAGCGATGTTGACCACCCGCCCCCAACCCGCCTTGCGCATCATCGGCAGCGCCGACGCGATGGTATGGAAGGCCGATGTCAGGTTGATCGCGATGATCGCGTCCCACTTCTCGACCGGGAACTCGTCCACAGGTGCAACGTGTTGGATTCCCGCGTTATTCACCAGGATGTCGCAGACGCCCGCCTGCGCGATCAGTGCCCGGCACTCGTCGCCCTTTGACATGTCCGCCCGAATATACCGCGCCCCGACCCCGAACTCCTCCGCCACCGACGCGGCCAGCGCATGGTCGTCATCGGAATCGGTGAACGAATTCAGGACGATATCGGCCCCCGCGCGGGCAAGCTCACGCGCGATGCCCAACCCGATTCCCGAGGTGGATCCGGTGATGACGGCGGTCTTGTTCTTCAGCTGCATGGCTTCCTCGACTGGTCGTTCGGGCCGGACTATGCTGCACCTGCGAAAGGAACGCAAACGCCGCGACCGGGCGGGAATGCGAATCGGGGTGCCGCTTGGCCTGCACCGCGTTGATTCCAATAAAAAAACGCCCGCGCAAGGCGGGCGTCCAGTTATTGAGGCAGGTTCCATACAGGCACGAAACCTATCGAGCAGTGGTTCATATATACGCGACGTCCTGCTGATTTCAAATGGTAAATTTGAAACGCGGCTTCCAGCCGGGTAAGGTTTGGGTGATCGGATCGTCTTCGTTGCAATTCAGACATGGAATCATCATGGGTCTCGTCCAAAATACACGCATAGCGTGTATCGTCACGGCATTTCTTCTGGCATCCATCGCCAGTGCCCAGCCTCGGCATGGAATCGCGATGTATGGCGATCCGGCCCTGCCGCCCGACTTCACCGCCCTGCCCTATGCCAACCCGGACGCACCGAAGGGCGGGCGGATCGTGCAGGGCGAAGTCGGCAGCTTCGACAGCCTCAACCCTTTCATCCTGAAGGGAAATCCGCCGTGGCAGATGCAATTTCTGGTCTACGAATCGCTCATGGGCCGCAACTACGACGAGCCTTTCACGCTCTATGGCCTGTTGGCTGAATCGGTCGAGACCGCGCCCGACCGGTCCTGGGTGGAATTCACCTTACGTCCCGAAGCGACGTTTTCCGACGGAACGCCCGTGACCGTTGACGATGTATTATGGTCGTTCGAAACGCTTGGCACGGAAGGCCATCCGCGCTTTCACGGCGCCTGGCAGAAAGTCGCCAGTGCCGAACGGACCGGCGAGCGGACGGTTCGATTCACGTTCAACGAACGCGACGATGAATTGCCGCTGATCATGGGATTGCGTCCCATTCTGAAAAAGGCGCAATGGGACGGCAAGGATTTTTCGGCGTCGGGGCTGAACACGGTTCCTGTCGGATCGGGGCCCTACGTCATTGGAGATTACGAGGCGGGCCGGTATGTCACGCTGCTGCGCGACAAGGATTATTGGGGTGCCGACCTGCCTCTGCGGCGCGGGACCGGCAATCTCGATGAAGTGCGGATGGAATTCTTCGGCGACGGAACCGTGATGTTCGAGGCATTCAAGGGCGGCCTTCTGAACACCATGCGCGAGACCAACGCAAAGAAATGGGCCACGCAATACGACTTTCCCGCAATTCGTTCGGGCGATGTCGTCAAGTCGGAAATTCACCATCAACGCCCTTCGGGCATTACCGGGCTGGTCATGAATACCCGACGCGCACCGTTCGACGACTGGCGCGTTCGGGAGGCGATGATTCTTGCTTTCAACTTCGAGTTTATCAACCAGACCCTCAACGGCGGCAACGCGCCGCGGATCACCAGCTATTTCTCCAATTCCGACCTTGGGATGCTGGACGGTGCGGCAACGGGACGCACCGCCGATTTGCTGGCGCCCTTCGCCGACACTTTGTTGCCCGGCACGCTGGACGGGTATGAGATGCCGGTCAGCGACGGCACGGAACGCAATCGTCGCAACACTGCCCGCGCGCTCGACCTGTTGGCAGAGGCCGGCTGGCAGGTCGGCCCCGGCGGCACGCTGCGCAATGCGGACGGCGAGCCGTTCGAATTTACCATCCTTCTCAACCAGGGCGACAACGAGTCGCAGCAGGTGGTCGATCTTTATGCTGCGGCGCTGAAACGGCTGGGGATCGCGCCGCGCATCCTGAGCGTGGACAGCGCGCAATATGTTCAACGCACGCAGGAATTCGACTTCGACATGACGTGGTACACCCGCGCGCTGTCGCTCAGCCCCGGCAACGAACAGAAGCTCTATTGGGGCGAGGGGTCGGCCGACACGCCCGGATCGCGCAACTGGATGGGTGCCGACGATCCCGCCATCGACGCGATGATCGACGCGATGCTGACATCGGAGACGCCGCAGGATTTCGTCGCCGCGACGCGGGCGCTTGACAGGCTGCTGACGGCCGGACGCTATGTCATCCCCATCTGGCACAACCCGGTATCCTGGATCGCGCACGATGCACGCCTGCATTACCCGCCCGACACGTCGATCTACGGTGACTGGATCGGATTCCAGCCCGATGTCTGGTGGTGGCAGGACTGACACGGAACAGGCGAACGGCCTGTGCATTGGCCGGGCGTAGCAGCCTCGGAGAAAGTCGATGAAGTGGAAGACCGTGCAGCAGAACTGGGAAGCCTTCGTGGTTCCGATGCAGCAGCGATGGCCGCAGACGACCGAGGTTGACCTGCTGGATATCGACGGCGACCGCGACCGTCTGGTGGCCTATATCGGCGACCGGCACGAATTGACCCGCGCCGAGGCGGACGAAGAGGTGGCCGAATGGCTGGAAGGCGCGGTGCCGGCGGACGTGCAGATGGACGATCACATGGACAACGCCAATATCCGAAAGTCGGGCGAAAGCATTCCCGTGGGCGAGGACGTGTATTCGGACGACCGTGAATTCGGCGACGACAACGTGCCAGAAAGCCCCATGGGCCGAACCGACTGATCCGAACCCGACCGGCCGGATCAACCGGCCTTGGCCTTCTCGCGCTCGCCTTTCAGGTGGCGCGCGAGGTCCTGCGCGACGGCGAAACACCCCTTGATCCGGTCAGATTCCTTCGGCCAATCGTGCCGGACCACGATCTTGTTGTCCTTCACCTTCGCCGCGCCCTTCTGCGCCTCGATGAATTGCACCAGTCCGGCCGGGTTCGCGTATTTGTCGTTATGGAACTGGATCGTCGCGCCCTTCGGTCCGGCATCCAGCCGGGCGATTCCCGCGCGCTTGCATTCCGCCTTGATACGCACCACCAGAAGCAGCGTGTTGACCTCGCGCGGCAATTTGCCGAAGCGGTCGATCAGCTCGGCCGCGAACCCTTCCAGCTCCACCTTGGTGGTCAGGTCGGCCAGACGGCGATAAAGGCCCAGCCGCACGTCCAGATCGGGCACATACTCCTCGGGGATCAGGACGGGCACGCCGAGATTGATCTGCGGCGACCAGCCATCGTCGTTGCCAATGCCGTCCAGGCCGTCGAATTCGCCCGATTTCAGCTTGGCGATCGCGTCTTCCAGCATAGACTGATAAAGCTCGTATCCTACCTCGCGGATATTGCCCGATTGTTCCTCGCCGACCAGATTGCCGGCGCCGCGAATATCCAGATCCTGGCTGGCCAAGGTGAACCCCGCCCCCAGCGTGTCGAGCGATCCCAGAACGCGGAGACGCTTCTCGGCGGCGGGCGTCAGCTTGGCGCGCGGCTTGGTCGTCAGATAGGCGTAGGCACGGGTCTTGGCCCGCCCCACACGGCCCCGTATCTGATAAAGCTGCGCCAGCCCGAACATATCGGCCCGATGCACGATCATCGTATTGGCGGTCGGAATATCCAGGCCGGATTCCACGATGGTGGTGGCCAGCAGAACGTCATAAGCGCCGTCGTAAAAGGCGTTCATCCGATCGTCGAGCTCGCCCGCGGCCATCTGTCCGTTGGCCGTGACAAAGGTGATTTCGGGCACCTGATCGCGCAGGAACGCCTCCATCTCGGGCAGATCCTTGATGCGGGGCACCACGACGAAGGATTGTCCGCCGCGATAATGTTCGCGCAGCAGCGCCTCGCGCACGGTGATGGTGTCGAATTCGCTGACATAGGTGCGGATCGCCAGCCGGTCCACGGGCGGCGTGCCGATGATCGACAGATCGCGCACCCCGGTCAGCGACAGTTGCAGCGTGCGCGGGATCGGCGTCGCCGTTAGTGTCAGCACATGCACATCGGTGCGCAGCTGTTTCAGCCGTTCCTTGTGATTGACGCCGAAATGCTGCTCCTCGTCGACGATCATCAGGCCGAGGTTCTTGAATTTCACCGACTTCGACAGCAGGGCATGGGTGCCGATGACAATGTCGCAGGTGCCGTTCGCGATGCGCTGACGGGCCAGCGTGGCATCCTTCGCACTGACGAAGCGCGACAATTGCCGCACCTCGACCGGAAAGCCGCGGAAACGGTCGCTGAAGCTTTTGAAATGCTGGCGCGCCAGCAGCGTCGTGGGCGCGATGACGGCCACCTGCGTGCCCGACATCGCGGCAATGAAGGCCGCGCGCATGGCCACTTCGGTCTTGCCGAAGCCGACGTCGCCGACGATCAGCCGGTCCATCGGCGTGCCGCTGGCCATGTCCTCCATCACGTCCTCGATGGCCTTTAGCTGATCCTCGGTTTCCTCGTAGGGGAAGCGCGCGCTGAAATCCTCCCACATGCCGGTTGGCGGCTCCAGGATCGGGCCCTTGCGCAAAAGGCGCTCGGCGGCGATGCGGATCAGGCGGTCAGCGATCTCGCGGATGCGCTGCTTCAGGCGGGCCTTCTTGGCCTGCCACGCGCCGCCGCCCAGTTTGTCGAGAAGGCCCTCCTCGTGACCGAAGCGGCTGAGCAGCTCGATATTCTCGACCGGCAGATACAGCCTGTCGCCGCCTGCATATTCCAACAAAATGCATTCGTGCGCCGCGCCCAGCGCCGTCACGACCTCCAGCCCCTGATAGCGCCCGACGCCGTGATCGACATGCACCACCAGATCGCCGGGGCTGAGCGATTGCGCCTCGGTCAGGAAATTCTCGGCCCGGCGGCGCTTGGGCGTCTTGCGGATCAGCCGGTCGCCCAGCACGTCCTGTTCCGAGATGACGCAAAGCCGGTCGTCCTTCACCGCGCCTTCGAAGCCGTGCTCGAGCCCCCATACCGCAAGGAACAATCCGCCCTTGCCCTCGGGCACGTCGCGGAAATCGCGGATGCGGGTGGCACCGGTCACGCCCTCGTCCTTCATCAGCCCTTCCAGGCGCTCGCGCGCGCCTTCGGAATAGCTGGCGACGATGACCTGCCCTGTCTTGCGCTTTGCCTTCACGTGATCCGCCAGCGCGCCGAAAAGGCTGATCTTTTCCTGCTGCCGCTCGGGCGCGAAATTGCGCCCGATCCGCCCGCCGGCATCCGCCACGCCCGGCCCGCTGGCCTGCGCCAGAGGGTGAAACTGCACGGTGCGGTGATCGGCGGTGGCCGCGTCCCATCCCGCCTCGTCCAGGTAAAGCAGGGCGGGCGGCGCGGGTTTGTAAACGGTATCGACCCGGCCCTTGGCGGTCATCGCCTCGCGCCGGTTGTCGTACTGGTCGGCGATCCCTTCCCATCGGGCGATGCGACTGGGCGTCGTCTGATCGTCAAGACAGATCGTCGCCTCGGGCAGATAGTCGAAGATCGTCTCAAGCCGCTCGTGGAAGAAGCCCAGCCAATGCTCGACCCCTTGGTGCTTGCGGCCCGCGCTGACGGCTTCGTAGAGCGGATCGTCGGTGCCCGCCGCGCCGAATTCGATCCGATAGTTCTGGCGGAACCGGGTGATCGCGGCGTCGTCGAGGATCACCTCGGATACCGGGGCCAGTTCGACCGTTTCCAGCTTGTCGGTGGTGCGCTGGGTGGCGGGATCGAAGCGCCGCGCACCGTCCAGAACGTCACCGAACAGGTCCAGCCGGATCGGCCCCTCGTCCTTGCCGCCCTGCCCCGGCGCCCAGATGTCGATGATGCCGCCGCGAATGGCGTAGTCGCCCGGCTCCATCACCGTGGGCGCCTGCGTAAAGCCCATGCGCACCAGAAACCGGCGCAAAGCGTCCTCGTCCAGCCGGTCGCCGACGCGCGCGGTAAAGGCGGCGTCGCGCAACGTGTCGCGCGCCGGCACCCGCTGCGTCGCGGCGGCCACCGTCGTCAGCAAAACGAAGCGCTTGGGCATCGCATGGGTCAGCGCCGCCAGCGTCGCCATGCGCTGGGCCGAGATGTCGGCATTGGGCGACACGCGGTCATAGGGCAGGCAATCCCAGGCGGGAAACACGAAGACCGGCAGGGCGGGGTCGAAGAACGCCAGTGCCGCCTGCATCGCCGCCAGTCGCTTGTCGTCGCGCGCGACATGGACGACCGCGCCCGATCCGCCCTTGGCGGCCCGGTCGAGTTCGGCAAGGGTCAGGCGGGCATCGAACCCTTCGGGCGCCCCGCCCAGCGTGATCTTTTCGGTCTTCGGCATGGAAAAGGCAGGTATAGGGCGCGCCGACCGTGTCAATCGCGATTCGGCAAAATACCACGCATCCGCGACGCTTTGCGGATGACCGCGTCCGGCTTTCGTCCTAAAGTTGGCTCTGTAACAGCCCAGCAGAAAGATGCCTATGCGTGCGCCGGCCCACCCGCGCCAGGATGATCGGCTGATCGCCCTGGCAAGCTATGAGATCCTCGATACCGACCGCGAAGCCGAATTTGACGAGGTCGTCGATCTGACCGCCAGAATTTGCGACGCGCCTATTTCGGTCGTCAACCTGATCGACGCCGGCCGTCAGTGGTTCAAGGCCGAGACAGGGCTTGGCGTGCGCGAAACGCCGCTGGACAGCTCGCTCTGCTCGCATGCCATCCTTGAGCACGATTTCGTCGAGATCGAGGATACGCTGGCCGATCCGCGCATGGCCGACAATCCCCTTTGTCTCGGGGACCGCGGGCTGCGATTCTATGCCGGCGCGCTGTTGCGGTCCGATCAGGGCCTGCCCATCGGGACGCTCTGCGTTCTGGATTATCGCCCCCGGCGATTGACCGACCTGCAACGCGACACGATGCGGATCCTCGCCGGCCAGGTGATGGCGCGGCTCGACCTGCGGCGCGCGCTGGCCCATGCGGACATGCTGCGCAAGGAAGTCGATCACCGGGTGAAGAATTCGCTGACCTCGCTGGCCTCTCTGGCGCGGATCCAGGGCCGCGTCTCGGTGCAGGCCGAGACGCGCGAAGCGATGCAGACGATGGAAAATCGCATTCGCGCCGTGTCCATGCTGCATGAACAGCTTTACCGCACCGATGCCGGGTCGCGGGTCGATCTGGGCAGCTATGTCGCCAATCTGTGCGGCTATCTGGACAGCATCCGTCCCGCGAACGTGACGCTTTCACATGACGCGGTACCGATCCGCGTCTCGTCGCAAGAGGCCGCGGCAGTCGGCACGCTGGTCAACGAATTCGTCTCGAACGCGCTCAAGCATGCGTTTCCCAACAATCGGCCAGGCCATGTATCGGTGCGTGTGACCGTAGCGGCGGACGGGCGGGTCGGGATATTCTGCGCCGATGACGGCATCGGGATGCAGCGCCAGCCCGCGGCGAAACCCGGCCTTGGGATGCAGGTGGCCGAAGCGATCTGCACGCAGCTCGGCTGTGACCTGTCGGTCGCGCCGAATGCGTCCGGGGGCGTGACCGCCAGCCTCAGCTTCCGGCCCGAAGGCGCGGGCGACGCTCAGGACGCCGAACGCCCGCCCGAACGGCAGGCCGGCGCGGCCTAACCGCCCAGCGGGCCGATGTTCAGGTTCTGATACATCCCCCACATGGCCGTCACGAAGATGGAAACGATGCCGATGCCCTGCGTCGTCAAGCGGTGCCGCAGCAGCCGTCCGCGCAGGGCCGCATCCTCCAGGGCGCGGTCGCGGATCGCCCGCGCGGTGGCCACGTCGAGCAGGCCGATCACCGTCATGGGCGCGGCGATCAGGAACACGGCCTGCGCGAATTCGACGCGATAGACGAAGCCCAGCAGCGCCAGCGCCGTCAGCGCCGCCATCCCCAGCCCGACCAGCCACAACCCCGCCACATCCACGATGCCCAGCAGCCGATCCACCCGGATGCGGACGATCTGGTCCAGATCCGCCTGCGCCTGTCCGCCGCGCCTGTCGGCGGTGCCGACCATGTCCCAAGGCACGCCCATGACGTAGTGGCTGGCCCTCGCCCAGACCGCTGCCAGCGCGATCCAGTACCACAGGTTGGAAAACGACCGCATGTCGATCAGTTCGAGGACCGTCGCATACCAAGTCAAAGGCCTCTCCCTGCGCCCGTCCCGATCGGATGGGCCTACACTTGAGCACTGCGCGAATCCATGCGACCGACGATCCGTCAGGCCATCCGTTGCAAAGAGGCACTATCATGCCCGTCCCCACCGCGCTGCCGATCGTGGCCCCCTTCCCCGCCGCCCGCTTCCGCCGGCTGAAATCCCATGCCGCCCTGCGCGCGCTGGTCTCCGAGACGCGGCTGACACCGTCGGATCTGATCTGGCCGGTCTTTCTGTGCGACGGGACCGACCGGCGTCAGCCGGTGCCGTCCATGCCGGGCGTCGCGCGCCTGTCCATCGACCTGCTGGTGCCCGCCGCGCGCGAGGCGGCCGCGCTGGGTATCCCGGCGATCTGCCTCTTTCCCTATACCGACCCCGCGCTCAAGACGCTGGAATGCGAAGAGGCGTGGAACCCTGACAACCTGTCCAACCGGGCGATCCGGGCGCTGAAGGATGCGGTGCCGGATCTGGCGGTGATGACCGACGTTGCGCTCGACCCCTATAACGTCAATGGGCATGACGGCATCGTGCGGGACGGCGTCATCGTGAACGACGAAAGCGTCGCCGCCCTGGTCCGCATGGCGCTGGCGCAGGCCGAGGCGGGCGCCGACATCCTGGGGCCCAGCGACATGATGGACGGGCGCATCGGCGCGATCCGCCGCGCGCTGGAGGACGAGGGCCATCAGAACGTCGCGATCCTGTCCTATGCGGCGAAATACGCCAGCGCCTTTTATGGCCCCTTCCGCGACGCCGTGGGCGCGTCGGGGGCGCTGACGGGGGACAAGAAGACCTACCAGATGGACCCGGCCAATGCCGACGAAGCGGTGCGGCTGGTCGCGCGCGATCTGGCCGAAGGCGCCGACATGGTCATGGTCAAGCCCGGAATGCCCTATCTGGACATCTGCCGCAGGGTCAGGGACCGCTTCGGCGTGCCGACCTTCGCCTATCAGGTCTCGGGCGAATACGCGATGCTGAAGGCCGCCATCGACCACGGCTGGCTGGATGGCGACCGGGTGATCCTGGAAACGCTGACCGGCTTCAGACGCGCCGGATGCGACGGGGTGCTGACCTACTTCGCCCCCCATGCCGCGCGCCTTCTGAACGGCTGACGCCGGACGGCAACATGACGCCGCGCCTTGTGTCCGGCAGGTGACACAGCGTCGCGTGGCCGCTAAGGTCCGGCGTGGAACGGCCGTCATAAGGCCGTCCGGGGCAGCACGAAAAGGGCAGACCATGAACATCCTCACCCGGCGGGCGATGCTTGCAGGCGCGGCTTCGACCGCGACGCTGACGGCCGCCTGCAACAACGGCGTATCGAGCAGCGGCGCGTCCACCATCGACGCCCGCGTCCAGAGCACGCTAAACTACCTCTATTCCACCTATCCCGGCACGCAGGAACTGCGCGACAAGTCGGCCGGCCAGCTTGTCATGCCCGTCGTGACCAAGGCGGGGTTCGGGGTCGGCGGATCCTACGGGCGCGGCGCCTTGCTGGTGAACGGCAGCGTCATCGACTATTATTCGGCCACGCAGGCCAGCGTCGGATTGCAGATCGGCGCGCAGCAATACGCGCATGTGCTGTTCTTCATGACCAACGACGCGCTTTACGATTTCCGCAACTCGCCGGGCTGGGAGGCGGGCGCGAATGTCGAATATGCCGCCAACGACCGGGGCGGCAATCTGGGCACGACGACGACCACCTCGCTCAGCCCGGTGATCGCGGTGGTGTTCGGGCAGGCCGGCCTGATCGTGGGCGCCACCGTCGAGGGCACGAAATACGCGCGCATCATCCCCTGACATTCCGGCGCGCCGCTTGCGGCAGCGGACGGGCTGACATAGGACGGACGCGCGGATTTTGTGGGGGACGGGCATGGCATCTTCGTCGAAGGCGCTGTCGAAAGCGGTGGTCTGGATCATCCTGCTGCTGCTGATCGTCGGTCTGGCGGGCTTCGGCGCGACGTCGTTCGGCGGATCGGTGCGCGAGGTCGGGTCGGTCGGCGACACGGCCATCGGCGCCGACCGCTATGCCAACGCGCTGCAACAGGAAATTGCCAGCTTCGAGGCGCAGACCGGCCAGCGCCTGACCTTCGCCGAGGCGCGCGAGGCCGGGCTGGACCAGATCGTTCTGCGCCGGCTTCTGGCGTTGGCCGCGCTGGAGGACGAGGCGCAGGATCTGGCGCTGTCGGTCGGCGACGAGCAGGTCCGCCGCGACGTGCTGCGCATCCCGGCGTTTCAGGGTCTGGACGGCACGTTCGATCGAGAGGCCTATGAATTCGCGCTCGACCGTGCAGGGCAGACCGTGGCCGAGTTCGAGGAAAGCCTGCGCTCCGAAACCGCGCGCACGCTTTTGCAGGGCGCGCTGGTGGCGGGCATCCTGCCGCCCGACATCTTCGTCGATACGCTGTATGATTATGCGCGCGAAACCCGCGACGTGACGCTTGTGTCTTTCGGTCCGGGCGACCTCGACACGCCCATTCCCGCGCCCACCGATGCGCAGATCGAGGCGTTCTACGATGCCAACCCCAAGCTTTTCACCCTGCCCCAGCGACGTGCGCTCACCTATGCGTGGCTGACGCCCGACATGCTGACCGCCACGGTCGAGGTGGACGAGGCGACGCTGCGCCGCGCCTATGACGAGAGGCTGGCCGATTTCGTGCAGCCCGAGCGGCGGCTGGTCGAACGGCTGGTCTTCGCAGACGACGCCGCCGCCCGTCAGGCCGCCGATGCGATCGCGGCGGGCGAGACGACGTTCGACGACCTGGTGGCGGAACGGGGCCTGTCGTCGGCCGACACGGATCTGGGCGAGGTTTCGCGCGACGATCTGGGCGACGCCGCCGATGCGGTCTTCGCGGCGCCCGCCTTGGGGATTGCGGGGCCGGCGCCGACCCCGCTCGGCCCCGCGCTTTTCCGCGTCAACGGCACCCTCGGCGCGCAGGAGACGACGTTCGAGCAGGCGCGCGAAGACCTGCGGGCGGAATACGCCGTGGCCGCCGCCCGCCGCGCCATCGAGGAGGAGGTCGAGACGGTCGAGGATTTGCTGGCCTCGGGTGCCACGCTCGAGGAGGTCGCGCAGGAGACGCCGCTGGAACTGGGCCAGACGGTCTGGTCGGCCGAGGATGCGGGTCTCGGCGGTGCGGATATCGACGCCTATGAGGAGTTCCGCGAAAGGGCCGCCGGCATCCAGCCCGGCGATTTCCCCGAGGTCGAGATGCTGGCAGACGGCGGCATCTTCGCGCTGCACCTCGACCGGGTGATCGAGCCCGAGGTTCAGCCCCTCGCCGATGTCGAGGTGCGCGTCATCGAGGCTTGGGAGGCCGCCGAGCGCCGCGCCGTCCTGCGCGCGCGGGCCGAGCGAGCCGCAGAGGCGCTGGCGGACGGGGCCGATCCCGCAACCCTTGGCGGCACGGCCCGGACCGAGACCGATCTGGGGCGCGACGCCTTTCTGGAAGACCTGCCGGTCGAGACCGTGACCGCGGCCTTCGCGATGGCGCCTGCCGAGGTGCGGGTGCTGGACACCGCCGACGGCGCGCTGACCCTGCGGCTGGACCGCGTGCAGGCCCCCGACGGCGACAGCGTCGAGGCGCGCGAGGTCAAGGACGTGTTCCGCGCCCAGACCGGACAGGGCATCGCCGAGGACGTGACCGGCGCTTTCGTGACCGCGCTTCAGGCGCAAAAGGGCATCACGCTGAACGCGCAGGCGGTCAACGCCGTCAACGCGCAGTTCAACTGATCCATGCGCCCCAGTCCCGACTTCGAGACCTTCGCCTCGGCCCATGCGCGCGGCGACAATCAGGTCGTCCACCTGCGCCTGGCAGCCGATCTCGACACGCCTGTTTCGCTGATGATGAAGCTGGGCGGCGCGGGGCGCGACACCTTCTTGCTGGAGTCGGTCACGGGCGGCGAGATCCGCGGCCGCTATTCCATCATCGGACTGAAGCCGGATCTGATCTGGGAATGCCGTGGAACCATGGCGCGGACGAACCGGCAGGCCCGCTTCGACCCCGATGCGTTCGTGGACGATGACCGTCCCCCGCTCGAATCCCTGCGTGCGCTGATCGCCGAATCGCGGATCGTGCTGCCGTCCGGTCTGCCGGCGGCCTCGGCGGGGCTGTTCGGCTATCTGGGCTACGACATGGTGCGGCTGGTAGAGGATTTACCGCTGGCCAATCCCGACCCGCTGGGCGTGCCCGACGCCGTGTTGCTGCGGCCGTCGGTGATCGTCGTGCTGGACGGCGTGAAGGGCGATGTCATCGTCGTGGCGCCGGTCTGGGCGGGGTCGGGCCTGACCGCCAAGGCGGCCTTCGCGCAGGCGGCCGAACGCGTGATGGATGCGGTGCGCGATCTCGACCGGCCGATCCCGGCCGCGCTTGCCGTCGCGGCAGCGCCCGCATCGGTGGCGGACCCGGTGTCGAACTTCACGCATGCGGGCTATCTGGATGCCGTGCGCCGTGCCAAGGAATACATCGCGGCCGGCGACATCTTCCAGGTGGTCCCCTCGCAACGCTGGTCGCAGCCCTTCGCGCAATCGTCCTTCGCGCTTTACCGGTCGTTGCGGCGCACCAATCCGTCGCCCTTCATGTTCCATTTCGACTTCGGCGGCTTCCAGGTGGTCGGCGCCAGCCCCGAGATACTGGTCCGGGTGATGGACGGACAGGTGACGATCCGCCCCATCGCGGGAACGCGCCCGCGCGGCGCCACCCCCGACGAGGATCGCGCGCTGGAAGCGGATTTGCTGGCCGATCCCAAGGAACTGGCCGAGCATCTGATGCTGCTCGATCTGGGGCGCAACGATGTGGGGCGCGTTGCGCGCATCGGCACCGTCCGCCCGACCGAGGAATTCACCGTCGAACGCTATAGCCACGTCATGCACATCGTCTCGAATGTGGTCGGCGAACTGGCCGAGGGACAGGATGCGCTTTCGGCGCTGCTGGCCGGATTGCCCGCCGGAACGGTGTCGGGCGCGCCGAAGATCCGCGCGATGCAGATCATCGACGAGCTAGAGCCGGAGAAGCGCGGTATCTATAGCGGCGGCGTCGGCTATTTCAGCGCCGGTGGTGACATGGACATGTGCATCGCGCTGCGCACGGCGGTGGTCAAGGACGGCACGCTGCACATCCAGGCCGGAGGCGGCGTCGTGCATGACAGCGATCCCGAAGCCGAATACCGCGAAACGGTCGCAAAAAGCCGCGCCATCCGCCGCGCCGCCGAGGATGCGGGCCGCTTCGACACGACGCGCAATTCCTGACGCCCTCAGCCCAGGCGGCGCAACCGCTCGATCAGCGCGGACGTGTCCCAGCGCGCGCCGCCCATGTTCTGAACGTCCTTGTAGAACTGATCGACCAGCGCCGTCACCGGCAGCGCCGCGCCCGTCTCGTCGGCGGTCTGCAAGCAGATGCCCAGATCCTTGCGCATCCAGCTTACGGCGAACCCATGCTCGAACTGGCCGGCCAGCATCGTCTGATGGCGGTTCTGCATCTGCCACGACCCGGCCGCGCCCTGGCTGATGACCTCGACCACCGCAGCGCCGTCGAGGCCGGCCTTCTCGGCGAAATGCAGCGCCTCGCTCAGGCCTTGGACCAGCCCGGCGATGGCGATCTGGTTGCACATCTTCGTCATCTGCCCTGCCCCCGTCTCGCCCAGACGGCGGCAGATTTTGGCATAGGCGTCGATGACGGGTTCGGCGCGCGCGAAGGCATCCGCATCGCCGCCGCACATCACCGACAGCGCGCCGTTCTCGGCCCCCGCCTGCCCGCCCGAGATCGGCGCATCGACATAGCCGATGCCGCGCTGCGCGGCTTCTGCCGCCAGTTCGCGCGTCACGGCGGCAGAAACCGTGGTGTGATCGACAAGGATCGCGCCTGCCTTCATGCCCGCGAAAGCGCCCTCGCCGCCGGTGCAGACGGCGCGCAGATCGTCGTCGTTGCCCACGCAGGTCATCACGAAATCGGCACCGTCCGCCGCACCCCGCGGCGTCGGCGCGCTGCTGCCGCCGTGTTCCCGCACCCACGCATCGGCCTTGGCCGCCGTTCTGTTGTAGACGGTTACATCGTGGCCCGCGTGAACGAGATGGCCTGCCATCGGGTATCCCATCACCCCCAGCCCCAGAAACGCCACTTTCGCCATACCTTCACCTCGCCTTGCGGATTGTCTAAGCCCGTGCCGTCGGCGACCTGTCTGACTATACCCGCGCGCCCGGTCAACCGGGGTGCCGTCCGCCCGGAGGTTCGATGATCGCCACCTTTCGATGGTCGCTGCGCATTTTTGCCGGTCTGGCGCTGCTGGCGTTGCTGGCGGGCGCGCTGGCCTACTGGTTCGCGGCGCGGTCGCTGCCCGATTACGATACCACGGTCGAAGTCGAGGGGCTGACCGCCCCGGTCGAGATCGTGCGCGACAATGCGGATGTGCCGCATATCTTCGGCGACAGCGATCCCGACGTGTTCTTCGGGCTGGGCTTCACGCACGCGCAGGACCGGCTGTGGCAGATGACGCTGATGCGCCGCACCGCGCAGGGCCGGTTGAGCGAGATCTTCGGCCAGCGCACGCTGAAGACCGACGAATTGCTGCGCCGGCTGGATATCTACAACCTCGCCAGCCAGTCGGTAGCGGCGCAGTCGCCCGAAACGCTGGCAGCCCTCGACGCCTATGCGGCCGGGGTCAACGCGTGGCTGGCGCAGGTCAACACCGGCGCGCGCGGCCGGGGCGCGCCCGAATTCTGGCTGTTTCCGCCCGAAATAGCGCCTTGGCAGCCAGCCGATTCGCTGGCGATCCTCAAATTGATGGGCCTGCAACTTTCGTCGCACCTGACCGAGGAAGTTCTGCGCGCCCGCGTCAGCCTGGCGCTGGAGGACGAGGCCCGCATCGAGGACATCATGCCCGATGTTCCCGGCCCCGGCATCGCGTCCCTGCCCCCCTATGCGGCGCTGGTTCCAGATGCGCCCGGACTGCCCGGCGGCACGGCGGACAGGAAGACGGATTATGCCGATTTCCTGTCGCCGGTCGCACGCCGGGGCCTGGGCGGCGCATCCAACATCTGGGCCGCGGCGCCCGACCGGTCCGCGACGGGCGGGACGCTGCTGGCGAACGATCCACATCTGGGGTTCACCGCCCCGTCGATCTGGTATCTGGCGCGGATCGAGCTGCGTTCGGGCGGCGTCATCGGCGCGACGCTACCGGGCATTCCCGCGGTCCTGCTGGGACGCAGCGCGGATCTGGGTTGGGGGCTGACCTCGTCCTATCTCGACGATCAGGACGTTCATATCGAAAAGGTCGATCCCGACGATCCGCAGCGGCTGCTGACGCCCGAAGGATACCGGCCGATGCGCACGCGGTCGTCGATCATCCGGGTCAAGGATTCGGCCCCCGTCACCGTGACGCTGCGCTGGTCCGAGAACGGTCCGATCCTGCCCGGATCGCATTTTGACCTGGCCGCCGTCACGCCGCCCGGCCACGTCGCGTCGCTGGCCTGGACCGTGCTGTCGCCTGCCGACACGTCGATGACGGCGGCCATGGATCTGATGCAGTCCAGGACGGTTGCCGACGGCATCGCCGCCGCCGAGGGCTTCATCGCGCCCAGCCAGAACCTGGTGCTGGCGGACCGCCGGACGATTGCCATGAAGACCATCGGCGCGATGCCCCGCCGCGACGAGGCCCATCAAAGCATGGGCCGGCTGCCGACCCCCGGCTGGCTGCCGCAGAACCGTTGGGACGGCCGGCTGCCCTACGCCGACAATCCCGAATTCGTCGATCCCGAAGGCGGCATACTGGGCAACACCAACAACAAGATGATCGACCGACCCTTTCCGGGGCATGTCTCCTTCGCGTGGGGCGATACCCAGCGGATCCAGCGATGGCGCCGATTGATGCAGACGCGCGAGGTTCATACCCGCGAAAGCTTCATCGAGGCGCAGCTCGACACCGTCAGTTTCACCGCGCGGTCGCTGCTGCCGCTCATCGGCGCCGATCTGTGGTATACCGGCGAGGCGGCGCCGGACGGCACCCCCGAACGGCTGCGCCAGCGCGCGCTCGATCTGCTGGCGAGCTGGAACGGCGAGATGAACGAACACCTGCCCGAACCGCTGATCTATGCCGCGTGGCTGCGCGCGCTTCAGTCGCGGCTGATCGAGGACGAGCTGGGGCCGCTGGCGGCGCAGTTCACCCATGTCGAGCCATTGTTCATTGAACGCGTCTATCGCGATATCGACGGCGCGGCGGCGTGGTGCGACGTGATCCAGTCCGCCGCCGTCGAGAGCTGTCTCGACATGGCGCGGCTGGCGCTGGACGATGCGCTGATCTGGATTGCCGAGGAATACGGCACGTCGCTGGAAAGCCTGCGCTGGGGGGATGCGCACCAGGCCATGCAGGATCATCCGGTTCTGGGCGACATCCGCGGGCTGGGGTGGCTGGTGAACATCCGCCAGTCGACCAGCGGCGGCGACAACACGCTGCTGCGCGGCCGCACCAAGGGAACCGATCCGCATCCATTCTTCAACGTCCACGGGGCGGGATATCGCGGCGTCTACGATTTCGCCGATCCCGACAGTTCGGTCTTCGTGATCTCGACCGGCCAGTCCGGGCATCCTCTGTCGCGGCATTACGACGATCTGGGCGAATTGTGGCGGCGCGGCGAATACATCCCCATGTCGCTCGACCCCGATCTGGCGCGGGCAGCCAGTGTCGGCATCACCCATCTGCAACCGGCGAAGTCCGAATAGGACCGCGTCGACGCCTGCAAGGCATTGTGCGTTGACGCCCGAAAAGTCGTCTCATACGGTCGCGCCAATGAGAAGCTGGCCAGTCCGGCAGGGAAAGCGAACGCGTCGAAAGGCTCCTTCGGGAGCCTTTCTTCGTTCCGGGCGGCGGAAAGCCCGGAACGGGACACACGCAAAATCGCACTGACACTTGCAAGCGTCCATGTTAGGGGCGCGGGGCAGTTTCATAACAGACAGGCTGACGATGTCCGACTTCTGGAAGACGATCCCCTTGCTGGCGGCGCTTGCGGCCGCGGCACCCCTTGCCGCGCAAACAGACGGCGAAGCGGCGACAGATGCAGACGCCACGCCGCCCGCGCAAACCCAGCCGGCCGAAACGGGCGAAGCCCCGGCGACCGATGACGCGGACCAGACCGCCCCGTCGGGCCTGAACATGGGCCAGGAAATTCCGACGGAAGAAACGGCGCAGCCTGGCCAGTCCTATGTCGCGGAATCGTTCGGGGACTGGGAACAGCGCTGCATCCGCACCGAGGACGGCAAGGATCCCTGCCAGCTTTACCAGTTGCTGCGGGACGGGAACGGTAATGCCGTGTCCGAGATGAGCGTCTTTGCTCTGCCCGAAGGCGCGCAGGCCGCGGCCGGATCGACGATCATCACCCCGCTGGAAACCTATCTGCCCGGCGCGCTGACGATTTCGGTCGATAGCGGCGCGGCGAAGCGGTATCCCTTTGATTTCTGCGCGCAACAGGGCTGTTTCGCGCGCGTCGGCTTTACCGAGGCCGAGGTGCTGGCCTTCAAGCGCGGCGCCAAGGCGCAGATGGTCATCGTGCCCGCGGCGGCCCCCGATCAGAAGATAACGTTGCCGATCTCGCTGAACGGATTTACCGCCGGCTACGACGCGGTGGCGGCCGCCAACGCCGATTGATTAGCGGGGCGGGACGCAGGCAGCGCCCCGCCCGTCCGCTCAGGCCCGGCGCAGGGCGATGACGGCATTCATGCCGCCGAAGGCGAAGGCGTTCGACAACGCGACACCGACATCGGCCTCGCGCGCCACGTTGGGAACGACATCCAGCGCACAATCGGGATCGGCGCGCCGATGACCGATCGTCGGGGCGATCACCCCGTCGCGCAATGCCAGGATGCAGGCCAGCAATTCCACCGCGCCGGTGCCCCCGATCAGATGACCGTGCATCGACTTGGTGGACGAGATCGCGACTTGCGGCGCATGGGGGCCGAACACCTCCATGACGGCCGCGCATTCCGTGCGGTCGTTCGCCGTCGTCCCGGTGCCGTGCGCGTTGATATATCCCACATTGTCCGGCGCCACGCCCGCATCGCGCATCGCGCCGGCAAGCGCGCGTGCCGCACCGTCGCGGCTGGGTGCCACGATGTCCGCCGCATCCGAACTCATGGCGAAACCGGCGACTTCGGCCAAGATCGCCGCGCCGCGACGCATGGCATGTTCGCGTTCCTCGAAGACGAAGATGCCCGCGCCCTCGCCCTGCACCATGCCGTCGCGATCGGCGGAAAACGGACGGCACCCGGTTTTCGACATGACACGCAGGCCTTCCCAGGCCTTCACCCCGCCAAAGCACAACATCGCCTCGGACCCGCCGGTCAGCATCGCGTCGGCCATGCCCGCGCGGATCAGCGCCAGCGCCTGTCCCATCGCGTGATTGGACGAGGCGCAGGCGCTCGATACCGTGAAGGACGGGCCGCGCAGATTGTGCCGGATCGAGATATGCGCGGCGGCGGCGCTGTTCATCAGTTTCGGAACGACGAAGGGATGCACCCGGTCCTTGCCCGCCTCATAGACGGCGCGGTAATTGTCGTCCTGGGTGTTCAGACCGCCCCCGGACGTGCCGACCACGACACCGGCCCGTTCCGACAATGCGCCGTCGAAGGAAAGCCCCGATTGTTCCACAGCCTCCTGCGCGGACAGCAGGGCGAACTGGGTGAAGCGGTCGTAAAGGGAAAGCTGCGGGCGGTCGAAATGCGCCGTTTCGTCGTAACCGCGGACCTGCGCGCCGATGCGCACTGTAAGGCGGTCGATCAGGGGGATGTCCAGCGGCCCGATACCGCATCGCCCCTCGCACATGGCGGTCAGCGTCGACGCGACATCGTGGCCCAGGGGGTTGATCGTTCCGGCCCCGGTGATGACCACCCGCCTCACGAACGCTGGGCCGCCACCAGACCCTCGACCGCGCCGATGATGGACGCCACCGTGGAAATGTCGAAATCGCCGGCCTGCGGATCGTTGGCGTTGAACGGAATCTGGATGTCGAACGATTCCTCGAGCGCGAAGATGGATTCGACCAGCCCCATGGAATCGATGCCCAGATCGGCCGGCGACTGGTCCATCGAAACATCCGACACGTCGACCAGCGCCTGCTCGGCGATGATCTCGATCACCCTTTGCCTGATTTCGTCGGCCATGCGCCCGTCCGTTCCCTGACTGGCGCCGATCTAGTCATTCGGACCCGCATTTGGAACCGCTTTCTGCCGGCTGCCCAGATCGCGCAGCAGGCGCGGCAACCGCCGCAGCGCCTTGTACATGTCGACATTCTGATCCATGCGGACAGCGGGGTAGCCCATCATCACCCGACCCGCAGGCACATTCGAGAGCACCTTGGTGCCGCCGGTGATTATGACATCGTCGCCGATCTGCACATTATCCGCGATACCCGACGCGCCGCCAAAGACGCAGCGGTCGCCGACCACGGTCGATCCGGCGATCCCGGTCAGCGCGGCCAGCAGGCAATCGCGCCCCATGACGACATTGTGGGCGATATGCACAAGGTTGTCGATCTTGCATCCGTCGCCGACTCTCGTGGCGCGAATGGTACCGCGGTCAATGCAGGAATTGGCGCCGAGTTCCACGTCGTTGCCGACGATGACCGTTCCCAGCGAATGGATGCGCGACCAGCCCTGCGGCCTGATTTCGCCCCGCGCGCCAAGACTTTCGCGCACTTCCTCGACACCCGATTTCTCGGGGGTGACGAAGGACAGCCCGTCGGCGCCGACCACCGCGCCGGGCTGGGCGACGAAACGGTCGCCGATCACGACGCGGTCGCCGATCCGTGTGCCGGCGGACATCAGGGCATCGTCGCCGATGACCGTGTCCGCACCGATGGTGACATGGGCGACGATCCGACAGCGCGCGCCGATCCGAACATTCGGCCCGATGCAGGTATAGGGACCGATGGCCGCGCCAGGGCCGATCCGGGCGCTGGAATCGACCAGGGCCGTGGGATGAATGCCCGCAGGAAGATGCGGACCGGGATCGAGCATTGCCGTGACCTGCGCCATTGCAAGGCGGGCCCGCGGCACGAAGATCGCCGCCTGCAACCCCAGCGCCGTCCAATCCGCGCCGGGCCACAGGATCGCCGCCCGCGCGCGGCCCTTGGGCACGCCATCGGCATAGGCCGGGGCCATGGCCAAGGCCAGGTCGTCGGGGCCCGCATCGGCAGGCTCGGTCGCCCCTGAAACGACGATCGTGCCATCGCCTTCCAGCCGCGCGCCCAATGCCTTGGCAAGTTCAGAGACCCGAATTTTCATCGCTCGCACTATTCCTGATCGTCGGTCCGACCCAGACTAGCTGCGCGGCAATGGCAGCGCCACCCCGGCCCGGATCAACGCCTCGAGGATTGCCGCGTCGCGCCCATAGACGTCGTCGCGATACTGCATGCCGCCGTTGGGTTTGGCGATGGCCGTGCGGTAGATCAGATGGACGGGAACCGGACGTTCGAGGTCGATCCGGGTCTCGCGCCCCGTGCGCAGATGGGACTGAAACAGCGCCTCGGGCTGGTCCGACTGCATGCTCAGCAGTTCGTAGGCGAAATCGAAAGGATCGTTCAACCGGACGCATCCGTGCGAGAAGGCCCGCACGTCCCGGTCGAACAGGCTTTTCGACGGCGTATCATGTAGATAGATGTTATATTTGTTCGGAAACATGAACTTCACGCGGCCAAGCGCATTGCCGTCGCCCGGCGGCTGCCGCATGGAATAGGGAAACGAGCTGGCCGTATAGCGCGAAAAGCCCCCGGCACGCGGGACCGGTCGGCCAGAGCGGTCGGTGATCTGCATGTGCGACAGCGCAAAGGGGTTGCCGCGCAGCACGGGCAGGTATTCGCCCACGACGATGGATCGCGGGACATACCAGCTGGGATTGACCACCATATGATCCATCTCGTCCGAGAATTCGGGTGTTTCCCGCCCGCCGCTGCGCGCGCCGATAACCGATCGGGTCACGAACACCACCTCGTCCGCCTCGATGATGGCGGCCTGGAAATCCGTCAGGTTCACGCGGATATGACGGCTTCCAAGGTCGCGCGGCATCCAGCGCTCACGCTCCATTGCGACGATGACGGATTGCAGCCGGGTCAGCGGATCGACGTTCAGTCCGGCAAGCGTCGCCCCCCCGACAACGCCGTCTGGCGGCACGCCAATATCCGTCTGAAACGCGCGAACGGCGTCGGTCATGGATTCGTCGAAGCGGGAAGCGGCGGATCGGGGCAGATAACCGAGGGTGGTCAGGCGGTCGCGCAGGGCGGTGACATCGGCGCCGCTTTGTCCGGGTGCGAGGGTTCGTTCCGGCAACGGTGAACCCCAATCGCCTGCGGCGATAACGGCTTCCAGCGCGGCCTTTTCGCGAAACAGCCGTATGTATTCGGACGATCGCGGCAGCAGGTCACGGAACAGACGGTCCGCCGGCTTGGTCCGCAAAGCCTCCATCAGATCGGCGACCGTGCGGCGGGGTGGTTCGCGCTTGATCGCCGGAACCACATCGTTCGGGACAAGCACGCCGGACTGGATGTTACGGGCATAGGCGAGAAATGCCTTGGACAGCGCGATCTCGGCCTTGCCACGGTCGTCTTCCGTAACGGTCGTTGCCAGCAGCGCTTGCAGTTTTTCGCCCCCGTATCTGCCGGCGGGCAATCCATGCCGGTGCGCCCCGTCCAGCGCCCGCAGCAACGCCGCGCGGCGCGCGAGGGCCGCTGGTTCCGAACCGACCCAAAGTGGCCGATACGCGCCGTCGCGATAATAGGCGGCCAGATCCGAATCGTCGGCCGACGCTTCGGCGACGGCCAATCCGAACGCCGTCACGCCTGCCGAAACGTGCGATGCCGATAGTAGCGTCGCAGCAACAGCCAGCGCGGCCACGGATCCCCGGATCGTTTTTCTCATCGACGCAAACTCCGATCGCCGCGCCGGTGATGGTGTTCCGGCGCTCCTCATGAACGGTTTGAACGATAGACCGTAAGCGCCGGGTAAGCGCCGCCGAAAAAGAACGCCGCGCGGACAGCAGGCGGAAAGATGCGGCAGGGATGCCGCACCTCGCTCGCCTCAGAGGCGAATCACGCCGCTATCGGCGTTAAGCAATTTTTTGCCGACAAGATCTACAATCGTGACTGCGAAGGATCAGAAAGCTTGGTCGGCTCACGACGCCGTGTCATAGAAAGCGGGCAGTTGAGGCAAGCTGGCAGCAAGCCGCGACACAAGCGGCAAACGGTAAGCAACGAGCGGGACACGGTAGCAACATGACAGTGACCACAACCTCGGGTCTGACCCGACGCGCCCTTCTGGGTGCCTTTGCCGCGACGGCCTGCGCCGCCGCACCGACCTATTCGCAGGCCTTCGGGATCCTGCGCGGTGCCGGCGACGTTCGCCGGATCAAGATGTATTCGGGTCGAACCGGCGAAAGCCTCGACACGATCTACTGGATCGAGGGCGATTATATCCCCGAAGCGTTGCAGGAAGTGACGTTGTTCATGCGGGACTGGCGCAACAACAAGATGATGAATATCGACGCGCGCACCGTGGACATCATGGCCGCGGCGCACAATCTGCTCGACACGTCCGAACCCTACATGCTGCTGTCGGGATACCGGTCGCCCGAGACCAACGCGATGCTGCGCGCCAGGTCCAGCGGTGTGGCGCGCAATTCGCTGCACCTGAAGGGCCAGGCCGCCGATCTGCGGCTGCGGTCGCGTTCCGTCGGGCAGATGTTCAAGGCCGCGTCGGCCTGCAAAGCGGGCGGCGTCGGGCGTTATTCGTCATCGGATTTCGTGCATATGGACTGCGGCAGTGTCCGCCAATGGGGCAGCTGACACGCCCTCAGGCTTCGCTTTGCAAAACGATGTCCACCTGCTGACGACGCCCGTCGCGCAACAGGTGGACTGTGACGGATTGACCGGCCCGATAGCGGTCGAGCGTCGCCGAAAGCTCCGATCCGGTAGAAATATCGTGATCGTCGATGCCGACGATAATGTCCCCTGGCACCAGATTGCCGTTTCGCATCAGGCGCGCGGCGACGATACCGGCCTCGGCCGCCGGCGATCCTTCTTCGACAGCCAGAACCACCGCACCCCTGCGACCGGTCCGAGCCAGTAACGCATCGGCCCTCGGATCGGTGACGATACCCATGCCCGGCGGGCTGTAACGCCCGCGCGCGATCAATTGAGGCACGACCCGGTTGACGGTATCCACCGGCACCGCGAACCCGATCCCGGCGGATGCGCCCGAGGGACTATAGATGGCCGTGTTGACGCCGATCAGCCTGCCGGCGGAATCCAGCAGCGGACCGCCCGAATTGCCGGGGTTGATGGCGGCATCGGTCTGCACCAGTCCCCGGATGACGATGCTGCCCTCGCCCGGAAGTTCGCGTTCCAAGGCTGAAATGATCCCGGTCGTCAGCGTGAAGTCGAGCCCGAAGGGATTGCCGATGGCAAAAACGGTCTGACCGACGCGCAGGTCGGCACTGGTGCCCAACGCAACCGGTAACAACGGCACACCGCGTGTATCGATCCGCAGCACAGCCAGATCGTGCGTCCGGTCGATACCGACAAGCCGCGCAGGATAGGCGCCGCCATCGGCAAGACGCACCGTGGCACGGTTCGCGTTGGCGATGACATGCGCGTTGGTGACTATATGGCCGCGGTCGTCCCAGACAAAACCCGACCCTGTCCCGCGCGGCGTCTCGTAAGTGCGGCGGCGCCAGAAGTCGTGCGCCGCCGTCGTGGTGGCGATGAATACGACCGATCCGCGCGCACTTTCGAAAAGGGCGATTGTGGCGGCTTCGTTCTCGGCCAGGTCGCCACGGGCGAGGATGGGGGCCGGGGCGGCATTGCTGTCGAAAACAACTCTCTCGATCACCGGCGCGAACCACCAGCCGATGGCGGCGCCGAACCCAGCGAATGCCGCACAGATTACTAGGAATACCGCTTTAGCCTGCATCGCTGTCCTACGCGCGAAGGGTCGGCGCGGGTCCGATCAGCCGATGGCGGCGATCCGTGCCGCGCGCAACCGTTCGAAGTCGGCACCCGCGTGATAACTGGACCGGGTAAGCGGCGATGCCGACACCATCAGGAAACCCTTTCCCCAGGCAGCCTTTTCATAGGCGGCAAATTCCTCGGGGGTTACAAAGCGTGCAACGGCATGATGCTTTGGCGTCGGCTGCAGATACTGTCCAACGGTCAGGAAATCGACATCGGCAGCACGCATGTCGTCCATCACCTGCCGCACTGCCTGCGCATCCTCGCCAAGACCGACCATGATCCCCGATTTGGTGAACATCGACGGATCCAGTTCCTTCACCCGCTGCAACAGGCGCAGGGAATGAAAATACCGCGCGCCGGGGCGGACGGTCGGATAAAGGCCCGGAACGGTTTCGAGATTGTGATTGAAGACATCCGGCCGGGCGGCGACCACCGTTTCCAGCGCACTGTCGGCGCAGCGCAGGAAATCGGGCGTCAGAACCTCGATCGTGGTGCCGGGCGACTTGCGACGGGTCGCGCGGATTGTCTGGGCGATATGCTCCGCCCCGCCATCCTCGACATCGTCGCGGTCCACGGACGTGATGACGACGTGCTTGAGCCCCAGCTTCATCACGGCATCGGCCACGCGCCCCGGTTCGAACACATCGAGCGCGTCGGGACGTCCCGTCGCCACATTGCAGAACGTGCAGCCGCGCGTGCAGATCTCGCCCATGATCATCATGGTGGCGTGCCCCTGGCTCCAGCATTCGCCCACATTGGGACAGCCGGCTTCCTCGCACACCGTCACCAGGCGGTTTTCGCGCATGATCTCGCGCGTGGCGCGATAGCCGTCGCCGGTGGGGGCCTTGACGCGGATCCAGTCGGGCTTTTTCAGGCGCGGGGTTTCCGCGCGGCGCGCCTTTTCGGGATGACGCTGATCGGGGATCTTCAGGTCGCGGGGCATCGTTCGGTATCCTTTCGGGGATACCCGATGTGATAAACTCGCGCGGTCTCCTTGTCCAATGCCCCGACGGCAAGACGGGCATGTCGCCGGCGCGGCAAATCGGCCCTCGCCCTTCCCTTCTAGAGCCCAAAAGATTAGAATACTTCCAAATTCCGCAAAGCTAAGGAGGCATCGTTATGTCCGACAAACCCCGCCTGACGACGACCGGGGGCGCCCCGTCCCATCCAACGACACCAGCCAGACCGCCGGCCGCCGCGGCCCTGTTCTGTTGCAGGATTACCAACTGATCGAGAAGCTGGCCCATCAGAACCGCGAACGCATCCCCGAGCGGGCGGTTCACGCCAAGGGCTGGGGCGCGCAGGGCAAGTTCACTGTCACCCATGACATCACGAAGTATACCTGTGCCAAGGTCTTCCGCCCCGGAACCACGACCGAGGTGCTGGCGCGCTGGTCCACCGTCGCCGGCGAGATGGGCGCCGCCGATACCGAACGCGACGTGCGCGGTTTCAGCCTCAAGTTTTATACGCCCGACGGAAACTGGGATCTGGTGGGCAACAACACGCCGATCTTCTTCGTGCGCGACGCCTACAAGTTTCCCGACTTCATCCGCACGCAGAAACGGCATCCGAAGACCAACATGCGCTCGCCCGAGGCGATGTTCGATTTCTGGGCTGCGCAACCCGAATCGGTGCACCAGGTCACGATCCTGATGTCCGACCGCGGGATTCCCGTGAATCCGATGCACATGAACGGTTACGGCAGCCATACATTCAGCTTCTGGAACGAGGCGGGCGAGCGTTTCTGGGTCAAGTTCCACTTCAAGACCCAGCAAGGCCACAAGTATTATACCAACAAGGAAGCCGAGGAAGTCATCGGCAGGACGCGCGAGGCGACGCAGGAAGACCTCTATAACGCGATCGACACGGGCAACTTCCCGAAATGGACGATGTTCGTCCAGATCATGCCCGAGGCCGACGCCGACAAGCAGGACTTCAATCCCTTCGATCTGACGAAGGTCTGGCCCCACGGCGCCTTCCCCTTGATCGAGGTCGGCGAGCTGGAGATGAACCGCAACCCCGACAACTATTTCCAGATGGTCGAGAACGCGGCCTATTCGCCCAGCAACGTGGTGCCGGGCATCGGCTACAGCCCCGACAAGATGCTTCAGGCGCGCGTTTTCAGCTATGCCGACGCGCATCGCTATCGGCTTGGCACGCATTACGAAATGCTGCCGGCGAACGCGCCCAAGGCCGCCAATGTGAACCACTATCACAAGGACGGTCCTATGCGGTTCTTCACCAATGATTTCGGCAATCCCGACGCCTATTACGAGCCGAATCAGTATGGCGGACCGGTTGCCGATCCGTCGGTCAAGGAACCGCCGCTGCGTATCGACGGCGATGCGGACCGCTATCATCAGGACCACGTCGATGCGGATTACGTCCAGCCGCGCGCGCTTTACACCGAGGTGATGGATCAGGCCGAACGGGATCGGCTGCACTCCAACATGGCGGCCGCGATGGCGCCTTGTTCGGATGCGGTCAAGGAACGGTGGTATGCCGTCCTGGGCCGGGTGCACCCCGATTACGAGGCCGGCGTCAGGGCGGCGGCGAAATCTCCGAAGGAAGAGAATGCGTTGCCGGTCGATTCCGATACGCCGGTCGAAGCGGCGGAATAGGTTCCGACGATACGACAAAGGGGCGCCTTCGGGCGCCCCTGCCATGCCGAAAGCCCTCCCGAGCTAGCCGATCAGCGGCGCGTACTTTCCTTGCGCGTCATAGTGCTCCTTCAATCCCTCCAGACCGATGCGCAGGATGACCTTTGCCGACCGCGCGGTGAAGTTCAGCTCGCGCTCGATCTCCTGCAATCCTTCCAGTTGGCAGCATGCCCGAAGGACGACGTTGCGCAGGCTCGGTCCCAGCGCGTCCAGGGCTGCGGCCACGCGCGCCCGCGCCCCGGCGGGTCCGGTATCGGAAGGGTCGGCATCCGTGCCGTCCAGCGGATCATGGCCGCTGTCGAGCCGCGCCAGTTCGTAATCCTCACGCAGACGTTCGCCCGCGCGCACCAGATCGCGGCTTAGAAACGGGCTGCCATCCCTGGCGCGGCGGCGGGAAAGGACGGTCAGCGGACTTTCGGCTTGAACCGGACGCCGCGCTCTTCCCCGTTCGGCGATTTCGTCGCGCCCATTGCCCAGAAGCTCTTTCAGCGCCACCCGACCGGCAGGGCGGATGCGATAGCGCATGATCCGTCCCGCACCGCCGCCGCCGATCCAGTTGTTCAGCGCCATTGCCTCGGCGATACGGCGGTCCACCGTCCCGGTCCGCAGGGTCTCGCCGTCTTCCATTTCGCGGACGACAACGGCCGTCTCCATCCCGTCCGCCAGCGCCAGGCAGGCGCCCGGTTCCACCAGTCTGGCCAGGATGCGCCGTGCTTCGGCGGCAATCTCGCCATCGTCGGGAATGAAGCGGTCGCGGGGGGCTTGTCTGGTCACGTGGGGGACTCCGTTCGTCGTTTGAAAGGGAATTTGGCCGTCGGGCCGCTGCATCAGACGGTTCAGCGCGGCGTCGATCAGCGGGTCGTCGCGCCGGGTTTCGCAGCGCCGGATCCGGCGCAGCACGGTGGACGCATGACAGCCCGACCGCCGCGCGACCGCCCGGATAGGTTCTCCATCGACGACATGGGCCAGATACGCGTCCACGGCTTCCGGCACCCAGCCGGGCAAGTCGTTTCGCATCGCTTTCATTGCTGTCCGTCCTCGATCGAAGCACCGTGATGGCCGCCGGGTGCGCGCGTCTTAAGCGGGATCCTGACGCTCGCGGCGGCAGGCCCGGACCGCGCGTCAACCTTTGGCCGACCTGTGGCACATTGCTAAGATTTGGTTAACGAACCCCAAGGGATCCGTTCGCGCACTGCATGAGAAACGCAACGCAACCCTGGGTTGTGCAAAAGGTCAGGCATCTTCTGGAGGATTGCCTGTGCAACTGACCCTGACCGCCGCCCCTCGGCTCAACCGTCCTGCCCTTCTGGTCCGGGCCGCCCGAATTGCGATGAAGCATCATGACCGCGACAAAGCGCTGCACCGCCTGCTTGGAGCGGCGCGTCCGCCCGCCCCCGCCGAAAGCCAGCGCCGGCTGGCCGAAATCGAGTCGGACCTGAATGACCTGCGCCGCGCGGGGGATGCCGCCTATGATGTCGTCCGCCATGTCGGCGTTCTGACGGCTTTGATGGGCGAGGTGCGGCTGCTGCACATGCAGGAGGTGGAGGGCGGTGCCGCACGCCCGGCACGACCCGCGCTGACGCTCGTCTCGGGCTGACGGCGGCAACGGCCGGCCTTGCGCGTCTACCGGGCCTGCCCTACGACGCGCGCATGACCGATACCGCCATCGCCCCGGCCTATCAGGCCGCGCATCAGAAACTGCTGATCGTCGATTTCGGGTCGCAGGTGACGCAGCTTATCGCGCGCCGCCTGCGCGAATTGAACGTCTACTGCGAGATACATCCATTTCACGTTGTAACTGACGAATTTCTAAGGGATTTCGACCCTCTGGCGGTCATCCTGTCAGGGGGCCCCGCATCCGTCCCCGATGCGGACAGCCCGCGTCCTCCGCCCGCGGTTTTCAACCTTGGCGTTCCGGTCCTCGGTATCTGCTACGGCCAGCAGGTAATGATGGAAATGCTGGGCGGCACGGTCGAACGGGGCGCCGGCACGGCCGAATTCGGGCGCGCGTTCGTCAGCCGCACCGATCTGCAAAGCGATCTCCTGAAGGGTTGGTTCGCCGCGGACAGGGAACAGGTCTGGATGAGCCACGGCGACCGTGTTGCGCGGCTTGCACCGGGATTCGCGGTCGCGGCAACGTCGCCCGGCGCCCCTTTCGCCGCCGTGGCCGACCCTGCGCGCCGCTTTTACGCCGTGCAGTTCCACCCCGAGGTTCACCACACCCCGTCTGGCCGCACCCTGCTGGAAAACTTCGTAAGGATTGCAGGCTTCGACGGAGACTGGACCATGGGCGCCTATCGCGATCAGGCGATTGCCGCCATCCGGCAGCAGGTCGGCGATGGCCGGGTCATTTGCGCGCTCTCGGGCGGGGTGGATTCGTCGGTTGCCGCGGTGCTGATCCATGAAGCCATCGGCGACCGGCTGACCTGCGTCTATGTCGATCACGGGCTGATGCGGAAAGGCGAATCGGAACAGGTCACGGGCATGTTCCGCGACCATTACAACCTTCCGCTGATCCACTTGGACGAATCGGACCTGTTTTTGTCCGCCCTGGACGGCGTCAGCGACCCCGAGGAAAAGCGCAAGATCATCGGCCGGCTTTTCATCGAGGTCTTTCAGAAACAGGCCGATGCGCTGGGGGGTGCCGAGTTTCTGGCGCAGGGAACGCTTTACCCCGATGTGATCGAAAGCGTCAGCTTCTCGGGCGGACCGTCGGTGACGATCAAGAGCCATCACAATGTGGGCGGCCTGCCCGAAAAGATGGGGATGAAACTGGTCGAACCTCTGCGGGAGCTGTTCAAGGACGAGGTTCGAGAATTGGGCCGCGAACTGGGCCTGCCCGATCACTTCATCGGGCGTCATCCCTTTCCCGGCCCCGGCCTCGCCATCCGCTGTCCCGGCGCGATTACCCGCGAAAAGCTGGCGATCCTGCGCGAAGCCGATGCCATCTTTATCGACCAGATCCGCCGACACGGTCTTTACGACGACATCTGGCAGGCTTTTGTCGCGCTGCTGCCCGTTCGCACGGTCGGGGTGATGGGCGACGGGCGTACCTATGACTATGCTTGTGCGCTGCGGGCGGTAACGTCGGTGGATGGAATGACGGCCGATTATTATCCCTTCTCGCACGACTTCCTGGGCGAAACGGCCACGCGAATCATCAACGAGGTGCGCGGTATCAATCGTGTGACCTACGACATCACAAGCAAGCCGCCCGGCACGATCGAATGGGAGTGATCGGCAGCAGCACCTCGACCCAGGCTTGACCATCGAAATACTGTGACCCGAAAGCGTCGGTGCGCCGCGGTTCCATATCGTGACGCAAGGTTATTCACCCTTCGTTCAGAGTTTGGCTGCCCAATGGCGTCAAACGACATTCACGGGGGGACACATGAAAACTTTTCTGGGATCGGCTGCCGCAATCGCTCTTTGCCCGCTGATGGCGCATGCCATCGGCCTTGATCGGTCGGCGCAGAACATCGACATCCTGTTCGAGGATGGGAATTACGCTCAGCTCAGCTTCGGGCGTTTCTTCCCCGATGTTAGCGGCACCGACCTGCCGCAACCTTTGGGGCCGGTGACGTCGCCGGGCGGGGCCCGGTCCGGCAACGTCGCCGACGACTTCAACAATGTGGCGCTGGGCCTGAAGTATGACTTCAACGATCGCCTCTCGATGGCCGTGATCCTCGACCAGCCCTATGGCGTCGATGTTCATTACGACGAAGGCAAGTCCGTGCGCTTCGGCGGGACCGAGGTCGCGGTGGACAGCCGCGCGATCACGGCCCTGCTGCGATACAAGTTCGACGACAACTGGAGCGTTCACGGTGGTTTGCGCTACCAAGAGATCGAGGCCGATGTTCGCTTGCGCGGTCTGGCCTACGGCCTGCCCTTCGCGGGCGCGCCGACCACGCTGAACGGGTATCGCGGCGAATTCGGCAGCGACGGCGATCTGGGCTACGTCATCGGCGCGGCATACGAGATGCCCGAGATCGCCCTGCGGGTCGCGTTGACCTACAACAGCAAAACCACGCACGATCTGCGCACGTCCGAATCGGTAAACGGCATAGACATCGCCACGCTCACCGGCGGGGCATTCGGCGACAGCGTGACCGAAGTCGAAGCGCCCGAAGCCGTCAATCTGGATTTCCAGACAGGCATCGCGCCCGACACCCTGCTTTTCGGATCGCTTCGTTACGCCTGGTATGACGACACCAAGGTTTCGCCCGATTTCTTCGCGCAGGCGACGGACGGCGACAGCTTGACCAGCATCGAAAACAATTGGGGCGGCACCATCGGGATCGGTCGCCGCCTGAGTGAAAAGCTCAGCGGATCGGTTGCCTTCGGCTACGATGCGCGCGAATCGAACGATCTGGTCTCGCCCCTCGCCCCGACGAATGGCAGCCGGTCGCTGGCTCTCGGTCTTAGCTACGACGTAAGCGAGGCGATCAACCTCGCCGGTGGCGTGCGCTATATCTGGATCAACGATGCGCGCCCCGAAACCGGCGACGACGTGGCCCGTGCCCGGTTCGAGGATAACGACGCCACCGCCGTCGGATTCTCGATCGGCTATCGGTTTTAAAAGCGGCGGGGCGGACCGAGACGGGCCGCCCCTTCCCCCCCTTGCGGCAGCGCGCTAAGACCCGCGCCATGATCTATCCGACTTCAGACGACTGGCGCCGTGCGTCCCGTAAGCGCGTGATGCTGTTCGGGATGTCCGGGCTGGGCAAGACCTATCTTGCCAACCTTCTTCGCAACACCGGCAGATGGTTTCACTATAGCGTCGATTATCGCATCGGCACTCGATACATGGGCGAATACATCGCCGACAACTTCAAGCGCGAGGCGATGAAGGTTCCGCTTCTGCGGGAGCTGCTGATGAGCGACAGCATCTTCGTCGGCTCCAACATCCGGTTCGACAATCTTGCGCCGCTATCGACCTATCTGGGCAAGCCGGGCGACCCGGCCCGCGGCGGTTTGTCCCTCGCCGAATATTGCGCCCGTCAGGACCAGCATCGGCAGGCCGAGGTTCAGGCGCTGTACGATGTCGGTCGCTTCATCGACCGGGCGCAGGACATCTATGACTACGATAACTTCGTCTGCGACACCGGCGGGTCGATCTGCGAGGTTGTGGACGCCGACGATCCCGACGATCCGCTGCTTGACTACCTGTCCGGCTTGCTTCTGCCGGTCTGGATCGCGGGCAGCGACGACCACACGGCATCGCTGATCCGCCGGTTCGACCGCGCGCCGAAACCGATGTATTACCAGCCCCGGTTTCTGGCCGATGCCTGGGCCGACTACACCGCCGATCGGGCCGAAGGCTGCGTCGATCCCGATGCGTTCATCCGCTGGACCTATGCCCGCGCGCTGGCCCATCGACAGCCGCGCTATGCCGCCATGGCGCGACGTGGCGTGACGATCTGCGCGCAGGACGTGGCCGATGTGACGGATGCCGTGCAATTCGAGGATCTGATCGAGCGCGCCATAGACGACCGAACCTGAAAGCGCCGCCATGCCCATCAAACTGCCCGAAGATCTGCCTGCCTTCAGCGTGCTTCAACGCGAGGGCGTCATGGTGATGTCCGAGGATCAGGCCGCGCGTCAGGACATCCGGCCGCTTCGCATCGGCCTGCTGAACCTGATGCCGAAGAAGATCCAGACGGAAAACCAGTTTGCCCGTCTGATCGGTGCCACACCGCTGCAAATCGACCTGAACCTGATCCGCATGAGCGAACATCAGACCCGCAATACCGCCGCCGAACACATGGAGGCGTTCTATCGGCCGTTCAGCGACATACGCGATGAACGGTTCGACGGGCTGATCGTGACCGGAGCGCCGATCGAGCATCTCGATTTCGAGGACGTGACCTATTGGGCCGAACTGCGCGACGTCATGGACTGGACGCAGACGCATGTGCATTCGACCATGGGCGTCTGCTGGGGCGGCATGGCGATGATGGCGCATTTCCACGATGTGCCGAAACACCTGTTGCCGGCCAAGCTTTTCGGTTGCTACCGGCACCGCAACCTCGACACTACGTCACCCCTCCTGCGGGGTTTCTCGGACGAATGCGTGATTCCCGTCAGCCGCTGGACCGAGATCCGCCAGCCCGACATCGACCGCGCGCAGGGTCTGCGGACGCTGCTGTCCAGCGATCTGGCCGGCCCCGCGCTGGTCGAGGATCCGGGACACCGGGCCGTCTATGTGCTCAATCATTTCGAATACGACGACGACACGCTCAAGCAGGAATACGACCGCGATGTCGCCGCCGGCGTCGCGATCAACGTGCCCGGCAACTATTATCCCGATGACGATCCCGCGAAGAAGCCGCTGAACCGCTGGCGCAGTCATGCCCATCTTCTATACGGCAACTGGATCAACCAGATTTACCAGACAACGCCCTATGATACCGATCAGATTGGCCGCTAGCCTGGCCGCCGCGGCGGTGGCGCTTCAAGGTTGCGCGGCTCTCGACAGGCGCATCGCGGCGCGCAAACATGCGGCCGAAGCGGTCTATCCGCCCGAAGGCCGGTTCGTCACGGTATCGGGGCGACGCGTTCACTACGTCCAGCGCGGACACGGACCCGACCTCGTGCTGATCCACGGTGCCAGCGGCAGCACACGGGATTGGACCTTTTCCTTCGTGGACCGTGTGACCGACCGCTATCGCGTCACTGTATTCGACCGCCCCGGCCTCGGCTATACCGATCGTATCGCCACGAACGGCGCGTCCAGCCCACAGGCGCAGGCCGCCCTTCTTGCCGCGGCCGCGGACCGGATCGGGGTCGAGCATCCCATCGTCCTGGGGCATTCCTATGGCGGCGCCGTTGCGATGGCATGGGGCGTGCATCACGATGCGGCCGCGCTGGTGATCCTGTCGGGCGCAACGGAACCCTGGCCGGGCGAAAGCCTGGGTCCGGTCTACGACCTTGTCGGATCGCGGCTGGGCAATGCAACGCTTGTCCCGCTGATTACCGCCTGGACGACACCGGGCCTTGTCCGTTGGGTGATCGACAGCATCTTCACGCCGAATGCGGTGCCGGAGGGCTATGCTGAACAGGTCGGCGCCCCGCTGACCCTTCGCCGTCAAAGTTTCATCGCCAATGCCCGTCAGGTGAACACCCTGCGGCCGCATCTGGTCGAATTATCGCGGCATTACGGCGAAATCGAGATTCCGGTCGAAATCGTGCATGGCATGGAAGACGAGATCGTGCCGGGGCAGGTCCATGCCGCGCCGATGGCGCGCCAGATACCGGACGCGCATCTCACCTGGCTTGAAGGCGTGGGGCACATGCCGCACCACGCCGCCCCGCTAGCGGTCGAACAGGCCATCGACCGCGCCGCGCGCCGCAGCGGATTGCGCTTGCCCTGACGGGGGCCTAGCCTTCGCGATCAACTGCACAGGAAGCCGGACATGCCGCTGCCATTTGACGGTGCCATCACGCGTTTCGCTGACCAGAAGGCGCCGCATTTTGTCCGCGACCGACTGCGCCAGACGTCGCATTCCGGCATCGCGTCTGCCTCATATCCCTATGACAGCCGCCTGAAGAAAACCGTCTACGCGGTCGAGATGCACGCCCTGCAACTGCAACTGGCCCGTCTTCAGGCCGACGTGCGATCCACCGGCAAGCGCGTCGTCGTCGTCTTCGAAGGCCGGGATGCGGCCGGGAAGGGCGGCACCATCAAGCGCTTGCGCGAGAACCTCAATCCGCGCGTCTGCCGTGTCGTCGCTTTGGGCACGCCCGGCGAACGGGAGCGCGGGGAATGGTATTTTCAACGCTACATCCGTCATCTGCCGACCCAGGGCGAAATCGTGCTTTACGACCGGTCCTGGTACAATCGCGGGGTGGTCGAGCGCGTATTCGGGTTCAGCACCGACGACGACCGCGCGCGTTTTTTCCGTCAGGTTCCCCAGTTCGAGGCCATGCTGGTCGATGACGGCATCCGTCTGATAAAGCTGTGGCTGAATGTCGGGCGCGCCGAGCAGTGTCGCCGCTTCCTCAAGCGGGAACGCGACCCTCTGAAGCAATGGAAGCTGAGCCGCATCGACGTCGAAGGGCTGGCGCTGTGGGATGCATACAGCGCGGCAATCGAAGAGACCTTCGCGCGCACCCACACGCAGGCGGCACCCTGGACCGTCATTCGCGCCGACGACAAGCGGCGCGCGCGCCTGGAGGCCATACGGGCCGTCCTGCTGCCGCTCGACTATGCCGGGAAGGATCTTGCGGCCATCGGCGCGCCGGACCCGGCCATCGTCGGCGCGCCGGACATCCTGCATCGGGACACCGATGTCTAAGCAAGGCTATCACCACGGCAATCTGCGGCAGGCCCTGGTCGATGCGGTGCTTTTGCTGATCGAGGAAAAGGGCCCCAACGGCTTTACCCTGTCCGAAGCTGCGAAGAAGGCGGGGGTGACGCCTGCCGCCGTCTATCGCCATTTCAAGGGACGCGAGGATCTGATCGCCGAAGCGGCGCGTCAGGGATACGAGATCTTCGCCGATCTGATGGAGTTCGCCTATCGCTCGGGTCAGCCGTCCGCCCTTGCCTCGTTCGAGGCGACGGGACGTGCCTATCTGGCATTCGCCCGGCGATATCCGGGGCATTACGTGGCGATGTTCGAATCGGGTATCGGCCTGAACCGGACGCCCGAGCTGTTCGCCATCGCCAATCGGGCCAACGGCGTCCTCGAACGGGCTGCCGAAGACCTTTCACAGCGTATCCCCAAGGACAAACGCCCCCCGGCGCAGATGTTCAGCGCGCATGTCTGGGCGCTAAGTCACGGGGTGGTCGAGCTTTTCGCCCGCGGGTCGCCCGGCACGACATCGCCGTTCCCGCCCGAAGACCTGCTGGAAAGCGGCATCGGCATCTATCTGCGAGGCCTGGGCTTGGTGCCGCCCGACTGATTGCCGGACCGCTTTCGTCAGGATCGGGGCGGAAACACCATCAGCGACGACGCGTCCCAGGAAACCTTCACGCGGTCGCCCAACTCGGCGGCCACGCCGCCTGGCAGGTTCTTCATCGACACCACGACCGGCTGCGCGGCCCCGTCGAGAACGATGTCGTAATACGACATGTCGCCGTAATATTCGACCTCGGTGACGACGCCCTCGCTCAGCCGCTGGCCTGGCCGTGGCGCGTCTTCAACAAGCGACAGCATCTCGGGGCGAATGCCGATATCGGCCTGGCCGTCATGCAGCCCACCCGGCGCCTGTCCAGGTTCGACCCCTGCGCGACCCAACCCCGCCACGTCCACCTCGGCCCCCGAAACCTGCGCTGGCAGGAACGACATGAAGCCGATGAATTGCGCGACCTGCCGGCTGGCCGGTCGCAGATACAACTCGCGCGGGGGGGCCATCTGGGCGATTCGTCCGTCGAACATCACCGCGACGCGGTCAGACATGATCAGCGCTTCCTCCTGATCGTGCGTCACGAGGATGAAGGTGATGCCGACCTGGCGTTGAAGGCGCCGCAATTCCGCCTGCATCGTTTCACGCAGCTTCTTGTCGAGCGCGGACATCGGCTCGTCCAGCAGCAGCACGCGCGGTTTGAGAATCAGCGCGCGCGCCAGCGCCACCCGTTGCCGCTGGCCGCCCGACAGCGCGGTTGCGCTGCGCCGCCCGTATCCGGCCAGCCCGACCATTTCCAGCGCCTCGGCCACCGCGCGGGCCTTGTCCTGCGCATTGCGCGGGTCGCGGCGCAGACCGAAGCCGACATTGTCAGCGACGTTGAGGTGCGGAAAGATCGCGTAGGACTGAAAGACCATGTTGGTGGGACGATGGTTCGCCGGAACGCCCGCCATGTCGCGTCCGTCGAGGATCAGCCGGCCGGCAGAGGGCGTCTCGAATCCGGCGATGGTCCGCAACAGCGTGGTCTTCCCGCAGCCCGAGGGGCCGAGAAGCGAAAAGAATTCGCCTTCCCCGATCTCCAGGTCGATCCCCCGCAGGATGAGATCGTCGTCGAACCGCTTGTCGATGCCCTGCATCTGGACGATGGGCCGCCTTTGTGCCGTCTCTTTCATCCCAGAAACCCTCCATCCATGCGGCCCGTTCGCGCGACGCCACGCCGTCTTGCCCATTCGGCCAGGCACAGCAGCAGAACCGACGACAGCACAAGGATCGTCCCCAACGCCATGACCACGGGCAACTTGGCCGGAAAGCGCAACTGCCCCCAAAGATAGACCGGCAAGGTCGGGTTCGTGCCGGTCAGGAAGAAGGCAATGATGAACTCGTCGAGGCTGATCGTGAACGCGATCAGCAACGATGCGACGATGCCCGGCGCGATCAGGGGCAGCGTCACGCGCCGGAAACTCGACGCACGGGTTTCCCCCAGATCGACCGCCGCCTCCTCGAGCGACCGGTCCAGTGCAGAAAAGGAACCGTTCAGAATGGCAATCGAGAACGGCATGCAGATCAGGGTATGCCCCAGAATGACCGTGAAGGCGGTCAATTGCAGGCCCAACGCCAGCACCACCACCAGAAGCGACACGGCGATGATGATTTCCGGCAGCACCAGCGGCAGCATCACGAAGCCCAGCACGGCCCGCTTTCCAGAAAAATCGTATCGCGCCGAGGCCCGCGCGGCACAGATGCCGAGGATCGTGGACAGGAGCGCGGCGGAGACGGCGATGATGGCAGATGTTCTGACCGACTGGACCAGTGCGGGTGTCTGCGGAAGCTCGGCGAACCACCGGGTCGTGAAACCCTGCAAGGGGAAGGCGATCACCGTGCCGTCGTTGAACGCGAAAAGCGGCAGCAGCACGATCGGCGCATAGAGAAAGACCATATAGGCCAGCACATAGACACGCAGAATCATCGCGGCGCCCTCAACCAGCGCGAGAGGGCAAGCGTGAAGATTGCCGCGACGAAGCCGACCGACGCCATCGCCACGACCGACAGCGCCGCCCCCATCGGCGCATTGTTCAGCCGAAGAAACTGCGTCTGGATCATGTTGGCGATCATCAGTCCATCGGGACCGCCCACCAATCGCGGGGTGACATAGTCGCCTATCGTCGGGATAAAGACGATCAGCACGGCCGCCACGATGCCGGGCACCGACAGTGGAAGCGTCACCCGCAGAAATGTCGTGACCCGCGTCTCGCCCAGGTCGCGCCCCGCTTCGAGAAGCGAGCGGTCGATCCGTTCCAGCACGACATAGATCGGAAGGATCGCGAATGGCGCGAAGGAATGCGCCAATGTGATAACGACAGCCGTGGGATTATACAGCACCCAACCCAGGGGCTCGTCAATCACGCCCAGCCCCAGCAGCGCCGAGTTCAAGACGCCGTTGAACCCCAGGATCACCTTCCACAGAAAAACCCGGATCAGATAGCTGGTCCAGAACGGAATGGTAATCAGGAACAGCCACAGGGATTTGCGTTCCTGCGGCACGTGAAAGCTGACGAAATAGGCCACCGGATAAGCCAGAAGGACCGTGGCCAGCGTGACACCTGCCGCGATGAGAATCGACCGCACCAGAAGCTGCCGGTAAAGCGGATCGGTGGCGATCTCGGCGTAATTCGCCAAGGTCAGATTGCGGTCGAGGGTCAAGAAATCCTGCGTCCAGAAGCTGAACAGCATGATCGTGCAGATGGGAATCGCCAGCAGCGACAGCGCAAAGACGAAAGGCGGCGCAGCCAGCGACCAGCCCCGAATACGTTCTGTCCGGTCGGCGCCTGCGCCCATGCCACCTCGTCCCTGCCCCTTGCCCGTGACTTTCGGCCATCCATGCGACGACCTTGAGGCGGCGCAGGGCAGACCGGGTTGTCCGGGAATGGCGGACCCAAGAGGATTCGAACCTCTGGCCTCTGCCTTCGGAGGGCAGCGCTCTATCCAGCTGAGCTATGGGTCCACTCGCGCGGTCAATACTGGCATGACGCCTGCCGTGCAACGCCGAATATCGGCGAGTCCGTCAGGAGAAAAGTTCACGGCAAAGTTCCAATCCATCGACCAGCGCGTCGATCTCCTCGGTCGTGTTGTAAAGACCGAAGGACGCGCGGCAGGTCGCGGCAACGCCCAGATGCTCCATCAACGGACCGGCGCAATGATGGCCTGCCCTGACTGCGATGCCGCGCTTGTCCAGCACGGTAGAAATGTCGTGGGCATGCGCCTGCCCGTCGATCAGAAAGCTGAAGATAGCGGCCTTGTCGCGCGTCGTGCCCTGCAACAGCAGCCAGTTCAACCGCGACAGACGCTCGACCGCATAGTCGCGCAGATGATCTTCATGCGCGGCAATCGCCTCCATTCCAAGGCCCTGCATGTAATCCAGCGCCGCACCCAGTCCGATCTGCTGAACGATGCCGGGCGTGCCCGCCTCGAACATCATGGGCGGATCGTTGTAGGTCACGTTGTCTTTCGTCACCTCGCGGATCATGTCGCCGCCGCCCATGAAGGGGCGCATTTCGGCCATGCGATCGCGGTGGATGAAGATCGCGCCGGAACCGCTTGGACCGTAAAGCTTGTGTCCGGTGATGGTGTAGAAATCGCAACCGATCTCGCCGACATCGACGGGCATGTGGACGGCCGCCTGCGACCCGTCCACAAGCACCGGCACCCCCTTCTCATGCGCGGCACGGGTGATGGCCGTTACATCAACTTTGGTTCCCAAAACGTTGGAAAGATGGGTGATCGCGACCAGCCTGGTCTTGGGACCGATGGCGTCGATCACCGCCTGCGGATCGAGGGCGCCCGCACTGTCCACATCCACCCACCGAAGGACGATGCCCTGCCTTTCGCGCAGGAAATGCCACGGGACGATGTTGGCGTGATGTTCCATCACGCTGAGGACGATTTCGTCGCCCGCCTGCATCCGGGGCATGGCCCAGCCATAGGCGACGGTGTTGATCCCCTCGGTCGTGCCCGAGTTCATCACGATCTCGTCTTCGGACGCCCCAAGGAACGACGCGATCTTGCCGCGGACCGCCTCATAACGCTCGGTCGAAACGGTCGAAAGATGGTGTAACCCGCGATGGACGTTCGCGTAATCCTCGGCATAGGCGCGCTGCACCGCGTCGAGGACGACCTGCGGCTTCTGCGCCGATGCGCCGTTGTCTAGATAGACCAGCGGCCTGCCGTTCACCTGCCGCGACAGGATCGGAAAGTCGCGGCGCACCGCATCGATATCGAAGGCCATCGAATGTTCCTAACGCGACACGGTGACGCCGAGCAGCGTCAGAAGAAAGGACAGCGCCAGCGCCACGCCGATCAGCACGAAAACGATCATGCCGAAAACCCGCCCCCGCGACGTGAACCCGTGAAGTTCCGCGATGAAGTTGGTGAGCAGGTAAAGAAACAGGACAAGCCCACCCATGACGATTAGACCGCCCAGCGGCGGGATCAGAATGATCACCAGCGACTGCACGACCTGAAGGCAGATCATCACGAATTGCAGCCAGACGACCGCCAGCAGGGCACCCGGCAGCGTTCCCGAACCGCCCATGGCGCGGCCGATACGGTCGATCGCAAGAACCGTCAGGGCAAGGACCGCAAATTGAATTGCCCCGAAAACAAAGGGCACCGGCACGACGATGGCATTATCGGGGGCGGGATCCGGCCGGACCAGCAGCGCCGTCGCCTCGGCCATCAGGACCGAGATCACGACGACCAGCAACAATGCCTGCCAAAGCACGCCGGCCGGCAGGTCCAGGCGGAGAAGACGACCGAATGCCTCGCGCGGTTGCCGGATCGAGGCAAGCGCCATCGGCAGAAGCAGGTTCAGCGACAAAAGGCTCATCTGCCCCTTTCGACCGACCAGAGGCCGGCAATCCAGATGATGGCAAACGCGACCAGAGCCGCGATCCCGACCATATCGACGGCAAGATGTGCGACCAGCATGCCCGACATCAAACCCCATAGCAGCCAGAGCGGTGACGCCGCCAGCAGCGCCCAGAACAGGGCCATGCGTGCCTGAAGCCACGTGGCGCGCCCCCCTGCCATACGGGCGACGAGATGGCTGATGGCAGCCAGTCCATAGAAGAAAAGCGGCGCGATGAACAGCCAGCCAAGCAGGGCACCGCCGACCAGCATATCGAGCGGCCTGCCGGTCTCGAACGCTTCGCGGCTCAGTCGCGGCCATTGCGCGACGAAGACGATGAAACAGGCCAGCATCAGCGTGACCAGCGCGCGCGCCTCGTCGCGGCCGTCGCGCGGGCCGTCAAGCCTGCGGCGAAGCACCCTGCCCGGATCGCGATAGCTGGCCAGAATATCCAGGGTCAGGGCCAACCCGTCACCCCGCGTGACGCGCCAGCCATCCGGCCAGTCGGTCTTGCAGCGCCTCGGCCATGACGGGATCGTCGACCTCTTCAAGCGCTTCGGCCAGGAATGCCAGAACCAGCAGATCGGTGGCATCGCGTTCGGGAATTCCGCGGGACCGCAGATAGTAAAGTGCCGTTTCGTCAATCGCGCCGGTGGTCGACCCGTGCGAACAGGCGACATCGTCGGCATAGATTTCCAGCTCGGGCTTGGCCAGGAACTGGCTGTCCTCGTCCAGAAGAAGCGACTGGCTGATCTGATAGCCGTCGGTTTTCTGCGCGCCGTCCTTCACCAGAATCTTGCCCTGAAAGACCCCTACCGCCCCGTTTTTCAGCACCTTCTTGAAGACCTGGCGGCTTTCGCAGCGCAGCGCGTCATGCGTGACGAACACCGTGTCGTCATGATGAAACCGGCCCGTCCGTCCATCGCCGATGGCAATTCCAGCGACATGCGCAACCGAATCGTCGCCCAGCATCTCGACCACATGCTCGTTCCGGGTCAGAACCCCATTGGCGGTCATGGTGAAGGACTTGTAGGTCGCGTCGCGACCGATCCGCGCGAAAACCGAAGTGACGGCTTGTCGCAGATGCGTCCGCCCCTGGTCGCGGACATGGTGGAAGGTCGCGTTGTCGGCAATGTCGCTTTCCATGACCGTATTCAACCGCGCGGCGGCCGGACCTGTCTCCAACAGCGTCAGGGATGCGCCTTCATCCACCCGGACGACATGATGCAGGATCGCGTCGGATCGGCTGTCGCGGTGGACGTACCGGATCGCCACAGGACGCGCGACAGGCTTCGTCGCCCGGATCAGCAAACCGTCCGTGGCAAAGGCCGTGTTCAAAGTCGCGAAAGGACGTGGGACCGGCACTTGACCAGCCGCTTCAAGGCGACCGAAGACTTTGCGCGCCCAGTGAATGTCGGTCTCTACTGCACTGGATAGAAAGGCAACTTGCAAACCTTCATGACGCAGATCGTCGCGGGCTTGGGGGTCGAGAACGCCATCCACGAACGTGATCTCGATCGGCTTCAACTCGTTGAAGAGCGGCGTTTCGTCATCGTTTTGAAACGGTTCGGCCTCGGCGACTTCCACGGCGTTGAAGGCCGCCGGATCGGTAAAGCGCCAGTATTCGTCGCGCCGCTGCGGCAAGCCCATCGCCCCCAGGCGGGTCAGCGCATCCTCGCGGGCGGGCAAAGTCCATCCGCCCGACACCGGCAGCCGCAGGTTCGTCAGGCGGGCCTCGGTCGCGTCCTGCCGGCGCTTCGGCAAGGCAGACATCACGCCACCTCCGACAGGATGTCGGCATAGCCGTTCTTCTCGACCTCCAGCGCCAGTTCGGGGCCGCCGGATTTCACGATGCGTCCATCCGCCATGATATGCACGAAATCGGGCGCGATATGGTCCAGAAGCCGCTGATAATGCGTGATGACGAGAAATCCCCGCCCTTCGCCCCGCAGCGCGTTGACGCCATCGGCGACAAGCCGCATCGCATCCACGTCCAGACCGCTATCCGTCTCGTCCAGAATGCACATGCGCGGCTCCAGCATCGCCATCTGCAGGATCTCGTTGCGCTTCTTCTCGCCACCCGAAAAACCGACATTGACCGGCCGCTTGAGCATATCAGCGTCGATGTTCAGCTCCGCCGCCTTCGCGCGGATGGTTTTCAAAAACTCGGTCGATGACATCTCCTCCTGCCCGCGGGCCTTGCGCTGTGCGTTCACCGCGGTGCGCAGGAACGTCATGTTGCCCACGCCCGGAATCTCGACGGGATACTGGAAGGCCAGGAACAGGCCGGCGGCTGCCCGTTCCTCGGGCTCCAGCGCCAGAAGGTCGGTGTCATCCAGCATAGCGGTCCCGTCCGTCACCTCATAGCCGTCCCGGCCGGACAGCACATAGCTGAGCGTGGACTTGCCCGATCCGTTCGGCCCCATGATCGCATGCACGGTGCCGGCTTCGACCGTAAGGTCGACGCCCTTGAGGATCTGCTTGTCCTCCTCCTCCAGCTTGACGTGCAGGTTCTCGATCTTCAGCATCTTCCGCTCCATTCCTGAAAGGTATCGGCACTTTGCCCGCCGATCCTCATCTTCTTTTCCGCCCGCGCCGCGGCTTCATCTGCCGGATGACGAAGGCCGACAACAGCCAAGCCGCAAGGGCCGCCCCGACGAGGGCGATGGCGAACCGTCCAGCCGAGCCTGCCCACCACGACGCGCTGACCATCAATGCCAGCACCGTCAGCACACCGATCATCAGGTTCAGCAGCCAGCGCCGGTCGTCGGGCACCCGGATACGGTCCAGCCCGCTCATCAGCCGACGGATCCTTCCAGGCTGATGGCGACCAGTTGCTGGGCTTCCATCGCGAATTCCATCGGCAGCGCTTGCAGCACCTCGCGGCAGAAACCGTTGACCACCAGCGCGACCGCTTCCTCTTCGTCCATGCCGCGGGACCGGCAATAGAAGATCTGGTCGTCGTCCACCTTCGACGTCGTCGCCTCGTGCTCGACCCGGCTGCTGTTGTTGCGCACCTCAATATAGGGGACCGTATGCGCACCACAGGTCGATCCGATCAGCAGGCTATCGCACTGAGTGTAATTGCGGCTATCCTTCGCCTTGGGATGCATCGACACCAGCCCGCGATAGGTGTTCTGCGCATGACCCGCACTGATCCCCTTGCTGACGATCCGCGACCGCGTGCGCTTGCCCAGATGAATCATCTTTGTGCCGGTATCGGCCTGCTGCCAGTTGTTGGTGATGGCAATGGAATAGAATTCACCCTGGCTGTCGTCGCCGCGCAGGATGCAGGACGGATACTTCCAGGTCAGCGCGCTGCCCGTCTCGACCTGCGTCCAAGAGACCTTGGACCGGTCCCCGCGGCAATCGGCCCGCTTGGTGACGAAGTTGTAGATTCCGCCCTTGCCGTTCTCGTCGCCCGGATACCAGTTCTGAACGGTCGAATACTTCACCTCGGCATCGTCCAGCGCCACAATCTCGACCACGGCGGCGTGCAGCTGGTTGGTGTCGCGCATCGGCGCGGTGCAGCCTTCCAGATAGCTGACATAGCTCTGCTCGTCGGCGATGATCAGCGTCCGTTCGAACTGGCCGGTATTCTCGGCGTTGATGCGGAAATACGTCGACAATTCCATCGGGCACCGCGTTCCCTTGGGAATGTAGACGAAGCTGCCGTCCGAAAAGACCGCGCTGTTCAGCGTCGCGAAGTAGTTGTCCGATACCGGCACGACCGACCCCAGGTATTTCCTGACCAGTTCGGGGTGTTCGCGGATCGCTTCGGAAATCGAGCAGAAGATCACGCCGGCTGCGGCCAGCTCCTTTTGGAATGTCGTGCCGACCGACACGCTGTCGAACACGGCATCCACCGCGACCTTGCGCCCCTGCGACGCGCCGTCGGCCGGCGATGCGGCAGCCCCTTCGACACCCGCAAGAACCATCTGTTCCTTCAGCGGAATACCCAGCTTCTTGTAGGTTTCCAGCAACTTGGGGTCTACATCGTCCAGCGATTTGGGCTTGACCGCCATGCTGGCGGGTTTGGCATAATAATACTGTTCCTGATAATCGACAGGCGCATATTTCAGCATCGACCAATCCGGCTCGTCCAGCTTCTGCCATCGGCGGAACGCTTCCAGCCGCCAATCGAGCATCCATTCCGGCTCGCCGTTCTTTTCGCTGATCAGCCGGACGATATCCTCGGTCAGGCCCTTCGGGGCGAAATCCATCTCGATTTCGGTGTTCCAGCCGTGCTTGTAGGCACCCGAAAGCTGGGCCACGGCATCGACGGTCTGCTGATCGACGCCTTCCTTGACTTCGGGGGCAAGCGTTGTCTGCGTCATGTCAAGCTCCTCTCGTGGACGGCTGGCGTCCGCTGCGTCTCAAGGCTGCGCCGCCAGGTATCGGCAAAGCGCAGGATATCGTCCTTCGTGGTCGCGGGCCCGATGGAAACCCTGACCGCCGACCGCGCCTGCGCATCGTCGAACCCCATCGCCGCCAGGCCCGAACTTCCCCGGACCTTGCCGCTGGAGCAGGCCGATCCGGCGGATACCGCGAACCCGGCAAGGTCCATGCGCATCACCTGCGTCTCGCCTTTCAGATCCGGCGTGACGATGCAGGTGGTGTTCGGCAGCCGCGCGACATCGTTCCCGACAAAAATAGTCTGTCGAGGGCCGGACGCCAATGCCTTCTCTAGAATATTTCTAAGTTCGGCGACGGCGTCCCACCGACCGGCCGCCAGGTCGCGGCTGGCGCAGTCTGCGGCCGCCCCGAACCCGGCAATGGCCGCGACGTTCTCGGTTCCCGCCCGCCGTCCGAGTTCCTGGCCCCCGCCCCGGATTCGCGCGGCGATCTCGGTTCCCCGCCGCAACAGCAGCGCGCCGATGCCCTTGGGGCCGCCGAACTTGTGCGCCGACAGGATCGCCATGTCGCAATTCATCCAGTCGAATGCGAACGGGATCTTTCCGAAGGCCTGGGTCGCATCCGTGACGGCCAGACCCGGCGGCAGTGTTTGCAGGATGCCGGTTTCGGAATTGGCGCCCTGCACTGCCGCGCCACCGGGGTCCGTAATCGCAATAGCGCCGTCGGCATCCACCCCCAGGCGTTTATCGCACCATGCAAGGATCGCCTGATGTTCGACGGGCGCGCAGGACAGCCCCCTGCCAGCGCAGGCCAGGGCCGCCGCTTCGGTCGCGCCGCTGGTGAAGACGATGTCGGCCCCCTGCGCACCGGTCGCTTCCGCGATCTGGGCACGGGCATGCTCCACGATCCTGCGCGCGGCCCGGCCCTCGGTATGGACCGAGGACGGATTGCCGGTGACATCCATCGCGTCCAGCATCGCGCGCCGCGCCTCGGGACGCAGGGGCGCCGATGCATTCCAGTCGAGATAGACGCGCGCCGCCTTCATCGCTCATCCACCACCTGAAGGATCGACGGGACCGCCGGGCACGGGGCCAGACCGTTGCCGACGACATCCGACAACCGGGTCTGGTGCAGAAAGACGTAGACATGCGCACTCAGCCCCTCCCACAACCGGTTGGCCATCGACTGCGCCCGCGTTCCCGACGCGCCGCCCGTCGTTCCCGCGCCCTGCTGCATGGCGCTGACCGTTTCGTCGACGGCGCTGAGGATTTCGGAGATGCGGATATCGGACGCCGGCCGTGCCAAGCGATAGCCGCCGCCGGGGCCGCGCACCGATTCGACCAGCCCTTCGCGGCGCAGCTTGACGAACAACTGTTCGAGATAGGGCAGGCTGATGTTCTGACGCTTGCTCAGTTCGGACAGCGACACCAGCGCTCCGCCCGGCTGTAACGCCAGATCGCCGAGCGCGACCATCGCATACCGTCCCTTCGTACTCAGTTTCATGCCGCCATTCCCCCGGAAGGCACAGTTGACGCAAGCCTGCCGCGCCTCTACCTGCGACAGGTCCGCGCTCTGCCGCGCCATAGTTTAGAACGCTTCTAAGGTATCCGAGCAAAACCGTCAACGACGGTCGCGCACGGCCCCGCCAAGCCCAGCACGAAGGTCGCCATGCCCGAGGTCATCTTTCCCGGTCCCGAAGGCCGGCTTGAAGGTCGCTATCATCCCCAGAAGATGCGCGATGCGCCGATTGCGATCATCTTGCACCCGCATCCGCAATTCGGCGGCACGATGAACAATCGCGTCGTTTACAACCTGCACTATGCCTTCCTCAACCTCGGATTCACGGTGCTGCGGTTCAACTTCCGCGGTGTGGGGCGCAGCCAGGGCGAATACGATCAGGGCATAGGCGAGCTGTCGGACGCGGCATCGGCGCTCGATTATCTGCAAAGCATGAACAACAATGCCAAGCATTGCTGGGTCGCGGGCTTCAGCTTCGGCGCATGGATCGGGATGCAGTTGCTGATGCGGCGCCCCGAGATCACCGGCTTCATCAGCGTCTCGCCGCCCGCCAACATGTACGATTTCAGCTTCCTCGCGCCCTGCCCGTCCTCGGGGCTGATCGTGAACGGCACCGCCGACCGGGTGGCGCCGCCCAAGGATACGCTCAACCTGGTCAACAAACTGCACGACCAGAAGGGCATCACGATCACCCACGAACAGATCGAGGGTGCCGACCACTTCTTTCAGGATCCGCATATGGAACCGATGATCGGCATGGTTCAGGATTATGTCAGGCGGCGCCTGACGGAATCGACGCGCTAGGACATCGACCGCACGGCCCGGCGGAATCGGGGGTTGGCCTTCCCCACCGCCGCACGATGGGTTACGGGGTGCGGCAAAGCACAACCCGGAGGCCGGAATGGACAAGATCAAGGTAGCCAACCCCGTCGTGGAACTCGACGGCGACGAGATGACGCGCATCATCTGGGATGTCATCAAGCAGAAGCTGATCCTGCCCTATCTGGACATCGACCTGCTCTACTACGATCTTGGCATCGAGAAACGCGACCGCACCGACGACCAGATCACCATCGACGCCGCCGAGAAGATCAAGGAGATCGGTGTCGGCGTGAAATGCGCCACCATCACCCCCGACGAGGCACGGGTCGAGGAATTCGGCCTGAAGAAGATGTGGCGCAGCCCCAACGGAACGATCCGCAACATCCTGGGCGGCGTCATCTTCCGCGAACCGATCATCTGCAAGAACGTGCCCCGCCTGGTGCCCGGCTGGACGCAGCCCATCATCGTCGGCCGCCACGCCTTCGGCGACCAGTATCGCGCAACCGACTTCCGCTTTCCCGGCAAGGGCAAGCTGACGATCAGGTTCGTGGGCGACGATGGCGAGACGATCGAGCACGAGGTTTTCGACGCGCCGTCCTCGGGGGTGACGATGGCGATGTACAACCTCGACGACAGCATCCGCGACTTTGCACGCGCATCGCTGAATTACGGACTGAACCGGAACTATCCGGTCTATCTTTCGACCAAGAACACGATCCTCAAGGCGTATGACGGCCGGTTCAAGGATATCTTCCAGGAAATCTACGACGCCGAATTCGCCGACGCCTTCAAGAAGGCCGGCATCACCTATGAGCACCGCCTGATCGACGACATGGTGGCCGCGGCGATGAAATGGTCCGGCGGCTATGTCTGGGCGTGCAAGAACTATGACGGCGATGTGCAATCCGACACCGTGGCGCAGGGCTTCGGCAGCCTGGGGCTGATGACCAGTCAACTGATGACGCCCGACGGCAAGATCGTGGAGGCCGAGGCCGCCCACGGCACCGTCACCCGCCATTATCGCCAGCATCAAAAGGGCGAGCAGACCTCGACCAATTCCATCGCGTCGATCTTTGCCTGGACGGGCGGCCTGCGTCACCGCGCCAAGCTGGACGACAACGCCGAATTGCAACGCTTCGCCGATACGCTGGAAAAGGTGGTCGTGGACACCGTTGAAGCGGGCCACATGACCAAGGATCTGGCGCTTCTGGTCGGGCCGGAGCAGAAATGGCTGACGACGACGGGTTTCCTCGACAAGGTGGACGAGAACCTGAACCGCGCGCTGGGCTGATCCCCGCACCGTCCGCCCGGCCCCAAGCCGGGCGGATCGCCCCACCGGAGCCTTCGGCCGATGCACGAAATCTTCGGCCCCTTCTGGGGCATGTTTCCCGCCCCCATGCGCGATCAGCTGACTGGCTATGCCACCGCCTTCTGGCGCGCATTGCCCGGCATCGTCATGGCGGCGGTTTTCCTGCTGTTCATCTGGGGCATCGTGCGGCTGGTCCGGTGGAGTCTTCCGCGCACGCTGGGTCGGGCGCATATGCGCCATTCCATCGTCGATGTCATCGCAATGCTGGCCACGGTAGGGTTGTGGCTGCTAGGGGCGCTGATCGCCGTGACGTTAGCCTTTCCGGGTATCACGCCGGGCCGCGCGCTGGCGGCGCTCGGCCTTGGCGGGGTGGCCATCGGCTTTGCCTTCAAGGATGTGTTCGAAAACTTCCTAGCGGGAATCCTGCTGTTGATCCGCGAGCCGTTTCGCGTCCACGACTTCATCGAGTGCGAGGGGATCGAGGGCCAGGTCGAAGTCATCACCATCCGCGACACCCATGTCCGTCAGACCGACGGTCAGCTTGTCGTCGCCCCCAACGCGATGTTCTTCAAGAACCCTGTCACCATCCGCACCGCCGAGGGTCTGCGTCGCACCACGGTCATCTGCGGTATCGCCCTGCACGAGGACGTGGACCGCGCCCGCAGCGTCATCGCAGACGCCGTGCGCGGCGTCGATTCTGTTCGCAACGATGTGAAGGACGTGCAGATCTTCGCGCAGGAATTCGGCGACTACGCCATCCGCTTCGAGGTGACGTGGTGGACCGGATCGCGGCCCGTCGATATCCGCGCCAGCCGCGACAAGGTGGTGGCCGCCGTCAAACGCGCGCTGGACGAAGCCGGGATCGAAATTCCGGTGCCCTACAGACGCATGACTTTCGGCGACCCTCTCCATACCGTGAACGATGGGGCGTCCCGGCAAGACGGGGACTAGCCATCGGCGCGGCCACGCTGTAAGGGCCGCTCACTCCCTCAATCAAGGCTGCCCAATGGATCTGCGAAACATCGCCATCATCGCCCATGTCGATCACGGAAAGACGACGCTGGTGGACGAACTGCTGAAGCAGTCGGGCGCCTTCCGTGAAAATCAGGCCACGGCCGAGCGGATGATGGACAGCAACGACCTGGAGCGCGAGCGCGGGATCACCATCCTTGCCAAGAATACCAGCGTCGAATGGAAAGGCACGCGCATCAACATCATCGACACGCCGGGCCACGCCGACTTCGGCGGCGAGGTCGAACGGATCCTGTCGATGGTTGACGGTGTGGTGCTGCTGGTCGATGCCGCGGAAGGCCCGATGCCGCAGACCAAATTCGTTACCTCAAAGGCGCTGGCGCTGGGGTTGCGGCCCATCGTCGTGCTGAACAAGGTCGACAAGCCCGATGCCGAACCCGACCGTGCCCTGAACGAGGTGTTTGATCTTTTCGCCAACCTCGATGCCGATGACGACCAGCTCGACTTTCCGCATCTCTATGCCAGCGGGCGGAACGGCTGGTGCGATGCCGAACTCGACGGTCCGCGCAAGGATTTGTCGGCGCTTTTCAACCTGATCGTGCGACACGTTCCCGCCCCGCGGCAGCAAAAGCATCAGGACGAAGACTTCTCGATGCTGGCCACGACGCTGGGGGCCGATCCCTTCGTCGGTCGCCTGCTGACGGGCCGGGTCGAGACCGGCAGGCTGAAGGTCGGCGCGACGGTTCAGGCCCTGTCCCGCATCGGCCAGAAGATCGAGCAGTTCCGCGTGACCCGCATCCAGGCTTTCCGCGGATTGGGCCAGCAGGATATCGACGAAGCGCAGGCAGGCGACATCGTCAGCCTCGCGGGCATGTCGAAGGCCACCGTGGCCGACACGATCTGCGCACTTGCCATCGAAACGCCCCTGCCGGCCCAACCCATCGACCCGCCGACGATCACCGTCACCTTCGGCATCAACGACAGCCCGCTTGCCGGGCGCGACGGCAAGAAGGTTCAATCCCGCGTCATCCGCGAACGCCTGCTCAAAGAAGCGGAATCGAACGTCGCCATCAAGGTGTCCGATACCCCCGGCGGCGAGGCGTTCGAGGTCGCGGGACGGGGCGAACTTCAAATGGGCGTCCTGATCGAGAATATGCGTCGTGAGGGGTTCGAGCTTTCGATTTCGCGGCCGCAGGTGCTGATGCGCGATGTGGACGGTCAACGGATGGAGCCGATCGAGGAAGCCACGATCGACGTGGACGACGAATATTCCGGCGTCGTGATCGAAAAGATCACCGGCGCGCGCAAGGGCGAACTGGTCGAGATGAAACCGGCCGGCGCGGGCAAGACACGTATCATCGCCCATGTTCCGTCGCGCGGATTGATCGGTTATCACGGTGAATTTCTGACCGACACGCGTGGGACCGGCGTGCTGAACCGCGTGTTCCACGGCTGGGCGCCGTTCAAGGGTCCGATCCCCGGCCGCCGTCAGGGCGTCCTGATTTCGATGGAGAACGGAACGTCCGTCGCCTATGCGCTCTGGAAGCTGGAAGATCGCGGCAGGTTCTTCATCGGCGCGCAGGAGCCTGTCTATACCGGCATGATCATCGGCGAACATAGCCGCGACAACGATCTCGAAGTGAACCCGTTGAAGGGCAAGCAACTGACCAATGTACGTGCCAGCGGCACCGACGAAGCCGTGCGCCTGACCACGCCCGTCACCATGTCGCTGGAACAGGCCATCGCCTATATCGACGACGACGAACTGGTCGAGGTCACGCCGAACGCGATCCGCCTGCGCAAGCGGTTCCTCGACCCCCACGAACGCAAGCGCCACGCAAAGGCAAGCTGACCTTGGACGGCCCGGCGTCTCGAACCGGGCCGCCTAGGCTTCCTCGACGATCGACAACTCCCGTTCGGCGGCACCGCGCGCATGGGCCAGCGCCTGCTGGTAGGCCTCGGATCTATAGCAGGCTTCCGCAGCTTCGACCGACGGAAAGCGCGCCACCACATTGCGGGGGCGGTCCGGTCCTTCCAGCGTGACATACCGGCCGCCCCGCGCCAGAAACTGCCCACCATGCGCGGCAATGGCGTCGGTCGCCAGCGCGGCATAACGGGCGTACCTGTCTGCATCGGTGACACGCACATGCGCGATCCACAAGGCCGTCATGGTCAGACCCCTTCCAGCATGGTGCGTACGGCCGAAATCGCCGCATCGGCTCGACTGACATCCGGCCCGCCGCCTTGCGCCATATCGGGTCGCCCGCCCCCGCCCTTGCCGCCCAGTTCACCGACAGCAGTACGCACGATATCGACAGCCGAGATGCGCCCTGTCAAATCGTCGGTGACGCCAGCGGCCACCGCCGCCTTCCCACCCGTATCCGCGATCAGCAGGGCGATCCCGCTGCCCAGCCGCCCCTTGAGTTCGTCAATCAGGGCGGGCAGGTCCTTGCCGCTCACATTTTCGACCGCCTGCGCCGCGAATGCGATTCCCGCGACGGTTTCGGAAGCCTGTCCTATTGCCGCCCCCCCCATCGCCGCGTCGCGGCGAAGCCGGCCGAGCTGGGCGGCCAGATCGCGCCTCTCGTCCAGAAGGCCCTTCACGCGCTCCGTCACTTCGCCCGGCGGCGTGCGCAGCATTGCGGCCGTCTCGGCCAGCCGGGCCGCCTGAAGGGAAAGGTGATCGAGCGCGGCCTGCCCCGTCAGCGCTTCGATCCGACGGACGCCCGACGACGACGCGGCGTCGCCCAGCAGAACGCACAGCCCGATCTCGCCCGTTTGCCGCACATGGGTGCCACCGCAAAGTTCGATCGACCAAGTCGCACCATTAGACCCGCGTCCGGTATTCGCATGACCCATGGACACTACGCGCACCTCGTCCCCGTACTTTTCGCCGAACAGGGCCTGCGCACCCAACGCGCGGGCCTCGTCGGGCGTCATGATACGGGTTTCGACGGCAGAGTTCTGGCGGATGAAGTGGTTGATCTCGCGTTCGACTGTTGCAAGCTCCGTCGGGGCAAGCGGCTTGGGATGGCTGAAATCGAAGCGCAGCCTGTCGGGCGCGTTCAGCGATCCGCGCTGCGCGACATGGGGGCCCAGCGTCTGACGCAGCGCCTCGTGCAGAAGATGCGTTGCCGAATGATTGGCCCGTATCCGCGCACGTCTGTCCGCATCGACTGTCAGTTGCGCCGGTTGGCCGGTGCGGACGTTGCCTTCCACGATGTCAGCAAGATGAATGAAGACGCCCGCGACTTTCCGCGTATCCGTCACCCGCAACAAGGCCGTCGGTGTGCGGATCGTTCCCTGATCGCCAACCTGGCCGCCTGCCTCCGCGTAGAACGGCGTCTGGTTGACGACGACCTGAACTGACTGCCCCAAAGGCACATCGTCGACTTCTGCCGTTCCCGCGACCAGCGTCGTGATCTGCCCTTCGGCTTCCAGGGTATCATAGCCCAGGAACTCGGTCGGACCGTGCCGCTCGAACACGTCGAACCAGATCGCCTGATCGGCAACCTCGCCGGACCCCGTCCAAGCGGCCCGCGCCTGCCGCTTCTGCTCGGCCATGGCGCTGGTGAACGCCTCGGTGTTCACGCCGCGGCCCCTTTCCCGTAAAGCGTCCTGCGTCAGGTCGAGGGGGAAGCCATACGTGTCGTAAAGTTTGAATGCCGTCTCGCCGGGCAATTCGGCACCGTCGGGCAGCACCGCCAACTCGTCATCCAGCAGCCGCAACCCCCGTTCGAGCGTCTGCCGGAACCGCGTTTCCTCGCCCAGCAGGGTTTCCTCGATCGTCGCCTGCGACTGGCTCAATTCCGGGAATGCTTGGCCCATTTCCCGAACCAAAGCGGGCACAAGGCGATACATCACCGGATCCTTCGCGCCCAGCAGGTGCGCATGGCGCATCGCCCGCCGCATGATCCGCCGCAGCACGTAACCGCGCCCCTCGCTTGACGGCATGACTCCATCGGCAATCAGAAAGGATGTCGATCGCAGATGATCGGCGATGACGCGATGATGCACATTGCCCGGCCCATCGGGATCCGTATGGGTGACGTGCGCCGATGCCTCGATCAGCGTTCGCAGCAGGTCTGTGTCGTAATTGTCGTGCTTGCCCTGCAACAGCGCGCCGATCCGTTCCAGCCCCATTCCGGTATCGATCGATTGATTGGGCAGGTCGCGCTGGCTGCCGTCCTCGAACCGTTCGTACTGCATGAAGACAAGATTCCAGATCTCGATGAACCTGTCGCCATCCTCGTCGGGACTGCCCGGCGGCCCTCCGGGGATGTGATCGCCGTGATCGTAGAAGATCTCGGAACACGGGCCGCAGGGCCCGGTCGGACCCATCATCCAGAAATTGTCGTCTGTTGCGATCCGCAGGATCCGGCTGTCCGGTAAACCGGCATGCTTCTTCCAGATCGACGCCGCTTCATCGTCGGTGTGATAGACGGTCACAAGAAGACGGGAAGGGTCGATCCCGAATTCCTTGGTAATCAAATCCCAGGCGAACGGTATGGCGTCGCCCTTGAAATAATCTCCGAAACTGAAGTTTCCCAGCATCTCGAAGAACGTGTGATGCCGGGCCGTATATCCGACATTGTCGAGGTCGTTATGCTTGCCACCGGCCCGTACACATTTCTGGCTGGTCGTCGCACGCTTATAATCGCGATGTTCGACGCCGGTGAACAGGTTCTTGAACTGCACCATTCCCGAATTGGTGAACATCAGCGTCGGATCGTTCTTTGGAACCAACGAACTGCTCGGAACCTGCCGGTGCCCATGCTTTACAAAGAAATCGAGGAAGGTCGACCGGATGTCGTTGAGCGATGGCATGAAACGTGCGGGTCCTCGCGCTTGGGTGATGGCGGCAAGCTTCGGATGTAACGCCGCTCCCCGCATCGGGCAAGCGGAAGGGTGGCATCCGACTGTCAGCGCCGGGATACAGGCCCCGCCGTCACATCACTCCTCCAGCATCTCCTCCGAATCTTCGGAGTCGGAGGTGTGGAAGTCGAGGCCATGGGATGCCCGGATCTTGTCCTCTATCTGCATGGCCATGGCCGGATTGTCGCGCAGGAACTGCTTGGCGTTCTCGCGACCCTGCCCGATCCGCTCGTCGCCATAGGAAAACCAAGATCCCGACTTGTCGACCACGCCGGCCTTGACGCCAAGATCGAGCAGCTCGCCTGCCTTCGATATGCCTTCGCCGTACATGATGTCGAATTCGACCTGCTTGAAGGGCGGTGCGACCTTGTTCTTGACCACCTTCACGCGCGTCTGGTTGCCCACGACTTCGTCACGGTCCTTGATCGACCCGATCCGGCGGATGTCGAGACGGACCGAACTGTAGAACTTCAGCGCATTGCCGCCGGTCGTCGTTTCCGGGCTGCCAAACATCACGCCGATCTTCATGCGAATCTGGTTGATGAAAATGACCATGCAGCCAGATCGGCTGATCGACCCGGTCAGTTTGCGCATCGCTTGGCTCATCAGACGGGCATGCACGCCGACCGAACTGTCGCCCATATCGCCCTCAAGCTCGGATTTCGGCGTCAGCGCGGCAACGCTGTCCACGACCACAAGATTGACCGCGCCCGAGCGGACCAGCGTATCGACGATTTCAAGCGCCTGTTCGCCGGTATCCGGCTGGCTGATCAGCAGTTCGTCAAGGTTCACGCCCAACCGCCGCGCATATTGCGGATCGAGTGCGTGTTCGGCATCGACGAAGGCGCAGACGCCCCCCTTTTTCTGTTCCTCCGCAACGACATGAAGCGTCAAGGTCGTCTTGCCGGAACTTTCGGGCCCGTAAATCTCGACGATCCGGCCTTTGGGCAGGCCACCGATACCAAGGGCGATATCCAGACCCAGCGATCCAGTCGACGTCGATTCGAAATCGGGCAACGGGTTGTCGCCACCCAGCTTCATGATCGAGCCCTTGCCGAACTGCCGCTCGATCTGCGCGAGGGCGGAATCGAGGGCCTTCTGCTTGTCGCCGCTGCGCTTGTCTGCCATGTCGAGAATACGTGCCATGCTCATGTTTCGATCCTTGTTGCATGCCCGCGTGATAGCGGCAATGACTGCTGTGGTTCCGGGATTCCCTTTGGTCCGATAGTGGGAACATAAGAAGAACTTTTCAAGTCGTCATCTTGAATTCGCTCAGGATTGGATCTTCGGATGGCGGTCATACCATCTGATCCTGGACGATCTTCGTCAGGTCGGTCAGCGAGAAGGGCTTCGGCAGGAAGACCGAATTGGGGATCCGGGTCTGCGTGTCGTGGAAATTCTCCTGTGCATAGCCCGAGATGAAGACGACCCGCACGTCAGGACGGGTGCGCAGCGCCTCCTGGACCCAGGACGGGCCATCGCGGCCCGGCATGATGACGTCCGTGACGAACACGTCGATATGAAGGTCGGGATCCGAGAGCTTTTCCAGCGCGCTTTCGGCATCTTCCGCTTCGATAACGGTAAAGCCCCACAGTCGCAGCGCGCGGCAGGCAAAGGCGCGGACGGGCGGCTCGTCCTCGACGAGCAGGACAACCCCTTCTCCGGCCTTGGAAGCCACGTCGGATCGGGCGATGATCGCGGGTTCCGACTTTACCACACATGCCGGATCATGGGCCGGAAACAACAGGCTGAACTCCGCGCCGAGCCCTGCATCGCTATCGGCGAAAATATATCCGCCGGTCTGCTTGACGATGCCGTAAGCCGTGGACAGTCCAAGGCCCGTTCCTTCGCCCACTCTTTTTGTCGTGAAGAACGGCTCGAAGATCTTGGGCAGCTTGTCATGGGGGATGCCGTGCCCCTCGTCCCTCACCTGCACCAGGACGTAGCGGCCCGCCGGCACCGTCACGCGGTCGCGCTGCAAAGGATCGCTCACAACCCGCATTCGGGTGGAGATTCGAACCCGTCCGCCCGAGGGCATCGCGTCGCGGGCATTGACGACGAGATTGACGATGACCTGCTCGATCTGACGGCGATCGGCCCGGATCAGATGCAGGTCCGGATCGTGATCGAAGGTCAGCGTCACCTTCTCTCCCACAAGCCGGTTCAGCAGATGGGTAAGTTCCGACAGCGCTTCGCGCAGGTCGATCATTTCCGGTTGCAGGTTCTGCTTGCGCGAGAAGGCCAGCAGCTGCCGGACCAAGGCCGCGGCGCGGTTTGCATTCTGGTTGATCTGTTCGAGATCCGCGAAGTCCTGATCGCCTGCGTCGTGACGCAGCAGCAGCAGGTCGCAATGTCCGCCGATCGCGGTCAACAGGTTGTTGAAATCGTGCGCGACGCCGCCAGCGAGCTGACCGATCGCCTGCATCTTCTGGCTTTGGACGAATTGCGCCTCGAGCGTCTTGAGTTCGGTGGCGTCATGCAGGACCGCCAGCAATTTCGGGCCGGTTCCCATATCGGCATGGCCCAGGGTGACCTGAACGAACAGCTCCGCATCCGGCCGTGCCGCACGCAACACCTCGGGCTTGAGGGAAATGCGCCCGCCAAAAGCATCGTCGAGCCATTCGCCGACCGGACGACCCAAGCCTTCGAAAAGATCGGCCAGCATCGGTTTTGCGGCGGTGTCCGGCAATTCCAGCAGGTCGCGTGCCAATCCGTTCGCATGGCTGACCCGGCCTTCCGCATCGATCTGAAGGACGGGGACCGGCACGAGGTCCAGCGCGCTTTCGTGTCCGACTGCCGACAGCCCGGCCGACGGCAGCAGGACGGCATCGATGGCCCCATCCGGCCCGCCAAGCAGAACGGTCAACCGTCCGCCGGCCTGATCGTTCAGCAACACCGGACGGTCACTTGCCATCGCGATATCCTGGCTGTCCAGACCTTGCCGCCAGCGGATCGGGTCGGGAACCTTGGCAAGAAAGGCAGGACTGGCCGCAACGATCCCGCCCGAGCGGCCCATCCGAAGCCACGCCAACGCATCGGGTGCAATCATCAGGTCGGTTTCCGTCTCGACTGTCCAGAACAGGCGGGTGCCGGGCATCAAACGAACGGTCACAAGGGTGCGGCCAATTCTTCGGGACGCGCGACCTTGTTCGGCTGCCTGCGCGATCAGGTCGGTGACCCCGACCGCCGGATCGGCAAAGCAATCGCTGACTATCGTTCTGGCATGGTTCGGTCCGCTTCCAGATGCACGTCTCTGAGCTGCATCGTTGACCCAAACGATCGCCCCCCGGGCATCCGTCACGAATGCAAGGTCGGTGTCGGCGCCGTAAAGCGCTTCGATGGTCTGGACCTCGCTGCCACGGACGGTCGCTGGCTGGCAGAGAAAGCCGGCCAAGGCCGAGACGAAGGCCGTTCCGGCCATCGCCGTCAGGACAAGATAACCGCCGCTTTCCTTTATCCCGGCGAGGATCAGGACAGCCGCCAGTATCGCGGCAGCGGCGACCAACGGGCGACCCGCCAAGGGACGCAGGCTTTCCAGCTCTAATTTGCCGCTGCGAACCGGACTGTCCATGCGCATATAGCCCTCGATACGATGAAACCGGAGGATGCGCCGGATCGATTGAAAAACCCCTAATCGCAGCCTGCGAAAAGACGTGCATCTATCAACCGCAGGTTGCTAAAACGCCTGTCTTTGTGACATGAGCGCAACGTAAAAGCCGTCGCCGCCTTCCAATGGCGTCAGCCTGCGACGGAGGACCGGATGCCACGAAGGACTGTCCGCAAGGAATCCGTCGACGATTGCATCGTTTTCTTCCGCGAGGAGCGAGCAGGTCGCATAGGCCAGCACGCCATCGCGCGCCACCAGGGCTGAAGCCTGCCGCAGGATCTTCGATTGCAGACGCTGAAGCTCGGTCAGGCGTGCCGCATCCAGTCGCAGCTTGCCTTCAGGGTTGCGACGCCAGGCCCCCGACCCGGAACAGGGCGCATCGACCAGCACCAGATCGTAATCGCCGGAACGCAATGCGGACCTGTCCACGATTCTCACCGTCACGCCGGCCCGGTCGGCACGCGCGGGCAAACCGGCCATCCGGCTGGCGTCGATATCGTGAGCGTCCATCGCTATATCGGCACGGCCGAGGATCGACAGGGCCTTTCCGCCCCCGCCCGCGCAGTAATCCAGAACGCGCTGACCGTCCCGCACAGGCAGCAGATCGCAGATACGCTGGCTTGCCGCGTCCTGCATCTCGACCAGCCCATCAAGATAGGCCCGGCTTCGCTGCACCGCCCGCGCGTTATCGACCACCTCCAGACAGGTCGGCGACAATGGTCCGTCCACCGCCCGGATGCCATCGGTTGCGAGCGACGCTATCGCCCCTGCCCTATCGGTCTTGCGCAGGTTTACCCGCAGATGCAGGGGCGCACGGTGGCGCAGACGGTCCATGATTGCGGCAAAATCCGCCCCAAGCGCACGCCTCATCGACGGTTCCAGCCAGCCAGGGCAGTCGAGCGCAACCGGACCGTCCATCGGCCACGCCACGCCTTCCCCCGGCTCGATGATCGCCGGGGCATAGGTCTGGCCGGTGAACATCGTTTCCGGCGCGATGCCCTGCTGGCGCATCAGGCCGATCATCCGTCCGCGTCCGGTCGCCGCACCGCCCTCGGCAGCCGTCGACCACCAGCGTCGCAGAACGTCGAAGACGTGATCGCGAATGGCGGCGCGGTCCTTCGACCCGGCATGCCGCGCAGATCTGGCCCAGTTCGTCAGAACCTTCTCGGCCGGTGCCCCGGCGTCGATACGGTCGATAAGCTCGATCGCCGTCGCGACACGCGCGGCAGGCGTCACGGTGTGCCCGGCTGGCCAATCTCGCCTTGCGCCGACGCTATCGCAGGCCGGATCTGGCCCTCCAGCGACCGGGTCGTCACCGGCCCGGCGAACCGCAGAACGATCCGGCCCTCGCCGTCGATCACGAAGGTTTCGGGCACACCGTAAACGCCCCAATCCCGTGCCGTCCTGCCATCCACGTCGGCGCCGATGGACGCGTAGGGCGATCCAAGCTCGTCCAGAAAGCCCAATGCCTTGGCGGGATCGTCCTTGTAGTTAATGCCATGAATCGGAACTCCCTCCGCTGCAAGCTTCTCCAGCGTCGGGTGCTCGACACGGCAAGGCGCGCACCAGCTCGCCCAGAAGTTAACAAGCTTGACGCCCGGTTGGGCCAGCATCGCCTCGTCGAACTCGGAAAGATCGCCAAGCGGGGCGACGGAAACGGCAGGGGCCGGCCGACCGATGAAGGTCGATGGCAGCGCATCGGGATCCTCGCGCTGCATGCCGACGAAGAACAGCGCCGCCAGCCCGGCAAAGACGACCGGCGGAATGACCGCGAGAACCGGAAACCTAGCCACGGCGGCGCGCCTCCGCATCGGCAAGGCGGCGGCGCACCTGACGGCCCTTGAATGCGGTCAGCCCGACAAGCGCGCCCAGCAACCCCAGCGCCATGCCATAAGCCGACAGCACCTCCACCGCATAACGTCCCAGATCGGGCATCATTCCATCCTTTCGCGGGCTTCCAGCACGGCCAGCCGCCTTGCCCGGATTTCCGTCCGCGTCCGTGCCAGGACAAGTGCTACGAACAGCAGAACGAAGGCAGCAATGCAGACCAGAAGCGGATAATAAAACACGTCGGACACGTTTTCGGCCTTGTCGAGGCTCAGCGATGCGCCCTGGTGCAACCCCTGATTCCAGAAGTTGACCGCATAGCGCGACAGAACCGCGAAGACCGACCCGACAAGACACAGGACCGAAGTCAGGTCCGCGGCGGTATCGGGATCCTCGATGGCCTGCCATAAGGCGATGTAGCCGAGATAGAAAAGGAACAGGATCAGAAACGAGGTCAGGCGCGGATCCCACGCCCAGAACGTGCCCCACATCGGCTGTCCCCACAGCGCACCCGTCACCAGAGCGATCAGGGTCATGGTGATCCCGACCGGCGCCGCCGCCTTCGCTGCCAAGGCACTGACGTGATGACGGCGGATCAGCCAGATCAGCGACGCGACCAGCATCATCGCCCATGCGTTGATCGCCATCATGGCGGACGGCACGTGAAGGTAGATGATCTTTACCGTCGCTCCCTGCCGATAGTCATCGGGCGTGAAGAAGAACCCCCAGATCAGCCCCAATGCCAGCAAGCCGCCCGCCAGCCCCCCGAGGACCGGAACCGCCCGTTCGGTCGTGGCCATGAACCGCGTCGGGTTGGCATAGCTCCAGATGGAAAAGGCTTGCGACATGCCGCACCATCTAGCCCCTGCCCCCGTCGGCCTCAAGGACCGCATGTTGCGTCAGCGCAAGTTCACCCGCAAAGCAGCCGAAGCCGCGAAGGGCAGCAGCGCGACGCTGCCCGCAGAGACAGCGGCAAGCAGAATCAGAGGGGCCGACAAATCCATTCCCTCCGCCCCGCGGCGCGCGACTTCGGCGCCGAAGATCAGCGTCGGTACGTAGAGCGGCAGCACCAGCAGCGACAACAACAATCCGCCGCGCCGCAACCCCACGGTCAGCGCCGCCCCGAACGTCCCGATCAGACTGAGCGCGGGGGTCCCGATTGCAAGGCTTGCCGCAAGCCAGACGTGACCGGGCGCCGGCAGGTTCAGCAAGACGGCAAGAATCGGCGCCGACAGCGTCAGCGGCAGGCCGGTCGTCAGCCAGTGAGCGACGGCCTTGGCCAGGGCGATGCCTTCCATCGGGACGGGTGCGGTGGCCAACAGCTCCAGCGTGCCATCCTCGCGATCCAGCGCAAAGATCCGGTCGAGCGACAGCAGGCAGGCCAGCAGCGCCCCGAGCCACAGGATACCGGGGGCGATCCGCGATAATTGACCAGATTCCGGCCCGATGGCGAAGGGCGTCAACACGACGACGATCAGATAGAAGGCCAGCCCCAGACCGAACCCGCCCCCTGCCCGTACCGCCAGCGTCACGTCGCGCAGGATCAGCCGGATCATGCAAAGCCCCCGTTACCGCCGAACCCCGCCAAATCCCGCGGCTTGGCCTTGTAGGGCGCCAGGTCGAGGACCGGCGCGTCAATACCGCAGCCGACATGCGTGGCGATCAGCGCGGTGCCGCCCCGGCGCAGATGCGCGTCGACAGCCTGACCGAACAAAGCCGTCGAGGCGGTGTCGAGCGAGACGGTCGGTTCGTCCAGCAGCCAGATGGGACGCCCCGTCACCAGCAGGCGCGCCAGACCCACCCGCCGTTTCTGCCCCGCCGACAGCGTTGCGGCCAGCCGACCGGCCAGTCCGTCAAGCGAGAATGCGGTCAGCGCCGCGTCGATATCGGAAGTGCCGTGCAGGCCGGCCCAGAAACGCAGATTCTCCGCAACGGACATCTGCGCCTTGATGCCGTCAGCGTGGGCGCCATAGGCCATCTGCCCGGTATCGGGTTCGACAGTGCCTTCCAGCAGCGGCTGAAGACCCGCCACCGCGCGCAGTAGCGATGTCTTGCCAATCCCGTTCGGGCCACGCAGGATCAGCGCCTGCCCCGTCTCGATGCGGGCCGACACCCCCTCTAGCACGGGAACCCCGCCGCGCGCCACGGCGATGTCGCGCAGGATCAGCGCCATGCCGCTTCCGGCATCGAAACGGCGTCAGACGGCAAGCAGTGCCGCGCCGATCCGTCGCCCTTCACCAAGCAGCACGTTGTAGGTACGGCAGGCAGCACCCGTCGCCATGATCTCCAGCCCCAGACCAGCATCTTCAAGCAACTGGCGAAACGCGCGGGGCAGCGGCGCGATCTCGACCCCGGTGCCGATCAGCAGGACATCGACCTGCTCCGCCACGGCCAGCAGCGTCGCGGTATCGTCATAGCCGCCCCACATCCGTGGCCCCTCGGGCAGAACGGCGACGGATCCGCGATAGACCCTGCCGTCTATCCGAAAAAAGCCGGGGCCGTAGCCGTCTACGGGCCGGCGTCCGTCATAATCGACTTCGTTCAGACGCATCGCTGTTCCCTACGCGTCGACATCCGCGAATGCGTTGCCGCCGGTCTTGTCCTTCTTCGACCAATCCCGCGTCACGCCCAGATAGAGAACGATGTTCTTGGCCACGAAAACCGACGAATACGTACCGACGATGATGCCCCAGAAGATCGCGAAGACGAAGCTGCGGATCACATCGCCGCCGAGGATCAGCATTGCCGCCAGGGCCAGCAAGGTGGTGCCGCTCGTCATCACCGTCCGGCTGAGCGTCTCGTTGACGCTCAGGTTCATGACGTCGCGCAGCGGTGTCTGCTTGTATTTCCTGAGGTTCTCGCGCAGGCGGTCGAAGATCACGACGGTGTCGTTGATGGAATAGCCGATGATGGTCAGAAGCGCGGCAATCGTGGCCAGATCGAACCGGATCCCCAGAAGCGAGAACAGCCCGATGGTCACGATAATATCGTGGAACAACGCGGCAACGGCACCGACCGAGAACTGCCATTCGAAGCGAAGCCATATATAGAACAGGATCGCGGCCATCGACGCGCCCACGGCGATGAAGGCCGTGCGGATCAGCTCGCCCGAGACTTTCGGCCCGACCGATTCCACCGAAACGAAAGCTATGTCGGGGACGGCGGCCCGCAATGCCGCTTCGATCGTAGCGACCGTTTCCGGCGTCACGCTCTGTTCGGCATCCTGCGCCTGAATGCGGATCATGGCGACGTTGCGGTCCGGCCCGAAGGTCGGATCGAACACCTCGGTGATCGACACATCGCCGAGGTCGAGCGTATCCAGCGCGCCGCGGTAGGTGCCGATGTCCACCGGTTGCGCGCTTTCCGTGCGGATGGTCGTTCCGCCAAGGAAATCAATGCCGAAGTTCAGACCGACCGTCGCCCAGATGACCAGCGAAACGATCACGGCGACAACGGAGGCCCCGAAGGTCAGCCTTGCATGCTTGAAAAAGTCGATTTCGGTATGGTCGGGAACGAGCTTGAGACGCATGGGATCAGACCTCGATCGTCTTGGGGCGTCGGCGTTCGAACCACGTCACGACCATCAATCGCGTGACGAAGATCGCCGTGAACACCGATGTCAGGATGCCGATTCCCAGCGTCACCGCAAAGCCACGCACAGGGCCCGATCCGAGGGTAAACAGGATAACCGCGATGATGAACGTGGTGATGTTCGCATCGACGATGGCGGACAGGGCGCGTTCATAACCAAGCTCGATCGCGCGCGCCGGCCCGCGTGCCGTCTTCAACTCCTCGCGGATCCGCTCGAAAGTCAGGACATTGGCATCGACCGCCATGCCGATGGTCAGCACGATGCCCGCGATACCGGGCAATGTCAGCGTGGCCCCGATCAGGGACAACGCGCCGAAGATCAGCGCGACGTTGAAGATCAGTGCGATATTGGCCAGCCAGCCGAACAGGCCATAGGACAGGCCCATCACAACGAGGACAGCGACAAATGCCACAACACTGGCCAGTCGTCCCGCATCGATGCTGTCCTGTCCCAGTTCCGGCCCGATGGTCCGCTCTTCCAGAAACGTCAATTCCGCGGGCAGGGCACCGGCGCGAAGCAGCACCGCCAGATTCGTCGATTCCTCGACCGTGAAGTTGCCGGTGATGATGCCGCTGCCGCCTGGAATATGCGACTGGATCACGGGGGCGCTGATGACTTCCTCGTCCAGAACGATTGCGAAGGGCGAACCGATATTCTCGGCCGTGTAATCGCCGAATTTGCGGGCGCCCGCGGGGTTAAAGCGGAAATTGACCGCAGGACGGCCGTTCTGGTCGAAGGCCGGCTGGGCATCTACCAGCTCCTCTCCGGTCACGACGGGGGTGCGTTCGACGACATACCAGGTGTTCGGCTCGTCCATCGCGGGCAGCATGACGTTGCGCGCGCCGACGCTCTGGTCCGGGTCGCCGGTGCGGCCGACGACGGGATTGAACGTCAGTTGGGCCGTCGTGCCGATCAACGCCTTCAATTCGTCCGCCGACCCGATGCCGGGCACCTGGATCAGGATGCGATCCGCACCCTGGCGCTGGATGGTCGGTTCGCGCGTACCGACCTCGTCCACCCGCCGGCGGATGATCTCGAGGCTTTGGCGGATCGTGCGATCATCCGTCGCGCGCCGTTCTTCCTCCGACAGGGCGACGCGGATCTCGGCGCCGCCGCCATCGGTTGCCGATCCGCTGACGGCATAGTCGGTCGCGCCCACCCCGGTCAGCGAGACCACCGGCCGCGCAAGGGCGCGCGCGACTTCCATCGCGCGGGGCAGTCCGGCCGCATCGGACAGCCGCACGACCAGGGCATCGCCGCCCTCGTCGACACGCCGGATCGTCCCGACCTCGTCCCGGACGGCGCGCAGGGCATCGCGCAATTCGGGCCACAGCGCATCCATCCGGCCGGCATAGACATCCTCGACCTGAACCTCGGCCAGAAGATGCGCGCCGCCCCGCAGATCGAGTCCGAGGTTCACCAAACCCGAGGGCAACCAGGCCGGCCACCGTTCGGCCGCCATCATCGCCTCGGGCGTGGCCCCGTTCCGTTCGATGGAAATCCGCGCGTCATTGGCCTGCTCGACCCGGCTGTAGAACGCGTTTGGCAGCGCAAGCACGACCCCAAGCGCCACGACGCCCCAGATCAACAGGCGTCTCCACAACGGAATCTGTAGCATGACAGACGGCCTTTCGGACGCGATAGGCCGAAGCGATCAGGCTTCGGCGGGTTCGGTGCGGGTGCGGACCTGCGCCAGGGTGGCCTTGACGACCCGGACGCGGACGTTCTCGGCCAGTTCGACCTCGATCTCGCCGTCGTCCTTGACCTTGCTGACCTTGCCGACCAGCCCGCCCGCCGTCACCACGACATCGCCGCGCCGCACGGCGGCGACCATCGCCGCATGTTCCTTGGCCTTCTTCTGCTGGGGCCGGATCAGAAGGAAATACATGATCGCGAAGATCAGGATCAGCGGAACGAAGCTGGTGAAGGCGCTTGCCGCGCCTCCGGCCGCCTGGGCGTAGGCCGGGGTAACGAACATGGATCGGTCCTTTGTCTGGGGCCGCGGCGCAGCAACGCCCGAGTTGATCGGCCGACCTTTAGCGAGCGTATGGCCCGTTTGCAAGCAAGGCCGGACATGCCTTGCGGGCGGCGAGGGGCGCGTGCGAAACTCGACAGATGATCCGCCTTTTCGCCCTGCTTCTGACGATCGCGGCGTTGCCTGCCCGCGCCGTGAACCCCGAAATACCCGATCCCGCGACGCTTGGCGCCATCGGACATCTGGGGCGGCTCGGGCCTTTCGGCGGCGGCTGCACCGCATCGGTCATCGGCCCCGATCGGATCGCCACGGCCGGTCATTGCGCCGGCCCGCCCGGCCAGAAAGGCCGCACCCATCAGCCTTTCGTCGCGGGGCTGACCGAAGGGGCATCGACGGCGCTGGGCATGACCCAAAGCTTCCAGCGCCTGCCCAAGAACAAGGCCTCGACCGAGATCGAGCGCGACGTGGCCATCCTGCGGCTGCGTCTTCCACGCGACTCGGCCCGGCCGCTGACCGTCACCAGCCCGCCCGAGAAGGGCGAGACGCTGGTCGTCGCGGGCTATCCCGGCGATCTGGCCGGCGGTCGGCAGATCGTCCATTGCGGGGTGCAGGAACGGACCGACCGGCTGATCTATCTCGATTGTTCGGCCCGTTCGGGCATGTCGGGCTCGCCTCTGCTGCGATACGAGAACGGGGAATGGCGGATTGCGGGCATCATGGTCGCCACGCGCGGCGATCAGGGAAGCCTCGCCGTCACGTTCGACCCGGCCGAGTTTCCCTGACCTCCCAGATTGCTGTTCTCATCGCTTGGCGCATCCGGCATACCCCTTGCAGGCCAAGACAGAGGACGCCATGCACGATATCCGCCTGATCCGCGACGATCCCGCCGCCTTCGACGCTGCAATGGGCCGTCGGGGGTTGACCGGCATCGCGGATCGCATCCTGTCGCTGGACGAGGCCCGCCGCGCCGCCATTCACGAGGCTGAATCCGCCAAGGCCCGCCAGAACGCCGCCAGCCGCGAGGCGGGCGCTGCCAAAGCGGCCGGCGACGACGCCGCATTCGCCCGCCTGCGCGCCGAGGTCGCCGACAGCAAGACGCGTATGGCCGACCGCGAAGCCCAGGCACGCGATCTCGACGCACAGCAGTCCCGGCTGCTGCTGGAATTGCCGAATGTCCTCGCTCCCGATGTGCCGGATGGCCGGGACGAGGCCGACAACATCGAGGTCAAGCGCTGGGGCACGCCGCGCGACTTCGACTTCGCGCCGCAGGAACATTATCAGATCCCGGCCGTCGCGGCGGATCTGGACTTCGCGACAGCGGCCAGGTTGTCGGGCAGCCGCTTCGTCGTGCTGCGCGGCACCGTCGCGCGTCTGCACCGCGCCCTCGCGCAGTTCATGCTGGACATCCACACCACCGAACACGGCATGACCGAAATCAACGCGCCCGTCATCGTGCGGGACGACGCGATGTATGGCACCAACCAGTTGCCGAAATTCGCCGAGGACAGCTTTCGCCTGACGGACGGACGCTGGCTGATTCCGACATCCGAAGTCACCCTGACGAACACGGTGCGCGAAACGGTGCTGGACGCCGACGCGCTGCCGCTGCGGATGACGGCGCATTCGCTTTGCTTCCGGTCCGAGGCGGGATCGGCAGGCAAGGACACGGCCGGGATGCTGCGCCAGCACCAGTTCGAGAAGGTCGAGATGGTGGCGATCACCCGCCCCGAAGACAGCGAGGACGAACAGTTGCGGATGCTGCGCTGTGCGGAAACGGTGCTGGAACGGCTGGACCTGCCTTACCGGACGGTCAAGCTGTGTTCTGGCGATACCGGCTTCGGCGCGCGCCGCACCTTCGACATCGAGGCGTGGCTGCCCGGACAAAGGACATACCGCGAGATTTCCAGCGTCTCGACCACCGGCGACTTTCAGGCGAGACGGATGAACGCGCGCTTCAGATCGGCCGACGATCCCCGGCCGCGCTTCGTTCATACGCTGAACGGATCGGGACTGGCTGTCGGACGGACGCTGATCGCCGTGCTGGAGAACGGCCAGCAGGGCGATGGCAGCGTCGTCCTGCCGCCCGCGCTGGCCCCGTATCTGGCCGGCATGACGCGGATCGCGGCATGATTTCGGCAGGCATCAAGGTGGTGGAATGTCCTATCTCGTCCTGATCCTCACGCTCGTCTTCGCCGCGTCGCCGCTGGTCTTTCCCGACTTCGCCGGGTTCGACCCCGGCCAATATCCGGTGCCGCAGGTCGATCCGCCGGCGCAGCCTGCGGGCTGGGCCTTCTCGATCTGGGGTCTGATCTATGCGTGGCTCGTCGTCAGCGCGATCTACGGTGTCGCCCGGCGCCGCGACGATCCCGCTTGGGCGGACATCCGCGTGCCCCTTGCCGTCAGCCTGGCTGTCGGGACGATCTGGCTGGGGGTCGCCGCCCTGTCGCCGATCTGGGCGACCCTGCTGATCTGGGTCATGCTGATCGCGTCCCTCGTCGCCTATATCCGCGCTCCCGCGACGGACCGTCTGCTGCTGATGGCCCCGCTCGGGCTCTATGCGGGATGGTTGACGGCGGCCAGTTTCGTCGCGCTCGGCCTTCTGGCGGCCGGATACGGATTGTTGTCGCCGATTACGGCGGCCTGGGCGGTTCTGGTGGCCGTCATCGTCTGCGGCGGACTGGTCTGGCTTGCGCGCGGCGGCACCGCCTTTCCGGCGGCGATCGCTTGGGCGTCGGCGGGCATCGCGGCACAGAACTGGGAAACCGACCTTGGCTGGGGCGCGGTCGGCGGCGCCGCCATCATGATCGGACTGGCCCTGGCCGGGCTGCGGCGGACCTGACGGTCACTCGTCGGCGCGCCCCTTGCCCAGATGCTTGCGCAGGCGGGACGGTGTGGATTTCGTCCGTCCCTTGTAGGGATTCGCCGCCGATTGCGACCGCATCCACAGCCGGATCGGCGTTCCGGGCATGTCGAACGTCGCTCGCAGCCCGTTGATCAAATAGCGCGAATAACTTTCCGCGACCTTTTCGGGATGGCTGCACATGACAACGAAACCGGGCGGACGGGTCTTCGCCTGCGTCATGTAGCGCAGCTTGATCCGCCGTCCGCCGGGGGCGGGTGGCGGATGCGCCTCGACCATGCCCGACAGCCACTGGTTCAGTCTGGCCGTCGGCACGCGGCGGTTCCAGACTTCATGCGCGCCGACGATCGCCGATTGCAGACGGTCCAGCCCCCTTCCGGTCAGCGCCGACACCGTGACCAGGGGCACCCCGCGCAATTGCGGCAACAGGCGTTCGCATTCCTCGCGCAGCAGGGCCAGTTTGGCCGCGCGATCGGGCTCGGCGTCCCACTTGTTGACGGCGATGACCACGGCGCGGCCTTCGCGCTCGGCCAGATCCGCGATACGCAGGTCCTGACTCTCGAACGGGATCGCCGCGTCCAGAAGCACCACTACCACCTCGGCGAACTTCACCGCGCGCAGGCCGTCCGCCACGCTGAGCCGTTCCAGCTTTTCCTGGACCTTCGCCTTCTTGCGCATGCCCGCGGTGTCGAACATCCGCACGGGGACCGCGCCATCCGGGCCGGGCCAATCCATCGTGACCGAGATCGCATCGCGGGTGATGCCCGCCTCGGGCCCGACAAGCAGCCGGTCCTCGCCCAGCAGCGCGTTGACCAACGTGGATTTTCCTGCATTGGGACGGCCAACGACCGCCACTTGCAGGGGGCGCGCGCGGGTCGGCGCATGGGAAACCGCGTCGTCGTCATCGGTCACGTCGCGGTCGGTTTCGGGGGCTTCCTCGGCGATTTCGGCGGCCCGCTCGCCCAGCGCGTCGGATAGGGGCATCAATTGCGACAGCAGGTCGTTCAGCCCCTCGCCGTGTTCGGCCGACAGCCGGATCGGTTCGCCCAGACCGAGCGAGTAGGCTTCGATCAGACCGCCATCGGCGGCGCGCCCTTCGGCCTTGTTGGCGGCCAGGATGACGCGGCCGCCCCGCCTGCGCAAGATCTCGGCCACCGCCTCGTCCACCGGCGTGACGCCGACGCGGGCGTCCATCAGCATTAGGCAGACATCCGCCATGTCCACGGCCCGTTCCGTCAGCTTGCGCATCCGGCCGGGCAGGCTGTCGTCGGTGGCTTCCTCAAGCCCCGCCGTGTCGATGACCGTGAATCGCAGATCCCCCAGCCGGGCCACGCCCTCGCGCAGATCGCGGGTCACGCCCGGCTGATCGTCCACCAGCGCCAGCCGCTTTCCGACAAGCCGGTTGAACAGGGTGGACTTGCCCACATTGGGCCGGCCGACGATCGCCAGGGTAAAGGTCATCGGACGCTCCGATCAGATGCAGACCGGGGGGTTACACCGCCGCTTAGCGAAACGCCAGAAGCTGCCCGCGCTTGGATATGACATAGAGGGTGTTGTTCGCCACGACGGGGTTGCTGGCCGCGCCGCCCGGCAGGGGTGCCGTCGCGGTCAGCGCGCCCGAGACCGGATCGAAGGCGCGCAGCAGACCGTCGGTCGAGGCGACCCAAAGCCGTCCGCCCGCCAGAACCGGGCCGTAATGCGCCGTCACCCCCTGCCGCTTCTTCAACTTTGCCGCGATGAAATACGGCAACTTCGTGCCCCAGATACGCGCGCCCGTGCCGGCGTCGAGCCTGACCAGTTCGGCCCGGTCGGTCACGGCGAAAACCGATCCGCCCGCGACGACGACCGGCGACATCGCCCCTTCCTCGGCCGACCAGAGTTGATCCCCGGTGGCGAAGTCGAACGCGTTGATCCGCCCCGAGGGGCTGCCGGCATAGACCGTGCCGCCGTCGATCACCGGGTCGCCCGAAATGTCGCCGATGCGGGCATAGACCCGCCCAAGCCGTCGTCCCGCGACGTTCGCCGTCCAGACCGGCGTTCCGCCGGCCGCGCGCGCGCCGATCAGCTCGCGGCTGGCGAACGGCAGCACGACCAGCTGGCCTTGCGCGGCGGGCGCCGCGCCGCCGACCACGCCGGAAGGCGACGGTGTGCCGGGCAGCGTCCAGCGCACCTTGCCGTTGGCGGCATCGACGGCCCATGCGGTCGCGTCGCGGGCGACGACGAAGACGGTGCCGTCCAGTACCGTCGGCGCCCCCGCAGGGGCGGCCCCCAGTTCCTGCGTCCAGAGCGGCACGCCGGTTGCCGCATCCAGCGCCACCAGATCGCCGAAGGCCGTCGTCACGTAAAGCCGCTGCCCGTCGACCGCCAGCCCTGCCCCCGATGCCGCATCCCTGCTTTCGCCCGGTGGCACCAGATCGCGTGACCAGAGCGGCGCGCCCGATGTCGAGTGCGCCATGACCCGCGCGCGGCTGTCGGCGGTGAAGACGCGGCCGCCCGCGACGACCGGATCGGCCGTGATGCGAAACTTGCGGCTTTCCCCGGCCCCGATCCCCGCCGTCCAGACCGGCACGATCTGCGCGCGCAAGGCCGCGTGCGGCATGTCGTGTGCGGCATTGCCGGCCCTGTGCGTCCAATTACCTTGCGTCACCGGCGGCGGCAGCGAAATCGGCCGGGCGACATCGCCCTTCTCAAAATCCGACGGGGCATCGAGATCGGCCCAGGGGTTCAGCCGTTCGCCCGTCAGCACGACCTCGCGCGCGCCGCACCCGGCAAGGCCGAGACAGACGGCCAGCAGAAGACCGGCGGATTGCATGGTTACGATCCGTCCCGTCCCCAGACGCTCCTGCCCGGTATCAAACCGCATCGAGCGTTCCGCCCAGTGCGACGATCAATTGCCGTGCCCGCGTGCCCAGGTCCCGCCCGGCGGCGTCGTCCGCCAGGATGGCCTGCAACCGGGCCATGGCCGCTTCGGTGTCGCCCTCGGCGATGAAGGTCAGTGCCACCTGTTCTTCGGCTAGCAGACGATAGGGCGCACCCGGAATGGTCAGCGGCTCAAGCAGGTCGCGCACCTGTTGCGGCGTCAGATCGTTTTGGGCCAGCATCGCGTATTTCAGCGTCGACAGTTCGCGATAGATTGCGGGAATTGTCGCGTCCTGCGAAACGGCCAGCAAATCCTGTGCGGTCCGATTCCGCGCATCCGCATCATCCAGCGTGTCGGCGGCAAGCATGGCCAGCAGAACCTTCCGCGTGCCCTCGACCGGGATCGCCAGCAGCGCGTCGCGGCGCGCCTCGGGCGTGCCTTCCTCCAACGCCGACAGGATCGCGTCGCCGAACGTCTGCGCCGCCGCCCGGTCCTGCGCGCGCCGCCATTCAATGAAAGCGGCCCCGCCGACCAGCAGCAGCACGACCAGGACGGCGATCCAGCCATACCGTCGCAGCATCGCGAACAGACGGTCGCGGCGGAGTTCCTCCGTCACCTCGTCGATGAAACTGTCGCTGTTGCTCACCACTGCCTCCGTCCCGCCCTGCGCTCATAGCGCGCAGCCCCCGCCGTTGCCAAGGCCCGCGGCCCGGCTGTGTCGCCCCGATGTGGCAGACCGGCCGATTTCGACCGATCTGAACCGTTCGGTTCACTGTCGCATCTTTCAATGAACGCCCACCTTGCTTATGTCGCTAGACGCTGGAATTGCCCGCAATTGACCGGAACCGCTTCATGCGCCTGATTTCGATCCTGACCGCCCTTTTGGTCATGGCGTCGCTCTACCTTCTTGTGTTCGAGCGGCCGGCCCTGCTGGATTTCGCCGGTGCGGCCGAGGTGCCCATCGATGTCGAAACCGCGCCGCAGGACGGTCGCGCCGGGGCCGTTCCCGTGGTGGCGGTGACGTCGCAGGCGCAGCAGATCGACAGCGCGGTACGCCTGCGCGGTCGGACGGAAGCGGCCCGCCAGGTCGATGTGCGCGCCGAAACCAGCGGCAGGATCGTCTCGGACCCCCTGCGCAAGGGCAGTTTCGTCGAGGAAGGCCAGCTTCTGTGCCGGCTCGACCCCGGAACGCGCGAGGTGACGTTGACCGAGGCGCAGGCCCGGCTGGCCGAAGCGCGCGCCCGCGCCCCCGAAGCGCGCGCCCGTGTCGCCGAGGCCGAAGCGCGCCTGAGCGAGGCGCGGATCGAGCAGAACGCGGCGCAGAAGCTGTCGGAAGGCGGATTCGCGTCCGATACCCGCGTGGCGTCTGCAAATGCTGCGGTCGAATCCGCGCTTGCGGCGATAGAAGCGGCCCGGTCCGGGCTGACATCGGCCGCGGCGGGCGAACAGGCCGCGCAGGCCGTCGTCGCCGCCGCCGAGAAAGAGATCGAGCGGTTGGAAATCCGGGCGCCTTTCGGCGGCCTTCTCGAAAGCGACACGGCCGAGCTTGGCGAATTGATGCAGCCCGGCAGCCTCTGCGCCACCATCGTGCAACTGGATCCGATCAAGCTGGTCGGGTTCGTGCCTGAAACCGACGTGGACAAGGTTGCACCGGGCAGCCCCGCGGGCGGGCGGCTGGCATCGGGGCAGCAGGTGCAGGGCATCGTCAGCTTCCTGTCGCGTGCCGCCGACGAGCAGACGCGCACGTTCCGCACCGAGGTCGAGGTCGCCAATGCCGATCTGGCCATCAGGGACGGCCAGACCGCCGAGATCCTGATCGCGTCGGACGGGCGGACCGCCCATCTGTTGCCGCAATCGGCGCTAACGCTGGACGATACCGGCGATCTGGGCGTGCGTACCGTGGACGATGGAACCGCCCTTTTCACGCCGGTACAACTTCTGCGCGACAGCCCTGAAGGCGTGTGGATCACCGGGCTGGACGATTTCGCGACGGTTATCGTGGTCGGACAGGAATACGTGACGGACGGAACGTCGGTGGATGTAACGCTGCGGGAACGGGCGCAATGACCCGGATCATCGACTGGGCCGCAAGCCATGCGCGTATGGTCATCGCCTTCATCCTGCTATCGCTGACGGCGGGGTGGCTGACCTATACCTCGCTTCCCAAGGAAGGAGAGCCGGATATCGAGATCCCGGCGCTCTTCGTTTCCGTGCCGTTTCCCGGCATTTCGGCGCAGGATGCCGAAACGCTGCTGGTCAAGCCGATGGAGACCGAACTCAGCGATCTCGACGGGCTGAAGACGATGACCGCCACCGCCGCCGAAGGCTATGCCGGCGTCGCGCTCGAATTCGAATTCGGCTGGGACAAGAGCCAGATCATCGCCGATGTGCGCGATCGCATGAACAACGCCGAGGCCAAGTTTCCCGATGGCGGCGATCAGTATTCGATCAACGAGATCAACTTTTCCGAATTTCCCATCGTGATCGTCAACCTGACCGGCCCGCTGCCGGAACGCACGCTGCTGCGGGTCGCGCGCGGATTGCAGGACCGTCTGGAAACGCTCGAGCCGGTCCTGCGCGTCAGCATCGCCGGCGACCGTGACGAGATGATCGAGGTCGTCATCGACCCGCTTCGGCTGGAGGCGTACAACGTCACCGCCGCCGAATTGCTTCAGGTCGTTCAGAACAACAACCAGCTGATCGCCGCCGGCGAGGTCGAGGCCCCCGGCGGTACGTTCGCCGTCAAGATTCCGTCCAGCTTCGACGAGATCGGCGATATCTACGACCTGCCCGTCAAGGTGAACGGCGACCGGGTCGTCACGCTGGGCGATCTGGCCGATATCCGGCTGACGTTCGAGGATCGCACCGCCACCGCGCGCTTCAACGGCGAGCCCACGGTCGCCCTTCAGATCGTCAAGCGCAAGGGATTCAACCTGATAGACACCGTCGCGCTGGTCAAGGCCGAGGTCGCGGCGGCCGAAGTGGACTGGCCCGAAGACCTGCGGCGCGCCATCGACGTGGGCACGTCGAACGACCAGTCGCGGCAGGTCGCGTCGATGGTCACCCAACTGGAAGGGTCCGTCCTGACCGCCATCGCACTGGTGATGATCGTCGTGCTGGCATCGCTGGGCATCCGCTCGGCGCTGTTGGTGGGCTTTGCCATCCCCACATCGTTCCTGTTGTGCTTCATTCTTCTGGGCGTGATGAACATCACCATTTCGAACATCGTGATGTTCGGCCTGATCCTTGCGGTCGGGATGCTGGTGGACGGCGCCATTGTCGTCGTCGAATACGCCGACCGCCGGATCACCGAAGGATCGGGGCCGATGGCGGCGTTCACTGAAGCCGCGAAACGGATGTTCTGGCCCATCGTCTCCTCGACCGCGACGACCCTTTGCGCGTTCCTGCCGATGCTGTTCTGGCCCGGCATCGCGGGCGAGTTCATGGGAATGCTGCCGGTGACGCTGATCTTCGTGCTGTCGGCATCGCTTGTCGTCGCACTCATCTACCTTCCGGTCATGGGCGGCGTTGCCGGACGTATCAGCCGTATCTTCGACCGCACCGCCAACGTCCTGCGCGCCCGGCTGCCGTGGCTGTTGCGCGCGGCGCTGGTCGTGCCGTCCGCCTATCTGGTGTTTCTTGGCGCCATGCAGTCGCTGAACGCGGCCTATCTTTTGCCCGCCTCGGCCCCTTCCCTTGCCGCGAATGCCCTGGGTGCCGTGCTGTTGCTGGGCGGCGCGTTCCTGACGGCGATCACGCTGGGATCGGTCCGCATCGCCAGGCGCGCCGGAAGTATCCGCTCGGGCCATCGCAGGACGCCCTTCGGCCATTTCACCAAGGCCATCGCCGGCAACCCGGTCATGCCGCTGGTCAGTATCGGCGCGGTGATCTTCTTCGTCGTATCGGTCTTCGGCTATTACGCGGCCAACAACAACGGCGTGGAGTTCTTCGTCGAAAGCGAGCCCGAACAGGCCATCGTCTATATCCGGGCGCGCGGGAATCTGTCGCTTGCGGAAAAGGACGACCTTCTGTCGCAGGCGGAAGCGGTGGTGCTGACCACCCCCGGCATCCAGAGCGGTTTCGCCTTTGCCGGTGAAGGCGGGCTGAATGCCAACACGATCGGGTCCGAAGGGCCGCTGGACGCTATCGGACAGATCCAGATCGAGTTGATCCCGTGGGAGGATCGACCCGCCTATGCCGCGTCGCATTCCGATGAAATCACGCTGGAACAGCTTGACGGCGATGTGGTGATGGCCAGTCTGGAACAGCGCCTGTCCGCCATTCCGGGCATCCGGTTCGAAACGCTCAACCTGTCGATGGGGCCAGCGGATGCCAAGCCGGTGCATCTGCGGCTGACCGGGGACGACCGCGAAACGCTGTTGACCGCCACCGAAATCGTCGAGGACAAGTTCGCCGCGACGCCCGGTCTCGTCGATGTCGAGGACAGCCGCCCGTTGCCCGGCATCGACTGGCAGATCGACGTGGATGTCGAAAAGGCAGGCCGGTTCGGGGCGGATGTGGCCACCGTGGGCGGCATGGTCCAGCTGGTCACGCGCGGCCTGTTCCTCGACACGATGCGGGTCGATTCCTCGGACGAGGAGATCGACATCCGCGTGCGCCTGCCCGAGGAGGACCGTATCCTGTCGACGCTGGACAGCCTCAAGGTCCGCACGCCTGACGGGCTTGTGCCGCTGTCGAACTTCATCGAGCGCAAGCCGGTCGCAAGTCTGGGACAGATCGACCGCGTCGATCAGAAGCGCTATTTCGACGTGAAGGCCGGCGTATCGCCGGGTCTGCGCAAGCTGGTGACGCCGGACGGGACCGTCGCCGGTTACGCCCGACCCGCCGAACCGGGGCAGCAGGCGCTGGCGATGCTGACCGTCGCCGGCGCGCCCGTGGCGCTTGTCGAAGTCGCGGACGGCTTCACCGTCGCGGGAATCGAGGCGGCGGCCGACGATCTGTCGTCGCAGCCCGTCAACGCCAACGAACGCATCGCGCATCTGACCGAATGGCTTGAATCGGCCGAACCCTTACCCCCCGGTATCGGCTGGCAATGGACCGGCGAGCAGGAAGATCAGGCCGAGAGCGAGGCGTTCCTGATGACCGCCTTCGCCGCGGCCCTGGGGCTGATGTTCATCATCCTGCTGGCGCAGTTCAACAGCTTTTACAATTCCGCGCTGGTGCTGACGGCGGTGGTGCTGTCCGTTTCGGGCAGCCTGGTCGGGATGCTGGTGATGGGACAGCCCTTCAGCATCATCATGACGGGCACCGGCATCGTCGCGCTGGCCGGGATCGTCGTGAACAACAACATCGTGCTGATCGACACCTACCAGGATTACAGCCGCTACATGCCCCGGATCGAGGCCATCGTTCGCACCGCCGAGGATCGGATCCGCCCCGTCCTGCTGACGACGATCACGACGATGGCGGGCCTGGCGCCGATGATGTTCGGCCTGTCGCTGGATTTCATTGCCGGCGGCTATTCCATCGACAGCCCCACGGCCCTGTGGTGGAAACAACTGGCCACGGCCGTGGTGTTCGGCCTTGGCATCGCCACCGTTCTGACGCTGATCTTTACGCCGTCGATGCTGGCCCTTCGCGTGTGGATCGAGGCGGGCGCCTATCGCGGAATGCGGCGGCTGCGCGCCTTGGCGTCGGACGATGTGGCGCGCGATCTTGCGCTGAACCGCGATGCGCGGCGTCTGAAGCGGCCCGAAATCGTCTGGGATGTCGAGGACGATCCGTCGCGGCCCGCATCGGGCCCGCCCGTCCTGCGCGCGGCCGAGTGACCGCGCCCCCTTGTCGTCAGGCCGCTTCCTCGGCGTCCTGGCGATACCACAGTGCGGCATAGCGCCCCTGCCGGGCCAGCAGGGCCGCATGCGACCCGCGTTCGACGATGCGCCCGTCTTCCAGCACCGCAATCTCGTCCGCATCGGCGATCGTGGACAGCCGATGCGCGATCACAAGCGTGGTGCGCCCCGCGCCAAGCCGCCTCAGCGCGGTCTGAATATCCTGTTCGGTCTCGGTGTCGAGTGCGCTCGTCGCCTCGTCCAGCAGCAGGATCGGAGGATCCTTCAAGAGCGTCCGGGCGATGCCGACCCGCTGCTTCTCGCCGCCAGACAGCTTCAGCCCCCGCTCGCCCACCTGCGTGTCGTATCCTTGGGGCAGCGAAACGATGAAGTCATGGATCCGCGCCGCGCGGGCCGCATCCTCGATCTGGGTTATGTCGGCGTCGGGCCGACCATAGGCGATGTTGTAACGGATCGTATCGTTGAACAACACCGTATCCTGGGGAACGACCCCGATCTGCGCATGCAGGCTGTCCTGCGTGACGTCGCGGATGTCCTGGCCGTCGATCCGCACGCTGCCGCCCTGCACGTCGTAAAACCGGAACAATAACCGTCCCACGGTCGATTTCCCGGCGCCCGACGGTCCGACCAGGGCCAGCGTGCCCCCCGCCGGAACGGTCAGGCTTATGCCTTTCAGGATTGGACGCTCGGGCTCGTATCCGAATGTGACATTGCGGAACTCGACCACGCCATGCGGCACGTGCAGCGGCTTGGCATCAGGTCTGTCGCGCACTTCGGCCGGCTGGGACAGAAGGCCGAACATCTGCGCCATGTCGATCAGCGCCTGCCGGATCTCGCGGTAGACGGTGCCGAGAAAGTTGAGCGGCATGGTGATCTGGATCATGTAGGCGTTCACCATGACGAAATCGCCCGTCGTCAGCACGCCCCGCTGAACGCCCGTGGCGGCCATGACCATCACCACCACCAGCCCCGCAGTGATCAGCAGCGACTGCCCGGCATTGAGGAAGGCCAGCGAATACTGCGTTCGCAGCGCAAAGCCGACATACTTGCCCATCGCCGAATCGTAGCGCGCGGCCTCGCGGGCCTCGGCGCCAAAATACTTCACCGTCTCGAAGTTCAGCAGGGAATCGATCGCCTTCTGGTTGGCGTCGGTATCCTGCTCGTTCATCTCGCGCCGGATGCGGACGCGCCATTCCGTCACCGCGAAGGTGAAGGCGACATAAAGGACGACCGTGACCAGAACCACGACCAGATACCGGATGTCGAACAGGAAGGCGAGGATCACCGCCACCATCAGCAATTCCAGCATCAGTGGCCCGATGCTGAACAGCAGGAACCGCAGAAGGAAATCCACGCCCTTGACGCCCCGTTCGATGATGCGGGACAGGCCGCCGGTCCGGCGCTGGATGTGATAGCGCAGGCTGAGGCGATGGATATGGGTAAAGGTCTCCAGCGCCAGGGCGCGAAGGGCGCGTTGCCCCACCGGCGCGAAGACGACATCGCGCAGTTGCTGGAAGCCGACATTCATCGCGCGCGTGACGCCATAGGCGACCGTCAGTCCGATCGCCCCGGCGCCCAGCATCCATGCAGCCTGCTGTCCCTCGCCGGCCAGCGCATCGACCGCCGCCTTGTAGAAAAGCGGCGTGATGACCGCGATGACCTTGGCCAGCGCCAGCAGCGCCAGCGACAGGACGACGCGCCGTTTGACCCAACCTTCGCCCTTGGGCCACAGATAGGGCGCGACGCGGGCGATGACGGCAAGGCCGCCCGCATCCTTGGCCTGATGTTGATCGTCCATCCGATCCTCTGCGACAGGGAAGGACGAGCCTAGGGCCGGGATCCGTCGATGGCCAGACCGGGCGACGGTGCCGGGTCCGGTTCGGGGACGGTGAACACCTGCCCCGGATAGATCAGGTCGGGGTTTCGGATGCGGTCGGCATTGGCGTCGAACACCTTGACGTAAAGAAATCCGTCTCCGTAGGTATCCACGGCGATGCGCCAGAGGCTTTGGCCAGGCTGCACGACCACCACCCTGTTTTTCGGGTCCGACGACAGAGTTGCTGCCTCGGCCAGGATGGCCGCGCTTGCCGGCTTGAACGGAGTCTCGATCCGGGCGACGACCGATCCGTCCGATCCCAGCTGATCCGCGCGAAGGACATGAAGCCCGGCCGCCATCTTCGGCAACGTCGCGCGCCATTGGCCGCCCCGATCCGGCCGGACCACTGCCAAAGGATCGCCATCGAGATAAAGACGGACGGCCGATTCCACCGGGCCGCGTCCCGTCAACGCGACCTGCCCCCTTTTCCCGTAAGCGATGCTGTCGATGCCGAGCGCCGTATCCGCGTCGTCTGCCGGCTCTTGCAGCACGCTGACACCGCGATCGTCGACCTCCAGAAGCGTGGGCGCGGCAGATGGCTGGGCGGTCCCGCTCTTCCCGTCCCGCGATGGCGCCACGATCAGCGCCGGTTCGACCCGTCGTGGCGCCGGATCGCCAGCCGTTCGCAGGGTCAACATCCTCGGTTGGGACGCTGGGGAAACGGTTGTCGTGACAACGAACATGCCGGCATCGTCCGCCGCTTCGCTGGCGAGCGTGGTATCGTCGAGCGCGATCTCGACCACCGTTCCGGGCCGGGCGCGCCCGGCGATCACCGCCCTGCCTGTCGCGTCGATCTGCGCCAGATCGAGGACAGGACCGCCGCCATCTGCGGCGTCCGGCACCGCGGCAACCGCCGGCACATCGTCCGCGGCCCTCGCTGCCACGTCCTCAACCTCGGCGAAGGGGCGGCCGAGGGCAAGAATGACGGCCCCCGATCCCCCGGCGGTCAGAGCCGCGAGGACGGCGAATGTCTGAAGCCCTGCGCCGAGTGAGCCTGCCATAGGGTGCCCGTATCGGACCGGGATCGGTCCTGCCACGCCCGCAACATCGCGGTCGATGGCGTCACTTTACCGCGAAGGCGGAACCGCGTCAAAAGTGCCGGCAACCTGCGCTCGTTTGCGCGGCCGCCGCAGCATCGCGCCGGAATAAAGGGCCAGTGCGGTCCAGATGAACGCGAAGGCGACCAGATGCCAGCCGGTCACAACCTCGCCGAAGATGAACGCGGCGCAGATGAATTGCAGCGTCGGGTTCAGATAGCCGATGATCCCGACGCTGGCCATCGTCAGCCCCCGCGACGCGGTCCCGAACAGCATCAGTGGCACCGCTGTCAACGGCCCGCTGAAGATCAGCAGGCCCGCCTCGGCCCAGCCCTGTCCGAAGGCGCCCGCCCCCTGAACGCCGAACCACAGCCATGCCAGGGCCAGGGGTGCCAGAAGCGTGACTTCGGCCGTGACCGATGCCAGCGCGCCCACCAGCAGCGTTTTCTTGACCGCGCCGTAAAGTCCGAAGGAAATCGCCAGGATCAGCGCGACCCAAGGTGCGGCCCGCAAACCGACCGTCAGCAAAGTAACGCCCAGGCAGGCCAGCGCGATGGCAAGCCATGCCAGCGGGCCCAGCCTTTCGCCGAAGACGACACGCCCGATGGCGACGGCCACCAGAGGGAAGATGTAATAACCGAGACTGGCCTCGACGCCGCGCCCGCCCTGGATCGCGCTGATGAAGACGAACCAGTTGACCGAAATAAGCATGGCCGCCAGCGCGCAAAGGACAAGCGGGCGTCCGGGGCGCAACGCCTGCACCACGATGTGCAGACGGCCGCGAACGGCCTGGATCAACCCGAAGAACACCAGCGACCACAGCGTCCGGTGGGCCAGCAGTTCCAGCGGCGGAACGAAGTCGAGGTATTTGTAGTAAAGCGGCGATAATCCCCAGATCGTGCAGCAGCCGACCATCGCCATGGCGCCCTGCAATGTCGTGGGACTCACGCCCGCCTCCGTCCGAACCCACGCCGCGACGAAAGGCGCAACCCCGGTGTCGTCGGACCGCGCGGCAGCGTCAATCGCCAAGTGGCGCGGGTTGGCGGGGTGCCGGCATCGCGACGGGTGCACTGTCGCGGTGGACAGATGGATCGACGGCGGCGTCGGCCGCCGGTGCGTCCAGTGATGGCGCCACGACAGTCATGCGCGGCACCGCGGCGGGACGATCGGCGGTGGATGCGGGGTTCTCGGTGGTATCGGGCGGCGCTGGCAGCCTGGGCACCTCCGACAGCCCGGCGGCCCGGTCGGGGGCGGGCGCCACCGGGTCGAGATCGGGCCGCTCGCCCGCGAACCGGCTTCCCGCCGGGACCCTGACATCGGATGCCTGCGGAACGGGGGCCGCAGGCATCGGGCCACCCACGACGACCGCGAGCATCACCAGACAGACCGTCACGGCCAGTCCCGCGACGGCCCCCGTCAACACTTGCCGCGCGCCGATCCTGTCGGATTTTGCCATCGTCCTGCCCGCTTTCCTGCACCGATCCGCCACGCGGCCTTGCCCCCCGCCGCCGCTTTGCGCATCTATACCCAAACCGGCATCGGGGTCACGCCCGGTCGGCGGTCCCCTGCCCCGATCCCGGCACGAAGGAATGCGGATGCTGCTGCTGATCGACAATTACGACAGTTTCACCTGGAATCTCGTCCATTACCTTGGCGAATTGGGGGCCGATGTGGACGTCGTGCGCAATGACGCCCTGACGGCCGACGAGGCGCTGGCGCGTCGTCCGGCCGGCATCGTCCTGTCGCCCGGCCCCTGCGACCCCGACCGGGCGGGGATCTGCATACCGCTGATCCGCGCGGCGGCCGGGGCGGGTGTGCCGCTTCTTGGGGTGTGTCTGGGACATCAGGCCATCGGACAGGCTTTCGGCGGCCAGGTGCGTCGGCATACCGAAATCGTGCATGGCAAGGCCGGGATCGTCCATCACCGCGATACAGGGATCTTTACCGGCCTGCCGTCACCGTTGCGGGCGACGCGCTATCACAGTCTGGTCGTCGACCGCGGCACGCTGCCCGATAGTCTGGAGATCACGGCGGAGCTTGAGGATGGCACGATCATGGGCTTGCGGCACCGGACCTTGCCCATAGAAGGCGTGCAGTTCCATCCCGAATCCATCCGGTCCGAACACGGTCATGCCATGCTGAAGACGTTCCTTGGTTCCCTGCCGGTCCCCGCATGAGCCTGGATTTGAAACCGCTGATCGAGGCGGCCATCGCACGTCCGCTGTCGCGCGACGAGGCAGAGGTCGCCTTCGGCTTGCTGTTCGACGGCCAGGCGACGCCGGCGCAGATCGGCGGGCTGCTGATGGTGCTGCGGACCCGCGGCGAGACGGTGGACGAATATGCCGCCGCCGCCGCCGCGATGCGGGCGCGCTGCCGCAAGGTCCGCGCGCCGAAGGGGGCCGTCGACATCGTGGGAACGGGCGGCGACGGCAAGGGCACGCTCAACATCTCGACGGCGGCGGCCTTCGTCGTCGCTGGGGCGGGTGTGCCCGTGGCCAAGCACGGCAATCGCAACCTGTCCTCGAAATCGGGGGCGGCGGATCTGCTGGGGCAAATGGGCATCGACGTGATGGTTGGCCCGGCGGTGGTGGAACGCGCGCTTGCGGGTGCTGGTATCGGGTTCATGATGGCGCCGATGCATCATCCCGCGACCGCGCATGTCATGCCTGCCCGGTCCGAACTGGGGACGCGCACGATCTTCAACATCCTGGGTCCGCTGACCAACCCCGCCGGGGTCACGCGTCAGCTCAGCGGCGCCTATTCGGCCGATGTCCTGCGTCCGATGGCCGAAACCTTGCTGGCCCTGGGATCGGAGGCCGCATGGCTGGTCCATGGCGGGGACGGCACCGATGAGATTTCGATCGCGGCATCCACCCGCGCGGCGATTCTGGCGGACGGTGCCGTGTCCGAGACCGAGATCGGGCCGGAGGATGCCGGCCTTCCGATGCACCCCTTCGCGTCCATCGTGGGCGGCACCCCGGCCGAGAACGCGCAGGCCTTCCGCGCCCTGCTGGGCGGGGCGCCCGGTGCCTATCGCGATGCGGTGTTGCTGAACGCGGCGGCGGCGCTGGTCGTGGCGGGGCAGGCATCCGACCTGAAAGAAGGGGCGGCGATGGCGGCCGAAAGCATCGATTCCGGCATCGCGGCGCGCAAGGTGGCCGATCTGGCGCGGATCAGCCCGCTGGCGTCCTGACGGCAGAAAGGCGCCGCTAAGGGCGCCTTTCGTCGTTCTGGTGGGTGATAAGGGATTTGAACCCCTGACATCTTCGATGTGAACGAAGCGCTCTACCACTGAGCTAATCACCCGTCGCGGGTCTCTTAGCGGCGAAACATTTGCGGCGCAAGATCGGGTTCGGGGTTCAGCCGGCGTCCCGTTTCCGGGTCAAAACCGGCGGCCACCATCGCGTCGCGCACCTCGTCGGCGTTGGCGATCATCTCCCAGACCGGGCGGCGGACGGATTTGCGCAGGCTCGACGACATCGGCGCGGGCGGCAGGCCCAGGGACGCCACGATGCGGGCCAATGCCTTGTCGCGGCGAACCGGATCGACAAGGTCGCCCTCGTAGGACAGGTCGATGGCATCGAGACCGCGGATGGCGCGCTGCTCCAACTCGCGCATGTCGTTCCAGGCGCGCAACTTGCGCACGAAACGCTTGGGCTTGATCGCCAGGGGACGGTCTTCGTCGCGTCGGTCGTTCGTGAAATGATAGCGCCCCGCATGGGCCGCATAGATCACCGAGAACACCTGCGCGACGAGATCGCGGCGCTGTAGATGGATCAGCCGCCAGCCCTGTCGCGTCAGGTCGTTGAGAAACAGATGCGGGTCCGGCTGACCTTGCAGGCGGGTCACATGGATGGGCTTGAGGTGGAAACCGAACGCCTGACCGACCCCGCGCGACGCATTGTCAAGAAAGGTCATCGACGCCAGCCGTGGCCGGCGCAGGATCTCGTCCCGACACCGGATCGCGGGATGGGAATTCAGCGACGAGGTCAGCAGCGTCGATCCGGTCCGCCCTTGCGCGAAAATGCAAAAGCGGATCGGCGGACGTCCGAAGACCCGCCTGCCGAGCGTCAGTGCTTCGACCGGAAGGCCCTCACACCAAAGGCGCAGGGCGCTCCGGCTCTCGTATCCTTCGATGTCGCGACGATTGACGGGCCAAGCCATTGTGCGAAATTGCCTTCTTGCCCGCTTCGTCCGGTCCGGGCCATGCAACAAGGCACGGCCCGGACCCGTCGATCAGTGCGCCGTCGCGCTGGGCGCCTGGGCGATCCGGGCGGCGGCGGCGGCATCCGCCGCTTCCTGCGCCGCATCGTCCCACTCGATCGGATCGGGCTTGCGCACCAGCGCATGTTCCAGAACCTCGGATACGTGGCGGACGGGAATGATCGTCAAACCCTCTTTCACGTTATCGGGGATCTCGGCCAGATCCTTCTCGTTCTCCTGCGGGATCAGCACCGTCTTGATGCCGCCCCGCAGGGCCGCCAGCAGCTTCTCCTTCAGGCCGCCGATGGGCATCGCGTTGCCCCGAAGACTGACTTCGCCGGTCATGGCGATGTCCTTGCGCACCGGGATCTGCGTCAGAACCGACACGATGGACGTCACCATCGCCAGACCCGCACTCGGCCCGTCTTTCGGCGTCGCGCCGTCGGGCACGTGGACGTGGATGTCCAGCGTGTCGAACTTGGGCGGCTTCACCCCGATCTGCGGACTGATCGACCGGACATAGGAACTGGCCGCGTCGATGCTTTCCTTCATCACATCGCCCAGTTTTCCGGTCGTCTTCATCCGGCCCTTGCCGGGCAGGCGCAAAGCCTCGATCGACAGCAGCTCGCCCCCGACGCTGGTCCAGGCCAGCCCCGTTACAACGCCGATTTGGTCCTCTTCCTCGGCCAGCCCGTAACGGTGCTTCTTGACGCCCAGGAAATCGCCCAGGTTATCCGCCGTCACCACGACCTTGTCGGTCTGCTTGCGCACGATCTGCGTCACCGCCTTGCGGCACAGCTTGGCGATCTCGCGCTCGAGGTTACGAACGCCTGCCTCGCGCGTATAGGTGCGGATGATCTCGCGCAGCGCGTCCTCGGTCAGCTCGAACTCGGCAGGCTTGAGGCCGTTGGCCTTGATCTGCTTGGCGATCAAATGCCGCCGCGCGATCTCCGCCTTCTCGTCCTCGGTATAGCCCGACAGCGGAATGATCTCCATCCGGTCCAGAAGCGGACCGGGCATGTTGTAGGAGTTCGCAGTCGTCAGGAACATGACGTTGGACAGATCGTACTCGACCTCGAGGTAATGGTCCACGAACGTCGCGTTCTGTTCGGGATCGAGCACCTCCAGCATGGCCGAAGCGGGGTCGCCCCGGAAATCCTGGCCCATCTTGTCGATCTCGTCGAGAAGGATCAGCGGGTTCGTCGTCTTGGCTTTCTTCAGCGCCTGGATGATCTTGCCGGGCATCGACCCGATATAGGTCCGCCGGTGACCCCGGATCTCGCTCTCGTCGCGCACGCCGCCCAGGCTGATGCGGATGAACTCGCGCCCCGTCGCCTTGGCGACCGACTTGCCCAGCGATGTCTTGCCGACGCCCGGAGGGCCGACAAGGCACATGATCGGACCCTTCAGCTTGCTGCTGCGCTGCTGAACGGCCAGATACTCGACGATCCGCTCCTTCACCTTTTCAAGCGCATAGTGATCGTCGTCCAGCACCTTCTGGGCGGCGTTCAGGTCCTTCTTGGTGCGCGACTTCACGCCCCACGGGATCGACAGCATCCAGTCGAGGTAGTTGCGCACCACCGTCGCCTCGGCCGACATCGGCGACATGTTTTTGAGCTTCTTCAGCTCGGCATCGGCCTTCTCGCGCGCCTCCTTGCTCAGCTTGGTGGCGGCGATCCGCGCTTCCAGTTCGGCAACTTCGCCGGCCCCTTCCTCGCCGTCGCCCAGTTCCTTCTGGATCGCCTTCATCTGCTCGTTCAGATAGTATTCGCGCTGCGTCCGCTCCATCTGCGACTTCACGCGGGTCTTGATCTTCTTCTCGACCTGCAAGACCGACATCTCGCCCTGCATCAGGCCATAGACCTTCTCCAGCCGCTCGGCGATCACCAGCGTCTCGAGCAGTTCCTGCTTCTGCTCGACCTCGACGCCCAGATGGCCTGCGACCAGATCGGCCAAGCGCGCGGGCTGCCGCGTCTCGCCGACGGCGGCCAGCGCCTCCTCGGGGATGTTCTTCTTGACCTTGGCATAGCGCTCGAACTCCTCGCCGACCGACCGCACCAGCGCATCGACGCTGGCCTGATCGCCGGTTTCTTCTGTCAGGGGTTCGGCCGCCGCCTCGAAGAAGCGGTCGTTGGGCTGAAAGCCGGTGATGCGCACGCGCGTCTTGCCCTCGACCAGCACCTTGACGGTTCCGTCGGGCAGTTTGAGCAGTTGCAGCACGTTGGCCAGCACGCCGACGCGATAGATGCCGTCGCTGTCGGGGTCGTCGGCGGCGGGGTCGATCTGGCTGGAAAGCAGGATTTGGCGGTCGTCCTGCATCACCTCTTCCAGCGCGCGCACGGATTTTTCGCGTCCGACGAACAGCGGCACGATCATGTGGGGAAAGACGACGATGTCGCGCAGCGGCAGGACGGGATAGGATTGTTCGGTCATCTGGATGTCCTTGTTGGCAGGGGATGCTTGCCCCGCTTTGCGGCGGCGTCCGATCCCCCCTCTTTCGGTTAGGGTATGTGGGGACGGCGCGGCGTCTTTCAACCACGCCCCCGGACGGCGCCGGATGCGACACTGCCCCCGTGCCGGGTCGGCGGCAAGAGGGTCACAGCGGCTCGATGTCGCCCAATGCGCGTGTCGCGTGAAAGTCGTCCTGCCAGCCGGCGAAGGTGCCCGCGGCAATGGCCGTGCGCATCCCCTCCATTAACCGCTGGTAATAGCGCAGGTTGTGCCATGTCAGCAGCATCCCAGAAATCATCTCCTGCGCGCGAAAGACGTGGTGCAGATAGGCGCGGGAATAACTTTGGCAGGCCGGGCAATCACAGGTTTCGTCCAGGGGCCGGGGGTCGTCGGCATGGCGCGCATTCTTGATGTTGACGACACCGCGCGGGGTGAAAGCCTGACCGGTGCGCCCCGACCGCGACGGCAGGACGCAATCCATCATGTCGATCCCGCGCGCCACGGCGCCGACGATGTCGTCGGGCTTGCCCACCCCCATCAGATAACGCGGCCGGTCGGCGGGCAGCATGCTGGGGGCGAAGTCCAGCACGTCGAACATCGCCTGCTGCCCCTCGCCCACCGCCAAGCCGCCCACGGCATAGCCGTCGAACCCGATGGCCGTCAGCGCCTCGGCCGATTGCGCGCGCAGATCGCGGTCGAGGCCGCCCTGCTGGATGCCGAACAGCGCATGTCCGGGCCGGTCGCCGAACGCGTCGCGCGACCGCGCGGCCCACCGCATCGACAGCGCCATCGACGCCGCGATCCGGTCGCGGTCGGCGGGCAGCGCGGGGCATTCGTCGAAGCACATGGCGATATCCGATCCCAGCAAACGCTGAATTTCCATGCTGCGTTCGGGCGTCAGCTCGTGCCGGCTGCCGTCGATATGGCTGCGAAAGGTCACGCCGCGTTCGGTCAGCTTGCGCAGGCCCGAAAGACTCATCACCTGGAACCCGCCGCTGTCGGTCAGGATCGGACGGTCCCAGTTCATGAAGCGATGCAGTCCGCCCAGCCGGTCGATCCGCTCGGCCCCCGGCCGCAACATCAGGTGATAGGTGTTGCCCAGCAGGATGTCGGCCCCCGTGGCGCGCACGCTTTCGGGCAGCATCGCCTTGACCGTCGCCGCCGTGCCCACCGGCATGAAGGCGGGCGTGCGTATCTCGCCGCGCGGCGTGCGGATGGTGCCCGCCCGCGCCTTGACGTCCGTCGCGACGATGGAAAAGCCGAACCCTGCCATGATGTGCCCCGGTGACGATCTGTCAGCGCGCCGCACTAGCGCCCCCGCCGCAAGGTTGCAATCGTCGCCCCCGCCGACAACAAGGACCGACAACAAGGGCTGCGATGCGGCGTCAGCACGGGGACCGACGAATGACCAACCAGATCCGGCTTGGCTGGGAGGAGTGGATCGCCCTGCCCGATCTGGGCCTGCCCGCGCTCAAGGCCAAGGTGGATACCGGGGCGCGCACTTCGGCCCTGCATGCCTTCGATATCGAGCCTTTCGGCCCCGCTTCGCAGCCCCATGTCCGGTTCGCGATCCATCCCGTGCCGGGGCGCGCGTTCAGCGTCGCCTGTTCCGCGCCGATCCTCGACCGGCGCGAGGTGACATCCTCGAACGGCGAGACGGAACTGCGCTATGTCATCGAGACGCGCCTGTCCGTCGGCAACCGCGACTGGCCCATCGAGGTGACGCTGACCGACCGAGGCAGCATGGCCTATCGGATGCTGCTGGGGCGGCAGGCCTTCGGGTCGCAGGTGGTGGTGGTGCCGGGCGAATCCTTCTGCCAGCCCAAGCTGGATTATTCCGCCTATGCGCGCACCTATGCCGAAGCGCCGCCGCGTTCGCTGCGCGTGGCGATCCTGGGGCGCGACACTGAACAGACCTTTATCGCGTCGCTTGTCGCGGAAGGCGAAAGGCGCGGTCACGGCGTCGATATCCTGGACGCGCGGCGATGCTACATGGCGCTCAACGCGCTGGCGCCCGAGATCTACTATGACGGCAAGCGTCTGCCGCGTTTCGACGCGGTCGTTCCCCGGATCGCCGGGCGCGATACCGCTTATGGATGCGCCGTGCTGCGTCAGTTCGAAACGATCGGCACATGGTGCCTGAACGGACCCGCCGCCATCGCCGCCGCCTGCGATCGGCTGCATGCGCAGCAGCTTCTGGCGCGGGCCCGGATCCCGACACCGGCAACCGCCTTTGCGGATTCGCCGAAGGACACCGGCAACCTGATCGGGCTGGTCGGCACCGCGCCGCTGATCGTCAAGCTGCTCGACCCCGCCAGGGGGCGCGGCGTCGTCTATGCGAAGACCCGCGATGCCGCCGAATCCGTCATTGGTGCCTTTCGCGGCCTTCGCGCGAATTTTCTGGTCCAGGATTTCGTCGAGGAAGCCGGATGGACCGACATCCGCTGCATCGTCGTTCACGGCAATGTCGTTGCGGCCATGCAGCGCAACGGATCGTCCGGCGATGCGAAGGGCGCCACGCTGCGCCCGATCCGACCGAAGCGCGCGGAGCGGGCGCTGGCCCTGCGCGCGGCCAAGATCTTCCGCCTGGGTCTGGTCGAGGTCGTCATGCTGCGCACGGCCGAGGGGCCCAAGGTGCTGTCCGTCGATCCGACCCCGCGCCTCGACCGTTTTGCGGAAGCGGCTGCCGGACCCGAAGGCGCGCCCGCCGGTCTGGCCCAGGCGGTCTTCGACCGGATCGAGACGCGGATGCAGCCCTCCCTTTCGCGCCGCAAGCGTGGTTCGCGGGAATGACCCGATGCGCCGCCTCGACCGTGCGGCCCGTCATCCGGCTGGCCATCGTTGTCGTCCTCTGCCTGGCAGGGACCGTTGCCGCCGCGCAGCAATCGGACGCGGGTGACGGCCCGCGCGGCACGTGGTTCGTTCTGGATACCCTCAATGCCGGACTGCCCGCGCCCGACGGACGGATCGACCGGGACACGCCGCAGGGGGCTGTGGAAAGCTATCTCGACGCGCTGGGGGATGGCGACAGCCTGCTTGCCGCGCATATGCTGAACCTCAACGGCATCCCTCGGGACGCACAGGCCAGCGTCGGCCCCCGTCTGGCGCGGCAATTGCAGACGATCCTGGAACGTCGCGCGATCCTGTCATGGCGCGCACTTCTGGAACGACCCGATGCGCTCGACTCCCAGCAAAGCTCGAACGCGGCCCTGGCAGGTCAGCCGCGCCGGTCGCTGTTGCTGGGCGTCCTGGAATTGCAGAACCGCGAGGTGGCGATCCGCCTGAACCGCGTGCGGGTGGGCGACAGCGATCCGGTCTGGGTCTTTTCCGAACGCACGGTCAGCCAGATCCCCCGGCTTTATGCCGCGCATGGCCCGTCGCCGCTGGAACGCGCCTTGCCCGAAAGCTTGAAGGCGAAAACGCCCATCGGGCTGCGAGTGTGGGAAGTGATCGGTATTCCGGTCGTCATCGTGCTGGCGGTGATTGTCGGCCGACTGGTCCATCGCCCCTTCGCCGCGCTGGAATACCGCGTCGGTCAGGGTTGGCCGCGCATGGTCGCCCGGTCCCTGCACTGGCCGCTGGTGATCGCCGCCGTCACGACGGTGATCCTGACGGCCGGGCTGCACGTCTTCACCGTCTCGGGTATCGTCGCGTCGGTTCTGACGCCGCTTGTCGTCATCGGCTATGTCGTCGCCGTGCTGCTGTTCCTGGTCGAGGTGATCGACACGATCCTCGAATACATCGTCACGTTCGACACCGACCGGCTGGAGGATCGGGACAATTCGGACTATCGTACGCTGGCCACCGTGCTGTCGGGCGGGCGGCGGTTGCTGATCGTGATCGTTCTGCTGGTCGGGCTGGGCGTCGTTCTGTCCGAAGCGAACGTCTTTCGATCCCTGGGGTTTTCGCTGCTGGCATCGGCCGGCGCACTGACCGTCATCTTCGGCTTCGCCGGACGGCAGGTCCTGGGCAACATCATGGCGTCGTTGCAGATAGCGCTGAACCGGTCCGCCAGGATCGGCGATCAGGTCATCTATGAAGGACACTGGTGCACGGTCGAGCGGATCCATTTCACCTATGTCCAGCTGAAGATCTGGACCGGCAACCGGCTTGTCGTCCCCGTTTCCCGCTTCGTCAGCGACGATTTCGAGAACTGGACCCATTCGGATGCCGCGATGACCGTAACCTTCAAGCTGACGCTGGCCCATAAGGCCGATCTCGACGCGCTGCGCGACAGCTTTCACAAGGCGGTGGCCGACGACCCGGACGTGACCGATGCCGACGCGGCCAAGATGATCGTCTATTCGCAGGACGCTTTCGGCCCTGTCGTGCGGTTTCAGGCCCCCGCCGCCGACCCCAAATCCGGCTGGGCGATGGAATGCCGCCTGCGCGAGGCCGTTCTTGCCGCCGCCCGCCGCATCGAGGACGAGACCGGGCGTCCGATGCTGCCGCAAGGCGGGCTGGACGACATGGCAGGCTGACCCGCGGACTGGACGAAGCGGCGATCAATTCCTATCTGTTGGGTCGGAATAGACGACAGGTGGCCGATGACCGTGCAGACCGAACCCAAACTGGAAGGCGCGCCGCTGATCCGGCCTTCCACGACAGACCATCCGCTTCATCCTGAAATCGTCGAGGCGTGCCGCAGCGTCTATGACCCCGAGATCCCGGTGAACATCTTCGATCTGGGTCTCGTCTACACGATCGAGATCAGCGCCGAGAACGATGTCACGGTCACGATGACCCTGACCGCGCCCGGTTGCCCCGTGGCGGGCGAAATGCCCGGCTGGGTCGCCGATGCCATCGAACCCGTGCCGGGGGTCAAGACGGTCGATGTCCAGCTGACCTGGGATCCGCCCTGGGGCATGGACATGATGTCCGACGAGGCCCGGCTGGAACTAGGGTTCATGTAACGGGCGTTCCGCCCGACGCGAGGAGATTAGCGCGATGTTCAGCATTCCCGGCAAGCAGGCCGTGACGATGACCCCCGCCGCCGCCCGCCAGATCGCGCGGCTGATGGCCCGCGACGGCCATGCCGGCCTGCGCATCGGCCTGAAGAAGGGCGGCTGCGCGGGCATGGAATACACCATGGATTACGCCGACAGCGTCGATCCGCAGGACGAGGTCGTCGAGCAGGACGGCGCGCGGGTGATGATCGCGCCGATGGCGCAGATGTTCCTGTTCGGGACCGAGATCGACTATCGCACCTCGCTGCTGGAATCCGGCTTCCAGTTTCGCAATCCGAACGTGACCGACGCCTGCGGCTGCGGCGAATCGATCAAGTTCAAGGACGTGTCCGAATTGTCGGATCACCGCTGAAGGCCCGCCATCAGGCGACGGTTTCCATCACTTCCTGATAGGGACAGGCCACCAGATGGCCGTCGCCGACATCCAGCAGCGGCGGACGGCCGACCGCGCAATCGGGCTGCGCCTTGGGGCATCGCGTGCGAAAGACGCAGCCCGAGGGCGGATTGACCGGCGACGGCAATTCCCCCGACAGGACCGGCCGCTTGCGCGCCCGTTCGCGTTTGGGATCGGGGATTGGAACGCTGGAAATCAGCGCCTGCGTATACGGGTGCCGCGGGCGTCGAACGACATCGCGCGCCGCGCCCTGCTCCATCTGGCGGCCCAGATACAGGACCAGGATCCGGTCGCTGATATGCTTCACCACGCTCAGATCGTGGGCGATGAAGATCAGCGACAGGCCCATTTCCTTTTGCAGCCGCTTCAGCAGATTGACGACCTGCGCCTGCACGCTGACATCCAGCGCGCTGACAGGCTCGTCGCAGATGACCAGGCGGGGCGACAGGACCAAAGCGCGCGCGATGCCGATACGCTGGCACTGGCCGCCGGAAAACTCGTGCGGATAGCGGTTGATCAGATTTGGCAACAGGCCCACCCGCTCCATCATCTCGGACGCCTTGGCGCGCGCCTGTTTCGATGTGACATCGGGCTGATGGGTGCGCAGCGGCTCGGCGATGATCTCGCCCACGTTCATGCGGGGGTTCAGCGCGGCCAGCGGATCCTGAAAGATCATCTGCACTTCGCGCCGATGCGTGCGCCGGGCCCGCGGCGACAGTTTACGCAGGTCCGTCCCGTCCCACAGGATTTCCCCACCCGTCGCGGGTACCGTGCCGATGATCGCGCGGGCCAGCGTCGATTTGCCGGACCCCGATTCGCCCACCACGCCCAGCGTCGTCCCCTCCTCCAGATCGAAGGAAAGGTCCGCCACGGCGGACAGACGGTCGGACGGCGTCCACGGCCACGCGCCGCGCGGGCGGATGTCGAAGGTCACATCCAGATCGCGCACTTGCAGAAGGGTCATCGCACCACCTCGGGATCGGCATGGCAGGCACGCAGGCGGCCCGACCATTCGGTCAGCGGCGGCTGGATGCGGCCGCATCGTTCCATCGCGAAACCGCAGCGCGGCGTGAACGGGCACCCCTTGGGCAGACGGCTCATGTCGGGCGGATCGCCGGGAATCGTTTCCAGCTCGTCTTGGTCGATATCCAGCCGCGGCACCGCTTTCAGCAGGCCCAGCGTATAGGGATGGCTCGGCCGCTCGAACAGGGTCTCGGTCGCGCCCTGCTCCATCACCCGGCCGCCATACATCACCACCGTTCGCTCGCAGGTATCGGCGACGATGCCCAGATCGTGGGTGATCAGCACGATGGCTGTCCCGAACTCGGCGCGGATCTCCGACAAAAGCTCCATGATCTGCGCCTGCACGGTCACGTCCAGCGCCGTCGTCGGTTCGTCCGCGATCAGCAGGCGCGGACGGCAGAGCAGCGCCATCGCGATCATGATCCGCTGCCGCATCCCGCCCGAAAACTCGTGCGGATACATCCGCAACCGCGATGCCGCGTCGGGTATGCGCACAGCGTCCAGCATCGCGGCGCTTTCCGTCATCGCCTCGCGCCTGGACATGCCCTTGTGCAGGGTCAGCACCTCGGCCATCTGGTCGCCTACCCGCAGATAGGGGTTCAGCGACGTCATCGGATCCTGAAAAATCATCGCCGCCTGCGCCGCGCGAACCTTGTTCAACTCGCGCGGGGACAGGCCCAGCAGCTCCTTGCCGTCCAGCCGGACGGATCCGGTGGCTTCGCCGTTGCGGGCCAGCAGGCCCATGATGGCAAAGGCGGTCTGCGACTTGCCCGACCCCGATTCGCCGACGATCGCCAGCGTCCCCCCGGCCTCCAGCCGCAGGGACAAGCCGTTCACGGCGTTCACGGTGCCGTCCGCGGTGCGAAACGCCACCGCCAGATCGTCCACTTCCAGCAGCATCAGCGGTCCTTCGGGTCGAGGGCGTCGCGCAATCCGTCCCCGACGAAGAAGAACGCGAACAGCGATATGACGAACACCGCCAACGGAAAGCCCAGCATCCACGGCGTTTCATTGCGAAGGTTCGACGCGCCCATGTTGATCAACGCGCCCCAGGACGTGCTGGGTTCCTGCACGCCGAGGCCGAGAAAGCTGATGAACGATTCGAAGATGATCATGCTGGGCACCAGCAGCGTCGCATAGACGATGACGACGCCCAGCAGGTTGGGCACGATATGGCGGAAGATGATCGTGGGCGTGCGCACCCCGGTGGCGATGGCGGCTTCGACGAATTCCTTGTTCTTCAGGCTCAGCGTCTGGCCGCGCACGATCCGCGCCATGTCCAGCCATGAAATCAGCCCGATGCCGATGAACAGCATCACCAGACTGCGCTCGAACACGACGAGTAGCAGGATCAGCACGAACATATAGGGAATCGACATCATCAGATCGACGATCCGCATCATCACCGTATCGGTCTTGCCGCCGACATAGCCCGCGACCGCCCCCCACAACGTGCCGACCACGACCGAGATCAGCGCACCGACAATGCCGACCATCAGGCTGATGCGGCTGCCTTGCACGACGCGGGCGTAAAGATCGCGCCCGGTCTCGTCGACGCCGAAATAATGGCCGTTGGCGATGGACGGCCCGCCCGCCTGCGGGATGTTGCCCAGAAGCGACCAGTCGATCTCCTCGTTGGACCATTGCGCGACGGTCTGTCCGAACAGCGCGAAAAGCACGACCAGCACCAGCACGACCAGTCCGCCGGTCGCCGCCTTGTTGGCGAAGAAGCGCTGCCGCGCATCGGACCAGAGCGACCGGCCGCGCACGGGCTCCATTCCGGCGGCTTCGACATTGTCCTCGGCGGTGCCAAGCTGCGCGACCATGCTGCCTCCTAGTACCGGATTTTCGGGTCGATCCAGGCGTAAAGGATATCGACCACCAGGTTGAACGTCACCGTCAGCGTCCCGATCAGGATGGTGATTCCCATGATGACCGAATAATCGCGGCTAAGCGCGGAATTGACGAAGAATTGCCCGATGCCGCCGGTCGAGAAGAACACGTCGATCAGGACCGATCCGGTGATCATGCCCACGAAGGCCGGGCCGAGATACGAGATCACGGGCAGCAGCGCCGGCTTCATCGCGTGGCGCAGGATCACGCGCCGCATCGGCAGGCCCTTGGCACGCGCGGTGCGGATGAAGCCCGCGTTCAGCACCTCAAGCATGGACGACCGGGTGATGCGCGCGATCGAGGCCATATAGCTGGTCGAAAGCGCGATGACCGGCAGGATCAGGTATTCCCACTGCCCGCCGCGCCAGCCGCCGCCGGGCAGCCAACCCAGCCAAAGCGTGAAGATTAGCACCAGGATGGGGGCCATCACGAAGTTGGGAAGGACCTGCGCGCCGATGGAGATGCCGACGGCAAGGTAGTCGAGCCAGGAATTGTGATAAATCGCGGCCAGCACGCCAAGCGTCCCGCCGACGGCGACGGCGACGACGAATGACCAGATGCCATAGGTCAGCGTCACCGGAAAACCCTGCGCGATCAGGTCGTTGACGGTGCGATCCTTGAATTTGAAGCTGGGGCCGAAGTCGAATTGGGTGACGACGTTCCAGACATAAATGCCCATCCGTTCGATCAGCGGGCGGTCGAGGCCGTACTTTTTCTCAAGGTTTGCAAGGACTTCGGGGGGGACGCCGCGTTCGGTGGCGAAGGGGCTGCCCGGAGCGGCCTCCATCAGCAGGAAGGAGAAGACGATCAGCAGCAGGATCGTGGGGATCGCGATGGCGATGCGGCGGGCGATGAACGAATACAAAGGCTGCAAGTCCTTGATATGTCAGGCGCCCGGCATGAAACCGGGCGCCTTGTTTGTCAAGCGGTCAGTCGGCCTTCACGCGGTAGAAGTCCTTGACGTACCAGTTGTTCTCGACGTTTTGCAGCGGGAAACCCTTGATCTGCGGGTCGAGCAAAAACGTATTAGAATAGTGATAGATCGGTATGATTCCCGTATCCTCGGCCAGGATCTGTTCCGCCTGCCGATAGTCGGCCGCCGGATCGTCCGAGGTCTTGGACGCCTTCATCAGTTCGTCGTATTCCGCGTTCGACCACTTGCCGTCGTTCTGTTCCTGATCCGTCATCAGGATGTCGAGGAAGGTGGACGCTTCGTTGTAGTCGCCGCACCAGGCGGACCGCGCGACATCGAAATTGCCGGCCTTGCGCACGTCGAGATAGGTGGACCATTCCATGTTCTCGAGCGTGGTGGTGATGCCCAGCTTCTGCTTCCACATCTGGCTGAGGACCGTGGCGATCTGCTTGTGCGATTCGTCGGTATTGTAGATCAGCTTGAGATCCAGATCCTCGACGCCCGCTTCCTCGAGAAGTTCCTTGGCCTTGGCGTCACGCTCGGCTTGGGTCATCTGCGCATAGTCGAGTTCAGGCATCTCGAACCCGGCCGTCGCCTCGTGCACGAAGTTGTAGGCCGGAAGCTGGCCGCCCTGAAGGATCTGATCGACGATCACGTCGCGGTCCACGGCCAGCGACAGCGCCTTGCGGACGCGCGGATCCTTCAGTTCCTCCTTCGCGCCTTCGCGCTGGTTGATCTGATAATAATAGCTGCACAGGCGCGGCACGGAAATCGCCTCGTCCGGGCGCTGTTCCTTCAGGCGCGGATAGGATCCTGCGGGCAGCGGTTCCAGCAGGTCGAATTCGCCGGCTTCGTAGCGGGTCAGCGCCTGGCTGGAATCGTTGATGATCAGGCCCTCGACCTCCTCGATGACGACGTTGTCGGCATCCCAGTATTCGGGGTTCTTCACCAGCTTGAAGTATTCGTTCAGCGACAGCTCGGCCAGCTTGTAGGCCCCGTTGCCGACATAATTCTCGGGCGCGGTCCAGTCGCTGCCGTATTGTTCGACCGTTTCCTGATGGACGGGAAACAGGGTGGCATAGGTGGTCATCGCCGGGAAATACGGCAGCGGCCTGTCCAGCGTGACCTTCAGCGTGTGATCGTCCACCGCCTCCACCCCCAGTTCGGATGGGTCCATTTCGCCGGCCACGATCGCGCCCGCGTTCTTCATGCCGGTCAGTTCGACATACCACGCATAGGGCGACGCGGTTTCGGGATCGGCGGCGCGACGCCACGCATAGACGAAATCCTGCGCCGTCACCGGGTCGCCGTTGGACCAGCGGGCATCGTCGCGCAGGGTGAAGGTATAGACGGTGTTGCCCTCGCTGGCCTCGTATCCGGTGGCGACGCCGGGCCGCAGGTTGCCCTGCGCGTCCTGGGTCATCAGCCCTTCCATGATCTGACGCAGCACATGGCTGCCTGCCGTTTCCTCGTTCAGTTGCGGATCGAGCGTCGGAAACTGGTCGAGCAGACGATAGGAAAACGTCTGGTCGTCGGCCAGTTCGGTGCCTTCGGGCACGTCGGCGGCAAGGGCCGGTTGCAGCGCAAGACCGAGCAGCGCGGTCGTCGTGGCAAGGATCGTTCTGCGGTTCATGGGAATCCTCCTGTCGGCAGGCCCGTCATTGGTGTGCGGGCGAATGGCGATGGGCAAGTTTGGCCGATTTGCCGCCGGGCGCAAGCCGGATCCCGGTTGACGTGAGGAAACGGCATGCGCGCCGGGGGCGAGCGACTTGCAAGCCCCGGTCGCTTGGGCTGTTATCACGCGCGACCGCCCCCCCCTCGGAGTTGCGTGCCATGCTGCGCCTTGCCGCCCTTGTCTGCCTTCTGTCCGGGCCTGCCTTGGCGCAGGACGGCCCCACGATCTTTGCCGCCGCCAGCCTGAAGACCGCGCTGGACGAGATCGGCGCGGAATGGAGCGCGCAGACGGGCCGCGACGTGGCCATTTCCTATGGCGGATCGTCGGCGCTGGCCCGGCAGATCCTGCAAGGCGCGCCGGCGGACGTCTTCATCTCGGCCAATGTCGAATGGATGGACGCGGTGGAGGGCAGCATCGAAGGGGACAGCCGCCGCGACCTGCTGGGCAACCGGCTGGTGCTGATCGCGCCCGCGGGCGGCGATGCGGCGCCCGTCAATCTGGTGCCGGGCGTCGATCTGGCGGGGTTGCTGGGCGACGAGGGGCGCATGGCGATGGCGCAGGTCGATGCGGTGCCGGCAGGCCTCTATGGCCGCGCGGCGCTGGACTGGCTGGGCGCGTGGGATGCGGTCGCGCCCCGCGTGGCGCACGCCGACAACGTGCGCGGCGCGCTGGCCTTCGTGGCGCTGGGCGAGGCGCCGCTGGGCATCGTCTATGCCACCGACGCCGTGGCCGAACCGCGCGTGACGGTGCTGGGCACGTTTCCCGCCGAAAGCCATGCGCCGATCGTCTATCCGGCCGGCGCGCTGTCGGACGACGCGCAGGCGCTGGATTTCCTGGACTATCTGTCGGGCGACGCGGCCGCATCGGTGTTCGGGGCCAACGGTTTCACGGTCCTGCCGCGCGAATGACCGCCTGGCTCGGCCCCGCGGAATGGCAGGCGGTGGCACTGTCGCTGCGGGTCAGTCTGACCGCGACGGCGCTGAGCCTGCCGCTGGGCATCTGGATCGCGTGGCTGCTGGCGCGGCGGCGCTTTCCGGGCAAGCAGGTGCTGAACGGGCTGGTGCATCTGCCGCTGATCCTGCCGCCCGTCGTCACCGGCTATCTGCTGCTGCTGACCTTCGGCACCCAAGGCCCTGTCGGCGGGCCGCTGCGCGACTGGTTCGGCGTGACGCTGGCCTTTCGCTGGACCGGGGCGGCGCTGGCGGCCGCGATCATGGCGTTTCCGCTGATGGTGCGCGCGATCCGGCTGTCCTTTGAGGCGGTCGATCCCCGGCTGGAGGAGGCCGCCGCCACCCTGGGCGCGTCGCGGCTGCGGGTCTTCGCGACCGTGACGCTGCCGCTGATCGCGCCGGGCATCGTCGCGGGGGCGGTGCTGGCCTTTGCCAAGGCGATGGGCGAATTCGGCGCGACCATCACCTTCGTCGCCAACATCCCCGGCCGCACGCAGACGCTGCCTTCGGCCATCTATGGCTTCTTGCAGGTGCCGGGGGGCGAGGGGCCGGCGCTGCGGCTGGTGCTGGTGTCGGTCGCCGTGGCGATGACCGCGCTGCTGGTGTCCGAGGTTCTGGCCGCGCGCGCGTCGCGGCGGGTGGCCGGGTCGTGACGCTGGAGGTGCGGCTGTCGCAGCGCTGGCCGGGATTCGCGCTGGACGCCGCTTTCACCGCGCCCGACGGGGTGACGGCCCTGTTCGGGCGGTCGGGATCGGGCAAGACCACCATCGTCAACGCGGTGGCGGGCCTGCTGCGGCCGCAGGCGGGACGGATCGTGCTGGGCGGCGACGTGCTGCTGGATACGCGGGCGGGGCGGTTCGTGCCGCCCAGCGCCCGGCGGATCGGCTATGTGTTCCAGGACGGGCGGCTTTTTCCGCATATGGACGTGGCGGCGAACCTGCTTTACGGGCGCAGGCCGCGCCGGCGGGATGCGGCGTTTTCGGACGTCGTCGATCTGCTGGGGATCGGGGCCCTGCTGGCGCGCCGCCCAGCCGCGCTGTCGGGCGGCGAGAAAAGCCGCGTGGCGCTGGGCCGCGCGCTGCTGTCGAACCCGCGGCTGCTGTTGATGGACGAACCGCTGGCCGCGCTTGACGAGGCGCGCAAGGCCGAGATCCTGCCGTATCTGGAGCGCATCCGCGATACGGCGCGGATCCCCATCCTCTACGTCAGCCATTCGGTCGCCGAGATCGCGCGGCTGGCCACGACGCTGGTGACGATCGAGGCAGGGCGCGTGACGGGCGCGGGGCCGGTCGCGGCGATGCTGGCCGATCCGGGCGCGGTGCGGTTTCTAGGGGTGCGCGAGGCAGGCGCGGTGCTGGCGGGGCGGATCGTCGCGCATCATCCCGACGGGCTGAGCGAGGTGGCGGTGTCGGGCGGATCGCTGCACCTGCCGCGCATCGCGCTGGGCGTGGGGCACGGCGTGCGACTGCGGATCGCCGCGCAGGACGTGATCCTGTCGCGCGCGGCGCCCGTGGGGCTGTCGGCGCTCAACATCCTGCCGGGCATCGTCACGGCGATCCGGCGTGGCGACGGGCCGGGGGCGATGGTGCAGCTTGCCTGTGGCGGGGACCTGCTGCTGGCGCGCATCACCGGGCGGTCGGCGGATGCGATGGATTTGCGCGAAGGTCAGCCCTGCCACGCGATCATGAAATCCGTGGCCGTGCATCCGGACGATGTCGGCGGATAAGACGCGCGTCAGAGACCGAGGCGCGCGAAGACGCGCGGCAGGGCGTCGGGCAGATCCTGGGCGATCATGCCCGCGCCAAGCTGGCGGGCGCATTCGACATGCAGCCAGGCGCCCGTTTCGGCGGCGCGCATCGGATCGAATCCGCGCGCCAGAAGACCGGCGATGAAGCCCGACAGGACATCCCCCGCCCCCGCAGTCGCCAGCCAGGGCACGGCGCGACCATAGCTGGCGGGCGCCAGCGCCGCCTGCCCGTCCGGTCCGGCGATCACCGTATCGGGCCCCTTGACGAGGACGGTGCAGCCCGCCCGCAGGGCCGCCTGCCGCGCGGCGTCGAGCTTGGAGAACGCGCTGTCCTTCGCCAGCCTGTCGGCGAGGTCGGGAAAGAGGCGCGCGAATTCGCCCGCATGGGGGGTCAGCACGCAGCATTCGTGCAGCAGCGAGAACAGGTCGTCGTCCCGCGCCAGCAGCGTCAGCGCATCGCCGTCGAGCACGGTCCCGCGCCCCACCCGAAGGGCCGCGCGCAGCAGCCCCGCCTCGCGCGCGGTCAGACCCAGGCCCGGCCCGAGGCACAGCGTATCGAGGCGCGGATCGCCCAGCAGGTCGGTCAGCGCGCCTTCGTCCTTCACGGCGCGCAGCATGATCGCGTCGAGCTGCGCCGCATTCTCGATCAGGGCGGCGGGGGGACAGGCCAGCGTCACCAGCCCGGCCCCGATGCGCAGGGCACCCCGCGCCGCCATCCGCGCGGCCCCGCCCCGCCCGACGCCGCCCGACAGGACCAGCACGTGACCGTGATCGTATTTGTGACCGTCGGTCTTTCGCAGGCATCGCGCCGCATCGCCGGCGGACAGATCGACAAGACGGCAGGACGGCGCGTCATCGGCGCCCGGCACGGGATCGAGGCCGATATCGGTCACGACGAGACGCCCCGAACGGGCCGGGCCGTCCGCAAGGTAGTGACCGACCTTGGCCGCATGGAACGTCACCGTCAGATCGGCGCGCGCCGGGCTGCCCCCCATAATCCGCATCGCCCCGGTATCGAGGTCGAGGCCGGTCAGCCCATCCACCGCGACCAACGGCAGGCCGCGTTCGCTGGCCGCCCGCAGCGGCGCGTGCATCGCGGCGGGAACCGGACGGACCAGCCCGGTGCCCAAGACGGCATCGACGACCAGATCCGCGCCATCGGCCCAATCGCCGCCTTCGGGCCAGTCCCTGAGGGCGCCGGTTTCCATCCAGAGATCGGCGTTCGCCCGCGCATCGGGCGGCAGGTCGGCCGCCCTGCCCCACGAATGAAGGTCGACGCGCCAGCCCCTGTCGCGCAGCAGGCGCGCCACGACGAACCCGTCGCCGCCATTGTTGCCCGGCCCGCAAAGCACCGCGGCGCGGCGCGGACCGTCGCGCATGGCGGGCCATTGCGTCAGCAGCGCATCGACCACGCCGCGCCCGGCGCGTTCCATCAGCGTGCGCCCGGTGACGGCCCCCGTGGCGATCGCCGCCCGTTCGATGGCGCGCATGCGGGCGGACGTCAGAAGATCGGCGATGACGCGTTCCTTTCGTGCCCAATTATTAAGCAGACCGCCAAAACCTGCGGCACATGCCCCGGAATATGCGGCCCCTGCCCGTCCACCGCCTGCATGCCGCGTTGCGGCGGGCGGGCGACCGTGTTCTGCAACGCCCGACCGATACCAGAAGGATCCGCAGGCATGAAGAAGATCGAGGCAATCATCAAACCCTTCAAGCTGGACGAGGTGAAGGAAGCCTTGCAGGATGTGGGCGTGCAGGGATTGTCGGTGCTGGAGGTCAAGGGCTTCGGGCGGCAGAAGGGCCATACCGAACTTTACCGCGGCGCCGAATACGTCGTCGATTTCTTGCCCAAGGTGAAGATCGAGGTCGTCCTGGAGGACGATCAGGTCGATGCGGCCATCGAGGCCATCGTCGCCGCCGCGCGCACCGACAAGATCGGCGACGGCAAGATCTTCGTCAGCCCGGTCGAACAGGCCGTCCGCATCCGAACCGGCGAGACCGGGCCGGACGCGCTGTAATTCCAAACGCTCACCCCAAGAGAGAGGCGATTATGAGCAGGCAGGACATGCTGAAGAGAATGAAGGACGAGGATGTCGAATACCTCGACATCCGGTTCACCGATCCGCGCGGCACGTTGCAGCATGTGACCGTCTGCGCCGATCAGGTGGACGAGGACTTCCTGGAAGACGGGTTCATGTTCGACGGCAGCTCGATCGCGGGCTGGAAAAGCATCGAGCAGTCCGACATGAAGCTGATGCCCGATCCCGGCAGCGCCTATATCGACCCGTTCTATGCCGAACGCACGATGGCGGTGCATTGCACCGTGCTGGAACCCGACACCAACGAACGCTATGGCCGCGATCCGCGCGGCACCGCGCGCAATGCCGAGGATTACCTGCGTTCGACCGGGATCGGCGATACCGCCTATTTCGGCCCCGAGGCCGAGTTCTTCCTGTTCGACGACGTGCGCTTTTCGGTGTCGATGAACAAGGTCAGCTATCACGTCGATGCGCAGGACGGCGCGTGGAACAGCGACACGTCTTTCGAGATGGGCAATATGGGCCACCGGCCCGGCATCAAGGGCGGCTATTTCCCGGTCAACCCCATCGACGACGCGCAGGATCTGCGCGCCGAGATGCTGACGACGATGAAGCGCATGGGCATGAAGGTGGACAAGCACCACCACGAGGTCGGATCGTGCCAGCATGAACTGGGCATGATCTTCGGCACGCTGTGCCATCAGGCCGACGAGATGCAGAAGCACAAATACGTCATCCAGAACGTCGCGCATGCCTATGGCAAGTCGGCGACGTTCATGCCCAAGCCGATTTCGGGCGATAACGGGTCGGGGATGCATGTGAACATGTCGATCTGGAAGGACGGCAAGCCGCTGTTCGCGGGCGACAGGTATGCCGACCTGAGCGACGAGGCGCTGTGGTATATCGGCGGCATCCTGCGCCACGCCAAGGCGCTGAACGCCTTCACCAACCCCACGACCAACAGCTACAAGCGGCTGATACCGGGGTTCGAGGCGCCGGTGCTGCGGGCCTATTCGGCGCGCAACAGGTCGGGCTGCATCCGCATCCCGTGGGCCGAATCGCCGAAAGCCAAGCGGGTCGAGGCGCGGTTCCCCGATCCGGCGGCGAACCCCTATCTGGCGTTCTCGGCGCTGCTGATGGCGGGGCTGGACGGCATCCGCAACAAGATCAACCCCGGCGAGGCGATGGACAAGGATCTCTACGATCTGCCGCCCGAGGAGCTGGCCGACATCCCGACCGTCTGCCATTCGCTGCGCGAGGCGCTGGGCGAGCTGGAGGCGGACATGGATTTCCTGACGGCGGGGGACGTATTCTCGAAAGACCAGATCGAGGGCTACATGGATCTGAAATGGAAAGAGATCTATGCCTACGAGCACACGCCGCATCCGGTCGAGTTCAAGATGTATTATTCCTGCTGATTGCGGGAAATGACGAGAAAGGGGCGCCTGCGGGTGCCCCTTTTTGCTGTCGGCCGATGGATTCGTGCGGGTTTCTGCCCGCCGGACACGCGATGTTGTCAGGACTTGATTGAAACCGGGGCGGTTTTCGGCGCAAATCGTTAACGGCAGCATTGCGGACATGGCCGGCCCTTTTCGGGGTTTGTCACGTCCTCATCCCCTGGCCGCCGCGATTGGGCCGCAATCGTCGCTCATCCCGTGTTGCAGCCCGACCGAGACATCAGCGAGGCCGACATGGACGACGCCCATCCCAACGTGACCGCGACCCTGCATTATCCGCCGGGCCGCACACCCCCCGTCTGGGCGGTCGAACGGCCGGTGGTCTGGGCGCTGCGGCGGCTGAAGCTTGCGCTGCGCGACCACCGCATCGACGCCACGGCATCGCGGGTGCGGCTGGCGACCGACGCGGCCGAGATCGTGCTGGCATCGGGCGCAGACCGGGGCGTCGCGGACGGCATCGTGCTGACCGTGCGGCCCAGGGGCGCGACGGATGCGGCGATGGCGGCCGATCTGGCGCGTGCTCTGTTGCGCCGGATCGAGGGCTGCCATCCGGTGCGGGCGGTGTTCTGGCATCCCACGCTTGACGGCACCGTCAAGGCCCTGTCGCCCCTGCGGCGCGAAGCGCTGCGGGCCATCGCGCGCGACAAGGATGTGGGGCTGCTTGCGCTGCGCCTTCACGCGTGACGCGCCCGCCCGAGGATGGGGGCGAAACCGCGGGAGGCCGGCTTATGGACGGTCGCGTTCCGGCATGACGCGCGCGTCCGAAGGTTTGGAGCGGCTGGCACTGCACGCTTGCCCATGACGCGCGCGCCGCAAGGAGTGGAGCGGCTGGCATCGCGCCTTCACGCATGGCGCGCCTTTCGGAGGCCGGTCAGAGATCGTGGAAGCGGCGCGCCTGACGGGCGGTCCAGTTGACGGTCAGGTGATTGCCGTCCTCGGACTGACGCTCGTCCTCGACCACGCCCTGTTCGTAAAGCCAGGCGCGCCGCTTGCCGGCGGCATGGGGCAGAACCAGCGTCTTGCGCATCCGCGCCTCGTCCAGCGCGGCGGTGATCGCGGCGGTCAGCGTGTCGATGCCCGCCCCGGTCAGCGCCGACAGGATCAGCACGTCGTCGCGCCGCGCGGCCTGCGCGGCGGTGGCGGATGCGGCGTCTTCGGCCAGTAGGTCGGCCTTGTTCCACACCTCGATCCGCGGGGTCGCGTCGTCCACGCCCAGTTCGGTCAGGATCGCCTCGACATCGCGGGCCTGCGCTTCGGTTTCGGGATGGGCGATGTCGCGGACATGGACGATCAGATCGGCGGCCAGAACCTCCTCCAGCGTGGCGCGGAAGGCGGCGACAAGCTGGGTCGGCAGGTCGCTGATGAATCCGACCGTATCCGACAGGATGATTTCGGCGCCTGATGGCAGGTCGATGCGCCGCATGGTCGGATCCAGCGTGGCGAACAGCATGTCCTTGGCCATCACGTCCGCGCCGGTCAGGCGGTTGAACAGCGTCGATTTGCCCGCGTTGGTATAGCCGACCAGCGCCACGATCGGATAGGGCACCTTGGCACGCGCCGCGCGGTGCAGTTCGCGCGTGCGCACCACCTTGTCGAGCTGCTTGCGCAGGCGCACGATCTGGTCGTCGATGGCGCGGCGGTCCGCCTCGATCTGCGTCTCGCCGGGACCGCCAACGAAGCCCAGTCCGCCGCGCTGGCGTTCCAGGTGGGTCCAGGCCCGCACCAGTCGCGTGCGCTGATAGCTAAGCGCGGCCATTTCCACCTGAAGCACGCCCTCGCGGGTGCGGGCGCGGTCGCTGAAGATTTCGAGGATCAGGCCGGTTCGGTCCAGAACCTTGACCGACCATTCCTTTTCCAGATTGCGCTGCTGCACGGGGCTGACCGGCCCGTCGATCAGCACGAGGCCCACATCGTCGGCCTCGATCCGGGCCTTGAGTTCGGCCAGCTTGCCGGTGCCGAACAGATGGCCCGGATGCGCGCGCGGCAGGCGCACCACCTCGCCGCCCGCGACGTCGAGATCGGGAAGCGCCGCAGCAAGGGCCAGCGCCTCGCCCAGCGCGGGGCCGGCCGGGCGGCGGTCGCGGTCTGTCTGGATGTCGGGATGCAGGACCAGGGCGCGCATCGGGCCGCTCAACCCCGCGCCATCAGGACGGTTCTTCGCTTTCGTAAAGGCTGATCGGCTGGCTGGGCATGATGGTGGAAATGGCGCCCTTGAAGACCAGTTGCGACTGCCCGTCGCGGCGCAGCAAGACGCAGAAATTGTCGAACCACGTGATGACGCCCTGAAGCTTCACGCCGTTGATCAGGAAGATCGTGACGGGAACCTTGGTCTTGCGCACATGATTGAGGAAAGTCTCCTGCAGGTTCTGCTTTTCGGCGGCCATCGGCTGTCCTTGCGTTTCTTATCGTTGGCGGCCCGCATCGGGGCCGCGGGCGGCTGGCATGTCGGCGCGACTATGGGGGCGGTCCGCCCGATATTCCAGCCGTAATCGCGCGGGCGCGCGGCGATCCGCTAGCCGCGCCAGAATTCGCGGTTGAACAGCGCAATCAGCGCCAGCGTTTCCAGCCGCCCCAGCACCATCGCCACCGCCAGGATCAGGCGCGCGGGATCGCCCATGGCCGAATAGAGGATCGGCGTGTCGGGGGCCGCCGCCGCCAGCGGCCCCGTCGTGGACAGCGCGGCGATGGTCAGCACCACCGCCCCTTCGAAGTCGATGCCCGCCAGGGTCAGCGCCGCCATAACCAGCGTGATGCTGAGCGCGAAGAGCATGAAGAATATCCAGGCAAGATAGGCCCCCAGCCGGCGAAGCTGACGCGCGCCGCCGGTGCCCGACGATCCGACCGACGAGGGCGAGACCAGCTTTTCCAGTTCGCGCTGGCCGTGGCGGGCCAGCGCATAGATGCGCAGCAGCTTGACCCCGCCCGCCGTGGTGCCGACCCCGCCGCCGACCAGCGCCAGCCCCATCAGCGCGAGGCCGGGCGTCTGCAACCCCGACCAGGCGCGCGACGCGTCGAACGCCGCCGAGGTGAAGCCGGTGGTCGTCAGGAACGATAGCGTGGTGAACAGCGCCCCCCAGAGCGCGCGAAGGGCCGCCACCGGATCGCCTGCCGCCCGCCCGTCGAGCGCGCCCCACCAGTGACGCAGGAACAGCACCACCGGCACGGCGAGGACGATGGCGGCGGCCAGCCGGATTTCGGGATCGCGCAGCAGGCGGCCGACGGCGCCCCGCCCGCCGCCATCGTCAGTGAAGGTCAGCCGCGACACCGCGAAGACCAGGAAGATCAGGACGATCGCTTCGGGCAGAAGGCCCGCCGCCCCCGGCCCGTTCGCCGCGACGATGCCGCTGGTCGACATCGTGGACAGCGCGATCATCGCGCCGTCGAAGGGCCGCAGCCCGGCGATGACCAGCGCGATCCACAGCACCAGCGTCAGCCCGCCATAGATGGGGATCAGCCGCGCCGCCTGCCGCGTCAGCCTGTCCGACGTATCGACCGGCCGCGACCCGCGCGACAGGCTGTCGCCGACGCCGATCTGCCCGGTCGAGACCACTTCGAACCCGCCGAGATTCAGCGGCGCCAGGATCGCCGCGGCGCTGACCCACATCAACAGCCCGCCCAGCCAGCCGACCAGCCCGCGCCAGAGGTGCAGCGTTTCGGGCAGGACGCGCGGCCCGTCGAAGACGCTGGCGCCCGTGGTGGTCAGGCAGCTTATCATCTCGAACCAGGCGGCGACGAAGCGGACGTTTCCCGCGCCCTCGTAAAGCGGCACGGCCAGAAGTGCGGGCAGCAACGACAGCGCGCCCGCCAGCGACAGAAGCTGCGCGCGGATCGGGTGGCGCGAGGGACGCGCGCCCACCGCCAGCGCCAGCATCGCGAAGATGATGCAGAACAGCAGCCCCGAATAAAGGAAAGCGCGCGCCACGGCCAGGTCGCGGACCTGCCAGCCGTGGATGGCCGGCACGAACATCGCCAGCGCGCCGATCCCGCCCAGAAGCAGGATGAACGGCAGCCGGAGGAGATGCGCGCCCATGTTCAGAAGAAGTCGATCGAGACCTGGAACAGCTTTTCGACCGCCGGCACGTCGTCGGCCAGCGCGAACAGCACGATCACGTCGCCTTCCTCGATCCGGGTGGCGCCGACGGGGCGCAGCACGTCGAAGCCCTTGACCACCGCGCCGACCAGCGCGCCTTCGGGGAAGTCGATGTCGCGGATCAACTGGCCGGCGATGGGCGAGGTCGAGAGAACCTGCGCCTCGATCACCTCGGCCTCGGCGTCGCCGATGGAATAGACGCCGCGCACGCGCCCGTGGCGGATGTGCCGCAGGATCGAACTGACGGTGGTCGAGCGGGGGTTGATGTAGGCGTCAACGTCCAGCGGCGCCAGAAGGGGCTGCAACGTGGGATCGTTGATCAGGCAGATCGACATGCGGCAGCCCGCCGATTTGGCCCGCACCGAGGTCAGCAGGTTGGTCTTGTCGTCGTCGGTCACGCACAGCACCGCGTCGGCCTTGGCGATGCCCGCCTCGGACAGCAGATCCATGCTCATCCCGTCGCCATGCAGCACGATGGTGCGTTCCAGCGCGTCGGCGGCGATCTCGGCGTTGTGGCGGTCGCGCTCGATCATGCGGGCGCGGATGCGTTCCGGCCGCCCCTCCAGCGCGCGGGCGACCGCCAGCCCGACATTGCCGCCGCCGATGATGACCACCCGTTCCTGCCGCTTGACCGATTTGCCGAAGATTTCCATCGCGCGGTTCACGTCGTCGCGGTGCGACACGAAATAGATCTGGTCGTCCTGGAACAACTGGTCGCCGGGGCTGGGCACGAAAAGCCGCCTGCCCCGCCGCACACCCACGACGATGGTGCGCAGCGTCGAAAAGAGGTCCGTCAACTGCTTGAGCGGGGTGTTCAGCACCGGGCAGTCGGCATCCAGCACGATACCCAGCAGCTGCACCCGCCCGTCCACGAAACTTTGCGTGTCGAAGGCGGCGGGGGCGGCCAGACGGCGCAGCGCGGCCTCGGCCACTTCCTTTTCGGGCGAGATGACCACGTCGATGGGCATGTGATCGCGCCGGTAGAGGTCGGAATAGATCGCGGTCAGATAGCTTTGGGCGCGCAACCGGGCGATCTTGCGCGGCACGGCAAAGACCGAATGGGCGACCTGGCACGTGACCATGTTCACCTCGTCCGAATGGGTGGCGGCGACGATCATGTCGGCGTCCCGCGCGCCCGCCCGGTCGAGGATGTCGGGATAGCTGGCATGCCCCGCGATCCCCTGCACGTCGAGGATGTCGGTCGCCCGGCGTACCAGGTCGGCGTTGTTGTCCACGATGGTGATGTCGTTGCGTTCGCCCGACAGGTGACGGGCGATCTGCCAGCCGACCTGACCCGCGCCGCAGATGATGATCTTCATGCGAAGCCCACGATGCTGACGCCCATTGCGCCGCTTGCAAGGCGCGCCGCGTGGCGTATCCTTCGCACGAATAGTCGCGGGGACCGGAAATGAAAAGGTTTGCCCTTCTGGGGGCGCTGATGCTGGCGGGTTGCGCGCCCTATTCGGGCTATTACCGCGCCGGGGCCACGACCGGCGCGATGGAGGCGGCGTTGACCGAATGCCAGGTCGCGGCCGTCCAGCGCGTGCCGCCCAACACCCAGTTGCGCCGGACGCCCATCCTCCAGACCCAGCCCGCGCGCGTCTATTGCAAGGACGACCGCTGCATCGCCTATCCCGCGCGGTATGCCGGCGGGCGGGCCTATACGACGGATGTGAATGCCGGGCTGCGGGGGCGCGTCGTGCGGCAATGCATGGCGCGCGAGGGCTATCGCCCGGTGACGGTGCCGCTTTGCGGGTCCGACGTGCCCGAGGCGCTGCGCCGGACGGCGCAGACCCGGATGCCGCCTTTGGGACCGAATGTCTGTTCGGTGCGCGGACAGGACGGACGCTACGGATTCGTCGTCACGGGCTGATCCGTCAGAAATCCGTCGAGGGCGGGCAGGAACAGATCGGGGCGTTCGCGCATCGGCCAGTGCCCCGCGTCGAGTTCCAGCAGACGCGCGCCGGGAACGAGCCGTGCCGCCCGCCGCGCGTGGCGGGGCGGGATCAGCCGGTCGGCGGCACCGTGGATCAGCAGGGTCGGCGCGACGATCCGCCCCAGCATCGGCGTGAGGTCGGATTTCAACCCGTCCGCGCCCAGCTCGGCCGCCAGAAAGTCATCGAAGCTGCGCCGCGCAGACTGATCGCGGGCGACGGCGACCAGATCGCGGAACGCCGCGTCGGTGACGCGGGCGGGGTCGGCATAGGTCGCGGCCAGCCCCGCCCGCGCCAGCGGCCCGCCGCGCGCGGCGATGGCATAGACCAGCCGCGCGCCGCCCTGCCGCAAGAACAGCCGCGCCAGCCCTTCGGCAGGCAGGTGCGCCATCAGGCCATAGGCGCTGGCCGGCACAAGACGCCGCACACGCGCCGGGCGGTGAATCGCCAGCCACAGGGCCATGCCGCCGCCCATCGACACGCCGGCCACGTCCGCGCGCGCCACGCCCACCGCATCGAGGAACCGGTCCAGCCAGAGGCCCAGATCGGTCAGATCGTGGGGGCGCCCGAACCCCGCGCTTGCGCCGTAGCCGGGCAGATCGGGAACGATCACCCGATATCTGCCGCGCAGGGCGGCGATGGTGGACCGCCACGTCATTTCAGCATGGTCAAACCCGCCGCCATGCAGCAGCACCAGCGGCGTGCCGGCCTTCGGCCCCTCGTCCACATAGGCCGCCTCGCGCCCCGCGACGGTGACGAAGCGGTCGGCGAAGGGCATGGCCTAGCCGCCGGATTCCGTGAAGGCCGGCGCGCCCAGGCTGGCCACGCGGCCGCCGGGCCGGGACGTGGTGACGACCCCCAGCGATTTCAGCTTGCGGTGCAGCGCGCTGCGTTCCATGCCGACGAAGTTGGCGGTGCGGCTGATATTGCCGCCGAAGCGGTTGATCTGGGTCAGCAGGTATTCCTTTTCGAACAATTCGCGCGCCTCCCGCAGGGGCAGCGTGGCGAGGCTGCCGGCCAGCACGACGCGGCCCTCGTCTTCGGGGGTGGCGCCGCCGGTGCCCGGCAGTTCGGCGGCCGCGATCTCGGCCCGACTGTCGCCCAGGATCAGCACCCGTTCCATCATGTTCTTCAACTGGCGCACATTGCCCGGCCACAGCATCGTCTGAAGCTGGGCCACGGCCTCGTCCCCCAGATTGCGCAGGGGCAGGCCCTGCGTGCGGTTGAAAAGACGCAGGAAGAAGCGGGCGAGTTCGGGAATATCCTCGCGCCGCTCGTCGAGGCTGGGAACCTCGATCGGGACGACGGCCAGCCGGTGATAGAGTTCCTGACGGAACCGCCCCTCGGCGATCTCGACATTCAGGTCGCGGGTGGTCGAGCTGATGACCCGGATATCGACGCGCACCTTGTCGGTGCCGCCGACGCGCTGGAACGACTGATCGACCAGCACGCGCAGGATCTTCGACTGGGTGCCGGCGGGCATGTCGGCCACCTCGTCGAAATAGAGCACGCCGCCATCGGCCTGTTCCAGCAGACCCTGCTCGATCCCGCGTTCGGGGCTTTCGCGGCCGAACAGCGTTTCCTCCATCCGTTCGGGATCGACGCTGGCGGCGGCGATGCTGACGAAGGGGCGGTCCCTGCGGCCCGAGCTGGCATGGATATACCGCGCGGCGAGTTCCTTGCCGGCGCCCGCGGGGCCGGTCAGCATCACCCGCCCGTTCGATTTCGTGACCTTGTCGAGTTGCGATTTCAGCGCCCGGAAGGCCGCGCTGCCGCCGATCAGTTCGGCTGGCTCGGCGTCGCGGCGGCGAAGCTGCACGTTTTCGCGGCGCAGGCGCGAGGTTTCCATCGCGCGGTTGATGACGACCGTCAACTGGTCGATGTTGAAGGGTTTTTCGATGTAATCGTAGGCGCCCTGCTTCATCGCGGCGACGGCGATCTCGATATTGCCGTGACCCGAGATGATGATGACGGGCACGCCCGGATGATCGCGGCGGGCCAGCTTGAGGATGTCGATCCCGTCCATGTCGCTGTCCTTGAGCCAGATGTCGAGGATCATCAGCGCGGGGGGCGATTCGGCGATCCGGGCCAGGCATTCGGCCGAATTGGATGCCAGCCGGGTCGCGTGCCCCTCGTCCTGAAGGATGTCCGAGATCAGTTCGCGAATGTCGCGTTCGTCGTCCACGATCAGAATGTCACCGCTCATGCCTGTGTCTCCTCGATCAGGTTGGTGTTGTTGGCCGCGGGCATCGTTCGGCCCGCCGGCAGTCTGATTTCCGCCCTGGCGCCGCGGGGGAACGCCACGGGATCGCCCAGCGTCAGGGTGCCGCCGTGTTCCTCGACGATCTTGCGCACGATGGGCAGGCCCAGCCCCGTGCCTTCGGCGCGGGTCGTGACATAGGGCTCGAAGATGCGGCTGCGATCCTCGGGCAGGCCGATGCCGTTATCCTCGATGGCGATCGACACCTCGTCGGGGCCGGCGCGCATCGTCACGCGGATCTCGGGGCGATAGCCGGGATCGGCGCGCAGCGTCTCGGTCGCCTCGCCCGCGTTCTTTATGAGGTTGGTCAGCGCCTGCCCGATCATCGTGTCGTCCAGATCGAGCGTCACCGGACCTTCCGGCAGGTCGGCCGAGATGCGCACGCCGGTCTGGCCGGCCTGCTGCAACAGGACCGCGCCGCGCACCAGATCGACCAGATCGTGCCGGCGGCGGTCGGGTTCGGGCATCCGCGCGAACTGGCTGAATTCATCCACGATGCGGCGGAGGCCCTCGGTCTGGCGCACGATCACGTCGGTCATCTGCTCCAGCTTGGCCGGATCGCTGACCTCGGGGCCGAACTTGCGCCGGATGCGCCCGGCGCTGAGCTGGATGGGGGTCAGCGGATTCTTGATCTCGTGCGCGATGCGGCGGGCGACATCGCCCCAGGCGGCCATGCGCTGCGCCGCCACCAGATCGCTGACATCGTCGAAGGCCACGACATAGCCTTCGGGCGATCCGTCCTCGGCGCGGCGGATGGCGATGCGCACCAGCAGGCTTTCCAGATGGCCCGAACGGATCACCTTGACCTCGCCCTGCACCGCCTCGGCGCCGCCCTGGGCGATGCGCTGCCAGAGCGGGTCGAATTCGGGCACCGCGACCGACAGCGCCACCGGATCGGCCGCGTCAAGGTGCAGCAACCGTTCGGCCGAACGGTTCACGAACGTCACCTTGCCCGCATCGTCCAGCCCGACCACCCCCGCCGTGACCGACGACAGCACCGAATCGAACAGCCGGCGGCGTTCCTCGATCTGTGCGTTGGTGGCCAGCAGCGCGTCGCGCTGGCCCTTCAATTGCCGGGTCATCTGGTTGAACAGACGGCCCAGCATGGCGATTTCGTCGTCGCTGCCTTCCTCGCGCACCTGAACGTCCAGATCGCCCGCGCCGACGCGCTGCGCGGCGCCGGCCAGACGGCCCACGGGGCGCGACAGGCGTTCGGCGAACCACAATCCCATCCAGATCGCCGCCAGGATCAGTATCACCGCGAAGCCGAGGTAAAGCAGGCCGAACTCGAACAACAGCCGGCCGCGGTCCTGTTCCAACTGCTCGTAAAGCCGCGCGCTGTCCTGCGTGTCGTCCAGCAGGGCCAGCAATTCGCCATCGACGGACCGGCTGACGTAAAGATACCGGTCGCCCGGCCCGTCCAGCCGCGTGAGGCCGCGAAATTCGTTGTTGTCCCAATCCTCGACGATGACGGTCCGGCCGGTGCGCGCCTCGTCCAGGGCCTCGAGCGGGGGCGGGTCGTAATCGAACAGATAGGAGCGTTCGCCGCGCGCGCGGATCCCGCCCTCGCCGTCGATGACGAAAGCCTCGCGCAGGCCGCGCTGGATCTGCGACTGGCCCTGCGCCAGCAGCGCGCGCAACTCGCCCTCGCTGACGATGAAGCTGTCGGCGCGTCCGGGGCCCAGAAAGCGCACCAGAACGTCGGGGTCGGTCAGGAAGCGGGCCAGCGCCTCGGTGTCGGCGCGCAGGTCGCGGCGCTGCTCGTCCTCGTAGGCCTCGGCCGCTTCCAGCGACGCGCCGACGACTTGCCTGACGCGATCCGAGAACCACCCTTCCAGCCCGAAATTGACGGTCAGCGCCGCGAAGACGGCGACGGTCACGGTCGGCACCAGCGCAATCAGCGCGAAGACGCCCGTCAGCCGCATGTGCAGGCGCGATCCCGCCGACCGCGCGCGCCGGGCCGCGACCATGCGCGCCAGCGCGCTGAGCACCAGCGTCGCCAGCACCAGCACATAAACCAGATCGGCAAGGATCACGAAACGCAGCGCGACCGTGGATTGCCCCTGTTCCAGTGGTCCCAGCACCAGGAAGGTCGCCAGCGCCAGCAGCGGCCCGAGGATGGCCAGACCGATCGTCGCCGCGTTCTGGACGCGCCGCTGCCGGCGCAGCCGCGCCAGACCGTCCCAGCTGAGCACCCGCGCGGGATGCATCATGGCCGACTCCAACAGATGCGGCGCAGGGCGCCCGACCGCTCGGATGTGACGTCTTGCGGTCACATTTTTCTGTTGCCCGTTTACATCAACCTGCGCCGGCGTGTCACGCGGATATCCAGTTCGGCGATTTTCTTGCGCAGCGTGTTGCGATTGATTCCCAGCAATTCGGCGCATTTCGCCTGATTGCCGCCGGTCGCGTCCATCGCGATCTCGATCAGCGGAGTTTCGACCTCGCGCAGGATGCGCTGGTAAAGGCCCGGCGCGGGCAGCATCCCGCGATGCTGGTCGAAATGGCGTTGCAGGTGATGCGCGACCGCCGCCGACAGCTTGTCGGTGCCGCCTGATGGTCGATCGCGGGCGGGCTGGTTGGCAAGGACCGCCTCGACCTCGTCCCGCCCCGCCTCGCCGTCGGTCGCGGCCACCGTCAGGCGGGCGATGACGGTTTCGAGTTGCCGCACATTGCCCGGCCAGGAATAGCCTTGCAGCGCGTCCAGCGCGCCCCGGTCGAGGCGGCGGCGCGCACCGCCGTCGCGCGCGGCCTTGGCCAGAAAATGCTCGGCCAGTAGGGGGATGTCGTCGGCCCGGTCGCGCAGGGGCGGCAGCGCGATCCCGGCGCCGCCCAGGCGATAGAAAAGGTCGGGCCGGAACGCGCCGTCGTCCATCGCGGCGGCAAGGTCGGACTGGCTGGTGGCCAGGATACGCGGCCCGGCATCCGTCAGCGTATCGAGCGCGCGCACCGCCAGCCCCTGCGCCGCCGGGTCGAGATCGCCCACCTCGTCCAGCAGCAGCGTGCCGTTCCCCGCCCGGTTCAGCAGGCCGGCGATGCCGTCGGGCCGGGCGGCATCGCCGGCGCCCGCGACGACGAATGGCTGCGCGCGGCGGTCCGAATAATCGTGGATGGCGCGGGCCAGCAGCGACTTGCCGGTGCCCGATTCGCCGGCGATCAGGATCGGCAGGTCGGCATTCACCAGGCGCGCGACGCTGCGATAGATCGCCTGCATCGCGGGCGTGCGCCCCACCAGCGGCAGATCGGCGCCATCGGGCGGCGGCAGCGGCGCCGCATCGGCGCGCGGCGCCTTCAGCGCGCGGGCCACCCGCTTCATCAGGTCGGGCAGATCGAAGGGTTTGGGCAGGTAATCCCAGGCCTGCGCCTCGGCCGCGCGGATGGCGGTGGTCATGGTGTTCTGCGCCGAGATGACGATGACCGGCAGGCCCGGCCGCGCCCGCGCGATGCGCGGCAGCGATTCCAGCCCGTTGCCGTCGGGCATGACCACGTCGGTGACGACCAGATCGCCCAGCCCCTCGTCCACCCAGCGCAGCAGCGTGACCATGCTGGCCGTGGCATGCACCTTGCAGCCGGCCCGCGTCAGCGCCTGCGTCAGCACCGTGCGGATGGTGCGGTCGTCATCCGCGACCAGAACGGTTCCATCCACGGCGTCAATCCTCTGACGAGAAAGCGGCGGCCTGCGGCAGCGACAGGCGGAAGGCCGTGCATCCGGGCCGAGATTGGACCGAGACCAGCCCGCCGTGATCGGACACGATCCGGTCGACCAGCGCCAGTCCCAGCCCGGTGCCGTTCTCGCGCCCCGAAACGAAGGGATCGAAGGCGGTGTCGATCAGGTCGGGCGGCAGGCCGGGACCGTCATCCGCAATCTCGACCCGGATCGGCAGCGCGGCGTCTGTCCCGTCCGCGCGGCGCAGCCGCAACGCGCCGTCCCAGGCGGTGCGCAGCGTGACGGTGCCGCCCTGCGGGCCGGCCGCCTCGGCGGCGTTTCGGATCAGGTTCAGCAGCACCTGCATCATCCGGTCGGGATCGACCCAGGCCGGCGGCAGCGACGGATCGTAGCGGTCGATCAGCCGCATATGCGCTGCGAACCCCACCACGGCGCTGCGGCGCGCGCGGTCCAGCAGGTCGTGGATGTTCACGGCGCGACACTCGGGCAGCGTCAGGTTGCCGAACTGTTCGACCTGATCCAGCAGCGCCACGACACGCCGCGATTCGGCCACGATGAGGTCGGTCAGCGCACGCCCCTGCGCGTCCAGGTCCATGCTGAGAAGCTGCGCCGCGCCGGTGATGCCCGCCAGCGGATTCTTGATCTCGTGGGCCAGCATCTCGGCCATGCCGATGGCGGCGCGGGCCGAAGACCGCGCCGTGCCGCCGCGCGCCAGCCGCTCGCCCTCGGGGCGGGGATGGACCAGCAGCAGGACTTCGCCGGCCATCGGCGCCAGATGCAGGTTGCAGACCTGCGCGCCGCCCGCCACATCCAGCGCGACCGAACCGACGAAGACCGGAACGCCACGGCGGCGTAACCTGTCGCAGGCCCCGTCCAGCGCCGTGTCGGCCCGCAGCGCGCCTTCCAGCGGCCTGCCCCGAAGCGTGCGGGCCGAAGCGTTGAGGAAAGCCTCGGCCGCCGGGTTGATGTCGGCCACGCGGTCCGCCGCGTCGATCAGCAGACACGGCACCGGCAGCGCGGACCAAAGCGTATCGGCATCACCCGTCATGCCGCCAGCCGTCCGGGCGCGAGGGCCGCGTCCAGCAGCGCCGGCAGGCGCGCGGGCGGCGCGGTCAGCACGGCGCGGCGCAGATCGGGCGGGGTGCCCGCATGGTCCATGTACCAGCCCAGATGCTTGCGCATCGTGCGCGCGCCCAGATCGGCCCCGTAGAAGGATCGCGCGGCATCGAGATGCGCCAGCGCCAAGGCCGTCAGGTCCGCCGGCACCGGCGGCGTGTCCGCGCCCGCCAGCGCGGCGCCGATTTCGGCCAGCGCCCAGGGCCGTCCCTGCGCGCCGCGCCCGACCATCACCGCCTGCGCGCCCGAGGCCGCCAGGGCGGCGCGCGCGTCCGCCGCGTCGCAAATGTCGCCGTTCGCCACGACCGGGATCGTCACCGCGTCCGCCACGGCGCGAATCGCGGTCCAATCGGCGCGGCCCTTGTAGAACTGGCAGCGGGTCCGCCCGTGGACGGTCACCATGCGGATGCCCGCAGCCTCGGCCCGGCGGGCGATCTGCGGGGCGGTCAGGCAATCGCCGTCCCAGCCCAGCCGCATCTTCAGCGTGACGGGAACCGCGACGGCGCGCGCCACGGCGTCGATCAGGCGCAAGGCGTGGTCGGGATCGCGCATCAGCGCCGAGCCGGACAGCCCGCCCGTCACCCGCTTGGCGGGACAGCCCATGTTGATGTCGACGATGCGCGCGCCGGCATCCGCGACGCGGCGCGCCGCCTCGGTCATTTCAGCCGGCTGGCGGCCGGCGATCTGGACCGATGTGTCCTGCCGTCCCGCGCCGCTGACCTTGGCGATCGTCGCGGCGCTGCCGCCGTTCAGCGCGTCGCTGGCCACCATCTCGCTGGTGACGAGGCCCGCGCCGAACCCGGCGACGATATTGCGGAACGGCAGGTCGGTGATGCCGGCCATCGGGGCCAGAAGCACGGGCATGTCGATGCCCAGCGCCCGCAGCGCGGCGGCGCGGTCGTCGGCATCGGGGACGGGTCGGGACGGTTTCAACGGCGGGGCCTGTTGCCTGAAGGATCGCCGCCCTCCATACCCTGCGCCGCAGGCGGCGACAAACGGGCAAAGGGGGCGGCGATGGCGGGCAGCGGCGGAACGGCGGCGATCATCGTCGCCGCGGGGCGCGGGACGCGCGCGGGCGGCGGCCTGCCCAAACAATGGCGGTCCTTGCTGGGGCGCCCCGTCGCCGACTGGACCGTCGCCGCCTTCCTCGGCCATCCGGGCGTCGGGCGGATCGTGCTGGTCGTGCATCCGCAGGACGTGGCGCATGTCGCACGGTGGCGCGGCGATCCCCGCATCCGCGTCGCAATGGGCGGGGCCGACCGGGCCGGCAGCGTGGCAGCGGGCCTCGATGCGCTGGCCGACGATCCGCCCGATCGTGTGCTGATCCACGATGTCGCGCGTCCGCTCGTGACGCGCGATCTGATCGGGCGCGTCGCCGATGCGCTGGCCGCCTGCCCCGCCGCGGCCCCTGCCCTGCCGGTGACGGACGCGCTGTGGCACGGCGCCGACGGCCATGTGACGGGCACGCGGGACCGCGCCGGGCTTTACCGCGCGCAGACGCCGCAGGGGTTCCGCTATGCCGCCATCCGTGCCGCGCATGCCGCGCATCCGGGCGGTGCCGCCGACGATGTCGAGGTCGCGCGCGCCGCGGGGCTGGACGTTGCCATCGTCGAGGGCGATGAGGACAATCTGAAGATCACCGGCGCGGGCGATTTCGCGCGGGCCGCCCGCATCATGGAGCGCATCATGGATATCCGCAGCGGCAACGGTTTCGACGTGCATGCCTTCACCGACGGCGACGGCGTGACGCTTTGCGGCGTCCGCATCCCGCACGACCGCGCGCTTCTGGGCCATTCGGATGCCGATGTGGGGATGCACGCGCTGACCGACGCCATCTATGGCGCGCTGGCCGAGGGCGATATCGGCCGGCATTTTCCGCCCAGCGATCCGCAATGGAAGGGGGCGGCATCCGACATCTTCCTGCGCCATGCCGCCGGATTGGCGCGTTCGCGGGGCTATCGCCTCGGCAACGCCGATGTCACGCTGATCTGCGAGCGGCCCAAGATCGGGCCGCATGCCGACGCGATGCGCAAAACGCTCGCCGCGCTGTGCGAGGTCGAGCTGGGGCGCGTCAGCGTCAAGGCCACCACATCCGAACGGCTGGGCTTTACCGGACGGGGCGAAGGCATCGCGGCGCTGGCCAGCGTCACACTGATCGGGGGTGCGGCATGACCCGTTTCATCGCCACCTTCGCCTATGTCGGCCTGCTGCGGCCCGGCCCCGGCACCTGGGGATCGCTGGCCGCGCTGCCCGTGGCCTGGGCGCTGCATGTCGCGGGCGGCCCGTGGCTGCTGATCGCGGCCGCGCTGGCGCTCTTTGCGCTGGGCTACTGGGCGACCCTGCGCGAGACGGCGCGCACCGGCGCCGAGGACCCGGGCGAGATCGTGGTGGACGAGGTGGTGGGCCAGTGGGTCGCCCTTCTGCCGCTGTCCTTCGGCGCGGCGCGGATGGGCGCGGACATTCTGGCGCTCTGGCCCGGCTGGATCGCGGCCTTCGCGCTGTTCCGGCTGTTCGATATCTGGAAGCCGGGGCCGGTCGGCTGGGCCGACAGGCGGCACGACGCGGCCGGCGTGATGCTGGACGATGTCGTCGCGGGGCTGCTGGCGGCGATCTGCGTCGTCGTGCTGGCCGGGATCGCGCATGGCGTGCTGATGGCATGAGCGTCCCCGAAATCCTGGCGGCCGCCCGGACGCGGCGCGCGATGATCGCCACCGCCGAATCCTGCACGGCGGGCATGATCGCCGCCACGCTAACCGATCCGGCGGGCGCCAGCGACGTGTTCGATTGCGGCTTCGTCACCTATTCCAACGCCGCCAAGATGCGGATGCTGGGCGTGCGTCGGGAAACGCTGGACACGCACGGTGCGGTCAGCGAGGCGGTCGCGCACGAGATGGCGCAGGGGGCGCTGGATCGTTCGCAGGCCGCGCTGGCCGTCGCCGTCACCGGCATAGCGGGACCGGGCGGATCGGAATACAAGCCCGAGGGCCGCGTCTGTTTCGCCTTGGCGGGGCTGGCCAGCCATGTCGAGACGGTCGAATTCGGCGCGCCGGGCCGGTCGGCCGTGCGGCATGAAACGGTGCAGCACGCGCTGGCGCTATTGCTCGGCGCGTTGACCCAGGACGGCGACCAGCGCGGCAAGGTCGGGCGCATTCCATAGCGCCGCCTCGGTGTCCGGCCCCACCAGCGACACGGCCTTGCGCCGCAGCCGCGCCTGCCGGTCGTCCATCGCCATGGGGGCGGCCAGGTCGTGCCGGGCGCGCAGAACCTCGCCCGATGCACGCGTGACGGTAACTTCGGCCTGCATATCGGACAGGCCGGCATCCGCGACCGCCCGCACCCTGCCCGCCAGCGCGATCAGCCCCGCATCCCCAGCGGCGTCGTCCGAGAACGTGGCGATGGCGCCGGTATCGCGGCCCGTCAGCGCCATCGCCGCCGTGATCCCATAGCTGAACTTGCATTCCAGCCCCGTCCGGGGATGCGCGATGTCGCACACGTCCAGCCAGCGCGGGTTGGTCCGCACCTCGACCGACGCGACATCCGCCGCCGGAACGTCGAGCGTGGCCAGCGCCTCCAGCATCGCGTGCAGGCCGTGGCAGCAGGCGTGGAACTTGTGGCTGATCCGCTCGAAAAGCCAGGTTTGCCCCAGACCCTCCATCGCGGCGCCGTCGCCCGCGCCGTGATGGGTGGCGCCAAATCCCTGCGGCCCGGCCAGACCGTCCTGGGCGCTGGTCAGCCCGGCCTGCGCCCAAAGCGCGGCCTGAACGCCCGTCTCGGCGGCAAGGCCCGCGTTCAGCGGCTTGCCCATCGTTCCGAACTGCGATTTCAGCCCGCCGGTGCGCGTCGATGCCAGCCCCAGGGCGGTCCGCATCCCGGCCGCGTCAAGCCCCAGCAGCCGCCCGGCGGCCAGCGCCGCCCCGAAGGCGCCTGCCGTGCCGGTCTGATGAAAGCCGCGCAGGTAATGGTCGCGCCCCAGCCAGACGCCGATGCGAACCGACGCCTCGGCCCCGATCAGCGCCGCGTCGCGCAGGGCGTCCAGCGTGGCGCCCGTCCGTTCGGCCACGGCCAGCGCGGCGGGGATCACCGCGACGGACGGATGGCCCACATGCGCGAAATGCGTGTCGTCGTAATCGAGCGCGTGGGACGTGGCCCCGTTGACCAGCGCCGCGCCCGGCGCCGGCACGCGCCCCCCGCCCAGCAGCGTCGCCCGTTCCGCGCCGCCTTCGTCCAGCGCCTTGCCGCGCAGCGCGCGGGCCACCGGCTCGGACCGGCCGGCCATGCCGCAGGCGGCCCAGTCGTGCAGGCTGAGCCGCAGCATGTTGCGGGCGGGACGATGCCGCACGGGGGCCAGCGCGAAGTCGATCAGCGCATCGGTGGGCGATCCCGTATTCATCCGTAAAGGACCGCCGCGCGCCGTTCGAACGCGCGCACGATCCGTTGCATCGCGTCGTTGAAGAACATCGACGCCGCCGAACCCAGGATGCGGCTGCGAAACTCGAAATCCACGTCGAAGACCACTTCGCAGCCCTTCTCGGCCTCGCGGAATTGCCATTTGGACACCATGTGGCGGAACGGTCCTTCCAGATATTCGGTGTCGATGGCCATGTCGTCGGGGCGCAGCGTGACGCGGCTGCCGAAGCGTTCGCGGAACACCTTGAAGCTGATGATCAGGTCCGCGACCACGATTTCGCCCGGCCCGTCGGGACGCGGATCGCGCGACCGGATCCGCGCGGCGGCCGTCCAGGGCAGGAATTTGGGATAGCTTTCCACGTCCGCCACCAGATCGTACATCTGTTTCGCGCTATAGGGCAGCTTGCGGGTTTCGTGATGGGACGGCATATCTTTCCCCGGCTGTGACGGGGGCCATGTCGCCACAAATGCCGTCGAGATCAAGGGGACGGCATGACCACACCGCCTTATGCGATAGACGAGATGATCTCGGCCAAGGCCATCGCCGCCCGCATCGAGGCCCTGGCCGGCGAGATCGAGACGGCGTTCGCCGGCACGTCGAAGCTGGTCGTCGTCGGCCTGCTGCGCGGGTCCTTCGTCTTCATCGCCGATCTGGTGCGCGAGCTCGATCTGCCCGTCGAGGTCGATTTCCTCGAGGCCAGCAGCTATGGCGACGGTATGGAAAGCAGCCGCGAGGTGCGCATCCTCAAGGATCTGCGCGGCGAGATCGCGGGCCGCGACGTGCTGGTGGTCGAGGATATCGTCGATACCGGATTCACCCTGCATGCGGTGGTGAACCTGCTGCGGTCCCGCGACCCCGCGCGGCTGGAAACCATCGCGCTGCTCGACAAGCCCTCGCGCCGCGAGATCGATATCCGCGCCACATGGACCGGCTTCGAGATTCCTGACGAATTCGTCGTGGGCTATGGCATCGACTATGCCCAGCGCAACCGCAACCTGCCCTTCATCGGCAAGGTTCGCTTCACCGGATGAATCGGGGCTTTGTCCGCAGCCGATGACGCGCTAGCCTCGGTATCGTAGCCCCAGCCGGAGAAACCCGATGCGTCTGACCTTTCCCACCCTCGCCACTGGACTGGCGCTGATCGCGGCCGCTGGCCTTGCCGTCGCCCAGAACGGACCGGACAGGGACCCCAACGTGGTGGCGCGGCACAACCACATGCAGCTTTACGCCTATAACCTCGGCCAGATCGGCGCGATGGCCAAGGGCGAGATCCCGTATGACGCGGATCAGGCCGCCATCGCCGCCGCGCGCCTTCAGGCTTTGGCCGGGATGGACGAAACGGGCTATTGGCCGGACGGCACGTCGTCCGAAGATCTGGAGGAATCGCGCGCCCTTCCCGTCCTTTTCAGCGAGCGCGAAAGGTTCGAGGATCTGCGCATGGACCTCGCCGCCGCGGCGGAACAGATGGCCGCTGTCGCAGGCGACGGCCAGGCGGCGCTGGCCCCCGCGCTCGGGGCGGTCGGCAAGGCCTGCGGCGCCTGCCACGAAACCTATCGCGTCCCGAACGACTGAGCCGATGCGCCGGGGTCTCATCGCCGCCGCTGTCGGGCTGGTCGCTGTCGGGGCGGCGGCGGGCTGGGCGATCACCGCGCCCCGTCCGCTGCCCGCCGACGTTACGGCGGGACTGGCGGGGGATCCGGTGGCCGGCGAATACGCGTTCCTCGCCGCCGGCTGCGCGTCGTGCCATGTGGCCCCCGACGACCGATCCGAAGGCCCGCCCGTCCTGTCCGGCGGCCAGCGCTTCGTCACCCAGTTCGGCACGTTCATCGCGCCCAACATCTCGCCCTCGCCACAAGGCACTGGCGGCTGGACCGAGGCGCAGATGGTCAATGCGATGGCGCGCGGCGTCTCGCCGGGCGGACGGCACTATTACCCCGCCTTCCCCTATACGTCCTATGCCAAGGCCGATCCGGCCGACCTTGCGGACATCGCGGCCTATATCCGCACCCTGCCGCCATCCGACGTCGCCAGCCTGCCGCACGAGGTCGGGTTTCCCTTCAACATCCGCCGCGTGCTGGGCGGCTGGAAGCTGCTGAATCTCGACGCGGATTTCGTCACCGACACGGATTCCACGCCGCAATTGCAACGCGGCCGCTATCTGGTCGAGGCGATGGCCCATTGCGGCGAATGCCACACGCCGCGCGGGCCGCTGGGCGGTCTTGACACGTCCCGCTGGCTGTCGGGCGCGCCTAACCCGTCGGGCAAGGGCACGATTCCCGCGATCGACCCCGGCCATCTGGACTGGTCCGAAGGCGACATCGCCATGTATCTGACCACCGGCCTCACGCCCGATTACGACAGCGCGGGCGGCCACATGGTCGCCGTCATCGACAAGCTGTCGCAATTGCCGCGCGAGGATGTGGACGCGATCACCGCCTATCTCAAGGCGATCCCGCCCGTCGAAGGCCCCGCCGCGGAATGACGCCGCACTGGCTGCTGCGGATGCGTCGCTGGGCGCAAAACCCGCCTGCGCCGCGGAATGTGCGGCTGGTGCTTCTACTGCTGGCCTTCATCGCGGCACTTTATCTCGTGGAACGGGTCTGGGGCTGGCCCGACTGGCTGACGCCCGATCGAACGGGTCGCATTCCGCGCTGAATACCGCTGCCTGGTCAAGGGTTTGCCGGATCGTCACCGACCTGTCGCGGCGTTCCGTAACATCCTTCGCAAAAAATCCGCCGACGCCCGTTTTTCCGGCTTTACAGAATCCCCCACGCGCCCCATATGGCGCGAACAGACGCCAACGCACGCGCCTCTGGTCGGGCGGGGAACAACCCCCGCCTCACGTAGCGACGGTAACGTTTCCCTTGAATTCGACGGCATTCTGCCGGGTCCATTGGAGATGACCATGACCGCCTACGTGACCGATTTCGTCGGGCGCATCGCCCAGCCTTGCGCCACCCGCATCGAGCAGTTCATCGCCGACACGTCGTTCGACCGGCCGACGCTGGTTCTGGATACCGACATTGTCGCGCGGAATTTCGCCGCCCTGCGCGCGGGTCTGGGCCATGCCGACATCCACTATGCCGTCAAGGCCAACCCCGAACCCCGGATCATCGGCACGCTGGTCCGTCTGGGCTGCCATTTCGACGCCGCCTCGCGCGGCGAGATCGAGCTTTGCCTGCGCCAGGGCGCCGATCCGTCCGCCATCAGCTTCGGCAACACGGTCAAGCGCGCGTCCGACATCGCCTTCGCGCATCGCGCGGGCATCACGCTGTTCGCCGCCGATGCCGAGGAGGAGCTGGAGAAGATCGCCACCAACGCCCCCGGCGCGCAGGTCTATATCCGCCTGATCGTCGGCGCGACCGAAGCCGATTGGCCGCTGTCGCGCAAGTTCGGCTGCGCACCCGACAAGGCACTGGAACTGCTGGCGCTGGCCCGCGATCTGAGCCTCGATCCGGTGGGCTTCTCGTTCCATGTCGGATCGCAGACGCGTCATGCGTCGATGTGGGCCGGAACGCTGGACCGGGTTGCCGACGTGTGGCGGGACGCGCGTGCAGCGGGGTTCGACCTGACGCTTCTGAACATCGGCGGCGGGTTCCCGGCCTTTTACGGTGAAGAAGTGCAGCACCCCACCCTTTATGCGGCGTCTGTCATGGACCAGATCGCGCGGCGTTTCGGCGACGTGCCCCGCATCATGGCCGAGCCGGGGCGCGGCATGGTCGCCGATGCCGGCATGATCGCGGCCGAGGTGCTGCTGGTCAGCCGCAAGAGCCACGACGACATGCACCGCTGGGTCTATCTGGACATCGGCAAGTTTTCGGGCCTGGCCGAAACCATGGACGAGGCGATCCGCTATCAGCTTGTCACCGACCGCGACGGCGACGAAACCGGCCCCTGCATCCTGGCCGGACCGTCCTGCGATTCGGTCGATGTCCTGTATGAAAAGCGTCCCGTGGCGCTGCCGGTGACGCTGCGCGCCGGCGACCGGGTGCTGATCCGCAACTGCGGCGCCTATACGTCCAGCTATTCGTCGGTCGGCTTCAACGGCTTTCCGCCGCTCGATGTCGTGGTGATCTGACGCGCGGGGCCGGTGGCGGATCAGCCGGCCGGCCCTAACCGTTCCAGCACCGCCGCCACGTCGCTTTCGGGCAGCGACCCCGCGACGCTGCCGCGCGGGCCAAAGCGCGCGGCGCAGAACCGGCCCGCCACCGGCGATCCGTCCAGCAAAATCGCGGCGGTCAGCAGGTCCGACAGGCTTTCGGCGAACCAGCGTGCCTCGGCCTCGGGGGCGGCATGGGGCCAGCGGGCACGGTGCGCGGCCAGGGCCGCGTCGTAATGCGCATCGGCACCGCGCGCGCCGTCCAGACGCGCGGCCAGCGCAGCGCCCGCCGCGTCATCCCGTGCCAGCGTCCGCAGGATGTCGAGGCAGATGACGTTCCCCGACCCTTCCCAAATCCCGTTCAGCGGCGCCTCGCGGTAGAGCATCGGCATGGGCGTATCGGCGACGTATCCCATGCCGCCCAGCACCTCCATCGCCTCGGACACGACGCGGATGCAGCGCTTGTTGTTGGCGAACTTGGCCAGCGCGACGGCGATGCGCGCGAAGGGGCGCTGCGCTGGATCGTCGAAGGCGCGCGCGACCGCCAGACCCAGCGCCGTCGCGCCCTCCCAGTCCAGCGTCAGATCCGCCAGCACCGCACGCATCAGCGGCTGGTCGATCAGCCGGCGCTGGAACGCGGTGCGGTGCGCGGTCCAGTGATGCGCCTCGGCCAGGGCCGCGCGCATCAGCCCCGCCGGCGCCAACGCGGTGTCCAGCCGCGTGTGATGCACCATCGACAGGATCGTCACGATGCCGCGCCCTTCTTCGCCGAGGGGAAAGGCCAACGCATCGGCATATTCGATCTCGGCGCTGGCATTGGCGCGGTTGCCCAGCTTGTCCTTCAGCCGCATCAGCCGGATGCCGTTGCGCCCCTCCTCCGTCCAGCGCGGCACGACAAAGCAGGTCAGGCCGCCCGGCGCCTGCGCCAGCGTCAGGAACCCGTCCGACATCGGGGCCGAACAGAACCACTTGTGCCCAGTCAGACGCCAGCCATCCGCGCCCCGGACCGCCCGCGTATCGTTGGCGCGCAGGTCCGATCCGCCCTGCTTTTCGGTCATCGCCATGCCCATCGTCGCGCCCGCCTTCCGCGACAGGGGCGCGATGGACGGGTCATAGGCGCGCGCGGTCAGTTTCGGCACCCATTCGGCGGCCAGCGCCGGATCCGCGGCCAGCGCGGGCACCGCTGCATAGGTCATCGTCATCGGACAGCAATGCCCCGGCTCGACCTGCGAGGCCAGATAGACCATCGCCGCATGGGTCAGATGCCCGCCCGGCCGCCCTTCCCACGCGATGCCGGCATAGCCCGCCTCCAGCCCCGCGCGCAGCAGATCGTGATAGGCGGGGTGAAACGTCACCTCGTCCAGCCGCCGGCCCGCGCGGTCGAAAAGCCGCAATTCGGGCGAGTGGCGTTCGGCCTGCACGGCCGCTTCGCGCAAGGCAGGATCGTCTAGCAAGCGGGCATAGCCGCGCAGCGCGTCCCGGTCGGCCTCCGCGGTGCAGTCCTGCAACACCGGGTCGCCGTCCCAGCTTGCATGCCTGATCGGCAGCGGCTGGTTGGCCACCTCGTGCGTGCCCAGACGGTCGAGCGGGTCGATCATGCGGCCAGCCTACCGCCTGCCGCGCCGTTCCGCCAGCGGTTGCACGCCCATCACACCCGGCGTCCTTTCGCCGCCCTATCCGCGCCCCAGGACCGCTTCGGCATGGCACAAGGCGACGCCCGCGCCTAAAGTCGCGCCATGTTCCGGTCCCGCAAGATTCCGTCCGTCGGCCTGGCGATCTATTTCGGCCTGTGCTTCGTGCTGGCGCTCTATTTCGCATTCGCCAGTGTGCAGGGCGATTACGGCCTGTTCCGCCGGGTCGAGGTCGACACCGAAGCCGCGCGCCTGCGCGCCGAACTGGCCGAACTGCGCGACGACATCGCCATGCTCCGCAACAACACACGGCGGCTGTCGGACGATTACCTCGACCTCGACCTGCTGGACGAGCAGGCGCGCGACATTCTGGGCCTCGTGCGCAGCGACGAGGTGGTGCTGCGCTAGGCAGTCAGTGCAGCGTGAATTCGCCGCGCACGTTGCGCCATTCGCCGGGCGCGATCATCTTGCGATGCACGAAGCGCACGGAATGCAGCGGCCCCTCGATCTCTTTCTGCCAGAACTCGATGAAGCCGAACAGCTTGGGGTGATCCGGCGCCACGTCGTAATCCTGCCAGACGAAGGTGTTGAGGACATGGCGGTAATCGGGCATCCGATAGAACATCTCGGCCGTGGTCAGGCCGTATCCCTTCAGCATCATCTCGGTCTCGGTCATCGCACGTCTCCCGACCAGATATTCCTCCGAATTCATCCTGCCGCATCCGGGTTGAAAATCAATGAAGACGAAAGGCAGCGGCGGCGCGGCGATCCCTTCGCGCCATTGCGAATCCGGCCGGGCCTGCGCATATAGGAACACGACAATCCCCTTACGAACCAGCAGGAGGGCCGTTCGTTGAGCGACACGCCCGAACCCCCCGAGGACATCGCCGGCGACATGCCCGAACGGCCCCGCCATGACGGGCCGACCATCTCGATCTCCGAGGAGATGCGGACCTCGTTCCTCGACTATGCGATGTCGGTCATCGTCAGCCGCGCGATCCCCGATCTGCGTGACGGGCTGAAGCCCGTTCACCGCCGCATCCTTTACGCGATGCACGAAACCGGCAACACGCACGACAAGTCCTATCGCAAGTCCGCCCGCCCCGTCGGCGACGTGATGGGCAAGTATCACCCGCACGGGGACTCGGCCATTTACGAGGCGCTGGTGCGGATGGCGCAGGACTTTTCCATGTCGCTGCCGCTGCTGGACGGCCAGGGCAATTTCGGGTCGATGGACGGCGATAATGCCGCCGCCATGCGCTATACCGAAGTGCGGATGGACCGGCCGGCGCAATCCCTGCTGGCCGACATCGAAAAGGACACCGTCGATTTTCAGGACAATTACGACGGCAAGGACCGCGAACCGACGGTCCTGCCCGCGCGCTTTCCCAACATGCTGGTCAACGGCGCGGGCGGCATCGCCGTCGGCATGGCCACCAACATCCCGCCGCACAATCTAGGCGAGGTGATCGACGCGACGCTGGCGCTGATCGACGACCCCGACCTTTCGACCGAACGCCTGCTCGACATCGTGCCCGGTCCCGACTTTCCGACCGGCGGGCTGATCCTGGGCCGGTCCGGCGCGCGCAAGGCGTATCTGGAAGGCCGCGGCAGCGTCATCATCCGCGCCCGCACCCGGATCGAGGAAATCCGCAAGGACCGCTATGCCATCGTGCTGGACGAAATCCCCTATCAGGTGAACAAGGCCAGGCTGGTCGAACACATCGCGGATCTGGCCAAGGAACGGCGCCTGGAAGGCATCAGCGCGGTGCAGGACGAATCCGACCGCGTCGGCGTGCGCGTGGTGGTCGAGCTGAAGAAGGACGCGACCGCCGATGTCGTCCTGAACCAGTTGTTCCGCTTTACCGCGATGCAGACCTCGTTCGGCTGCAACATGCTGGCCCTGCATGGCGGGCGCCCCGAACAATTAACGTTGCGCGACTTCCTGACCCATTTCATCGCCTTCCGCGAGGATGTCGTCGCGCGCCGGACCGCCTTCGATCTGCGCCGCGCCCGCGAACGCAGCCATGTGCTGTGCGGCTATGCCGTCGCCGTCACCAATATCGACGAGGTGGTGGCGACCATCCGGTCCTCCGCCGACGCGGCCGAGGCGCGCCAGCGCCTGATGGAACGCCGCTGGCCCGCCGCCGAGATCGCGGATTACATCCGCCTGATCGACGATCCCAGCCACACGATGAACGACGACGGCACCTATAACCTGTCCGAGGTTCAGGCCCGCGCCATCCTCGATCTGCGGCTGCAACGGCTGACCCAGCTCGGCGTCAAGGAAGTGACGGACGAGCTGGAAGCGCTGGCGTCGAAGATCAAGGACTACCTCGACATCCTGCGGTCGCGCGACCGGATCATGGCGATCATCGGCGACGAGCTGCGCGAGGTGCGCGAGCAGTTCGCCGTGCCCCGCCGGACCGAGATTGTCGAGTGGTCCGGCGACATGGACGACGAGGATCTGATCGAGCGCGAGGACATGGTCGTCACGATCACCCAGTCGGGCTATATCAAGCGCACGCCGCTGGCCGAATTCCGCTCGCAGCGGCGCGGCGGCAAGGGGCTGGGCGGGATGGCCACCAAGGACGACGATGTCGTCACCACCCTGTTCGTCGCCAACACCCACACGCCGCTTCTGGTCTTCACCACCGACGGCATGGCCTACAAGCTGAAGACGTGGCGCTTGCCGCTGGGCGGACGCACCGCGCGCGGCAAGGCCATCGTCAACATCCTGCCGATCCCCACGGGCACCAGCATCGCCGCGATCATGCCCGTCGACCGGGACGAGGCGGATTGGGACGAATTGCAGATCGTCTTCGCCACCTCGGCGGGCGATGTGCGGCGCAATGCGCTGGGCGATTTCACCAACGTCATGCGCAACGGCAAGATCGCGATGGAACTGCCCGAAGGCGTCAGCCTGGTGAATGCGCGCATCGCGTCCGAGGACGACGACGTTATGCTGGTCACGGCTTTGGGCCGCGCCATCCGCTTTCCGACCACCGCCGTGCGGGTCTTCAAGGGCCGCAAATCCACCGGCGTGCGCGGCATCCGGCTGGCCGATGGCGACCGCGTCGTGTCGATGGCCGTCATCCGCCATTTCGAGGCGACGCCGGAAGAACGCCAGACCTACCTCAAGATGCGCCGCGCGATGGCCGGGCTGTCCGACGACATGGAAGGCGCCGAGACCGACGAGGAGGATCGCGCCGGCGAGGCGCGCGATTTCACCCAAGACCGCTATGCCGAAATGTCCGCGGCCGAGGATCTGATCCTGACCATCACCGCGCAGGGGGCGGGCAAGCTCAGTTCCAGCCACGATTATCCGGTGCGCGGACGCGGCGGCCAGGGCGTTTCGGCGATGGACCGCGCCATGCGGGGCGGCCCGCTGGTCGCGTCCTTCCCGGTCGAGATGGACGATCAGGTGATGCTGGCCACCTCGCGCGGCCAGTCGATCCGGGTGCCGGTCGATGGCATCTCGTTCCGGTCGCGTATCGCGGGGGGCGTGCGCGTGTTCAATACCGGCGCGGGCGAGGAAGTGGTCAGCGTCGCGCGCATCGCCGATCAGGGCGACGCCGCCGACGACATTGCCCCCGAAACTGGCCCCGAGACTGGCGCTGACTGACGCCGCCGCCTTGGCGGGTCGGCTGCTGCTGGCCCTGCTGCTGATCCTGGGCGCGCTGCAAAAGGTAGCGGATCCCGCGCCGGTCATGCAGTTGCTGGCGGATCGCGGGATGCCGGCCCTGCTGGTCTGGCCCGCCGCGCTCTATGACGGCGCGGTGGGGCTTTCGCTGGCCGCCGGGTTCCTGACCCGACCGCTTGCGCTGACCGCCGCCATCTACTGCATCTTCACCAGCCTCTTTCACTTCCTGCCCGACGATCCGTGGCAAATGACCATCTTCGTCAAGAACTGGTCCATCGCCGGCGGCTTTCTTCTGCTGGCCGCGCATGGGCCGGGGCGGTTCGCGCTGCGGCCCTGACGCCTTTCCTTCGGACCGGCGCGGGCCTATCTAGGCGGCATGGAAACGCTCAACATCGTCGGCGGCGGCATGGCCGGGTCCGAAGCCGCCTGGCAGGCGGCCGAGGCCGGGATTCCCGTCACCATCCATGAAATGCGCCCGCATGTCGGCACTTTCGCCCATCGCACCGGATCGCTGGCGGAAATGGTCTGCTCCAACTCCTTCCGGTCCGACGACGACGAACAGAATGCCGTGGGTCTGCTGCATTGGGAAATGCGCGCCGCGAACGGGCTGATCATGGCGATGGCCGACCGGCACCGCCTGCCCGCCGGCGGCGCGCTGGCCGTCGACCGCGATCCCTTCGCCGCAGCCGTGACCGAGCGGTTGAAGTCCCATCGCAACATCACCGTGCAAACCACTGAAATCGAATCGCTTCCGAATTCCGGCCATTGGATCGTCGCCACCGGCCCGCTGACCTCTGGCGCGCTGGCCGACGCAATCCGGGCGCAGACGGGGGCCGATGCGCTGGCCTTCTTCGACGCCATCGCCCCCATCGTGCATTTCGACAGCATCGACATGGACCGCGCTTGGATGCAGTCGCGCTATGACAAGGGCGCGACCGAGGCCGAGCGCACGGCCTATATCAACTGCCCGCTCGACCGCGACACCTACGAGGCGTTCATCGACGCGCTTCTGGCCGCCGACACGACCGAGTTCCACGAGGGCGAGACGGCGGACTATTTCGACGGCTGCCTGCCGATCGAGGTGATGGCCGAACGCGGCCGCGAAACCCTGCGTCACGGCCCGATGAAGCCCGTGGGTCTGACCGACCCCCATGCGCCCGATGTCAAACCGCATGCCGTGGTGCAGTTGCGCCGCGACAATGCGCTGGGCACGCTCTACAATATCGTCGGCTTTCAGACCAAGATGAAGTATGGCGCGCAAGCCGATGTTCTGCGGATGATTCCCGGCTTGCAGAACGCACGCTTCGCCCGGCTGGGCGGCATTCACCGCAACACCTTCCTCAATTCGCCCACGCTGCTGGACGAGAACCTGCGCCTGCGCTCGCAGCCCAGTATCCGCTTTGCCGGACAGATCACCGGGGTCGAGGGGTATGTCGAATCCGCCGCGATGGGGCTGCTCGCGGGCCGGTTGGCCGCTGCCGATCTGCGCGGACACGCCTTGCCGTCCGTTCCGCGCACCACCGCGACCGGCGCGCTGGTTCATCACATCACCGGCGGCGCGGATGCGAAGACCTTTCAGCCGATGAACGTCAATTTCGGCCTCTTTCCGCCGGTCGATCTGAAAGGCGGCCGCCGCAACCGGCCGGCGCGCTACAAGGCCTATACCGACCGCGCCAAGGCCGACTGGACGACGTGGCTGGAGGCTGCGACGGTTCCCGCCTGATGCGCCCCGCCACCCGGTTCGCCCCGTCCCCCACCGGCCCGCTGCATCTGGGCCATGCCTATGCCGCATTCGTGGCGCACGATCTGGCGCGCGATCTCGGCGGCACGTTCCATCTGCGGATCGAGGATATCGACCGCAGCCGCTGCCGCCCCGAATGGGAGGCGGCGCTGATGGACGACCTGCGCTGGCTCGGCCTCGACTGGACGCCGCCGGTGCTGCGCCAGTCGGACCGCCTGGACGCCTATCGCCAGGTTCTGCACAACCTTTGGGATCGCGGGCTGCTCTATCCCTGCACGTGCAAGCGGCGCGACATCGTCGAGGCCGCGTCGGCCCCGCAGGGCACGCCGCCGGTCGGTCCAGACGGCATCGTCTATCCCGGCACCTGCCGCCAGGCCGACCGTATCGGACCGATGCCCGACGACGCCGCCCTGCGGCTGGATCTGCGGCGGGCCATCGAGGCAATGCCGGATCTCGCCTTTGTCGAGACGGGCGGCGACCGCATCCGCCGCACGACCTTCACCGCATCCGATGCCATCGCGGAAATCGGCGACATCGTTCTGGCACGCCGCGACATGGGCACGTCCTATCACCTGTCGGTGGTGCTGGACGACGCGGCGCAGGGCATCACCCATGTCACCCGCGGCGGCGATCTGTCCGATGCGACGAAGATCCACGTGATCCTGCAACGCCTTCTGGACCTGCCCACGCCCGTCTATCACCACCACCGCCTGATCCGCGATGCGGACGGCCGGCGTCTGGCCAAGCGCGACGATGCGCTCCCGCTGGCGCTTTACCGCGCCGACGGGGCGACGCCCGACGACATCCGCCGCATGGTCGGCATCACGCCTCGGGCTGCATGATTTCGACCTCCTCCGCGTCGCGGATCGCGGTGTAGAAGCACGACCGCCGACCGGTATGGCAGGCTGGGCCGTCCTGCCGCACCAGCACCAGCAGCGCGTCACGGTCGCAATCCAGCCGCATCTCGACCAGATGTTGCAGGTTTCCGCTGGTCTCGCCCTTGACCCAGAATGCCTGCCGCGACCGCGACCAATAGGTCACGCGCCCCGTCTCCAGCGTCCGCGCCACGGCGTCGGCGTTCATCCAGGCCAGCATCAGAACCTCGCCCGTGGTCGCGTCCTGCGCGATGGCGGGCAGCAGCCCGTTCGCACCGAAACGCAAGGCGGCGGGATCGAACGTCATGGCGCATCCTTTTCTCGGGGCGGGACCGCGCCTAGATAGAGGCGCGCAGACGAAAGGAAAAGCGATGGCCGACAGCGACATGATTCAGCTTTATTCGGGGCGCATCCTGGAACTGGCCGCCGACATTCCGTTGACCGGGCGGCTGGACGGCCCGCAGGCCAGCGTCAAGCGCCGCTCGCCGCTTTGCGGATCGACCGTCACGGTGGATCTGGACGTGACGGATGGCCGCGTCAGCCGTTTCGCGCAGGACGTGAAGGCCTGCGCGCTGGGTCAGGCCGCGGCCTCCGTCCTGGGCCGCGTGGTGATCGGTCGCACCCCCGCCCAACTGGCCACGGCGCGCGACCAGTTGACGGCGATGCTGAAGGCCGGCGGCCCGGTTCCCGACGCCCCCTTCGAAGGGCTGGAAGTGCTGCGCCCCGCCCGCGACTATCGCAACCGGCATGCGTCGATCCTGCTGGCGCTGGAAGCGGCGGCCGATGCGTCGTTTCAGGCGGCCGAGGCTTTGCGCGCCTGAAAAAACGCCGCCATCCGGGGGGATGGCGGCGCAAGTGGCATCCCGGACAGGCCGGGGACAGGTGCATCACGTGTTGGGACAGGCAGATGCGGGCCGTCGGGATGCAGGCAGACCTAGAAGACGACCGGCAGGTAAAGTCCCGCGACCAACAGCGTCACCAGCGCCACGACCCCGGCGCAGTCCGCTGCCAAATCCTCCGATGTCGCAACGATTTCGCAGATTTCGTCTATCATGGGGCAACCTCCGCTTCGTGTTGCCCCTTTGTTCGCACGCTAAGAAACCTTAATCAAGAACTTTAGGAGAACATTAGCCGTTTATCCGACGCGGATCAGGCGGATCGCCTTGTCCTGCTCCATCAGCCACAGCAGCACGCGCGCCGCCTGCCCGCGCGGACCTTCCAGCGCCGGGTTGGTGGCCAGCAGCAGCCGCGCATCGTCGCGGGCCATCGCCATCAGCCCCGCCTGCCGCTCCAGATCGGCGATGCGGAACCGCGGCAGACCCGACTGCGCATGGCCGATCAGATCGCCAGCGCCGCGCATCGCCAGATCCTCTTCGGCGATGCGGAACCCGTCCTCGGTCTGGCGCAGGGTCTCCAGCCGCCGCCTGCCGCCTTCGCTCAGGGGCGCGCGGTAAAGCAGAAGGCAGGTCGATGCCGCGCTGCCCCGCCCGACACGGCCGCGAAGCTGGTGCAATTGCGCCAGGCCGAACGTCTCGGCCCGCTCGATCACCATGATCGACGCATTGGGCACGTTGACGCCCACCTCGATCACCGTGGTGGCGACCAGAACGCCGGTGCGCCCGGCCACGAACCGCGCCATCGCCGCATCCTTCTCGGCGGGCGGCATCTGTCCGTGCACCAGTCCCACCGCATCGTCGCCGAGGGCCGCGCGCAGCCGGGCGAACCGTTCCTCGGCGGCGATCAGGTCGCTGGTTTCGCTTTCCCCCACCAGCGGACAGACCCAATAGGCCTGCCGCCCGTCCGCCAGCGCCGCCCGCAGCCGGGCGATCACCTCGTCCAGACGGTCGGTGCGCATCAGCGCCGTCGTCACGGGCGTCCGGCCGGGCGGCTTTTCGTCCAGCAGGCTGATCTCCATGTCGCCGTATTGCGCCAGCGCCAGCGATCGCGGGATCGGCGTCGCCGTCATCACCAGCACGTCCGTCGCATCGCCCTTGCCGCCCAGTTCCAGCCGCTGGCCGACGCCGAAGCGGTGCTGTTCGTCGATGATCGCCAGCCGCAGATCGGCAAAGGCCACATCGGCCTGGAACACGGCATGCGTGCCCACGAGGATCTGGATATCGCCCCGCACCAGCGCGGCCAGCCGCGCCGCGCGTTCCGCCCCCTTGTCGCGCCCCGTCAGACATTCCAGCACCACGCCCGCGGCCTCGGCCAGCGGGCGCAGCGATTGCAGGTGCTGGCGGGCCAGGATTTCGGTGGGCGCCATCAGCACGCCCTGTCCGCCCGCCTCGACCGCGACCAACAACGCCATGAACGCCACCAGCGTCTTGCCCGACCCGACATCGCCCTGAAGCAGCCGGTTCATCCGGTGCGGAGATGCCATGTCGGTCGCGATCTCGGCGATGGAGCGTTCCTGCGCCAGCGTCGGCGCATAGGGCAGCGCGCCGCGGACCCGCCGCTGCAACTGGCCCGTCGGCACCGATGCGATGCCCGGCCGCGCCGCGCGGTTGGCCCGCGCCAGGGCCAGCGTCAGTTGATGGGCGAGGATTTCGTCATAGGCCAGCCGCGCCCGCGCCGGGGCCTCGGGCGACAGATCGGCGGCATCCGTCGGCGCATGCGCGGCCTGCATCGCCGCGCGCCAGTCCGGCCAGCCTTCGCGCCGCAGCAGGCCGGGCTCGATCCATTCGGGCAGGTCGGGCAGCCGCCCCAGACTGTCCGCCGCCGCCCGCGCCATCAGCCGCTGCGTCACGCCCGCGGTCAACGGATAGACAGGTTCGAAAGGCGGGATCGCATCCGCCTCGTCGGGGCGCAGGATGTGGTCGGGATGGACCATCTGCGCGATGCCGTCGAAAATCTCGACCTTCCCCGACACGACGCGCCGCTGGCCGCTGGGCAGCGTCCGGTCCAGCCAGTCGCCGCGCGCATGGAAGAACACCAGTTGAAACACCGTGGCCGCATCCGTGACCTCGACCCGGCTGGGGCGGCCGGGAGACGCGGCGGCCATGTGCCGTCCAACGACGACCTCGACCGTGGCGACGGCGGGCGGCACGATGTCGCGGATCGTGGCGACGCGGCGGCGGTCGATGCCGCCCTGCGGCAGCGTCATCAGCAGGTCGCGCGGCCGCTCGATCCGCAGGGCCTTCAGCGCCTCGGCCGACTTCGGCCCGATCCCGCCCAGCTTCCGCACATCCGCGAACAGCGGGAACAGGATTTCGGGACGGCTCATCGCGCGTCGATCAGGGCGCGCCAGCCGGCCTCGTCCAGCACCCGCACGCCCAGGGCCGCCGCCTTGTCGGCCTTCGATCCCGCGCCCGGCCCGGCGACGAGGATGTCCGTCTTGCCCGACACGCTGCCCGATACCTTCGCGCCCAGCGCCTCGGCCCGCGCCTTGGCCTCGGCACGGGTCATGCCCTCCAGCGTGCCGGTGAACACTACGGTCAGCCCGGCCACGGCGCTGTCGGTCCGCACGACCGGCGCGGGCGCCTCGATCGTCAGTTGTGCCGCCAGCCGTTCGATCGACGCGCGCTCGGCAGTCTGCGCGAAGGCGGTCGCCAGCGACGTGGCCACGCTGCTGCCCACGCCGTCGATGCCGGTCAGATCGTCCCAGGCGGCCCTGGTCCCGTCGTTCAGATTCGCCGCCTGCCAGACCGCATCGCGCGCCTGTTTCGGGGCCGCGCGACGGCCTTCTGCGGCCGCTTGGGCCCGCTCGGCGCTTTCCGCCTCGTCGGCCGCTGCATGGGCCAATGCCGCGTCGCGCAGAAGGTCCATCGCCCGCGTGAAGGCGTTCCAACTGCCGTAATGCCGCGCCAGATCGGCGGCGGCGACCTCGCCCACATGGCGGATGCCCAGCGCGAAGATCATCCGGTCCAGCGCGATGACCCGCCGCGCGTCGATGGCCGCCAGAAGGTTCTCGGCACTGCGCTCGCCCCAGCCTTCGCGCCCGGCCAGCCCTTCGACGCCATGCCGCGCGCGCAGGGTGAAGATGTCGGCAGGCTCGGCGATCCAGCCGTCGCGGTAAAGCTCGTCCACCAGCTTGGCGCCCAGCCCCTCGATGTCGAACGCCGCCCGGCCGACGAAATGGCGCAGCTTCTCGACCGCCTGCGCGGGGCAGATCAGCCCGCCGGTGCAGCGCCGCACCGAGTCGCCCGCTTCGCGGATCGCCGACGATCCGCATTCGGGACAGACCGTCGGAAACGCGAAAGGCACGGCATCGGTCGGGCGGCGTGCGGGATCCAGATCGCGGATCTTTGGAATGACATCCCCCGCGCGATAAACCTCGACCCAGTCCCCTTCGCGGATGTCCTGGCCGCCGCGGATGGGCGCGCCGTTGGAATCGCGCCCCGCGATGTAATCCTCATTGTGCAGCGTGGCGCTCGAGACGACGACGCCGCCCACCGTGACCGGCGACAGCCGCGCCACCGGCGACAGCGCCCCGGTGCGGCCCACGCGAATGTCGATCCGTTCCAGCCGCGTCCAGGCCAGCTCGGCCGGGAACTTGTGCGCGACCGCCCAGCGCGGCGTGGTGGACCGCAGGCCCAGCCTGTCCTGCAACGCCAGATCGTTCACCTTGTAGACCACGCCGTCGATGTCATAGCCCAGCGTCGCACGCTGTTCCTCGATGCGGCGATACTGCGCCAGCATCTCGTCCGGCCCGGCGCAGAGGCGCATCAGGTCGTTGACGGCGAACCCCATCCCGGCCAGCCGCCCTACCGCGCCCAACTGCGTATCGGCCAGCGGCTCCGACAGCGCGCCCCAGGCATAGGCGAAGAAACGCAGCGGCCGGCCCGCCGTCACCGCCGGGTCGAGCTGGCGCAGCGATCCGGCGGCGGCGTTGCGCGGATTGGCGAAGGGCCGCGCGCCCGCCTGCTGCTGCTGGGCGTTCAGCGCGGCGAAATCGGCATGGCTCATATAGACCTCGCCCCGCACCTCGAGGATCGCGGGCGCGCCGGTCACACGCTGCGGAATGTCGGCGATGGTGCGCGCGTTGGCGGTCACGTCCTCGCCCACCGTTCCGTCGCCCCGCGTCGCGGCCACCGTCAGCGCGCCGTCCTCATAGCGCAGCGACAGCGACAGGCCGTCGATCTTCGGCTCGGCCACGTATTCCAGCGGCGCGCCCGTCCCAAGGCCCAGATAGGCACGGACGGAACGGTCGAACTCCGCCACCTCCGCCGCGTCGAAGACGTTGGCCAGCGACAGCATCCGCATGGCATGGCGATGCTTGGCGAACTTCTCCGATGCCGGCGCGCCCACCTGCGCGGTCGGATCGTCGGGCAGCGCCAGGTCGGGGAACCGCGCCTGCAACGCGACCAGCCGGCGGCGCGCCGCGTCATAGGCCGCATCGTCCAGGATCGGCGCGTCATCGGCGTAATACGCGGCGTTGGCCCGCGCGATCAGCGTTCCCAGCCGCGCGATTTCGGCCGCCGCGTCCTGCGGGGACGGATCGCCGTCCGTCCCGCCGCCAGCCGTGCCGCCCGTTGCCCCTGCACCTTTCGTCCCGGTCCGTCCGGCCACCGCATCCTCCGTCGCACGACGATGCGTCAGCAATAGGGCCTGTCCGCCGCCGTTTCCAGACCGCTCAGCCCGCCCTGGCGATGGCGGCGGCGGCCGGCACCGCCTCGGGGTCGCGCAGCACGTATCCGCGGCCCCAGACGGTTTCGATATAATTGTCGCCACCGGTGGCCACGCTCAGCTTCTTGCGCAACTTGCAGATGAACACGTCGATGATCTTCAGTTCCGGTTCGTCCATGCCGCCGTAAAGGTGGTTGAGGAACATCTCTTTCGTCAGTGTCGTGCCCTTGCGCAGGCTCAGCAGCTCAAGCATCTGGTATTCCTTGCCGGTCAGATGCACGGCCGATCCCACTGCCTCGACCGTCTTGGCGTCCAGGTTGACCGTCACCTTGCCGGTGCGGATGACCGATTGCGCATGCCCCTTCGACCGGCGGATGATCGCATGGATCCGCGCGACAAGTTCTTCGCGGTGGAAGGGCTTGGTCAGGTAATCGTCGGCGCCGAAGCCGAAGCCCTTGATCTTGTTCTCGGTATCGTCGGCGCCCGACAGGATCAGGATGGGCGTGTCCACCCGCGCCATGCGCAATTGGCGCAGCACCTCATGCCCGTGCATGTCGGGCAGGTTCAGATCCAGCAGGATCAGGTCGTAGTCATAGAGCTTGGCCAGGTCGATCCCTTCCTCCCCCAGATTGGTGCAATAGACATTCAGGTTGGCATGGGTCAGCATCAATTCGATGCTGCGGGAAGTCGCGGGATCGTCCTCGACCAGCAATATACGCATTGTGTTCTCCGGTTTGTCGCTGCACCTGCCGGACTATGGCCCCGAATGGGTTAATGGCGGGTTAGCCTTAGGGAACATTAACGCAGCCGCACCTCCATACAACCTAAAGTTGTCGATATCGCTGCAACCGTGTCGTTTTCAGCGCGCTTTCCCCATGCGACGCTACGGCACGGACCCAGCCCAGAAACTCCTCCTCGCTCAGTTCGTACATCTCGCAGGCCTCCTCGGCGCTGATCAGGCCGCCTGCGACGGCGCGCACGACGGCCGCCTTGCGGCTGGCGACCCAGCGCCGGGTATCCGGGTCGGGCAGGTCGGCGCGCGTGATGACCTGCCCGCCCGGCAGGGTGACGGCGCGCGGGCCGGGAACTTTCTTCAGGTACATCTTACACCCCATCGCTTCGATGGAGACTGGCTAGCGGCGCCCCGCTTAAGGAGCGGTGAAACACGGCCTTGCGATTACAGGGGATTTTCCTATATTCCATCGCTCTTGCGACGCGATTAACCGATGCGGAAAGGGACGCGGATGGCGCTCGACACCACGGATGCCCTGAACTCGCTCGGCTTCGCCAAGCCGCCGTGCCAGACGCGCGTGGTCGTCGCCATGTCGGGCGGCGTCGATTCCTCTGTCGTCGCGGCGGAACTGGCCGCGCAGGGCTATGACGTGGTGGGCGTCACGCTTCAGCTTTACGACCACGGCGCCGCCCTGGCGAAAAAGGGCGCGTGCTGCGCGGGCCGCGATATCCACGATGCGCGGCGGGTCGCGGAAACCATGAATTTTCCGCATTACGTGCTCGATTACGAAAACACGTTCCGCGCATCGGTCATCGACGAATTCGCCGACGCCTATCTGGCGGGCGCCACGCCCGTGCCCTGCATCCGCTGCAACGAGCGGGTCAAGTTCCGCGACCTGCTGGAAACGGCGAAGGATCTCGACGCCGATTGCATGGCGACGGGGCATTACATCCGCCGCATGGCCGGCCCCAACGGACCCGAACTGCACCGCGCCGTCGATCCCGTCCGCGACCAAAGCTATTTCCTGTTCTCGACCACGCCCGAACAGCTCGATTATCTGCGCTTCCCGCTGGGCGGCCTTGCGACCAAGGCCGAAACTCGCGCTTTGGCCGCCCGGCACGGTCTGCCCGTCGCCGACAAGCCCGACAGCCAGGACATCTGCTTCGTGCCGGATGGCAATTATGCCGCCGTCATCGAAAAGCTGCGGCCGGGCGCGGCCGATCCGGGGCAGATCGTCCATGTCGACGGCCGGATCCTGGGCGACCATCGCGGCGTCATCCACTATACCGTGGGGCAGCGGCGCGGCCTCGGCATCGGCGGTCTGGACGAGCCGCTTTATGTCGTGCGGCTGGATGTCGAAAACCGCCGCGTCATCGTCGGGCCGAAGGAACTGCTATCCACCCGCATCGTCCCCGTGCGCGAAATCAACTGGCTTGGCGATGGCGCCTTCACGGATGCCGGCGCGCGCGAAATCGCGGTCAAGGTCCGCTCCACCCGCCCCGCGCGCGAAGCGATCCTCAGACCGCTTTCCCCGACCGAGGCCGAGGTCGAACTGATCGTCCCCGAGGACGGCGTGTCGCCCGGACAGGCCTGCGTCTTCTATGCGCCCGAAGGCAGCCGGGTGCTGGGCGGCGGCTGGATCTGGCGCGGCCGTTAACCGGCCCCCAGCCCGTTCAGAACCGCATGGGCGGCGCGCAATCCCGGCGCGCCCCCGCCGCGCCCCAAGGCGCGCATCGTCCGCGCCAGGGCCGGACGCTGACGCGACGGATCGGCCAGAACCCCGTCCAGCGCCGCCGCGATCGGGTCGGGCCGACAGGCGGGCCCCAGAAATTCCGGCACGACATGCCGCCCCTCGATCAGGTTCACCAGGGTCACGGTGTCGATCCGCACCATCCGCCGCATGATCTGCCAACTCAGCCAGTTCATGTCGTAGGCGACCACCATCGGCGTGTCCGCCGCCGCCAGTTCCAGCGAAACCGTCCCCGAGGCCGCCAGCGCCGCATCGGCCGCGTGAAAGGCCAGCCGCTTGCGCCGCGCCGCCCCCGGCCGCGCAGGGTCCAGGATAACGGGCCGCACCCGCCAGTCGGCGGTCAGCCCCCGCACATCCGTCACCATTCCGGGCGCCACCGGCAGCACCACGCGCAAACCCGGATGCCGTCCGGCCAGCCGCTGCAACGCCGCGCCGAAGACCGGCGCCAGCCGCCGCAATTCGGACAGCCGCGAGCCGGGCAGCGCCAGCAGCAGCGGACCGTCCTCGCCCGCCACCTCGCTGCGAAAGGCGCGGATCGCGGCGGGTTCGGGGCGGCGTTCGGTCGCCACGGGATGACCGACGAAATCGCACCGCATGCCCGCCGCTTCCATATAGGGCGGCTCGAAGGGCAGCAGCGCCAGCACCTGATCGACGAAGGGCGCCATCCGCTGCGCGCGCTTCGGCCGCCACGCCCAGACCGACGGCGCCACATAATGCACCGTCCGCAGGCGGCGACGGGCGCGCACGCGGCTGGCGACACGCAGGCAGAAATCGGGACTGTCGACGGTGATCAGCACATCGGGGTCCACATCCAGCACCGCATCGGCGGTCTGGATCATCCGGCGGCGCAGGTGGCGATAACGGGGCAGAACCTCGGCCAGCCCCATCACGCTGAGTTCGGACATCGGAAACAGGCTGTTCAGGCCGCGGCGCGTCATCTCGGCCCCGCCGACGCCGTGAAACCGCGTTTCGGGCCGCAGCGCCCGCAACCCGTCCATCAGCGCGGCGCCCAGCCGGTCGCCCGACGCTTCGCCCGCCACGATGAATACCTTCAAACCGCCCCCCTCACCCAGAGCGTCACGTTCGCTGCACGGGCCCGCGCGACCGTCTCGGCCCGCTCCAGCACCATAACGCCCCCGGCCTCGACAACGATCCCGCGCAATCCCGCATCGACGACCTGAGCGACCGTTTCGGGGCCGATGGCGGGCAGATCGACGCGCCGGTCCTGTCCGGGCTTGGGGGCCTTCATCAGCACGCCGCCTTCGGGCACCTTCGGCGTGCCCGCGCTTCGCAGCAGCGCGACGCTGCGCAGCGTCCATTCCGTGCCCGGCAGCGCCTCGACCGCCAGAACCTGACCGCCCGCCACCACGCATCCCTGCCCCAGATCGGCGCTGCCCATCGCCGTCAGCACCGCCTGCCCCCGGCTGGCGTCGCGCCGCATCGCGTCGCCCGGCGCGGGGCCGGCCAGCACCCCTTCGGGCGGCAGAAGATCGGGCACCAGATCGGTCGCGGCCAGGGGCGGGATGCCCGCCTGCTGAAACAGCGCCAGCACGGCCCGCAGCGCGCCGTCGTCGCCCTGCACCAGCGCCCCCGCCAAAGCCGGCAGCATCGCCGCCGTCGCCGCATCGACGCGGGCCATGTCCAGCGGCGGCCGCACGATGCCGCCGGCAAAGCACACGCCCTCGGCCCCCCAGTCGCGCAGACCGGCGATCAGGCTGCCCAGGGTCTCCAGCCGGAACCGCTGCACCGGCCAATCCGCCATCCCGCACGGATCCTGCCCGTCCAGCGCCGCGATCCGCAGATCGTGGCCCGCAGCCGCGCAGTCGCGCGCCAGCACCGCGGGCAGGCTGCCCGACCCCACGATCAGCGCCAGCCTCATCGCGGCGTCAGAAAACCGCGGCCTGACCCGCCCAGCACGAAATCGGCGATCTCGCGCACATAGGCACTGTCGGATGTGTCGCCCAACCGCCGTGCGCGGTCCTGAAAGGCGCCCTCGCCGTCCCGCAGCACCTGCAACGCGGCCCGCAAGGCGGCGATGTCGGCCCGGTCCACCCCCCGCCGCTTCAGCCCGATCAGGTTCAGCCCGTCCACCTCGCCGCGCGGCGCCTGCACCAGCGCATAGGGGATGACATCGTGCGTCACCATCGTCACTGCGCCGATGATCGCCCCCCGCCCGATGCGGACGAACTGGTGCACGCCCGCCAGCCCGCCGACGATGACGTCGTCGCCGATGACGCAATGCCCTGCCAGCGCGGCATTGTTGGCCATGATGACCCGGTGGCCCACCTGTGCGTCATGGGCGACATGCGCGCCCGCCATGAACAGGCAATCGTCGCCCACCCGCGTCACGCCGCCCCCGCCATCCGTGCCGGTATTCATCGTCACGTGTTCGCGGATACGGCAGCGCGCGCCGATCTCCAGCCGCGTCCGTTCGCCGGCGAATTTCAGATCCTGCGGAATTTCGCCCAGAACCGCGAAGGGAAACACGGTGCAGCCGTCGCCCAGCCGCGTCGATCCGGTCACGATCGCATGCGGCTTGACCACGCAATCGGCACCGATCTCGACCTCGGCGCCGATCACCGCGAAGGGGCCGATCCGCGTCCCGGCGCCGATCCGCGCGCCGTCCTCGATCGCGGCGGCGGGATGGATCAGCGCCGTGGAGTCGATATTCATGCGCGGACAGACATCAGGCGGGCACGTCCATCATCGCGGTGAACTCGGCCTCGCAGGCCAGCTCGCCGTCCACCTCGGCGCGGCCGTGAAACTTCCAGACCTTGCCGCCGCCCCGCTTCGTCGTCACCTGCATCCGCAGCACGTCGCCCGGCACCACCTTGCGGCGGAACTTGGCGCTGTCGATGGCCATGAAATAGACCAGGAAATTTCTGTCGGCCAGATCCAGCGCCACCCCCACCATCACCGCCGCCGTCTGCGCCATCGCCTCGACGATGGTGACGCCGGGCATGATCGGCGCGCCGGGGAAATGGCCCTGGAAATGCGGCTCGTTGAAGGTGACGTTCTTTATACCGGTCGCCGATGCATGGCCGTCGATCCCCTCGACCCGGTCCACCAGCAAAAAGGGATAGCGGTGCGGGATAATCCGCTGGATCAGCTGGATATCGGCGCTTTTCAGGGGCGTGTCGGTCATGGGCGGTCCGGTCTGGATGGCTGCGCCCGTGCCTAGCAAGGCTGGCCGCGCGGGGCAAGCGACGGCTCAGTCGGCGTCCGGTGCGCCGGGGGCGTCGGGTGGCGGTGCGCCCTCCCCCAGAACGCTGTCGATCCGCGCAATGGCGGCATCGGTGATGTCCACATTCTCGACGGCGCGCAGAACCGCACGGCTGTCCATCAGGATCACCGCGCCGCGCTCCAGCACCAGATCGGACAGGATCGGCCCGATCCGCGCCGAAAAATCCTGCCGCGCCGTATCGCGCAGGCGCTGGACATCGCGCACCTTGGCGTCCTGCTCGGCGCGCAGCGCCTGCACCCGGTCGTCGAAATCCTCGGCCAGCGTTCGGAACGCGGCGGCGTCCATCGCCTGCCGCCGTTCGGTCAGTGCCTGTTCCTCGGCGACAAGGTCGGCCTCGATGCGGCGGTTCTCGGCGGCAAGCTCGGTCGCGCGCGCCTCGATCTCGGCCACGGCGCGGCGGCCGAAGGCGCTGTCGGCGAACAGACGGTCCTGATCCACGACCAGAATGGGGGACGGCGCGGCCAGGGGCGCCGCCTGCTGCGCCCCGACAGGCGGCGCGGCCAGCGTCAGGAAGGCCGCCGCGGCCAGCGCCGGCAGATCAGAAAGCGGTCTGAAGCGACAGGTTGAAGACCTGGGTTTCGTCATAGTCTTCCTTGGACAGCGCCTTGGCGAAATTGAACTGCAACGGTCCCAGCGGCGATGTCCAGAACAGCGACACGCCGACCGCCGTGCGCAGGTTGAAGCTGTCATCGACCTCGACGCCGTTCTCGCCCTCCACGTCTTCCAGCGACCAGACCGACCCCGCATCGAAGAACACGCCGCCCCGCAGGCCGTATTCCTCGGGCAGGCCCAGCGGAAACTCGGCCTCCAGCCGCGCCACGGAATACAGGTTGCCGCCCAGCGCATCCTCGTTCGACGCTTCCAGATCGCGGGGCCCGACCCCCAGCGGCGCGAAGCCGCGAAGCTGCGCGGTGGACAGGAAGAAGCGGTCGGTGACGCGGGTGCCCTTGTCGTTCAGCGCGTTGATCGCACCGCCTTCGACCGTGGCGCGCAAGGTGACTTCCTCGTTCCAGACGCGCCGCTGATAGATGCCCTGCGCCGTCGTCTTGACATATTGGCTGTCGCCGCCCAGCCCGGCGAAATCCTGGCCGAACCGGAACAGCACGCCGGCATTGGGGTCGATCCCCGTGCGCCTTGTATCATAGCTGTAGGTATAGCCGACCGCCGATGTCAGCCGGTCCTCTTCCTCGCGCTGAAGGATGGGCGACGATCCGGTGTCGATCCGCTCGCCGGTATCGGGGTCGAGATCCGGCTCGCCGTCGTCCACGTTCTCGATCGTGTCCTCCGACAGTCGATAGCGCAGCGTCAACCGGCCGTTCAGGCTGACGGGGAAGGTCAGCGCGGGGCTGAAACCCACGACCTGCGTGTTGTAATCCGCCTCGTCGAAATCGGACGTCTCGTAGAAGACATCCAGACGCGCCGACAGGTCGCGCCCCAGGAAATACGGCTCGATGAACGAAAACCGCGCCGCCGACGCATCGGTGCCGGTGGTGATGTCGAAGCTCAGCGTCTGGCCGCGCCCCAGGAAATTGCGCTCGGAAAAGCCCAGATTCACCCCGACGCCGCTATTGGTCGAATAGCTGCCGCCAAGGGTCAGCGACCCGGTCGGCTGTTCCTCCACATCCACATCGACGATGACCAGCCCCTCGGCGGTGCCGTCCCGCGCCTCCACATCGGCCTGCGAGAAATAGCCCAGCGCGCGGATCCGCTCGGCGCTGGCGCGGATTTCGCGCGGATTGAAGGGATCGCCCTCCACGATGTCGAACTGCCGCCGGATCACCCGGTCCAGCGTGGTGGCGTTGCCCTCGATGTCGATGCGTTCCACGAAGATGCGCGGGCCGCGTTCCAGGTGGAAATCGACGTTCAGTCGCTGGTTGCGTTCGTCGCGGGTGATGACCGGCACCGCCCGCACGAAACTCAGCCCCTTGCGGATCGCCAGCCGTTCCATCCGCGTCACCGCGATATCCACCGCCTGCGGCGAATAGATATCGCCGCTGTCGATCCGCGCCAGCCGCAGGAATTCGGCGGCATCGACGCCCGGCAGATCGGTCGATGCGGTGATGGCGCCGAACCGGAACTGCTGGCCTTCCTGCACGCTGATCGTCACGAAGAACGCATTGCGTTCGCGCGCGAATTCGCTGTTCACCCCCAGGATGCGGAAATCCACATAGCCGCGCGAATTGTAGAAATCGGTCAGCAGGCGGCGGTCCAGATCCAGCCGTTCCGCAATGAACGTGTCGCGCTGCACGAAGGTGCGCAGCAATCCGGCCTGCTTGGTTTCCAGCACGCGGCGCAGCCGGCGATCGGAAAAGGCGCGGTTGCCCACGAAGCTCAGCCGCTCGACCTCGACGACCTGGCCCTCGACGATCTCGAAGACCAGATCGACGCGGTTGTCCGACCGGCGGATGATGCGCGGCGTCACCGTCGCGGCCAGCCGTCCGCGAACCTCGTAGGCCTCGGCGATGGCGGCGGCGTCCGCCTCGGCCTGCGTCGGGTCATAGACCCGCCGGGGTTGCGAGCCGACCAGCGCCTGCAATTCCTCGTCGTTCAGCTTGTCGTTGCCTTCGATGCTGATGACGTTGACAATGGGCCATTCGCGCACCCGCACGATCAGCGTATTGCCCGACGGCACCAGCTCGACCGTCTCGAACAGGCCCGAATTGACGATGCGCTGATAGGCGGCGTTCAGTTCGCCCCCGGTCAGCGCCTCGCCCCGCCCGATCTGCGCGAAACCCAGGATCGTGCCGGGATCGACGCGCTCGTTGCCCTCGATCCGCACGTCGGTGAAGTTGTAGGATTGGGCGGCGGCCTCGTTCGGGGGGGTCAGCGCCAGTATCGCGGCCAGCGCAAGGCCGAGGCCGAGGCCGATCCGAATCCGCACGATTGCCGACAAACGGCACAGCGGCCGACCCGATACGATGCCCATCCGGCCAATTCCATTTCCCGAACCCCGTTGGCCGTTGCCTAGCGGGATTGCCCCCACTTGTCAAAACGGCCCCGGCGGTTTCGTGGGCATCGTGGCATCGCCGCCCCCATGCGTCAGGGGTGCAGCAGATAGCCCCACAGCGCCAGCGCCGCTGCCAGCCCCCCGACCGACAGCAGCGGATCCACCGCCAGCCTGCACAGCAGCCCGAAACCGCCCCGTCGCGCGCCCAGTCCGATCATCCAATCCTCCTTCCGCCGTTCCCCCGCAACCTGCCTGCGCATCGGGGCCGGAATGTGGCGGCTTCAGGGACAGAAGATGTCGTTGGTCAGCGCAAAAACCATCAGCGTGCCCAGCAGCGCCAGCCCCACCGTCATCAGCACGTTCAACGCGCGGTCGCCGGGCGGGCGACCCGTCACCGCCTCCCAGGCGTGAAAGACCAGATGCCCGCCATCCAGCACCGGAATGGGAAAGAGGTTCAGCAGACCCACGGCGGCGGACAGCACCGCGATGAACCACGCGAAGCTCAGCAATCCCTGGCTGGCGGCGGCGCTGCTGGTCTGGGCAATGCCGATCGGCCCGCTCAGGTTGCAGCTGCTGATCGCGCCTGCCGCCATGTGGTAAAGCCCCGACAGGCTGGATTGAACGATGAACACGGTCTGATCCACGCCGTATCCCAGCGCCTCGACCACGCCCGGCATCTGCGTGCGCGGGGTGAACCACAGCCCGCCGGTAATGCCAATCAGCCACCGCGTCTCGAACCCGCCCTCGGGCAGCGGCAGGTCCATGCGCTTGGGCGTCAGCGTGACGTCGCGCAGGGTGCCGCGTCCTTCGGTGTCGCCCGGCAAAGGACGCCAGACGCCCAGTTCCAGCGGCGCGCCGTCCGACGCGCCGACGATCTCGCGCAGCTCGTCGAAGGCGGCGACGGGGCGGCCGTCGATGCTGACGATCACGTCGCCTTCTCGAAGCCCCGCCGCCATCGCCGCCGATTGCGGACTGACCCCGCCCACCAGCGGCGGATAGGGATAGGGGCCGGTGACGCTGCGTTCGACCCCGTCGCGCAGCACGCGATAGGTCAGTTCCGGCGCCACCGGCAGATCGGCGATGAACCCGTCCATCCGCTCCAGCTCGGGCGTCGGCATCCCCTCGATCGCCAGTATCTCGTCGCCCGGCGCCAGCGTCCCGACGGCCCCCGGCAGCGGGCGCAGCGTATCCACCGTCAGCGGATCGGCGGCGATCCCGCGGATCAGCAGCACCGCGGCGAAGATCAGGATCGACAGCGCGAAGTTGAAGGCCGGGCCGGCGGCGACCGTCAGCGCCCGCGCCCAGACCGGCGCGCCGGCCATCGTCTCGCGCCGTGCGCCCGCATCCAGCCCCGGCGTGTCCGCCGACCGGACCGAGGCCGCGTCGGCATCGCCGCGAAACTTGACATAGCCGCCCAGCGGCAGCGCCGCCACCTGCCACAGCGTGCCGCGCCTGTCGCGGCGCGAGAACAGCACCGGCCCGAACCCGATGGAAAAGACATCCGCGCGGATGCCGGTCCAGCGGCCGACGATATAATGGCCGTATTCGTGGATCGCGACGATCACGCTCAGCGCCACGACAAACGCGGCGACGGTATAAAGAAGACCGCCGAAGGACGGGATCAGCCCGATAATGTCCATCTGTTCCCCAGTCGCGCCAGCCTGCGCCCTAAGCCAGGGCCGCCATGCTGCGTTCGGCGGCCTGTCTTGCCAATTGGTCTGCCCGTCGCACGTTCTCAAGGTCGGGCACGGCGTTGTGCGCCACCGCCGTGCTGCCCGACAGCGCGTCCATCGCCGCCTCGACGACCCGCGCCATGTCGGAAAATCCGATCCGGCGCGCGATGAAGGCGTCCAGCGCCGCTTCCTTCGCCCCGTTGAAGACGGCGCCCGACAGCCCGCCCGCCTGCATGACCTGCCGCGCCAGCCGCAGGGCGGGCCAGCGCCCCTCGTCCGGCGCGCGGAAGGTCAAGGCCCCCAGCCGCGCGAAATCCAGCCGTTCGACCGGCACGTCGCCCCGCGCGGGCCAGTGCAGCGCATAGCCGATGGCGTGGCGCATGTCCGCAGGCCCCAGATGCGCCAGCAGCCCGCCGTCGCGGAACCCGACGATGGCGTGAACGATGGATTCGGGATGGATCACCGCCTCGATCCGGTCGGGCGGGATGCCGAAATATTCATGCGTCTCGATCAGTTCCATCGCCTTGTTGAACAGCGTGGCGCTGTCGATGGTGATGCGCTGGCCCATGTCCCAGTTGGGATGGCGGCCCGCTTCCTCGACCGTGGCATGGGCCAGACGCTCCTGCGGCCAGTCGCGCAGCGCCCCGCCCGACGCGGTGATGACCACCCGCTCGGCCGCGCCGGCATCCTGCCCCGCCAGCGCCTGGAATATCCCCGAATGTTCGCTGTCCACCGGCAGCACGTCGGCCCCGTGCGCGCGCGCCGTCGCCATCAGCAGCGGCCCGGCGCAGACCAGCGATTCCTTGTTGGCCAGCGCCAGCGTTTTGCCTTGGCGCAGCGCCTGCAATCCCGGTGCCAGCCCCGCGATCCCCACGATGGCCGACATCGTCCAGTCGGCGGGCCGGTCGGCCGCCTCGATCAGCGCGGCCTGCCCCGCCGCCGCCTCGATCCCGCTGCCCGACAGCGCCGCGCGCAGGTCGGGCAGGCATTCGTCATGGGCCGTCACCGCGATCTCGGCGCGATGCCGTCGCGCCTGATCGGCCAGCCGCGCGATGTTGCGCCCGCCGGTCAGGGCCACGACGCGGAACGCGCCGGAATCGCGCCCGATCAGATCCAGCGTGCTGCAACCGATGGACCCGGTGGCGCCCAGAACGCTGATCCGCCTCACGGCAATCCGGGCGGAAAGTTGACGATCTGCTGCACCATCAGCAGGAACACCGATGCGCCCAGCATCCCGTCGAACCGGTCGAACAGCCCCCCGTGCCCCGGCAGCAGGCTGGAACTGTCCTTGACGCCCATCCGCCGCTTGACCGCCGATTCCGCGATGTCGCCGAATTGCGACGCCATCGACAGGGCGATGGACACGCCGACAAGCTGGCCGTTGGCGCCGGTGATGCCGATGAAGATGCCGCCCACCACGGCCGCCCCGACCCAGCCCGCGATGGTCCCCGCCCAGGTCTTCTTGGGGCTGACGCGCGGCCAGAATTTCGGCCCGCCGATGAACCGCCCGGCGAAATATCCCGCCACGTCGGTCACGATCACAACCGCCGCCAGCCACAGCATCCATTCGAACCCGAAGCGGTCGCGCAGCGTGAACAGCCCGAACCCCGCCAGCAGGATCGCCGCCGTGAAGATGGCGAAGGTCGCCCGGTGCCGGTTCAGTTGCCCGAACCCCACGAAGGACGGCGCGATCAGCAGCGGCAGCGCATAGCCGGGCGGCAGGATCTCGGCGATGGCCAGCGCTGCCCCGGCCCCGCCGGCCAGCGCGATGGCGGGGGCGGCGCGGTCCAGCATCCGCACCAGTTCCCAGACCATCACCGCGCTGATGGCGACGGTCAGCACGATGAAGACGATGCCGCCCAGCCACACGCCCAGCAGGCCGATCACCGCCACGATGGCGCCGACGCCCATCCGCGGCCCCAGATCGGCCCAGCGTCCGGCGGGCGCGCTCATGCGGCGGGCACGGCGCCGAAGCGCCGCTCGCGCGCGGCGAACCCCCGCAGCACCCGCGCGAAGATGTCCGCCGTGAAATCGGGCCACAGCGTCTCGATGAATTCGTATTCCGCATAGGCCGATTGCCACAGCAGGAAGTTGCTGATCCGCGCCTCGCCGCTGGTGCGGATCACCAGATCGGGGTCGGGCAGCACATGGGTATCGAGGAACCGCGCCAGAACCGTCTCGTCCACGTCGGCGGGGTCGATGCGCCCAGCCGCCACCTCGCGCGCCAGGCGCTGCGTGGCGCGGCCCAGCTCGTCCCGGCCGCCGTAGTTCAGCGCCACCGTCAGATGCACGCGGTCGTTGCCGCTGGTCAGCAGCTCCAGCTCGTCCATCAGCTTGACCAGCTTGGCGTCCAGCCGCACGCGGTCGCCGATGAACCGCACCCGCACGCCCGAGGCCAGCAATTCGCGCGCTTCCGCGTGGATATAGCGGCGGAACAGCTTCATCAGACCCGCCACCTCGGTCTGGGTGCGCTTCCAGTTCTCGGTCGAGAACGCGAAGATCGTCAGATAGCGCACGCCCAGGGCCGGACAGGCCGACACGATTTCCTTGACGCGCCGCGCGCCAGCGTGATGCCCGTAAAGGCGCGGGCGGCCGCGTTTCGCCGCCCAGCGGCCGTTGCCGTCCATGATGCAGGCCACGTGCTGCGGTCCCGTCGTCCCAGTCATCGGGGTCGCCCTCCGTATCCGCGCCCTGTCGGTCGCGCCGTCGCAGCAGGTCAGACCTGCATGATCTCTTCCTGCTTGGTCGCCAGCGCCTCGTCGATGCGCTTGATGGCGGCGTCGGTCATCTCCTGCACCTCGGCGGTCCAGACCTTGTGGTCGTCCTCGGACATGCCGGCGGCCTTTTCCTTCTTCAGCCGGTCCATCCCGTCGCGGCGGATGTTACGGATCGCGACGCGGGCATTCTCGGCATAGGTGCCCGCCACCTTGCTGAGCTGCGCGCGCCGTTCCTCGTTCAGTTCGGGGATCGGCAGGCGGATGGTCATGCCGTCGATCACCGGATTGATGCCGATGCCCGATTCGCGGATGGCGCGTTCGACCTTGCCGATCAGCTGCTTGTCCCAGACCGTCACCGTGACCATGCGCGGTTCGGGCACGTTGACGGTGCCGACCTGGTTGATCGGCGTCTGCTGGCCATAGGCGTCCACCATGATCGGCTCGACGATGCTGCCCGATGCGCGCCCCGTGCGCAAAGACGCGAATTCCTGCCGCAACGCCGCCATCGCGCCGTCCATGCGGCGTTGCAGGTCGTCGGTGTCGATCTGATGGTCGTCCGCCATGCCCGTTCCGTTCCGTTCCGTGTCGTGCCGCGCAGTCTATAGCCCGAGGGTTAAGCGAATGTATAGCCGCGCCGATCATCCATGCACGATGGTGAACGTCCCCTCGCCCGCCAGGATCCCGCGAAAGCCGCCCGGCTCGTCCAGGCTGAAGACGATGATCGGCAGGTCGTTGTCGCGCGCCAGCGCGATGGCGCTGGCATCCATCACCCCCAGATGCCGCTGCAACACCTCGTCATAGGTGATGCGGGCGTAGCGCTGCGCGTCCGGGTTCAGCTTGGGGTCGCTGTCATAGACGCCGTCCACCTTCGTCCCCTTGAAGATCGCCTGGCAATGCATCTCGCTGGCGCGCAGGGTCGCGGCGGTATCGGTGGTGAAATAGGGGTTGCCGGTGCCGGCGGCGAAGATGCAGACGCGCTTCTTTTCAAGGTGCCGCACCGCGCGGCGCCGGATATAGGGCTCGCAGACCTGGTCCATCGGGATGGCGCTGATGACGCGGGTATGGATACCCAGTTCTTCCAGCGCCGATTGCAGCGCCAGCGCGTTCATCACCGTGGCCAGCATTCCCATATAGTCGGCGGTCGTCCGCTCCATCCCCTGCGCGCTGCCCGACAATCCGCGAAAGATGTTGCCGCCGCCGATCACCATGCAGATTTCGACGCCCAGCTCGTGCACCGATTTCACTTCGGCGGCGATGCGCGCGACCGTGGGCGGATGCAGGCCGTATCCCTGCGGACCCATCAGCGCCTCGCCCGAGATCTTCAGCAGAACGCGGTCGTATCTGCGCGCGTCCGCCGCCGCCGCCGTTGCCGTCGCACCCATCGCATCACCCCGCTTTGCCATCGCGCGCTAGATGTCGCAAAAGCCCGCGCAGCACAACAAGCGGGACGCGATGGACAGCCACGCAGCGATCGCCGCCGCGCGCGGAACGGCCCATATCCTCGTCGCCGGCCCCACGGCCAGCGGCAAGTCGGCGCTGGCGCTGGCCATCGCCCGCGCGCATGGCGGCACGATCGTCAATGCCGACGCGCTTCAGGTCTATCGGGGCTGGCCGATCCTGACCGCGCAGCCCAATGCCGCCGACCGGGCCGCCGCGCCGCACGCGCTTTACGGCCACGTCCCCGACGACGCGCCCTATTCCGTCGGCCTCTGGCTGGCCGAGGTGGCGGCCCTGGCCGCGACCGGCGCGCGGCTGATCGTCACCGGCGGCACCGGGCTTTACTTCCGCGCCCTGACCGAAGGGCTGGCCCCCGTCCCGCCCGTTCCGCCCCAGACGCGCGCCGAGGCCGACGCGCACCTGGCGGATGGCGGCATCGGCGCGCTGCTGGCGGATCTCGACCCGGCCACGGCTGCGCGCATCGACACCCGCAACCCCGCCCGCGTCCAGCGCGCCTGGGAAGTGCTGCGCGCCACCGGGCGCGGGCTGGCCGATTGGCAGGACGCCACGCCGCCGCCCCTGATGCCGCTGGATACCGTGCTGCCGCTGCGTCTCGACATGGCGCCCGACCGGCTGAACCCCCGCATCGCGCGGCGCTTCGACGCCATGCTGGCGCAGGGCGCGCTGGACGAGGCGCGCGCCCGCCTGCCCCGCTGGACCCCCCGCGCGCCGTCTTCGCAGGCCATCGGCGCGGCGCAGCTCGTCGCCCATCTGCGCGGCGAGATGTCGCTGGGCGACGCGCGCGACCTGTCGATCGTCGCCACCCGCCAATTCGCCAAGCGCCAGCGCACGTGGTTCCGCGCCCGGATGCGCAACTGGCAGGCGGTCGCGCCCGACATGGCCCGCTGACCGCGCGCAATCGGTCCATTTGCGGACAAACGGGTTGACGCCATCGGCAGGATCGTGCCGAATGGGACCATCCAGAGATGCGAATGACCCGGCGACGGCCCCCAAGGGACCGGCGGCGGCGGCCGTGTCCGAAACAGACCAAGGACGATTCGATGACCGATACCGACCGCACCCGCAAACCGCTGCACCCCGCCGCGCGCATGTATGCCGACGAAGTGCGGCACGGCACGCTCGACCGGCGCGAGTTTCTGACCCGCAGCACCGCGCTCGGCGTCTCGGCGGCGGCGGCCTACGGTCTGATCGGTCTGCCCGCCCCCGCCGCCGCCCAGCCCGCGGTGCAGCAGGGCGGCACGCTGCGCATCCAGCAGCAGGTCCGCGCGCTCAAGGATCCGCGCGTCTGGGACTGGCCGCAGATCGCCAACTTCGCCCGCGGCTGGTTGGAATACCTGGTCGAATACAACCGCGACGGGACGATCCGCGGCATGTTGCTGCAAGACTGGGATGTCAGCGACGACGCCCGGACCTACACGCTGCACGTGCGTCCCGGCGTCACCTGGAACAACGGCGATCCCTTCACCGCGCGGGACGTGGCCCACAACATCACCCGCTGGTGCGACGGCGCGGTCGAGGGCAATTCGCTGGCCAGCCGCATGGGCGACATGGTCGATCCCGAGACGAAGAAAATCCGCGACGGCGTGCTGGAAATCGTCGACGACATGACGATCCGCCTCAACCTGACCTCGGCCAATATCGCGCTTATTCCCGACGTGTCGGACTATCCCGCCGCCATCGTGCATCCCAGCTATCGCGCCGGCGACTTCATGACCGACGACCGCCCCATCGGCACCGGCCCCTATATTCCCGAAATGCTGGAAGTGGGCGTCAAGGGCGTGCTGGTCCGCGCGCCCGACCACGAATGGTGGGGCAAGACCGCCGAAGGCATCGGCGGCGCGACGCTCGACCGGATCGAGTTCATCGACTACGGCACCGATCCCGCCGCCTGGCTCGCCGCGATCGAATCGGACGAGGTCGACATGCTTTACGAAAGCGTCGGCGAATTCATCGAGATCATGGACAGCCTCGATCTGGTCAAGTCCGAGGCCGTCACCGCCAACACCATCACCATCCGCACCAACCAGCAGGCCGAGGTGAACGGCCAAAGGCCCTATGCCGATCCCCGGGTGCGCCGCGCGCTGCAACTGGCCGTCGACAATTCCGTGCTGCTGGAGCTGGGCTATTCCGGCCTCGGCATCGTCGCCGACAACCACCATGTCTGCCCGATCCACCCCGAATATGCCGAAGTCCCGCGCAAGCCCTACGATCCCGACGCCGCCTATGCGCTGATGGAAGAAGCGGGCATGGCCGATTACGAGCACGAGCTGATCTCGATCGACGACGACTGGCGCCGCAACACCACCGATGCCGTGGCCGCCCAGCTTCGCGATGCAGGCTTCACCGTCAATCGCACGATCCTGCCCGGCAACACCTTCTGGAACGACTGGGCCAAGTTCCCCTTCAGCTCGACCAACTGGAGCCAGCGGCCCCTCGGCGTGCAGGTTCTGGCGCTGGCCTACCGCTCGGGCGAGGCGTGGAACGAAACGGGCTATGCCAACCCCGAATTCGACGCCCTGCTGGCCGAGGCGTTGGGCATCGTCGATGCCGACCGCCGCCGCGCGGTGATGGAGAAGATCGAGACGATGCTGCAAGAGGACGGCGTCATCATCCAGCCGTTCTGGATGTCGCTCTTTCGCCACTACCGCGAGAGTGTCACCGGCGCCGAGATGCACCCGACCTACGAACTGCACCTCTACAAGCTGGGTCTGGCCGCCTGATCCGCTATATCGGTGCCGGCGGGATGCGCCCCGGCGCGTCCCGCATTCCCGCCGCCCTCTGAGGAGCAATCATGGCGACATTCATCCTGCGCCGCATCGCCGTGATGGTGCTGACGGCGCTGTGCCTGACCTTCATCGTCTTCACGCTGACCAATCTCGGCCCCAACCTCGAAAAGATCGCCAAGACCCAGGGCAACGCGCGCATGTCGGATGCCGATGTGGCGTCGTGGCTGGCCGGTCACGGCTATATGCGGCCGCTGCCGGTGAAATACGGCGAATGGCTGGGCGTGCTGCCGGGCTATGTGATCGAAACGCCCGCCGGGGTGCGGGGCCGCTGCTTCGGCGACGCGGCCGAGATTCCGCCGGGCGCGCCCCGTTTCTGCGGCGTGTTGCAGGGTGACTGGGGCAATTCCACCGTCTTTCGCGAACCCGTGGCCGACATCGTGGCGACCCGGCTGGGCCTGACCGCCAAGCTGATGTTCTGGGTCATGGTGCTGATGGTGCCCTCGGCGCTGCTGATCGGCGTGCTGGCGGGGATGCGCGAAGGATCGCGCACCGACCGCACGCTTTCCACCGTGTCGATCCTGTCCACCGCGACGCCCGAATACGTGTCCGGCGTCATCCTGATCGCGGTCTTCGCGTCCTCGGCGGTGGGGCTGAAATGGTTCAAGGGCACCGCCACCAGCGCCATGGACCATGCGACGTTCGAGAATTTCTTCCTGCCCGTCCTCACCATCGCGCTTTACGGCATGGGCTATATCGCCCGCATGACCCGTGCCAGCATGGCCGAGGTGATGACCGCGCAATATATCCGCACCGCCCGGCTCAAGGGCGTCAGCTTCCGCAACGTCGTGCTGAAACACGCGCTGCGCAACGCGCTGATCGCGCCCTTCACGGTCATCATGCTGCAATTCCCGTGGCTTCTGAACGGCGTCGTCATCGTCGAGACGCTGTTCAACTACAAGGGCTTCGGCTGGACGCTGGTGCAGGCCGCCGGCAACAACGACGTGGAGCTTCTGCTGGGCGTCTCGGTCGTGTCGGTGATCGTCGTGCTGGTCACGCAGCTTATCTCCGACATCGGCTATGTCTGGCTCAACCCCCGCATCAGCGTCGCGTAAGGAACCCCGATGGAACCTCTGTCATGGACGGGCGTGATGGCGCCCCTGATGCCGGTCCTGTGGATCGCGGCGGCGGTCTTCGCGGCCGCGACGGCGATCCGCCTCGTCGCCTCCGTCTTCGTCGCCGAAGGCAACCGGGTGACGCAATCGGACGGCACGCTGGCCGCGCGCACCGGGCCGCTGGCCGTGCTCGACCGGATCGCGCGCATGGCGTTCTTCGCCGTGCTGGCCTACGTCGTCACCTTCGTCGTCGTCGGCATCGTCGCCGGGCCGGGCGCGGGCATCCTCGGCGCCGTGGCGCAGCGCCTGCTGCCGGTCTGGCTGGCCCTGGCCGTGACTTTCGCGCTGTCCATCGCCTTCAAGGGGCGGCTCGGCCTTTACGGCAAGCTGTTCGACAGCCCCATCGGCATGGTCGGCTTCGCGCTTGTCATGTTCTGGGTCTATGCCGCCATCTTCGGCGCCGCGGGCCTGATCCTGACCCACGATCCGCTAGTGCAGATCTCGGGGATGAAGAACGCCCTGCCCGGCAGCCCCGTCGCCGGCAATGACGGCGCGGTCTACGACTGGTATCTGCTGGGCGGCGACAACCTGGCGCGCGATGTCTTCTCGCGCGTCATCGCCGGGGCCTGGGTGGTGGTGCAGATCGCCCCGATGGCCACGCTGTTCGCCTTCATGGTCGGCATCACGCTGGGCCTGCCCGCCGCCTATTTCGGCGGGCGGCTCGATACGGTCCTGTCGTTTCTGGCCAACCTGATCCTCGCCTTCCCGGTGATCCTGCTCTTCTATCTTCTGGTCACGCCCGAGATCGTCCAGACCGGCCTGCCCGCCTGGATGGGCGCGGTGATGTTCCTCTTTCCCATCGCCTTCACCGGCATCCTGCTGAACGCGCGCTACCGCACCCGGCCGCGCTTCAACGTCCCGCTGCTGGCCGTGGTGCTGGGGGCGATGTTCTGGATCTATCTGTCGCTGATCAGCGAACCCGGCAGCGCGATTTCCGTCCTGCCCCGGCCGCTCGACCTGTTCGACATTCCCGGCGGCATCCTCGTCGTCTTCGTCTCGGTCGTGTTCGTCAACGCGCCCACGGTTCTCCGCATCGTCCGGGGGCTGGCGATGGACATCAAGACGCGTGACTACGTCGCCGCTGCCCAGACCCGCGGCGAGCGCGCGTGGTACATCATGCTGTGGGAACTCCTGCCCAATGCCCGCGGCCCGCTGATCGTCGATTTCTGCCTGCGCGTCGGCTACACCACGATCCTGCTCGGCACGTTGGGATTTTTCGGTCTGGGCCTGCCGCCCGAATCGCCCGACTGGGGCAGCACCATCAACGAGGGCCGCAAGCTGCTGTCAATCTACCTGCACCCCGCCCTGCCCCCCGCCATCGCGCTGCTGACGCTGGTGCTGGGTCTGAACCTGCTGGCCGACGGCTTGCGCGAGGAAAGCCTGCGCGACTGACGCTCCGGAACGTACAATTCGCGCCCTGAACTGTACAAATTGTACGTTTCGCGGCGGATCGAAGGACGAACTGATGCCCAAGGACAGCCATGACGGCCCGATACTGGAAATCGACAACCTGTCGATCTCCTTCTTCACCCGCGACCGCGAAATCCCTGCGGTCATGGACTTTTCGTGCCGCGTCATGCCGGGCGAGGCGATGGGCCTCGTCGGCGAATCCGGCTGCGGCAAATCCACCGTCGCCCTGGGGGTGATGCAGGATCTGGGCGCCAACGGCCGCATCACCGGCGGCACCATCCGCTTCAAGGGCCGTGATCTGGCGGAAATGTCGCCGGGCGAATTGCGCGACATTCGCGGCCGCGAGATCGCGATGATCTATCAAGAACCGATGGCGTCCCTGAACCCGGCCATGAAGGTCGGCCGGCAACTCATGGAAGTCCCACGGATTCACGAAAGCATCACCCGGTCCGAGGCGCGCGCCCGCGCGCTGGAACTGGTGGCTGATGTCAAGCTGCCCGACCCCGAACGCATCCTCGACGCCTATCCGCATCAGCTTTCGGGCGGCCAGCAGCAACGCATCGTCATCGCCATGGCCCTCATGGCCAACCCCTCGCTTCTGATCCTGGACGAACCCACCACCGCGCTCGACGTGACGGTCGAGGCGGCGGTCGTGGAACTGGTCCGCGACCTGGGCCGCAAATACGGCACCTCGATGCTGTTCATCAGCCACAATCTGGGGCTTGTGCTGGAAACCTGCGACCGCCTTTGCGTCATGTATTCGGGCGAAGCGGTCGAGACGGGCAGCATCGAGGACGTGTTCGACAGGATGCGACACCCTTATACGCAAGCTCTTTTTCGCTCGATCCCGGTTCCGGGCGCGGACAAGAACACCAAGCCGCTGGTCGCCATTCCCGGCAATTTCCCCCTGCCGCACGAACGCCCGCCCGGCTGCAATTTCGGCCCGCGCTGCGACTATTTCCAGGCAGGCCGCTGCGACGCGAAGCCGATCCCGATGTTTGCCGTCAAGGACGACGACCGCCACCGCACCCGCTGCCTGCGGTTCGAGGAGATCGACTGGCAGGCCCTGCCGCTGGGGGTCGCGCAGACCGACCGCACCGAACCCGGCCGCGTTGTTCTTCGCATGGACAACGTGAAGAAATACTACGAAAGCGATGCCAGCACACTCTTTTCCGGCGGCGACCCCAAGGTCGTCAAGGCGAACGAGACGCTCAGTTTCGATGCGCGCGAGGGCGAAACGCTGGCCATTGTCGGGGAATCGGGTTGCGGCAAATCCACCTTCGCCAAGGTTCTGATGGGGCTGGAAACCGCGACCGAGGGGCGGATCCTTCTGGACGACCGCCCCATCGGCGACACCGCCATCGCCGACCGCACCACCGGCACCGTGGCCGACATCCAGATGGTGTTCCAAAACCCCTTCGACACGCTGAACCCGTCGATGACAGTGGGTCGCCAGATCACCCGCGCGCTCGAGGTGTTCGGCATCGGCGACAGCGAGGCGGATCGCCGCGAACGGATGCTGACGCTGCTCGATCTGGTGAAGCTGCCGCGCGAATTCGCCGACCGGATGCCGCGCCAACTGTCGGGCGGCCAGAAACAGCGCGTCGGCATCGCCCGCGCCTTCGCCGGCGACGCGCGGATCGTGGTGGCGGACGAACCTGTCAGCGCCCTCGATGTCAGCGTGCAGGCCGCCGTGACCGACCTGCTGATGGACATTCAGCGCGAACATCGGACCACGCTGCTGTTCATCAGCCACGACATGGGCATCGTGCGGTATCTGGCCGACCGGGTGCTGGTCATGTATCTGGGCCACGTGGTTGAGATCGGGAAGACCGAACAGGTCTTCGCGCCTCCTTACCACCCCTATACCGAAGCGCTTTTGTCCGCCGTGCCCATCGCCGACACGCGCGTGCAGAAAAAGCACATCGTGCTGGAAGGCGACGTGCCGTCGGCCATGAACCCGCCGCCGGGTTGCCCGTTCCAGACCCGCTGCCGCTGGAAATCCGAAGTGCCGGGCGGTCTGTGCGAAACGATCGTGCCGCCGATGGTGACGATCGAGGGCGGCCATCAGATCAAGTGCCACCTCAGCCGCGAAAAGCTCGACTCGATGGAGCCGGTGATTACGCTGGCGGACGACTGACTCGCATCAACATTCCAGAAAGGACGCCACGATGCCCGGAACGAACGAGACGGATTTCGGCTGGGCCGTGCCGGTCATGCGGGTGGGCTATGCCGGCCGCGCGCTGGTCTATCTGGCTGTCGCCGGCTTTGCCCTTTGGGCGATCTGGCACGGACAACAGGCGGAAGGCACATCGTCGGCCTTCCAGAAGCTCGAGGATTCGTGGTGGGGCGCCACCGTGCTGATCGCCGTCTTTCTGGGGCTGCTGGCCTATGCGGTGTGGCGCCTGATCGACGCCATCTGGGATCTGGAGGATTACGGATCGGACGGCGAAGGAATCGTGGCCCGTCTGGGGATGGTCGTGACCGGGTTGATCCATCTGGCCATCGGCATCGGCGCGCTGGCGGTGCTGTTCACGTCGGCAGGCAGCGGCGACCAATCCGCGATCGCCAGCGCCACGGCGACGGTGATGGGCTGGCCCGCGGGCCGGTGGATCGTCGGCATTGGCGGGCTGCTGACCATCGGCGCGGGGGGCTATTACCTGAAGAAAGCCTGGGGCCGCGATTACCGCGAACACCTTATCGGCAATCATTTTACCCGCAACTGGGACCCGGCGCTGCGCGGCGGCGTCGCGGCGCAGGGGCTGGTGGTGGGCATCATCGGCGCGCTGCTGGTCTATGCCGCCTTCACCGCCGATCCCAGCGAAGCGGGGGGCATGGGACAGGCCTTCGACTGGGTGTCGTCGCAGGCTTACGGGCGGATCCTGGTCGGGCTGCTCTGCGTCGGGCTGCTCAGCTTCGCGTTGTTCCTGGCCGTCAACGCCGCCTATCGCATCGTGCCGAAGGCGCAGGGCGACGACCTCGAAACGCTGGCGACGCGCTTCAAGGACGCGGTCTAACTGCCCAGGATCACGCGCACATAGGCCTGCGTCTCGGCATAGGGCGGCACGCCGCCATGCTGCTCGACGGCGCCCGGCCCGGCATTGTAGGCCGCCAGCGCCAGTTGCCATGTGCCGAACTTGCGATACTGCATCGCCAGATAGCGCGCCCCGCCGTCGAGGTTCTGTTCGGGATCGGCCGGATCGACCCGCAACAGCGCCGCCGTCCCCGGCATCAACTGCGCCAGTCCTAGCGCGCCCTTATGGGATACGGCGGCGGCGTTCCAGCCCGATTCGCGCTGGACCAGCCGCAGATACAGATCCTCGGGCACACCGTGCCTGCGGGCCGCGGCGCGCGCGATGGCCAGATACGGCCCGTCATAGCGCCCGGTAAACAGCGGCAGCGCCCCGTCGGCCGTGCGGCCCATCGGCTTGGCCACCTTGGGCTGCAACCGGACGGATCCCGCATATTGCGTGGCCCCCCGTCCGTCGAGAAAGCTGAACTGGCTGGCGCGGCCCGGTCCGGGGCCGTTCTTGGTCGATACCAGCATGTCGGCCAGCGCGGGTGCGGGCGACAGAAGGGCTGCGGCGCAGATCAGGGCGAACGGTTTCATGGGCACTCCGGGCTCTGGTCGCGGGGACGTTAACCCAAGGGTAGGGCCGGATCCAGCCGCCGCAGGCATGTTTCCCCCGCCGGGCGGGCGGTGTAGGGTCCGCGCGAACGGCCGGAATCGACCGGCACAGAACCAAGGGGAATGCGATGGCGGGTTCGGTCAACAAGGTCATCCTGATCGGAAATCTGGGACGCGACCCCGAGGTGCGAACCTTCGGCAACGGCGGCAAGGTCTGCAACCTGCGCATTGCCACGTCCGAGACCTGGAAGGACAAGAACAGCGGCGAACGGCGCGAAAAGACCGAATGGCACAGCGTCGCGATCTTTTCGGAGCCGCTGGTCCGCGTTGCCGAGCAATACCTGAAGAAGGGCTCGAAGATTTATGTGGAAGGGCAGCTCGAGACCCGCAAATGGCAGGATCAGTCCGGCCAGGACCGCTATTCCACCGAAGTCGTGCTGCGGCCCTATACCTCGACGCTGACCATGCTGGACGGACGCGGCGATGGGGGCGGTTCGGGCGGCGGCGGCTATTCCGACGACCGCGACTACGACCAGGGCGGATCGCGCGGATCGTCGCAGGGCGGCGGCGGCGGCGGCGGGCGGGGCGGCTATGGCGGCCCGTCGAACGATCTGGACGACGAGATTCCGTTCTAGGACCGGCGCGGTTCCGCGGCCGCGTCGCGCAGCACCTGCGCGATCAGCGGCGGCGGGACGTCCTCCGCCACGAAGGCCCGCCCGATCCCGCGCGCCAGGATCAGCCGCAGGCGTCCGTCGCGCACCTTCTTGTCCTGCGCCATCAGGCCGACCAGCGCCTCGGCATCCGGCAGATCGCCGGGAATATCGCCCAGATCCGCACGCATGCCCATCGCCCGCAGATGCGCGCGCACGCGGCCCGGATCCTCCTGCGGGCAAAGACCCATCCTCGCGGACAGATCGAAGGCCAGCGCACAGCCGATGGCCACCCCCTCGCCATGCAGAAGCCGGTCGCCATAGCCCGTCGCGGCCTCCAGCGCGTGACAGAAGGTATGCCCGAGATTGAGAAGCGCGCGCTCGCCCTCCTCGGTCTCGTCGCGCGCGACGATGGCGGCCTTCATCGTGACGGACGTGGCCACCGCCTGCATCCGCAGCGCGCCGTCGCTCGCCGCCAGCGCCGGGCCATTCGCCTCCAGCCACTCGAAGAAGGCCGCATCCCCCAGCAGCCCGTATTTCGCCACCTCGCCGTAACCGGCCAGAAAGTCGCGCGGCGGCAGCGTCGCCAGCACGTCCGTATCGGCCAGCACCAGGCTGGGCTGATGGAACGCGCCGATCAGGTTCTTGCCCGCGGCGGCGTTGATGCCAGTCTTGCCGCCGACGGAACTGTCCACCTGCGCCAGCAGGCTGGTGGGGACCTGCACGAACCGCACCCCGCGCCGCAGGATCGCCGCGGCAAAACCCGCCAGATCGCCGATCACGCCGCCGCCCAGGGCGATGACGATGTCGCGCCGTTCGACCTTTCGCGCAAGCAGCCAGTCCAGCGACCGTTGCAGGCAGGGCCAGCCCTTCGTTTCCTCTCCGGCGGGAAGGACCAGCGCGGCGGCGTCGATGCCCTGGGCGGCCAGCGCCCTTTCCAGCGCGGGCAGATGCAGCCCTGCGACGTTCTCGTCCGTCAGGATCGCCACGCGCGGCCGCGCCAGAAGCGGGGCGATCTGCGCGCCTGCCTCGGCCAGCAGGCCCGGCCCAATGCGCACGACATAGCTGCGCGCGCCCAGATCGACGGGAATGTCCTGTCTCATGTCGTTTCCTTGTCCAGCACGTCGGGACGGGTCGCCAGCGCCTCGACGACGCGGCCGGCCGTCGCCTCGATAGTGAGGTTCGGCGCGGTGTCCACCACCAGATCGGCCAGCGCATAGACAGGCTCGCGCTGCGACAGGATGGCGGCCAGCGTCGCGCGCGGATCGTCGGTGCGCAGCAGCGGGCGGGTATCCTTGCGGCGCACGCGGGTCCACAACAGATCCAGATCGGCGCGCAGCCAGACCGACACGCCGTCGCGCCCGATGGCCGCGCGGTTGTCGGCCGACAGGAACGCCCCGCCGCCGACCGACAGGATGCCCGGCCGGCCCGCCAGAAGACGGGCCAGAACCTGGCTTTCCTTGCGGCGGAAGAACGGCTCGCCGTCGCGGGCGAAGATCTCGGCGACCGACCGGTTGGCCGCGCGCTCGATCTCGGCATCCGAATCGAGGAACGCGACCCCCAGCCGCCGCGCCACGGCCTGCCCCACGGCGGTCTTGCCCGCACCCATCATGCCGACCATCACCACCGTCTTGTGCAACCTCAATCGCAAATGGCGCAGTCCCGCTGAAATCGTGTCCTTCGGCCCGGAATGGCGTGTTCTTGCCCGAAAGACCAGTTATAAACCCCGCGACGGCGCCGCAGACGCGCCGCGTGCCGGCAACGGCCCCGAGGACGAGCGTGAAGGACCGAGCCGATGTTCCGACTGATCAAGCTGCTGCTGGTGCTGGCGGTGCTGGCGCTGATCGGGCTGACGGGGTTCGCCTATCTGGGCACCATGTCGCCCGACAGCCGCGAGATGAAAGTGCCGGTGACGCTGGATGCCGAATAGCGCCCACCTGGCCGCCTGCGCGCTGGCCACCCTTCTGACCGCCGGGCCGGTCGCGGCGCAGACGCCGCTTTCGGCCATCGACTGGCTGTCGGATTCGGTGCGCAAGCCCGCGACGGCGGCGAAACCCCGCCGCGCGCCCGCGACCGACGTGGCGGTGAACGCGCTGCCGCGACAGGTGACGGTCGCGCCGCTGGGGGCGCCCGCGCCCGACCGGGTGGGCCTGCTGCCCGCCGAACGCGTGGGCCTGCCCGACGATCTTTGGCACGGCTCGGCCTCGGCGGATCTGGCGCGCGCGCTGTCGCACGACCGCGCGGGCGCGCTGCCTGCCCTGCGCGATCTGCTGCGCGCGATGCTGCAAAGCGCCGCCGAGCCGCCCGCCGACAGCGGCCCCGAAGCGGTCCTGTTCTTCGCGCGGATCGACGCGCTGCTGGCGATGGGCGACATCGACGCGGCGCGCGCCCTTCTCGACCGGGCCGAGCGCGAGGAGCCGCGCCATTTCCGCCGCTGGTTCGACATCGCGCTGCTGACCGGGCACGAGGATCTGGGCTGCGCGCGGATGCAGGCGCTGCCCGCGATCACGCCGACCTATGCCGCAAGGGTGTTCTGCCTGGCGCGGGGCGGCGACTGGGCGACGGCGGCACTGACGCTGGACACGGCCAGCGCGCTTGGCGTCGTCGGCCCGGCCGAGGCGGCGCTGCTGTCCGCGTTCCTCGACGACGGAACCGAACCCGCCGCCAGCCTGATCCCGCCGCGCCAGCCCTCGCCGCTGCAATTCGCGCTGTTCGAGGCGATCGGACTGCCCATCGGCACCGCGTCGCTGCCGCTGGCCTTCGCCCATTCCGACCTGCGCCACACCGTCGGCTGGAAGGCGCAGATCGAGGCGGCCGAACGGCTGGCGCGGGCGGGCGCGATTTCGGGATCGCAGCTTTGGTCGGTCTATGGGGCGCGGCAGGCGGCGGCATCGGGCGGCGTCTGGGACCGGGTCAGGCTGGCGCATGACCTCGATGCCGCGATGCAGGCGGGCGATGCAGGCGCCGTGGCCGATCTGCTGCCGGATCTCTGGGACGCAATGCGCGCGGCGGGTTTGGCCCATGCCTTCGCGGCGCATTACGGGCCTGCGCTGTCGCGGCTCGACCTCGATGGGGGGGCGGCGCGGACGCTGGCGGAAATCGGCGTGCTGTCCCCCGCACGCGACCGCATCCTTGCGACCGATGCGGCGAACGCGCTCCCGCCTTTCCTTCTTTCGCTGGCGCGCAGCGCGCCCGATCCGTCGGCGGCCGCGTCGGACCGCGAACGCGCCATCGCCGAAGGGTTCGACGCGCCGCCCCCCGCGCGGGCCGGCGAGATGCTACAGACCGGCCGCATCGGCGAGGCGCTGCTGATGGCGATGGATCTGATCGAGACGGGCGAGGCGGGCAATCCCGACGCCCTGCACGACGGTCTGGCGATCCTGCGGGCGGCGGGCCAGGACGACACCGCGCGGGACGCGGCGCTCGACCTGCTGATCCTGGATCGCCGCATATGATCGCCGCCGGCACCATGCGCCGGATCGAGGCCTTCCTCGAGGCGCAGGCGGCCGAGATGAACGCCGCGCGCAACACGCAGCTGGCCTATGCGCGCGATCTGAAGGATTTCGCCGGTTGGCTGGACCGCCGCGATCTGGACCTGATCGCCGCCACGCGCGAGGATATCGAGGCGTATATGGTTCACTGCGACGCGCAGGGCCTTGTCGTGGCGACCCGCGCGCGGCGCCTTTCGGCGATCCGGCAGCTTTACCGCTTCGCCTTCGACGAAGGCTGGCGACCGGACAATCCCGCCATCCAGATTCGCGGGCCGGGCCGCGCCCGCCGTCTGCCCCGCACGCTCAGTCTGGCCGAAGTCGAGAAGCTGATCGACGCCGCCCGCATCACCGGACGCACCCGCGCCGAACGGTTGCGCAACACCTGCCTGCTGGAACTGATCTATGCCACCGGCATGCGGGTGAGCGAGCTGGTCACGCTGCCGCTGGCGGCGGCGCGGGGCGATCCGGGGATGCTGCTGGTCAAGGGCAAGGGCGGGCGCGAACGGCTGGTGCCGCTGTCGGCCCCCGCGCGCGCTGCGCTGGCCGCCTGGCTGTCGCTGCGCGAGGATATGGGCGTTCAGGGACCGGGCGCGCGCTATCTCTTTCCGTCGCATGGCAAGGCGGGGCATCTGACGCGCAACTGGTTTCACGGGCTGACCAAGACGCTGGCCGCCAGCGCGGGCGTCGCGCCCGACAAGGTGACGCCGCATAATCTGCGCCATGCCTTCGCAACGCATCTGCTGGCCGGCGGCGCGGATCTGATATCGATTCAGGCGATGCTGGGCCACGCCGATGTCGCGACGACCGAAATCTATACCCATGTCCTCGACGGGGCACTGCACGATCTGGTGCTGACGCGGCATCCGCTGGCCGGGTCGGACTGACGGCTTGTCACCGGGACGGCGCTTGCGCATAAGCGGGGCTGTCTTCGCAACCTTCGGACCCGCATGGATCCCGCCGCCCCCATCTTCGACACCGCGCTGATCGTCACCGTCGGGGCGATCCTGCTGTTGCTGGTCCTGTCCGCGTTCTTTTCGGGGTCGGAAACCGCGCTGACGGCCGCGTCGCGCGGCAAGCTGCGCAGCCAGGCCGACCGCGGATCGCGCGGGGCCGCGCGTGCGCTGGACATCACCGAGGACAACGAACGCCTGATCGGGTCGGTGCTGCTGGGCAACAATCTGGTCAACATCCTGGCCACGTCGCTGGCCACCGCGCTGTTCACACGCGTTCTAGGCGACAGCGGCGTGGCGCTGGCGACGCTGGTGATGACCTTCCTCGTCCTCATCTTCGCCGAGGTGCTGCCCAAGACCTACGCGATCACCAACGCCGAAAAGGCCGCCAGCATGGTCAGCGCGCCCATCGGCATCGTCGTGCGGGTTTTCGCGCCCGTCGTCGGCGCGGTGCGGCTGCTGGTGCGGCTGGTGCTGCGCGGCTTCGGCGTGCAGACCGACCCGCACGGCCAGATCCACGCCTTTCGAGACGAGATCGAGGGCGCGCTGACGCTGGGCCATTCCGAAGGCATGGTCGAGAAGGAGGACCGCGACCGCATCCTCGGCGCGCTCGATCTGGGCGACCGCACGGTCGAGGAAGTGATGCGCCACCGCTCGCAGATCGAGATGGTGGACGGCGACATGCCCGCGGCCGAAATCCTGGAACAATGCCTGCGCTCGCCCCATACCCGCCTGCCGGTCTATCGCGACAGCCACGAGAACATCGTCGGCGTGGTCCATGCCAAGGACCTGCTGCGCGCCATGTGGGACCGCCGCCCCGACGCCGCCGCCAACGGTGCCCGGATGACCGATTTCGACATCACCGAAGTCGCCATGCCGCCCTATTTCGTGCCCGAGACGACGACGCTGGACGAACAGATGCGGCAGTTTCTGGTGCGGCACACCCATTTCGCGCTGGTCGTGGACGAATACGGCGCGCTTCAGGGCCTGATCACGCTGGAAGACATCCTCGAGGAAATCGTCGGCGAAATCACGGACGAGTTCGACCTCGATCCCGAACATCCCCTGCGGCGCACCGAAGGCGGCGATTATATCGTCGATGGCGGCATGACCATCCGCGACCTCAACCGCGCGGCCGACTGGCAACTGCCCGACGACGAGGCCAACACCATTGCCGGGCTGGTCATCCACGAGGCGCAGACGATCCCCACCCAGGGCCAGGTCTTCAGCTTCCACGGCTTCCGGTTCGAGGTGATGCAGCGCATCGACAACCGCATCACCCGCCTGCGCATCCGCCCGCTGTAATGCCGGTCGAAACCGGGTTTCCCTATCTCGACACCGGCGGCCCCATCGCCTTCCCCCATCGCGGTTTCGCCGATGGTTGCGCCGAAAACACCGCCGAAGCCATCGACGCCGCCGTGGCAATGGGCTTCACCCATGTCGAGACGGACGTGCAGGCGACCCGCGACGGCGTTGCGGTGCTGTTCCACGACGACCGGACCGACCGTTTGATGGGCCGGCCGGGCCGCATCGCGGATCGGGACTGGTCGGATTGGCGCGACGCCGCGGTCGCGGGCGGCGGCAGGCTGACGCGGCTCGACGCGGTGCTGTCGGATCATCCGCGGCTGAACCTGAACCTCGACGCCAAGACCGACGGCGCGGTCGCCCCGACGATCCGCGCCATTGCCGGTGCGGATGCCGTGGAGCGCGTCTGCATCGGATCGTTCGACATCCGCCGCACGCGGGCCATCCGCGACGCGCTGGGTCCGCGCCTGTGCTGGTCGCCTGCGCAGGGCGGCGTCGCGCGGCACTGGCTGCGCGGCTGGGGCCTGCCGCTGGCGACGGACGGGGCCCCGGTCTTGCAGATCCCGACGCACTGGCACGGCATCCCGCTGGTCACGCGGCGTCTGCTGAAGGCGGCCCACGGCGCCCGCGCGCATGTCCATGTCTGGACCATCGACGATCCGGCCGACATGGAACGGCTGCTGGATCTGGGTGTCGACGGCGTGATGAGCGACCGGGCCGACACGCTGCGCGAGGTCTTCCGCCATCGCGGTATCTGGGCTCAAAGCCGATAGATCGCCGCGAACTTCGCCTCGAGATAATCCAGCAACGGACCTTCGGACGGCTCCTGCTCCGTCGCGTGGGCCACGGTCGCGCGCGGCCCGCGCAGCCCGCCCCAGCGTTGCAGACGCTCGCGCAGCCAGCCCGTCGCGGGCGACGTGTCGCCCCGCGTCAGGGCCGCATCCAGATCGGGCAGGTCCCGCCGCAGCGCCGCATGCAGGCACCCGGCATAGACGTTGCCCAGCGTATAGGTCGGAAAATATCCGAACAGCCCCACCGACCAGTGCACGTCCTGCAGGCACCCTTTCGACGGACGGTCCACCGGATAGCCGAAATCGGTCAGGAAGCGGGCATTCCACGCCTCCTCCAGCTCGGCGGGGGCCAGCGTTCCGTCGATCAGCGCGCGTTCCAGATCGAAGCGCAGCAGGACATGCAGGTTATACTGCACCTCGTCGGCCTCGGTGCGGATGAACCCGCGATGCAGCCGGTTCACCGCGCCATAGAACGCGTCCGGCTCCAGGCCCGTATCGCCGAATGTCGCCGTCATCCGTCCGTGCAGCCAGCCGGTAAAGGCGCGGCTGCGGCCAAGCTGGTTCTCGTAGAGGCGCGACTGCGATTCGTGCACGCCCATCGACACGCCCTGCCCCAGCGGCGTCAGCGCGAAGGCAGGGTCGATCGCCTGCTCATAGGCGGCATGGCCGACCTCGTGCACGGTGGAATAGAAGCAGTTGAACGGATCGTCCGGCGCGGTGCGGGTGGTGATGCGCACATCCGCGCCCGACCCGCTGCTGAACGGATGCACTGCCTTGTCGATCCGCCCGCGCGTGAAGTCGTAGCCGAAGGCGGTCGCAAGCTCGGTCGCGATGGCAAGCTGACCGCCCTCGCCAAACGTGCCGGTCAACGGCACGGGCTGATGCGGCGATCCCAGGGCCGCGTCCCGCAGCGCCAGCAGACGCGGGCGCAATGCACCGAACATCGCCGTCAGGCTTTCGGCGGTGGCGCCCGGTTCGTAATCGTCCAGCAGCGCGTCATAGGCATCGCCGCCCTGCGCCAGATGCTGCGCTTCCTCGCGCCGCAGATCGACCACGCGCGCCAGCACCGGCACAAAGGCGGCGAAATCCTCGGCCGCGCGTGCCTCGGCCCATTGGCCCTGCGCCAGCGAGGTGACGCGCGCCAGCTCGGCCGCCAGCCTGGCGGGCACCTTGGCCGTGCGGTCGAACATTCGCCGGATCAGCCGCAGGTTGGCGGCGGCCACGTCGTCTGCGGCCTCGGCCCGGTCCAGCCAGTCGCCGATGCGCGGATCGGACCGCCGCGCATGCAGCACGCCCTCCATCGCGGCCATCTCCTCGCCGCGCTGATGGGCGGCGCCGCGCGGCATCACCGTTTCCTGATCCCAGCCCAGCCGGCCCGCAACCTGCGCCAGCGCCTCGGTCTCGCGCTGGAAATCCATCAGATCGTCATAGGCGCTCATGCGGCATCCCTCAGCGATTGCGCGCGCGGCCAGATCGTCTGGTGCCGGGCGCGCAGCACCAGCACCCACAGCACCACCGCGCCGAACTGGTGCAGGATCGCCAGGGACCACGGCGCGGAATACATCACCGTCGCGATGCCCAGCACCATCTGCAACACCGCCATGCCCAGCACGCCGTGAAAAGCCGCGCGGCTGGCGCGATAGGGCGAGCGGCGCGCGCGCAGGAAGGCGGCGACGATCAGCGCCAGCAATGCATAGGCGATGATGCGGTGCACGAACTGGACCAGCCCGTCATCCTCGAAGAAGTTGCGCCACCAGGGGCTAAGCTGGAACGGATCGGGCGGCAGGAACCCGCCCGCCATCAGCGGCCAGTCCACATAATTGCGTCCCGCGTCGATCCCCGCCACCAGCGCGCCCCAGACGATCTGCAAGAACGTCACGGCGGCCAGCACGGTCGTCCAGCGGCGCAAGGCCGGCTCGCCCGCGCGGCGCGCCCGCATCAGATCGGCTTCGGTCCGGCGCAGCGACAGCACATACCACGCGATGACGCCGAGGATGACGAAAGCCAGGCCCAGATGCACCGCCAGCCGATAGGACGCGACATCGAGGCGCGTCCCTTCCAGCCCCGACGACACCATCCACCACCCGACAAGTCCCTGCAAACCGCCAAGCGCCCCCAGCAACAGCAGCCGCGCCGTCCAGCCGGGCGGGATCTTGCGCGCGGCCAGAAAGCCCAGAAAGCCCGCCGCCCAGACCAGCCCGATCACGCGGCCAAGCTGCCGATGCCCCCATTCCCACCAATAGATGACCTGGAACTCCGCCAGGCTCATGCCGCTATTCTGCAACCGGTATTCGGGGATCGCGCGATAGCGGTCGAACTCGGCCTGCCAGTCGGCGGCGTTCAGGGGCGGGATGGCCCCGGTGACGGGCCGCCATTCGGTGATCGACAGCCCGCTATCGGTCAGCCGCGTCAGCCCGCCCACGGCGATCATCACGACGACCAGAACGAACAGCGCGATCAGCCACCACATTACGCCGCGCCGTGCCCCGCGCGGGCGCGCGTCGATCATGCCACCCCTGGGCGCGGTCTTCTCGGCCGTGCCGACTTCCTCGAATATCGCGCGCTTGCCTGCCATCGCTCGGGCCCCCCGTCAATCGCCGCGCAAGCTATGCGCGCGGGCCGGGGGCCGCAAGTCAGCCGCCATCGCCGTGCCGCCGCACCAATTGCCGCAGCGCGCCGTGCAGGATCGCCACGTCCCGCGTCGTCAGCGGCATCCGCGACCACAGGTTGCGCAGACCCGTCCGCATATGCGCGGCCTTGGCGGGCGGAAAGAAATACTGCGCCGCCTCCAGCCGGGCTTCCCATTGGCGCGCCAGATGCTCGACCTCAAGCACGGTCGCGCGCGGCTCGGACGGGGTGGCCGCCGGCGCGGCCTTCTGCCGCCGCCATTCGTATCCCATCAACAGGACGCATTGCGCCAGGTTCAGCGACGGAAAGTCGGGGTTGACCGGAACCGTGACGATGCCGGTGGCCAGCGCCACATCGTCGTTCTCCAACCCCGCGCGTTCCGGCCCGAACAGGATCGCGACCCGCTCGCCCCCGGCGCCGCGGTCCCGCGCCAGCGTCATCGCGCGCTGGGGGTCGTGCACGTCCTTGGTCAGATCGCGCGCCCGCGCGGTGGTGGCCAGCACATGAGCGCAATCGCCGATGGCCGATGGCAGATCGTCGTGGATCGTCGCCGTGTCCAGCACGCGCGACGCGCCGGCGGCCAAAGCCTCGGCGCGGGGGTTGGGCCAGCCGTCGCGGGGGGCCACGATCCGCATCTCGGTCAGCCCGAAATTGAGCATGGCGCGGGCGGCGGCACCGATATTCTCGCCCAGTTGAGGGCGCACGAGGACGAAGACAGGCTGCATGGCGCTTCGGCTGATAGGGGCCAAGGCGCCCGTGGTCAAACCCCGCATCGCCCGCTAGAACGCGGGCACGCCGAAGGGACACACGATGACCGACCGCCCGCAGATCTATCTTGTCACGCCGCCCGCGATCGACGCGGATTTCGGCGGCCGTCTATCGGCCACGCTCGATGCCGCGCCGGTCGCCTGCCTGCGCCTCGACCTCGCCACCCGCGACGAGGATACGTTGCTGCGCGCCGCCGACGCCCTGCGCGCCGTGACCGAACCGCGCGACGTGGCGCTCGTCATCGCCGATCATGTCGCGCTGTCGCAGCGGGCGGGGCTCGACGGGGTGCATCTGCGCGACGGGGCGCGCAATGTCCGCCATGCCCGCGCCGAACTGGGGCCGGACGCCATCGTCGGCGCCTTTTGCGGCACGTCGCGGCACGACGGAATGAACGCGGGCGAAGCGGGGGCCGATTACATCGCCTTCGGCCCGGTCGGCGGGGCGGCGCCCGGCGACGGAACGCTGGCAGACCGCGACCTTTTCGCCTGGTGGTCCGAGATGATCGAGCTGCCGGTCGTGGCCGAAGGCGGCTTCGACGCCGCCCTGCTCGCCGCCCTCGCCCCCTTCGCCGACTTCATCGCCCTGGGCGAGGAAGTCTGGCTATCCCCCGACCCCGCCGCCCGGCTGGCCGAACTGAACCGGGCGCTGGATCAGACCTGACCGTTCAGCAACTGGTCCATCGTCACGGATGGCTGCGAACAGCCCGCCTCTCCGACGATCCGCGCCGGAACGCCGGCGACCGTCTTGCAGGGCGGCACGTCCTCCAGCACCACGGACCCGGCGGCGATCCGGCAGCACGCGCCCACGCGAATATTGCCAAGCACCTTGGCCCCCGCCCCGATCAGCACGCCGTCGCCGATCTTGGGGTGGCGGTCCTCCTCCTCCTTGCCGGTCCCGCCCAGCGTCACCGAATGCAGCATCGACACGTTGTCGCCTACCACCGCCGTTTCGCCGATGACGATGGAATGGGCGTGGTCGATCATGATGCCGCGCCCGATCCGCGCGCCGGGATGGATGTCGATGCCGAACACCTCGCTCACCCGCATCTGGATGAAATAGGCCAGATCGCGGCGCCCTTTCAGCCACAGCCAGTGACCGATGCGATAGGCCTGCACCGCCTGCCATCCCTTGAAATAGACCAGGGGTTGCAGAAACCGGTGGCAGACCGGATCGCGCTCGAACGTAGCGACCAGATCGGCGCGGGCGGCATCGCCCAAAGCAGGGTCGTCGCCCAGCGCCTCGTCCGCGATCTCGCGCAGGATCTGCTCGGACATCTCGCCCGAGACCAGCTTGAGCGCCACGCGCGACGCGATGGCGCGTTCCAGCGTCGGATGATGCAGGACCGCCGAATGCATCAGCCCGCCCAGCAAAGGCTCGGCCTCGGCCGCGTCCTGCGCCTCGAGCCGGATGCGCGACCAGACAGGATCCAGCGTCGCGATGTTGCGGGCTTGCAGGGTCATGGGAAGGCTCCGGTCGGCGGCGTGTCACGACAATATAGACGCGAATCGCGCTGGCCGACACCCCCGGCGAAAGCGTCGAGACCTAGAGTCAGGCAGGCGCGCCATTCGGCGTCCTCCAGCGGCGGCTCGGCCGCGCAGCGCCGCCGCAACGCCGCCGCCGCGACCGACCCGTCCCCCCACAGCGGATGCACGCGACCCGTCGCGCGCCGCCACGTCCCCGCACGGGCCGCTTCCGCCAGGATGCGCCGCGCGACCCAGGCCCGGCGATGCGCGGGCTGGGCAAGGCAGGCACGCGCCAGCGCGATCAGGTCGCCCATCCGCGGCGCGCGCGCATTCATGGCAGATCGCGCACCCCGAACGGCCCCGGCCCGTAGGCTGTCGAGACCTGCGCGACCTCCAACCGCACGCCCGGCCCATCCGCCGCCCGGTCCGCCGCGCCGTAATGCCAGGCCGGACGGTCAGTTTCGACCTGCCGCAAAATCGCCCCGCCGCGCCGGATCCGCACCAGATACCGCTCGTCCTCCTCGCCCAGCGGCACGTCCAGCCCCAGCCAGCTATCGCCGCCGATCCGGGTGCGCCGAATCCATGTCACGTCCAGCCCGCCGCCAGCCTCGCGCACCCGCAAATGCACCGGCGCATAGGGGCGCAGCCCCGCGCCGGCAAACGCCCGCTCCTCCTCGACGAAAGCCGGATCGTCCAGCGGCCGCCCGGCGGGGCCGATGCGATAGTGCCGCGCCAGCCCGCGCGCGTCGGGCCGCAGGTCGATCTGCCGCACCGCCCGGTTCAGCAGCACCACGCGGCTGCCCGCGGGCCATTCGTCGGGCATCACCCCGTCCGTGCCCGCCTGCCCTCGCAGCCGCATCGACAGATCGAACGTGTCGCGCGCGACCAACTCCGCCTCGCGGAACTGAAACACCTCCCATATGTCATCCGCGCCGCCGCCGATCGCCATCGCGTTGGCCCCGGCCAGCAGCGCCGCGTCCTCGATCCGTTGCAGCGCGCCGCCGATCATGCGGACGCGCAGCGCCGGCCCGCGATCCCAGATGCCGGACGCCGCCCGATGCAGCGGCGTCTGCGTGACCCCGATCCGCGCCGAAACGGGCAGCGTGGCATCGAGGTCGTATCCCGATCCCGTTGCCGAACCGTAAACGGCCACCGATCCCGGCCAGGGCCGCGCCGCCGCCGCGACATGGGGCGCGTGGGGCGCCTCGGTCCCCCGCAACAGCGGCAGGTCCAGCAGCACCGGCAGCACCGGCACGGGTGCGGCATAGCGCGGCAGGCGCATGGCGCTTTCCGCCGTGTCGCTCGGCTCGTGCAGCCCCGGTTCGGTCCGCACCGCCTCGATCAGTTGCAGGCCGGCCTGTTCCACATGGTCGATCCGCCACAGACTGTCGCCCAGCGTCACCACGTCGCCCGCGCCCAGCCCCAGCCGCGAGGGCGGCAGCGCGAACCGCACACGGTCGCGCGCCACCCGCGCCTCGGCCAGCCAACGTTCGGTGATCGCGCGCCCTTCCGCCTGCGTCAGCACCAGCGGCAGATCGGACGCCGCCACCGCGAAACTGCGCTCGTCGGGAAAGACGGCCTCGGCGCTGCGCGTCTCAAACGACCCCCCTGCATCGGTATAGGTCAGCCGCAGCCGCCCCACCTTCTCGGCGTCGGGCAGGCGCACATGCTCGACATCGCCCTCCGTCTCGCCGCTGACGGCCACCTGGCCTGCGTCGATGGCCGCCACCGCCCGCCCCGTTCGCGACCGGAAGACCAGCGTTCCCGCCCGCTCGACCGCGTCGAACCCGTAGGCCAGCATCAGGGGCTGCAACGCCGCCCGGGCCGATTGCACGTCGCCCTGCACATAGCCACGCACCAGACCGTAAAGCCGACCAACATCGATCCCGCGCACGCCCGATTCCGCGCAGATCTCGCGCACCACCGATGCCAGCGCCCGGTTCGTCGCCCGCCCGGTGATCCAGTGTCCGCGATAGTAGTTGTCGGCATCCGACCACAGATCCGCGTTCCCGGGAAAATACGGATAGGGCCGCGCGTCCCAGGCCCAGACATGCGCGCGCGTCACGTCCACCATCGGCGCGCCGTAAACGTCCGACACCGGGTTGTTGGCCGGATCCGACCAGTGATCGAACGACGCGCGCAGGAACTGCATCTGCATCAGGTCGTCGCGCCGGCCGCTGGAATATTTCGGCAAACCCGATTCCGACGATTTCGGGTCCAGGAATTTGTTGGGCTCGTTCGCGCCCTTGTCGATGGCCGCACAGCCGATCTCGGTGAACCAGATCGGCTTCGATTGCGGCACCCAGGGCGTCGGGGTCGCCTTGCGCAGCCCGCGCGGTCGGTCGTGATGCGGATTGCTCCACCAGCCGACCAGATCCTTGTAGCGAAAGACCCAATCCTCGCCATGGGCGCCGTCCGCGATGGGCGTGCGGATCTGCGCAGCATCCTCGGCCGCCGATCCGTAATACCAGTCGAACCCCTCGCCGCCCGCGACGTTTGCGCGCAGATAATCGAGGTTGTGGACCGTCCCCCATCCCGCATCGGCATGGTCGTCGCCGTCCCGCCAATCGGCCAGCGGCATGTAATTGTCGATGCCGATGAAATCGATCGCCGGATCGGCCCAAAGCGGATCGAGGTGGAAGAACACGTCGCCCGATCCGTCCTGCGGGCGATAGCCGAAATATTCCGACCAGTCGGCCGCATAGCCGATCTTCACGTCCGGTCCCAGAATCGCGCGCACGTCCCGCGCCAGTTGCCGGAACGCCTCGACCGCCGGAAACCCGCCCGCATCGCGGATCTGCGTCAGCGAGCGCATCTCGGACCCGATGCAGAAACTGTCCACCCCGCCCGCCGCGGCACACAGATGCGCGTAATGCAGGATGAACCGGCGATAGCCGTCATCTGCCCCCCCGGTCCAGCGCACGCGCTGCCCCGTCACCGCAAAATCCGCGACGCGCGCCGTCCCGAAGAACGAAGCGACCTCGGCCGCCGCCGCCGCCGTGCCGTCGGGCGATCCCGCCTGCCCCGGCGCCTTCGACAGCGTGATCCGCCCCCGCCACGGCAGTTCCGGCTGGTGCGCGGCATCCGACCACGGATCGGCCAGGCCGTTGCCCGGCCCCTGCTCCATCAGCAGGAACGGATAGAACATCACCGCCTGCCCGGCCGCGCGCATCGCCGCGATGGCTTCCACCACCGACGCATCCGCAGGCGTGCCGCCGTATATCACGCCACCGTCACGGACCGGCACCGTGGCCGCGTCACGCCGCTTCAGCCCCGATACCGTCCAGGGCATCTCCTTGCCGTCGAACGCCGTCTGCTCGACCTTGGGCACGACCTTGCACGCTCCGCAGCGCAGATCGTCGCCGAACCACGACACGATCAGCGACACCGATCCGCAGCGGGGCAACTCCGCCCCCAGCGCGTCCAGCGAGGCCGCGAAGTCGGTCTTGCCGCCGGGGCTGTTGACGTTGACATAGGCCGACACGCCGGGCCGGTCCTCCAGCCGCACGCGCGTCGTGGCCAGCGCGTATTCGCCCGTGCCCGGCATCATTGCCACCGCCCGGACGCCTGCCGCCAGGTCGGGCGACGCACCGGCGGGTGCGGCCTGCTCGCCGCGCATCACCTCGAAGGTGAATTGGGGCACCCGGTTGCCGAAGGGCGCCAGATCCAGATCCTCGATCACCACATAGGCCAGCCCGCGATAGGCCGGCACGTTGCCCGTCCCCTCGACCGCCTCGATCTTCGCATCGGGCTGCTGGCGGTCGTCGCCCGGATGCAGGCGCAACTGCACCTCGTCGCGCCCGATCTCGCGGCCATCCGCCCAGATGCGCCCGATCCCGGCGACCTTGCCTTCGCAAAGGGCGATGGCCAGCGATACGCTGTATCCGTATTCGCGCACCTCGGGTCGCGACGGCGCGCCCTTGCCGCCGCCTTGCGTTTCGGACGATTCCAGAAACCGCGACGCCCAGATCACCTGACCGCCGACGCGCACCCGCCCGTGCAGCCGTGCGATGGGCGTGCCCTCGCCCGCGCCGGTCAGGCGGAAACGGTCGACGCGCCCGGTCTCGACCGCTTCGCTGCCCGCCCCCAGCAGGCTTTGATCGACGACGCGGCCCAGCGTGGCGCCTAGCGCCCGCCCGATCACGACCGAGCTCAGCCCCAGCACCCCGCCGCCCAGCGCACCGCCTGCCGCCGCCCCCACGGCCCCCAATACCAGTGTCGCCATGATCAGACCTCCTGCGGAAAGGCGAAGCGCGCCACGATGCGCCGCCGCCAGGGCGCGCCCAGCGCGCTTTCGATGACGCCATGCCCCGAATAGGCATGGACGAAGGTGGGCAGCTCGCCCGTTCCGGCGGCGATCCCCAGATGCTTGGCGACCCCGCCCTCGCGCATGCGGAACAGCAGCACGTCGCCCGGCGCGATGGGCCGGTCGTCGCAGGGCACCAGATGCCGCGCCGCCGCCCGCCAAAGCCGCTCCTCGCGCTGCGGCTCGGACCAGTCGGGCGTATAGGGCGGCATCGCGACAGGCTCGGCGCCCTGCAATTCGCGCCAGACCCCGCGGATCAGCCCCAGGCAATCGGCCCCGGCCCCCCGGCAGCTTGCCTGGTGAAGATAGGGCGTGCCGATCCAGCCGCGCGCCGCCGCCACGACGGCGCTCATTCGCGCAGGCTCCCGCCGTCATGCGTCGCGTCGCCGGCGGGATAGGCCATCAGCCAGTCCTCGGACGGCAGATGCGGAAAGCCGCGATGGTTGGCCATGTTGGCGAACTTGGCGCGGCATGTCTCCGCCCGCTTGTCGCAGCCCGCCTCCAGCCGCACCCGGTCGCCCGGCGCGATGCCGCCGCGTAGCGCGTCCCAGACCTCGATCCGCCGGGCCTCGCCCGTCCTGCGGTCGTTCTTCACCACCCGCACCTGCCCCGCGGACGCCCCCGTCAGCACCACCAGCCGCCCCTGCTCGAACCAGCGGTCCGCGAACCGCGCCAGCGCCGGCAGGATCAGCACCGCCCCCTCGACCGCATCGACGCTCACTTCCGCCGACAGATCGGCCCGCGTCAGATCGACCTTGCACGCGCCGTCCCCCAGAACCGCGCTGCATGCCGTCTGATAGACCCGCCCCTGCGGCTGGTTCAGCAGGTCGGTCAGTCCCCGCAATTCGGCCCGGAACGCCCCGCCGCTGCGCGCGATCTCGCCGATTTCGCCCTGGAACAGCCGCATCCGCTGCGCCGGATCGGCCCAGTTCACCAGCCACGCCGTCACCCCGGCCCCGTCATAGCGCCCCGCCGCGATGTCGGCCTCGGTCAGCCCGGCATCGCTCAGCACGCCCAGCGCCTCGGTATTGTCCACCGCCAGGCCCGTCGTCTGCTCGACCGCCCGCGCGCTCAGCCCGTCGCTGGCGCGAAAGGTCACGCCGCCAAAGGCCAGGTCGCAATCGTGATCGGTAAAGCCCAGCATCCGCCCGTCGCGCCGCGTCACCCGCCAGCAGCGCGCCAGGGTGGTCACGCCCCCCGCCAGATGCGCCGCCAGCCCCGCATCCAAACCGCTCATACCCGCACCTCGACGACCGGCACGTCGGGAATCTCGCCCGCCATGAATGTCGCGACCGAGACGCTCAGCCGGTCGGTGTCGAACCGCACCGGCACGTCGAACTCGAACCCCGCGGTGATCGCCGCGCCCGCCACCGGCGCGCGCACGAAGGTCACGAAGCCCGTCGCCGGATCGGCGGTGAAATCCGCGCCTTCGGCCTGCGGCACGCCCGCCACCGCGACCCTGACGCTGCCCGCGACGGGTTTCGTCACCGGGCGCAGATAATCCGACGCGCCGTCGCCATAGCGTTTCACCAGCCGGAACCGCCGCTCGGTGCCGTCGCCGGTGCCGATGGCCTGATCGCCCGCGCCCGGCACCGCCCCGCAGCCGCAGGACTTGTGATCGGCCCAGTCCTTCCAGCGGAACCCGTGCAACTGCCCGCGCCGCGCCTCGAAGAACGCGACCAGCCGCGCCACGTCGTCCAGCGACCGCAGCCCGCCGCCCGCGTCATAGCGCCTGCGCGAATGGGCCCAGGGCGTGTTGCGCTCCTCGAACCCGTTGGCCAGCGCCACGATCTCGGTCCGCCGCTCCGGTCCGCCGGCCGAGCCATAGCTCAGCGCGACGGGAAATCTCACCTCGTGAAAGGCCATTGCCGCACCTCCTGTCCGTCATTTCCGGCTCCGCGCATCCCCGCGCCGCCTTTCGCCTCAGCGGTTGCGCGATCCGCGCGACAGCGCGCGGCCCATCTGAGCCGCGATCTGGCTTTGCGACCGGCGGAATCCCTCGACATCCGGGGTCGAGATGTTCATCACCACGTTTACCCCCCCGCCACCGCCGCCAGCCGCCTGCACGCCCAGCTTGCCGTCGGGGCCGCGCCGCAGCGGCATGATCGCCTCGGGCCCCGCCTCGCCCATCAGGCCGGTGCCGCCGCGCATCGGAAACGCCACCGGCCCCGACACCACGCCGCCCGTGGCAAAGGGCATCACCCGCCCCTGCGCGAACGACCCGCCCTTGGCGAACGGCGTCAGCGCCCCCATCACCCCCTCGACCCCCTGGCTCAGCAGCCCGCCCAGGCCTTTGCTCACCGGCCCCATCGCGGCCTTGTAGGCGGCGCCGATCATCGACTGCGCCACGCCCTTCATCGCATCGCTCAGCTTCATGCCGTCGAAGATCAGCCCCTCCAACGACGCCTTCAGCCCCCGTCGGATGCCGTTGCTCAGCGCGCCGACCTCGCGGCCGGTGGCGCTGGCGCTCGATTGCATGGCGCGCAATTCGCCGTCGAAGGCGGCCAGCACCGCGCGCGCGCCGCCAAGGCTCTGCTCGAGCTGCACCAGATCGTCGTCCAGCGCCTCAATCTCGCGGTCCATCCTCGTCCTCCGTGCAGGTCTCGAAATCGGGAAACGCCGCCGACAGCTCGGCCAGCCGGTCGCGTCCCAGGGGGGCGGCCGCGATGCCGCTCCCCAGCATCAGCCGCAGCTCCATCGGCGTCAGCGCCCAGAACTCCGCCGGGCGTAGCCCCAGCCCGCCGATCCCGGCGCGCATCAGGGCGGGCCAGTCGAACCGCGCGCTCATTCGGCCGGGGCGAAGGCGCGCACCAGCAGCCGTGCCGCCACCCGCGCGGCCTCGGCCGGGCCGCCGCCGATCTCGGCGGTCAGCAGGTCGGCGGCCGTGCCCCGCCAGCCGCCGCCGCGCAGACCGGCCGCGACCAGCGCCAGCACGTCGCGCGCCGAATGGCGGCCGGTCTCGAACCGCTCGACCAGCTCGACCAGCGTGCCGGTGCCCAGGGCCGCCTCCAGCTCGGCCAGCGCGCCCAGCGTCAGCCGCGCCGTCAGCACCTCGCCGTTCAAGGTCAGCGCGACCTCTCCGGCCCAGGGGTTCGCGCTCATAGCGGCGCGAAGCTCAGCGCGCCCGCCGATGCCATCGACATCTCGAACGTCGCCTCGCCGTCATGCGCGCCCGCATATTCCAGCCCGGTGATCTGGAACGGCCCCTTGACCGTGCCGAAGCCCGGAATGACGATCTGGAACTCGGGCACCGCGCCGTCGAAGAAGACGCTGCGCGCCCGCGCATCCGTGCTTGCATCCTTGAAGATGCCCGACCCCGTCAGCGCCGCCGACTTGACGCCGGCACCTCCCAGCAATTCGCGCCAGCCCCCGGTGCTTTCCAGGCTGGTCACGTCCACGCTCTGCGCGTTGAAGGCCAGCCGCGTCGCGCGCAGCCCCGCCACCGTCTGGAACGTGCCGGTGCCGGTCATGTCCATCTTGATCAGAAGATCCCTGCCGTTCTGTGCCGCCATGTCGCCTGCTCCCGTATCCTGTCACTCGTCCATCACCTGCGCCCGAAAGCGCAGCTCGATCTCGCGCGCGGCACCGCCGCCGATCCGCCGGGCGCGCGCCCGCACGAACCACAGCCCCGCGATCCGTCCCCGCGGCAGGGGCGGCAATCCCGCCAGCAGCGCGTCGCAGATCGCCGCCGCCGCCTGCTTGGCCTGCCGGAAACCCGCCGCGTCGCTGACCACCCGCAGCGTGAAGTCGTGCCGCGCGCCGCCCGCGTCCTTGCAGCCCCGTTCGCGCACGTCCTCGTCGCCCAGCGTCACGTAAAGGCCGGGCACCGGGCCGGGCGGCACCGCGTCGTGGATCGCCCCGCCGGTCAGCGCCGCCACTGCCGGATCGGCCCTCAACGCCTGGAACACCGCCGCCTGAAGGGGGGCCGCCATCGCATAGGTCATGCCGCCACCTCCTCCTCGGCCAGGCAGGTCAGATAGCGGCCGGCGGGATCCGCCTCGCTCACCGCGTCGATGCGAAAGGCCCGCGCCCCGTCGCGGAACCGCTGGCCCGGCACCGGGCGGCGCGGCGATCCCTGCGGCGCGCCGCGCACCGTGATGCGCAGCCGCGTCCGGCCCAGCGCGATGCCGGGGGCCTGCCCGTCGCCGCCGCCCCGCAGCCGGACGTCCGCCCAAAGCACGCCCAGCGCCTCCCATGTCTCGACATGGCCGCCCGCGCCGTCCGCCGCCCCGAAGGGCGCCTCCAGCACCAGGGGCCGCGTCAGCGCCACGTCGCGCATCACACAAGCCCCCCCCAGATGCGGACCGGCCGCCAGGGCGCCAGCAGCGCCGCGACCGATCCGGGCAGCCCGTCGGCGCCCGCCCGCTCCTCGTAGATGGCGGCGGCCAGCGTCAGCGCGGCCAGCGCCAGATCGCCCGGCACGTCCGACCAGTCCGGCCCGAACCCAGCGACGAAGGCGATCTCGGCCCGCCCGCCCACCGGAATCCCCGGCAGCACGAAGCCGCGCGCCGCGATGCAGGGCCGCGCATGGTCCCGCTCGACGTGATAGCGGGCGGGATCCACCGTCTCGACCGCGCCCCCGACATCGACGATGCGCAAGGCCGTCACCGCCTCCAGCGGGGCGCGCATCAGCGACTGGCGCCCCAGATCGCGCCAGGCCGCCAGATGCTGCACGAATCCGCGCCGCACCAGCGCCCGCGCCGTCTGCGCCTCGATCCGGGCGAGGGCGGCGCGCAGGCACGCCTCCAGCACGCCGTCCTGCACGCCGTCGTCGGCGAAACCGCTGCCCAGCCGCAGATGGGCGCGCAGCGGCCCGATCGGCAGTGCGGCCTGCGGCACGTTGTCTTCCGTCAGATACATTCGGTCCTCCTGTCCTTGGATCCGCACCGCCCCGGCATCCCCGGATCCGGTGACGGGCACGCGCCCCCCGCCTCGCTCGGACGGAGGTGTAGCTGGACGATTAGGGGCCACGCGCGCCCGCCGGACGCCCGCCCGCGATGCGCGGAACGGACGCCCCCCGGCCCTAGCTGGCCGAGAACTTCATCAGCTTGATCGCCGCGAAGTCGCTGACATCGCCGCCGACGCGCTTGGTGGCATAGAACAGGACATGCGGCTTGGCGCTGAACGGATCGCGCAGGATGCGCAGGTCGGGCCGCTCGGCCACGGTATAGCCGGCGCGGAAGTCGCCGAAGGCGATGGCCAGCGCGCCGCCCGCGATGTCGGGCATGTCCTCGGCGATCAGCACGCCATAGCCCATCAGGCGCGCGGGTTCGCCCGCCGCCAGCCCGTCCGACCACAGGAACCGGCCGTCCGCGTCCTTCAGCTTGCGCACCACGCCCGCGGTCTTCGAGTTCATCACGAAGGTCGCATTAGCGCGGTATCGGGCGCCCAGCGCATAGACCAGATCGACAATGGCATCGGCGCTGGCGAAGCTGCCGTTGGCGCCGCTCGGAACATAGCCCAGCTTGCCCCAGGCCCAGCTCGCATTGGCGACGTTGGGATGCGCCAGGAACCCCTTGGGCTTGTCCGCGCCGTTGCCCTTGACGAACGCCTCGGCCTCGGCGCGGGCGAACTTGTCGGCGATGCGGTTGGCCAGCCACCCTTCCATGTCGAAGGCCGCGTCGTCCAGCAGGCGCTGGCTGGCCTTGGGCATGGCGTTCAGCTCGTGCAGCGGGATGACGATGCGGTCGAAGACCGGCGTGCCCGTCTCGGCCTGCGGCCCGGTCTCGCTGCCCCAGCCCGCACCCATATCGGTCGTGTCCACCAGCACGTCGAACGACGTGGCCTCGACATTGACGACATTGGCGACCGACCGGATCGACGCGCTGGAATAAAGCACGGCGCGGATCGTCTCGCTGGTCTGGCGGTCCACCAGGAACCCGCCATCGCCCGCGACGGCGGTGCTCATCGCCTTGCCCTCGGGCTCCAGCCCGCGGAACCCCTCGTCGTCGCCCGACCGCACATAGGCGGCGAACGCCTTGGCGTGCGGCACCTCCACCTCGGCGGCGGCGGCAAGTGCGGGGCGCCTGCCCGCGATCATCGTCTTACGGTCCAGCATGGTCATCCGCTCCTCGTGCTGTTGCATCTTCGTCTCGATCCCCTGGCGAAAGCCCTTCAGCTCGCCGACGAACTCGGCCAGCGCGGCCTTCATTTCGCCCTGGGCGTCGGGCGCACCTTCCCCGTCCGCCCGGTTCGTCCCGGTCGCATCCATCGCCATCCCTTTCGTTACTTGCCTCTCGTCCTAATCCCGCCGGGCGTCAGCCGCCCGCCAGATCCCGGCCGGCCTGCCGCAGCAGCGCCGCCATCCCGCGCAGGGGATCCGCCCCCTTCGCACCCGCCGAGGCGCCGATCCGGGCCTCGGGCAGCATCGGGAACGTCACCAGCGACACTTCCCAAAGCTCCAGCTCGTGCAGCACCCGGCGGCCCTGCGCGTCGCGGCTGGCGCGCTTGGCGCGATACCCGATCGACAGCCCGTCCAGCGCGCCCGCCGCGATCAGCGCCGCCGCCTCGCGGCCCCGCTTGATCTGGGTCAGGATGCGCCCCTTGACCCACAGGCCGCGCGCATCCTCGCGCACCTCGTCCCAGACGCCGATGGGCTGCGCGGGATCGTGCTGCCACAGCATCTTGACCCGCCCGCCGCGCGCCGAAAGCGCTGCCAGCGTCGCCGCATAGGCCCCCGCCGCCACCACATCGCGGCCCTGATCGGCCACCCCGAACAGCGACGCATATCCCGCCACGCCGGTGCCCTGTTCGTCCTCGATCACGCGCAGCGCCTCGCCGGCGCCGCAATATTTCCGTTCCAGTTCCATCGCCCACTCCCTCGGGATCGCCTCACCGGGGGGACGGCCCCGCATTGCGCCGCCCCCCGCCTGCACCGCCGCGGATCAGCCCCTTGCGGGCAGTCCCAGCAGCGCGCGCTTCTCGTCGTCCGACAGGAAGGCCGCGTCGGCCACGCGCCGCCACTGCGCCTCGCGCTCGACCCCCAGGGCGGGCACCAGATCCAGATCGACGCGCAGATCCAGATCCGTGCCGGCGAAGGTGCCCAGCCAATGCGCCAGCGCCGCCACCACGCGCCCCGCCATCGGCAGCACCGTCAGCCGATAGAAGGCTCGGTTCGCCTCGGCGTAATTGGCATAGGTGGCGTCGCCCGGTATCCCCAGCAGCATCGGCGGCACCCCGAAGGCCAGCGCGATCTCGCGCGCCGCCGCCTCCTTGGTTTTCTGGAACTCCATGTCCGAGGGCGAGAATCCCATCGGCTTCCAGTCCAGCCCCCCTTCCAGCAACATCGGCCGCCCGGCATTGCGCGCGCCCTGGTGATGCGCCTCCATCTCGGCCACCAGGCGGTCGTGCTGCTCGGGCGTCAGAACGCCGTCGCCGCCCTGGAACACGATCGCCCCCGAAGGCCGCGCCGCATTGTCCAGCAGCGCCCTGCTCCACCGCGACGCGGAATTGTGGACGTCCATCGCCGCCGCCGCCGCCTGCATCGGGCTCAGCCCGTAATGATCGTCCAGCGGATGAAAGCTGCGGACGTGACAAACCGGCGACAGCCCGTCGATGACGGCGAAACGATGCGCCCGCCCGCCGACACTGTAGTCATAGCCGACCGGCCAGCCATCCGCCCCCGGCACCACCGACATGCGGTCCGACCGCAGCACGTGCAGTTCCGCCGGCAGCCCGTCCTCGAACCCCACCGCCTCGACATAGCCGTCGCCCGACAGCAAAAGCTGCCCGTAAAGCGCCTCCAGCATCTCGGCGCGGCCCTGCCCGCCATTGGGCCGCGCGATCAGGCCCAGCGCGGGATGCGTCTCGACCCGCTCGCCGCGCTCGGTCAGCACCAGCGGCAGCGCCGCCGCCGCCTCGGCCAGCATCTTCACGCAGCGGAATCCGATGGGATTGCCCTGGAATCCGCTGCGCACCAGCGATGCCGTGTCGCGCGGGCTGAACGCCACCCGGCCCGACCCGCCATAGACGATCCCCGGCAGCGCCACGCGCCCCGCGGCGCTGGCCTTGCCCTGCATCGTGGCCTTCTTTCCAAATCCCAGCATCACAATCCCCCGCCCGATCGTTCCGAATATCCGCTCACAGCGACCGCACCCCCGGCCGCGCATCGCGCCGCAGCATCAGCTCGCTCAGCGCCCAGACCAGCGCATCCACCCGGTCGGGACTGCCCGCGCCCCGGAAACCGCCGACCGCCATCTGGCACATCTGCGCCTCCAGCGCCTGCAACCCGGCCAGATGCCACACCCGGTCCTGCTCATAGAGTGCGGCCACAGGCTCGGCCCGCGCCACCTTGCCATGCGACGCGTGAACGCCGCGGTAACTGACCGTGCGGTCCACCTGCCGCACGACCTGCTCGACCAGATCGCCGCCCTGGTTGACCTCGGCCACCAGCCGGTCCGCCCCGTGACGGCGATAGGCCGCGACCGCCGCCTCGGCCCAGGCGGCGGGCGACGCGCCCGCCACGCTGGCATCCTCCAGCACGACGCCGCGCCCTTCGGCCGTGACGCCGGCCACCACGATCCCGCAGGCATCGGCCCGCGCCCCGCCCGTCACCGGCGGATCGACCGCCACGACCACCCGCCGCAGCCCCGGCGCCGACCGGATGCGGCACAGATCCAGCATTGCACGCGTCCACAGCGCGCCCTCGACATCCTCCAGCAGCTCGCCCTCCAGCTCCTGCCGGCCCAGCCGCGTCTGCGCATAGCGCTGCATCACGTCCGCCAGGAAGCTGCCCGCCAGGTTCGCGCGGTTGGCTTCGGTCGGCGCATGGGTCCGCACCGTGCCCTCCGCCGCCAGCAGCCGCTTGAGCACCTCGACATTGCGCGGCGTCGTCGTCACGCATTGGCGCGGATCGTCGCCCAGCCGCAGGCAGAATTGCAGCATGTCCCAAGCCTCCTCGGCCCGCTTCCACTTCGCCAGTTCGTCCACCCAGGCCGCGTCGAATTGCGGCCCGCGCAACGACTCGGGGTCGTGCCCCGAATGGCAGGTCGCCACCGCGCCGTTGGGCCAGACCAGCCTGCGGCGCGACGCTTCCCAGACCGGGCGCCGATCGGGCGGCGAACAGGCCAGGATCCCGCTCTCGCCCATCACCATGACCTCGCGCACCTGCTCCAGCGTCTCGCCCACCAGCGCCACCCGCCGCGCCCGGCCCGGATCGAGGGGGCGCGCCCCCTCGACCATGGACCGCACCCATTCGGCGCCCGCGCGCGTCTTGCCGGCGCCCCGTCCCCCCAGGATCACCCAGGACCGCCAGTCGCCCTCGGGCGGCATCTGGTGCGGCATCGCCCAGAATTCGAACAGGTAGGGAAGCGCCAGCAGCGCCCCCTCGCTCAGATTGTCCAGGAACTCAGCCCGCACCGCGCGTGGCGCGCAGGCGATCCAGTCGGCGCGCGATCTCGGTCCGGGCCGCGTCGAAGTCGATGGCATAGTCGCCGACGATGCCGCGCTGCTTGCGTCGTAGGTCCTCAACCCGCTTCCTTTCGTCGTAAAGCGTCTGCACCGCCCGCCGATAGGCGGTCAGCACGCGCTTCGTTTCCGTTTCGGGCAGATCGTCCCGGTCGCGGACGCACTGGATGAGGATTTCCATTTCCCCCAGAACGTCGCGATAATGGATCTCCGCCATTTCCAGCAGCGTCTCGGAATCCCTCTCGTCGTCCGATAGCCTTGTGACCGTCATGCCTGCCCCACCCCCAGTTTGGCCTCCGGTCGAGAGAAGCGTCCGAAACCCGTCCGCCCCTTCCAGCACCGCCAACACTAGCCTCGCGGGGTTAAAGCCGCGGACAACCGGCGCGCGGTGACGGCGCGGGCGGATTGGACAGTCGTGACAGGGGGTTGGCGGGGAGGGTTAACGAGGGGTTAACCGTCAGTCAGAGAAACAGGATCGGCACCGCCGCCAATGCCAGCAGGCCGACCAGCATCAGATCCAGCCCGCGCACGATCATGGGCGCCGTCAGCCACCGCGCGCCCTGCTGACCGACGACCAGCCAGATCCCCGCCCCGACCAGCACGCAGGGAAACGCGACGGCCGCGAAGGACATTGCATGCCCCACCTCGTTCACGTCGGGCGTGCAGAAGATCGCGGCGGCGGCGAACCCCGTCACCCAGACCTTCGGATTGCAGAACTGGAACCCGATGCCGTCCACGACCTGCCCCGGCCGCGACCGCGCCTTGCCGGTGACGGCCCCGCCCTTCGCTTGCAGCGGGGCCTTCCGGCGCAGGATGCGGATCGTGAACCACGCCAGAAAAACGATGGCGATCCACTGCGCGACCTCGATCACCATCGGATCGAGCGACGCGACCCATCGCATCCCGGCCGCCGTCACGCCTTTGGCCGCGGCATTGCCGATGCCGAATCCCAGCAGGACAGGCAGGCCGGCCCGCACCCCGTAACGCGATCCGACCGACAGCATCAGCACCGCGTTCGGCCCCGGAAAGGCGGTGGTCGCGAACATGAACCCCACCATCGCCGGGTCGATCACGCCAAGAAGGTCTTGCATGGATCCCCCCACGACCGAGGGCCAAAGACACGCGCACAATCGCAGCCTGTCCAGTCCCGGCCGGGATGCGCCATACCCGTTTGGTATCAGACGAAAATAAATCGAGCGCGAGCGAGCCGAATGGCCTATGGTTGCAGAAGCGACTGCCCTAACGTCAACCTCGACGGGAAGAATCCTGTTAACGAAGGACAGGCACGATGACCGGCATGGACGCGATCGCAGCGGTTCAAAATGCCGCGTGGGACATCGTAGAGGGCGCCGAGGACGCGGGCGCCGCGCTGGAAACGATGTGCCAGGCCATCGGTCGGGTGCGCAGCGTCGCGACCTACAACGATCCCGAAAACGGCCAGATGGTCTTCAGCGGCCACACCCGGACCGATCCCGACCTTCTGGCCTTGGTGCAGCAACGGTTCGCCACCGCCGAAACCAGCCCCCAAGCCGAAATGCTGCCGAGGATGGAGCCGGGCAAGTTCGACCATTTCGGCCGCTACATCGACCGCGCCTATCTTCAGACGACCGAGTATTACAACGACTTCTGGCTGCCCAGCGGCGTCGGCGAGGCGGGTGCGATTTCCTGTCCTTCGACAGACGGGCGGTTCGCCTTCGCGACCCTGGGCTGCTACACGGGCCGCGACTGGCTCGACCCGGAAGAAGAAAGGGCCGTGCAGGCGATGCTGTCCTGCGTCACCCGCGCCATGCGCGTGCGGGTCCGCTTCGCCAAGGCCGCCGCCCTGGCGCGGCTCGACGGCGCCGAACCCGATCCCGCCTTCCTGATCGACCTGTCCGGCCGCCTGCTGCTGTCGAACGCCGCCGCCACCGCTGCCCTGAGTAGGGGGGTGTTGACCGCGAGGGGCCAAATGCTTAAACCGCGCGATCCCGTGACGGCAGCCGAATATGCCGACCAGTTGACGCGCATGGTCGCGGCCCGCGAACCCGCGCCTGTCATCCTCCGCGACGGCCCCCGCTATGCCAACTTGACGTTCGAGGCCGGACCGTCCTATCGCGACGACCGCACCATCGTAGTCGGCCTGCGCGCTGCCCGCCCGCTCGACTGGACCGCCCGTGCCGCGCAGCGGCATCTCGGCCTGACGGCGCGGGAAGCCGACATCGTGCTGCGTCTGGCGCAAGGCGCCACGACCGCCGCCATCGCCGCCGATACCGGCCTGACGCTCGGATCGGTGCAGCTCAACCTCAAACGCAGCTTCGCCAAGACCGATACCCACGCCCAGGCCGAACTGGTGCAACTGATCCTCACCGGTCACGCACCGTGTTGAACGGCCGTCCGCTCCTCACAAAACCGGCACCCCGCCCCCGTCGGCAGCCCGTAACTCAACCCCCGTCCGATCCGATGGGACATGGCCGACCAGGTCTGCGCCAGCGTCAGGGGCAGTTCTTCCTCCAGCGTGGCGTCGAACAGCCTCAGCCAGATCGGGAAATGCTCGGCCCTGACATTGCCGGCCGCCGCGTGGACCTGCATCGGGTTGCCGTCATAGCTGCGTTCCAGCAGCAGCGCGTTGCGCCAGAACCGCGCGATCTTGGCCTCGTGCGACGGCCAGTCGGCGACATGCGCGGCAAAGACCGGCCCCAGATCCGGGTCGCGGCGGACACGGGCATAGAACCGGGCGACCACACGGTCGATCTCGGCCGGGGTGACGGGAATGCGCGGCGGGACGGTCACGTGACGACGATCACCACGACGATCAGGCTGACGACCAGATAGACCAGCGTATTGACGAACCAGCGGATCAGCGCCGCCTCGCCCTCGGGGTCCACGCCCAGACGCTCGCATACCTTGGTTCCGGGCCACAGGAACGCTTCGGACAGTTTCATGGCATCGCCCCCAAACAGGTATCGCGGATGCGGATTTATAAGCCTTCCAATTCCGCATTGCAAATGCCAATTATGCACCATGCAGCTCGACAAGTTCACCGACTACGCCCTTCGCGTCCTGATGACCCTCGCGGTCGGCGCCCCGGCCCGCATCCCCGCCAGCGACATCGCGGCGCGGTTCGGCATATCCGAGAATCATCTGGCCAAGGTCGCGACCGAACTCGTGCGTCAGGGGTTCGTCACCTCGGAACGCGGTCGCGGCGGCGGCCTGACCCTGGCGCGCCCCGCCGCCGACATCCGCATCGGCCAGGTCGTGCGCGCCCTGCGCCGCGACGATCCGGTGGTCGAATGTTTCGGGTCGGACAGATCGTGCCGCATCCTGCCCGCCTGCGGCCTGCGCGGTCCCCTCGCCGACGCGCGCGAGGCGTTCTTCGCCACCCTCGACGCCTACACGCTGGCCGATGTGACCCGCCCCCGCCGCGCCCTGGCGGCGCTGCTGGACCTGCCGCCGCGCTGACGGGCCGAATTGTACGTTTCGGCGTCCGAACTGTACAAATTGTACGTTTCGCGCCGACGCTACTGCCCGGCGCGCTGCGCCTCCAGCGCCCGCCAGCGCGCCACATTGGCGTTGTGTTCGTCCAACGTGCGCGCGAAGGCATGCCCGCCCGACCCGTCCGCCACGAAGTAAAGCAGGTCCGTTTCGGGCGGATTGACCGCCGCCTCAAGGCTCGCCAGCCCTGGATTGGCGATGGGACCGGGCGGCAAGCCATTGATGACATAGGTATTATAGGGCGTGGGCCGGTCCAGCTCGCTGCGCCGCAGCCCGCGCCCCAGCACGCCCTCGCCATTCGTCACGCCATAGATCACGGTCGGATCCGTCTGCAACCGCATCCCAGCGTTCAGCCGATTGACGAACACGCTCGCCACCGTGCCCCGCTCGTCGGGAATCCCGGTTTCCTTCTCGATGATCGACGCCAGCGTCAGCACGTCCTCGGGCGTCTCGATCGGCAGGTCGGCGGCCCGGTTGCGCCACACGGCTTCCAGACGGGCCTCCTGCAACGCCTTCATCTTGTTCAGCAATTCCCCCCGCTCGTCGCCAGGTCGCACCTCATAGCTGTCGGGCGCCAGCATCCCCTCGGGCGGCACGGCCTCGACCTCGCCGGTCAGGAAATCGGCCGCCTTCAGCGCATCGACCACCTGCCAGCTCGTCACGCCCTCGGCCAGTGCGATGCGGTAACGGGTATCTGTCGCGTCCCTGACATCGCGGTATTCCGTTGGCGGCTCGTCCGCCGGATCGAACGCCGTCACCTCGCCGTAACTGCCCGTCGCCGGATCGAAATCGCGCACCTGCACCTCGCGCGCATTGACCCCGATTCGATAGACCACCTCTGTCCCGCAGGTCGATTGCCCTCCCCGCGTGATGATATCCAGGATCTCGGCCATTGACGCGCCTTCGGGCACAAGGAAGCTGCCGGCCTTCAGATCGGCTGATTTTTCCTTGTAATTCGCACCGATACGATAGATCGCGCCGCTGCTGACGGCACCCTGCGCCTCCAGATCCTCGGACACCCGGCGCATCGACGATCCCGGCGCGACCTTGACGCAGATCGCCGTTTCCAGCGGCCCGGCCGTGTCGAACTGGCGCACGCCCCAGGCGATGGCACCGCCCACGACGGCCAGCGCCACGATCAGCAGCGTCAGCCCGTTCGAGGCGACGTGCCGCCACATCAGCCGTCGACCCGCCGCAGGATCAGCACCGCGTTCGTTCCGCCGAAGCCGAAGGAATTGCTGAGCACCGTGTCGATCCGCCGCTCGACCTTGGCCTTGGGCGCAAGGTCGATCACCGCATCCTCGGGCGGCGTTTCCAGGTTCAGCGTGGGCGGCGCCACGTTGTCACGGATGGCCAGCGTGCCGAAGATCGCCTCGACCGCGCCCGCGGCACCCAGCAGATGCCCGATGGACGACTTGGTGGACGACATCGTGGCCTTGGCGGCCGCATCGCCAAGCACCCGCTGCACCGCCCCCATCTCGATCGTGTCGGCCATGGTCGAGGTGCCGTGCGCGTTGACATAGTCGATCTCGTCCGCCCGGATCCCCGCCCGCGCGATGGCGGCCCGCATCGCGCGTTCGGCGCCTTCGTGATCGGGCGGCGGCGCGGTGATGTGATAGGCGTCGCCCGACAGGCCGTAACCGATCACCTCGGCATAGATGGTCGCGCCGCGGGCCTTGGCGCGTTCGTATTCCTCCAGGACGACGACGCCCGCGCCCTCGCCCATCACGAACCCGTCGCGGTCGGCGTCCCACGGGCGGCTCGCCCGCTGCGGATCGTCTTTATGCTGCGTGCTCAAGGCCTTGCAGGCGTTGAATCCGGCAATGCCGATTTCGCTGATGGGGCTTTCCGCGCCGCCCGCGACCATCACGTCGGCATCTTCCCACTGGATCAGCCGCGCGGCGTCGCCGATGGCATGGGCGCCGGTGGAACAGGCGGTGACGGGCGCGTGGTTCGGCCCCTTGAAACCGTGGCGGATCCCAACCTGCCCGCTGACGAGGTTGATCAACGCGCCCGGAATGAAGAACGGCGACACCCGCCGCGGCCCGCGTTCCTTCAGCACCACCGCCGTCTCGGCGATGCTTTGCAGACCGCCGATGCCCGATCCGATCATCACCCCGACGCGCAGCTTTTCTTCCGGGGTCAGGTCGCCCAGCCCGGCATCGGCGATGGCCTGTTCGGCGGCCGCCATCCCGTAGAGGATGAAATCGTCGACCTTGCGCCGCTCTTTCGGCTCCATCCAGTCGTCGGCGTTGAACGTCCCGTCCGATCCGTCGCCCAGGGGGATTTCGCAGGCATAGTCGGTCGCCAGATGCGATGCGTCGAACCGGGTGATCCTTCCGGCGCCCGATTGTCCGGCCAGAAGCCGCGTCCATGTGGCCTCGACCCCGCTGGCCAGAGGAGAGACCATGCCAAGTCCGGTGATGACAACTCGCCGCATACCGCGCCCCATGTTTCCGCCTGTCGCCCGCTGATACACGCCGCGAACCGGCGAGGAAAGGCCGCGAAACCGCCCGGTCGGCGGTTATCCGGCACGAAACCCGCCGCCGCAACGCGGAACGGCGCGCCCTTGAAAGGCGCGCCGTCGGGTCGTCGTAGGGTCGTCGCCGGGGCGAAGGCCTCAGACGGCGTCCTTGATGAACTTCACGGCATCGCCGAACGTCTGGATCGTTTCGGCGGCGTCGTCGGGGATCTCGATGCCGAACTCCTCCTCGAAGGCCATGACCAGCTCGACCGTATCGAGGCTGTCGGCACCCAGGTCGTCGATGAACGACGCGTTCTCCGTCACCTTTTCCTCGTCCACGCTCAGATGCTCGACCACGATCTTCCGAACGCGCGTTGCGATGTCGCTCTCGCTCATGTGTCTTCCTTTGTTCTTCGGGCGACATGCCCGCTTCCTGTCAGGCCCCAAGGCCGTTTCGCTTCCGTCCGGGGATGGAACGCGCCGAGGGGACGCGGGTGTTCCGGGCGCCCCGAAAATGTGCGCCGCTCATACCATATCGCCCGGAAGGCGCAAACGGTTTCACCGCGCGCCCGGCGTCACACCATGCTCATCCCGCCATTGACGTGCAGCGTGGCGCCGGTGACATAGCCCGCCTCGGACGAGGCGAGGTAAAGCACCGCCGCCGCGATCTCTTCCGGAGTGCCCATCCGTCCGGCGGGCACGCCGGCCAGAAGGTCGTCGCGCTGCCGGTCGGTCAGCTTGTCGGTCATCGCCGTCGCTATGAATCCGGGCGCCACGTTGTTCACCGTGATGCCGCGCGACGCGACCTCGGATGCCAGCGATTTCGACATGGCCACCATGCCCGCCTTGGCGGCGGCATAGTTCGCCTGCCCCGGATTGCCCGTCTGCCCGACGATGGACGAGATGTTGACGATCCGTCCCCAGCGCGCCTTCATCATGCCGCGCAACGATGCCCGCGTCAGCCGGAACACCGCCGTCAGGTTCACGTCCAGCACCGCCTGCCAGTCGTCGTCGGACATCCGCAGCATCAGCCCGTCGCGGGTGATGCCGGCGTTGTTCACCAGAATGTCAAGCGATCCCGCGGCGTCGGCCGCGCGTCCAGGCAACGCCGCCAGCGCGTCGGCGTCCGACAGATCGCACGGCACCGCCCAGGCCCTGTCGCCCAGGTCGCGCGCCAGATCGTCCAGCGGCCCCTCGCGCGTGCCCGAAAGCACCACCGCCGCCCCCGCGCCGTGCAGCGTGCGCGCGATCTGCGCCCCGATGCCGCCCGAAGCGCCCGTCACCAGCGCCGCCTTGCCCGTCAAATCGAACATCATCCCTCCATTGCCGCGATCACGTCGTCGGGCGTGCCGATGCTGCGCACCGCCACCGACTTGTCGATGCGGCGGATCATGCCGGCCAGCGCCTTGCCGGCGCCCACTTCCCACATCCCGGTCACGCCGTGGCCCGCCATCCATTGCACGCTTTCGCGCCAGCGGACCGATCCCGTCACCTGCGCGACCAGCAGGCGCCGGATCTCCTCGGGGTCGGTCACGCCGGCGGCGGTCACGTTGGCGACCAGCGGCATGGCCGGCGCGCCGATCCGCGCATCGGCAAGAGCCGCTTCCATCCGCTCGGCCGCGGGTTCCATCAGCGCGCAGTGGAACGGGGCCGAGACGGGCAGCATCACGGCGCGCTTGGCGCCCGCCTCTTTCGCCAGCGCGCAGGCCCGTTCGACCGCAGCCTTGTGACCCGAAATCACCACCTGGCCCGGATCGTTGTCGTTCGCCGCCTGGCAGACGCCATCGCCCGCCGCCTCGGCCGCGATGCGGGCGGCGGCGGCGAAATCCAGCCCCAGAAGCGCCGCCATCGCGCCCTCGCCCACCGGCACGGCGCGCTGCATCGCCTGCCCGCGCAGGCGCAGCAGGCGGGCGGCATCGGCGATGTCCAGCGATCCGGCAGCCGCCAGCGCGGAATATTCGCCCAGCGAATGCCCCGCCACGAAATCGACCCGGCCCATATCGAAGCCTTCGGCCTTCAGTGCCGCCAGGGCCGCCAGCGACGTGGCCATCAGCGCGGGCTGCGCGTTGGCGGTCATGGTCAGCGCGTCGGCATCGTCACCCCAGATCACGTCCGACAGCCGCTCGCCGAGCGCGTCGTCCACCGTGTCGAAGACGGCGCGCGCCTCGGGCCAGCGGTCGGCCAGATCGCGCCCCATGCCGGGAACCTGCGCCCCCTGCCCAGGAAATACCAGTGCCAGTCCCATGCGAAACCTCCCAGACGTTCGGGCGCGGGATAGCCGCTGCGCCGCCCGACCGCAACGCCGGCCGGTCCCGGCCAATTGCCCCTTGGACCTTGCGGCGATCTGGCGGCAGATGCGGGACAGTGACCCGAAAGGACCGCCATGTCGATTCCCCCCGCCTTGTCCCTTGCCCTGATCGTCGCGGCCGGGACCGCGCTGGCCACGCAGGCGCCGATCAACGTGGCGCTTGCGCGCCTCTCGGCCAGCGGCCTGGTCGCGGCGGCCATCTCGTTCGGGGTGGGCTTCGCGGCGCTGACGGCTCTGGCGGTGGCGCTGGGGCATGGCGGCGGGTTCGTGCGCGCCGCAACGGCGTCGCCGGTTCTGCTGACCGGCGGCCTGCTGGGCGCGTTCTATGTCTGGGCGATGATTACCGGACTGCCCGCGCTGGGGGTGCTGACGGCGGTGTCGGCGCTTATTCTGGGCCAGCTCGGCATGGCGCTTTTCATCGACGCGGTGGGGCCCTTCGGCCTGCCGGTGCGCGAAGTATCGCCGACCCGGATCGCGGCGGCGCTGATGGTGGCGGGCGGGCTGATGCTGTCGCGTTTCTAGGGCGCGCCTTGCACGCGATGCGCTTTCGCGCTAAGGCCCGCGGGCTTTCCGCAACTCACCTGAACGGCGCAGCCTCTCGTGACCCGGCCGCGGAAGGCGTCGATGCCCGGTCTATGAAATGCGCCCCTGACTGAACTGGAATATCCATGCCGCTTTACGAGCATGTCTTCATCTCCCGGCAGGACCTGTCGAACACCCAGGCCGAGGGCCTGATCGAGCATTTCGGAACGGTGCTGTCCGATAACGGCGGCAAGCTTGTCGATCAGGAATACTGGGGCGTCAAGACGATGGCCTACAAGATCAACAAGAACCGCAAAGGGCATTACGCCTATCTGCGTTCGGACGCGCCCGCCGCCGCCGTGCAGGAGATGGAGCGCCTGATGCGCCTGCACGAGGACGTGATGCGCGTTCTGACCATCAAGGTCGACAAGCACGAGGACGGACCGTCCATCCAGATGCAGAAGCGCGACGATCGCGACGATCGCCGTCCGCGCCGCCCGTAAGGAGACAGACACATGGCAGCCAAACCCTTCTTCCGCCGTCGCAAGACCGATCCCTTCGCCGGCGACAGCGCGCCCACCATCGACTACAAGGACACGCGCCTGTTGCAGCGCTATGTCTCCGAGCGGGGCAAGATCGTGCCGTCGCGCATCACCGCCGTCGGGCAGAAGAACCAGCGCAAGCTCGCCCAGGCGATCAAGCGTGCGCGGTTCCTCGCCCTGCTGCCCTACGCCGTCAAATAAGGGGAACGACGATGCAAGTCATTCTGCTGGAACGCGTGGCCAAGCTGGGCCAGATGGGCGATGTCGTGTCCGTCAAGGAAGGCTACGCCCGCAACTATCTGTTGCCCCAGAAAAAGGCGCTCTGGGCCTCGAAGACCAATATCGAGGCGTTCGAGGGCCAGAAGGCGCAGCTCGAGGCGCGCAACCTCGAATCGAAGCGCGAGGCGCAGAAACTGTCGGACAAGCTGGACGGCCAGCAATTCGTGGTGATCCGGTCCGCATCCGACGGCGGCGCGCTTTACGGGTCGGTCTCGACCCGCGATGCGGCCGACGCGGCGACCGAGGCGGGCTTCTCGGTTGATCGCCGTCAGGTCAGCCTGACCGCCCCGATCAAGGAACTGGGGATCCACACCGTGCTGGTCACGCTGCACCCCGAGGTCGAGGCGACGATCAAGCTGAACGTCGCCCGCAGCCCCGAGGAGGCCGAGCTTCAGGCGTCGGGCAAGTCCATCCAGGAACTCGCCGCCGAGGAAGAAGCCGCCGCCGAATTCGAGATCGAGCAGCTTTTCGACGATCTGGGCGCCGCGCAACTGGACGAGGACGAATCGGAAGTCGAGCAGCGCACCGGCAAGCCCGCCGTGCTGGAAAAGTCCGAACTGGAATCGAAGCTGGGCGATCCGCGGGACTGATCCCCGCGCCACCGACGGACGGAAGGCCGCATTTTCGGGTGCGGCCTTTTGCGTTTTCTAAAGACCGGCCGCGTTCCCCGTCGCGGCAAAGCCCGCATAGCCGTCCAGCGGCCGCGATAGCGGGCAGGTCAGCGGGATGCCGCGCCCGTCCAGCGCCGTCAGGACGGCGGCCAGACGGCGATAGGCGGCATTGCCCTTGTTATAACCGCCGCTTGCCAGGATCCCGTCCAGCTTGGCGCCCGTGCCGTGGTGGTAATAGTAATGCGCCAGCGGCAGCAGGACCGACCGGCTGGGACGATCCAGCGTCGTGACATGCGCGGTCAGATGCCGGGCCTGGGGGTGCCAGCGGACCAGCGGTTGCTTGACCAGCGTTCCCGACGGCCCCTGACTGCGCCCGACAAGCCGAAGCTGCATCCTGCGATGGAACGGCAGCGGCCGGGCGACGCCCGCCGTCACCGCCAGCCGGTGCCGGGCGCTTTCATAGCGGTGCCGGGGCACGCGCCTGCCGGACAGCGTGACGTGGCGCGTGCCGTCGAAGAAATAGGCGGGATCGGCCGCACCCCCACCAAGCACGTCCCGCGCTTGGCGGGGATAGAGGTCGATCATCGCAGCCCAAACGGCGTTGGCGCCCTGGGCATCCAGCCGGTCGGCGACATCGGCCAGATCCGTGCCCGGCGGCAGATGGATGAATTCGTCCGCATCGCATTGCGCGGCCCAGCCTTCGCCGACGAAGCGGGCCAGCAGCAACGACTTCCAAAGGTTGTTGCGCCGCATCCCCGGCCGGACCGGCCCCGCATAGGGATAATCGGCCTGCGTCACCGGATCGCCATAGCGGTGTGGCGAGACGATCAGGCTGACATCGTCCTGCGCGCCCAGATAGGCCGCCGTCCCGTCGTCTGACGCATCGTCGAGGATGAAGAAATGTCCGATACCCAGATCGCGGTAATGCGCCAGGAACGGAGGCAGCAGCGCCATCTCGTTGCGCACCAGCGTGACCATCGGCAGGCCGGGGCGCGGCAGGGGCGCGTTGCGCGCGACCGAGACTTCAGCCTCGGCCGCGCGCAGGATCGCATCGCGGGTCACGCGGATATAGGGATGTCAGGCGGTCGCCGCCTCGGCCTCGTCCTCGTCCAGCGCATCGACGGCGGCCTTCAGCTCGTCCTTGGTGACGCTGCGTTCGGTCACATCGGCCTGCGCGAAGATGTGGTCCACCACCTTGTCTTCGAAGATGGGCGCCTGAAGCTGCTGACGGACCTGTTCGTTCTTCTGCACAAACTCGAAGAACTGGCGTTCCTGACCGGGATATTGGCGCGCCTGGTTCATCACCGCCTGCGTCATTTCCGCATCGGTCACGCGAATCTCGGCCTTGCGGCCCACTTCGGCCAGCAGAAGGCCCAGACGCACGCGCCGTTCCGCCAGCTTGCGATGCTCGTCGGTGGGGGTGATCTGGGGATGGTCGTGGCCCTGCACGTCCGGGTGTTCCTCGTGCCAAAGCTGATGCGCGATCTGGTTCGCCTCGGCATCCACCAGACTGGGCGGCAGCTCGAAGCTGATGGTCTCGTCCAGACGGTCGAGCAGGTTGCGCTTCATCACCGCACGGGCGGCCTGGGCGTATTCGGCCGACAGCCGCTCGGCGATCTGGGCCTTCAGGGCATCCAGATCCTCGGCCCCGTATTTCTTGGCCAGCTCGTCATCCAGCGCGGCGGCCACGGGCTTCTTCACTTCCTTGACCGTGCAGGAAAACACCGCCTCCTTGCCGGCAAGGTTGGGGGCTTGGTAGTCATCGGGGAAATTGACCGTCACATCGGGCGTCTCGCCCTTCTTGGCGCCGATCAGCTGATCCTCGAAGCCGGGGATGAAGCTGCCCGACCCCAGGACAAGCGGAAAATCCTCGGCCTTGCCACCCTCGAACGGCTCGCCGTCGATCTTGCCCTCGAAATCCAGGACGATCTGATCGCCCTTGGCGGCCTTGCCGCCCTTCTTGGTCTCGTAATTCTTGGCGTTGTCGGCCAGCGTTTGCAGCGTTTCCTGAACCGAATCGTCGTCGGCCGTCACCACCAGACGTTCCAGCGACAGGGTCGAGGCGTCGAGGTCGGGAATGTCGGGCAGCGCTTCGTAGCTGAGCGATACCTCGACGTCGTCGCCTTCCTTCCAGTCGCGGTTGGCCATCTCGACCTTGGGCTGCATGGCCGGACGGTCGCCCGTCTGCTCGAAATGCGAGGACATCGCGCCGTCCACGGCTTCCTGCATCGCCTCGCCCAGAAGGCGGGGACCGAACTGCTTTTTCAGCAGCGCCATGGGCACGCGGCCCTTGCGAAAGCCCTTCATCTCGACCGACGGGCGGGCTTCTTCCAGCTTTTCTGTCACCTTGGCGTTCAGTTCGTCCGCCGTGATGGTGACGTTGTAGCCGCGCTTGAGGCCGTCTTTCAGGGTCTCGTTGACCTGCATGGTGCCGTTCATCCTTTACGTCTCATGGTGCGGGTGAAGGGATTTGAACCCCCACGCCTTGCGGCGCTTGGACCTAAACCAAGTGCGTCTACCGTTCCGCCACACCCGCAAACAGCAAGACGACCCGGCCAAGCAGGCAGGGGCCGCCCCGAAATCCGCGCCTTCCTAGCAAAGCGGCCTTCGGGATGCGAGGGCAAAAGCGCGCGCCGTCACGGCCCGTCGATCCGCCCGCCGCAGACGGGCCGCGCCGCCCCCGTCGTGCCCGGACACGATGTCGGCAGACCGCGCAGAACCCGCACCGCCAGATAGGCGAAAGCCTGCGCTTCCAGCATGTCGCCGTCGAGGCCCACGGCTTCGACCGGATCGACCGGGCAGCCGATCTCGGCCGCGAGGCGCGCCATCATGGCGGGGTTGCGCCGCCCGCCGCCCGTGACCAGCAGCCGCGACGGCGGCGCAGGGCAATGCGCCATGCCAAGCGCCACCGCGCGCGCGGCGCAGGCCGTCAGCGTCGCCGCGGCATCCGCGTCCTTTAGCCCCGCCACCGCGGCGTTCAGCCAGGCAAAGGCGTCGCGGTCCAGCGATTTGGGCGGGCGTCGCGCGAACCACGGCAGCGCCGCCAGCCGCGCAAGCACCCCGTCATCGACCCGGCCGCGCAGGGCCAGCGCCCCGTCCGCATCCATCGCGCGACCCAGGCGCTGCTGCATCAGGTCGTTCAGCGGCGCGTTGGCCGGTCCGGTATCGAAGGCAAGGCACGCGCCCGGCGTTTCGGGCCTTGCGATGCGCGGATCAACCCAGGTCAGGTTGCCCACACCGCCAAGATTGACAAACGCCAGCGGCGCATCGGCCGCGATCCAGCGCGCGCAGGCATGGTGCCAGAACGGCGCCAGCGGCGCGCCCTGCCCGCCCTGGCGCATATCCTCGCTGCGAAAGTCCCACACCGTTTTGACGCCAAGCCGCCGGGCCAGCGCCGCGCCGTCGCCGATCTGACGGGTGCGCCCCGCCTCGGGGTCATGGGCGACGGTCTGGCCGTGAAAGCCCACGATATCGGGCGCATCGAAACCCGCCAGCACGTCGGCATGGGCATCCTCGACCAGCCGCGCGGCCCTGTCGCAACCGTCCCAGCGGCCCAGAGCCGCGCGCAGGAGGGCGACCTCGTCCGGCGCATAGGCGCGATAGGCGACCGGCCCGAAGCCGTGGATCGCCTCGCCGTCCGTCACCACAACGGCCGCATCCACACCGTCAAGCGACGTGCCCGACATCGCCCCCAGCGCCCGCAGCGGATGTGGCGGTCCCGACATGCCTTTCCCTTCGATCCTGCCGCCGCTATAGCGGACCCATCGCAGGATGGACGCTCGACCGATGACCTACCAGCCGAAATCGGATTTCATGCAGGTGATGATGGAACGCGGTTTCATCGCCGACTGCACCGATCCCGAAGGTCTGGATTCGGCGGCGCGAAACGGGCTCACCGCCTATATCGGCTATGACGCGACGGCCAGTTCGCTGCATGTGGGGCATCTGGTCAACGTGATGATGCTGCGCTGGCTGCAACGCACGGGCGGGCGGCCGATCACGCTGATGGGCGGCGGCACGACCAAGGTGGGCGATCCCAGCTTTCGCGCCGACGAACGCCCGCTGCTGTCCAGCGCGCAGATCGAATCCAACATCGCCGGGATGAAGCGGGTCTTCGCCAAGTATCTCGATTACGACGACGGCGGCGGCGGCGCGCTGATGGTGGACAATGCCGAATGGTTGGACGGGCTGAATTACCTGTCCTTCCTGCGCGACATCGGCCGGCATTTCAGCGTCAACCGGATGCTGTCGTTCGAATCGGTCAAGTCGCGGCTGGACCGCGAACAGTCGCTGTCGTTCCTCGAATTCAACTACATGATCCTTCAGGCCTACGACTTTCTGGAACTGCACCGCCGGTATGGGTGCGTCCTGCAAATGGGCGGATCGGACCAGTGGGGCAACATCGTCAACGGGATCGACCTGGCGCGGCGTGTGGACGACGCGCATGTCTTCGGACTGACGACGCCGCTTCTGACCACCAGCGACGGGCGCAAGATGGGCAAGTCGCAGCAGGGCGCCGTCTGGCTGAACGCCGACATGCTGAGCCCCTATGAATTCTGGCAGTACTGGCGCAACACGACCGATGCCGACGTTGAACGGTTCGCGCGGCTTTACACCGAACTGCCGCTGGACGAATGCCGCAAGCTGGGCGCGCTGGGCGGGTCCGAGATCAACGCCGCCAAGATCGTGCTGGCCAACGAGGTGACGACGCTCTGCCACGGCCGCGACGCGGCGGTGCAGGCCGAGGCCACCGCGCGCGAGGTGTTCGAGCATGGCGGTTCCGGCGATGCGCTGCCGACGCTGGAACTGAGCGCGGGCGACGTGGCGGACGGCATTTCGATCGTGCAGGTTCTGGTGCGCGCGGGATTGGCCAAATCCGGCAAGGAGGCGCGCCGCCTCATCGCCGAGAACGGCGCGCGGCTGGACGATGCGCCGCTGACGGATCCGGGCCTTGTCCTCGATGCGGGGGCCTTCGCCGCGCCGCTGAAGCTGAGCGCCGGGCGCAAGCGCCACGCCCTCGTCACGCTTGCGGCCCGATGACGGTGCGCTTGACCTGCATGGCGCGGCTTGGGACGCCGCAGACGCGATGACGACCATTCTGGACCGCATCCGCAGCTACAAGCTCGACGAGGTCGCGGCGCGCAAGGCCGAACGCCCGCAGGCGCAGATCGAGGCCGATGCCCGGTCGGCCCCTTCGGTGCGCCGCTTCGCCGACCGGCTGATCGGGGCGACGCGGCAGGGGTACGGCCTGATCGCCGAGATCAAGAAGGCCAGCCCGTCGCGCGGCATCATCCGCGAGGATTTCGATGCCGCCGCCCTTGCGCGCGCCTATGCGTCGGGCGGGGCCGCATGCCTGTCGGTGCTGACCGACGCGCCGTCCTTCCAGGGCCACGAAAGCCACCTTCAGGCGGCGCGCGCGGCCTGCGACCTGCCGGTGTTGCGCAAGGATTTCCTGTTCGATCCCTGGCAGGTGGCCGAAGCCCGCGCGCTTGGGGCCGATTGCATCCTGATCATCATGGCCGCCGTGGACGACGCGCTGGCGCAGGACCTGGAATCGGCGGCCCGCGATTGGCAGATGGACGTGCTGATCGAGGTTCACAACGAGGCGGAGCTGGACCGCGCGATGAAGCTGTCGTCGCCGCTGATGGGGATCAACAACCGCGATCTGCACAGCTTCGACACATCGCTGGACACGACGCGGCGGTTGTCGCGGCTGGTGGGCGCGGACCGCACCATCGTTTCCGAATCGGGCCTGTTCACGCCGGCCGATCTGGCGGACATGGCCCGCTATGGCGCGCGGGCGTTCCTGGTGGGCGAGGCGCTGATGCGGCAGCCGGACGTGGCCCAGGCGACCCGAGACCTACTGGCACGCCCGCTGACCGCGCGGGGCATGTAATGCAATGCTGACGCATTTCGACGGCAAGGGTCAGGCGCATATGGTCGATGTGTCCGGCAAGCCCGTCACGGCCCGCGAGGCCGTGGCCGAGGGTCGTGTCGTCATGGCCGCGGGGACGCTGGCCCTCGTCACCGACGACCGGGCGGCCAAGGGCGATGTCGCGGGCGTCGCCCGGCTGGCCGGCATCATGGCGGCCAAGCGCACGGCCGACCTGATCCCGCTATGCCATCCGCTGCCCCTGACGCGCATCGCCATCGACATCGACCCCGATCCCGCCTTGCCGGGTCTGCGGGTGACGGCGACGGTGCGCACCGGCGGCCAGACGGGGGTCGAGATGGAGGCGCTGACGGCCGTATCGGTCGCGTGCCTGACGATCTACGACATGCTGAAGGCCGCGCAGAAGGACATGGTCATCGACGGCATCCGGCTGCTGCGCAAGGAAGGCGGCAAGTCCGGCCTGTTCGAGGCCGCGCCGTGATTTCCGTCACCGAGGCGCTGGAAAGGCTTTTCGCGCTGGTCGATCCGCTGGACAGCGAAACCGTGCCCCTGCGTCAGGCGCGCAACCGCGTGATGTCGCGCCCCGTCGCCGCCTTCCGCGATCAGCCGCCCTTTGCCGCGTCGGCGATGGACGGCTATGCCATTGCCGACGACGCGGCGCCGGGCGCATCCTTCCGCGTGATCGGCGAATCGGCCGCCGGCGCGCGGTTCCAAGGCCGCGTCGGTCTGGGCGAGGCAGTACGCATCTTTACCGGCGCGCCCCTGCCGACCGGCGCCGATCGGGTCGTGATCCAGGAAAACGCGGTGCGCGACGGCCAGACCGTAACGTTTACCGAACGGGCCGAGCCGGGGCGGAACATCCGCCCCTCGGGCGGCGACTTTCACAAGGACGACACCCATTTCCCGCGACGCGCGCTGAACCCCGCAGACATCGCGCTGCTGGCCGCGATGGGCGCGGGCGCGGTTCCGGTGACGCGGAAGCCGCAGGTCGCGCTGATCGCCACCGGCGACGAACTGGTCGCGCCGGGCGAGGCCGCGGGTCCCGACCAAATTTTCGCCAGCAACACTTATGGCTTGGCCGCGATGTTCGAGGCGTCGGGCTGCATCGCCAACATGGTGCCCATCGCGCGGGACGATGCCGCGTCGATGAACGGCGCCTTCGATCTGGCACGGGGCGCGGACCTGGTCGTCACCGTCGGCGGCGCATCGGTCGGCGACCACGACCTTGTGGCGGGGATCGCCGCGCAAAGAGGCATGGTGCCGGCCTTTCACAAGGTCGCCATGCGGCCCGGCAAACCGCTGATGGCGGGCCGCATCGACGGCGCGCCGATGATCGGTCTGCCTGGCAATCCCGTTTCGGCGATGATCTGCGGCATCCTGTTCGTGCTGCCGGTCCTGCGCGTGTTGCAGGGGCTGCCCGCCGGCCCCGCGCCCCGTTTCAATGCCCGGCTGGCGACGGAAATCGACGCAAACGGCGACCGCGAACATTACATGCGCGCGACGAACGGGGCGGACGGCATCCAGCCCTTCGACCGGCAGGATTCGTCGCTGCTGCGGATCCTGTCGGACGCGGACGCGCTGCTGGTGCGTCCGCCGCACGATCCGCCGCGGGGGATCGGCGAGACGGTCGAGTGCATCGCCATCGCATGATTGACACGAATCGGGAACAGACCTAGAACCCCAGGGAACATGGGGTGAAGGGGCCGCCGATGCTGACACGCAAACAACTGGAACTGCTGGCTTTCATCAACAAGCGGCTTCAGCGCGACGGCGTGCCACCGTCCTTCGACGAGATGAAGGAACAACTGGGCCTGCGGTCGAAATCGGGTATCCATCGCCTGATCACCGCCTTGGAAGAACGCGGTTTCATCCGCCGCCTGCCCCACCGTGCCCGTGCCATCGAGATCGTGCGCCTGCCTGACGCGATGGAGGCTGGCCAGCCTTTGCCGTCCTTCGATGCCAGCCCGGTGTCGCGCGGCGGCGGCTTCTCGCCCCGCGTGATCGACGGCGACCGGCCCGATATTCCGGCGCCCGGCGGCGCGATGACGGTGGCGGCGAACGCCATCGATGTGCCGTTGATGGGCCGGATCGCCGCCGGTGTCCCGATCGAGGCGATCAGCGAAGCCACGCATAACGTCGCCGTGCCCGGTTCCATGCTGTCGGGCCACGGCAACCATTACGCGCTGGAGGTGAAGGGCGATTCGATGATCGACGCCGGCATCAACGATGGCGATGTGGTGGTGATCCGCGAAACCTCGACCGCCGATAACGGCGACATCGTGGTGGCGCTTGTCGAGGGTCACGAGGCGACGCTGAAGCGGCTGCGCCGCAAGAATGGCATGATCGCACTGGAAGCGGCCAATCCGGCCTATGAAACGCGGGTGTTCCGCGACGATCAGGTCAAGGTGCAGGGCCGTCTGGTCGGACTGATCCGCACCTATTGATCCCTGGACGCGCGCGACCGCCACGCGGTGGCGTTCCATGCCCGCCGTCCGCTTGCATCACGAACCGTAAGGCGGTGCAGGCCGTCGCCCTCGGCCGCGGCCCACATCGCGATGGCCCCTGTCCGGCGCAGGGTCGTGGCGTCGATGATTTCGCAACGGGCGGTCAGTTCGTGGGGCTTGCTGGTATCGTCCGGCCCGTCTGCGGTGCCCGACATGATGACGATGTCCATCCGTCCGCAGGCGGCCGCGGCCCTTTCGGCCGCATTGCGCCCGGCGATATGGGCGATGCGCTGCCCGCCAAGCGAGAAGGTCGTCAATCCGTCCGCGTCCCGCGCAAGACCGGGCCGTTCCGCCGCTTGGGCCTGATCGACCCGGTCCCCGTCATTCTCCAGCCAGTTCGATGCCACGAATCCCTGCCCCTTGGGCTTGTTCAGCGCGCGCTGGCCGCCGACATCCAACCCGATCAGCGCGCCGTCGGGCGAGATCAGCAGATCGGGCCGCTCGACCCCGCCCCAGAGCGATGCCGCAAGGGCAAGAGGCAGCAATCCCGCCCAGCGTCCGCGCCCTTGCCACAGTATCCACCATAGCGCCCCCAGCGCAACCAACGGCAGTACCCAGGGGCCGGGACTGGGCACCATCCGTAGCGCGCCGTCCATGCCGCCGATGGTGTGGGCGATCCAGAGGATCCAGTCGATGGCCGGCGCCATGATCGCCAGCCCGATCCAGCCCAGCCCCAGCGGCGTCAGGCAGGCGGCCAGCACCGCCGCCGGCATCACCACCGCCCCCATCAGCGGAACCGAGGCGAGGTTGGCCGCCAGCCCCAGCTGCGACAGCTGGTTGAAATGCGCGGCAGCGATCGGGGCCGTCGCTGCCCCGGCAACGGCCGAGGACACGACCAGCCCGATAACCGCCCTGCCCCAGCGCGGAAGACCCGGCGGCAGCCATCCGCGCAGGCCCCGGAACGCGGCGACCAGCGCGACGGTGGCCGCGAACGACATCTGGAACCCCGGTCCGGTCAGCTCTTCCGGGCGCAGGACCAGCACGATGATGGCGGCGACCGCGACGGCGCGCAGCGTCAGCGCGCGCCTGTCCAGCAGGATCGCGCCCAGCATCACCGCCGCCATGACGAAGGCGCGTTGCGTCGCCACGTTGCCGCCCGACAGCGCCAGATAGAACGCCCCGGCGGCAAGAGCGCCGAGGGCCGCCCATTTGCGGATCGGATGGCGCAGCGCCAAGGCGGGGATCGCGGCCATCCCGGTGCGCAGGGCGACGAACACGCAGCCCGTCAGCAACCCCATATGCAGGCCCGAGATCGCCAGAAGATGCGCCGTATTCGCCGCGCGCAGGGCGGCAAGCGTATCGTCCTGCATCCCCGATCGGTCGCCGGTCAGGATAGCGGCCGCGAAGGCGCCCGTCTCGCCCGGCAGGATTTGCTGGACGGACCGGCTGATATGCCGCCGCAGCCGCGCGATGGGCAGGGCGGCATCGCTGCCTTCCAGCAGCAGCGCGGGGGTGCGGGTATAGCCGACGGCGCCCAGCCGGTCGAACCAGGCCATGCGCTGAAAGTCGAAGCCGCCCGGTTCGACGGGGCCTTCGGGCGGACCGAGATGCGCGGTCATGATGACGACCATGCCGGGCGCGGGGTCCAGCCAGCGTTGATCGCCGTGCAGGGAGACGCGGACGCGTGCGGGCGTGCGGGCGGGCGATGTCCGGTCCAGCACCACCCGGTCGAGAGTCAGGCGCATCTTGTCCGAGGCCGATCTGTCGATGGCGACGATGCGCCCCTCGACCGGGCCGTAATAGCGCCAACCGAGAACGGGCGCGTCCACCATCTGCCCGCGCAGCCCGGCCAGGGCGAACCCGGCAAGAATGCAGACCAGCCCCACGACGACCGGCCAGCGCCAGGCCCCCGCGGCCATGACCGGGATGGACAGACCGAGGCCCGCGGCGACCAGCATCCAGTCCTGCGGCGTCGGATCGGATGGCAGCGCGAACCAGCCGCCGATCCCGATGGCAAGACAGACAGGGATCCAGCAAAACAGCATGCCCCGCTGTGCATCGAACAGTGCCAGACGAGGCAGAACGCGCCGGCCCAAAGCGCCCGCGATCGACGCCGGACGCAGGGCGTCGGGGCGGATTTGGCTGGCGGCGCGCACGCTTGTCACCTTTCAACCGATTGACTACACCCGCGCGCAGCATCGTCGCAGAATGGTTTCCGAATGGTTAATGCCGCCGCATCCTCCAGCACCGCCACCGGAATGCGGCCGGTCGTCACGCGCTTTGCACCGTCGCCCACGGGCTATCTGCATATCGGCGGGGCGCGCACGGCGCTGTTCAACTGGCTTTTCGCCCGCGCGAATGACGGCCGCTTTCTGCTGCGGATCGAGGATACCGACCGCGCCCGGTCGACCGAAGACGCGACCCGTGCCATCGTCGAGGGCCTATCATGGCTGGGGCTGGACTGGGACGGGAAGGCGATCAGTCAGGCCGCCAATGCGGATCGTCACGCGCAGGTGGCAAGGGCGATGCTGGATGCGGGCACCGCCTATCGCTGCTTCGCCACGCAGGTTGAAATCCAGGCGTTCCGCGACGCCGCGCAGGCCGAGGGGCGCAGCACGCTGTTCCGCAGCCCCTGGCGCGACGCCGATCCCGCAACATGGCCCGACCGCCCCTATGCCGTGCGCGTCAAGGCTCCGCGCGAGGGCGAGACAGTGATCGACGACGCGGTGCAGGGGCGCGTCACGATTCGCAACGACCAGCTCGACGACATGATCGTTCTGCGCAGCGACGGCACGCCGGTCTATATGCTGGCCGTTGTGGTGGACGATCACGATATGGGCGTGACGCATGTGATCCGTGGCGACGACCACCTGAACAACGCCGCGCGGCAATTGCTGATCTGGCGCGCGATGGGTTGGGACGAACCCGTCTGGGCGCATATCCCGCTGATCCACGGCGAGGACGGCAAGAAGCTGAGCAAGCGGCACGGCGCGCTGGGGGTCGAGGAATACCGTGCGATGGGCTATCCCGCCGCTGCCCTCCGCAACTATCTTGCCCGGCTGGGCTGGAGTCATGGCGACGACGAATTCTTCACCATCGATCAGGCGGTGGAATGGTTCGGGCTGGACGGTATCGGCCGCGCACCGGCGCGGCTGGATTTCAAGAAGCTCGACAACCTGTCCCGACGCCACATCGCCGCCATGTCCACCGACGAGGTGTTGGCCGGCGTCGCGGACTTTCTGGCGGCAACCGGCCAGCCGGCACTGACCGCCCCGCAAGCGAAGGCGTTGCGCGCGGCCGTGCCGCTGTTGACAGGGGCGCGGACCTGGCCGGACCTGCTGGAGAAGGCCCGCTTCGCCCTGATCGACGGCCCGGTCATACCCGACGACAAGGCCGCCAAGGTGCTGGACGACAAGGGCCGCGCCCTGCTGGACGAATTGACGCCGCACCTGCAAAATGCTAGCTGGACGCGGGACGAACTGGAGGCTGAGATCGCGCGGCAGGCCGAAAAGCGCGATCTGGGACTGGGCCAGATTGCCGCCCCCCTGCGGGCCGCTCTGGTCGGGCGGATGGCCACGCCCAGCGTCTTCGACATGATGATCGTGCTGGGTCGCGACGAAACCCTGGCGCGGCTGCGGATGGCGGCCGGGACATGCCGGGCCGACCCCGTTCAGAAGTGATGCCAGGCAGGTGGGCGATGCAGCCTGCCTTTGAAAACAAGGGGATATTCACATGGCGGATGACAAGAAGACAGCCAGGCTGACCATCGGCGGCACGGATTATGACATGCCGATCCTCACGCCCACCGCAGGCCCCGAGGTGATCGACATCCGCAAGCTTTACGGTCAGGCCGGCGTCTTCACCTACGATCCGGGCTTCACCTCGACCGCGGCCTGCGACAGCACGATCACCTATATCGACGGGGACAAGGGCGAGTTGCTGCACCGCGGCTATCCCATCGACCAGCTAGCGTCTCAGTCGCACTTTCTGGAGGTGTGCTATCTGCTGCTTTACGGCGAATTGCCGCAAGCCGCGCAGCTCGAGGATTTCGAGAATCGGGTCACGCAGCACACGATGCTGCACGAACAGATGCACAACTTCTTCCGCGGGTTCCGCCGCGACGCGCATCCCATGGCGATCATGGTCGGTGTCGTCGGCGCGATGAGCGCGTTCTATCACGACAGCACCGACATCGCCGATCCGTGGCAGCGCGAGGTCGCCAGCATCCGTCTCGTCGCCAAGATGCCGACCATCGCGGCGATGGCCTACAAGTATCACGTCGGCCAGCCGTTCGTGTATCCGCGCAACGATCTGGACTACGCGTCGAACTTCTTGCGGATGTGCTTTTCGGTTCCGGCCGAGGAATATGTTGTCAACCCCGTCCTCAGCCGCGCGATGGACCGCATCTTCACGCTGCATGCGGATCACGAACAGAATGCCAGCACCTCGACCGTGCGGCTGGCCTCCTCGTCGGGCGCCAATCCGTTCGCCTGCATCGCGGCTGGCATCGCGTGCCTCTGGGGTCCGGCGCATGGCGGGGCGAACCAGGCCGCGCTGGAGATGCTGCGCGAGATCGGCACCGTGGATCGCATCCCCGAATACATCGCGCGCGCCAAGGACAAGGACGATCCGTTCCGGCTGATGGGGTTCGGGCACCGCGTCTACAAGAACTTCGATCCGCGCGCGAAGGTAATGAAGGAAAGCGCCGACGAGGTTCTGGATCTGCTGGGGATTGAGGACAACCCGACGCTTCAGGTCGCCAAGGAGCTGGAAAGACTGGCGCTGGAAGACCCCTATTTTGCCGAAAAGAAGCTTTATCCGAACGTGGACTTCTATTCGGGCATCATCCTCGATGCGATGGGCTTTCCGACCGCGATGTTCACGCCGATCTTCGCCGTGGCGCGAACGGTCGGCTGGATCAGCCAGTGGAAGGAACAGATCAGCGACCCGCAGCTCAAGATCGGTCGCCCCCGGCAGCTTTATTGCGGCGCGACCTACCGCGATTACGTGGACGTCGAAAACCGCTGAGAACGATGCAAGGTCCGCCCTTCCAGGCGGGCCTTCATCCGTCCGGCAACGCGACTACCGGCCTTCGTATTCCGCCGGACGCTTCTGAAGGAAGGCCATGACCCCTTCCTTGAAGTCCCGGCTTTGTCCCGCATCGCCCTGCAACCGCGCCTCGAGCTGCAATTGCGTTTCGAGGTCGTTGCCATAGCTTTGCCGCAGCGCCGTCTTGACGTGTCGATAGGCCAGCGTCGGCCCGTCGGCCAGTTTCCGCGCGCGGGCCTGCCAATGCGCGTCGAACTCGGCCTCGGGGATCGCTTCCCAGATCATGCCCCATTCGGCCGCCTGACGCGCGCTGACAGGTTCTGCGAACAGGGCGGCCCCCATGGCCCGCGCGAATCCGACCTGACGCGGCAGCCAATAGGTTCCGCCCGCATCGGGGATCAGGCCGATGCGCGTGAAGGCTTGCAGGAAGACCGCCACCTCTGACGCGATGACGACATCGCAGGCAAGTGCCAGATTCGCCCCGGCCCCGGCGGCGGCCCCGTTGACGGCCGCCAGCGTCGGCACCGGGCAATCGTAGATCGCGCGCAGCATCGGTTCGTATTCGTCGCGCAGCACGCGTTCCAGATCCATGTTCGCAGCATTGCCGCCATCGCCCAGATCCTGGCCGGAACAGAACGCCCGCCCCTCGCCGGTCAGGACGATCACGCGCGACCGGGCGCTTGCGTCCTTGACGGCATGGGTAATCTCGGCGCGCATCTGCGTGCTGAGCGCGTTCATCACGTCGGGCCTGTTCAATGCGATGCGGGCGATACCGTCCAGATCGGTCAGACGGATGGTCTGGTATTCCATGATGCTCTCTCCGAAGGGTCGGCCGCAGACTAGCCGCTTCGCGGGGCAATGGAACAGAAACGCGGGGTCAGTCGCGCAGCAACTCGCGCAGCCGGGCCTCCTCGGACGGGTCCAGCGGATCGTCGCGGTCGGCCGTCCGGCCGCGGCGGCGCAGATAGACGGCGGCCAGACCGCCCGCCGCCACCAGCATCGCCGGCCCCGCCAGCCACAGGATCAGCGTCGATCCGGTCGCCGGCGGGCTGAGCAGGACATATTCGCCGTAACGGTCGGTGATGAAGGCCAGCGCCTCGGCATCCGTATCGCCCGCGACAAGCCGCTCGCGCACCAGCAGGCGCAGATCGCGGGCGAGGTCGGCATTGCTTTCGTCAATGCTTTCGTTCCGGCAGACGAGGCATCGCAGGCCCTTGGAAAGCTCGCGCGCGCGGGTTTCCAGCGCCGGATCGTCCAGCACTTCGTCCGGCTGGACAGCGAAGGCCGGGGTCGCCAGCACGAGGATCAGAAGAAGGGCGCGGATCATTCCGCAGGCACCGTCGTGCGACGCGCGGACCGGGCCCCGGCAGCGACACGGTGCCGCCGGTCCGACAGCGACAGAACGCCGCCCAGGGCCATGACAATGGCACCTGCCCAGATCCAGTTGGCGAAAGGCTTGACGAAGGTCCGCACCGCCCAGCCGCCACCGTCCTGCGGATCCCCGATCACGACATAAAGGTCGCGGGTGATGCCGCCGTCGATGGCGGCCTCGGTCGTCGGCATCCGCGCAACCGGATAAACGCGCTTTTCGGGATGCAAAAGCGCGACCTGCCGCCCGTCCCGGCCGATGGCGATTGCCGCGCGCGTGGCGGTATAGTTGGGGCCGGCCGCGCGGCGCACGTCCCGAAGTTCGACGGTATAACCCGCCACCTCGAACGGTTCGCCGATCTTGGCGACGCGGATATCCTCGACCGTCCAGGCGGTCATCGCGCCGATCCCGAACAGCGTGACGCCGAACCCGGCATGGGCGACCGCCTTGCCCCAATCAGCGCGCGGAAGATTGCGCAGCCGCCGCAGCTGGCCGCCGATGCCGTCGGCGCGCCGTGTGCGGGTCCAGAGTTCGGCCAGCGCCCCCAGGATCAGCCACGACGCAAGGACCGCCGCGACAGGCGCAAGCATCGCGCCGCCGGTCTGCACGACCCAGACGAAGCCGCCAAGCGCCACCGACAGAGCCAGCACGCCCCAAAGCGGCTGCATCACCCTCCCCATACGCGCGCGCTTCCAAGGCATCATCGCGCCGATAGGCAGGATCGCGGCAAGCGCCACCATGAACGGGGTGAAGGCCGCGTTGAAGAACGGCGGCCCGACGCTGAGCTTGCGGTCCCAGACCAGTTCGGCCACCAGCGGCCAGACGGTCCCGACGAAGACGACGAACGCCGCGACGGCCAGAAGGACGTTGTTGGCGATCAGCGCGGTTTCCCGGCTGGCCAGACCGAAGACGCCCTTGGCCTGCATGGACCCCGCCCGCGCGGCATAAAGCGTCAGCGCGCCGCCCATGAACACGCCGGTGATGATCAGCAAATACACGCCCCGCTCGGGGTCGTTGGCAAAGGCATGCACGCTGGTCAGCACGCCCGACCGCACGATGAACGCACCAATCAGGCTGAACCCGAAGGCGAGGATCGCCAGAAGGATCGTCCAGTTCTTCAACGCCTCGCGCTTTTCCACGACGATGGCCGAATGAAGAAGGGCGGCGGCGATCAGCCACGGCATGAAGCTGGCATTCTCGACCGGATCCCAGAACCAGAAGCCGCCCCAGCCCAGTTCGTAATAGGCCCACCAGGATCCCAGCGCGATGCCGACGGTCAGGAACAGCCACGCGGCCAGCGTCCAGGGCCGCACCCAACGGCCCCATGCGGCATCCACCCGCCCCTCGATCAGCGCGGCGACGGCAAAGCTGAACGACATGCTCAGCCCGACATAGCCGAGATAGAGGAACGGCGGATGGAAGGCGAGACCGGGATCCTGCAACAGCGGATTGAGATCCTCGCCGTTCAGCGGCGGCGATGCGAGACGCAGGAACGGGTTGGAGGTGAAGATCAGGAACGACAGGAACGCCACGCTGACAGCGCCCTGCACGCCCAGCACGCGCGCCCTCAGCGACGGTGTCAGGTTGCCGCCGAACCACGCCGCCATCGCGGCATAGAGCGCCAGGATCACGCACCACAGCAGCAGCGATCCTTCGTGATTCCCCCAGACGCCCGTGATCTTGTAAAGCAGCGGCTTGTCGGTGTGACTGTTCAGCGTCACCAGCCGCAGCGAGAAGTCCGAGGCGACGAAACCCCAGGTCAGGGCGGCAAACGCGAAAACCAGAAAGACCAATTGCGCGGTCGCGGCGGGTTCGGCGGCGGCCATCCAGTTGCCCCAACCCTTCTGCGCGCCGACCAGCGGCAACACCGTCTGCGCCAGTGCCATGACAAGGGCGAGGATCAGGGCGAAATGGCCGAATTCGGTAATCATGCCCTCTAACTAGAGCATCTTTCGGGCCGGGCCAATCGTCCCCGGCCCGTCACACGGCGTTGTGCGTTCAGGCGGCCAGCACCAATGCCGCCGAAGCCGCAAGCGCCCCCAACGGGACCAGCCAGATCGCGCCGTCCCAACCCAGCGACCGGCGGATCACCGCGAAATGCATCAGCGCGCCGGTCAGCGACAGGGCGAGGAAGACGAACAGAAGCGTGTTGGTCCGCATCGCCGGCGGTTCGCCCGTCAGCGTATAGATCCACCACCAGCCCATCACGCAGGCCGATCCCGCCCAGCTGAACGCCATTCCCAGCGCCAGCGGCGTCGATCGCGCCCGCCATAGCCAGAAGAACGTCGCCCCGATGGCCAGCGCCATCATGCTGAACGCCCCGAAAGCCACGGAATAGGTCGCGCCGTATCCCATCACGGCATCGCCCAGAAGAAGGATCGACGCCATCGCGGCCGCGATCGCCAAGGGTAGTCTCATCTGCGGAAAACCTCTTTCAAAGCGGCGTCCAGCCGGTCGGCCGCCCTGCTGTTTCGTTCTGCATCGGCCCATAAACCGCGCCCCAGCACCCAGCGGCGCAGGCGTATCCAGACGCTCATCTGCCGTAATACCCCGACGGAACCCGTTCGCGCAGAAGGGTCGTCATCTCGATCAGGACGGCGGTGTTCTTGTTCAGCGCCTCGCGGGTCGCGTGATCCTTCTGCGCGTCCCGCCAGAGCAGGTAGAAAACCAGCATCACCCAAGGCCCATGATCGGCGACCACGCCCAGCAGCATGTCAACGGCCAAGCTCGGCTCTCCACTCGTCCAGCGCCGCATTGTCGGATGGTTTCTTGTCGGACGGAACACGGCGGTCGGGCATGACGGCGTCGATCTCGCGAGCGACGACGGGCGCGCGGGCGATGGTCTGCGCGATGGAACGCTGGAACTCCTGCCCTTTCAACTGATGCCGCGCCCCGAAATAGAACGACACCACCGCGCCCAGCAGCCACCACAGCGGTTCGGGCACCAGCGCAAGGCCGCTCATCCGCGATCCGAACCATACGGGATCGACCATCGCCGCCACGAACAGCCCCAGCGTTCCCAGGGCCAGGGCCGGGCGCGGCAGGCGGTTGACGCCGTCCATGAACAGGTCGAACCGCCCGCGCCTTTCGTGACGCTCGAACTCGGCCGCGTATTGCGCCAGCGCGGCGGCGCCGGCATTTGCCTGACGTTCGGCCGCGTTCTCGGCGTTTTCGCGAAAGACTTCGGCCGTCTCGCGCAGGATCGCGCCGCCATTGCCGAACACCGCCCCCATCAGCCCGCCGGTCAGACCCATGACGCCACCCGTGCGCGATGCTCGGCCGCGGTCAGGTGATAGCGGGGGCTGATGAACTGCTCGGCGCGGACGATCCAGCCGCCCTTGCCGCCGTCGCGCCGTCTTGCGAACTTGCGCAAGGGCTGCCGCGCATCGCCGAGGCGGTAGTAGTAGTTGCGCCGGGCAATCCCGTAGGCATCGGCCAGGTGACGCGGAGCGGCGGCATGGGCCAGCGCGGCCGCGGCGATGGTCTGCGGGCCGATCCGTCCGTCGATCGCGACCCGCTGACCCATCTCGCCCAGCAGACGTTGCAGGATCGTCACGGCATTCGTGCCCGCATTCACGAACATGTCGAACACGCTGGGTTGCAGGGTTCCGGGCAACTCGTCGATCCGCGGTCCGCGATAGTAATGCTGAAGGAAAATGTCGCGTGCCTGATCCGGCCTCAGCCGCCGCAGATCGTGAAGATCGGTGTCGCCGTCCCCGTCCAGATCGACACCCAGCTGGCGCAGCGTGCCGATGGTGACGCCGTAATTCGTCGCGCCGCCCGGATCGTCGGGGTCGTTCACCCACCCCCCTTCGCGGGCGACGATCTCGGCCGCAATCTGCGTGACGTTCAGCATCCTCATATCCCCCCGGACGTAATCGCGATGAGGGCGGAAGATGGTTACGATTGGTTAATTGGTGGCCAATGCAGCGTCCGGTGGCTGATAGACACCCTGCTCTTTCAGCGCGTCGATCACCTCTGCCGGCATATAGGTCTCGTCGTGTTTGGCAAGGATTTCAGTGGCCTCGAAGGTGCCGTCGATATAACGCCCGGTGCCGACCATGCCCTCGCCCTCGCCGAAAAGGTCGGGAAGCACGCCGGTATAGGTCACGGGGATCGAGGCCGCGCCGTCCGTCACGTTGAAGCGAATCGTCTCGCCCTGACCGCGGGCCAGCGTCCCCTCCTCGACCAGACCGCCGATGCGGAACGTCTCGGCGGGGGAAGGCGGTGCTTCGGCGACCTGGGCCGGCGAACGGAAGAAGTTGATGCCGTCCTTCATGGCGATGCCGACCAGCGTCGTCGATACGGCAAGGGCGACCGCCATCACGACGATGACCTGAACGCGGCGGCGTTTCTTCAGACCCTTCATTCCGGCAGCCATGACATCCTCCTGCCAAGCCTAGGTAAGCGCGCGATCGGGGACCGCAAGGCGGATCAAGCCCTCTCGAACGTCACGGGCCGACGCAGGAACTGCGTGGCGCGGTCCGATACCCGGCGCGGATCGCCGGTGGTCAGCCAGGCGCGGGTGCCGCCGCCGCTGATGCCCGGATGCCGCGACAGATAATCGGCCAGCGCGGCCGCGACCAGATCGGGCTGGCTGTAGACCTCGACATTCGGCCCCAGCGCTTCGCGAAAAACGTCCTCGACCAGAGGGAAATGCGTGCAGCCCAGCACGGCGGCCTGCGGATGTGGCATCTTGCGGAAAAGCGCGTCGACATGGCTTCTGACCAGCGCCTCGGCAAGCACCATGTCGCCTTCCTCGATCGCGTCAACCACGCCGCCGCAGGCCTGCGCCTCGACATCCACGCCGATGGCGCGGAAGGCCAGTTCGCGCTGAAACGCCCGGCTGCGCACGGTGGCCGGGGTCGCGAACAGCGCGACATTCTGGATCCGCACCTCGCGCGGTGGCGAATTGTCGCCCCATTGCCGTTCGGTCAGCGCTTCGATCAATGGGACGAAAACGCCCAGCACACGCTTGCCCTGCGGCACCCACCCTTCCTGCATGCGTCGCAAAGCGGCGGCGCTGGCCGTATTGCAGGCCAGAACGACCAGATCGCAGCCCGCATCGAACAGACGCTGAACCGCCGAGGTCGTCAGGTCATAGATGTCGTCGGCGTCGCGCACCCCGTAAGGTGCGTGCGCGCTGTCGCCGAGATAGACGAAGGGCACGTCCGGCAGCCGCTTTTCCAGTGCCGAAAGGACGGTCAGGCCGCCAAGGCCGCTGTCGAAGATACCTACCGCCATCCCGCCGCTCCGTCCGGTGTTGCGACTTGCGCTTAGTCCCGGACGGCGCGCATGTCCATCACTCGGCCGCGCGGGCCAGGTCGTTTCCGCCCGCGCGGATCACCGCCAGCAGTTCTTCGCGCCGCTTGGCCGCCCGTTTTGTATTGGCTTCCTTCACCGGACCGAACCCCCTGATGTCCAGCGGCAATCGGGCAAGGGCCACGATCGGCTCTTTCGTCTGCGGCGTGACCAGCGGAAGGACCTCGGCCATGTCCGCCTCGTATTGCCGGATCAGCGCGCGTTCCATGCGTCGTTCGGCGGTGCGCCCGAACGGATCGAGCGGCGTGCCGCGCAGGCCCTTCATCCGCGCCAGCACCGGCCACATACGCTCGATCCACTGGCCGAACGCTTTCTTGCGCGGCCGCCCGTCAGGTCCGCTTCCGCCCATGACGGGCGGCGCCAGGTGATAGCTGAGCTTCAAATCCCCCGAAAACGCGGCCTCGGCCCGCGCGCGGGTATCGAGATGCAGACGCGCGACTTCATATTCGTCCTTATAAGTCAGCAGCTTGTGATACCCTTCGGCCACCGCCATGCGGATCTCGCCATCGTCGATTCCGTCCAGCATCCGTCGATACCGCTGCGCCAGCTTGCGGCCCTGGTAGGCGACAAGATGCGCTTCGCGGAACGCGATCCTGTCCTCCGGCTTGCGCGGCAGGGCGACGACGGAGGGGGCCAGAACCTTCCCGGCTTCCTCGGGCTTCATCGCGGCCCAGCGTCCCAGCTCGAACGCGCGCAGGTTCCGCTCGACCGCCGCGCCGTTAAGCCTGATCGCGGCGGTGATCGCCTCGTGCGTGACGGGGATCAGCCCCCGCTGGAACGCGGCACCGAAGACGATCATGTTGGAATAGATCGTGTCGCCCATCAGCACCCGCGCCAGTTCGGACGCATCCAGCAATTGCAGGCGGTCGCCCAACCGACGTTGCAGAGCCAGCGACAGGTCTTCCGTCGGAATGCGAAACTCGGTGTTGCGGGTGAAGTCGCCGGTCACGATTTCGTGGCTGTTGACGACACCGCCGGTCCGTCCCTGCGCCATCAGGCCCAGCGTCTTGGCCCCCGCGCTGACGACCAGATCGCCGCCGATCAGCGTATCGCATTCCCCTGTGGCCACCCGGATCGCACTAATCGCCTCGGGCGTCTCGCCGATGCGGCAGTGGATATGCACCGCACCGCCCTTCTGGGCGAGGCCCGCCATCTCCATCATGCCGGCGCCCTTGCCGTCCATATGGGCCGCCATCGCCAGCAACGCGCCGACAGTCACGACGCCGGTGCCTCCGACGCCCGTGATGACGATGTTGAACGTGCCGGCGATCGACGGCAGGTCGGGCATCGGCAGATCGCCGATTTCGACATCCGCCGTCGCGTCCTTGCGAAGGCTTGCCCCTTCGACCGTGACAAAGCTGGGGCAGAACCCCTTGAGACAGCTATAGTCCTTGTTGCACGACGACTGGTCGATGGCGCGCTTGCGCCCCAACTCGGTCTCGACGGGCACGATGCTGACGCAGTTCGACTGCACCCCGCAATCGCCACAACCTTCGCAGACATCGGTATTGATGAAGACGCGCCTGTCCGGGTCGGGAAACTGCCCCTTCTTGCGCCGCCGGCGCTTCTCGGCGGCGCAGGTCTGGATGAAGACGATGGCGCTGACGCCCTCGACCTCGCGCATGTGCCGCTGGACTTTGTCCAGTTCGTCCCGCTCGTGCCAGGTGATGCCGCCGGGGAAAGCGGCGCGTGCCGGTTCCTCTTTCGGGTCGTAGACGACGGCGATCTCCCTGACGCCCATCGCCTGCAACTCGCGCACGATCCGGTCGGGGCCGAGCCCGCCTTCGTTCGTCTGCCCGCCGGTCATCGCCACGGCGTCGTTGTAAAGGATCTTGTAGGTGATGTTCGTGCCGGCGGCCAGGGCGGCCCGGATCGCCAGCAGGCCCGAATGGTTATAGGTGCCGTCGCCGAGATTCTGAAAAACGTGCCGGGTCTTCGAGAACGGCGCTTCGCCGATCCAGTTCGCGCCCTCGGCCCCCATATGGGTATAGCCGCTGGTTTCGCGGTCCATCCACAGCGTCATGATGTGACAGCCGATCCCGGCACCCGCTCGGCTGCCTTCGGGCAGACGGGTCGACGTGTTGTGCGGACAGCCCGAGCAGAAATAGGGGGTACGGGCCGCGATCTCGGGCTGGTTGTCGGCCCTCCGCGCCTCGGCCAGCCGCGACAGCGCGGCCTTCAGCGCCTCGGTCTCGCGCCCCTCCTCGATCAGGATACCGCCCAGCTTCTCGGCGATCATGATCGGGTCGAGCGCCATGCGCGTCGGGAAAAGCTCTACCCGGCGGCCGTTATGCCAGGTGTCGCCGCGATGCCAGCCATAGACCCGCCGCCCGCGCCGGTCATCGAAGATCGCCTCCTTGACCTGCACCTCGATCAGCTTGCGCTTTTCCTCGACCACCACGATCAGGCTGAGCCCTTCGGCCCATTCGTGGAACCCCTGCATGTCCAGCGGAAAGGTCTGCCCGATCTTATAGGTCGTGATGCCCAGCCGCTCGGCCTCGTCCGCGTCGATCCCCAGAAGGCCCAGCGCGTGAACCAGATCGAGCCAATTCTTGCCCGCCGCGCAGAACCCGATCTTCGCGCCCGGCTTGCCCCAGACGCGGCGGTCCATGCCATTGGCACGGCTGAACGCCTCGGCCGCGAAACGCTTGTAGTCGATCATCCGCGCTTCCTGCGCGATCCAGTGATCGCCGGCCCGGATGTTCAGTCCGCCTTCCGGCATCTTGAAGTCGGCGGGGGTCACAAAGGACATACGGTCGGGACGGCCATCCACCACCGATGTCACCTCGACCGTGTCCTTCATCAGCTTCAGCCCGGCCCAGACACCGGCGAAGCGACTCATCGCGAAGCCGTACAATCCGTAATCGAGGATTTCCTGCACACCCGCCGGCGAAAGGACCGGCATATAGACATCGACCATCGCCCAGTCGGACTGATGGCAGGTCGTGGACGATTCGCCGGTATGATCGTCCCCCATCGCCATGATCGCGCCGCCATGCCGCGACGTGCCGGCCATGTTCGCGTGGCGCATCACATCGCCCGACCTGTCGACCCCCGGCCCCTTGCCATACCACAGCGAAAAGACGCCGTCGAAACGCCCCTCGTTGCGCATCTCGGCCTGCTGCGCGCCCCAGATCGCGGTCGCGGCCAGATCCTCGTTCAGGCCGGGTTGAAACAGAATGTCGTTCGCGGACAGAAGCTTGGCCGCCTTCTGCATGTTCAGGTCGACGCCGCCCAGAGGCGAGCCGCGATAGCCCGTGACATAACCGGCGGTATTCAGCCCGGCGGCACGGTCGCGATGCTTCTGCATCAGCATCAGACGAACCAGCGCCTGCGTGCCGTTCAGCAGCACAGGCGATTTTCCGAGGTCGTATCGGTCCGACAGGCTTACATCATGCAGTGCCATTTCCACCCTCCCTGGCGGCGCGAAACATGCTAAAGTATAGGTCAAGGCGGCTGACCTACCAAATCACATTCGCGACTATCCGGGATCAGGCCTTGCCCGGTGACGCATCATGCAAGATGGCCGTCCTCGCGTCATCGCCACAACTCTGCGGGGTCCGATGGACTGGGACAAGCTGAGAATCTTCCACGCGGTCGCCGATGCGGGCAGCCTGACCGCGGCCGGCGACACGCTGCATCTGTCGCAATCGGCGGTCAGCCGGCAGATCCGTGCGCTGGAGGAAATGCTCGACACCGTTCTGTTCCATCGCCACGCCCGCGGCCTGATCCTGACCGAACAGGGCGAATTGCTGCACGACGCGACGCGCGCCATGTCGCGGCGGCTGGATGCCGCGGCCGCGCGCATCCGCGACAGCCGCGAGGAAGTGTTCGGGGAATTGCGCGTGACGACGACCATCGGTTTCGGCACACTCTGGCTGGTGCCCCGATTGCCGCGACTTTATGAAAAGTTCCCGGATCTGCGGATCGACCTGATGCTTGAAGAGCGTGTCCTCGATCTGCCGATGCGCGAGGCGGACGTCGCGATCCGCATGCGCGAACCCTCGCAGGCGGACCTGATTCGCAAGAAGCTGAACATGGTCCACATGCGGCTCTATGCGATGCCGTCCTATCTGGCGGCGAGGGGCACGCCGAAGCGTCTCGAAGACATGCGCGACCATCGGCTCGTTTCGCAGAATACCAGATCCACGCAGGTGGCGGCGGGCGAAACGCTGATCCATACGCTGATGGCCGTCAACGTCGGTTCGACCCTGACGGTGAACAACTATTTTGGCGTTCTTCAGGGTGTTCTCAGCGGACTGGGCATCGGTGTGCTGCCGGATTACGTCATCGCCGACTTTCCCGAAATGGTGCGGGTATTGCCGGAATTGCAGTCCGCGGCGATCCCGGTCTACCTCGCCTATCCCGAGGAACTGCGTTCGTCCAAGCGGATCAAGGCGTTCCGCGATTTCGTGCTGGACGAACTGGCCCTGCACGCCTCGCGCCGGGCCCGTCTGAAGGTCTGACTGCCTGACTTGCGCCACACGCATGGCGGAACTGCGCTGGCGTTAAGCAAATGGCCTTGCCGCATCGGCGGTGGCGATCTAGTTGGGTGAGGAAGGCTGCGAAAGCGTTTTTCGCCGTCTTTACCTCCCTGTTGGACTGGCCGGGCTTTTAGCCCGGCCTTTTTTCGTCCGTGACCGCACAACCGGGGGAAGACCGGGTTGCCGTTCTTCGCGCCCTTTCGCCCGGCGAACGGTCGGCGTATCAGGCGCATATGACCGAACCCGTCATCACCCCCGAACTCGTCGCCGCGCACGGCCTGTCGCCGGACGAATACGACCGGATCCTTCGGATCGTCGGTCGCACGCCCAGCTTTACGGAACTCGGCATCTTTTCGGCAATGTGGAACGAACATTGTTCCTACAAATCCTCGAAGAAGTGGCTGCGCACCCTGCCGACGACCGGGCCACAGGTGATCTGCGGTCCGGGCGAAAATGCGGGTGTCGTCGATATCGGCGACGGCCTGGCGCTGGTCTTCAAGATGGAGAGCCACAACCACCCGTCCTACATCGAACCCTATCAGGGCGCCGCGACCGGCATGGGCGGCATCCTGCGCGATGTCTTCACGATGGGCGCGCGACCCGTCGCGGCGATGAATGCGCTCAGCTTCGGTCAGCCCGAACATCCGCGCACACGGTCGCTGGTCCACGGGGTCGTGGCGGGGATCGGCGGCTATGCCAACGCGTTCGGTGTCCCCTGCGTCGGCGGCGAGGTTCGGTTCCATCCCAGCTATAACGGCAATTGTCTGGTCAACGCGTTCGCGGCGGGATTGGCGCGGGCGGACGCGATCTTCTATTCGGCGGCGTCGGGCGTCGGCATGCCGGTCGTCTATCTTGGCGCGCGCACGGGCCGCGACGGTGTCGGCGGCGCGACGATGGCCAGTGCCGAATTCGACGACACCATCGAGGAAAAGCGCCCCACCGTTCAGGTCGGCGACCCCTTCAACGAAAAGCGGCTGATGGAGGCGTGTCTGGAACTGATGCAGAGCGGCGCGGTGATCTCGATCCAGGACATGGGCGCAGCCGGCCTGACCTGTTCGGCGGTCGAGATGGGCGACAAGGGCGGCCTCGGCATCAGGCTCAACCTCGATGCGGTGCCGGTGCGCGAGGAGGGCATGACCGCCTACGAGATGATGTTGTCCGAAAGTCAGGAACGCATGCTGATGGTCCTGCATCCCGAGAAGGAATCGCAGGCGCGCGCGATCTTCGACAAGTGGGATCTGGACTTCGCCATCGTCGGCGAAACCATCGCCGAAGACCGGTTCGTCGTCGTGCATGAAGGCCGCACGATGGCCGACCTGCCGCTTCGCACCCTGTCGGGATCCGCCCCGGAATACGACCGCCCCTGGGAAGCCACGCCGCCTTTGCCGCCGCTGACCGACGCGCCCGTGATCGACGCCATCGACGGGCTGCGCGCTTTGATTGGACAGCCGCATTACGCCAGCAAGCACTGGGTCTGGCGGCAATACGACACGCAGGTCATGGCCGACACGGTGCGCACGCCCGGACAGGGCGCCGGGGTGATCCGCGTTCATGGCACCGACCGGCTGCTGGCCTTCACCAGCGACGTGACGCCGCGCTACGTCGCCGCCGACCCCGAGGAGGGCGGCAAGCAGGCGGTCGCCGAAGCCTTCCGCAATCTGGTCGCCTGCGGGGCGCGCCCGCTGGCAGCGACCGACAACCTCAACTTCGGCAATCCCGAAAAGCCCCGCATCATGGGTCAGATCGTCGGCGCGATCCGCGGCATCGGCGCGGCCTGCGCCGCGCTCGACATGCCCATCGTGTCGGGCAACGTGTCGCTTTACAACGAAACGGACGGCCAGCCCATCCTGCCAACCCCCACCATCGGCGCGGTCGGGCTGATCGACCGGCTGGAGGACATGATCGGTGCCGCACCGCGCGACGGCGATCTGGCGCTTGTGCTCGGGCGCACGCGCGGCCATCTTGGGCAATCCGCCCTGCTGGCCTGCGCCTTCGGGCGCGAGGACGGACCGCCGCCGTCCGTCGATCTTGACGCCGAGCGCCGCCACGGCGCTTTCGTTCTGGCGAATCGCACCCTGCTCAGTGCCGCGACGGATCTGTCCGATGGCGGTCTGGCACTGGCCGCGTTCGAAATGGCGGTCGCGGGCGGTATCGGCGTGACCATCGACGCCAAGCGCAAGACGGCCAGCCTGTTCGGCGAGGATCAGGGCCGCTATCTGCTGGCCGCGCCCTTCGATGCTGCTGAAGCATTGATGGTTGCGGCAGGACAAGCCGGCGTGCCCCTGCGGACGGTCGGCCGGTTCGGCGGGGATCGCATCGCGCTGGGCCGGTCCGCGGCGCCGCTGGACGATCTGCGCGCACTTCACGCATCCGCCTTTGCCGACGCGCTTGCCTGACCGCGCGGCTTGCGACGCCCCGGTGCCCGACCTAGATTGACCCCAAGGAGGATCCGCGCATGGCCATCACCGCCCAGGAAATCGAGGACATG
>NZ_AMGO01000053.1 GCF_000299575.1 Oceaniovalibus guishaninsula JLT2003
CGGCATAAAAAGCTCGGTTTTTTGCAATGAAGTCGATCTTCCACGCGGGAAAATGATCCAGCGTGGTGCGCGCATAGGATGGCAATGCCGCTTCGGCCTGCTGCGGCGATAATCCCGCCAAAGGCATACCGAACGCGCCCTTGAACTTGCCAAGTCGTCTGTAGCCGCGCGCATGGGGGGTGAGGCCATCGAGCGGATAATCTGCACCGAACTCCATTGCCCAAATTGGAAAGGATGGTAGGTGCTGATCTTTTGGAAACGCCGCGACAAACTCCTGCCATGTCTCAAGATATCGCAGATGATCGCCGTTCAATCCCTGAGCTTCAGGCGGATCGTCGTCGAGGACAGAACGGATCGACGTCTGCGGAATATCGTCGGGGATCGGCCAAGCAAAATTGCTCAGCCCATGACGATCACCGACGATAAAGGCCCGCTCGCGCTTCTGCGGTATGCCAAACATGTGCGGCGACAGGCGCTCGAAACTGATTGCATAACCTGCTGCCTTGAGTTGATCGCAAATGATGGACCACGTCTTCCCGCGATTGTGGCGGATCAGATTCGGGACATTCTCGATAATGAAAAAGCGCGGCTGTTTAAGCTTCAGAATTGCGACGACATAGTCGAAGAGGTTGCCCCATTGCGGGCATTCAAGGCCCTTTTGGTCACCCGCCTTGGAGAATGGCTGGCAGGGGAAGCCCGCGCAAAGGAGATCGTGCTCAGGGATGGCGCTCAGGTCGACCGACCTAATGTCGCCAGCAGGGCGAATCCCGAAATTCTTTTCGTACAACCCTGCGAGGTGCTCATTTAGCTCGGAAGCAAAGACGCACTCTCCTCCACGTTGGACTAGCGCCTGGTGGAACCCACCCAGCCCGGCGAATAAATCTATGAACTTCATGTGGTTACGCCTGCTCGTTTCTTGCTCTGAGCCTACACGCATGCATCCGCTCCTGCAAGAAAATGAAGCAAGGACGTCACATGATGTGGATCGAGTACAACTTGGGGACACCAGATAGGCTAAGTCTGGCGCATGCCAGGGGATATCTCAGGCGCGCAATCCGGCATTTCAATGACCAGCCCCGCGTAGCTTGGGCGCAGCGCTTGGCGCCACGAGGACGCTAGGAGAGATCGAGTTTTTGCGCTTCCCATCCGGTTGGAAACGGCTCCAGCACGTGCACCAGCGTCACCTCCGGCCCCTGCTTCCCGTCCAGGATTGCCTCCACGATCTCGGGCGCGAGTAGCGTCAGGCGCAGGACGCGCGTCATATAGGAGGATGCGATGCCCTCGCGCTCGGCCAGTTCGGCGATGGTAGCGAACTCGCCCGACTCCAGCATGTGCTTCCATCGGAACGCGCGGGCCAGCGCCTTGACGAGGGCGCTATCTGTCCGGCGCGGCTGAGCAGCACCGTCCGGCATCTGCATCTCTTTGCGCCCACCGCGCTTCACGACGCGGAACGGGACGTGGAGTGTTACGGTGTCGGGGATGGCAGCCCCGCGTGTCATGCTGCGGCCTCGATATCGCCGGCGAGCATCTCGCGCGTGAGGTCACTAAGGCCGTCCACGCGTAGCCGGATGTTCAAGCCATCAACGCCGATGTCCACGCACTCGACCAGCAGCGCGACGATCCGTGCCTGCTCGGCGGGGAACAGTTCGTCCCACAGTGGATCGAACTGCTGCAGGGCCGCGCGGGCGTCGGATTCGGTTATGTCGTCGGCGTGGGCGCGCGCCGCCTTCCGCGTGCCCGCGACGATCTCCGGCTGGCGAAACACGGTGCGGAGTTGGTCGATGACGGCCGCCTCGATCTCGCCGGCGGGCACGCGGCCGACCGGACAGGCTCCCGCGCCATGCTTCAGCACCGTCTGGCTGACATAGTAGCGGTAGAGCCTGTCGCCCTTTCGGGTATGCGTCGGCGAGAAGGCCGCGCCATCCGGCCCGAACAGCAGCCCTTTCAGGAGCGCCGGCGTCTCGGCTCGGGTCCGCATCGCCCGCTTGCGGGGACTTTCCTGCAGGATAGCATGGACACGGTCCCACGTTTCGCGATCGATGATCGCGTCATGCTCTCCGGGATAGCTCTCGCCCTTGTGCACCGCCTCGCCGATGTAGGCGCGGTTGTTCAGCATCCGGTAGAGGTACTTCTTGTCGATCCGGTTGCCGCGGGGCGTGCGGATGCCGCGCTTTGCCACCTCGCGCGCCAGTTCCGTCCCCGAGCCGATTTCGAGGAACCTGGAGAAAATCCAGCGCACATGCGCGGCGGCTTCTTCGTCGA
>NZ_AMGO01000054.1 GCF_000299575.1 Oceaniovalibus guishaninsula JLT2003
CGTCGTCAGCAAGATCCTCGCCTGAGCGGACGCGCCCCTTCGGGGGCGGCCTGCGAAACGATGAAGACGGTCCGATGTGGGGCGGAAACGGTTTCCTCCCCACCTCTCGACCGATACCCCTGGAAGGGATACGACCATGGCAGGTAGCCAGAACATTCGCATCCGCCTGAAGGCGTTCGATTACCGCGTGCTCGACAGCAGCACGCAGGAAATCGTCTCGACCGCCAAGCGGACCGGCGCATCGGTGCGCGGACCGATCCCGCTGCCCAACAAGATCGAGAAGTTCACCGTCCTGCGCGGGCCGCATGTGGACAAGAAGTCGCGCGACCAGTTCGAGATCCGCACGCACAAGCGCATGCTGGATATCGTCGACCCGACCCCGCAGACCGTCGATGCGCTGATGAAGCTCGATCTTGCGGCCGGCGTCGCCGTCGATATCAAAGTGATGGGGGCCTGATCCGATGCTGCGTTCCGGCGTAATCGCGAAGAAGGTGGGCATGACCCGCATCTTCCAGGAGGACGGTCGCCAGATCCCGGTCACCGTTCTGCAACTCGACACGCTTCAGGTGGTCGCCCAGCGCACCCCCGAGGCGCATGGCTATGCCGCCGTGCAACTCGGTGCCGGCACCGCCAAGGCCAAGAACACCTCGAAGGCCATGCGCGGCCATTTCGCGGTGGCCAACGTGGCGCCCAAGCGCAAGATCGCCGAGTTCCGCGTCGCCCCCGAGAACCTCATCGCCGTCGGCGAGGAGATCACCGCGAACCACTATTTCGAGGGCCAGTTCGTCGATGTCAGCGGCACCTCCATCGGCAAGGGTTTTGCCGGGGCGATGAAGCGGCACAATTTTGGCGGCCTGCGCGCGTCGCACGGCGTGTCGATCAGCCATCGGTCGCACGGCTCGACCGGCCAGTGCCAGGATCCGGGCAAGGTGTTCAAGGGCAAGAAGATGGCCGGACACATGGGCGCCGCCCGCGTGACCACGCAGAACCTTCAGGTCGTCAAGACCGATGCCGACCGGGGACTGATCATGGTCAAGGGCGCGGTTCCCGGCTCCAAGGGCGGCTGGGTCACGATCAAGGACGCGGTCAAGAAGCCCGTCCCCGACAACGTGATCTACCCCGCGGCGCTGAAATCCGCCGCCGAGGAGGCCGAACGTCTGGCACGGGCCGCCGCCGAGGAAGCCGCCGCCGCCGAAGCCGCCGAGGCCGAGCGCCTGGCAGCCGAGCAGGCCGCAGCCGAGGAAGCCGCGTTGAAGGAAGCGCAGGCCGACATCGCCGAGGAGAAGTCGGACACCGACAATTCCGACGCCACGCCGACCGAGGGAGACGACAAATGAAACTCGACGTGATCACCCTCGACGGCGGCAACGCCGGTTCCGTCGATCTCGGAGACGAGATCTTCGGGCTGGAACCGCGCGCCGACATCCTGCACCGCGTGGTGCGCTGGCAGCGTAACAACGCGCAACAGGGCACGCACAAGGTCAAGACCCGCTCCGAGACGTCCTATTCGACCAAGAAGATCTATCGCCAGAAGGGCACCGGCGGCGCACGCCACGGCGACCGCAACGCGCCGATCTTCCGCAAGGGCGGTGTCTACAAGGGCCCGACCCCGCGCAGCCACGGCCACGACCTGACCAAGAAGTTCCGCAAGCTGGGGCTCAGGCACGCGCTGTCGTCCAAGGCGGCGACCGGCAATCTCGTCGTTCTCGACAGTATCGACATGGCGGAAGCCAAGACCGGCGCGCTGGCGAAAAGCATCGCCAAGATGGGCTGGAAGCGCGCGCTGATCATCGACGGTGCCGCGGTGAACGAGAACTTCGCGCGGGCCGCGGCCAATATCGAAGGTCTGGACGTTCTGCCCAGCATGGGCGCCAACGTCTACGACATCCTCAAGCGCGACACGCTGGTCATCACCAAGGCCGGCGTCGAAGCTCTGGAAGCGAGGCTGAAATGAGCGCGAAACCCGAACATTACGACGTGATCCGCAAGCCGATCATCACCGAGAAGGCGACCATGGCGTCCGAAAACGGCGCCGTCGTCTTCGAGGTGGCGATGGATGCCGCCAAGCCGCAGATCAAGGAAGCGGTCGAGGCTTTGTTCAACGTCAAGGTCAAGGCCGTGAACACCTCCATCGCCAAGGGCAAGACCAAGCGCTTCCGCGGCAATCTCGGCACCCGCCGCAACGTGAAGAAGGCGTATGTCATGCTCGAAGAGGGCAACACGATTGACGTGACCACCGGTCTCTAATATCAGGCCGCACCGATCCGGCCCCGGCGCGTTCCGGGGCCGGTCCTTTTTTCTTCGGGGACCTGCGGGGCCCTTCACATCCGGGCCGACCTGGCCCGCACAAGCAGACGGAAGACAGAAAGCATGGCACTCAAGTCGTACAAGCCGACGACGCCGGGCCAGCGCGGGCTGGTGCTGATCGACCGTTCGGAGCTGTGGAAAGGCCGTCCGGTCAAGGCCCTCACCGAGGGTCTGTCCAAGCATGGCGGTCGAAACAACACCGGACGGATCACGATGCGCCGCAAGGGCGGCGGGGCGAAGCGTCTCTACCGGATCGTCGATTTCCGGCGGACCAAGCACGATATGTCCGCGGTCGTCGCGCGTATCGAATACGATCCCAACCGCACCGCGTTCATCGCGCTGATCCAGTACGAGGACGGCGAGCAGCGCTATATCCTCGCGCCCCAGCGGCTGGCCGTGGGCGACAAGATCGTCAGCGGGTCCAAGGTCGACATCAAGCCCGGCAACGCGATGCCGTTCCAGGGCATGCCCATCGGCACGATCGTCCACAACATCGAGCTGAAGCCCGGCAAGGGCGGCCAGATCGCGCGTGCCGCCGGCACCTATGCCCAGTTCGTCGGCCGGGACGGCGGCTATGCGCAGATCCGCCTCAGCTCGGGCGAATTGCGGCTGGTGCGCCAGGAATGCATGGCGACGGTCGGGGCGGTCTCGAACCCCGACAACAGCAACCAGAATATCGGCAAGGCGGGGCGCAACCGCCATTACGGCAAGCGGCCTTCGGTCCGCGGCGTCGTGATGAACCCGATCGACCACCCGCATGGCGGCGGCGAGGGCCGCACCTCGGGCGGCCGTCATCCGGTCACGCCGTGGGGCAAGCCCACCAAGGGCGCGCGCACCCGCAACAAGAACAAGGCGAGCCAGGCGATGATCATCCGCTCGCGTCACGCCAAGAAGAAAGGCCGCTGATATGAGCCGGTCCGTCTGGAAAGGCCCCTTCGTCGACGCTTACGTCCTCAAGAAGGCCGAAAAATCCCGCGAGAGCGGCCGCAACGAGGTCATAAAGATCTGGTCGCGCCGGTCCACCATCCTGCCCCAGTTCGTGGGCCTCACCTTCGGCGTCTACAACGGCAAGAAGCACATCCCGGTCAACGTGTCCGAGGATATGATCGGTCAGAAGTTCGGTGAGTATTCGCCGACCCGGACCTATACCGGCCATGCCGCCGACAAGAAGGCGAAGCGCAAATGAGCAAGGAAAAGCAACCCCGCCGCCTGCCCGAGAACGAGGCGATGGCCAAGGTCCGCATGCTGCGCACCAGCCCGCAGAAGCTGAATCTTGTGGCGCAACTGATCCGCGGCAAGAAGGTCGAGCGTGCGCTGAACGAACTGACCTTCGACAAGAAGCGCATCAGCGCCGATGTCCGCAAGTGTCTTCAGTCCGCCATCGCCAACGCCGAGAACAACCACAACCTCGACGTGGACGAACTGATCGTCGCCGAGGCCTGGGTCGGCAAGAACCTGACCATGAAGCGTGGACGCCCGCGGGCGCGCGGACGGTTCGGCCGTATCGTCAAGCCGTTCTCGGAACTGACGATCAAGGTCCGGCAGGTCGAAATGAATGGGGAGAATGCCTGATGGGCAACAAGGTCAACCCCGTCGGAATGCGGCTTCAGGTCAACCGGACCTGGGACAGCCGCTGGTATGCCGACACCAAGGATTACGGCAATCTTCTGCTCGAAGACATCCGTATGCGCGAATTCATCCGCGAGGAATGCAAGCAGGCCGGCATCAGCCGCGTGATCATCGAACGTCCGCACCGCAAGTGCCGCGTCACGATCCACACGGCCCGTCCCGGCGTCATCATCGGCAAGAAGGGCGCGGATATCGAGACGCTGCGCCGCAAGCTGGCCGCGATGACCGCGTCGGAACTGCACCTCAACGTGGTCGAGGTCCGCAAGCCCGAGCTTGACGCCTATCTCGTCGGCGAAAGCATCGCGCAACAGCTCGAGCGCCGGGTCAGCTTCCGCCGCGCGATGAAGCGGTCGGTGCAGAACGCCATGCGCATGGGGGCCTTGGGGATCCGCGTGAACCTGGCCGGCCGTCTCGGCGGTGCCGAGATCGCGCGCACCGAATGGTATCGCGAGGGGCGTGTGCCGCTGCACACGTTGCGCGCCGATATCGACTTCGCCCGCGTCGAGGCCAAGACCGCCTATGGCATCATCGGCATCCAGGTCTGGATCTTCAAGGGCGAGATCCTCGAGCACGATCCGGGCGCCCGCGACCGCAAGGCGCAGGAATTGCAGGATGGCCCCGCGCCCCGTGGCGCCGGCGGCGGTCGCCGCGACCGCGACCGGTAAGGAGTAGAAAAGATGCTGCAACCAAAGCGCACCAAATTCCGCAAGATGCACAAGGGCCGCATCCACGGCGAGGCGAAGGGCGGGTCGGATCTGAACTTCGGCACGTTCGGCCTCAAGGCGGTCGAGCCCGAGCGGATCACCGCGCGCCAGATCGAGGCCGCGCGCCGCGCCATGACGCGCCACATGAAGCGTCAGGGCCGCGTCTGGATCCGGATCTTCCCCGACACCCCCGTCTCGTCCAAACCGACCGAGGTGCGGATGGGCAAGGGCAAGGGATCGGTCGATTTCTGGGCCGCCAAGGTCAAGCCCGGACGCATCATGTTCGAGCTTGACGGCGTGAACGAAGCCACCGCCCGCGAGGCGCTGCGCCTCGCCGCGATGAAGCTGCCGATCAAGACGCGAACGGTCATCCGCGAAGACTGGTGAACAGCCGGTCATCGGAATCAATGCAGGGCGGGGCACGATGCCTCGCCCTTTCGCGTTCCGTCGCCGGTCAATCCCGGCGGGTCGCGATCGCGCAGATGCTGTCGTATTTGAACCGCGCGGGCGCAGCGACGGTCAGCGCGAGCAGCAGCGGATAGTAAAGCGCCGTCCGTTCCTTCGGCGTCATGCGATAGGCGCCCCTGTCGCGATAGAACCCGATCATCGGCCGCCCGAACGCGGCCCAGCTTTGCGCCACCTGCCGCCGGTAATGCCGCCAGCGCAGATTGACCGCGCCGAATCCCGCCTTGTCGAACGCCGCGCGCAGGCTGCGACCGGTCCATAGCGTCAGATGGCGCGGCACCCCCAGATGCTGCCAGTTCAGCGGCGCCATGCGAAAATCCAGACAATCGGCATTCGGCACCTCGACCACGGCGCGCCCGCCTTGCCGCAGCAATCCGCGCATCTGTTCCAGCGCGGCGATAGGGTCGGTCGTGTGCTCCAGCACATGCTTGCACAGCACCAGATCGAACGCGCCGCGCGGCACGGCATCGGGCACGGCCTCGGCCGTTCCCGCATGGACGGTCAGCGGAAAATCCGCGCGGCGCGACGCGGCATTCGGGTCCGGCTCCACCCCCGTTACGTCATGCCCCATCGCCGCCAGCGCCAGCATCGCATCGCCGGCCCCCGCGCCCATATCCAGCACCCGCGCGCCCGGCGGCAAATCGCGCGCCAGGTCCTCCAGCCCCGTCACGCCCCGATCGGCGAACCAGGCCAGCTTCTCCAGAACCCGAAAGCCCAACGTGGTGCGGCGATGGCGCGTCACGCCGGCGGGGGCATGGGTGTGATAATCGTCGATCCGGTAATGATCGGCCAGCACGTCGGGCGGGGGCAGGGGGGCCACCCCCGCATAACCGTCCGCATCGCAGCGCCAGATCGCGAAGCTGCGGTCGCTGTCGGGCTTGCGCCAGTCGCCGGGCACGTCGAACCAGGGACGCATCCTTGCGCCGCATACTCTGCATTCCACGCCAATTCCCCCGCCGGTTGCGCTACCGATGACCGACGCGGCGCCGCGCGGCAAGGGATCGTGCGCATCGGTCGAGATTCCGGTTGCGTCCGGGCCACAACACCCCTAGACGCACCGGACCACCCACTCCACCGGATTCGAGGTGACCCTGTTTCGGGGCCTTCCGGTGATGTTGAAAGGATCCGCGGCGATGGACGCCACCGAACTTCATTCCAAGACGCCGGACGAGCTGCGCGATCGCCTCGCCAGCCTCAAGAAGGAGGCGTTCAACCTGCGCTTCCGCCAGGCGACGAACCAGCTCGACAATACCGCGCAGATGCGCAACGTCCGCCGCGACGTGGCGCGCGTCAAGACCGTGCTCAACCAGAAGGCCGCCGCCGCGGCCAAGACGACGGAGGCCTGATTCATGCCCAAACGCATCCTGACCGGCACCGTCACCAGCAACCAGAACGAACAGACCGTCACCGTTTCGGTCGAACGTCGCTTCACGCATCCGGTGCTGAAGAAGACGATCCGCAAGTCGAAGAAGTACCGCGCCCATGACGAGGCGAACGCCTTCAACGTGGGCGATCAGGTGCGCATCCAGGAATGCGCCCCCAAATCCAAGACCAAGCGCTGGGAGGTGATCGCCTCCTAAGGGCCGTCACACCCGGTTTGAACGAAACCCTGGGGATGAGGCGCGCGTCGCCCTCCAAAGGTCGGGAGAAACCAAATGATCCAGATGCAGACCAATCTGGATGTCGCTGACAATTCCGGCGCACGCCGTGTTCAGTGCATCAAGGTTCTGGGCGGATCCAAGCGGAAATACGCCTCTGTCGGCGACATCATCGTGGTGTCGGTGAAAGAGGCGATTCCGCGCGGCCGCGTCAAGAAGGGCGACGTGCGCAAGGCCGTCGTCGTGCGCACCGCCAAGGAAGTGCGCCGCGAGGACGGCACCGCCATCCGCTTCGACCGCAATGCCGCCGTCATTCTCAACAATGCGGGCGAGCCCGTGGGCACCCGTATCTTCGGGCCGGTCGTGCGCGAACTGCGCGCCAAGAACTTCATGAAGATCATCTCGCTCGCCCCGGAGGTGCTGTGACATGGCTGCGAAACTGAAAAAGGGCGACAAGGTCGTCGTTCTGACCGGCAAGGACAAGGGCCGTCAGGGCGAGATCACCACCGTTCTGCCCGCCCGCGGCAAGGCCATCGTCGATGGCGTCAACGTCGCGATCCGCCACACCAAGCAAAGCCAGACCAGCCAGGGCGGCCGTGTGCCGCAGGCGATGCCCATCGACCTGTCGAACCTCGCTCTGGTCGATTCCGCGGGCAAGCCCACGCGCGTCGGCTTCCGCTTTGAAGAGGGCAAGAAGGTCCGCTTCGCCAAGACCACGGGGGACACGATCTGATGCTCGACACCGCCACTTATACCCCGCGCCTCAAGACCTTCTACCGCGAAACGGTCCGTCCCGCGATGAAGCAGGAATTCGGCTTCACCAACGACATGCAGATCCCGCGCCTGGACAAGATCGTCCTGAATATCGGCGCCGGGTCCGAGGCCGTCCGCGACAGTAAGAAGGCCAAGACGGCCGCCGACGACCTGACCACCATCGCCGGCCAGAAGGCCGTCATCACCAAGGCCAAGAAATCCATCGCCGGATTCCGCGTCCGCGAGGACATGCCGCTGGGGGCCAAGGTCACGCTGCGGGGCGACCGCATGTACGAATTCCTCGACCGTCTCATCACCGTGGCGATGCCCCGCATCCGCGACTTCCGCGGCGTGTCGCCCAAATCCTTCGACGGGCGCGGCAACTACGCGATGGGGCTCAAGGAACATCTGGTCTTCCCCGAGATCAATTTCGACAAGGTCGACGAGGTCTGGGGTCTGGACATCGTGATTTGCACAACCGCGTCCGACGACGCTCAGGCCAGGGCGCTGTTGAAGCAGTTCAACATGCCCTTCACAGCTTAAGAGGACCGGACACATGGCGAAGAAATCCATGATCGAACGCGAAAAGAAGCGTCAGGCGCTGGTCGAGCAATATGCCGCCAAGCGCAAGGCGCTCAAGGACGTGGCCCGCGACGAAAGCCGCCCGATGGACGAACGGTTCAAGGCGCAGCTCAAGCTGGCCAAGCTGCCGCGCAATTCCAGCGCGACGCGGCTGCACAACCGCTGCCAGCTGACGGGACGGCCCCACGCCTATTACCGCAAGCTGAAAATGTCACGGATCGCGCTGCGGGATCTCGGCTCTGACGGCCAGATACCCGGCATGGTCAAGTCGAGCTGGTAAGGGGGGTATAGATTATGAACGATCCTCTTGGCGATATGCTGACCCGGATCCGCAACGCGCAGATGCGCGGCAAATCCACGGTGGTCACGCCCGCGTCCAAGCTGCGGGCCTGGGTGCTCGACGTGCTGGCCGACGAAGGCTATATCCGCGGCTACGAGAAAGTCACCGGGGCCGACGGCCATCCGGCAATCGAGATCAGCCTGAAATACTACGACGGCGCGCCGGTCATCCGCGAGATCAAGCGCGTCTCCAAGCCCGGTCGCCGCGTCTACATGGCGACCCGCGACGTGCCGTCGGTGCGTCAGGGTCTTGGCGTATCCATCATCTCGACGTCCAAGGGCGTCATGTCCGACGCTTCGGCACGCACCGCGAATGTCGGTGGCGAAGTGCTCTGCACCGTGTTCTGAGGAGGGCAGGATGTCTCGTATCGGAAAACGCCCCGTCCCGCTTCCGTCGGGTGTCGAAGCGAAGATCAGCGGCCAGACGGTCGAGGTGAAGGGCCCCAAGGGCACCCGCAGCTTCACCGCGACCGACGATGTGACGCTCGCCATGCAGGACGGCGCCGTGTCGGTCACGCCGCGCGGCAAGTCCAAGCGCGCGCGCGAACAATGGGGCCTGTCGCGCACCGTCGTGAACAACCTCGTCACCGGCGTCTCGACCGGCTTTCGCAAGGAACTGGAAATCCAGGGCGTCGGCTATCGCGCGCAGATGCAGGGCAATGTCCTGCGCCTGAACATCGGCCTGTCGCACGACGTCAACTTCGAAGTGCCGTCGGACGTGACCGTCACCGCCCCCAAGCAGACCGAGATCGTGGTCGAGGGCATCGACGAACAGCGCGTCGGCCAGGTCGCCGCCAACATCCGCGACTGGCGCCGTCCCGAACCCTACAAGGGCAAGGGCATCCGCTATAAGGGCGAATCCATCTTCCGCAAGGAAGGCAAGAAGAAGTAAGGACCGGACATGGCCAACAGTAAACGGGATCTGTTCCTGAAGCGCCGTCTGCGCGTCCGGAACAAGCTGCGCAAGGTGAATGCCGGGCGTCCGCGCCTCAGCGTGCACCGCAGCAACAAGAACATCAGCGTCCAGCTGATCGACGACGTGAACGGCGTGACGCTCGCCTCGGCCTCCTCGCTCGAGAAGGAACTGGGCATCGTCGGCAAGAACAACGTCGAAGCCGCGGCGAAGGTCGGTCAGGCCATCGCCGAACGTGCTAGGGCCGCAGGCGTCGAAGCCGCCTATTTCGACCGCGGCGGCTTCCTGTTCCACGGCAAGGTCAAGGCCCTTGCCGAAGCCGCGCGCGAGGGCGGGCTCAAGCTGTAAGGACAGGGCCCTGGGGATCGGCCGGATCGCCGGGGACGAACCGAAGATGCAGGCGGCACGCTGCCGCCTCGATGATCCGGGGGCATCCGCCCACCAAGGATCGAGACCACACCGCCCGACGGGCACAGATCAGGAGCCGACATGGCCAGAGACGACAACAGAGGCGGCGGTCGCGGCCGCCGCGACGAGACGCCCGAATTCGCCGACCGCCTGGTCGCGATCAACCGCGTCAGCAAGACCGTCAAGGGCGGCAAGCGCTTCGGCTTCGCGGCGCTGGTCGTCGTGGGCGATCAGCGCGGCCGCGTCGGCTTCGGCAAGGGCAAGGCCAAGGAAGTCCCCGAGGCGATCCGCAAGGCCGGCGAAGCCGCCAAGCGCAACATGATCCGCGTGCCGCTGCGCGACGGCCGCACGCTGCACCACGACACCCACGGCCGCCACGGTGCCGGCAAGGTGTTCATGCGCACCGCTCCGCAGGGCACCGGCATCATCGCCGGCGGCCCGATGCGCGCCGTGTTCGAGATGCTGGGCGTTCAGGACGTGGTGGCGAAATCCATCGGGTCGCAGAACCCCTACAACATGATCCGCGCCACGCTCGACGGTTTGGTGAACGAGGCCAGCCCCCGTTCCGTCGCCCAGCGCCGCGGCAAGAAGGTCGCCGACATCCTGCCCAAGCGCGAGGATGCCACCCATTCGTCCGACCAGGTAGCCGAGGAGGCCTGATCCCATGGCAACAATCGTCGTCAAGCAGATCGGCAGCCCGATCCGCCGTCCGAAGATCCAGCGCGCCACGCTGAAGGGTCTGGGCCTGAACAAGATGCACCGCACGCGCGAACTGGAAGACACGCCCAGCGTCCGCGGCATGGTCAACTCCATCCCCCACCTCGTCACGATCGTCGAGGAAAAGGGCTGACACCGGCCCTTCGCGCAGTCACGGACATACCCCGCTTCGGCGGGGTATTTTCGTTCAGGCCCGCGTTTCCCGCTGCCGCGCCATTCCCATCTCGATCAGCCGCAGCACCTTGTCGATATCGGCGACATAGCCGCCGTCGCGCTTGACGGCGACGGTCGTGGCCATCAGGCCGGGCGTGCCGTTGACGTAATCGGCGGCGACGTTGTTGAAACGGTCGGCGGGGTTGACGATGACGTGCACCGCATCCTCGCGCGAGGCGAGGAAGACGTTCATCCAGTGGCTTCCTTCCATCGATACCGTCACCGGCGCATTGCCCGCCGCCGCCCAGATGCCGCGCAGATCGTCGCTCGTGTCGGTGATTGCGAAACCGCGTGCCGCCAGCGCATCGGCCAGCGCGTCCTCGTTCAGCAGAACCCTGTCGGTTCCCGTCCGCCCGCGCCGCAGGAACACCCCCGCGACCCCGGCATCGCCCGCGATCGCCCGGACTTCCGCCCGCAGCCGTGCAAGCCGTGCCGCGCGCCCGGTATTCTGCCCGATATCGCGGCAATAGGACAGCGTGTCGAATTGCACGAAATCCGCCTGAACCCGATCGATGCCCAGCAACTCGACATATTGCCTTGCATGCGGCCAGCCGGGGTTCACCGGTAGATACAGATCCTCGTCCGGCCGCCGCAGCAGCCGGGTAGTCAGCGCATCCGTCACCCAGTGACCGAAATACCGCTGCGCCACCGGGATCGCGGCGAAAAACCCCTTTTCGCGCCGCTCGATCCTGGCCGTCAGAAGGTCGCGATAGCGGATCGGCCCATAGCGCGCGAAGGCGTCCAGCCCGCTGAAGAACCCGAAAGGGGTGGCCAGCACATCCTTCAGCACATAGCGGATCGTCGCCTGATGCGTCACCGCGCCCCCGTCCACCCGCTGCCATTCTTCGGCGACGCTCCGGCCCTCGTCGGCGCCGGTCGGCAGCGCGCGATCCTCGGGCAGCGTCAGCACCGCCCCCGTGTGCCGCCGCTCGGCGGGATGTTCCTCGATCACCTCGACGGCGGCGGCGTCCAGCCCCCGCATGGGCCGCAGCCGCTTGGCGACCTGACCCAGAATCGGCAGGCAGCGGTTCATGACTCTCTCCGGTAAAGGCGCCGCGTCGCAGCCTTGCCGGTCTAGATCAATCGAATTGGGGCGCGGATCAAGCGGTTCGGAGTCAATCGGTTAACAGCGCGCAAACCGTCAGGGGATGCGGAACACCGTCGCCCCGCCGGCGCGGCGGTCGTCGATTAACGCGATGTCCGGCCGGTCGGCCAGAAATTCGTTCACGGCAAGGCGACACCCCTCGAAGGATTGGTAATCGTCGATCTGAACCCAACCCCCCGGCGCCATACGCGGCACGAACGTGTTCAGCACCAGCTTGACCGGCGCATAGAAGTCGCAATCGACATGCAGGAAGGCGATCTGCCGAACATCCGCCACGGGCAGCGTGTCGTCGAACCAGCCGCGATGCACCGTGACGCGATCCATCGCCGCGCCGACCTTGCGCAGCACCGCCATCACCCGGCGGGGGCTGCCGACCACATCGCCCACCCAGACCGCCGCGCCCTCGCCATCCTCGTCGGTCGCCTGCGGCAATCCTTCCCAGGCATCGAACAGATGCACCCGGCGGCTTTCGTCGTGGCGCGCGGCATAGGCCATGATCGCGGCGGTGCCGCCGTCCAGAACGCCGCATTCCACGAAATCGCCGGGGACGCCTTCGGCGATCAGGGCCGTCGTGCGGTCGAGGATGGAATCCTGCCGCTTCTGCGAGACCTGCGTATAGGGCCAAACCGTCTGGAACGGCTCCTCCTTGCGGGCCTTGCCCCGCAGAAGCCGCTTGCGCACCCCCCGCGCATAGGGGTGCAGGGCCTTGGGAAGCATGCGTCGCAGCAGCCTGTAGGATTGCGCCGGGGCATCGCCCGAAACCTTGTCGAAATTGCGGTCGTCCAAAGGAAATCTCCGCTCGGTGCGTGAATGTGTATGCGGTCGGCGGGCAGGGGGATTCTGTCGATAACCGGAATGTGTTCGATACCAGCACGGGCGCGTCCCGTCTGGCAAGCGCCGCTGTCCCTGCCGATCCCGTGGCGGGCGCCCTTCGGCACCGCCTTGTCACGTTCCGCCTTGCGGTCTATACGCCGCGGGTCCGCACGGACTCGTATCATGCCGCGTCCGCCCCATCCCGCTCGCGGGGCGCGTCCGGCCCACAGGAGAGCGACGATGAAACTGAACGAACTTCACGACAATCCCGGCGCCGCCAAGAAGCGGATGCGCGTCGGCCGCGGCCCCGGTTCGGGCAAGGGCAAGACTGCCGGTCGCGGCGTCAAGGGCCAGAAATCCCGCTCGGGCGTGGCGATCAACGGCTACGAGGGCGGCCAGATGCCGCTTTATCAGCGTCTGCCCAAGCGCGGCTTCAACAAGCCCAACCGCAAGCAATACGCCGTCGTCAATCTGGGCCTGATCCAGAAATTCATCGACGCCGGCAAGCTGGGCGCCGAAATCACCGAGACCGAGCTTGTCGATAGCGGCCTGATCCGCCGGCGCCGCGACGGTATCCGCGTGCTGTCCAAGGGCGACCTGACCACCGCCGTCACGCTGACCGTCACCGGCGCCAGCAAGTCGGCGATCGAGGCCGTGGAAAAGGCGGGCGGCACCCTGACCGTCACGGCCCCGGCCAGCGCGGCGGCCGCCGAGTGACGGGCGGCGGGCGGCGACACGTCCGCCCGCCTTCGTCTTACGGGTTTTCACACGCCGCGCGTCCCTCCGGGGGATGGCGCGGCGTCCTGCTTGAAAGAGACCGATAATGGCATCAGCCGCCGAACAGATGGCCGCGAACATGAGCTGGGGCGCCTTCGGCAAGGCGACCGAGCTTCGGGCGCGCATCCTCTTCACCCTGGGCCTGCTCTGCGTCTACCGCCTCGGCACCTACATCCCCGTGCCCGGCATCGACGGGCTGGAACTGCGTCAGTTCATGGATCAGGCGGCCACCGGCATCGGCGGCATCCTCAACATGTTCACCGGCGGCGCGATTTCGCGCATGGGGATCTTCGCGCTGGGGATCATGCCCTACATCTCCGCGTCGATCATCGTGCAGTTGATGACCGCGATGGTCCCGCAGCTCGAATCGCTCAAGAAAGAGGGCGAGGCGGGTCGCAAGAAGATCAACCAGTATACCCGTTACGGCACCGTGTTCCTGGCGACGTTCCAGGCCTACGGCCTCGCCGTGTCGCTCGAGGCGGGGGGCCTCGTCACCGATCCGGGCTGGTTCTTCCGCGTGGCCTGCGTCATCACGCTGGTCGGCGGCACCATGTTCCTGATGTGGCTGGGCGAACAGATCACCCAGCGCGGCATCGGCAACGGCATCAGCCTCATCATCTTCGTCGGCATCATCGCCGAAGTTCCCGCCGCCCTGGCGCAGTTCTTCGCCTCCGGCCGCTCGGGCGCGATCAGCCCGGCCATCATCGTCGCCGTCATCGTCATGGTCGTGGCTGTGATCGCCTTCGTGGTGTTCATGGAACGCTCCTTGCGCAAGATCCACATCCAGTATCCGCGCCGCCAGGTCGGGATGAAGGTTTATGACGGCGGCTCCTCGCATCTGCCGATCAAGGTCAACCCCGCCGGCGTCATCCCCGCCATCTTCGCCTCGTCGCTGCTGCTGCTGCCCACCACGCTTGCCACCTTCAGCGGCGGGCAGACCGGCCCCGTGATGTCCACGATCCTCGCCTATTTCGGGCCGGGCCAGCCGCTCTACCTGCTGTTCTTCGGCGCGATGATCGTGTTCTTCACATACTTCTACACCGCCAACGTCGCCTTCAAATCCGAGGATGTGGCCGAGAACCTCAAGAACCAGAACGGCTTCATCCCCGGCATCCGTCCCGGCAAGCGCACGCAGGATTATCTCGACTATGTCGTCGCGCGCATCCTCGTGCTGGGCAGCGCCTATCTCACCGCCGTGTGCCTTCTGCCCGAATTCCTGCGCGCCGAATTCGCCATCCCGTTCTATTTCGGCGGCACCTCGGTGCTGATCGTCGTCAGCGTCACGATGGACACGATCCAGCAGATCCAGTCGCACATGCTGGCCCACCAATACGAGGGCCTGATCGAGAAATCGCAGTTGCGCGGCAAGCGCCGGACGTCCACCAAAGGGGGCAGGGGCACGTCACGCCCCGTCAGAGGGGGCACCCGCAAATGAACATCATCCTTCTTGGACCGCCGGGGGCGGGCAAGGGAACGCAGGCGCGCATCCTGGTCGAACAGCGCGGCATGACGCAGCTTTCCACCGGCGACATGCTGCGCGAGGCGCGGACATCGGGCACTGAAATGGGCCACCGCGTCGCCGCGATCATGGATTCGGGCCAGCTCGTCACCGACGAGATCGTCATCGGCCTGATCGAGGAACGGATGCGCGACGATCAGGGCGGCGGCTTCATCTTCGACGGCTTTCCGCGCACGCTGGCGCAGGCCGACGCGCTCGAGGCGCTGCTGGATCGCACCGGAAACCATCTCGACGCCGTCATCGCGATGGAAGTCGACGATTCCGCCCTCGTCCAGCGCATCACCGCCCGGTCCACCTGCGGCCAGTGCGGCGAGGTCTATAACGACATCACCCGCCCCCAGCCCGCCGACGGCAAGTGCATCAATTGCGGCGCCTCCGATTTCCGCCGCCGCGCCGACGACACCGAAGAGGCGCTGAAAACCCGGCTGATGGAGTATTACAAGAAGACATCGACCCTGATCGGCTATTACCACTGCAAGGGCACCCTGCGCCCCATCGACGGCCTCGCCCCGATGGCCGACGTCGCCGAGAGGATCGCGGCGATTCTTGACGAAACCCGGCAGCCCGCATCCGCTTGACGCCCGGGCGAATCTCCTCTAATGGCCACCATCCCGTTAGGGAATGGTGAATGCAGGGGTCGCGCCCCGCCGCCGCATCTCGAACCAGCACCGGCCCGTGGCGACCGCCTCGGGCCTGCGTTGTGAAAAAAGGGCCTGGCATCACGGGCCCGCAACGAAAGGAAGATACCTCTTGGCACGTATCGCCGGGGTCAACATCCCCACCGCAAAACGGGTCCCCGTGGCCCTGACCTACATCACCGGTATCGGTCCCAGCGCCGCGCGCACGATCTGCGACGCGACCGGTATCGACCAGTCGCGCCGGGTGAACGAACTCAGCGATGCCGAGGTTCTGAAGGTTCGCGAATATATCGACGAAAACCTGACGGTCGAGGGCGATCTGCGCCGCGAGACCCAGATGAACATCAAGCGCCTGATGGATCTGGGCTGCTACCGGGGTCTGCGTCATCGCCGCAACCTGCCGGTTCGCGGCCAGCGCACCCATACCAACGCACGCACGCGCAAGGGCCCCGCGAAGGCCATCGCCGGCAAGAAGAAATAGAGGAGGGCTTTCGACATGGCACGCGATACGCGCCGCACCAAGAAGAAGGTCTCCAAGAACATCGCCGCCGGCGTTGCTCATGTGAATTCCTCGTTCAACAACACCAAGATCCTGATTTCCGATGTGCAGGGCAACGCCATTTCCTGGTCGTCCGCCGGCACCTGCGGTTTCAAGGGATCGCGTAAATCCACCCCCTATGCCGCCCAGATGGCGGCCGAGGATGCCGGCCGCAAGGCGCAGGAACACGGTGTCCGCACCCTCGAGGTCGAGGTTCAGGGGCCGGGTTCGGGCCGCGAAAGCGCCCTGCGCGCGCTGGCTGCTGCCGGGTTCAACATCACGTCGATCCGCGACGTGACGCCGATGGCGCATAACGGCTGCCGCCCGCCCAAGCGCCGCCGCGTCTGACGTTCCTGTTCCTGGACGGGCCGTGCCGACCGCTGGTCAGGCGCGGCCCGCCCTTGTCGTTTTCAACCTCGGGTGCGGATCGTCGGCATGGGCCGTCCGCAGGAATTGAGGAGACACACATGCTTCACAAGAACTGGCAGGAACTGATCAAGCCGACGCAACTGGTGGTCAAGCCCGGCAACGACCGCCAGCGTCAGGCGACGGTCATCGCCGAACCGCTGGAACGCGGCTTCGGCCTGACGCTCGGCAACGCGCTGCGCCGGGTGCTGATGTCGTCGCTTCAGGGCGCCGCCATCACCGCCGTCCAGATCGACAACGTCCTGCACGAATTCAGCTCGGTCGCCGGCGTCCGCGAGGACGTGACCGACATCGTCCTGAACCTCAAGGGCGTGGCGCTGCGGATGGATGTGGACGGGCCCAAGCGCATCTCGATTTCCGCCAAGGGGCCGGCCGTCGTGACCGCCGGCGACATTTCCGTCACCAACGGGATCGAGGTTCTGAACAAGGCCCATGTGATCTGCCACCTCGACGAGGGCGCGGATCTGTTCATGGAACTGACCGTCAACAGCGGCAAGGGCTATGTCAGCGCCGACAAGAACCGCCCCGAGGATGCGCCGATCGGCCTCATGCCCATCGACGCCATCTATTCGCCGGTGCGCAAGGTCAGCTATGACGTGCAGCCCACCCGCGAGGGGCAGGTTCTGGATTACGACAAGCTGACGCTCAAGCTGGAAACCGACGGCTCGATCACCCCCGACGATGCCGTGGCCTATGCCGCGCGGATCATCCAGGACCAGCTCTCGATCTTCGTCAACTTCGACGAACCCGAAAGCGCCAGCCGCTCGGACGAAGACAGCGGCCTCGAATTCAACCCGCTTCTGCTCAAGAAGGTGGACGAGCTGGAGCTTTCGGTCCGGTCGGCCAACTGCCTCAAGAACGACAACATCGTCTATATCGGCGATCTGATCCAGAAGACCGAGGCCGAGATGCTGCGCACGCCGAACTTCGGCCGCAAGTCCCTGAACGAGATCAAGGAAGTGCTGTCGGGCATGGGGCTGCACCTCGGCATGGACGTGGAAGAATGGCCCCCCGAGAATATCGAGGATCTGGCCAAGAAGTTCGAGGACAGCTTCTGACCCTCTCCCGCAGGGGGGCACCGCCCCTCCTACGGGACTCTTACGGAAGTCTTACGGTTTGAATATGGGCAATCCCGCCCCAATGAAGCGGCAGACACGCATCTGACCGCCGGACAAAGCACAAAAGAAGGACTGTGAAAATGCGTCATGCCCGTGGCTATCGCCGCCTCAACCGCACCCACGAACACCGCAAGGCCATGTTCGCCAACATGGCCGGATCGCTGATCGAACACGAGCAGATCAAGACCACGCTGCCCAAGGCGAAAGAGCTCAAGCGGATCATCGACAAGATCATAACCCTCGGAAAACGCGGCGATCTTCACGCCCGTCGCCAGGCCGCCGCGCGTCTCAAGCAGGACATCCACGTGGCCAAGCTGTTCGAGGTTCTGGGCCCCCGCTATGCCGAACGCCAGGGCGGCTATGTCCGTGTCCTGAAGGCCGGTTTCCGCTATGGCGACATGGCTCCGATGGCCATTGTCGAACTGGTCGACCGCGACCGCGACGCCAAGGGCGCCGCCGACCGCGCCCGTCTGGAACAGGAAGAATCCTACGCCGAATAGGCCACAATCTGCGAATATCCGCCCTTTTTCGGCGGATATTCGCACGGTTCCGCCAGCGTGCGCCGGATGCCGTAGCGTCATAAACCATTATGGGTTGTTGAACTAATTCGGCCGTTCCGCGCAAATTGCGCCATGTTGGATCGCGAACAATTCGACCGTGAATTGGACCGTCTCGGCGACCTCGCCGAAGCCGGTTATTTCCTCGCGCTGCACATCCGCTTCACGACGCCGGTGCTGCTTTACCAAACCTACAATCGGGACTGGTCCGACCACTACGCGGCCAACGGCTATGTGCTGCGCGACCCCATGACCGCGTGGTCGTTCACCAAGACCGGAACGACCCGCTGGTCCGACAGCCGCATCCCCGATCCGTTCGGCATCTTCGACGAGGCGCGCCGCTTTGGCTTGCGCTATGGCGCGACAGTCTCGCTTGGTCCCATCATGTCGCGGACCGTGGCCAGCCTGGCGCGGTCGGACCGCGAATTCACCGATGCCGAGATGAAGGCCATGTCCGCCGTTGTGGCCGCCCTGCACGATCTGGCCGAACCCACGGCGCGGCTGACCAAGGCGCAGATCGAGGCGCTGAAAATCGTGGCCGACGGCAATCGCCATGCCGCCGCCGCGGACATGCTGGGGATCTCCGAAAGCGCGCTGAAGCTGCGTCTTGCCGGGGCCCGTGAAAGGCTGAGCGCGCGCACCACGGCCGAGGCTATCCAGCGCGCCAAGGACTATAATCTGCTTTGAATTAGCGACGTTTTGTTAAGGAGTCTCGCGTATCGCTCGCCTGTAGATAGATTCAATTGCGGGGATTCTCCCTGCTTGCAATCATCGGAGGCACATCATGCTCACCACGACTCTTTCCTTCGCCAATCTTCACAATCACGGCGAACTGTTCGCAAACATGCTGCGCGCGCGGCATCAGCTTTTCATCGAGCACAATCATTGGGATTTGCCCCATGCGATGGGAATGGAATACGACCAGTACGACACCCCCGCCAGCCGCTGGGTGGTCGTTCACGACGAGGACGGCAAGGTTCTTGCCGGCAACCGGTTGACGCCCACGACGGCAAGCTGCGGAATCTACAGCTACATGATCCGCGACGCGCAGCGCGGCCTTCTGGCCACCATCCCCGAGGATCTGCTGTATGACGAGGCGCCGGTCGCCCCCGATGTCTGGGAAAGCTCGCGGCTTTTCGTGTCCCACGACGTTCCCGCCAACCGCAGGCGCAGCGTCCATGCCTGGCTGGTCAAGGAACTGGCCAATTCCGCGCGGGGTCTGGGTGCCACGTCCTGCCTGACGCTGCTCAACGCGAACTGGCCGCGATGGGCGGGCCGGGTCGGCGTGGACATGACCGCCATGGGTCCAGTCATGGAAATCGAGGGCGTCAACAATCAGGTCGTCGCCATGCGTTTCGGCGAAACCCGGCACTAGGCGCTCCGTTCCCCGGCGGCTGAGGGCGCCGTCGAATTGCCTTCTTTTTCATTCTGAAGGCAATATATAGCAGGTCATGCCTGACCTTTTCGACACGGCGCCCTCCCAGCCGGAAACGAGCGCGCCGCGGCCGCTTGCCGACCGGCTGCGGCCCTCTCGCCTGGCCGACGTCATCGGCCAGGCGCATCTGCTGGGACCGGACGGCGCGCTTCGCACGATGCTTGACGCGCGGGCGCTGTCGTCGCTGGTCTTCTGGGGGCCGCCGGGGGTCGGCAAGACCACCATCGCGCGGCTTCTGGCGGACGAGACCGATCTGCATTTCGTCCAGATCAGCGCGATCTTCACCGGTATTCCCGACCTGCGCCGGGTCTTCGACGCCGCGCGGCTGCGGCATGCGAACGGTCGGGGCACGCTGCTTTTCGTGGACGAGATTCATCGCTTCAACAAGGCGCAGCAGGACGGCTTTCTGCCTTATATGGAGGATGGGACGATCCTGCTGGTCGGCGCGACCACCGAAAACCCCAGTTTCGAACTGAACGCCGCGCTTCTAAGCCGCGCGCAGGTGCTGGTGCTGCACCGCCTCGGCCCCGACGAGATGGAGCTTCTGGCCCGCCGTGCCGAATCCCTGTTGGGCGCTGCCTTGCCGCTGCAACCCGCTGCCCGGTCGGCGCTGCTGGAAATGGCCGATGGCGACGGGCGGACGCTGTTGAACCTGATCGAACAGATCGCCGTCTGGAAGCCGTCGGGCACCCTCGACATCGCCACGCTGTCGCAGCGGCTGTCGCGGCGGGCGGCGCAATACGACAAGACCGGCGATGCGCATTACAATTTGATTTCGGCGCTGCACAAATCCGTTCGCGGCTCCGATCCCGATGCCGCCCTTTACTGGCTGTCGCGCATGCTGGAAGGGGGCGAGGATCCGCGCTATATCGCGCGCCGCGTCACGCGCATGGCGGTCGAAGATATCGGCCTGGCCGATCCGCAGGCGCAGCGGTTCTGTCTTGATGCGTGGGAAACCTTCGAACGTCTGGGATCCCCCGAGGGCGAGCTGGCGCTGGCGCAGGCGGTCATCTATCTGGCGCTCGCGCCCAAATCGAATGCCGGCTATGCCGCCTTCAAGGCATCCCGCGCCGCCGCGCGCAAGAATGGCAGCGCGATGCCGCCCAAGCATATCCTGAACGCACCGACGGGCATGATGAAGGATCAGGGATATGGCGAGGGCTATATCTACGATCACGACGCCGCCGATGCGTTTTCCGGTCAGAACTATTTCCCCGACACGATGAAGCGCGGGGTCTATTACCTGCCGCACGATCGCGGACATGAACGCGAATTGAAAAAGCGGCTGGACTGGTTCGCGGCGCAGCGGGTCAAGCGCGAAAAGGCGCGCGGCGATTGACACCGGCAGGGCAGGGCGACAAGAGGCGCGCATGACGAACACGGTTCTTCAGGTGGCGCTGGGCGGGGCGCTGGGGTCGGTCCTGCGCCTGCTGGTCGGAACGGCATGGCTGCGCGCGGCGGGACCGCTGCCGTTGCCGGCCGCGACGCTGACCGTGAACGTGGTCGGGTCCGCCGCGATGGGCGCCTTCGTCGTGCTGGCCGCCCAACGCGACCTGATGTTTCTGTCGCCCTTCGTGATGACGGGATTGCTGGGCGGGTTCACGACATTCTCGGCATTCTCGCTGGAAAGCGTCGGCCTGCTGGAACGCGGCGAGGCGGGACTGGCCGCGCTTTATATCGGCTTGTCGGTGGCGCTATCGCTGACGGGGCTGTGGCTAGGCATGATCGTGGCGCGGGCGGTCGCATGAGCAATGTGCAAACCCTGACCGTCGGCCCGGACGAGGGGGATCAAAGGCTCGACCGCTGGTTCCGCGCCCGTTTTCCGCAGATCCCGCAGGGCCGCATCGAAAAGATGTGCCGCAAGGGCGAGATCCGCGTCGATGGCGGCCGTGTCAAGGCGTCGAGCCGCGTCGCCGAGGGCCAGCAGGTGCGCATTCCGCCCTTGCCGCAGACGCCCGCGCCGCAGGTGCATCGCAGCGCCGCCTTCGTCAGCGATGCCGACGCGGCGATGATGCGGGCCGCGGTGATCTACCGCGACGACCATCTGATCGCGCTGAACAAGCCCCCCGGACTGGCCAGCCAAGGCGGCAGCAAGCAGACGCGGCACGTGGACAACCTTGCCGAAGCGCTGCGCTTCGGGCTGGAGGACAAGCCCCGCCTCGTCCATCGGCTGGACCGCGATACGTCGGGCATTCTGCTGCTGGCGCGCACACGCATCGCCGCCAAGGGGCTGACCGAGACGCTGCGCCACCGCGCGACGCGCAAGATCTATTGGGCCGCGCTGGCCGGGGTGCCGTCGCCGCGGATGGGGTCGGTGAAATACGGTCTGGTCAAGGCGCCCGGACGCGGTGCCGGGGGCGAGGGCGAAAAGATGCTGTGCATCCATCCCGACGCCGTGACGGCGACGGACGGTGCCAAGCGCGCGCATACCGACTACGCCGTCCTGTCGGCGCTGGGCGGACGGATGTCCTGGGTGGCGCTGGTTCCGGTGACGGGCCGGACGCACCAGTTGCGCGCGCATATGGCCGAACTCGGGCATCCCGTGATCGGCGACGGCAAATACGGCGGGTCGGGGCAGGAAAACGCCGGCGACGGCTGGGGCGCGCAGTTGGGTGGCGAGCTGAGCCGCAAGCTGCATCTGCATGCCCGGTCGCTGGCGTTCCGGCACCCCGTCACCGGGGCCGACCTGACCCTGACAGCGCCCTTGCCCGACCACATGGCGCGGACTTGGGCCGACCTCGAATGGCGCGCCGCCGACGTGCCCACCGATCCGTTCGACCCCGAGGAATGGCCATGACCGAATGGGCGCCCAAGCGGTTCTGGACCGCCGCCCGCATCGTGCGGACCGAGGATGGGCATGCCGTCTTCCTCGACGATCGCCCGCTTCGCACGCCGGCCGGTGCGCCATTGGCGCTGCCTGCCGACACCCTGGCCCGTATGGTGGCCGAGGAATGGGACGCACAGACGGAACGCGTCGATCCGCTGACGATGCCAGCCACGCGCAGCGCCAATTCGGCCATCGACAAGGTGACGCCGCAGCGCGCCGCCGTCGTCGCCGCGTTGCTGGAATATGGCGCGACCGATCTTTTATGCTATCGCGCCGACGGGCCGCCGACGCTGGTGGCGCGGCAGGCCGCGGCGTGGGATCCGCTGCTGGACTGGGCGGCGGCGACCTTCGGCGCGCGGCTTCGGACGACGGTGGGCGTCATGCCCGTGGCGCAGGACGCGGCCGACATCGCCCGCCTGTCCCCGCCGGTCGAGGCGATGGATCCCTTCGCGCTGGCCGGCTTTTACGATCTGGTCAGCCTGACCGGCTCGCTCGTGCTGGCGCTTGCCGTATCCGCCCGCCATCTGGACCCCGAAACCGCCTGGGACGCCTCGCGTATCGACGAGACGTGGCAGTCCGAACAATGGGGCGTCGATGACGAGGCCGCTCGTCAGGTGGCGATCCGGCGGCAGGCCTTCATGGATGCGGCCCGCTTCCATTACGCAGCGTCGTGACGATGCTTTGCCCCGATTGTCCCAGGCCGGACAAGGCGTTCGATCACGGACGCTGATGTTCGCCTTGACGGCGGCAGATGAATCCCGGCAGACTTTTCCGCGTTCGGGGCATTGCCCCGTCCCGATGTTCACCGGGCCGACAGGCCCGCAACAAGACCGCCCGATGAACGGACGGTCGCTCAGGAAGAGGTGAAGATGACGAAAACTGTAGTTCTCGGCGCGCTGGCCGGTGTCGGTCTGCTGGCCGGTGCCGCGGGTGCCGCCACGCTCGACGATGTCAAGCAGCGCGGCACGCTGAATTGCGGCGTGGTGACGGGGCTGCCCGGCTTCGGCGCGCCGAACGCCAACGGCGAATGGGAAGGCTTCGACGTGTCGATGTGCCGCGCGGTCGCCGCGGCGGTGCTGGGCGATCCGACGGCGGTGCAGTTCGTGCCGACCACTGGCAAGACCCGCTTCACCGCGCTTGCGTCGGGCGAAATTGACATGCTGGCGCGCAACACGACCTGGACGTTCAGCCGCGATACCGACCTCAAGTTCGACTTCATCGGGGTCAACTATTACGACGGTCAGGGTTTTCTGGTGCCCAAGGCGCTGGGCGTGACCTCGGCCAAGGATCTGGACGGCGCGACCGTCTGCATCCAGACCGGCACCACGACCGAGCTGAACCTCGCGGATTTCTTCCGCAAGAACAACATCAGCTATGAACCCGTCCCGGTGGAAACGCAGGCCGAAGGCCAGCAGCAATATCTGGCCGGCGCCTGCGACACCTATACCACCGACGCGTCGGGCCTTGCCGCCACCCGCGCGACGTTCGAGAATCCGGGCGATCATGTCATCCTGCCCGAGATCATCTCGAAAGAACCGCTGGCCCCGCTGGTGCGCCACGGCGACAACGACTGGGCCGACATCGTGCGCTGGACGCTCAACGCCCTGATCGCCGCCGAGGAAATGGGCATCACCAGCGCCAACGTGACCGAACTGGCCGCGTCCGCCGGCGACAACCCCGAGATGAACCGCCTTCTGGGCAACGAAGGCAATCTGGGCGAGATGATCGGCCTGTCGAACGATTGGGCCGTCAAGGCCATCGGCGCGGGCGGCAATTACGGCGAGATCTTCGAAAAGACCATCGGCGAGAATACCCCGATCGGTCTGGCGCGCGGCCTGAACGCCCAGTGGACGGATGGCGGCCTGCTCTACTCGCCGCCCTTCCGCTAGGCCCGACACGGCGGGGGGCGCGAACCACGCGCCCCCGGCATTCAAGACCAGAGCGGCGATCCGGCCCCCGCTGGCCGGACCCAAGCCGCCGGCATCGCAGGGATGACATCTATGGCGATCCACACTGACCCGCCGGCCAGCGGTTTCCGGCCGTCCATGCTGATCAACGACACGCGCTATCGCGGGCTGACCTTCCAGTTCATCGCGCTGGTGCTGCTGATCTTCGCGATCGCCTATCTCGTCAGCAACCTGTTCGGCAACCTTGCGGCGGCGGGGCTGAACATCAGCTATGACTTTCTGGGCGAATCGGCCGGTTACGACATCAACCAGCGCCTGATCCCCTATGACAGCCAGTCCACCCATCTGCGCGCCGCGATGGTGGGGCTTCTCAACACGCTGCTGGTCGCGTTTCTGGCCTGCATCACCGCGACGCTGCTGGGCGTGATCGCGGGCATCCTGCGCTTGTCGAAGAACTGGCTCGTCTCCCGCCTGATGAGCATCTACGTCGAGGCGTTCCGCAACGTGCCGGTGTTGATCTGGATCCTCATCATCGGCACGATGGTCCAGCAGCTTCCGCAGCCCAACGCCTTCCGGGGCGAAAACGCCTCGGCCTCGATGCTGTTCGATGCGGTCGCGCTGACCAATCGCGGCATCTACATTCCCGGCCCGGTCTTCGGCGCGGGATGGACGATCCTGCTGGTGGTGGCTCTGCTGTCGGTCGCGGGGGTCGTGGCCTATCGCCGCTTCGCGCTGAAACGGCTTTACGATACGGGCCGTATCCTGCCGCTGGTCTGGCCGTCGCTGCTGATCCTGCTGGTGCCGTCGGTGTTGGCCTTCTTCATCCTGGGCAGACCCGTCACGCTGGATTATCCGGTGTTGCGCGGCTTCAATTTTGGCGGCGGCGTGCAGATCGGGGTGCCGCTGATCGCGCTGTGGCTGGCGCTGTCGGTCTATACCGGCGCCTTCATCGCCGAGAATGTGCGCGCCGGCATTCTGGCGGTCAATCGCGGCCAGACCGAGGCGGCGGCGTCCTTGGGCCTGCGTCCGCGCCGCATCATGAACCTGGTGATCCTGCCGCAGGCCCTGCGCGTCATCATCCCGCCACTGATCTCGCAATACCTCAACATCACCAAGAACAGCAGCCTCGCCATCGCGGTGGGCTATGCCGACATCACCGCGACGCTGGGCGGCATCACCCTGAACCAGACCGGCCGCGCGATCGAGACGGTGCTGCTGCTGATGCTGTTCTACCTGATCATCAGCCTGGCGATTTCGGCGGTGATGAACCTCTACAATTCCTCCGTCGCCCTGAAGGAGCGGTAAGATGAGCGACACGCACGCCCAATCCGTTCCCTTCGTCCGCGAAAGCTTCATCCCCGAGGCGCCGCCGCCCGAGACCGACACGGGCGTCGTGGCGTGGCTGCGCAAGAACCTTTTTTCGACCTGGGCCTATGCGCTGCTGACCATCGCGGCGCTCTATGTGATCTATGTCATCCTGGCGGGCGTGCTGCCGTGGCTTCTAAACGGCGTCTGGAACGCCGACAGCATTCAGCAATGCCGCGAGATCCTTGCGGGGGAACGCGGCGGCTGCTTCGCGGTTCTGACCGAACGGTGGAACCAGCTTCTGTTCGGGTTCTCCTACCCGACCGAAGCTTACTGGCGTCCGACCCTGGCCTTCGCGCTGCTGTTCGTCGCCGCGGCCCCCGTCCTGTTCACGTCGGTCCCCCGCATCCTGCTGGTCGCCACGCTGCTTTATCCCTTCGCCGCCTACTGGCTGCTCTGGGGCGGCACGATCCTGGCGCCGCTGGTCGGGCTATTGGGCGTCATCGGCGGCTATCTGGTCTACCGGCGGCTGATCGACCGCAGCTTCGCCTATGGCCTGCTGGGCGGCATCGTCGCGGCGGCGGCGATTATGTGGCTGGGCGGGTTCGTCGTGGCCGACCAGCCGCGCTTCCTGTCGCTGCTGCCGGTCCAGTCGCGCGACATGGGCGGCTTCATGCTGAACATGCTGCTGGGGGTGATCTGCGTGTCGCTGTCGCTGCCCATCGGCATCCTGCTGGCGCTGGGGCGGCAATCGTCGCTGCCGATCATCAAGTGGATCTGCGTCGTCTTCATCGAGTTCGTGCGCGGTGTGCCACTGATCACGCTGCTGTTCGTGGCGAATGTGGTGCTGGCCTATTTCCTGCCGCCCGGCACCACGTTCGACCTGATCCTGCGCGTCATCATCATGATTACGATGTTCGCCAGCGCCTATATCGCTGAGGTGATCCGCGGCGGTCTGGCGGCGCTGCCCCGCGGTCAGTACGAGGCGGCCGACAGCCTCGGGCTGGACTATGCGCAGGCGATGCGGCTGGTGATCCTGCCGCAGGCGCTGAAAATCTCGATCCCCGGCATCGTCAATGTCGCGGTCGGGCTGTTCAAGGACACGACGCTGGTGTCGATCATCTCGATGTTCGATCTGGTCGGCATGATCCGCGGTCCCATCCTCGCCTCGACCGATTGGGGCGGGGTCTATTGGGAATTGTTCGGCTTCGCCGCGCTGCTGTTCTTCGTCGTCTGCTACGGCATCTCGCAATATTCGCAATGGCTGGAACGCAGGCTTGCCACCGATCACCGCTGAAAGGGGTTCCGACATGACCATGACCGACGACGCCGCCACGGCCCGGAACCGCCTCAGCGTTTCCGACGAGATCGCGATCGAGATCGTCAACATGAACAAGTGGTACGGCACGTTCCACGTCCTGCGCGACATCGACCTGACGGTGATGCGCGGCGAACGCATCGTCATCTGCGGCCCTTCCGGTTCGGGCAAATCGACGCTGATCCGCTGCATCAACGCGCTGGAGGAACATCAGAAGGGCCGCATCACCGTCGACGGCACGGTCCTGTCGTCCGACCTGAAGAATATCGACCGCATCCGGTCCGAGGTCGGCATGTGCTTTCAGCACTTCAACCTGTTCCCGCATCTGACGATCCTCGAAAACTGCACCCTCGCCCCGATCTGGGTCCGCAAGACGCCCAAGCGCGAGGCCGAGGAGACGGCGATGCACTTCCTGACCAAGGTCAAGATCCCCGAACAGGCCGACAAGTATCCCGGTCAGCTTTCGGGCGGTCAGCAGCAGCGCGTCGCCATCGCCCGCAGCCTGTGCATGAAACCGCGGATCATGCTGTTCGACGAACCGACCAGCGCCCTCGACCCCGAGATGATCAAGGAAGTCCTCGACACGATGATCGAGCTGGCCGAGGAGGGCATGACGATGATCTGCGTCACGCATGAAATGGGCTTCGCCCGTCAGGTCGCCAACCGCGTCATCTTCATGGATCAGGGCCAGATCGTCGAACAGAACGAACCCGAGGAATTCTTCCGCAATCCCCAATCCGACCGGACCAAGCTGTTTCTCAGCCAGATCCTCGGGCATTAGGCGTCACTCCAGTTCCCGCGGGACGACGAAGCCGGCCAGCCGGCCGGTCTGCGGCGCGGCGTCCTTCCAGGCGTCGATGTCGAACTCGATCACCGTCGTCGCTCCGGTGGGATAGGGACCGAACCCGGCATGTCCGGGCCGTTCCGCCAGCAGCCGCGCCGCGAAGGCCGCGATGCCCGGATTATGCGCCACGATGATCACGCAACGCCCCTCGACCCGCGCCAGCGTGTCCAGCATCGTCGGCGGCGCGGCCAGATAAAGCCGGTCCAGCAACGTTGCGGCGGGCGCATCCGTCAGCGCCCCAGCGATCCCGTCCCAGGTCTCGATCGCGCGCACCGCCGTCGAGATCAGCGCGGTATCGGGGCGGTGGCCGTTGCGGTCCAGCCATCGGCCGATCCGCGGGGCGGCCTCGCGGCCCCGCGCGTTCAGCGGGCGGTCATGATCGCCCAGCATCGGATCGTCCCAGCCCGACTTGGCGTGCCGCGTCAAGATCAGGCGCAGCGTCATCGCGGCGTCCTGATCAGCGTTCCCGCCCCGTGATCGGTGTAAAGCTCCAGCAAACAGGCGTGCGGCGCGCGGCCGTCCAGGATCACCACCGCCCGCACGCCGCCGTCGATGGCGTCCAGTGCCGTCTCGGTCTTGGGGATCATGCCGCCCGAAATAATGCCGTCGCGGGTCATCCGGCGGATTTCGTCCGGCGTCAGCTCGCCCCTAACCTCGCCATCGTCGCCCTTGACGCCAGCCACATCCGTCAGCAGCAGCAGCCGGTCCGCCCGCAGCGCCGCCGCCAGCGCGCCCGCCGCCGTGTCGCCGTTGACGTTATAGGTTTCGCCCCGCCGGCCGGTGCCGATCGGCGCAACCACCGGGATCGTTCTGGTGCCTTGCAGGTTGCGCAGGAAGTCCACGTTGCATTCGACCGGCGTGCCGACGAACCCCAGGGCGGGGTCGGTCTGTTCGCAGATCATCAGCCGCGCGTCCTTGCCCGACACGCCGACAGCCCGGCCGCCCTGCGCGTTGATGGCCTGCACGATCCGCTTGCCGACGAGGCCCGAAAGCACCATCTCGACCACCTCGATGGTCGCGCCGTCGGTCACGCGCTTGCCGCCCACGAATTCGGACTCGACGCCCAGTTTCCGCAGCATCGCGTTGATCATCGGCCCGCCGCCATGAACGACCACCGGGTTGACGCCGACATGGCTCATCAGCACGACATCGCGCGCGAAGCTGGCCATCGCCGCATCGCTGCCCATGGCGTGACCGCCCAGCTTGATGACGACGGTCGCCCCGGCATAGCGCTGGAACAGCGGCAGCGCCTGGCTGAGCGTGCGCGCGGTCGATAGCCAGTCTTCGGCGCTTGGCGGCTGGTCGTCGTCTGTCATGGCGTTGTCCCTGTTGCCCGGCCAGTGGTAAGGCCGTCGCCGCGCCCTCTCAAGGGGTCACTCCAGCGTCGCGATCAGCCCGCGCAGCGTGTCGATGCCCTGTCCCGTCTCGGACGATGTCAGCACGATCTCGGGAAAGGCGGCGGGATGGCGGGCCAGCGCGGCGCGGGTCACGTCCAGCGCGCGCCGCAGATCGTCCCCGCGCGGCTTGTCGATCTTGGTCATCACCGCCTGGAACGTCACCGCCGACCGGTCGAGCAGCGCCATGATCTCCTCGTCCACCGCCTTGGCGCCGTGCCGCGCGTCGATCAGCAGGAACGCCCGCCGCAGGGTCGAGCGGCCCGACAGATAATCCTTCATCAGCCGCTGCCAGGTCTGCACCACCTTCACCGGCGCATTGGCGAACCCGTAACCGGGCAGGTCCACCAGATAGATGTCCCCGGCGGTGAAGAAATTGACCTCTTGCGTGCGGCCGGGGGTGTTGGACGCGCGCGCCAGCCCCCTGCGGCCCGTCAGCGCGTTGATGAGGCTGGATTTGCCGACATTCGACCGTCCGGCAAAACAGACCTCGGCCCGGTCGGCGGGCGGCAGGCCGGACATGGCGACCACGCCTTTCAGGAACTCTGTCTGCCCGGCGAACAGCAGCCGGCCCGCCTCGCGCGCGTCCGCTTCGATCTCGGCTTCGGGGAAGGGCAGGGGCATGGGCGTCCGGTCCGGGCAGGGCGGGCGGCACCGGCGATTGCCGTCCCGACCCGCCGGGCGTGGTGTCAGCTTTTCTTCTTGCGCCTGAACCCGCCGGTGATGTTGCCGAACACGTCCGGTTTGTATCCCTGCGAGCGCATGATGATGTATTGCTGCGTGAACGTGATGGTGTTGTTCGTGATCCAGTAAAGCACCAGGCCGCTGGCGAAGGTGCCCAGCATGAACATGAACACCCACGGCATCCAGGCAAAGATCATCGCCTGCGTCTTGTCGGCGGGCGCCGGGTTCAGCTTCTGCTGCAACCACATGGATATGCCCAGCAGGATCGGCAGCACACCCAGCGACAGGATGAAGAAGATCGACCCCGGTTCGGGTGTGCCCCAGGGCAGCAGGCCGAACAGGTTCAGGATCGACGACGGATCGGGCGCCGACAGGTCGCGGATCCAGCCGAACCATTCCGCATGGCGCAGTTCGATCGTGACGAAGATCACCTTGTAGAGCGAGAAGAAGATCGGGATTTGCAGCAGGATCGGCAGGCAGCCCGAAGCCGGGTTCACCTTGTTGTCCTTGTAGAGCTTCATCATGCCCTGCTGCATCTTCTGCCGGTCGTCGCCGGCGCGCTCCTTCAGCTTCTCCATCTCGGGCTGAAGTTCCTTCATCCGCGCCATCGAGATGTAGGATTTGTAGGCCAGCGGGAACAGCAGCGCCTTCAGCAGGAAGGTCAGCGCGATGATCGACCATCCCATATTGCCGATCTGCGCGTTCAGCCAGTGCAGCACGGCGAAGATCGGCTTGGTCAGGAAGAAGAACCAGCCCCAGTCGATGCTGTCGATGAAGCGGTCGATGCCCTGCGCCTCGTAGGCGCGGATCGTCTCCCACTCCTTCGCGCCGGCGAAAAGGCGCGTGGTGGCGGCGGCGGTCCCGCCCGCGGGGATCGTGACGGCAGGCTGGCGGATCTCGGTCTGATAGATGTCCGCGCTTTCGACGTATTTGGCGACCGAGGTGAAGGCCTGCCCCGCTGGCGGGACCAGCGCCGTCATCCAGTAGTGATCGGTGAACCCGATCCATCCGTCCTGCGCGACCTCCAGCACATCGGCGCGCGCGCCCTCGCGCGGCACCGCCTCGAAATCGGGCATGTCGTCATAGTCGATCTCGGCCAGTTCGCCGTCGGCCATCCGCACCACACCTTCGTGCAGGATGAAAAAGCCGCTGACATCCGGTTCGCCGTGCCGGGCTATGGTGCCATAGGGCGCCATCCGCAAATCGGCGCCGGTGGCGTTCTCGACCGATTGCTCGACCGTAAACAGGTAATCGTCGTCGACCGAGATGCGCTGGCGGAAGATCAGCCCCTCGCCGTTGTCCCAGCGCAGCGTCACCGGGCTTTGCGGGGTCAGCGTGCCGCCCTCCTCGATCTGCCAGGGCGTGTTGGCTCCCGGCACGTCGTCATAGTCCAGATCGCCGCCCGGCGCCCAGCCGAACAGCGCATAATAGGCCTGCGCGCTGCCCACGGGCGCCAGCAGATCGACGATGGGGCTGTCGGGTGCGATGGTATCGCGATAGCGTTTCAGCAGCAATTCGTCGATCCGCCCCCCGACAAGCGAGATCGAGCCGCGCAGCGCCGGCGTGTCGATGGCGACGCGCGGCACCTCGACGGGGATGACCTCGGGGGCGGGTTCGGCGATGGGTCCGGTGGCCGTCGGCGGCGGCACGGCCTGCACGGCGTCGGGCGTCGTCGCGATGACGGCGGGCGCGTTCGGATCGGTGTCGGTCGTCTCCGGCGGGAACAGCAGAAACCATCCCAGGATCACAAGGAAGCTCAACGCGGTGGCAAGAATGAGATTCTTGTTCTGATCGTCCATGCGGACTGCGCCCTGTCTGTTCGGAATCAGGTGGGGTTCAACAGGGCGGGACCGCAAAGGTCAAGGCATATCGCCCCCGCGGGCCGCGCCGGCCGCCAGGCCCGCAAAGTCGAATTTCCGCCCGTCCAGCAGATGCGACGGGTCCGCGCAGGTCAGTGCCCGGAACATCCGTTGCCGCCGTCCCGGATCCGCCGCCTCCCACTGGTCGAGCATCCGCTTGACCTGCTGGCGCTGCAAACCGTCCTGCGATCCGCACAGATCGCACGGGATGATCGGATAGCCCAGGGCCTGCGCGAACCGCCCGCAATCGTCCTCGGAGATATAGGCCAGCGGCCGCGCGACAAACAGGTCGCCCTCGTCGTTCAGCAGCCGGGGCGGCATCGCGGCCAGGCGTCCGCCGTGAAAGAGGTTCAGAAAGAACGTCTCGAGGATGTCGTCGCGGTGATGGCCCAGCACAACCGTGCTGCATCCTTCCTCGCGCGCGATGCGATAGAGGTTGCCGCGCCGCAGCCGCGAACACAGCGCGCACATCGTCGCCCCCTGCGGGACCTTGTCCATCACGACCGAATAGGTGTCGCGATAGTCGATCCGGTGCGGCACCCCCATCCGCGACAGGAAATCCGGCAGCACCGTCGCCGGAAAGCCCGGCTGCCCCTGGTCGAGGTTGCACGCCAGCAGATCGACCGGCAGCAGCCCGCGCCACCGCAACTCGGTCAGCGCCGCCAGCAGCGTATAGCTGTCCTTGCCGCCCGACAGGCAGACCAGCCAGCGGTCGCCCTTCCGCGCCATCCCGAAATCCGCGATGGCCGCGCGGGTGTCGCGCACGATGCGCTTGCGCAGCTTGCGGAAACTGACGCTGTCGGGCGCGCCGTCGAAAAGCGGATGGATGTCGGTCCGGTCAAGCATGGCATGTCCCGATATGTCGCAGGCCGCGTCTATGCCCGCCGGCGCCGGCGGCGGCAACGGTGCTCCGCCTCAACCCGGCGGCACGTTGTCGATGCCCGCCCCGCCCCACGGATGACAGCGCAGGATCCGCCGCATCGCCAGCCATCCGCCGCGCAACGCGCCGTGGATGGCCAGCGCCTCCAGCGCATAGGCGGAACAGGTGGGCTGATAGCGGCAGTTGAACCCGACCCAGGGTGAGAAGATCAGCCGATAGGCCCGCACCGGCAACGCGGCGATTTGCGCCGCGGGCGTCATTCCAGCGCATCCAGCGCCTGCCGCAGATCGTCCAGCAACGCTGCGAAGGGCCGCGTTGCGGTCGCGTCGCGCCGCCCGATCAGAACGTAATCCCAACCGGGCCGCCCCGCCTCGGGCATTGTCAGGCGCGCGGCCTCGCGCAATCGCCGCTTGGCGCGGTTGCGGGCGACCGCGTTGCCGACCTTGCGCGAACAGGTGAACCCCACGCGCACCGCATCGCTGCCGTCGTCGCCGCGCCTGCGTCCTTGCAGGACGAAGGCGGGCATGCGGCGGGCCTTGGCCCGCGACATCGCCACGAAATCGGACCGTTGCGTCAACCGCTCCAACGCAATCGGCCCGCGCGTGGGGTCCACGGCGGGCATCGCATCGGTCATCGCCGGTTCGTCAGGCGCAGAGGGACTTGCGGCCCTTGGCACGGCGGGCATTCAGGATCTTGCGTCCCGCCTTCGTCGCCATTCGCGCGCGAAAGCCGTGCCGGTGCTTGCGAACCAGGTTCGAGGGTTGGAAGGTGCGCTTGGTCACGTGCTCGTCTCCGTCGGTCGGCGCCACAAGGTCTGCGGGCGGGAATCTGTCGCGTCTGAAGTCCGGGGCTTATGGCCTGCCGCCGCACCTGTCAACCGGGCGGGCGGGTCGTGTTTCAGGATCGTCGCGCCGGTCAACCCGGCGTGAAGGGGCTGGCGGCCCGCTTCGCGCCGCATCAGGGTGTCGCGCATGATCCCGCCCGGCAAGCCGATGACAGACGATGCCGCCGCGCAGCCACGATCGCCGTGGCTGCGGCGGCTGCCCCTGATCGCCATCGCGCTGGTCGCCGCCATCGGCATCTTCGCCTTCCGCGACACGCTGTCGTTCCAGACCCTTGCCGAAAACCGCGACCGCCTGATCGCCTTCCGCGATGCCAATTACGCCGCGACCGTGGCGGCGTTCATGGCGGCCTATGTCGCCATCGTCGTCTTTTCCCTGCCGGGTGCCGCGGTGGCGACGCTGACCGGGGGCTTTCTGTTCTCCACCTTTCCTGGCGCCGCCTTCAACGTCTGCGCCGCCACTCTGGGCAGCATCGGCATCTTCCAGGCCGCGCGCTGGGGCCTGGGCGAACGGCTGGCCGCAAGGATGAAGGCGGGCGAGGGTCTGGTGCGGCGCATCAAGGACGGCATCGACGACAACCAGTGGTCGATGCTGTTCCTGATCCGTCTGGTGCCCGCCGTGCCGTTCTTCGTGGCCAACCTGGTGCCGGCGCTGGTCGGCGTGCCGCTGTCGCGGTTCGCGATCACCACCTTTCTGGGGATCATCCCCGGAACGGTGATCCTGACATCGGTGGGGGCGGGGCTGGGGGCCGTCTTCGCGCAGGGCGGCACGCCCGACCTTGGCGTCATGTTCCAGCCGCGTTTCCTGTTGCCGATCCTGGGGCTTTGTTTGCTGGCGGCGCTTCCGCTGATATTGAAGGCCGTGCGCGGCGGAAAGGGATTGTGATGCGGCGGATCGAAACGGATGTCTGCATCATCGGCGCGGGCTCGGGCGGATTGTCGGTGGCGGCGGGCTGCGCGCAGATGGGCGCGCGCACCGTTCTGCTGGAATCCGGCCTGATGGGCGGCGATTGCCTGAATTACGGCTGCGTTCCGTCGAAATCCCTGCTGGCCGCCGCGCATCGCGCGCAGACCATGCGCGAACCCGGCCTCGGCATCGCCCCGGTCGAGCCGCAGGTCGATTACGCCGCCGTCATGGATCACGTCCGCCAGGTGATCGCCGCCATCGCCCCGATCGACAGCCAGCAGCGGTTCGAGGGGCTGGGCGTCCATGTCATCCGCGAACACGGCCGCTTCGTTTCCCCGACCGAGGTGCAGGCCGGCAATACCGTCATCGCGGCCCGGCGGTTCGTGATCGCCACCGGATCGTCGCCGCTGGTGCCCGATATCGACGGGCTGAAGGACGTGCCCCATCTGACCAACGAGACGCTGTTCGATCTGCGCGAAAGGCCCCGGCACCTGCTGATCGCCGGCGGCGGGCCCATCGGGCTGGAAATGGCGCAGGCGCATCGGCGTCTGGGCTGCGACGTGACCGTGATCGAAGGCGCGCAGGCGCTGGGCAAGGACGATCCCGAAGCGGCGGCGATCGTGCTGGACGCGGTGCGCGCCGAAGGCGTCCGCATCGTCGAAGGGGCGCCCATCCGCCGCGTTCGCGGCCATGCGGGCGACATCACGGTCGAGACGGAGAAGGCCAGCTTTTCGGGCACGCATCTGCTGGTGGCGCTGGGCCGCAGCCTCAATATCGACGGGCTGGATCTGCACCTTGCGGGCATCGCCCACGACCGCGGGATCGAGGTGGACGACCGCCTGCGCGCCAGGGGCAACCGGCGTGTCTATGCCGTGGGCGATGCCGCCGGCCGGATGCAGTTCACCCATGTCGCGGGGTATCACGGTGGCCTCGCGGTGCGCGAAATCGCCCTTGGCCTGCCCGCCAGGGTGCGGCAGGATCATATCCCGTGGGTCACGTATACCGATCCCGAACTGGCCCAGGTCGGCCTGACCGAAGCGCAGGCGCGCGACCGGCACGGCGACAGGCTGACGGTGATCCGCGTGCCCTATGCCGACAGCGACCGCGCGCAGGCATCGGGCGACACGCGCGGTCTGGTCAAGGTCATGGTCGCGCGCGGCAAGCCCGTGGGCGCCACCATCGCCGGCGCGCAGGCGGGCGAACTGATCGGCATGTGGGCGATGGCCATTGCCGACGGCCGGCGGATGACTGCGCTGACCGGCACGGTCCTGCCCTATCCGACCCTGTCCGAGCTGAACAAGAAGGCCGCCGGCGCCTATTTCTCGCCAAAGCTGTTCGACAGCCCTATTGTCAAGCGTGTGGTGGGGCTGGTCCAACGATACCTGCCCTGAAAGCCGGGGCGGATGATGCTGAATACCCTGTCGGGGCGCTTTCTGATCCTGACGACGATCTTCGTGTTCATCGCGGAGGTGCTGATCTTCGTGCCCTCGGTCGCCCGCTTCCGCGAGGATTATCTGAACGACCGCCTGGAACGCGCGCAGATCGCGTCGCTGGCGCTGCTGGCCGATGCGCCCATCGACGCCGCGCTTGAACGCGAACTGCTCGAGAACGCCGAGGTTTTCAACGTCGTCCTGGTGCGCGACGACGTGCGCCAGCTTGTCCTCAGCTCGCCCATACCCGCCCCCATCGCCGCGACCTACGATCTGCGCGACGTGACCCCGCTGGAACTGATCCGCGGTGCGCTGGCCAACCTCGCCCGGCCCGGCGACCGGGTGATCCGCGTCATCGGCACCCCGGTCCGCGAGGCAGGCCGCATGATCGAGGTGACGATGGCCACGGCACCCCTGCGGGCGGCGATGGTCGATTACGGGCTGCGGGTGCTGATCCTGTCCGCCGTCATCTCGGTCATCACGGCGCTGCTGCTCTTTCTGGCCGTGCGGCGGTTTCTGGTCGTGCCCATCCAGGGCGTCGTCGATGCGATGCGCAGCTATGCCTCCGCCCCCGAGGATGCCCGCCGCATCATCGAACCGTCCGCCGGCCTTCGTGAACTGCGCAACGCCGAACTGGCCCTGCAATCCATGCAGATGCAGTTGACCGCGGCGCTGCGGCAGAAGGAACGTCTGGCGCAGCTCGGCGCCGCCGTGGCCAAGATCAGCCACGATCTGCGCAACGTGCTGACCACCGCCCAGCTTTTCGGCGACCGGATCGAGACCAGCACCGATCCTGCCGTCGCCCGCATCCTGCCCAAGCTGCTGGGATCGCTGCGCCGCGCCATCAGCATCTGCGAAGGCACGCTGGCCTTCGGTCGCGCCGAGGAACCGCCGCCCGCCCTCGCCTGGATCGCGCTGGCCGATCTGGTGCAGGACGTCATCGACGGCGAAAGGCTGGCCGCCGGCGACCACGACATCAGCTTTGCCGAAGACGTGCCGCCCGGCATGACCCTGCGCGCGGACGGCGAACAATTGCACCGTGTCCTGTCGAACCTCGTCCGCAACGCCCGCCAGGCCATCGTCGCCACCGGCCGCCCCGGCGAGATCGCCATCGCCGGCACCGAAACCGACGAGGACTGGATCGTGACCGTCACCGATACCGGCCCCGGCCTGCCGCCCAAGGCGCGCGAACACCTGTTCCAGCCGTTCCAGGGCGCGGGGCGCAAGGGCGGCACCGGGCTGGGCCTGTCCATCGCCTCCGAACTGGTGCGCGGCCACGGCGGCACGCTGACGCTGGCCCGCACGGATGCGCGGGGCACCGCGTTCCGCATCCTGCTGCCCAAGACGATCATGCGGCTCGATGCCGCCTGACGCGCTTTTGCCCTGTCGCGCCCGGCGGCCGCGCTGCTATGATCGCCGCGACACCCAGATGCCCGCGGCCCTGTAACGGAGATGGATATGCCCAAGGACACAGCCGGACACGGCCCCGAACTCGGCACGTTCGAATGGGACGATCCCATGCTGCTGGAACGCCAGCTCGACGAGGACGAGCGCATGCTGCGCGACGCCGCCCGCGCCTTTGCGGACGAGGTTCTGGCCCCCCGCGTCCAGAACGCCTATCGCGAGGAAACCGTCGATCCCGGCCTTTTCCCGCTGATGGGGCAGGCGGGGCTTCTGGGCGTCACCATTCCCGAACAATATGGCGGCCTCGACGCCAGCTATGTCACCTACGGCCTTGTCGCGCGCGAGGTCGAGAGGATCGATTCGGGCTATCGCAGCATGATGTCGGTGCAATCCAGCCTGGTGATGTATCCGATCCATGCCTACGGGTCCGAGGATCAGCGCCGTAAATACCTGCCGGGGCTGGCCAGCGGCGAACTGATCGGGTGCTTCGGCCTGACCGAACCCGATGCCGGATCCGATCCCGCCGGCATGAAGACCGTCGCCCGCAAGACCGATGGCGGCTATGTGCTTAACGGATCGAAGATGTGGATCAGCAACGCGCCCTTCGCCGATGTGTTCGTCGTCTGGGCCAAGTCGGACGCGCATGACGGCAAGATCCGCGGCTTCGTTCTGGACAAGGGCATGAAGGGCCTCAGCGCCCCCAAGATCGCCGGCAAGCTCAGCTTGCGCGCCTCGACCACGGGCGAAATCGTGATGCAGGATGTCGAGGTGGGCGAAGATGCGCTGCTGCCCGATGTGCAGGGCCTCAAGGGTCCGTTCGGGTGTCTGAACCGCGCGCGCTATGGCATTTCCTGGGGCGTGATGGGGGCGGCCGAATGCTGCTGGCACGCCGCGCGCAGCTATGGTCTCGACCGCAAGCAGTTCAAGCGCCCGCTGGCGCAGACCCAGCTTTTCCAGAAGAAACTGGCCGACATGCAGACCGAAATCGCGCTGGGCCTTCAGGGTTCGCTGCGGCTGGGCCGCATGATGGATGAAGGCACCGCCTCGCCCGAGCTTATCAGCCTGATGAAGCGCAACAATTGCGGCAAGGCGCTGGACATCGCGCGGCTGGCCCGCGACATGCATGGCGGCAACGGCATCTCGGACGCGTTCCCGGTGATGCGCCATATGATCAATCTGGAGACCGTCAACACCTACGAAGGCACGCACGATGTGCATGCGCTGATCCTGGGGCGCGCGCAGACCGGGTTGCAGGCGTTCTTCTGACGCTCAGACATACCGGATCGCCGCCAGCGCCACATCGGCCCGGAAGGCCCGGCCGATGGCGACGATCCCGATGCGCCGCAGCGTCGTCAGATCCAGCGGCGCGTCGATGCGGTGCGCCTGGAACCCCGCGAAGGGCAGACGGATCGTGCGCCAGTCCGGCGGGGCGTCGAAGCTCTGCCGATAGCTTTGCCAGGGCCGCGTCACGTCGCCGGTACGCAGGTGGACGTTATAGGTTTCGCCGTTGCCGATCACGTCCAGTTCCAGCCCTTCGGCGCCCTCGGGCGGCGGCGCCACGTCGCGGGCGAATTGCACGAAGCCGCCGTCATTCTCCAGACTGACATCGCCGATCATCCGCAACGCCATGCGGCCTTGCACGATGCCGCGCTCCAGCGTGCCCAGCGACCGTCCGCCCATCACCCGGTCGGCGATCAGTTCCCAGTCCGTGCCGACCTCGGCAGGGTCGGCGGCGCGGTCGAAATCGTCGATGGTCCGGGTCATGGCGGGCTTTCGGTCGGGACGGGCGATGGATAACATGGCGCGAACCCCCGGAAAGGGAACAGGCGGATGATTGCAAGACGGACCATGCTGGGATGGGGCGCGCTGGCGCTGCTGACGGCCTGCGGCGGCGCGGGATTGCCCGTATCCCGCCGCGCCGAAACGCCCATGATCGCGGTGCCCAACGCGGGCTGGGATGCCTGGGTCGCCGCCTTTCGCGGCCGCGCGCTGTCGCGGGGCGTCGATGCGGGGGTGTTCGACCGGGCCTTCGCGCAAGCGGGCTATCTGCCCGGCGTGATCGAGCGGGACCGCAACCAGACCGAGTTCACCCGCACCCTCGAAGATTACCTTGCCATCGCCGCTTCGGACGAACGGGTAAGCAACGGGCGCGCCGCCTATGCCCGCCAGCAGGACACGTTGGGCCGCATTTCCGCGCGCTACGGGGTCGAGCCGCACATCGTTGCGGCGATCTGGGGGCTGGAAAGCAGCTATGGCGACAGGCGCGGCGTGATCCCGGTCGTGTCGTCGCTCTCGACGCTGGCCTATGACGGGCGGCGCGGCGCGTTCTTCGAGGCGCAGCTTCTGGCCGCGCTGCGGATTCTGCAACGCGGCGACATCACGCCCGACCGCATGGTCGGCAGTTGGGCGGGCGCCATGGGTCATACGCAATTCATACCGAGTTCTTACGAAATTTTTGCGGTCGATTTCACCGGCGACGGGCGCCGCGACATCTGGTCGGACGACCCGACCGACGCGCTCGCTTCGACGGCGGCCTACCTGCAACGCTCGGGCTGGGTGCGCGGCCAGCCCTGGGGGGTCGAGGTGCGGCTGCCCGCCGGTTTCAACGGCCCCTTCGGACGCGGCACCACCCGCAGTCCCTCGGCCTGGGCCGCCGCCGGCGTGCGCGACATGGACGGCCGGATCGTGCCCGATCACGGCCCCGCCTCGATCGTGGCGCCGCAGGGGGCGAGCGGTCCGGCCTTCATGGTGTTCCGCAACTTCACGGTGATAACCCGTTACAACAACTCGGAAAACTATGTCATCGGCGTGGGGCATCTGGCCGACCGCATCGCCGGTGGCGGGCCGATCCGGGCGGCGTTTCCGCCAGATGCGGCCGGGCTGACGATTGCCGACCGACGCGAATTGCAGGCCCGCCTGACCCGCGCCGGGTTCGACACCGAAGGCACCGACGGCGTGATCGGTCCGGCCAGCCGCCGCGCCATCGCCGCCTATCAGACGGCATCGGGCCTGCCTGCCACGGGCGAGCCTTCGCTGACGCTGCTGCAACGGCTGCGGGGATAGGCAGCCTCAATGAAAGTCACGTGACTTCAAGACGATACGCGCATCGCGGGGGTGACTTCGGCTGGCGACCTGGCCCGGAATGGGATGGGTCGGATGGTCGCCCCGCGTCGTCTGCGCGGGCAGACGCCCCGCCGACAAAAGGTCCAGCCGGTCGCTGCGATCCTCCAACCGGTCGGCGACCACATGGATCACCCGCCCGTCGGTCTGCACCCGTCCATGCACGACCATCAGCCGCGCGGCCATGATGACGGGCCGGAACGCTTTGAACAAAGCCGGCCAAACAACCAGATTGGCGACGCCCGCCTCGTCCTCGATGGTGATGAAGCAGACGCCCTTGGCGCTGCCGGGCTTCTGCCGCACCAGCACCAGCCCCGCCAGCGACACCGCCGCGCCGAAACGCAGACGGGGCAGGTCGGATGTCGCCACGAACCCCTGCGCCTGAAGGCTGGCGCGAAAGAACGACATCGGATGCGCCCTAAGCGAAAGGCGTAGCGTCTGGTAGTCGGCCACGACATTCTCGGCCCGGCGCATCGGGGGAAGGGCGACCTCTGCCTCGGGCGCGGTTGCGGGTGCCGAGGCGTGCTGGAAGATCGGCAGGACGGGCGCGTCCTTCAACGCCTGCGCCTGCCACAGCGCCTTGCGCCGGTCCAGCTTCATCGAGCGCAAGGCATCCGCGGCGGCAAGGCGGCTCAGCGTCCGTGCATCCAGGCCGGCCCGCGCCTTCAGATCGGCCATGTCGACGAAGGGCCGGTCGCGTGCCGCGCCGATGCGATCGGCGGGCGCGTCGCCCAGACCGTCGATCAGCCGCAACCCCAGACGCAGCGCGTAACGCGGCCGCCCGTCCGCCCCCATCCCGTCGGGTTCCAGCGTGCAGTCGCGATCCGACAGGTTCACATCCGCAGGCCGCACCGCGACCCCGTGATCGCGCGCATCGCGCACGATCTGGGCCGGGGCATAGAACCCCATCGGCTGCGAATTGAGCAGCGCACAGGCGAATGCCGCCGGATAGTGGCACTTCATCCAGGACGACACATAGACCAGCTTGGCAAAGCTGGCGGCATGGCTTTCGGGAAAGCCGTATTCGCCGAACCCCTTGATCTGATCGAAGCAGCGTTGCGCGAAGACCGGATCGTAACCCCGTTCGGTCATCCGTCCGACCATCTTTTCCTGCAACTTCTCGATGGTGCCGCGCGACCGGAAGGTCGCCATGGCGCGCCGCAGCTCGTTGCTTTCGGCAGACGTGAACCGCGCGGCATCCATCGCGATCTTCATCGCCTGTTCCTGAAAGATCGGCACGCCCAGCGTCCGCCCCAGGATCTTCAGCAATTCGTCCTGCGGATGTTCCGGTCCGGGCGCGGGGTAGACGACGGGTTCGATCCCTTGCCTGCGGCGCAGATAGGGATGCACCATGTCGCCCTGGATCGGACCGGGCCGGACGATGGCGACCTCGATCACCAGATCGTAGAACCGCCTTGGCCGCAGCTTGGGCAGCATGGCCATCTGCGCGCGGCTTTCGACCTGGAACACCCCCAGGCTGTCGCCGCGGCACAGCATGTCGTAGGTCGGGCGCCGGTCGTCCGGTTCGTCGTCCTCGACCGGGACGGTGGCGAGATCCAGCGCCCGGCCATGATGCACCTCGATCAGCGCAAGGCATTTGGCGATGCAGGTCAGCATCCCCAGCGCCAGGATGTCCACCTTGAAGATCCCCAGCGCGTCGATGTCGTCCTTGTCCCATTCGATGAAGCTGCGGTCGGGCATGGCGCCGTTGCCTATGGGGACCATCTCGGTCAGCGGCCGTTCGGTCAGGATGAAGCCGCCCACATGCTGCGACAGGTGCCGCGGCATTCCGATCATCTGTCCGGCCAGTTTCAGAACCATGCGTAGATAGGGATCCGACAGGTCCAGACCCGCCTCGCGCGTGCGATCCTCGGCCAGTTCGCCCTCGAAGCTGCCCCAGATCGTTCCGGCCAGTTTCGACGTGACATCCTCGGACAGGCCCATCGCCTTGCCGACCTCGCGGATGGCCGAGCGGGGGCGGTAATGGATGACCGTGGCGCAAAGACCCGCCCGCTCGCGGCCGTATTTTCGGTAGATATACTGGATCACCTCCTCGCGCCGCTCGTGCTCGAAATCCACGTCGATGTCGGGCGGCTCGTCGCGCTCCTCGCTCAAGAAACGCTCGAACAGAAGGTCGTGCACGTTGGGATCCACCGACGTGATGCCAAGGCAGAAGCAGACGGCCGAATTGGCCGCCGACCCGCGTCCCTGGCACAGGATCGGCGGCTGCGCGTCCTCGCGGGCGAAGCGGACGATGTCGTGGATGGTCAGGAAATACCGCGCGATCTTCTTCGACGCGATCAGCGCGAATTCCTTGGCGATGGTGGCGCGGACCCCGTCGGGCACGCCGCCGGGATACCGCCGCGCCGCGCCGTCCCATGTCAGACGTTCCAGTTCCTGCTGCGCGGTGCATCCGTCGGGGACGATCTCGTGCGGGTATTCGTATTTCAGATCGGTCAGGGAAAAGACGATGTCGTCGGCGATGGTGCGGGTGGCGGCGATGGCATGGGGCCAGTCGGCGAACAGGCGGCACATCTCGTCGGGGGATTTCAGATGCCGTTCCGCATTGGGCAACAGCCGGAATCCCGCCTTTGCGACAGTCACGCCATTGCGGATGCAGGTCATCACATCCTGGAGCGGGCGGCGATCCGGCACGTGATAGAGCACGTCGTTCGTGGCCATGATCGCGCGTCCATGCGTCCGGGCCATGCGGTCCAGCCGGTTGATCCGCGCCCGGTCGTCGCCGCGATAAAGACAGCTTGCCCCGATATGGCGCATGCCCGGCAAGGCGCGCGCCAGCCGCGGCAAGGCGGCCGCGAACGCATCCAGATCGTCGCCGGGCATCGCTATCAGATGCAGGCCCTGCGCATGGTCGGCAAGCATGTCGAGCGTCAGATGCGTTTCGCCCTTCGCCTGCCAACCCCCCGCCGCATCGGCCATCTTGCCCTTGGACAGAAGCGTGGACAGGCGCGCATAGGCCGGGCGGTCGCGCGGATAGGCCAGCAGTTCCGCCCCGCAGGCCAGGACCAGCCGCGCGCCGATCAGGGGATGCACACAGGCGGTCGCCGCTTCGGTATGGATGCGCACGACGCCCGCCAGCGTGTTGCGGTCGGCGATGCCGATGCTGCGATAGCCTAGAAGGTTCGCCGTCCCCATCAGATCGCACGCATCGGACGCGGCGTGCAGGAAGGAAAAGCAACTGGCCAGACCAAGCTCGACATAGGGGGCGGGATCGTTCCAGCGAAACCCGTTGCCGTCAGACAGGGTGCGGCGGGCATGTCCTTCCTGCAAGGGCATCAGGCGAAGAACCCGTGCAGGAACCAGCGTGGCGCGCCCCCGCGGCCGTCCCCGCCGATGCCTTCGCGGTAAAGCCAGAAGCGGCGGCCATCCTGAACCTCGACCTTGTAGTAGTCGCGCACCCGCGTGCCGGGCCTGTCGCGCCACCATTCCGGGGCGATCCGTTCGGGGCCGGCATGACGGGCGGTGCGGTGTTCGACGCCGCGCCAGCGGAACCGGGCGGGCGGCCCTTCGGGAACGGCATAGATCACCTGCACCTCTTCGGGCCGGTCGAGCAGGCGGATCGGCCTTTCATGCGGGGCGGCGGGCAGTTTCACGGGTTTGGCGGCCCCGTCGGTCATGGCCGGCACGAGAACCTCGACGCGTTCGGGCATATGGCTTTCGCGCCAGCCGGACCGGCGCACCCGGTCGCGCCCCAGCCGGGCGGTCAGCCGGTCGATCAGCCGCGCCACGTCCGCATCCGGGTCCCGCCCGCCGCCCAGATCCGCCTGCACAGGCCCCAGCGGTTCGGAGCGCACCGATTCCAGCGTCAGCAGGTCGAAACCGAAACCGGGGTCGATCCGGTCGGTCTTGCCGCGCAGAAGCCGGACGATATGCGCCGGATCGCCTGTCGCCCGTGCCGTCGCCAGATCGACGGATCGCCAATCCCCGTCGATGCGATAGACCGTCAGCCGCAGATGCCGCGCGCCAAGGCCGGCCCCCGCCAGATCGGCGCAAAGGCGCGCGGCAAGGTCGGCCAGATGCGGCGCGGGATCCATCACCGGCTCTGCCAGACACGACCTGACGACAAGCCGCCGGGGGTCGGGCGGCGCGTCGAGGGGGTCGGCCAGCCGCCCCGTCGCCCTGTCCAGAAGGATCAGCGGATTGGCGTCGGGGGCCATGGCCGCGAAGCGCCGCATCAGCGCCGCGCGCGGCATCGCCGACAGCGCGCCGATCGTCCCGAGGCCAAGACGGCCGAGCAGGCCCACCGTTTCAGGCTCAAGCCGCAAGGCGGCGACGGGAAGCGGCGAAAGACGGTCAGACAGGTCGGCAATGTCGCAGATCGTGTCGGGCGGCCCGTATCGGGCCAGGGCCTGCGCCGTCCCGCGGGTCGGGGCCATCGCCGGCCGCGCCGCCATCCCCTGCATGGCGAACCGTTCGCGGATATCGGCCAGCAGCGCGGTTTCGCCGCCGAAAAGATGCGTGGCACCGGTCGCGTCCAGCACGATCCCGTCCGTTCCGTCGCGCACGGTCCAGGGGCACCAGCGCCTTGCCCAGAAGGCAAGGCGATCCAGCATTTCGGTATCGCCTTCGGGGTCGGCGGGTTCGACATGCAGGTCGGGATGGACGGCGCGGATATCCACGACGCGCCGTCCTTCCGATATGCCGAGGGCGGCGGCGGCGGCCGACATGGCATGGACGACAGGACCGTGCGTTCCGTTCCGCGCCAGCACCACGGGCACCTCAGCGCCCGGCAGCGTCCTTGTGCGGCGCGCCGTCGCGCGCCACCGATCCATCGCCAGATGGGGAAACCAGACGGAAACCATGCGCCGCGTCCGGGTCATGGGCGATCACCCATCGGCCGGGCGCACGGCCCCGCGCGCGAAACAGGTCCGCCTCCCATAGCGGCGTTCCCGGTGCGCCGGTATCGTCGGGGTTCGTCCGCGATGGGCGGACGCCGATGCGCCATCGTTCCCGCGCGGCACTCAGCGTTCCGGGATCGCCCGAACGGATCAGCCAGACGGGAACGCCCGACGCTTCGGACCGTATGGCAAGCCGCTTGGTGGCGGTGAAATCCAGAACCGCCGGGGCGCCGTGGATCTCGCCCACCACGGCGGCCAGACCCGCGCAGGACGCCCCTTCCTCCATCGCCCAGAGCACGTCGCGCGGATGGCCGACCTCGACCCGCAGGATGGACAGGGGGGTCTTCGTCAGCGTTGCGCCCTGAAGGTGAAGCCGACCGTTCTCGCGGATCGACCTGCGGTCCTGCACCCACAGGACAGGACGCGCGCGACCCGCCAGCAACGACACGACTAGGGCCGTCGCCGAAGGGTCGAACGCCCTTTGCGGCAAGGCTTCGCGCAGGGTCGGCCTGTTGTTGGCGGGAAAGGATGCAGCCGGTTCCGCACCCCCCGAAGCAGGGGATTTCCGGTTTCCCGGCAGGCGGATGACCCGTCCATATGTCGAATCGACAGACATGCACGACACCATTTGTTCACGTTATGTTCCGGTTGTCATCCCCGGTCTTTCGGGCCGACACGCGCGAAATCAGACGTCCAGTTCTTCCACGAATTGCGCATTGGCGGTGATATATTCGAACCGCAGTTCGGGCTTCTTGCCCATCAACCGCTCGACCAGATCGCCGGTTTCGCCGGGCACGTCGTCGTCGATGCGCACGCGGATCAGCTTGCGCGTCTCGGGGTTCATCGTCGTGTCCTTGAGATCCTTGGCGTCCATCTCGCCCAGGCCCTTGAAGCGGCTGACGTCGATCTTGCCCTTGCCGCCCAGCCCGCGGGCAAGCCACGCGTCCTTTTCCGCCTCGTCCAGACAATAGACGCGCCTTGCCCCCTGCGTCAGCCGGAACAGCGGCGGGCAAGCCAGATAGAGATGGCCCGCGTCGATCATCGGGCGCATCTGGGTGAAGAAGAACGTCATCAGCAGCGACGCGATATGTGCGCCGTCCACATCGGCGTCGGTCATGATGATGATCTTGTCGTAGCGCAGATCGTCCAGGTTGAACTTCGTTCCCATCCCGGTGCCGAGCGCCTGGCAGAGATCCGAGATCTCGGCGTTGCTGCCCAGTTTGGCGCTGGCGGCCCCCAGCACGTTCAGGATCTTGCCGCGCAGGGGCAACAGGGCCTGGCTGCGCCGTTCGCGCGCCATCTTGGCGCTGCCGCCGGCGCTGTCGCCCTCGACGATGAACAGCTCGGTCCCGTCGCGGGCGGTGGCCGAACAATCGACCAGCTTGCCGGGAAGGCGCAGCTTCTTGGTCGCGGACTTGCGTTGCGTTTCCTTCTCGGCGCGGCGGCGCATCCGTTCCTCGGCCCGCAGCACAAGATAATCGAGGATGGCGCCCGCCGCCTTGGTATCCGCCGCCAGCCAGTTGTCGAAATGGTCGCGCACGGCGTTTTCCACCAGCTTCTGCGCGGCGGTGGTGGCCAGACGGTCCTTGGTCTGGCCGACGAATTCAGGTTCGGCGATGAAGCAGCTGACCAGCGCGCAGCCGCCCGCGCGCAGATCCTCGCCGGTGATGTCGCGGGCCTTGCGGATGCCCGAACGCTCGCCATGCGCGCGGATGCCCTTGAGGATCGCCGCCCAGAACCCCGCCTCGTGCGTGCCGCCCTCGGGGGTGGGAACGGTGTTGCAATAGGACTGAGTGAAGCCGTCGCGCGCGGGCGTCCAGTTGATCGCCCATTCCACCTTGCCGGGCACGTCGCGGAAATCGACCGTGCCGGCAAAGGGGCGGTCGGCATAGACGGGGGCGGTGCCCAGCGTCTCGGCCAGATAGTCGGCCAGACCGCCGGGAAAGTGGAACACCGCCTCGGCCGGCGTCTCGCCGTCGTCGATGGCTGTCTTCCAGCGAATCTCGACCCCCGAGAACAAATAGGCCTTGGACCGCACCATCTTCATCAGTCGCGCGGGCTTCAGCGTCAGCGCCCCGAAGATCTGCGCGTCGGGGTGGAAGGTGACGGTGGTGCCGCGCCGGTTGGGGGCGGCGCCGATGCGGGCGGCGGGGCCCTGCGGGATGCCGCGCGCGAACCGCTGCTCCCAAAGCTGGCGGTCGCGGGCGACCTGAACGACCATGCTGTCTGACAAGGCGTTGACGACCGACGCGCCGACCCCGTGCAGACCGCCGCTGGTCTGATACGCCTTGCCGCCGAACTTGCCGCCCGCATGCAGCGTGCAGAGGATGACTTCCAGCGCGGATTTGCCCGGAAACTTTGGATGCGGATCGACGGGGATGCCGCGGCCGTTGTCGCGCACCGTGCAGGCGCCGTCATCGTGCAGCTCGACCTCGATCCGGCTGGCATGGCCCGCCACGGCCTCGTCCATGGAATTGTCCAGAACCTCGGCCACCAGATGATGCAGCGCGCGTTCGTCGGTGCCGCCGATATACATGCCCGGCCGCTTGCGCACCGGCTCCAGCCCCTCCAGCACCTCGATCGACGAGGCGTCATAGGCGGGTGCGGCGGTTCCGGTCAGCAGATCGTCGGGCATCGGTCTTTCCATCGGTCGGGCCTTGTCGCGGGCAGGACAGTCTGGCGGCAAAGGCGGGCGGGGACAAGACGCGACCCTGCGGCGCGCGCTTGCCCGGTCATCGCCGCCCGGATAGGGGAAGGGGATGACCCAGACCGTCCATATAGAGGCCAGCCCCCCGATAGGCCAGCATGTCCGCCGTATCGCGGTGCTGGGGCTGCCGCTGGTGGGCAGTCATCTGGCGCAGTTCGCGATCCAGTTGACCGATACGATCATGCTGGGCTGGTACGACGTGACCGTGCTGGCCGGTCAGGTGCTGGGCGGCACGATCTTCTTCGTGCTGTTCCTGATGGGGTCGGGATTTGCCTGGGCCGTGATGCCCATCGTCGCCAGTGCCGCCGCGTCGGGGCAAGAGCGCGAGGTGCGGCGCGTGACGCGCATGGCGATGTGGCTGGTGACGATCTTCGCGGCGCTGGCGATGCCGCTCTTTCTGTTCGCGCGGCCGATCCTGGTGGCGATGGGCCAGGATCCCGAGGTCGCGCGTCTGGCGGCGCTGTATCTTGTGATCCAGGGTTGGTCGATCTTCCCGGCGCTGATCGTCATGGTGCTGAAAAGCTATCTGGCCGCGCTGGAGCGCACGCAGGTGGTGCTGTGGGTGACGGTCGCATCGGCGGCGGCGAACGCGCTGTTCAACTGGGTCTTCATCTTCGGCAATCTGGGCGCGCCGGAGCTGGGCATCGTCGGTGCGGCGCTGGCGTCGCTGGGATCCACGCTGGTCGCGGCGATCGGACTGATCCTCTATTCATGGCGGGCGACGCCCGAGCACGCGATCTTCTTCCGGCTGTGGAAGTTCGACGGCGGCGCGTTCGCCCGCGTCTTCCGGCTGGGCTGGCCGATCGGCCTGACATCGCTGGCCGAGGTGGGGCTGTTCGCCGGATCGGCGGTGATGATCGGGTGGCTGGGCGCCGTGCCGCTGGCCGCGCACGGCATCGCGATGCAGATCATCAGCGTGCTGTTCATGGTGCAGATCGGGCTGAGCAATGTGGCGACCATCCGCGCAGGCAACGCCTATGGCCGCGCCGACGGGACCGACCTGCGGCGCGGCGCGGCGGTGGTCGTGGCGCTGTCGCTGGGGTTCGCCGCCTTTTCCGTCGTGCTGCTGTTAAGCGCGCCGCGTCTGCTGATCGCCGCGTTCCTCGACCCCGCCGATCCCGATCTGCCGCAGGTCATGGCCATCGGCGTCGGGTTGCTGGCGGCGGCCGCGCTGTTCAACGTGGCCGATTCCGCGCAGGTGGTGGCGCTGGGATTGCTGCGCGGCGTGCAGGATACGCGGGTGCCGATGATCGTGGCCGCAGTCAGCTACTGGATCGTCGGCATGCCGCTGGCCTATGTGCTGGGCTTCCCGCTGGGGTTGGGCGGGGCCGGCATCTGGCTGGGCATGGGCGCGGGGCTGGGACTGGCGGGCGCCGCACTGTCCTGGCGGTTCTGGCGGCAGGCCGCCTATGCGGTCGAGAACGGACAGTCGGGATAGCGCACGCCCGTCAGGCAGAGGCCCTGCGCCGGGGCCACCGGACCGCAGGCCGTGCGGTCGCGGGCCTGCAATGCGGCGGCGACATCCGCGGGCGACCATGCCCCCGCACCGACCCGTTCCAAAGTGCCGACGATGCTGCGGACCTGATTGTGCAGGAACGACCGTGCGCGGGCATGAACACGGATCTCGGCGTCCGTCCGTTCAATCCGCAGTTCGTCCAGCGTCCGCAGCGGCGAGTTCGCCTGGCACATCGTGGACCGGAACGTGGTGAAATCGTGCCGCCCCACCAGATGCCGCGCCGCATCCGCCATCGCGCCCGCATCCAGCGGAAACCGGATATGCCAGACCTGTCCGCGCGCCAGGACCGGCGGCGCGCGTCGCACCAGCAGGCGATAGGTATAGCGCCGCTCGACCGCCGAAAAGCGGGCATGCCAGCCATCGTCGACACGCGCGCAGGCGGTGATCGCCACCGGATCGGGCCGCAGGTGGTGGTTCAGCGCTTCGGACAGGCGGAACGGATCCCAGTCGCGGGCCATGTCGGCCTGCGCGACCTGCCCCAGCGCATGCACCCCCGCATCGGTGCGCCCCGCCGCGGCGATACCGGGACAATCGGGCTGCAAGCGCCGCAGCGCCGCTTCGACCGTCGCCTGCACCGATGGCCGGTCCCTTTGCCGCTGCCAGCCGGAAAACGGGGTGCCGTCGTATTCGACGCGAAGGGCATAGCGGGGCATGCGCCGCACTTAGCCGCCGGACGGGGTGGAAGCAACGGCCGCCCCCGCCTATGTTGCCGCCAGCAAGGGGGCGCCAGCGTGATCATCGGGGATATTGCCGACGGGGTGCTGCGACGCGCCGAACGTGTGGGCGCGGCCGTCACGGGCCTGGCCGAACCTTCGGTGCGGCTGGGCGTGACGGGCCTCAGCCGCGCGGGCAAGACCGTGTTCATCACCTCGCTTGTGGCCAATCTGCTGGATCGCGGACGCATGCCGGGGCTGGCCGCGGCCGCCGACGGAAGCATCAGGGCCGCCTGGCTCCAACCGCAGCCCGACGACACGCTGCCGCGCTTCGCATTCGAGGATCATCTGGCCGCCATGACCGGCCCCGATCCCCGCTGGCCCGAAAGCACGCGCGCCATATCCGAACTGCGCGTGTCGTTGCGCGTGCAGTCCGCCGGGCTGATCGGCGGTCTGCGCGGCTTGCGGACGGTGCATGTCGATATCGTCGATTACCCCGGCGAATGGTTGCTGGATCTGGGTCTGATGGGGCGGGACTATGCAACCTGGGCCGGCGACACGCTGGCGCGTATCCGCGACCGTCCCGAAGCGGCCGCCTATGGCGCGCTGCTGGAGCAGACCGATCCGGCACAGCGCCTGGACGAACGGCGCGCTCAGGCGCTGGCCGAGGCTTTCACCGCCTACCTGCAAGCGGCGCGCGCGGCGGGCTGGTCGGATTGCACGCCGGGGCGGTTCCTGCTGCCCGGCGATCTGGCCGGATCGCCGGTGCTGACCTTCGCGCCGGTGCCGGGCACGGATTTCAGCCGCGGATCCCTGGGGCGCGAGATGGCCCGCCGCTTTGACGCCTACAAGCGGCAGGTCGTGACGCCGTTCTTTCGCGATCACTTTTCCCGCATCGAACGGCAGGCGGTGCTAGTCGATGTTCTGGGCGCCATCCATGCCGGCCCCCCCGCGGTCGAGGATATGCGCCGCGCGATGGCCGAGATACTGGGTGCGTTCCGTCCGGGCCGCAATGCATGGCTGACGCGCCTTTTGCCCGGAAGAAAGGTGGAGCGGATCCTATTCGCCGCGACGCGGGCCGATCACCTGCATCACACCCAGCATTCCCGGCTTGCGGCCATCACCGCCGCGCTGCTGGACGACGCGCGCCGGCGGGCGGATTTCGCGGGGGCGAAGACGACGGCGATGGCCATCGCCTCCCTGCGCGCCACGACCGAGGATACCGTCGAACACGGCGGCGCGCCCTTGCCTGTCGTCAGGGGCGTCCTTCAGGACAGCGGTCGCCGCGCCGCCCTGCATGCGGGCGATCTGCCGGACGATCCGGCGCTATTGCTGGCGCCCGCGCGCGCGGGGCAGGCGCGCTGGCTGGACGGTGATTGGGATGTCATGCGCTTCGCCCCGCAGGCGGGCAGCCTGCGTCCGGGCAGCGGACCGCCGCATATCCGCCTGGACCGGGCCGCGCAATTTCTGTTGGGCGACAGGTTGTAGGGACAGGATGGGTATTTGGAGAAAGATGAAAGGAACGGGCCCATGAGCCGCCGCGGTCCCGTCCTGATCGAAGAAGACGCGGTGGCGGCGCAGGTCCTGTCGCCCGCGGACGCGCCGCCCGTTGCCGATGCCGGCGGCACCGGCGGACAGGCGATGCAGACGATCGCGGCACTGGCCGCGCGCCCGCCGACCTTTTTGGGCAGATGGTTCTGGCGGTCGGCCGCGGCGCTGGGGACGTTCACGCTGGGCCTGATGGCGTGGTCGGCGCTGGCGGGGCTTCTGGAACGCTCGGCGCTGCTGGGCACGATTGCGTCGGTGCTGCTGGCGGTATTCGCGGCGACGCTGTTCGGCATCTGCCTGCGCGAACTGGCGGCGCTGGCGCGGCTGAACCGGATGGGCCGGCTGCACCGCGAGGCGGCCGAGGCGTTGGCATCGGACGACCTCGGGGCGGCGCGTAGCGTGACGGATCGGCTGACGACGATCTATGCGGGCAGGCCGGGGATGGACCCTTATCTGGAGCGGCTGACCGCGCGGCGCGAGGACGTGATGGATGCCGATGCGCTTTTCCGTCTGACCGAGGCCGAGCTTCTGGCGCCGCTCGACGCCGCCGCGCGGATCGAGGTGGAGGCCGCTGCGCGGCAGGTTGCGGCTGTCACTGCGGTCGTGCCGCTGGCTTTCGCCGATGTCGCGGTGGCCCTGGCCGGCAACTTGCGGATGATCCGCCGCATCGCCGAAATCTATGGCGGGCGGGCCGGGACGCTGGGATCCTGGCGGTTGACGCGCGCGGTGCTGACGCATCTGGTCGCGACCGGCGCGGTGGCGGTGGGGGACGATCTGATCGGATCCGTCGCCGGCGGCAGCATGCTGTCGCGCGTCAGCCGGCGCTTCGGCGAAGGCGTGGTCAATGGCGCGCTAACGGCGCGGGTGGGCGTCGCCGCGATCGAGGTGTGCCGCCCGTTGCCCTTCGCGGGCGGGACGCGACCGCAGGTTCACAAGCTGGTGGGACGGGCGCTGACCGGGCTTTTTCCGCAATCCAAACGCGACGGCTGACCGCCCATCAGAAGTCGATGGCGATGCCCTTGCGTTCCCAATCGCCGAAACGCACGGGTTCGGGTCCGTCACGCCCGCCCAGTTCGACGGGAAGGTCGGCTTGCCGGGCTGCGGCGCGCCGTTCCTCGGCCTCGGCAAGGGCGCGTCGGGCGGCGGGCGGCAGGTCTGTCGCGGGTTCGGTCATCGGAGCGGTCCTTGCGGGTCTTGACGGGGTTGATATATGCGGCCGTCCGTCCCGCTCAACCCCGCTAGTCCGCAGGAGCCGCCAGTGGCCGATCCCGATCCCGCCCGCGCCGCCGCCCTGCATCTGATTGGCCTCGTTACGCAGGGACGGCGTCTGTTGTCCGAGGTGGCAGACCGCGTTCTGGCGCCGCTGGGGGCGGCCGACCGGGCGCGCGCGCTCCGTCTGGCCACGGGAACGCTGCGCTGGGCGGACCGCGCCGACCGCGCATTGGGGCCGCATCTGCGGATGAAACCTTGGCCCGGTGTGCATGACGCGATGCGTCTGGCAATCTATGAAATGTTCGTGGAAGGCACGCCGCATTACGGAGCGGTGGACGCGGCCGTGACCCTTGTGCGCGGGATGGAGCGCGGGCAGGGGCAGGCAGGGTTGACCAATGCCGTGCTGCGCAATGTGGCGCGGCAGGACGGATGGGAAACGCTGCCGGTGCCGCGACTGCCCAAATGGCTGCGAAAGCCACTGATCGCGGATTTCGGCAAAAGCGTCGTCGCCGATATGGAATCGGCGTTCGCGGCGGGCGCGCCCCTCGATCTGACGGTGCGGCGGGATGCCGCCGGCTGGGCTGCGCGACTTGGCGGCACGGTCTTGCCGACCGGATCGGTCCGGCTGGCGGGGCGGCCGCAGGTCAGCGCGTTGGAAGGGTATGCCGAAGGTGCCTGGTGGGTCCAGGACGCCGCGGCGGCGATCCCGGCGCGGGTTCTGGCCCCGAGACCCGGCGAAACCGTGCTGGACCTCTGCGCGGCGCCGGGCGGAAAGACGTTGCAACTGGCCGCAGCGGGCGCTGCCGTGACCGCGCTGGACGTGTCGGACAGACGGATGCGGCGCGTGTCCGAGAATCTGGCGCGCTGCGGGTTGACGGCCGAAACGATCGTCGCCGACGCGCTGGAGTATGACGGCGGCCCCTTCGATGCGGTGCTGCTGGATGCGCCATGCTCGGCCACGGGCACGATCCGGCGGCATCCCGATCTGCCCTATGCCAAGACGGGCGAGGATTTTCCGGGCCTGTTCGCGTTGCAGGAACGTCTGATCGACGCCGCCTTGCGTCTGGTCCGGCCCGGTGGCCGGGTGGTTTTCTGCACCTGTTCGTTGCTGATCGACGAAGGCGAGGAACAGATCCGCGATGCGCTGGCCCGGCATCCGGGGCTGTCACTGGCGTTGGACGATCTGGCTGTCGAAGGGGTGGATCCGGCTTGGATCGGTCCCGAAGGATTGCGGCTGCGACCCGATTATTGGTCCGACGCGGGCGGCATGGACGGATTTTTCATCGCCGCGCTGCGGACGCCCGGCGGATGACAGTTGCGGCGCAGGGGCATAATCTGGCCGGCAATGCGCGACCGATAGCGGATGAAATGGCCAGGCACGACGGATCGAGGGACGGCATGGGGCCAGGCTGGCGCGACCGTCTGGGCGCGCGCCTGGCGGGTATGGGGCGCCGTGCCGCCGCCCCTATCGCGGCATCCGGGTCGCGCGGCATCGGCAGCGTCGCGCGCGGGCGGCAACTAATCGACGGCAGGTTCCTTTTCGCCGGCTATATGGTCGAGGCGCGCGATACCTCGCTTTGGGACTTGCCCGTGCCGGACGCCGCTTTTGGGGCAGAACTGCACGGTTTCGGCTGGCTGGACGATCTTGCCGCAGCGGGAACCGACAATGCGGCGGCGCATGCCCGATCCTGGACGCATGACTGGATTCGTCGTTTCGACGGCGGGCGGGGTCCGGGCTGGACGCCGGTGCTGACAGGTCGCCGCCTGGGCCGCTGGATCGACCATGCGGGGATGCTGACGGATCGGCTGGGCGCGCGCCAGACAGCGCGGTTCCACCGCGCCTTGCACCGGCAGTGGTCGTATCTGCGCCGCCGCGCCGGACATGCGCCCGTGGGTCTTGCGCGGTTCGAGGCGCTGGCCGGTGCGCTGTTGGCGGGCATGGCGCTGGGCGGCAAGGCCCGATCGGTGGATGCCCTGCTGGATCGGTTTCAGGACGAATGCGCTGCCCATATCGCGGCCGACGGCACCATCCCCGGTCGCAACCCCGAGGAAGCGATGGAAACATTCGCGCTGCTGGCGCGCGTGTCCGAGGCGTTGGCGGATGCAGGCCGGCCCGCCGCCGACGAGGTCGATATTGCGCTGCGCCGGATGGCCCCTGTCTTGCGGACGCTTCGACATGCGGACGGTGGGCTGGCGCGGTTTCACGGCGGCGGCAGGGGTGCCGAGGGGCGGCTGGATCACGCCCTGGCCGCGTCCCGTGTCCGCCCCGGCCCGCCGCTGGACGGGGCCATGGGTTTCGCGCGGCTGTCGCATGGGCGCACCACGCTCATCCTCGACGCCGCGCCGCCGCCTTCGGGGGCGGGGGCGGAAAGCGCGCATGCCTCGACGCTGGCGTTCGAGCTGACATCGGGGCGGCGTCCGCTGATCGTCGGCAGCGGGTCGGGCCGCACGTTCGACGGAAAATGGCGGCGTGCGGCGCGGGCCACATCGTCGCATTCGACGCTGGCGCTCGACGGGTCGTCTTCGGCGCGGCTGGGGCCTTCGGTGGCACGGGGAGGGCGGCAGGTGGAGCTGCTTTGCGACGGACCGCGTGACGTGCGGATCGAACGTCAGCGGGACGAAACGGGGTCGGGGTTGATTGCCGGGCATGACGGCTATCTGCGATCGCACGGGCTGACCCATGTGCGGCAGCTGCACCTTTCGATCGACGGACGCAGTCTGCGCGGCGAGGATTTGCTGACCACCATCGAGCTCGAGGACGAGGCCATGTTCGACCGGGCCAAATGGAATGCGGGCGGCAGAAGGTTCCCGTTTCGCATCCATTTCCACCTGCACCCCGATGTCGTCGTGCAGCGGCCCAGCGACCGGCGCACGGTCCTTCTGGCGCTCAAAAGCGGCGAGGTTTGGGATTTTCGGCATACCGGGGCCGCCGCGGTTACGGTCGAACCGGGCGTCTATCTGGAAACGCACAGCCTGGTACCGAGGCCCGCCGCGCAGATCGTGCTGGCCTCGACCGCCGTGGAATACGCCACACGGGTCAGCTGGACCCTTGCAAAGGCGCGCCAAACCCCCGATGCCCTGCGCGACCTTGCGCCGGACGCGGCAGAGCCCGATCTGCCCGTTCCGGCCTGACCTGACCTGATCGGAGCGTTCCGAATGACAGACCTCGTCCCTATCCGCCGCGCGCTGATTTCGGTATCGGACAAGACCGGCCTGAAGGATCTCGCGGCCATGCTTGCCGCGAACGGCGTCGCGCTGATCTCGACCGGGGGGACGGCGCGGGCGCTGCGCGATATGGGCCACGAGGTGCGCGACGTATCCGACCTGACCGGCAGCCCCGAAATGATGGACGGCCGCGTCAAGACGCTGCATCCCGCGGTTCATGGCGGGCTTCTGGCGCTGCGCGACCACCCCGATCATGTTGCCGCGATGAAGGCGCACGGCATCGACGCCATCGACCTGCTGGTCGTCAACCTCTATCCGTTCGAGGCGACGGTCGCATCGGGTGCGGTGGGTGCCGACTGCATCGAGAATATCGATATCGGCGGTCCGGCGATGATCCGTGCCGCGGCCAAGAACCACGCACATGTCGTGGTGCTGACGGATCCCGAGGATTATCCCGCCCTGCGCGATGAGATCGCCGCCCATGACGGCGCGACCGGCCTAGCGTTCAGGCGTCGCGCCGCGATGGACGCATTCGGGCGCACGGCCAGTTACGACGCCGCGGTCGCGTCCTGGATGGCCGACAGGCTGGAAGACGCGGCCCCGCGCAACCGGATCGCCGGCGGCACGCGGGTATCGACGCTTCGCTATGGCGAGAACCCGCATCAGCGCGCGGCACTCTATCGGTCGAGCCAAGGCGGCGTGGTCGGGGCGGATCTGATCCAGGGCAAGGAGTTGAGCTACAACAACGTCGCGGATGCCGATGCCGCGCTGGCGCTGGCGGCCGAGTTTCGCGATGGGCCGCCGGCCTGCGTCATCGTGAAACACGCCAATCCCTGCGGCGTGGCGCAGGCGGACACGCTGACCGAGGCCTATGGCCGCGCCTTCGATTGCGACCGCACCAGCGCGTTCGGCGGCATCGTGGCGGTGAACCGCCCGCTCGACGCCGACACGGCGCGGGCGATGGCGGGGATCTTCACCGAGGTCGTCATTGCGCCCGACGCGGACGATGCCGCCCGAGCGGTTTTTGCCGAGCGCAAGAACCTGCGGCTGATGCTGACCGGCGCGCTGCCCGACCCGCGACGCCCCGCGCTCGCCATGCGCCAGGTATCCGGCGGATGGCTGGTGCAGGATGCGGATACCGCGGCGCTGGATCCGGCCGCACTGCGGATCGTCAGCCGCACCCAGCCGACCGAGGCGCAGATGGCCGACCTGCTGTTTGCCTGGACGGTGGCCAAGCACGTCAAGTCGAACGCCATCGTCTATGCCAGGGACGCCGCCACCGTCGGCATCGGCGCCGGTCAGATGAGCCGGGTGGACAGCACCCGCATTGCCGCGCGCAAGGCCGCCGACATGGCCGAGGCGCTGGGCCTGTCCGCCAGCCCGGCAGAAGGGTCGGTCGTGGCGTCCGACGCGTTCTTTCCGTTCCCCGACGGTCTGCTGGCCGCAGCGGGGGCGGGCGCGCGCGCGGTGATCCAGCCGGGCGGATCCGTGCGGGATGCCGAGGTGATCGCCGTCGCCGACGAGGCCGGGATCGCCATGGTCTTTACCGGCCAGCGTCATTTTCGGCACTGACATGCGCGCCCTCTGGATCGCCGCCGCCGCCACGTTCGCGCTGGATCAGGTGACGAAGCTGCTGGTCGTGCAGGGGATGAACCTGAAATCCGTCGGCGTCATCGACGTGCTGCCACCTTGGCTGACCTTCCGCATGGCCTGGAATCAGGGTGTCAATTTCGGCTTGTTGTCGAATGACGCCGACTTCATGCGGTGGCTGCTGGTGGCCGTGGCGGTGGCCATATCGGTCTGGGTGGTGCTGTGGCTGCGGCGCGACAGGCCGGGCCGTCCGGCGATGATCGCGGGGGGGCTGCTGGTCGGCGGTGCGCTCGGCAATGTCGTGGACCGGCTGGTCTACGGCGCGGTGGTGGATTTTCTCAACATGTCCTGTTGCGGCATCGACAACCCCTATGCCTTCAACGTCGCCGATATCAGCATCTTCGCCGGTGCGCTGGGCCTCATCCTGTTCGCCGGAGGCAGGCAGCCGCGCGGCAGGCGGCGCGGATGACATGGACCGTGACGCCGGACGCCCGATGCGCTAAGCGGGGCGAGGCGATGATAGGGAGTGCGCCGATGTCCGGCCGGATGGTGCGAATTGCAGGTCTGTTCCTGCTGTCGGGAATGCTGACGGCCTGTGCCGCAGGGGACGAACCCCGCCTGCTGAACCTGCGCGCGCCCGGTCCCGGCCCGGACGAATTCGCGGTCGTCCCGGCCAAGCCGCTGCAGGCGCCGCGCGATTATGCCGCCCTGCCGCCGCCTTTGCCCGGTGCCGCGAACCTTGCCGATCCCACGCCCGATGCCGACGCCGCCGCGGCGCTTGGCGGCAGCCGTGCCGCCGTGACCGGGGGTGGCGTGCGCGATCCGGGGCTGGTCGCCTATGCGGGCCGCTTCGGCGTCGCGCCGGGCATCCGCTCGCAACTGGCGGCCGAGGATCTTCAGTTCCGCCGCGAGAACGACGGTTTGCTGCTGGAACGGGTCTTCAACGTGAACACCTATTTCAAGGCCTACCGGCCGCAGTCGCTGGACCAGTATGCCGAGCTTGAGCGCTTCCGCCGGGCCGGTCTGCGCACCCCCGCCGCCCCGCCCGAGGGGTTGGAGCGCTGACGGACTGTCACAACCTTGGCAACGGGCATTGTGCCGCGAGGGCAGGCGGTTAGGTTCGCGCCAGTCATTCTGTCAAGGAGTCGTGGATGCCGCGTCTGTCCGTTCTGGCCTGCCTGGCCGCGCTGCTGCTGGCGCCACCGTTGCAGGCCGCCGATGTCACCAGCTTCACGCTCGACAACGGCATGGATGTCGTCGTGCTGGAAGATCACCGCGCGCCGGTCGTCGTTCACATGGTCTGGTATCGGGCCGGCGCCGCGGACGAGCCTTGGGGCAAGTCGGGCATCGCGCATTACCTTGAACATCTGATGTTCAAGGGCACCGATGATCTGGCGCCGGGCGAGTTCAGCCGCGTCGTCGCGGCCAACGGCGGCACCGACAACGCTTTCACCTCGCAGGATTACACCGCCTATTTCCAGCGCGTCGCCGCGGACAAGCTGGGCCTGATGATGGAGATGGAGGCGGATCGCATGCGCGATTTGTCCATCGACGACGCCGACATCGCCACCGAGCTGAGGGTCGTGCAGGAAGAACGGCGTCAGCGGACCGACACCGATCCGGGCGCCCTGTTCGGGGAACAGCGCGACGCGGCGCAATATCAGAACCACCCCTACGGCATCCCCGTCATCGGCTGGATGCACGAGGTCGAGGCGCTGGGACTGGAGGATGCGCTGGACTTCTACCGCACGTATTATGCCCCGAACAATGCGATCCTGATCGTCGCGGGCGATGTGACGCCCGACGAGGTCCGCGCGCTGGCCGAAGAACATTACGGGCCGCTCGAACCCACGGCCGACCTGCCGCCCCGAACCCGTCCGCAGGAACCGCCGCAACTGGCCGAACGCCGGATCGAGCTGACGGATGCGCGCGTGGCGCAACCCTATGTGGCGCGCACCTATCTTGCCCCCGAACGCGACGCCGGCGATCAGCGACAGGCCGCCGCGCTGACGCTGCTGGCCGCGATCCTTGGCGACGGGCAGGCATCCGAACTGTCCCGCAGGCTTCAGTTCGGGACGGGCGAGGCGTTGTTCGCGACGGCCTTCTACAATGGCACCGCGCTGGACGACACGACGTTCGGGCTGGTGATCGTGCCGGCGCCCGGCGTTTCGCTGGACGAGGCGGAACAGGCGCTCGATCGGGAAATCGCGTCGTTTCTGAAGGATGGGGTCGATCCGGCGCAGCTCGACCGGATCAAGATGCAGATCCGGGCAGGGCAGATCTATGAGGAAGACGACGTCGCCTCGCTGGCGCGCCGCTATGGCATGGCGCTGACAAGCGGCCTGACCGTTGCCGATGTCGAGGCGTGGCCGGACATCCTGCAATCCGTCAACGGCGACGAAATCGTGGCGGCGGCCCGTGACGTGTTCGACCGGGATCATGCCGTCACCGGCCGGTTGAGCGCGCCTGAGAGGGCTGTTGCGACAATACCTGCAACGCCCGTCGAACCCTCGGCGGCAATGGACGCCGCGGGACAGGAGATGACGCAATGATCCGTTTCGTTCTGGCGACCGGCCTTGCCGCCCTTGTCGCGGTGCCCGTGTCCGCGGCGGTCGAAATTCAGGAGGTCACGTCGCCCGGCGGCATCACGGCCTGGCTGGTCGAGGAGCACTCCATCCCGTTCGTGGCGCTCGAGGTGCGGTTTCGCGGCGGCACGTCACTGGACCGTGCGGGCAAGCGCGGCGCGGTGAACCTGATGACCCATACGATCGAGGAGGGGGCCGGCGATCTGGACGCGCAGGGATTCGCCCGCGCGAAGGAAGAACTGGCGGCCTCGTTCGATTTCGACGCGTCGGCGGACAGCGTTCGCGTCTCGGCACAATTTCTGACCGAGAACCGCCCGCAGGCGGTCGAGTTGCTGCGCGCGGCGTTGGTCGAGCCGCGCTTCGACGGCGACGCTGTCGCGCGGGTCCGCGATCAGGTTCTGTCCGGCATTGCCCGCGACGCGACCGATCCCGGCACCATCGCCCGCGACACGTTCGATGCGATGGCGTTTGCGGGCCATTCCTATGCCACGCCGGGCGACGGAACGCTGGAATCGGTCGCGGCGCTGACGCGCGAGGATGTCGTGCAGGCCCATGCCGACGCGCTGGTGCGCGACAGGCTTTATGTCGGGGCAGTCGGGGACATAACCCCTGACGACCTCGGGGCGCTTCTGGACGAGGTGTTCGGCGGCCTGCCGCAATCGGGCCCGCCCTTGCCCGACGAGGCGCGCTTTGCGGCCGATCCGGGCGTTACCGTCGTGCCGTTCGAGACGCCGCAATCGGTGATCCTGTTCGGTCAGGAAGGAATCGCGCGCGACGATGACGATTTTTTCGCGGCTTACGTCACCAACGAGATCTTTGGCGGCCGAGGATTCAATTCGCGGCTGATGGACGAAGTGCGCGTCAAGCGGGGTCTGACCTATGGCATTGGCACCTATCTGTCGAACCGGGATCATGCCGATCTGCTGATCGGACAGGCGAGCACCGAAAACAGCCGCGTCGGCGATGCGGTGGATGTCATCCAGGGCGAATGGACGAGGATCGGCGACGGCGTGACGCAGGAAGAACTCGACGCCGCCAAGACCTATCTGATCGGCGCCTATCCGCTGCGGTTCGACGGCAATTCGACCATCGCGGGCATCCTTGTGGGGATGCAGATGGACGACCTGCCGATCGACTATATCGAGACCCGGAACGACAGGATCGCGGCGGTGACGCTTGACGATGTCGCGCGGGTGGCAGAACGGATCTATCGGCCCGAAGACCTGACTTTCGTGATTGTGGGACAGCCCGAAAGGGTGACGCAAGCCAACTGACCGCTGGCCAATAGAGCTGCGCCCATGCTAGACCTTGTAGCATGACCGTTCATGACCTCAAGATCGGCCAAAGGCCCATCCGCCAACTGGACGAGGCCGCGATCAATCGTATCGCGGCCGGCGAGGTGGTGGAGCGGCCCGCATCCGCGGTGAAAGAGCTGGTTGAGAACGCGCTCGACGCCGGGGCCGGGCAGATCGACGTGGCGTTTGCCGATGGCGGCAAGACCCTGATCCGCGTCACGGACGACGGCTGCGGCATCGCCGGGCCCGATCTTCCTGTCGCCCTGTCCCGTCACGCAACGTCGAAAATCGACGGCAGCGATCTTCTAGCGATTTCAACCTTCGGCTTCCGGGGCGAAGCGCTGCCATCGCTGGCGGCCGTGGGCCGCCTGACCGTTACCAGCCGGGCGCGGGGTGGCGACGGCGCCTGTCTGCATGTGGCGGGTGGGCAGATGGCGGAAGTGCGTCCCGCCGCGCTGACGCGGGGGACGGTCGTGGAATTGCGTGACCTGTTCTATGCAACGCCTGCGCGCCTGAAATTCCTGCGCACCGATCGGGCCGAGGCGCAGGCCATCGCGGATGTCGTCCGTCGTCTGGCGATGGCCTGCCCCGCCGTCGGCTTCGGCCTGCGCGACGTCACCGGCGGCGGCGACGGTCGGACCATACTGCGTGTCGAAGCGGAAGCAGGCGACGCGCACGCCGCGCTCAAGGCACGTCTGGCGGCCATTCTGGGCCGGGACTTCGCGCAGGACGCCCTGCCCATCGAAGCCGAGCGGGACGGGCTGGCGCTGGCCGGGTTCGCCGCCCTGCCGACCTATTCCCGCGGATCCGCGACGCAGCAGCACGTCTTCGTCAACGGTCGCCCCGTCAGGGATCGTCTGCTGACCGGAGCGTTGCGCGCCGCCTATCACGACACCTTGCCGCGCGACCGGCATCCTGCCGCCGCCCTGTTCGTGGAATGCGACCCCCATCGAGTCGATCAGAACGTGCATCCCGCCAAGACCGAGGTGCGTTTTCGCGAACCGGCGGCAGTGCGGGCACTGATCGTTTCGGCCCTGCGGCAGGTGCTGGCCGATGCGGGGCACCGGGCTTCGCATCGGGGTGGAGCCGATGTCATGGAAGCCGTAGACACGCGACCGCGCATCTATCAGATGGACAGGCGGCAGCATGTCGCGCCGTCGCCCGGATTTGCCGAGATGCAGGCGCCCTGGGGTCGTGTCGAGCCCCCCGTCACGGATGCGCCCGCCGATGGCGAGGATCGCCCCCTGGGCGCCGCGCGGGCGCAACTGCACGAGAATTACATCGTTGCCCAGACGCGCGACGGTATCGTCATCGTCGACCAGCACGCCGCGCACGAAAGGCTGGTCTACGAACGGCTGAAGCGGCAAAGGGACGAAAGCGGCGTGGCCACACAGGCCCTTCTGATCCCAGACATCGTCGAATTCGCAGCGCAGGATACCGCGCGGCTGCTCGATCTGGCGCCGGACCTCGAACGGCTGGGCCTGCGCATCGAGGGGTTCGGCGCGTCCGCCATCGCCGTGCGTGAAACGCCCGCCATCCTCGGCCCGGTCGATTGCAAGGGGCTGTTGCGCGATATCCTGGATGCGCTGGACGAAGGTGGCGGAACGATGACCTTGGCCGGGCGGATCGACGCCGTGCTCAGCCAGATGGCCTGCCACGGCTCTGTCCGGTCGGGCCGCAGGATGAACGCGGCCGAGATGGACGCCCTGCTGCGCGAGATGGAGGCGACACCGCGTTCGGGCCAATGCAACCACGGTCGCCCGACCTGGGTGGGACTGAAGCTGTCGGATATCGAGCGCCTGTTCGGCCGCACCTGAGAATGAACGGAACCGGCGGCTGGCGCAAACGCTGACCGTCATGCAGACCGAGACGCCCATAACCGGCCGCCCATGGCGCCGCGACGTAACGGTCGCATGAATGTCCGTCCTGCTGATCCTGACCACCTTTCTGGCGCTGATCGTTCTGGCGGTGCTGCTGCGCGACCGGTTTCTGTCGTTCCGGGGGCAGGATGCGCTCGACTATACCGGTCTTGGGCCGCAATTCGACCCGCGCGTTCACCTGGCGGGGGCGATGGTTTGCGACGGGGTCATCTTCGGCCCGACCGGGCGGGTCGCCTCGTGCTTCACGGGACGGATCACCGGCAGGTGGGACGGCGATCGAGGCGATCTGACGATGGACTTCGTCTATGACAGCGGGGCGCGGCAATCGCGGAACTGGAAGCTGACCCTATTGCTGGACGGATCGCTGACCGGGCTGGCGGACGACGTGAAGGGGCAGGGGCAAGGCGCGATGGCCGGTCCGGCGATGCAGCTGCGCTATCGCATCGCGCTGCCGCCGGATGCCGGCGGGCATGTCCTGTCGGCGGTGGACTGGATGTATCTTACCCGCGACGGTCACATCGTGAACCGTTCGCAGTTCCGCAAATATGGCATCCTGGTGGCCGAACTGGTGGGCAGCATCCGGCCCGACGCGCCATCCGAGAACGATGCGCCGGGCGAAGGCGACGGTCAGTAATCCGTCACCGCATGCGTCCGGTCGTCGGCTTCCAGATGGGGGACCGAATTGAAGCCGGTCAGGATCATCTGAGCGCCGCGAACCTGAAGCCGATGAATCGAGGTGTTGCGGATCGGCGTCAGCACATGGCCGAGGCGCGTCGGATCAAGGTGCAGGACATGACGCATCACCATCCCGATGACCCCGCCCGAGGTGATGGCAAGCACCCGCCGCCCCTCGGTCGCGGCTTCGATCACCGCGGCCGTCACGCGCATCTCGAACGCGGCAAAGCTTTCGTCGCCCTGGATTTCGGCGGCATGCCACGCCTGCATCACCAGCGGCACATGGTCGGGAAAGGAATCGGCACCGGCGAAGGGGATGCCCTTCACGTTTTCCAACGCCCGTCCGAGGTTGAAATAATCCATCTCGTTCAGGCGCGGATCCACTGCCGCGTCGGCATGGCCCATTCCCACCGCAGTTTCGCGGTGCCGCCGCAGGGAACCCGAGACGACGGCATCGAACCGCTCGCCGCGCGCGGCCAGCCACTCGCCCAGCCAGCGGGCCTGCCGATGGCCGAGGTCGGACAAGCGATCATAGTCGGCCTCGTTGTCAGCAGCCGAATTGGCCTGTCCGTGCCGCACCAGTACGATCTCGCCCATCCGCCACTCCTTTTTTCGATGCGATTAGCGCAGTCGCCGCGCCCGCGCAAACCGGCCCTGCATTGCGAAAGGGCCGCCACCGGGCTATCGGGGCGCATCCCCTGCAAAGGCACGCGCATGTTGATCCGCCTACTGACCGTGATGGGACTGCTCGTTCTGGCGGGCTGCGCGACCCCGAAGGCCGATGCCCCCTTGCCGCCAATGGGGGATTTCCGGCTGGGCTATAACATCGTGCAGGCGCGCGACGTTCAGCAGGGCCCGTTTTCACGCGATGCAACGGCCGAGGAACTGACGGGCGCGCTGCAATCCGCGATCCAGCGGCAGCTGGGCGGCTATGACGGCGACGGGCTTTACCATCTGGGCATCGCCATCGGCGCCTATGTCCTGGCGCAGCCGGGGCTGCCGGTCGTCTATACGCCGAAATCGGTGCTGATCTTCGAGGTCAACATCTATGACAACGCCACGCGCAAGCGGCTGAACGACAAGCCCCATCGCATCACCGCTTTCGAGGGGTTGCGGAACGTGGCGCCTGTGGTGGGATCGGGCATCGTGCGCGGCAAGGACGCGCAACTTGCGAACCTCGCCGACGAAGGCGCGCGGGCGGTTCTGCGATGGATGCGCGAAAACCCGGACTGGTTCGTGCCAGATCCGTCGCAGCCGCGGGTGCCGTTCGACCGCGCAACCGCGGCGCAACTGGCCGCGGATGCGATTGCCGCGCAACCGCCGGTGCCAGCCAAGGCCAAGTGACGCTTGCACTTCGGGCCTGCCGTCGCTACCTAGCCCGCGTTGTTTGACCGGGCCTTGTGCGGCCCCATCAGGATGAGGGCATCTCGCCATGGCGAAGGCAAAATTCGAACGCACGAAACCGCATGTGAACATCGGGACGATCGGTCACGTGGATCACGGCAAGACGACGTTGACGGCGGCGATCACGAAGTATTTCGGCGATTTCCGGGCCTATGACCAGATCGACGGCGCGCCCGAGGAGAAGGCGCGCGGCATCACGATCTCGACCGCGCATGTGGAATACGAGACT
>NZ_AMGO01000055.1 GCF_000299575.1 Oceaniovalibus guishaninsula JLT2003
GCGGGCGCTTCAAGGGCCATATCGATGGCTGCTTCGTCTCGGGCCCGGTCGCAATGGACTATCCCGCGCTCTGGGAGAACAAGGCGCTCGGGGCGGCCAGCTGGAAGGACGTGGTCAAGCGCGGCGTCAGCCTCGCGCGCCCCGTATACGCCGCCCAGATCGCGCTCTATCAGGCCTACATGGAGCTGCCGGCCCCGGCGCTCTTCACCGCATTGAACCGCGACACGATGGAGCTGTACGCCGAACTCGTGCCGTTCGACGCGCATCTCGCGCAGGAAATGTCGGATCGCGCCGTCGCCGTGGTGCGGGCCTCCGAGGCCGGGGAATGGCTGCCGCGCGCCGCGGCTGAGCCCACGGCGGTCCTCTGCCGCGGCGGCATGGCGGCGGGCAAATGGCACGCCCCCTGTGCGTGGGCGAAACGGTGCTGGGGTAAGCGGCGATGATCCCTGACGCCTATGAGCTCAAGCGGATCGTGCGCGCCCATCGCGAGCGTTTCTGGATGCCCGATCTGCTCGACGGGTTCGAGTTTGCGCCTGTCTGGCGCTTCGCCGATCAGGAGAGGTTCGACTCCGACGAGGTCGATGCGCTGGCACGTCGCCTGGCGGCAGGACCGCAGCGCCTTCCGCACCCCGACACGATATTCGAGTTGCGCGACCGTGGACCACAGATCCGCAGCCAGATCGTGTACGCGAGGCAGCGCCCGTGACGGCAT
>NZ_AMGO01000056.1 GCF_000299575.1 Oceaniovalibus guishaninsula JLT2003
TCGGCCCTGAGGCTCGAGTAGTTGGCCTGCCGGACATCGCCGGTGACAAGGTGATAGGGCAGCCCCAGCGAGGCCGAGACCGCCAGCAGCGTGCGGTACTGGAACGCCTCGTACCCGCCGCCGACATCGGCCGGCGATGAGAACTTCACGTCCTCGCCCGGCAGCAGCACCTGCATCGTGCCAGGCTCGAGGCTCGCAATGGCCGCGCCGTCGAGATCCGCCTCGGCCTCGCCCATCATGGGCTCTTCCGGCGCAGTCTTGGTGATGAACCCCGCGAACATCGCCGCGGTCTTCTTTCGATCGAGTTCGGCGTCGTCGTACTGGTCGAGGAGGAACAGCCGCACCATGGCCGGCGCGATATGCGGCAGCCCGCGGATCTGGCCCGCGTCGATGGGGCGGTAGACGTGGAGCACATCCCCTGCCGGCACGCGCACCGTCTCCGGGATCACTGCACCCTGATCCGTGCTGTCGCCGGGATGGCGCCGGCGGAAGTGATAGGCCACGCGTCGGCCGATGGCATCGAACTCGATCCCGCAGCGGATGCGGTTGCCGTTGGCCGCCGTGTCGGTTTTCGTTCAAAGGGCAGCATTTCCGACTGGAGAAGCTGAAGTTGCAGCGGGACGGAGCAGCCCGTCCTCGGCGCGTCTTGGG
>NZ_AMGO01000057.1 GCF_000299575.1 Oceaniovalibus guishaninsula JLT2003
CACCAGATTGCCCCTGCGCGGAAGCGATGGACCGCCTCGGCCCAGAGCTGGTCCCGGTCGCGGGCGAGCGCCGCGATGTCTATGGCGCCGCAGCGGAGCGGCCAGAAACGGCGGTTGCCAGTTTCGTCCCGCAGATAGGTGTCGGGGTTCACGGTGCCGGCGAACACGCACTGGCGCGGCACCTCGACGGTGTAGCGGCCGTAGGGCTGGGCGGAAGCGGTCGGTGGTGCGGGTCAGGAACGCCTTGATGCGCGAGACCTCGGCGCGGCCGATGGCGTCGAGTTCGGCGATCTCCACGATCCAGACGCCCTGCATGTGCAACGCCGCGTCCTTCGACCCAAGCTCGGGCAGCTCGTCGGTGAACCACTCCTCGCCGGCGAGCACCTTGATCGCGGTGGACTTGCGCGCGCCCTGCGGCCCCTCGAGGATCAGCATGTGGTCGGCCTTGACGCCGGGGCGGTAGATGCGGGCGACGGCCGAGATCAGCCAGAGCGCGCCGATGGTGTGATGGAACGCGGTGGGTTCGGCACCGAGATAGGCGCTGGTCCAGGACTCGATCCGGGGCGTGCCGTCCCATGTCAGGGTGTCTAGCCAGTCGCGGACGGGATGGATGCGCAGCTCGCGGGCGACGGCGCCGACGGCGCGGCTGACGACCACCGGCGCCACGTTGATGCCGCGCAGCTGCAGCCATTCGGCGGTGCGAATGTCGTCGGCGTCCTCCCAGGGGACCGCGGCAGGGACGCGGCGGCGCAATCCCGACGGCAGCGACTGGCGCACCACGATCNCCTGCCCGAACTCGTCCAAGGCGAGCACGCCGGCGAAGG
>NZ_AMGO01000058.1 GCF_000299575.1 Oceaniovalibus guishaninsula JLT2003
GAACCTCTATCGTGGCGCCGCGCGCGAGCTGGCCGAAGGGGCCCGCGCGCCCCTCGAAAGCTGGCAGGCGCTGCGGGATGCGGTGCGCGGCACCGACGAGGCCAGTGCCAATGCGCTGACCGAGGCCACCGGTGCGGCCGCGCGGTTGGAGACGGCGCTTGGGGAAGCCGGACGCGCCGCCACTGGAGCCGGTGCGGCCGCCGGGGCTGCTGCCGCCGCCGCGGAGCCCGACACCGAGGCCGCCGTCACCGGCTGGCGTGCGGTCACGGCGGCGCTGTCCGACTACGCCAGCAAGGCCCGCGACATCGGCGGCGATATCGGCCAGAGCCTCGTCGGCGCCTTCCAGTCGGCGGAGAACGCGGTCGGTGAGTTCGTGAAGACCGGCAAGCTGAATTTTCGCGACCTCGTCACCTCGCTGCTCGCCGATCTCGCCCAGCTCGCGGCGCGGCGGTTCATCCTGGGGCCGATCGCCAATGCACTGTCCGGCGCGCTTGGTGGCGCTGGCGGCATCTTTGCCGACATTCTTCACGCAGGCGGGATGGTCGGATCGGCCGGGCCCTCGCGGATGGTTCCAGCCATGGCCTTCGCCGCCGCGCCCCGGATGCATTCGGGCGGCGCGGCGGGGCTTCGGCACGACGAGGTGCCCGCCATCCTGCAGCACGGCGAGCGCGTGCTCTCCCGGCGCGAGGCGCAGGGCTACAGCACTGGCGGCGGGATCAATGTCACCATCATGGCCCGCGACGCCGAGAGCTTCCGGCAGTCCCGCACGCAGGTCGCGGCGGACATCGCCCGGGCGGTCTCGCTCGGGCGCCGGGGGATGTAAGCCATGGCGTTCCACGAGGTCCGGTTCCCGGACAACATCAGCCGAGGCGCGCGAGGCGGGCCGGAGCGACGCACGCAGATCGTCGAGCTCGCCTCTGGCGACGAGGAGCGCAACGCCAGCTGGGCCAACTCGCGCCGCCGCTATGATGTAGCCTACGGCATCCGCCGGGCCGACGATCTGGCGGCCGTGGTCGCCTTCTTCGAGGCGCGGAACGGGCGCCTCCATGGCTTCCGGTTCAAGGATTGGGGCGATCACAAATCTTGCCTGCCTTCGGGAGCACCAACCCCGACCGATCAGGTGATTGCCACCGGCGATGGCACGACAACCGCCTTCCAGCTCGTGAAGCGCTACGCCTCGGGCAGCCAGACATGGGTGCGGACCATCGCCAAGCCGGTCGCGGGCTCGGTCACCATCGCCTTGAACGGCGCGCCCCAAGCGTCCGGCTGGTCCGTCGATACCACGTCCGGCGTCATCACCTTCACCACCCCGCCGGGCGCTGGCGTCGCGATCACCGCAGGCTTCGAGTTCGACGTGCCGGTCCGGTTCGACACCGACGTGCTCGACGTGACGCTCGACCTCGAGCGGCTCGGTTCGATCACCTCCATTCCGCTGCTGGAACTGCGCCGATGAAGACCTTTGACCCCGCCCTGCAGGCCCATCTCGACGACGGCACGACCACGCTCGCCTGGTGCTGGCGGATCACCCGCGCCGACGGTGCGAGTTTCGGCTTCACCGACCACGACCGGACGCTGAGCCTCATTGGCACGGATTTCGAACCCGAGAGCGGGCTGACAGCCTCCGAGGTCCGCACGGGCTCTGATCTGTCGGTCGATGCGCAAGACGCGGAAGGCGTGCTGACCTCCGACCGGATCACCGAGACCGACATCCTCGACGGCCGCTGGGACAACGCCATGGTCGAGGTCTGGCGGGTGAACTGGGCCGATACGAGCCAGCGCGTGCTGATGCGGCGCGGGGCCATCGGCCAGATCAGGCGTGGGCGGCTGGCGTTCGTCGCCGAGGTGCGCTCGCTCGCGCATGTGCTGGGCCAGACGGTCGGGCGGACCTTCCAGGCGACCTGCGACGCTGCGCTCGGCGATGCGCGCTGCGGCGTCGATCTGGAGGACCCCGCCTATAAGGGGACGGGCGCCGTCATCGATCTCCTGCGCGACCGGTCCTTCACCGCCTCGGGGCTCGACGGGTTTGCCTCAGGCTGGTTCACCTTCGGCACGGTCGAATGGACCAGCGGCGCGAACGCGGGGCGGCGCACCGAGGTGCTGGGCCATGATGTCACGGACGGCGTGGCGATCCTGACCCTGCTCGAGGCGCCGGTGCGGTCCATCGCCGAAAGCGATGCCTTCACCATCTATGCGGGCTGTGACAAGCGCATGGAAACATGTGGCGCGAAGTTCGCGAATACCCTCAACTTCCGCGGCTTCCCGCACATCCCCGGCCAGGACGCGGTGCTGCGCTATGCCACGAAGGACGGCGGGCATCAGGGATCCGTGCTGTGACCTCGGCCGATCCCGCCCGCGTCATCGGCATCGCACGGTCCTGGCTCGGCACGCCCTACCACGACCAGGCCAGCCTTCGAGGTGTCGGCTGCGACTGCCTCGGACTGGCCCGGGGCGTCTGGCGCGAGGTCATCGGCCCTGAGCCGTTCCTGATCCCGCCCTACAGCCGCGACTGGGGCGAGACCGGCCCGCGCGAAGTTCTGGCCGAGGGCGCGCGGCGGATGATGATCGAGGTGTCGCCCGCCGACGCCGGACCCGGCGCGCTGGTGCTCTTCCGCATGAAGCCCCGCG
>NZ_AMGO01000059.1 GCF_000299575.1 Oceaniovalibus guishaninsula JLT2003
CGGCATCGCCCACCGACCAGGCGATCGGCACCGGCGACGGCGCAACGACCGCCTTCCAGCTGGTGAAGCGCTACGCCTCCGGGGCGCAGTCCTGGGCGCGCGCCATCGCCAAGCCGGTGGCGGGCACCGTGCGCATCGCCCTCGGCGGGGTGGATCAACCCTCCGGCTGGTCGGTCGACACCACGACAGGTGTCGTCAGCTTTGGCGCGGCACCGGGCGCAGGCGTCGCGATCACCGCGGGCTTCGAGTTCGACGTGCCGGTCCGCTTCGACACCGATGCGCTCGACGTGACGCTCGACCTCGAGCGGCTCGGCTCGATCACCTCCATTCCGCTTCTGGAGATTCGGCGATGAACGACACCGGCAGCTTCGTCGCCGCCGTGTTGCGCGAGCTCGCGGCCTCGACCGCCGTGATCCTCGCCGCCTGGGGCGCGCTCGGCGGCGCCACGAACGCACTGACCACGAGGATGCGGCTGCGCGATGCGCTGCGGCACATCCTGCTCGGCGGGCTAATCGCGGCCGGGATGGGGAGCCTCTCCATGGCCGTGATCACCGCCTGGCTCAGCCG
>NZ_AMGO01000060.1 GCF_000299575.1 Oceaniovalibus guishaninsula JLT2003
TTCCGCGGCTGGTCGCCCATCGAGCGGCTCACGGCGGGTCTGGGCGATTTTACGCCCGGACCGGGCCCGCGAACGCTTGCGCTTCCGGGTGTGCCGCTGGTCGCCCTAGCGATCTGCTATGAGATCATCTTCCCAAGCCATGTGGTCGACGACCTGTTCAAGCCAGACTGGATCTTCAACGCAACCAACGACGCCTGGTTTGGCACCAGCATCGGACCTGAGCAGCATCTGGCTTCCGCACGTATGCGCGCCGTAGAGGAAGGCCTTCCTGTCATTCGAGCCGCGAATACGGGCATCTCTGCGGTCATCGACACGAGCGGAGAGATCGTTGCGCGGCTCGATACCGGCGAAACGGGCATCATCGACGCTAGCCTGCCCTCCGCGCGACCGCCGACACTCTACGCGAGCTTCGGGGACTGGATGCTGCTGGCGCTCATCTTGGCTTCGTGGAGCTGGGCAACGGCGACCAATGCGACGGCGCGCTACCGCCGCATGAGAAACACCGTCATGCAAAGATGTGGATAGGTGTTCCGTCCTTCACCATTGCATAGATGTCCTCGATCTGCCGATCTGTGACCGCGATGCAGCCAGCTGTCCAGTCGCGGACGTCCGTTGGGTCGATGCCGGGTCGTGGACCACCATGGATGAAGATGTCGCCCCCGGGGGATCGGCCCTGCGCCTCGGCAAAAGCGATGTCGGCCTCATTCGGATAAGAGATGCCAACCGAAAGATGATAAGTGCTTTCAGGGTTGCGCTTATCGACTATGTAGGTGCCCTCCGGGGTCCGGCCGTCTCCCTCGAATTGCTTGTGACCCTCAGGAGCGAAACCCAGCCCGACCGGATAGGTTTGCAATACGCGATCGGCTCCGTCGAGAACAAGCAAGCGCTGCCCCTTATAAAGCCGAACACGGGTCACCTCGGGTCCGCCATAGCTGCGGAACTTGCTGGCACAGCCGGACAAAAACGCTGCGAACCCGCCCAACAGGACGGCGCGGCGGGGAAATCGGATGGTTTTCACTGCTCATGCCTCTTTGGTGAGGTCGGATATGGATATTACGGTACCTTGCAAATGCTGCGTGATCAATGTGCATGGGCAAGCGCGGCCTTTGTCATCTGTGGACCAACCTGTTCACCGCCG
>NZ_AMGO01000061.1 GCF_000299575.1 Oceaniovalibus guishaninsula JLT2003
TGACGGGGCTGAACCTGACCATCCCGCGCGGGGCGCGCATCGGCATCGCCGGGCCGACCGGGGCGGGCAAGACCACGCTGATCGACCTGCTGCTCGGGCTCATCTCGCCGCAGAAGGGGCATCTGCGCATCGACGGGCGCGACGTGACCGACGCCAACCGCCGCGCCTGGCAGCGTCAGGTCGGCTATGTGCCGCAATTCATTCATCTGGTGGACGATACCGTTCTGGCCAACATCGCGCGCGGCGTGCGCCCCGGCCGGATGGACCGCGCCGCCGCGATCGAGGCCGCGCGCATCGCCCAGCTCGAGGATGTGGTCGCCGAACTGCCCGACGGCTACGACACCCGCATCGGGGAAGGCGGCATGCGGCTTTCGGGCGGCCAGCGCCAGCGGCTCGGCATCGCCCGCGCGCTCTATCGCGACCCCGACCTGCTGATCCTGGACGAGGCGACAAGCGCGCTCGACGCCGTGACCGAAGGGCGCGTTCTGGCCGCCATCCATGCGCGCGACGAAGGCAAGACCGTGGTGATGATCACCCACCGCCTGCAATCGCTGGTGGCCTGCGACTGGATCTGCTTTCTTCAGGACGGCCAAGTCACCGCCCGAGGTGACTTCGAGACGCTGCGCCACGACGTGCCACTGTTCCGCGCCATGCTCGAGGCCGCGCAATGATCCGCCCCGAAATCAGCGTGCTGATGCCCGTCGCCTCGGCCCGGTATCTCGGCCCGGCGCTGGACAGCCTGCTGTCGCAGACGCTCACCACGTTCGAACTGGTTCTCGTGGACGACGCGCGCGACGACGAAACGCGCGACGCCATCGACCGCGCCGCTGCGGCCGACAACCGCATCCGCATCGTCCGCGCCGCCGCCCCCGGCGGTCTGGCGGCGCTGCTGAACGAAGGGCTGGACGCCTGCCGCGCGCCGCTGGTCGCGCGCGCCGATGCCGACGACATCTATCACCGCGAAAGGCTGGCGCGTCAGGCGCAGGCCATCGTCGGGCGGCCCGGCCTGCTGGCGCTGTCCTGCGGCTATTGGCGCATCGCCGCCGACGGCAAGCGGCTCTGGCGTCTGCGCCCCGAAACCGACGCGGCCCGGCTGCGCTTTCGCACGCTGATCGGCTGCCCGCTGCTGCATCCGGGCGCGATGTTCCGCCGCGACGCCGTCATGGCGCTGGGCGGCTACGACACCGCGCTGTGGACGGCGCAGGACAACGACCTGTGGGCGCGGCTGGCGCAGGTCGGCGATCTGGGCAACCTGCCCGAACCGCTGGTCGAATGGCGCGAACACGGCGGCACCGTATCCGCCGCGCGCGGTCCCCAAGGCATCGCGGTCAGCAACGGCGTCTCGCAGCGGCATCTGGCCGCCTATCTCGGCACCGCTCCCGCGATCGAGGACGTCGCCGCCGCCCGCGCGCTCTGGCGGCGCGAAGCCGCGCCCCGCCCGCCGGCCGAGATCGACCGCGGCGACCGCTTCCTGCGCCGCCTGCTGCGCGCCGCCCGCTCCCGCGAAAGCCGCGATGTGCGCCGGCACTTCGCCCGTCACGTCGCCGGCGCCTATCTCAACCAGGCGCGCTGGCTGGTGCGCACCCACCGCGCCGAGGCCGCCCGCATGGCGTCGCGCGCCGCCGCATGGATGGCCCGCCCATGATCCGCCCCTGGCTTTTCACCTGCATCGGGGTCGCGCACGATCTGCCGCTTCTGCCGCACTGGCTGGACCATTACCTGCGCCTCGGGGTCGATCCCGCCCGCATCGTGGTGATCCTTAACGCCGAAACCGACGCTGCCCCCGGCCTCGACACCGCCCGCGCGATGCTGGCGCGGGCCGGCACCCGCGACCCGGTGCTGTGGATCGCGCCCTATACCTCGGGCGCCATGTGGGAAAGGCGCGGCGCGGTGCAGCAGGCCGTCTGCCCGCCCTCCGACTGGGCGGTGCACGCCGATGTGGACGAATTTCACCACTGGCCCGAACCGCTGCATGCCTGCCTCGCCCGCGCCGAGGCCCTGGGCGCCAACTGCATCCAGGGCCCGATGATCGACCGCCTGGCCCCCGGCGGTCGCCTGGCGCCCGTGGCGGCGTCGCCCGGCATCCTCGACCAGTTCCCGATCCGGGCCGAGGTGATGCGCGCCGTGGGCGGGCGCAGCGAACATCACGGCCGCGCCGGCACGATCAAGCTGATGGCGGCGCGCGACGGCCTGCTGCCCGCGCGCGGCGGCCATCGGCCCACCCACGACCTGCCGGTGCGCTGGCTTTACCGCCAGAACCTCAACGCCTTTCCGCAGATCGACGACCCGGCCTTCCGCTTCGCCTTTCCCACCCGCGTCGATCACATCCACTGGACCGAGGCGCTGCCCCAGCGGCTGGAAAAGCGGCTGGCCACCCCCGGCGTCAGCCCCGCCGGCGCGGTCTACGGTCAACGCCAGCTCGACCATATCCGCCGCCACGGCGGCATCGCGCTGGACGCGGTGGCCATCGCCGATGACGCGGCCCCGCAGGACTGGCCGCGCCGGTTGCGCCGCCTGCGCCTGATGGGGCGCTATCGCAGCGGCCTCGGCATCCTTCAGGCCCTTCGCAGAAAGGTCGCGGGATGACCGGCTGGCGCCTGACGCAACTGACCTTCGGCTCGGACGAAGGCCGCTTTCATTCCCACAGCTATTACGACATTCCCGTTTTCGACGGGACGGGCACCCGCATCGCGGGCTTCCGCACCGCCTTCACCGGCCGCCACCCGACGCCCGGCGACAGCGTCGAGGTCGGACTGGCCGACGCCGGCCGCCCCGGCGACTGGCACCCCCTCGCCGCCACTACCGCATGGAGCTGGCAGCAAGGCCCGATGGCCCAATGGGTGCCCGGCCGCGACGCTCTGGTCTGGAACGACCGCGAGGGCGACCGCTTCGTCGCCCGCCTGCACGATACCGGCACCGGCACCACCGCGACCCTGCCCCGCCCCGTCTATGCCCTGACACCCGACGGGCGCGCGGGGCTGTCGGTGAACATGGCGCGGCTGAACGCGCTGCGGCCCGGCTACGGCTATGCCACCGATACCCCGCCGCCGCTGCCCCGCATCCCCGACGACGATGGCGTGTGGTCCGTGCCGCTGGACGGATCCGCGCCGCGCCTGATCCTGCCGCTGGCCCGTGCCGTCGCGTTCCTGCGCACGCGGCTCGCCTTGCGCGAACGCCTGCGCCACCGCCTCGACCGCTATCGTTACTGGTTCAACCACGTGAAGATCGCGCCGGGCGGGGACCGCTTCACGCTCAAGCTGCGCTGGCGCAAGCCGCAGGGCGGCTGGAACGGCCGCATGGGGGTCAGCCTGACCTGCGCCATCGACGGCACCGGCCTGCGGCTGCTGGGGCGGGCCACGTCGCATGTGCTTTGGCTGGACGACGACCGGCTCTATTACTACGACGAAGGGGCGGGCGACATGCCGCTGGTCGCCGATGCCGCGCCCGAGGGGCGGCGCATCGGCACGATCCCCGGCATCGACGCCAACGTCCACATGCGCCACCTGCCGCCCCGCATCGGGCCGGGCGGCACCCCCGAAACGGCCGTCTTCGACACCCCGTATCGCGAGGATGTGGATCTGTTCCAGACCGCCTGGAACGGCGGCGACCGCACCCTGATCGCGTCCTTCGCCGGCCATGTCCCGCCGCGCGGCCCGTTCCGCTGCGACCTGCATCCCGTCCCCGATGCAAGCGGGCAGCGCCTCGTCGTCACCTCGATGCAGGATGGCGGGCGGCAGATTTATTTGCTGGAACGCGACCCGTGACGCCCGCCGTCAGCGTCGTCCTGCCTGCCTTCAACGTCGCGCCCCTCGTCGGCGCGACGGTCGCGTCGCTGGCCGCGCAGGACTGGCCCGCGATCGAGTTGATCGCCGTCGATGACGGATCGGCCGACGGCACCGCCGATGTGCTGGCCGCCGCGCTGGACGCGTTCCGTGGGCCGGGGCGCGGCGCGCGGCTGATCCGGCAGGCCAATGGCGGGCTCGGGGCGGCGCGCAACGTGGGGCTGCGCCACGCCACCGCCGACCGGGTGCTGTTTCTCGACGGCGACGATCTGCTCGATCCCGGCGCGCTGTCCACGCTGATGCGCGCGCTGGATGCCGCGCCGCAGGCCGACATCGTCTTTCCGCGCTGCCGGCACATCGACGAAGGCGGCGTGCCGCTCGGCATCGTGTCGCCCGCGCCGCCAAGGCCCATCGGCGCGGCGGCGCTGATAACCGACAACCCCATCCACACCGATTCGGGCCTGCTGATCCGCCGCGCCGCCATCGACCGCGCCAGCGGGTTCGACACGGCGCTGCCGTCCTGCATCGGCATCGACTTCCTGATTCGCGCCACGGCGGGGCGCGGCGCCTGCATCCTGCCGGTGGATGCGGTGCTGGTCGGCTATCGGCGGCGCGACGGCCAGATCACCGCTGACTGGCGCCGCCAGCGCGCGGGATGGACGGTCGCTGCCCGCCGCGCCCGCGACGCAGGCGTGCTGGACGCGCGCGACTGGCGATTCGCCCTGGCCCGCAACCGCATCGTCTGGGCGACCACCGCCTATCGCACCGGCTATCATGCCGATGCGCGCGCCCTGATGCGCGCCGCCCTGCGCGCCTCGCCCGCCGCCGTGCTGGGCGATCCGCATGGCCGCATCCGTCTTGCCGCCACGCTGACGACCCTTCTGCCGCCCCTTCATGCGGTCTTGGTCCGGAAGCAGTCCGCCCCTCCCTGCCGAAGCCTTGGGCGGAAGATTGCAGATGTTAACGAATCTTAATTTCGGCGGTTAAGGAACCGTCCGGTCTCTGATACCATACCCTCTTGCCCCAGCCATAGAGTGACCCGCCGTGACCCAGCCCGCCCTTCCCGACACCCCCCGGACGCGCGACGTCTTCATCATCGGCGGCGGACCTGCGGGGCTGACGGCCGCATACGAACTCTTACGGAACTCCGACGCTTTTCATACGACGGTTTTCGAGGGCAGCCACATGGTCGGCGGCATCGCTCGGACCGAGACCAGCAACGGCTATCGCTTCGATATCGGCGGCCACCGCTTCTTCACCAAGGTGCCCGATGTCCAGCGCATGTGGCGCGACGTGATGGGCGACGACTTCATCACCGTGCCCCGCCTCAGCCGGATCTACTATCGCGGACGCTTCTTCTCGTATCCGCTCAAAATCTTCAACGCCTTGGAAAACATAGGCGTTTACGAATCCTTCCGCATCATGGCCAGCTATCTGAAATGGCGCGTCCGTCCCCACCGGGTCGAGGACACGTTCGAGCAATGGGTCATGAACCGCTTCGGCGGGCGGCTCTACATGCACTTCTTCCGCAGCTACACCGAAAAGGTCTGGGGCATTTCCCCCAGCAACATCCGCGCCGACTGGGCCGCCCAGCGCATCAAGAACCTGTCCCTGACCAAGGCCGTCTGGAACTCCATCTCCGGCGCCAACGACACGGCCAGCCTGATCGAGGAGTTTCAATATCCCCGCCTCGGCCCCGGCCAGATGTGGGAGAAAACCCGCGATATCATTGAAGAATCCGGCGGCACGGTGCTGATGAACGCCCCTGTCGGGCGCGTCCTTCGCCACGGCATGCGCGTCACCGGGATCGAGACGACGGACGCGGGTGGCACGACCGCGCTGCACGATGTCGGCGACGGCGCGGTCATCAATTCGATGGCCCTGCGCGACCTGATCCGCGCCTTCGATCCGCCCCCCCCGCCCGAGGTTGTCGAGGCGGCCAACCGCCTGAACTACCGCGACTTTCTGATCGTGACGCTGGTGCTGAACAAGGCCGATCCGTTCCCTGACAACTGGATTTACGTCCACGCCCCCGAGGTGAAGGTCGGCCGCATCCAGAATTTCCGCGCCTGGTCCGCCGACATGCTGCCCGACAAGGACACGGCATCCATCGGCATGGAATATTTCTGCCAGGAAGGCGACGGCCTCTGGACGATGTCCGACGACGACCTGCGCGATCTGGCGGGACGCGAGCTGGAACAACTGGGCCTCGCCTCGGCCGAAGACGTGATCGGCGCTGCCGTCATCCGCCAGCCCAAGGCCTATCCGGTCTATGACGGCGACTATCAGCAGGCCTTGGAAACGGTCGGCAACTGGTTGCGGAGGCTTGAGAATTTCCAGACGGTCGGGCGCAACGGCCTGCACCGCTATAACAACCAGGACCATTCGATGCTGTCGGCGATGTATGCCGCCCGCAATCTGATGGGCGAGGATCACGACGTCTGGAACGTCAATGTCGATCGATCCTATCACGAGGAGTTCGAGGTCACGCGCAAGGCGTCCTAGCGGCGCGGCGTGACCAGCACCCAAGCGTATCCCAGACCGCCGCAGAAGTAGTGCACCGCCAGAAGCGGGATCGCGGCCAGCGTCAGCCGCAACCCGCCGATCCCCGCAAGCCCGCGCAGGAACGCCCAGTTCGCCGCGATCAGCACGGCACCGCAGATGCCCAGCCCGGCCAGCGCGGCAAGGGGCGCCCAGAACGCCGCCAGCACGCTGACCAGCATCGCCAGCACCGACAGGACCGAGATCCGCGCCCCCAGATCCGTCGCCAGCGCCCGCGGCATCGCAGCGCCTTCCGACCGCAAAAGCCGCGCCCAGGGGATCGCGCGATGCAGCAGGTCGGTGCGGATCATGCCCGCCAGGCTCCATCCCTTGCGGTGCGTTCCCTGCAAATCGGGACAAAGCACGATGCGCCGCCCGGCCCGTGCAAGCGCCATGCCGAACTTCACGTCCTCCATCATCCGCTGGCTTGAATCGAAACCGCCCACGCTTTCGAAATCCGCCCGCCGCACGGCCCCGAGACCGGTCCAAAAGCTGGTGACGTCGCCCGCATGACTGACATGGGTGTGCCGGTGCAGAAGGTTGCGGAACCGGCTGACCGTCTTCGTCACCATCGGCGCCGTATCATAGGCCCCGAACACCGCCGCGACGCCCGGATTTTCGAGGACCCGTTCGATGACGGCCCGCGTATCCGGCGCCACCACCACATCCGCATCGACAAAGACGATCACGTCCGATGTCCCTGCGGCGGCGCCGGCGTTGCGGGATGCGGCAGCGCCCATGTTCGCGCCGTTCCTGATTACCGCGACACCGGCCCGCTTCGCAATTTCGGCCGTCCCGTCGGACGACGCATCGTCCACGACGACGACATCGCCGGGTGCAAATCCCGCGCGCAATAAGCCCGCAATGCACGCGCCGATATCGGCCGCGGCCCGATGTGCCGGAATCACCACCTGCATTCGCGGTCGTCGCATCACCCGATCCCGGCCCTAGTCGCGGCCTGCGTTACGCGCGATGCGTCGTTCCGTCCAGGTCGGGCCAGCTGCGCCTCCAGCCGTTCGATCAACCGGTCGATGCGGCCGTCATACAAGGCCCCGCTGCCTTCGGCCACCAGTTCCTTGCGTAGATCGGTCAGGGTCTTGAACGCCGCGGCAGGGACGGTTCGACTATCGTCGCCAGCCAGCACGCGGCATTCGGCCAGATGCACGATCCGTTCCAGCCGTGCCAGTCTTCGACCGACGACACGGCGGCTATGTCGTCGGCCGGGCACCCGCATCTGCCAGATCGG
>NZ_AMGO01000062.1 GCF_000299575.1 Oceaniovalibus guishaninsula JLT2003
CGACGACGAATTGGCCCCGGACGTTCGCAAGGCATTTGAGGTTTCGATCCACGCCCCCGTGTGGGGGGCGACCGTTCCAGGCATGGGCGGCGTTGCGACAATGATGGGTTTCGATCCACGCCCCCGTGTGGGGGGCGACCCCTCTCGCTTTATCACCTTGGCGGGGGGGAATAAATGTCGGGTGTTCCGCGAACCCCTTGCTCTTGCCGCCTCGTTCGTTGCCGCACGCATCCTTGCAGGGCCGACGGGCCAGAAAAACATGGCGCGCGAACCTTCGGGGCGAAGGGCGGGCGCTGGGGGTTCGCGTCACACGATCAGCAGGGCGTCGGGGTCGTCGGACGGCCTGGCGCCCACATGCTCGACCCGGCGGCGCCATTCACGGCCCAGAAAGTAGAACCGCAGGCTGTCCGTCTCGGCGTCGATGGCGTCCAGCAGGCGGGCGCGCATCCGGGTCCAGCGCGCCGGATCGACCTCGCATTCGAAGACCGAATACTGCACGCGCTGGCCGTGATCCTCGCAGATGCGGGCCACGCGGCGCAAGCGTTTCGCGCCGCCTTCGGTGGCGACCGACACGTCGTAGGTGATCAGCACCAGCACGTCACCAGATCCACGCGGGATAGCCGTCGATGTCGCCCCGCAGACACCGCGCCAGAAGCTGCGCCTGCACCTGCGCCACCAGCCCCAGGGCGATCCGCTCGTCCAGCCAGGCATGGCGCAACTCCACCCGCTTGCGGTCGTGATAGGCTTGCAGGACGGTGCGCCGCCCGCCCTCGGCCAGCAGGACGGCGCCCGTCTCCTGACGCTCGAAATCGCGGGCGGACAATTGCCGCCGGTTGATCAGCGACAGCGCCACGCGGTCGGCCAGGGCGGCGCGCAACTCCTCCATCAGGTCCAGCGCCAGCGACATGCGGCCGGGGCGGTCGCGGTGCAGGAACCCCATCTGCGGGTCCAGCCCGTGCGCCTCGCAGGCCGCGCGGGTGTCCAGCGCCAGCAGCGCGTAAAGGAACGACAGCACCGCGTTCACGGCATCGCGCGGCGGGCGGCGGTTGCGGCCGGCGAAGACGAAGGCCGGATCGTCGGTGCGGATCAGATGCGCGAAGACCGACCAATAGGCATGGCCCGCCTCGCCCTCCTGACCGCGCAGGATGTCGAGATCGGGCGCGACCAGCGCCAGCCGCGCCGCATCGGCCAGCCGCCTTTGCGCCGCCTCGACCGCCGCCGCGCCGGGATGGTCGGGATAGTCGCGCAGATGGCGGCGCAGGACGGCGCGCTGGTTGGCGATCTTGGCCGCGACGATCCCCTGCGCCACGGGCAGCGCGGCCACCGGGTCCGCGGTGGCGCGGTGCTGGGCGCGGCGCAGCAGCACATTGCCCGATTGCGGCCCCTCGATCCGCGCCATCAGCTTGCCCGACCACCCCAGCCACGCCATCGAGATGCCCTGCGCCGCCGCGAAATGCATCACGTCGGGCGAGGCCGAGGTTTCGCCGAACAGCACAATCTGCCCCAGCAGATGCGCGGGGCTGCGCTTGACCACGCGGCCGTCGATTTCCACCGCGACCGTCTCGCCGTCCTTGCGCAGCCTCGCGCCCTCGGTCGCGACATACAGCGTGTTGAGCAGGCGCTTCATTCCGGCACCCCCGCCCGCGCCAGCCGCCGCGCCACCCAGGTGGCGGCGATGCGCGGCGCCTGCGGGCGGCACAGCGCGTTCAGCGAACAGGCCTCGCACCGCCCCGCGTCATAGACCGGCGGCGGCAGGTCGCCATCGGCCATCGCGCCGCGCGCTTCGGCGGCCACCCTTGCCGTCAGCGCGCGCAGGTCGGGATCGAAGGCCACCGCCTGCCGCCGCCGGCGCCCGCCGTAGAACAGCGCGCCTTCGGGCACGGCGCGTCCAATCATTTCTTCCAGACAGATCGCCTGCGCGCAAAGCTGCACCTCGTCGGCGCGATGGGCCTTGGGACGGCCGCGCTTGTATTCCACCGGAAAGGCCCGCGGCCCGTGCATCTCGACCACATCGGCCACGCCATGCACCCCCAGCCGGTCGGACGCGACATGCACGGCGCGCAGCACCCGCATCCCCTCGCGGCTTTCGGGGATGCCGCTATCGGCCCGCTCGTGCAGCAGACGGCCCTCGGCGGTCAGGCGGTTTTCCTCCCACAGACGCTCGACATGGATCAGCGCGCATTGGCGCGGGCAGAACAGCCAGTGCTGCAACGCCGAGATCGGCAGGCTGTCCACCTCACCAGGGCTCGATAAGCGTCACCCCCTGCGGCAGATCGGCGTCGTCCACGTCGATCCGGTAATCGGAAAAGGCCCGCGCGGGCGGCCGATTGTGCAGGCCCCTGTCGCCCACCGGCACCGCCTCGCCGTCCACCATGCGGCTGACGGTGACGCGCTCGAACAGACGGTGCGCCTGCGCGTTGCCCAGATCGCTGTCGTGCCGGAAGGCGATCAGACGGCGCGCGGCCATCATGCCCCGCGCGGCGGAGCGGTCGAGATCCAGCATGTCGCGCAGCGCCGTCCACAGCAGATCCAGATCGGCCTTGGAAAAGCCCGTCCGCTGCGCCAGCTTGGCGTTGACGAAACCGTGCACCCGGTAAAGCCCATAGGGCACGACCGCCTTGCGGCCCATCGTCCGTTCCTTGTCGCGGTCCTTTTCGTTGGTGACGGACGACCGGGTGATCGACACCTCCATCGGCATGATCGGTTCTTCCGACCGCGCGAAGGACAGTTGCACCGGGCCGCGCACCTGCCCCGCATTGACGCCCGTGGACATGACGGCGCCGAAGGTGCGGATGTCCCAGAAATTGGCGCACATCCAGTCGGTCAGTTTGCGCGCCTCGGCATCGGCCTTGGGCAGCCTCGAATAATCGTTGGGCTTCTGCGGTGCGACCCCGGTGGCCTCCCAGGCCTCCTGATGCGCCTCGTTCAGGACCGCGCGCTCGGTGAAATAGATGCGGTGCGGCGCCGCGTTGCCATGCGCTTCGGCCACGTAATTGCGCAGCTTGCGCTTGATCGACACGTCGGACATCAGCCCCCGGTTCGTCTCGGGGTCCATGCGCGGCATGTTGCCCGCATCCGGGTCGCCGTTGGGATTGCCGTTCTCGACATCGAGGAACAGCACGAAATCATAGCGGTTCGCCAGCCCGACCCTGCTGGCGGCGTCCTGGTCCAGCGCCGATTGCTCGGTCATGCGTCCTCTCCTTCTTCCTCGATCAGCGCGTCGGCCGCGTCCTCGGCCTTGGCATAGAAGGCCGAGATCTGGTGATAAAAGCCGATGAAGAACCGCCCCTGCGCCTCCAGCGGCAGGGTTGCGGGCATCTCGCCCTCCAGCTTGTCGAGGATCGCGGCGACGGCCCGGTCGGCCTTGACGCCTGCCCCGGCCTTCATTCCCCCGGCTTTCCGCAGCGACGACAGGTTGTGCTCATAGCCCCGCATCAGCACCGGAAAGACCCGCGCCGGCGTGGCCGAGGCCGCGCCGAGATATTTCTGCCGCAGCCCCGCGCCCCGCTCCTGATAGCTTTTCTCGGCATAGCTGTAGGCGCCGAACAGCCGCCCCAGCAGATACGCGGCATCGCGCGCGTCCTCGTCCAGCGCCATCGGCACCTCCCTGTCGAAATTCCGCCGCAGAACGGCGGCAATCATCGCCGCGCGTCTGCCGTCCATGTTGCCGTGGCGCGCCCGGTCAGGCTCGCCCTCTATCCTTATGCGGCCCAGAAGGCCCGCCAGCAGCGTCGCGGGATAGCGTCCGCCGGTCAGGATCGCCCGCATCAGATCGCCGCCCAGCCCGGCGGGGATGTTCTTCGCGTCCCGCTGCGCCGCAAGGTCGTAAAGCAGCGCCCAGGGTTTCGGCGGCAGCTCCACCCCGCCCCTGACGAAGGGCGAAGGCGCGATGGCCATGTCGTCCCAGAACCGCGTCACCGAACGCGCGAAATCGCCCAACGTGCCCGGATACCAGTAGCGCACCGCCAGCCGCGCCGCGTTCGGCGCCAGCCCCAGCACGAACAGTCGCGCCTGCGGGTCGAGCGTCTCGTCGCTGCGCGCCGTCCCCGACGCCACCGCCTCGACCCTGGCGCGCAATTCCCGCTCGGCGGCCTCGTCATCGGTCCCCGATAGCATGGCATCGAACGTCCATTCCGCCTCTGGCTGGTCGGCCCAGAACGCCACCGTGTCCCCGCCGATCCGCAGATGGTTTCCCGACCCCTTCGCCAGCAGCGCGTTCAGCGCCGTGCCATAGGCGAAGGCCGCGCCCTCGGAGACCGGGGCGTTGTCGCCCTGCTTCTTGCCGTGGGACGTTTCGGCGTCGTTGTTGAACGACACCAGCGACGCGCCCGACGATTGCGCGCCCATCACGCCCTTGATCGACGGATGCAGCCGCGCCACCGGCCCCGCCCGCCCCGAGACGAGGCACATCGCCGCCCCCTCGCCGCCGCCCGCCAGCAGCGCCTTGGCCGCCGGCAGGTCGTGGACGAACGGCCCGTCGCCAAGGCGGAAGACCACGTTCTGATCCAGCAGACCGACGGCATCGGGAAAATCCGCAAACCGCTCGGGCACCCATGTCTGGCAAAAGCCACGCAGCGCAACCAGCGCCGGATCGTCGGCGCCGTCCAGCAGATCCAGATGCGCCGCGCGGAAGGCCTCGTGCTCGGCCAGCGTTCGCCTGCCCTGGCCCGGCCCGTCCGGCGTTTCGGTCACGCCCAGCACATAGGCCGTCTTGTCCCAGAACGTGTTCGGCTTCACCCCGGCCGTCCGCTTCACCGCCGCCGGAACCGACATCGCCCGCGCCTGCATCTTTCCCTTGTCATCCGGCGCCATCAGCGACCGGATCTTGCGCACCGACCCATCCTCGGCCAGCACCACCACCGCGCCGATCTTCTCGGTCGAGAATCCCGGCCGCGGCCAGCCCTCCTTCTCGGCGCGCGCCTCGTACAGCGCCGCCAGCTCTTGCAGGACCGTCACGCCATGCGCCCTTCGGCCAGGCAGCGGACCACGTCGATCACGCCGCCTTCCATCCGCGCGCGATAGAAGACCGATCTCCGCCCGTTGGCATAGTCGATATCGTGCAGCATCCAGCCCAGATCGCGGTCCTCGGCGATGGCTTCGGGGAAATCCTCGACCAGCTCGAAATCGGCCGGAAACTCGCGCACGCCCAGACAGGGCTGGTGAAAGCACTGGCCCTTTTCGGCCCGCCTGCGGAACATCTCGGCATGTTTGCCCGGATTGTCCTGCGGCCCGGCACGCGCCGTCATCTCGAAATGCGCCTCGATCCCGTAAGCCACATCCGCAAGGCACAGCATCGCGCGCTGCTGGCGGTCCTCGTCCACGGCCAGCGCGAGGCCGCCCAAATCGCCCGCCTTCATTGCCGCGCGCGCCTTGTTGGCGGGGATCTTCGACGCCACCTCGTTGCGGCGGATCGCCTCGAACCGGATGGGGCGCAGCACATGGATGCGGTCCACCACCCAGGCGATCGCGGGCTTCCAGTGGATCGCCTCGAGGATGCCGCGCGCCGCCGAGGGCGTCATCACATTATACGAGACACGCTCGACCTTCATCTCGGGTCGGGTGAAACACGCGTTCCGCCCGCGCACGAGCAGCCGGATGCCGGGGGCGGTCATGTCGGGAACACATCGTCGGATCTTTCAACCATAGGCGGAACCTTGCCGATGCCGCACAGTCCGTCAACGGGTTAATGGTTAACGCCGGCTAATCCTTTCAGAAAACCCCGCCCACATCGCCGCTCTCGCCCAGACCCGCATCGGCATTGTAAAGGTCGCTGGTCCGCAACACCGCGAACTGTTCCTCGAACCGCTCGGGCATCCACCAGGCAACCTGACCGCTGTCGCGCAGGGCTTTCCACAGACCCCACGGCACGTTGACGCTATGCGGCGCGACCAGCCGGGCCACCGCCCCGGCCGACCCGAAGCGCAGCGTCTTCTGCGTATCGGACGACGCCCCCCACGTGACGCCCCACATCCTGTCCCATACGATGACCGACCGTTCGCCGCCCGGAATGATGCGAAAGGCCGCCTCGATCTGCTCGAACGGGCAGCACGGTCCGGCCTTCCGGATCGCGTTCAGGATGCCGCGGATCCGCATAGGCCCGACCTCGGCGGCGTCCAGCGCATCCTTGCCATAGGCATCCCAAAGCCGCCGGAAATACGACGCGACCGCCGCCTCGCCGATCGGGTCGTCATGGCCCTCGGCCAGCACATCGCGTCCGATGGCGGCGAACTGTTCCACCGCCGGGGGCGCGGGATGTTCGGACCGGAACACCTCGACCAGGCCCGGCCCGTCCAGCCGCCCCTCGCGGTTGCACCGCCCGGCGGCCTGCGCGACCGAATCGATCCCCGCCGCCGCGCGCAGCACCACCGGGAAATCCACGTCCACCCCCGCCTCGATCAGCGATGTGGAAACCAGCCGCACCGGCGCCCCGTCCTTCAGCCGCGCGCGCACATTCGCCAGCACTGCCCGCCGATGCGCGGGCACCATCAGCGTCGAAAGATGCGCGGCCCCTTCCGCGCCGCGCACCGCATCGAACAGCGCGCGCGCCTGGCGGCGATTGTCCACGATGGTCAGGATCCGGTCCGCCTTGCGGATCTGGTCGGCCAGCGCCGCATCGTCCAGCGGCCCGGCATCGCGCACCTCGACCCGCTTCAGCGCCGCGAAAAGCCGGGTTGGATCGGGCGCGATCTCGCGCGCGCCCTCCAGCGCCTCGCAGCCTGGAAAGCCGCCATCCTTCGTCAGCGCCGGCTGCGTCGCCGTGGACAGCACCACGCTGGCGCCATACCCTTCCATAAGCTCGCGTAGGGCGGCAAGGCAGGGCCGCAACAGCGGCAGCGGCATCGTCTGCGCCTCGTCCAGCACGATCACCGCGCGCGCAAGTGAGGGCAGCTTGCGGCACCGTTTCTTGCGCGCGGCATGCAGGCTTTCGAAGAACTGCACCGCCGTCGTCACCACCACCGGCACGTCCCACGATGCGCCCATGACCCGGCGCTGTTCGGCTTCCGTCTCGTCCTCGCCGTCCCAGTCGGCGTTGGAATGATGTTCCAGCACCGCGTCCTCGCCAAGCACCCGCCGGAAGACATCCGCCGTCTGCTCGATGATCGAGGTATAGGGCACCACGAAGATCAGCCGCCGCAATCCGTGCGCCAGCGCGTGATCCAGCCCGAAGCCCAGCGAGGTCAGCGTCTTGCCGCCCCCCGTGGGCACGGTCAGCGTGAACAGCCCCGGCGCCTCGGCCGCCACGCCGCGCGCATGGGCCAGCACCCGGCGGCGCAGGTCGTTCACCGCGCCCCCGCCGCCCAGCCCGTCCATATGCGCATCGAAGCTGGCGCGCATCGGGGGCGTCAGGATCGTCGGCCGCTCGGGCACGGTCCGCCCCTCGGCCTCGGCATAGAACGCCGCCGTCTCGCGGTCGTCGGCATCGCACAGCACGCCGTAAAGCATGCGGACCAGGAATTGCAGGCGATAGAGGGCCAGCTCCGAATCCTCGCCAAGCCGCGCCGGCGGGACCGGCGTCGGGATGGCGCACCAGTCCGGCAGCGGCATGTCCTCGGCCGTCGCAAGGCGCGCTTTCAGCCGGTCGGGGTCGGGCAGGCGGCCGTGATGCCCCGCGACGATGCCCGCCAGCGCTCTCCCGAACCCGCCCATCCCCGCCAGCACGCGCGCGCCCTCGGCCGAATGTGCGACCTCAATGCGTTGCCCCTCCAGCTTGCGCTGGAAGGCGGGCTTGGCCTTGCCCAGATCGTGCAGCAGCCCCAGCATCCGGGCAACGTCCCCGCCGCCGAACGCCTCGGCGCGCGCCTGCGCGGCTTCGGCGACGCGCAGCGCATGGGCCTCCAGCGTCTCCCATTCGGCGAGGGGGCGGTCGGTGACGGAATGGGCGTATATCATCCGCCCTCCATGCCCGCCCCGGCCCGTCCCGGTCAATCGCGTCCGGCCCCCACACCCGCCCGCACGGATCCCACGGGAATCCTACGGGACTCTTACGCGGATAATACGTCGGAAAAGCGGGGATGATGGTCGGAGTGAGAGGATTCGAACCTCCGGCCCCTGCCTCCCGAAGGCAGTGCTCTACCAGGCTGAGCTACACTCCGACGCCCGCGACCTACTGCTTGCGGGGTTGCTTGGCAAGGGCTTCGTAACCCGGCGGCACCCGCGTCGCCCGCTCCCGCAGGATGGCGCTGATACGCGGCATCGTCCCTGTTTCGGATACCGTCCGCGTGGCCAGAACCGGCGTGGTCCGCGACACCCCCAACCGGCTTTCGCGCACCACGACATAAAGACCGCTCAGGATGATGACCGCCGCCCCGATCCATGTCAGCGCATCGGGAATCTCGTTGAAAAACAACGTGCCGAAGATCGCGGCCCAGATGATCTGCGAATATTGCATGGGCGCGACCACGGTGGCGTCGCCGCTGCGATAGGCGGCGATGATCATCAACCCGCCGACGAAGGCCAGCACTGCGATAACCCCCACCAGCGCCAGATCCGTCAGCGGCATCGGCACATAGACGAAGGGCAGGATGCAGGCCATCACCGCGAAGTTGGCGACCATCGGATACAGCATCAGCACGACGCCGCGTTCCTCCTTGCCGATCTTGCGCACGATCACCGACCCCACCGCCCCGCCGAACGCCGCCAGAAGCGCCGCCGCATGCCCGGTTTCCAGATGCGTCCCCCCAAAGGGCCGCAGCACGATCAAGACCCCCGCCGCCCCGATCACCACGGCCGCCCAACGATGCCGGCCGACGGATTCGCCGAGAATGGGGATCGACAGCACCGTCACCAGCAAGGGTGCCGCGAAGAGCAGTGCATAGGCCTGCGCCAACGGGATGGTCGAGAAGGCATAGAACGCCGCCGCCCCGGTCATCACCCCCGCCGCGGTGCGCAGGGCGACCCACCAGGGATGGATGGGGCGCAGGTGCCCTGATGTCGGATCGCGCATCAGCATCAGCGTCGCCAGCGGAAACCCGAAGACAACGCTGAAAAAGATGATCTGGAACGGCGCATAGACCGCCCCGAGGATCTTGATGATCGCATCGTGCGTGGCAAGCACCGCAAAGGCCCCCAGCGCATAGGCCGGCCCCTTGGGCAAGGAGGTGAAAGGCGACATCGGGCCTGAAGACGCCCAAGGCGCGCGAAGGTCAAGGGCCGCCTTGCATCCATGACGCGAATGGCGGCGGCAGGCCGCTTTTTTGATGTTTCCATCCGCCCGGCCGCGTGGTTCATTCGCCCGAACTTACCGGGGGACCGACATGGGAAAGATGCTTTTGATCGCGGCGCTGGCGTCGCTGGCGGCGGGATCCGCCGTGGCGCAGGACCTCAAGGACGAATACCGCGTTTCCACCGTCCTGCCCGCACCTTTCCCGTGGGGCCAGGCGGCCGAAAAATGGGCCGAACTGACGGCCGAGCGCAGCGACGGACGCATCAACCTCAAGGTCTATCCGGGCACGCAGCTGGTGCAGGGCGACCAGACGCGCGAATTCACCGCGTTGCGGCAGGGCGTCATCGACATGGCGGTCGGGTCAACGATCAACTGGTCGCCGCAGGTGACCGAATTGAACCTTTTCTCACTGCCGTTCCTGATGCCCGATTATGCCGCGATGGACGCGATCACCCAGGGCGAGGTGGGCGAGCGTATCTTTGACATCGTGCAGCAAAACGGCGTCGTGCCCTTGGCCTGGGCCGAGAACGGGTTTCGCGAAGTGACCAATTCCAAGACCGAGATACGCAAGCCCGAGGATATGCAGGGCCTCAAGCTGCGGGTCGTCGGATCGCCCATCTACAACGACATGTTCACCGCGATGGGTGCCAACCCCACGCAGATGAGCTGGGCCGACGCGCAGCCGGCGCTGACCACGGGCGCGGTGGACGGGCAGGAAAACCCGCTGACCATCTATACCACGCTCAACATGCAGGATCTGGGGCAGAACAACATCACCCTTTGGGGCTATGTCGCCGATCCGCTGATCTTCGCGGTCAACAGTCAGGTCTGGGACAGTTTCAGCGCCGACGATCAGGAGCTGCTGCGGCAGGCCGCCGTGGATGCGGGCGCGTTCGGTATCGAGGTGGCGCGCAAGGGCCTGACCGAGGACGATCAAAGCCTGATCGACGAGATCAGGTCGAAAGGCGTCAACGTCGTGACGCTGACCGACGACGAAAAGCAGGCGTTCAAGGATGCGACCGCGTCGGTCTATGAAGATTGGAAACAGAAGATCGGGCCGGACCTGGTCGATGCCGCCGAGGAGGCGGTCGCCAACCGCTGACCAGGGCAGGGCCGTCCCGCGACGGCCCCGAAGACAGGAGCGGCGCATGCCCGATCCCGAAGATCTGTCGCCCACACGGCAACCGTCCGGCACAGGCGACGAGCATACCGTCGTCCCGGTCAGGATAGAGGAGGCGCTGGGCGCCGCCGCGATGGCGCTGATCTGCCTTATCTCGATGGGCAATGTGATCGCCCGTTATGCGACCAGCGTGTCCTTCGCCTTCACCGAGGAATATTCGGTTTTCCTGCTGGTCTTCATGACATTCGTGGGCGCGTCTGCGGCCTTTGCCACCGGCGATCACATCCGCATCGCGTTCTTCGTCGACCGGATGCCGCCCCGCCTGCGCTGGCTTTGCGATGCCGTGTCGCTGCTGGCGGTGACGCTGATGTTCGCGCTGATCCTGTGGTATGGCGCGCGCGTGACCTATGACGAATGGTATTGGGGCGAGACGACGCCGGGGCTGGGCAACCCGGCCTGGATCTACACGATCTGGATGCCGATCCTGTCGGTAGCGATCCTGGCCCGCGCCTGGGGCCGCGGCTGGGCCTATCTAGTGCGGCGAAGGGGATGATCGGCGCGTCGATCCGCTGGATACACTCGGGTTGCCGGCATCCTTACCTAGCGGAAATCCGCCGGTGGAGCCTGCGCGATAGCGGCACCGATTTTCACCGCTTGCCCCTGCGCCGTGTTTCCGCTGCTACTGAAAGACGGTAACGGCAAAGAGGGAGAGATATCCGATGGCTTTCAATATCGGCGAGATTTTCAAGGAGTTGTTTTCCGACGACGGCGGCGGCGGATTCGCTCTGGCGATGATCGGCATGGGCCCCATCGGCTTCACCGACATCGGAAGATTCGGCGGCGCATACGATCTGATGCGGGGGGTCGGCGACAGCACGATGGAATTCGTCTTTGCCCCGACGCCCGGAGAGTTCCTTGATCATGCGCTAAACTATACCGAGACTTACCCTGACGAATACGAGTTGACCGCGCCTTCGGACCGCAATGGCAATACTGCCTCGATGACCCTTTACGATCACCACAACAACACGGCAACGACCTATTTCTATGGCGGTCCGAATGATTTCGGGGTGTTCGACTACGACCATTTCGACGGAGACGATTGGCATTATACGCCCAACAACTTCGGCTCGGACATGACCGACAGCTTTATCTTCTACTGACAGGAACCAGCCGCCCATGTCCGACCGCTTTCCGGGCCTGTCTGCATGGGCGGGACAAACGGCACCCTTGCCCAGATGATTGGTGCGAACCTGGCGCTGCTGGGCACGTTCGTGCTGTTGCTGGTCGTCGGCGCCCCCATCGCGGTGGCGCTGGGGCTGGCGGGGGCGGTCGGCGTCCTGCTGGGGCTGGACCTGACGGCTTTGGGCATGATCGGCGCCAACACCTATGCCGCCGTCGCCAAGTATCCGCTGATCGCGATCCCGCTTTTCATCCTCACCGGCGCGGTATTCGAGCGGTCGGGGGTGGCGGCGAGGCTGGTCGAGTTCGCGCAGGCCATCGTCGGGCCGCGCAAGGGCGGGCTGGCGCTGGTGGCGGTGCTGGTGTGTCTGGTCATGGGCGGCATGTCGGGGTCGGGGCCGGCGGATGCCGCCGCCGTCACCACGGTCATGCTGCCCGCGATGGTCAAGGCCGGCTATCCGCGCCCCTTCACGGCAAGCGTCGTCGCGGCATCCGCCTCGACCGCGATCCTGATACCGCCCTCGATCGCGATGATCGTCTATTCGGTGGTCATTCCGGGCGTCGATCTGCGCGCGCTTTTCGCCGCCGGCCTGATACCCGGACTGCTGGTCGGCGCGGCCATCGCGGTGCCGACCCTGCTGCTGAGCCGCCGGCACGATTTCGGCATGGGCGAAACGCCGGTGCGGCCGCCCTTCTGGGCCAGCCTGCGACGGGCGCTGCCGGGACTGATGGCGCCGGTCATCATCCTGGGCGGGCTGCGGTCTGGCCTGTTCACCCCGACCGAGACGGCGGTGGTGGCGGTCTTTTACGGCCTCTTTGTCGGGCTGGTGCTCTATCGCACGATGGGCTGGCGCGATGTCTATGACGTGCTGGCCGAAAGCGCGCGCATCTCGGGCGTGCTGCTGATCATCCTGTCGCTGGCGGGGCTGTTCGCCTGGGCAGGCTCGACCATGGGGGCGTTTTCGGCGACCGCCGATCTGATCCTGTCGGTCAGCGACAATCAGTGGGTCATCCTGATCCTGGTGATGATCGCCGTGCTGCTGGCGGGCATGGTGCTGGACGGGGTGTCGATCTATCTGATCATGCTGCCGCTGCTGGTGCCCATCGTGCAGGCCTTCGGCTGGTCCTATATCTGGTTCGGGGTGGTCATGGCGATCAACATCGCCATGGGGCAGTTCACGCCGCCTGTCGCCGTGAACCTGATGGTCACGGCGCGCATCGCGGGCGTGCCGCTGGAATCGACCTTCCGCTGGGTCGGCTGGCTGCTGCTGGCGATGGCCGTGGCGCTGGGGCTGGTGCTGGCCTTTCCGGAAATCGCGTTGTGGCTGCCCCGGTCGCTGGGCTATCGCATCACCTGAACCGCGATGGGGACGACATGGATCACGATACGCTGGAACGGGTGATGCGAAGGCTGGCGCTGTCGGCCGGCGACGCGATCATGGAGATCTACGGCTCGGACGATTTCGACGTGCGCGCCAAGAGCGACGACAGCCCCGTAACGGCGGCGGACGAGGCGGCGGATGCGCTGATTTCGGCCGGGCTGCGGGCGGCCTTTCCCGACGTGCCGCTGGTGACGGAAGAACAGGCCGCGACGCACGGACAGGACGTGGATACGTTCCTGATCGTCGATCCGCTGGACGGCACCAAGGAATTCGTCCAGCGGCGGGGCGACTTCACCGTCAATATCGCCTACGTCGAGGCGGGCCGTGCGGTGCGGGGCGTCGTTTATGCCCCGGCGAAGGGGCGGCTGTTCTATACCCGCGCCGACGGCGCTTCGGTCGAGGAAACCGGCTCGTTCGACGCGGATACGCGGGGCGGGATGCGGCCGATCGTGGTCAGCGACCCCGATCCGGCGGCGCTGATGGTGGTGGCGTCGAAATCCCACCGCGACGCGGCGACGGATGCCTATATCGGCAAATATCCGGTCCGCGACATGACCAGCGCCGGATCGTCGCTGAAGTTCTGCCTTGTCGCAACCGGCGAGGCCGATCTTTATCCGCGACTGGGGCGCACGATGGAATGGGACACGGCGGCCGGTCATGCGGTGCTGACCGGCGCCGGGGGCCATGTCGTGCGCTTCGACGATCATGCCCCGCTGACCTATGGCAAGCCGGGGTTCGAAAACCCGTTCTTCATCGCCCACGCGCCGGGTGTCGCGCTGAAAGGCGCCTGACGTGTCGGTCGTCATCGTCATCCCCGCGCGCTATGCCTCGACCCGTTTTCCCGGCAAGCCGCTGGTGCGTCTGCGCGGCCCGGACGGCGTCGCGCGCAGTCTGATCGAACGCACCTGGCGCGCGGGAATGGCCGTGACGGGTGCCGACCGCGTGGTGGTGGCGACCGACGACGACCGCATCGCCGCCGAGGCGCGCGGTTTCGGGGCCGATGTGGCGATGACCTCGCCCGATCGCGCCAACGGAACGGAACGCTGCGCCGAGGCGCTGGAATCGCTGGGCGATGTCGAGATCGTCGTCAACCTTCAGGGCGACGCGCCGCTGACGCCGGCATGGTTCATCGAAGACCTTGTCGCCGGTCTGCGCGCTGATCCCGGCGCGGGGGTGGCGACGCCGGTTCTGCGTTGCAACGGCGCGACACTCGACGCCCTGCGCGCCGACCGCCGCGAGGGGCGGGTCGGCGGAACCACGGCGGTGTTCGGCGCAGGCAACCGGGCGCTCTACTTCTCGAAGGAAGTCGTCCCCTATTGCGAAGCGCCCGGCGGACCCGACGATCCGACGCCGGTGTTCCACCATGTCGGCGTCTATGCCTATCGGCCCGAGGCGCTGCGCCTTTATACCAGTCTGCCGGCGGGCCCGCTGGAAGGGCTGGAGGGGCTGGAGCAGCTTCGCTTTCTCGAACATGGGCATCCCATCCTCTGCGTCGAGGTCGAGGCGCGCGGTGCCGAGTTCTGGGAATTAAACAATCCCGAGGATGTGGCCCGGATCGAGCGGATGCTTGAAAGACGGGTCGGCTCATAACGGCCTCACCCGGCGGCAGCATGTGGACTTGTCCACCGCATCCATGCGACATGCTGCGCCAACGAGTTCGATCGAAAGTAGAATCCCGATGACAAACAAGGTGACAAAGGCAATTTTTCCCGTCGCCGGCCTTGGCACGCGCTTCCTGCCCGCGACCAAATCCGTCCCGAAGGAAATCATGACCCTCGTGGATCGTCCCTTGATCCAGTACGCGATCGACGAGGCGCGAGCTGCCGGGATCACCGAATTCATCTTCGTCACGTCGCGCGGCAAAAGCGCGCTGGAAGACTACTTTGACCGCGCCCCCGAACTGGAAGCGGCCGTACAGGCCAAGAACAAGCCCGAATTGATGGATATTCTCGACCATACCAACATGGAATCGGGGGCCATCGCCTATATCCGCCAGCACCGGCCGATGGGGCTGGGCCATGCCGTGTGGTGCGCGCGGCGGCTGATCGGGGACGAACCGTTCGCGGTGATCCTGCCCGACGACGTGATCGCGGCGGAAAAACCCTGTTTGCAGCAGATGGTCGAAGCCTATGCCGAACGCGGCGGCTGCATGGTCGCCACGATGGAGGTGCCCGACGACAAGGTGTCGGCCTATGGTATCCTCGACGTCGAGGATCCGGCCGAGACTGTCCTGCGGGTGCGCGGAATGGTCGAAAAGCCGCAAGCCAAGGACGCCCCGTCGAACCTGGCCGTCATCGGGCGCTATATCCTGACGCCATCGGTCCTCGATACCCTCGACGGCCTGGGCCAGGGGGCCGGCGGCGAGATCCAGTTGACCGACGCCATCGCCGCCGAAATCGACGGATCGTCCGGTGTCAGCGCGCTGAAGTTCGAGGGCCAACGCTATGATTGCGGATCGAAGGCCGGGTTTCTTCAGGCGACCGTCGCATTCGGCCTGTCGCGTCCCGACTTGAACGGCGAATTCGCGGATTATCTGACCGAGCTCGTGGCGGCACGCACGGGTGGCTGAGCGGATGACGGACGATCGGCCTGTCATCCTGGTATCGGGTGGCGCGGGATATATCGGCTCGCATGCGTGCAAGGTCTTGTCGCAGCGGGGATATCTGCCGGTCACGCTGGACAATCTGGCGACCGGCTGGCGCGACGCCGTCCGCTTCGGCCCGTTCGAACAGGCAGATCTGCTGGATCGCAAGGCTGTCGATCGCGTATTTCAGGCCTACAAGCCTCGGGCCGTCATGCATTTCGCGGCGCTGTCCGATGTCGGCGAAAGCGCGCGCGAACCCGGCCGCTATTGGCGCGTGAACGTCGGCGGATCGCTGAACCTGATCGAAGCCGCCATCGCCGCGGGCTGTCTGAACTTCGTCTTTTCGTCCACCTGCGCGACCTATGGGGAACAGGACGGCGTGGTGCTGGACGAGGATTGCGCGCAGGCGCCGATCAATTCCTATGGCGCGTCCAAGCGCGCCATCGAGGACATGCTGCGCAATTTCGAGGCCAGTCACGGCCTGCGCCATGTGGTCTTCCGCTATTTCAACGTGGCGGGTGCGGACCCCGAGGGCGAGGTGGGCGAGTTTCATCGGCCGGAAACCCATCTGGTCCCGCTGATGCTGGACGCGATCGACGGCAAGCGTCCCGCCCTCACGCTGCATGGAACGGATTACGACACGCCCGACGGCACCTGCATCCGCGATTACGTACATGTCATGGACCTGGTGGACGCGCATGTGCGCGGGCTGAAATGGTTGGAGGACGGACATGCCAGTCGGGTCTTCAACCTAGGGACCGGACAGGGATTTTCCGTGCGCGAAGTTATCGCACGATCTGCCAGCGTGACCAACCGCCCCGTTCCCGTCACCGAAGGGCCGCGCCGGGCAGGGGACGCGACGGCGCTGGTCTCGGGCAGCCGCCGCGCCGAAGCCGAACTGGGATGGCGTCCCGCGCGCTCGACGCTGGAAAGCATGATCGCCGATGCCTGGCGCTGGCATCAGGGGCCCGGCTATTCGGCCTGACTGAAAAGCGGCGATTTCAAACCGGGATCGTGCGCCGTCCGGCAATCAGCATCGTATGCAGGGTGGCCGGGTCGTCATTGGCCCGCAGCATCGCGCAGAGTTCCGGGTCGCGCAGCGTCCGGGAGACGACGGCCAGCGACTTGAGGTGCTCGACACCCGCATCGAGGGGGGCGAACAGCCCGAAGACCAGATCGACCGGCTGCCGATCGACCGCGCCATATTCGACCGGCCGTTCCAGCCGCAGGAATACGCCATGCACCCGCGTCAGCCCGTCAAGGCGCGCATGGGGCAGCGCGACACCCTGTCCGACGCCCGTGGGGCCAAGGCTTTCGCGTTCCAGCAGACCTTCGATCACGCGGTCGCAGTCCATGCCGTAGACAGTAGAGGCGACTTCGCCCAAGGCGTGAAACAGACGTTTCTTGCTGGTCATCGCGGGGACCGTCCTGGTCGCCTCGGGCGCGAGAAGTTCGGAAAGTGTCATGCCTGCCTGCAATCCAAGCGCGACACGGGCCGCGCTTCAGGTTTTCGTATGAGGGTCGATCCAGCCGATGTTTCCGTCGTCCCGGCGATAGACGATATTGATCCCGCGATCCTGCTTTTCGTTACGGAAGACAAGCACCGGGGCGCCAGCCAACTCCATCTGCATCACCGCCTCGCCGACCGACAGCGAAGGCACCTGCGCCTCCATCTCGGCGATGATGATCGGCTGAAGCGTCTCGGGCTCCTCCGCGTCGGCGTCTTCGCTCGCCGCGAGGATATACGAGGCGCCGGCAAAGAGTTCAACGGGCTGTGACCTGTCGCGGTGATGGTCCTTCAGCCGGCGCTTGTAGCGGCGAAGCTGCTTTTCCATCTTGGCGTTGCAGGCATCGAATGCGGCATAGATTTCAGTCGCCTTGGCGGTCGCCTGAACGGTCAATCCGGTCGACAGGCGAACGACGGCCTCGCAGCAATATTCATGCGCATCGCGCGAGAAGACGACGATCGCTTCGGTCGGCCGACCGGGGTATTTCGCGATGACTTCCTCGATCTCGGTCTGCACATGGGTTTGCAGCGCCTCGCCGATATCGATCTGCTTTCCGCTGATCTGATAACGCATCTCGCCTCCTGTTCTGTCCGGTAATCGTGACGGGCGGTCGCCCGACCGTCCCGAAGATCAAGCCGCCGGGAAGGCAAGGGTTCCGGCACTCAGGATAGACGGAAACCCTGGCCCAGGTATACCCGCTGAACGCTTTCGTCCTGAACGACCTCGGCGCTGGTGCCGCTCATCATGATGGCGCCGTCATGCAGGATATAGGCGCGATCCACGATGCCCAGCGTCTCGCGCACGTTGTGGTCGGTGATCAGCACGCCGATGCCGCGCCGCGCCAGATCGCCGACCATTCCCCGGATTTCGGCAACGGCGATGGGATCGACGCCGGCGAACGGCTCGTCCAGCAGCAGATAGCGCGGGTCGGCGGCCAGGCAGCGCGCGATCTCGACCCGCCGCCGTTCGCCCCCCGACAGGGCCAAGGCGGGCGCGCGGCGAAGATGGGTGATCGAAAATTCGGACAGAAGCTGTTCCAGCCTCTCGGCCCTCCGCTTGCGACGGGGGACGTTGATTTCCAACACCGCGCGGATGTTGTCCTCGACGTTCAGCCCCCTAAAGATGGACATTTCCTGCGGCAGATAACCGATGCCCATGCGGGCGCGACGATACATCGGCAGCGTGGTGACATCCCGCCCCTCCACCGTGACCCGCCCGCCCTCGGGCACGACCAGGCCGGCGATGGCGTAAAAGCAGGTCGTCTTGCCGGACCCGTTCGGCCCCAGCAGCGCCACGACCTCGCCCCGTTGCAGCGACATGCTCACATCGCGGATGACCGGGCGTTTGCGATAGGATTTGCGAAGACGCTCGATCCGCAGGCCGCTGCCATCCGCCGCAAGGCTGAGATGCGGCTGAGGCATCAGCGATCCCCGGTCTCGAAGATGGTGCGGACCCGCCCCTCCATCTGTCCGGTGCCGGTTCCAAGGTCGATGGTCAGCGTTTCACCCGATAGCGCCGTGGTGCCCTGGGTCAGGATGACGTCGCCAGTCATCACCACCGATCCTGCGTCGATATCGTAAACCGCCCGCTGCGCTTCGGCCGCTTCGTGACCGTTGACCAGCGTGACGTTCCCTTCCGCCACCATCCGGGCGATGCGGCCCGACTGCGTTCCGGCACCGGCATAGAAAACCTCGACGCTGGATGCGGACAGCTTCATTTCGCCCTGCGTGATCAGGACGTTGCCCTGAAACACGGCCGTTCCGGCGGTCTGATCGACATTCAGGCTGTCCGACGCAACCTCGACCGGCAGGCTGGTATCCTGCCGCAATCCGCCAAAGCCCACCTCGGCCCCCTGTGGCCAAGCGGCAGCGGGAAAAAGCAGGATAGCGGCGGCCATCAACGACCGCGAAACGCTTTGGACCATCGTCACTCTCCGTCAGGGCCTGCTGAAAGGGTATCCGGGCGATATACCAGCTTCACCCCATCCGCGAAACGGAGAAGGTTGCGGTCCCCGTCCTTGCGCAGTTCCATCGACCCTGCCGCCAGAGTCCCGGCCGGCGCCTGACCCGTGACGGCGGTATCGGCGACCACCCGCGTCAGGTCCAACGCCGCGCGCAGCGCCTCCGTCCGCAGGTCATACCCGCTTGTCGTCACGATGCGGATATCGCCTTCCAGCAGCAGTTCGGACCGGCCGGTATCCAGTGTTCCGCGCCTTGCGGACAGATCGACACGCCCCCCGCCCGCCAGATCGAGCGTCGCCGTCAGGTCGGACACGTCCGTGCGGTCGGGATCGGCAGGATCGGGAACGGCTTCGGACGCGGTGACGGTGATCGCGCTGCCGTCGCGGGTCAGGCTGGCATAATCGGGGTTCTGCACGCGCCGTTCGCGCAGGATACGGTCCAGTTGGACTTCGGAATAGGGCAGATCGACCTCGCGCCCCCGGCGATCCGACAGAAGAAACAGCGTCGACAGGATCCCCAGGGCGATCAGCGGCAGAACGATCTTCAGCCAGGCGACGATACGGGAATGGCGATTGTCACGGGCAGCCATGAAAGGCCGTAAACGTGATGGCGTCAGGGGGCGTCATCGACAACATCTAGGCAAACCGCCACGGTCTTGCCACAGCCGCCGCCCGGTCAATGGGCGAATATGTCGATCTCGGCCCATCCGCGAAGATCCAGCATCGCGCGGGTCGGCAGGAAGTCGAAGCATCGCTGCGCCAGCTCGGTACGTCCCTCGCGCGCCAGCATGACGTCCAGCGCCTCGCGCAGGCGGTGCAGGTAAAGAACGTCGGAGGCGGCATAGGCCAGCTGCGCCTCGGTCAGTTCGGGCGCGCCCCAGTCGCTTTGCTGCTGGTACTTGGACACGTCGACGCCGACCAGTTCGGATAGTAGAACCTTCAGGCCGTGACGGTCGGTGAAGGTGCGTACCAGCTTGCTGGCGATCTTGGTGCAATAGACGGGCGACGCCAGCGCGCCGAAAGCGTTCTGCATCGCCGCGATGTCGAACCGTCCGAAATGGAACAGCTTGAGAATCGCCGGATCGGTCACCAGGCGGGCAAGGTTGGGGGCCTCGGTCTGGCCGCGCGCGATCTGGATCATATGCGCGTTGCCGTCGCCGCCCGACAACTGCACGACGCAAAGCCGGTCGCGATGCGGGTTCAGCCCCATCGTTTCGCAGTCGATGGCTACGACAGGGCCGAGATCCAGCCCGTCCGGCAGGTCGCCCTTGTAAAGATGATTGGCCATCGCACGTCCCCGGTCGTCGTCCGCGATCCTTAGACCGGGCGACGAGGGGGGACAAGCGCGCTAGACCGCCAGCGAGTGACGCGCGGCCCCCGTCGCATAGGCGTCGAACCCGACCGCGACGAGACGCACCAGTTCGCGGTGCCGCAGGACCGGCCCGCGCGGACCCGGATCAAGCAGTTCGGCAAGATCGGGATCGAGTTCGGCCACGCGCTGCCTGACGTGATCGGGCGACGTTCCGGCCCTTTCGGCAACGCCGTCGATGTCGATCTCGAACCGGCACATCAGGTCGTCGATCAACTCCGCGTTCAGGCGGTCGTCGGCGGTCAGGACATGCCCCTTGCACGTGGCGAACCGATCCTCGCCTATGGCCTTGGCATAGGTGCCGGTCGAAACCTGGTTCTGTGCATAACCCTGCGGAAACCGCGAGATGGCCGAAGCGCCAAGCCCGACGAGCACGGAAGCGTCATCGTCGGTATACCCCTGGAAATTGCGCCGCAGCGTACCGGCGCGGTGCGCCGCCAGCAGGCCGTCATCGGCGCGCGCGAAATGGTCCATGCCGATCGTCTCGAACCCGGCACCCTCGAACCGGTCGCGGGCAAGTTCGAACAGACGCAGCCGGGCCTCGCCGTCGGGCAAGGCGTGTTCAGGGATGAGAATCTGGCGCTTGGCGGCCCAGGGAACATGCGCATACCCGTAAAGCGCCAGCCGGTCCGGCCCAAGATCGAGCACCTGCGCGACGGTGCGCGACAGGCTTTCGTCGGTCTGGAAGGGCAGGCCGTAAAGGATGTCGAGGTTGAGGTTCTTCACCCCCCGTGCGCGCAATCCATCGACGGCGAAGCGCGTCGCCTCGAAGCTCTGGTCGCGGCCGATGGCCGCCTGCACCTCGGGGGCGAAATCCTGCACGCCGAGGCTGGCGCGCGTCAGCCCCGCGGCCGCCACGGCATCCAGACGGTCGTCGTCCAGAACGGTCGGGTCGATCTCGACCGAAAATTCGTGCGTCTCCGCGGCGGGCAGGATCGCATGGATCGCATCCGCCAGTTCGGTGATCATCGGCGCGGGCAGAATGGTCGGCGTGCCGCCGCCCCAGTGAAGCCGCGACAGGCGGATATCGGCGGGAAGGTGCCGGGCCAGCAGGTCCAGCTCGGCCCTCAGCGTATCGAGATAGCCGCGCAAAGGTGCGTCCGTTTGCGTGCCTTGCGTCCGACAGGCGCAGAACCAGCACAGCCTGCGGCAGAAGGGAATATGGATGTAAAGCGAGATGGCGCTGCCCGGCGCGATCGCCTCGACCCATTCGCGGAACGTGTTGTCCCTGACGCCCGTGCCGAAGTTCGGCGCGGTCGGATAGCTGGTGTAACGCGGCACCCGCGCGGTGAATAGGCCGTGACGGCGCAGAAGATCGAGCTTTGTCATCGGGCGACATAAGGACCTTTCCGCCGGCCGCGCCTTGATCCGTATCAAGTTCCCGCCGATATGGGGTGCATGGAACTTGCTCCGCTCGCCACACGTCAATGTCAGGATTGCCCGATTCGCACCCGCGCCGTCTGTTCGCGGTGTTCGGACGACGAGCTTGTGGCATTGGAGGAGATCAAGTTCTACCGCACCTACCCCGCGGGCAGCACGATCGTCTGGGCGGGCGATGCCATGCCATTCGTGGCCTCGGTCGTCAGCGGATGCGCATCGTTGACCCGCAGCATGGCGGACGGGCGCACGCAGATGGTTGGGCTGCTGCTGCAATCGGACTTCCTCGGGGATCCGTCGAGGACCGAGGCGCGGTTCGACGTTACCGCCGTCAGCAATGTGCTGCTGTGCCATTTCGACCGCGAAAGGTTCGCGCGCCTGACCGAGACGAACGCCCATGTGCGCGGCCGCCTGCTGGAAATGACGCTGGACGAGCTCGATGCGGCCCGCGAATGGATGCTGCTGCTGGGCCGCAAGACGGCGCAGGAAAAGGTGGCCAGCCTGCTTGTCATCTTCGCGCGGCGATTGGGCCAGCAGACCCCCGACGGGCTGCAATTCGACCTGCCCCTGACGCGCGAGGCGATGGCGAACTATCTGGGCCTGACGCTGGAGACGGTCAGCCGGCAGGTCGCCGTCCTTCGCAAGACGGGCGCCATTCGCACTCAGGGCGCACGCCATATGCTGGTTCCCGACCTCGATGCGCTGCTGGGGGCCAGCGGGGACGACGACGACGGCGATGTGCTGGCCTGACCGGCCGACGTTTAATTCGGCCGTATTGACATGGATCAAGGCGCCGCTGGTCGGCGCCTGACATTTCCGCGATATGAACGCTGCGCATCCGTCCCGGTTCCGGGTCGGCGCCTGAACCTGCGGAAAAACGGATCTGTCCATGAGCAACGTGCTTATTCTCACGGCCCTGGGTCTCGTCACCCTGTTTGCGGCCATTGCCGCGAACTGGGGCCTCGACCTCGCCTATCAATTCCATGCCGTGCTGATCATGCTGGTCGCCGCGGGTCTGTTCATCTGGACCCTGCGGCGGGTGGACGAACCCGTCTATGCCGATGCCCGCGTCCAGGCCGAACCCTATCTCGACGGGCCGATCCGGGCAGGCGTCATCGCCACCGCGGTCTGGGGCGTGGTCGGGTTCCTGGCCGGCACGTTCATCGCCTTCCAGCTTGCCTTTCCCGAACTCAACTGGGACTTCGCGCAGCCCTATACCAATTTCGGACGCCTGCGCCCGCTGCATACCAGCGCGGTGATCTTCGCGTTCGGCGGCAACGGCCTGATCGCCACGTCCTTCTGGGTGGTCCAGCGGACCTGCGGGACGCGGCTTTGGGGCGGCAATCTGGGCTGGTTCGTCTTCTGGGGCTACAACCTGTTCATCGTTCTGGCCGCGACGGGCTATCTGCTGGGCGCGACGCAATCCAAGGAATACGCCGAGCCGGAATGGTATATCGACATCTGGCTTACCATCGTCTGGGTCGCCTACCTTGCCGTGTTCATGGGCACCCTGATGACCCGCAAGGAGCGGCACATCTACGTCGCCAACTGGTTCTACCTGGCGTTCATCGTAACGATCGCCATGCTGCACATCGTCAACAACCTGGCCGTTCCTGTCAGCATCTGGGGCAGCAAGTCGGTGCAGGTCTTCGCCGGCGTGCAGGACGCGATGGTGCAATGGTGGTATGGCCATAACGCCGTCGGCTTCTTCCTGACGGCGGGCTTTCTGGGCATGATGTACTACTTCGTTCCCAAGCAGGCCGGTCGCCCGGTCTACAGCTACAAGCTGTCGATCATCCACTTCTGGGCGCTGATCTTCCTGTATATCTGGGCGGGTCCGCACCACCTGCACTATACCGCGCTTCCAGACTGGGCCGCGACGCTGGGCATGGTGTTCTCGGTCATCCTGTGGATGCCCAGCTGGGGCGGCATGATCAACGGCCTGATGACGTTGCAGGGCGCGTGGGACAAGCTGCGCACCGATCCCATTATCCGCATGTTCGTGGCCAGCCTTGCCTTCTACGGCATGTCCACCTTCGAAGGGCCGATGATGTCGATCCGGGCGGTCAACTCGCTGTCGCATTATACGGACTGGACCATCGGACACGTCCATTCGGGGGCGCTGGGCTGGAACGGCCTGATCACCTTCGGCGCGCTTTACTTCCTGACGCCCAAACTCTGGGGCCGCCGCGAGATGTATTCGATCTCGGCCATCAACCTGCACTTCTGGCTGGCGACGATCGGTATCGTTCTCTACGCGGCGTCGATGTGGGTGTCGGGGATCATGGAAGGGCTGATGTGGCGCGAAGTCGACGCGCAGGGGTTCCTGGTGAACAGCTTTGCGGACACCGTCGCGGCCAAGTTCCCGATGTATGTGGTGCGCGCGCTGGGCGGCGTCTTCTACCTTGCCGGGGGGCTGATCATGGTCTGGAACATGTGGATGACCATTCGTGCCCCGCGCACGAAGGCCGCCCTGGCGGCTGCGGAATAGGAAGCGAAGTATGGCAAAGAACCCCGACATTCCGAAGGCCGAGGACGATCCGAAGGTCAGCCAACTGAAGGATCTGCCCGACGAGATCCCCAACGAGCTGCCGCCCGAGACGGCGATCCTCGAGCGCCACAAGATCATCGAACGCAACGCGACGCTGCTGCTGGTCTTCTCGTTCCTGGTCGTGGCCATCGGCGGCATCGTCGAGATCGTTCCGCTATTCTACCTCGAGAACACCATCGAGGAGGTCGAGGGCATGCGCCCCTATACCCCGCTGGAGCTGACGGGGCGTGAAATCTACGTCCGCGAGGGATGCTATCTGTGCCACAGCCAGATGGTGCGGCCGATGCGGGACGAGGTCGAGCGTTACGGCCCCTACAGCTTGGCGGCCGAATCGATGTACGATCACCCCTTCCAATGGGGCTCCAAGCGCACGGGGCCGGATCTGGCACGGGTCGGCGGCCGGTATTCGAACGACTGGCATGTCGATCACCTGCGGGATCCGCAATCGGTCGTCCCCGAATCCATCATGCCGAAGTACGCCTTCCTCGAACAGGAACTCATCGACGGCAGTCAGGTGCAGTCGCTGGTTGCCACCCATAGGTTCGTCGGGGTGCCCTATACCGATCAGATGGTCGAGATGGCCGCCGCCGACTTCCGCGCGCAGGCGGACCCGGACAGCGACTATGACGGTCTGCTGGAACGGTACGGCGAGGATGTGAACGTCCAGAATTTCGACAGCCAGCCCGGCATTTCCGAAATGGACGCGCTGATCGCCTATCTGCAGATGCTGGGGACGCTGGTCGACTTCTCGACCTTCGTCCCCGACGAGAGCCGCTAGGGGAAGGGGATGGAGCTTTATACCCTCTTGCGCCAATTCGCGGACAGTTGGGTGCTGCTGGTGCTGACGCTGTTTTTCCTGGGCGTGATTCTCTGGGCCTTCCGGCCCGGCAGCCGGCCCATGCACGACGATGCCAGCCAAATTCCTTTCCGCAACGAACAACCCGCCGGCCGCGACCGCGACGATAGACCCGATCGCGACAGCAATCCCCGGACCGACAATCCGAAAGGGCATGAGAATGTCTGACAAGCACGACCCTCACGGTCGCGAAATCGACGACGAGACGGGAATCGAGACGACCGGCCACACCTGGGACGGCATCAAGGAGCTGAATAATCCGCTGCCTCGCTGGTGGCTGTGGACCTTCTATGCGACGACGGTTTGGGGCATCCTCTATACCATCTTCTTTCCGGCCTGGCCGTTGGTCAGCGGCGCCACGACAGGACTGCTGGGCTATGCGACCCGGACAGAAGTCGCCCGCGACATCGAGGCGGTCGAGACGGCCAATGCCGCCCTGACGGAACGGCTGGCGACCATCGAACTGGCCGCCCTGCCGTCCGAGCCCGACCTGCAACGCTTCGCGGTTGCCGGAGGCGCGGCGGTCTTCCGCACCAACTGCTCGCAATGCCACGGATCGGGCGCTGCCGGCGGCAAGGGATATCCGAACCTGCTGGACGACGACTGGATCTGGGGCGGCACGATCGACGACATCGTCTATACCGTCCGGCACGGCATCCGGAACGAACAGGATCCCGACGCGCGCTATTCCGAAATGCCCGTTTTCGGCGAAATCCTGGCGGACGAGGAAATCGCGGCACTGGTGCAGCATGTCCGTGCCATCAGCGGGCAGGATCACGATGCCGCCCTGGCCGCGGTCGGGTCCGAGCTTTTCCTCGACAACTGTTCTGCCTGTCACATGGAGGACGGAACCGGCAACCGGGAACTGGGCGCACCGAACCTGACGGATGCGATCTGGCTTTACGGCGGCGATACCGAGTCGATCACCGACACGATCCGTTATTCGCGCTATGGCGTCATGCCGCCCTGGACGCCGCGCCTGACGGATGCCGAAATCAACGCGGTCTCGGCCTATGTCCACCAGCTTGGCGGCGGCGAGTAACGTCCCCGCGAGCGGTGTGTTTCGAGGGCTGCCGCAGGGCGGCCCTTGATCTGCGTCAAGGCGCCCCGTGGCGCTGACAGGCTAGACGCGCCATAGATACACGCCGATCGAGGTGCGTCCATTGTCCGACACGTCCAAGCCAGCCCCCCTCTATGCCAAGCGCGAACCGATCTTCCCGCGCCGGGTGAAGGGGTTCTATCGGACGCTCAAATGGTGGGTGCTGATCCTGACGCTCGGCGTCTATTACATCACCCCGTGGATCCGCTGGGACCGGGGCCCGTTCCTGCCGGATCAGGCCGTGCTGATCGACCTGGCGAACCGGCGCTTCTATTTCTTCTGGATCGAGATCTGGCCGCACGAATTCTATTTCGTCGCGGGGCTGCTGATCATGGCGGGGCTGGGTCTGTTTCTGTTCACGGCGGCGCTGGGCCGCGTCTGGTGCGGCTATACCTGCCCGCAGACCGTCTGGACCGATCTGTTCATCCTTGTCGAACGCTGGATCGAAGGCGACCGGAACGCGCGTGTGCGGCTGTGGAACGCGCCTTGGACGGCCCGCAAATGGCGGCTGAGGATCACCAAATGGGCCGTCTGGCTGCTGATCGGGGTGGCGACCGGCGGGGCTTGGGTCTTCTATTTTGCCGATGCGCCGACCTTGCTGGCCGATCTGGTCACGCTTCAGGCAAACCCCGTCGCCTATATCACCGTCGCCATCCTAACCGCGACGACCTTCGTGTTCGGCGGACTGATGCGGGAACAGGTCTGCATCTACATGTGTCCGTGGCCGCGCATTCAGGGCGCGATGATGGACGAAGGCACGTTGACCGTCGGCTATCGTCATTGGCGCGGCGAACCGCGCGGCAAGCTGCGCGACACGCCCGAAGGCGACTGCATCGACTGCATGGCCTGCGTCAACGTCTGCCCCACGGGCATCGACATACGCGACGGCCAGCAGATGGAATGCATCACCTGCGCGCTGTGCATCGACGCCTGCGACGACGTGATGGCCAAGATCGGCCGGCCGCGCGGCCTGATCGACTATCTCGCGCTGTCGGACGAGCCGGCCGAGACGGCGGGCGTCAAGCCGCGTCCGGCCTGGCGCCATGTCCTGCGACCCCGAACCGTGGTCTACACCTCGCTATGGGCGGCAATCGGCGCGGGGCTGATCTTCGCCCTGTTCATCCGGCCCGATATTGATCTGACGGTCGCGCCGGTCCGCAATCCGACCTATGTGACGCTGGCCGATGGATCGGTCCGCAACACCTATGACATCCGGTTGCGCAATAAGCACGGGGATGCGCGCGTGTTCCAGATCTCCGTCACCTCTCCGGACCGGTTGAGCATCGAGCTGGAGGGGCAGGACGAGAACCGCGTGCTGGTGGACCCGGACAGCACCACGTTGCAGCGCGTCTATGTTACCGCCCGTCCCGACAATCCGGCCGCCGAAGCCGATACGACCGACGTGCGCTTCTGGGTCGAGGATCTGCTGTCGGGCGAACGTGCCTATAATGACAACGTTTTCAACGGAAAGGATGCGGAATGACACGCACGCTGACCGGGCGCCATGTCTTCGCGATGTTCGCTGGCGGGTTCGGCGTCATCATTGCGGTAAACCTCGTGCTGGCCACGCAGGCGGTTCGGACCTTTCCGGGGTTGGAAGTCGCGAACTCGTATGTGGCCAGCCAGCACTTCGACCGCGACCGGGACGCGCAGACCGCGCTGGGCTGGCAGGTCGAGGCGCATGTGGACCGCGGCGATGTGGTGCTGGACATCCGCGACGCGGCCGGGCCGGTCCAGCCTGACGAGCTGCATGCGGTGCTGGGCCGCGCGACCAGCGTGGCCGAGGATGTCGAGCCGGTCTTCGTCTTCGACGGCAAGGTCTGGCGCGCGCCTGTAGTGCTCGGCCCCGGCAACTGGAACATCCGTCTGACGGCCACGGCCCCCGACGGCACGCCTTTCCGGCAGCGGATCGTGCTGCACCACAAAGGATGAGCGTCGCGGCCTGCCCCGGCTGCGTGGCCACCCCAGCGGCGCGCGGCGACGCGGCTGCGCCCGGATTGGATGCGCTTGTCGTCTCGCTGCCCGACATTCACTGCGCGGCCTGCGTCGCCTCGGTCGAGCGCGGCCTGACGGCGCTGCCCTTCGTCACCGCCGCGCGGGTCAATCTGGGCCAGCGGCGGGTCCGGGTTTCGGTCACGCCGGGGGCCGGGATGCCCGACATTCTGGCGGCTCTGGGCGAATTGGGGCATGCGGCGCGGCCGCTCGATGCGGACCTGCTGCGCGCGCCGGCGGATGCCCGACTTTTGCGCGATCTGCTGATGCGGCTGGCGGTGGCCGGCTTTGCGATGATGAACGTGATGATCCTGTCGGTCGCCGTCTGGTCTGGCGCGACCGAGGCGACGCGGGATCTGTTCCACTGGATAAGCGCCGGAATCGCCCTTCCGGCCGTCGCCTTCTCGGCCCTGCCGTTCCTGCGCAGCGCCGGTCTGGCATTGCGGGTGGGGCGGGTGAACATGGATGTGCCGATCTCGCTCGCCATCGTTCTGGCTTGCGGCATGTCGCTGTTCGAAACCGCCTCGGGCGGGACGGAGGCGTATTTCGACGCGGCGCTATCGCTGACGTTCTTCCTGCTGATCGGCCGCTATCTGGAACAGCGTGTCCGGTCGTCGGCCCGGTCGGCGGCGCAGCAGCTTGCCGCGCTGGAAACGCCCTGGGCCACGCGTCTGATCGACGGGCGCCGGCAGGAGGTCCGCATCGACGCGTTGGCCATCGGCGACCGGGTCGCGCTACCGGTGGGGATGCGCGCGCCGGTGGACGGCATCGTCGTCAGCGGCACGGGGCAGATGGACCGGTCGCTTGTGACCGGCGAAAGCCGCCCCGCCACGGTCGCGCCCGGCGATACCGTCACCGCAGGTGAAGTCGTGATGAATGCGCCGCTGGTCATCCGTGCAACCAGCGTCGGGAACGACACGACGCTTCGCCAGATGGCCGCCATGGTCGAGGTGGCGGAAGGCAACCGGCATCGCTATGCGTCACTCGCCGACCGCGCGGCGCGGCTTTATGCGCCGGTCGTGCATTGCCTGGCGGCGCTGGCCTTCGCGGGATGGTATCTGGCAAGCGGCGACGTGCGACTGTCGCTGAACATCGCGATCGCGGTCCTGATCATCACCTGCCCCTGCGCGTTGGGGCTGGCCGTTCCCGCGGTTGGCACCGCCGCGTCGTCCGCGCTCTTTCGGTTGGGATTGCTGGTGAAGTCCGATACGGCATTGGAACGGCTGGCCGAAGCCGACCACGTCGTTTTCGACAAGACCGGCACGCTGACGGTCGCCGATCCCGGTCAGGCGGTCCTGCCGGAACTCGACCCGGCCGAATGTCAGGTTCTGCTGGCGCTGGCGCAGGTTTCGACCCACCCAGTGTCGCGCCGGTTGGCCGAGGCCGGGCGAAGGGCAGGGGTCGCGGCCGCGGAAGTGACGAACATCACCGAGACGGCCGGCGAAGGCGTATCGGGGTTCTGGGACGAGGTTCCTGTAACGCTGGGACGCGGCCCCGAGGGGACGGTGCTGCGGATCGGCGACCGCGTCGTCCCGGTGCCGCTGGCGGAAACGCTGCGGCCGGGGGCGCGAGAGCTTGTCCGCAGACTGGACGATGCAGGCATGGGGGTCGAGCTGGTCAGTGGCGACATTCCCGTCGCCGCCCATCGCATTGCCCGCGAACTGGGGATCGAGACGGTGCTGGCCGGTGTCCGGCCCGCCGACAAGGTCGCGCGGATTGCCGCGCTGTCGGACAACGGCCACCGAGTCCTGATGGTCGGCGACGGGTTGAACGACACGGCGGCACTGGCCGCCGCACATGTGTCGATCTCGCCCGCAAGCGCCGTCGAGGCGTCGCGCGCCGCGTCGGATATCGTGCTGTTGGGGGACGGGCTCGATCCCGTCGGCAGGGCCGTGGACATCGCCCGCCGCGCCCGCCGCCGGATCCTCGAAAACTTCGGCATCGCCGCCTGCTATAATCTTGTCGCGATTCCGGTCGCCCTGTCGGGCCACGCCAGCCCGCTCCTGGCGGCGCTGGCGATGTCGTCGTCATCCATCGTGGTAATCCTCAACGCGATGAGGGTGGCGCGATGAACGTCCTTGTCATCCTGATCCCGGTTTCCCTGATCCTCGGCGGACTTGGGCTGGCGGGGTTCTTTTGGACCTTAAGGCACGATCAGTACGAGGATATGGAAGGGGACGCCGCGCGGATCCTGCTGGACGACGACGACCCCCCTTCCGAACCCGAAGACTAGCCCTCGGGTCTGAGGAACAGGGTTCCCAAAGGCGGCAGGGTTATCGTCGCGCTGGCCGGCTGTCCGTGCATCGGATCGTCCACGGCCACGACGACACCGCCGTTCCCGGCGCCGGAACCGCCGTACTCGGACGCATCGGTATTCAGCGCTTCGGTCCACCGGCCGGCGGCAGGCATCCCCAGGCGGAACCCTTCGCGCAGGACGGGAGCGAAGTTGCAGATCACGACCACCGGATCGGCGCCGTCCGCCCCGCGCCGCACGAAACTGAACACGTTGTTGTCCGCGTCGCCGCCGTTGATCCACTGGAACCCATCGGGCGAACAATCGCGTTCGTGCAGACCGCGTTCGCGGGCGTAAAGGGCGTTCAAATCCCGCACCAGTTTGCGCAGACCCTCATGCGCGGGATCGTCCAGCAGATGCCAGTCCAACGATATGTCGTGGTTCCATTCGCGTTCCTGTCCGAACTCGCCGCCCATGAACAACAGTTTCTTGCCCGGATGGCCCCACATCCAGCCGTAATAGGCCCGCAGGTTGGCGAATTTCTGCCAGCGGTCGCCGGGCATCTTGCCCAGCATCGACCCCTTGCCATGCACGACCTCGTCATGGCTCAGCGGCAAAACGAAATTCTCGCTGAACGCGTAGTGCAGACCGAACGTCATCTTGTCGTGGTGGTATTTCCGGTTGATCGGGTCTTCGGCCATGTAGCTGAGCGTGTCGTGCATCCAGCCCATGTTCCACTTGAAGTCGAAGCCCAGACCGTCCTGTTCGACAGGACGGCTGACGCCCGGAAAGGCCGTGCTTTCTTCGGCAATCGTCAGCGCGCCGGGTGCCGCCTGGCGCACCAGCGCGTTGGTCCCGCGCAGGAAGTCGATGGCATCCAGGTTTTCGCGCCCGCCATAGCGGTTGGGGATCCACTCGCCCTCGTTGCGCGAATAGTCGAGATACAGCATCGAGGCGACGGCATCGACCCTCAGCGCATCGACGTGAAATTCCTTCAGCCAGTAGACGGCCGAGGATCGCAGGAAATTCGCCACCTCGCGTCGGCCGAAATTGTAGATCAGCGTGTTCCAGTCCTTGTGGAAGCCCAGCCGGGGATCCTCGTGTTCGTAAAGCGCGGTGCCGTCGAAGCGAGCCAGCCCGTGCGCGTCGGACGGGAAATGCGCCGGGACCCAATCGACGATCACGCCGATGCCGGCCCCGTGCAGCGTGTTCACCAGCGCGGCGAACTGCTCGGGCGTGCCGAAGCGCGAGGTGGGCGCAAAAAGGCCGATGGGCTGATAGCCCCAGGAGCCGCTGAACGGATGTTCCGAGACCGGCAGAAATTCGACGTGGGTGAAGCCCATCTCGGTGACGTAATCGACCAGCAGGTCGGCCTGGGTCGCATAGTCGAGGATTTCGCCATCCCCGCCCCGCCGCCAGCTTCCAAGATGCATCTCGTAGATCGAAACGGGCTTTTCGCGTGCGTCGCCCTGATCGCGATGCTGCACCCAGCCTTCGTCGGTCCAGTCGAACCGGATCGGCCCTTCGATCACCGAAGCGGTTTCCGGCGACACCTCGGACTTGAAGGACAGCGGATCGGTCTTCAGCGGCTGGATATGGCCATAGGCGCCGAGGATCTCGTACTTGTAAATCTCACCGCGCGTCAGGCCCGGAATGAACAATTCCCAAACGCCCGACGCTCCGCGGCGGCGCATGGGGTTGCGGCGGCCGTCCCAGGCGTTGAAGTGCCCCACCACGCTGACCCTACGTGCATTCGGGGCCCAGACGGCGAACGCCGTGCCTTCCATCCCTTCATGCGTGACGGGATGCGCACCCAGCTTGTTCCAAAGCTCCTCGTGTCGCCCTTCGGCCAGCAGGTATTCGTCCATCTCGCCCAGGAACGGCCCGAAACGATAGGGGTCGTCGCGTTCCCATTCGTGCTCACCGGCCTTCATCCGCAGGCGGTAATCGCCCAGCTTGCCCTTGATACGGCCGGAAAAGAAGCCTTCGGGATGCACGCGGTCCAGTTCGCCAAGCACCTTGCCCTTGCCGTCGATCACCCAGACCTGTCCCGCATCGGGGGCGAAGACGTTGACGACGGGGGCCTTGGCGTCACGCTGCGAGGGGCCCAGCACGGCGAACGGATCGCCGTGCTGTCCGCGCACGATAGCCTCCATCGTCGGGGCATCGGGGGCGATCGTTTCGGTCATTCGAATTCTCCGGTGTCGGGGACAAGGATGGCCTCCAGCCCGGCGAGAGGGATCTCGACCCAAGCCGGACGCATCGAAAGTTCGTAATCGACTTCGTAGGCGGCCTTTTGCAGCAGGAAGAGATCCAGCAGCGCCGTCGCAAATCTGTCGTCGTCGGGCCAGAGCGCGCTGCCCTTCATGGCGGCGCGGTAGGCATCGAGGAAGGCGCCCTGCGTCGCTTCGCGCCAGCCATCGACCATGGCAATCGCGCGGTCGGGGTCGGCGCCCGCCTCCAGCCGTTTGCGAAGCGCCGTCCATAGTGCGTAGTCGAACGACCGCAGCATGCCGGCAACGTCCCGAAGCGGCGAGGATTTCGCCGTCCGCTCCTCGAGCGAGCGGGACGGTTCGCCCTCGAAGTCGATGATGACGATATCGTTCTGCGCCACCAGTACCTGCCCGAGATGATAGTCGCCGTGGATACGGCAACTTGCGCCCGACGGGTCCATGTCGCGCAGGGACCGCAGCAGATTGCCCGCCGCTTCGCGGTGGGACAGGATCCGGTCGGCGCGTGCCTGCGCCGCTTCGGACAGGCTGGCGCGCGATCGTTGCAGCCTGTCCATCGTCGCGGCCAGTTCGGTTTCGACCTCGTCCGTCCAGACGCGCACCTGATCCCGCGTGATCGGTTCCGAAGCGAAACTGTTCGACCCGCTGCCCAGCGCGATATGCAACTCGGCCGTCCTGCGGCCCAGAACCTCGCCCAAATCCAGCGGACCGCCCATCACGATGGGCGTCTCGTCGTCCTGCGCCCGCAGGTCGTGGGCTTCCATCTCGCGGTCGAGCGCGTCGGTGACGTAGGTCCACGCATCGCCCTGGTTGCGGACGAATTCCGACGCCGCAGCCAGGGTCGTCACCTGGCCGTCGGCATCAGTCCAGTCGATGGTGCCCAGCAGGCGGGGCGAATTGGCGAAGTCGGTTTCCTCGGTCAGGAAGCGCGCGATCTCGATATCCGGCTGAATGCCGGGCCGCAGACGGCGATAGAGCTTCATGATGACCGCATCGCCGAATGCGATGGATGCGTTGGACTGTTCCATCGACAGCAGCCGCGGTTCGCCCGCCTTCTCGACTTCCGCCAGATGCGAGGTGGATGTGAAGGCGATCCTGCCCTCGTCCGTCTCCATCTCCTTGCCGCCGCGCATCGCGTCGAGCAGGGCTTCGGCCATCGCCTCGTCGGACGCGCCGTCAAGAATGGCACCGACCCGGTTCGTCTGGCGCAGCTTGGCCAAGGTCGCAGGCAAACGGGGCGAGAGCGTCAGTGCCGTTTCGCCCCAGACAGCGGAAAGCGGCAGGAAATACCGCTGCATGTCGTTATCGACCTCGACCTCCACAACGGAGATCATGTGCTTGCCGTTGTCGAATTCGGCCAGGCGCCGCAACTCCGTCTTGCCGAGCCGCTTGCCCTTGCCCGCGAACCACCGTTGCAGCGGCAGGAACCGCGGCAGCACGCCGCGGACGAAGTCGGCCCCTTCCCGTCCCGTCAGCGCCGTGGAAAGGCGGCCGTCGCGGGTCGTCAGCGTCAGGAATTCAGGAAGCATCGGTGCGATCGGGGTATGCCATTGCGGAGCCTCGCTTTCGGCGGCCAGCAGGAACCAGTAGAAGCCATAGGCCGGCAGCGTGATCAGGTAGGGCAGATCGCCGATGGGCGGGAACGGGGATTGTCCGGTCAACTCGACGGGAACGCGCCCTGAATAGTCGCTGAGGTCGATCTCCGTCGCCTGCGCCGCCCGGCTGAGGTTGGCGACGCAAAGCACCGTATGCCCCTCGTGGTGACGCAGATAGGCCAGAACCTTGCGGTTGGCGGGATAGAGCAATTCGATATTGCCGCGCCCGAACAGGTCATGGCGGCGGCGCACGCCGATCATGCGCTTCATCCAGTTCAGAAGCGAGGACGGCGAGGATTGCTGCGATTCCACGTTGATCGCCTGGAAACCGTAAACCGGATCCTGGATCGTGGGCAGGTAAAGTCGCTGCGGATCCGTCCGGCTGAAACCGGCATTGCGGTCGGCGGACCATTGCATCGGGGTTCGCACGCCGTCCCGGTCGCCGAGGTAGTAATTGTCGCCCATGCCGATCTCGTCACCGTAGTAAAGGACGGGCGTGCCGGGCATCGACAGAAGCAGCGAGTTCAGCAGTTCGATCTTGCGGCGGTCGTTCTGCATCAGCGGCGCAAGGCGGCGCCGGATTCCCATGTTGATCCGGGCGCGCTTGTCGCTGGCATAGGTATCCCAAAGGTAATCGCGTTCGCGGTCCGTCACCATTTCCAGCGTCAGCTCATCATGGTTGCGCAGGAAGATCGCCCATTGGCAGTTTTCGGGAATGGCAGGGGTCTGCCGGATGATGTCGGTGATGGCGTGACGGTCTTCCTGCGCCACGGCCATGTACATCCGCGGCATCAGCGGAAAATGGAACCCCATATGGCATTCGTCGTCGTCGCCGAAATAGGGACGCGTATCCTCGGGCCACTGGTTCGCCTCGGCCAGCAGCATGCGGCCATCGTAATGCTTGTCCAGATCGGCGCGAATGGCTTTCAGGACATCGTGCGTCTCGGGCAGGTTTTCATTGTTGGTGCCGTCACGCTCGACCAGATAGGGGATCGCATCCAGACGCAGCCCGTCCACCCCCATGTCCAGCCAGAAATGCATGACGTCCAGTACCGCTTCCAGCACGGCCGGGTTGTCGAAGTTCAGGTCGGGCTGGTGGCTGAAAAAGCGGTGCCAGTAGAACTGCTCGGCCACCGGATCCCAGGACCAGTTGCTGGGTTCCGTGTCGGTGAAGATGATCCGCGTCTTGTCCATCCACTTCTGATCGTCGTCGGACCAGACGTAGAAGTCCCGTTCGGGGCTGCCCTTGGGGGCGTGGCGCGCGCGCTGGAACCATTCGTGCTGGTCGCTGGTGTGATTGATGACCAGTTCCGTGATGACTTTCAGACCCCGCCGGTGCGCTTCGTCCACGAAGGCGCGGAAGTCGTCCATGTCGCCGTAGCTTGGATTGATCGCCTTGTACTCGGAAATGTCATAGCCGTCGTCGCGCAGGGGCGAGGGATAGAAAGGCAGGATCCATATTGCCGTCGCGCCTAGGTCCTGCACGTGGTCCAGCCGCTGCATCAGGCCCTTGAAGTCGCCGATGCCGTCGTTGTTGCTGTCCATGAACGCCTTGACATGAAGCTGGTAGATCAGCGCGTCCTTGTACCAGTCTGCTGGCTCCACCGACGTGTCGGCGGGCTTGAGTTGTGCGGATACGTTCATTCTCAGGCCTTTCCGGGCGGGATCAATCGCCAGATGGCATAGGGGCGCTCATCCGGGTCTAGGCGCAGCGTATGATGCTTGCCGTGCCATGTGAACCGGTTGCCGTGGATCAGATCCTCCACCTCGATCGAGGCTTCGTCGGGAAGACCGAACTCCCACATGGGCACCTCGAACCCGAACTCGGCCCCGGCATGAGGGTCCAGCAGGACGTGGAAGAACACGTAATTGTCGGTCGCGGGGTCGAGGCGTCCGTACCACATGACCCGGTCGTCATGCGCCGGATAAAAACGCAGGTTGGTAAAATCGCGCATGGCGGGTTGATCGCGCCGGACGCGGTTGATCAGGCGGATGTCGTCCTTGATGTTGCCGGGCGCGTCGAAGTCGCGGTGCCGAAGCTGATACTTCTCGCTGTCGAGATATTCCTCGCGCCCCGGCAACGGCGTTCCCTCGCAAAGCTCGAATCCCGAATAGAGGCCCCAGTTGCCCGCCAGCGATGCCGCGAGAATCGCACGAGTACGGAAGCCCGCCCGCCCGCTGGACTGAAGGAAGATCGGGTTGATGTCGGGCGTGTTGACGAAGAAGTTCGGCCGCATGGTGTGGCGGCATTCTTCGGTCGTCAACTCGGTCAGATATTCCGTCAGTTCGTCCTTGGTGTTGCGCCAGGTGAAATAACTGTAGGATTGGTTGAAACCCACCTTCGCCAGCCGCTTCATCACCTTGGGCCGGGTGAAGGCTTCGGACAGGAAGATCGCTTCGGGATGGCGGGCGTGAACCTCGTCGATGATCCACTCCCAGAACGGGAAGGGTTTGGTATGGGGGTTGTCCACGCGGAAGCACAGCACCCCGTGCGACGCCCAGAACAAGAACATGTCGCGAATGGCGATCCAGAACGGCCTGTTGGGGTCGCCATTGTCCAGGTAGTACCGGAAGTTGACAATATCTTCGTATTTCTTCGGCGGGTTCTCGGCGTATTTGATCGTGCCGTCGGGCCGCCGCTCGAACCAGTCGGGATGTTCTTTCACCCACGGATGATCGGGCGACGCGTTCAAGGCCACGTCGATCGCAATCTCGAGGCCCTTGTCCGCCGCTGCCGCGACCAGCGCGTCGAAATCGTCCAACGTGCCCAGTTGCGGATGGACGTCCATGTTCCCGCCATCCTCCGATCCGATGGCGTAGGGGCTGCCGATATCGTCCGGTTCCGCCTTCAGCGAGTTGTTTTTGCCCTTGCGGTTTGTGCGCCCGATAGGGTGGATCGGCGGGAAGTAGAGAACGTCGAATCCCAGATCCTTCACGTAATCCAGCCGATCGATCACCGTGCGGAACGTGCCGTGCTGGCCTTCGGGCCCGGTCGAGCGAGGGAAAAGTTCATACCAGGCGCTGAACGCGGCGAGTTCGCGATCCACCCAGACGGGCAGATCTCGGTCGTATTGCGTCAGGTTCGCGCGCGGTCCGATGCGGTCCATCAGATCGGCCGTTTCGTCCGACATTAAGGCGTCCTGCGCATTCTTGCCACTGGCCGCCTTGCGCAGCGATTTTAGCGCCCGCAGGTCGGCACCCTTTGCCTCGGCCCGGTCGAGGATTTCAAGGGCTTCCTGGATCTCGACGCCGACATCCTGCCCGGCCGCGATCTTCTTTGCCGTATCGCGCCGCCAGGCGGCGAACAGGTCCCGCCAGGCGAGGATGGTATATTCGTGGCGGCCCAACTGATCGAAGGTCAGCGTCGCGCGCCAACGGTCGTTCTCGACATGGCGCATGCGCGCTTCGGTCCAGGTCTTGCCGCCAGCCTGCCGGGACATGACGCTGGCGCCGAACACCTCGTGACCGTCGCCAAAAAGATCCGCCTCGACCACGAAGGGACGGTCGATGACGGCTTTTGCTGCGAACCGTCCGGCGTCGATTTCCGGGTCGATCGCCTCGATTGCCATGCGGTTTGCCGCAAGCCCGCTCAGGCGGCTCATGGCGGCGGAATCGACCTTCGGCGGCTTCATGCAATCACGTCCTCTTGTTGGGCATCCCGCTGCGGAACGCGGCAGGCATGGGGTCGTTCCATCGGTTCAGGCGTCGGCAAGGCGTATCCAGCGCCAGCCATAGGGATCCAGATGGCGATCCGGGGCCTCGGATCCCCCGCTGGCGGCGACCAGAACGCGCGCGCCTGTCAATAGTTGCGGATCAAGGCGGACTTCGCGTCGTTCGGCGGAAAGGTTGTGCAGCGTCAGGACGCGGCCCGCCTTCCACTGTGACAACAGCGCCAGAACGGCGCTGTCGCCCGCATCGAGGATCTCTGCGCCGCCCCAGCCGATCTCGACGGCCGAACGGCGTTCGCGCACAAGTCGCTGGACCAGCGACACCAGCGAATGCGGATCGCCCCGCTGGTCGGCGACGTTCGCCGTCTGCGGCCCTCCCGGTTCGGTGGCGATGGAACGGGCCAGCCGCGAGGCGCTGGAAAAGCCGCCATTCTCGCCATCCGACCACTGCATCGGGGTGCGGACCGGATTGCGCTCGTTCAGGTCTGCATTCTCGCCCATCCCGATCTCGTCGCCATACCACATGACGGGCGTTCCCGGCAGCGCGAACAGCAGCGAATGCGCAAGGTCCAGCCGCGCGCGGTCGTGGCCCAGCATCGGCGCCAGCCGCCGTCGGATGCCTCGTCCGTAGATGCGCATCGACTCGTCGGGCGCCAGCGCGGCGAAGACCTCCTCCCGCTCGGCATCGCTCAGCTTGTCGAGGCTCAGTTCGTCGTGGTTGCGCAGGAACACGGCCCACTGGGCCTGCAACCCGGCGCAGGGCGGCCGCGTTCGCAGGGCCTCGCGGATCGGTTCGGCATCGCCGCGCACGAAGGCCAGCCACATGCGCTGATTCAACGGAAAGTCGAACAGCATGTGCATGCGTTCGTCGGCATGGAACGCACGGCCGCCGAAGTAATCGTCCACGCTGTCGCGCGGCACGTTCGCCTCGGCCAGCATGATCGCGCCCGCCTTTCGCCACGCCAGGAAATCGCGCATCTCGGACAGCAGCAACAGCGGGTCGCGGTCGGGTTCTTCGTCCAGCCCTTCGTATTCGATCAGGAACGGCACGGCGTCGATGCGAAACCCCTCGACCCCCAGTTCCAGCCAGCAGCCCATGATCCGCAGGATTTCCTCGCGCACCAGGGGGTTGGCGATGTTGAGGTCGGCCTGATGCGAATAGAAGCGGTGCATGTACCAGGCGCCTGCCTTGTCGTCATGCGTCCAGACCGCTTCCTGCACGCCGGGAAAGATGATGCCCTTGGCGATGTCGTCCGGTTTGTCGCGGCTCCAGACATACCAGTCGCGATAGGGGCTGTCGGGGTCGCGCGCGCTTTGGAACCACGGGTGATCGACCGATGTGTGGTTGCACACCAGATCGACCATCACCTTCATCCCGTGATCCCGCGCGGCGCGGCTGAACTCGACGAAATGTCCCAGACTGCCGAAGGCCGGATCGACATTGTAGAAATCGGTGATGTCGTACCCGTTGTCCCTGTTGGGGCTGGGATAGAACGGGTTGAGCCACAGCGTCGTGACACCCAGCCCTTCGAGATAGGCCAGCCGGTCCGTCAGGCCGCGAAAGTCGCCTGTTCCGTCGCCGTCGCCGTCCATGAACGTCTCGACATCCAGGCAGTAGATGACGGCGTTCTTGTACCATAGATCCAGCATCGGAACCCTCTCCTTCGGTCTGCGGGCGCTTGCGCCGCCCGTCCGGTCCGATCAGATTGCCCGCGAAACACGGGGCATGACAATGATCGGCGGCTATCTGAAGGTCTGCGGCTGGCTGGACATGGCTGCCAGGATCCTGTGCGGGGTGGCGGCGGTCGGCCTGACCGGCCTCGTCCTCGGCATCGTGGTGCTGCGCTATGCCTTCGGAGCGGGCTTTGTCGAGCTTCAGGATGCCGCGACCTATGCCTTCGCGGTTCTGGTGGCGTTCAGCATTCCCGTCTGTCTGGCGCAGAACGGTCATGTGCGGGTCGAGGTTCTTTCGGAACGCCTGTCGCCCCTCTATCGCCGCACCGCCGACAGGGTCGCGCTGGCGGCGTTCCTGATCCCGGTCTTCGGGCTGGTCGTCTGGGCCTACTGGCCCGAATTGCGCTATAGCTGGGCGATCCGCGAAGCATCCGTCGAAACCGGCGGGCTGGGCGGATTGTTCGTCGTCAAGACGGCGCTGCCCGTCGCCGCCCTGCTGACCATCGTGCAAGGCATCGCCGCCAACATACGCGGGGATGCCGCATGACCGGCAACGAGATTGCGCTGCTATTGATGATCGGCAGCCTTTTCGCCGGGATCCTGTCGGGCATTCCCGCCATGCTGGCCATTGCCGGGGTGCCCTTCGTCGCGGCCCTTCTGGGGTCCGTCTTCGGTGTGTTCGACCTGACCTTCCTGTCGTTCTTTCCCGCGCGGGTGTGGGGGATCATGTCGAACACCCTGCTGATGGCGGTGCCGCTTTTCGTGCTGATGGGGGTGCTGCTGGAACGGTCCGGACTGGCGCAAAGGATGCTGGGCGTGCTGAACGACCTTGTGCGCGGCAGCCCGCGCGGCATCGCGCTGGCGATCCTGGCGTTCTCGACCCTGATCGCGGCGGCGACAGGCATCATCGGGGCGACGGTGGTGATGCTGGTGCTGATCGGCCTGCCCGCCATGCGCGAGGCGGGCATCCCCAAGCGTCTGTCGGCCGGCATCATCTGCGCCAGCGGGACGCTGGGCCAGATCATCCCGCCCTCGATCCTGCTGGTCCTGCTGGGCGACCAGATCGGCAATACCTATCTCGAAGCGCAGCAGCGGGCGGGCAACTTCGCGCCCGATCCGGTTTCCGTCGGCGATCTCTTTGCCGGCGCCCTGATGCCGGGGCTGATGCTGGTGGCGCTCTATGCAGTATTTATTGCGCTGACGTTGCGACCGGGCCGGGGCGTGCCGTTGCTGGACCGCCGGACGGTTCCGGCGCGTGTGCTGGCCTTCACCTTCCTGCCGCCGATCCTGCTGATCGTCGCGGTCCTGGGCTCGATCCTGGCAGGCGTCGCCACGACGACCGAAGCCGCCGGCCTGGGTGCCGTCGGCGCGCTGCTGCTGGCGGGGCACGGGCTGGCGGGGCGATGGGGCCGCCGGCTGATCGTCGGGGCCGGCATCGCCTCGCTGGCGCTGGTCGCGTTGCGGATCGGCGATGCGGGGCGCGGCCTGGCGACGGCGGCGGGCGCGCTTGCGATGCTCGCCGCGCTGGTGATCGCGGCGGGCGTCCTCTGGGCGGGTTGGCGGCTGTGGCGGGGCCGGATCCTGGCCGGCGCAGTGGACGAAACCGTCAGGATCAGCGGCATGGTCTTCGGCATCGTCGTCGCCGCCTCGATGCTCAGCCTGGTCTTTCGCGGGTTCGGCGGCGACGAATGGGTGTCGCTGGCGATCGCCGACCTTCCGGGCGGCACCGGGACGGCGCTGGCGATGGTCATGCTGGTCGTCTTCCTGTTGGGCTTCATGCTGGAGGCGGTCGAGATCATCTATATCGTCGTCCCGCTGCTCGGCCCGCCGATCCTGGGCGGCGACATCAGTCCGGTCTTCTTCGGCGTCCTTCTGGCGATGAACCTGCAAACTTCCTTCCTGACGCCGCCTTTCGGGTTCGCGCTGTTCTATTTCCGCTCGGCCGCGCCGCGCGACATCAGCACGGCGGACATCTATCTGGGCGTCGCGCCCTTCGTGGGCTTGCAGATTTTGGCGATCGGCATTCTGATCGCATGGCCGGAACTGGCCACATGGCTGCCCGGACTGATCTTCTAGGGGGGAAACGACATGAAGCGCAGGGATTTCATCGCCGTCGGCGCGGGGGCCGCGGCGCTGCCGCTGGCCGCGCCCGCCATCGCGCAGGGCAACATGCAGTGGAAGCTGCCCACCGCCTTTCCCAAGAACGCGCCAGGCGTCGGCACCAACGTCACCAACTTCGCCGACAAGGTCGCCGCGATGTCGAACGGGCGGCTGACCTTCACCGTCTACGGCGCGGGCGAACTTGTGCCGCCCTTCGCGGTCGAGGATGCCGTGCAGCAGGGCAATGCCGAGGCGGGACACGGGCCGACCTATTACGCGGCCGGCAAGAACCCGGCGCTCCACTGGTTCACCGCCGTTCCCTTCGGGATGACCAGCAACGAACATGTTGCATGGCTGGAACATGGCGGCGGTCAGGATCTGTGGAACGAGGTCTATGCCGAACGCGATCTGGTCCCGTTCTATTCGGGCAACTCGAACACCCAGTCGGGCGGCTGGTTCAAGAACCGGGTCGAAGGGCTGGACAGCCTTCAGGGCCTGAACATGCGCATCGCCGGGCTGGGGGCCGAGATCTACCGCAAGCTGGGCGTCAACGCCGTGCTGATGCCCCCGCCCGAGATTTTCCAGGCGATGCAGTCGGGTGCCATCGACGCCGCCGAATGGGTCGGCCCGATGCTGGATCAGGCCTTCGGGCTGCAAAAGATCACCAACCTGTGCTATCTGCCCGCCTTCAACGAACCGGGGGCCGGTCTGGCCGTGGTCTTCAACAAGGATGCCTGGGACAGCCTGCCGGCCGATCTTCAGGCGATCTGCAAGAATGCGGCCCATGCCGCCGCGTTGGAAAACCATGCCCAGTTCGACTATTACAACGCGCTGGCCATGGCCGACCTGAAACGGGAAGGGGTGGAGTTTCTGGCCTTTCCCGACGACGTCGTCGCCGCGATGCGCGATGCCTGGGCCGAAGTGCAGGACGAGTTGACGGCGCAGTCGGACGACGTGGCGCGTGTGCGCGAAAGCTATGACGCCTATCTGGCGCAGGCGCGCGATTATGCCGCGGCGATGACGCTGCCGATGCTGGCCGGGCGCGACTGACGGCCAGGGGGCCGCGCGACGAAAGGCTTGCACGGTCCGGCAACACTGTCCAAGGTGCCCTGCAAGGTCGCCGGAACGCGCGGCCACCGCAACATCTGGGAGGATGAGATGTCCGACAAGTCAGCCTATTCGCGCCGGTCTTTCCTGACCCGTGGCGCGATGGCCGGGGGTGCCGCGACTGGCGCCATGCTGGCCGCGCCCGCCGTTCTGGCGCAAAGCCCGATGGTCATCAAGATGCAGACGGCCTGGCCGTCTTCCAACATCTGGCAGGAGATGGCGCAGGATTACGCCAACCGGGTCGAGGAGATGTCGGGCGGATCGCTGACGATCGACCTGCTGCCGGCGGGCGCCGTGGTGGGCGCCTTTCAAGTTCTGGACGCGGTGAACGACGGCATCCTGGATGCCGGCCATGACGTTCCCGTCTATTGGTATGGCAAGAACAAGGCGGCATCGCTTTTCGGCACGGGTCCGGTTTTCGGCGGGTCGGCGGGAACGATGCTGTCGTGGTTCTACGAAGGCGGCGGCGCCGAATTCTATCGCGAGCTGACGCAGGACATCATGGGCCTGAACATCGTCGGCTACATGGCCTTCCCGATGCCGGCGCAGCCCTTCGGCTGGTTCAAGAACGAAGTGAACACCGTCGACGACATTCAGGGCTTCAAGTATCGCACCGTGGGTCTTGCGGCCGATCTGATGCAGTCGATGGGAATGAGCGTCGCGCAGCTTCCGGGCGGCGAGATCGTTCCCGCGATGGAACGGGGCGTTATCGACGCGTTCGAATTTAACAACCCGTCTTCCGACAGGGATTTCGGCGCGCAGGACGTGGCCAAGAACTACTATCTCGGATCCTATCATCAGGCGTCCGAAAGCTTCGAGTTCCTGTTCAACAGGGACTTCCTCGAAGATCTCGACCCCGCGCATCAGGCGATTCTGAAATACGCGGTCGAGGCGGTATCGACCGCCAACACCGCCAAGGCGATGCGGCGCTATTCCGAAGATCTCAAGTGGTTCCAGGAAAATTCGGGCGTCACCGTCCACCGCACCTCGAATGAAATCCTGGCCGCCCAGATCGAGGCATGGGACAAGCTGATTCCCGAACTTGAAGCCGACGAGTTCATGAAGCGTGTTCTCGACAGCCAGCGCGCATGGACCGAGCTTGTCACCTATTACGAGCTGATGAACGCGCCCGATTACGCGCTGGCCTATGAACACTACTTCCCCGGCAAGCTGAAACTCTGAGCACTTCCGGCGACGGACCGGCGGCCCTTTAGCGGGTCGCCGGCAGCCGCGTGCAGAACGGATTAGGACGTGTCCCGTTACATCGCATTCGCCGATGCCCTGTCGGCCGCTTTCGGCAAGGTGTTCGGCTGGCTGGTGATCTTGATGACGTTCGGGGTCAGCTATGAAGTGTTCGTGCGCTACGTTCTCAACAGCCCGACCCCCTGGTCGCTGGACGTGTCGTTCATCATGTACGGCACGCTGTTCATGATCGGCGGCGCCTACACCCTGTCGCGCGGCGGCCATGTGCGCGGCGACTTCCTCTATCGCCTCTGGCCGATCCGGGTTCAGGCAGGCGTCGATCTGGTGCTCTATCTGGTCTTCTTCTTTCCCGGCATCCTCGCGCTGATCTTCGCGGGCTGGAAATATGCCTCGCGGTCCTGGGGTTACGGCGAGGTCAGCGTCAACAGCCCCGCCGGCATCCCGATCTATCAATTCAAGTCCGTGATCGTCGTGGCCGGTATCCTGCTGTTCATCCAGGGGATCGCGCAGGTCTTCCGCTGCATCATCGCCCTGCGGGATGGCGTCTGGCCCGCCGCCGCCGAGGATGTCGAGGAAACCGAGGTTCTGGCGATGAACCGCGCGGCGGGTCATCACCCCGACATGGAATGACGTCCGTTTTCCCCTATCGGAGTTGCCGACAGTGACCGACCCCCAGGCCGCGCTTTCCATGCTGGCCATCTTCATCGTGCTGGTCTTTCTGGGCTTCCCCATCGCGTTCACGCTGATGGCGCTGGGCCTGTTCTATGGCTACTTCGCCTATTACGACGAAGGCCGGATGTGGCGTGCCTTCGACCGGCTGGGCGACGATGCCGGCGCGTTGGAAAGCTGGCGGTTGTGGTTCGAGGGGTTTCTGAACAACCGCATCTTCGACCTGCTCGTCAACCAGACCTACACGGTGATGTCGAACGAGGTTCTGACGGCGATCCCGTTGTTCCTGTTCATGGGATATATTGTCGAGCGGTCGAACATCGTGGATCGCCTGTTCGGGTCGCTGAACATCGCATCGAAAAACGTGCCGGGGTCGATGGGGGTCGCCGCGCTGATCACCTGCGCCCTGTTCGCCACGGCGACGGGCATCGTCGGGGCGGTGGTGACGCTAATGGGCATGCTGGCGCTGCCGCAGATGCTCAAGGCGCGCTACGATCCGTCCTTCGCGGCCGGGATCATCTGTGCGGGGGGAACGCTGGGCATCCTGATCCCACCGTCGATCATGCTGATCGTTTATGCCGCCGCTTCGGGCGTGTCGATCGTGCGGCTTTACGCGGCGGCGATCCTGCCGGGCCTGATCCTCGTGGGGCTCTATCTGCTCTATGTCGTCGGACGGTCGATCCTTCAGCCGAAGGTCGCCCCGCGCCCGACTGACGACGAGGTGCCCGATGTCCCGGCGGGCCGCCTGATCTGGATGCTGATCACGTCGTTCTTCCCGCTGGCCGTCCTGATCCTTGCCGTGCTGGGCTCCATCCTGTTCGGGCTCGCTACCCCGACCGAAGCCGCTGCCATCGGCGCGCTGGGCGGCATCGTGCTGGCCGTCGCCTATCGCGCGATGACCTTCCTACGATTGCAGGAAAGCGTCTATCTGACGGTGCGGACGACGGCGATGGTCTGCTGGCTGTTCGTCGGCAGCTACACCTTCTCGTCGGTCTTCTCGTATCTGGGCGGCGAACACATCATCAGCGACTTCGTGCAGGGGATGGACCTGACCCCGCTGCAATTCCTGATCCTGGCGCAGATCATCATCTTCCTGCTGGGCTGGCCTCTGGAATGGTCCGAGATCATCATCATCTTCGTGCCAATCTTCCTGCCGCTGCTGGAACTGTTCGGCGTCGATCCGCTGTTCTTCGGCATCCTCGTGGCACTGAACCTGCAAACGTCCTTCCTGACGCCGCCGATGGCCATGTCGGCCTATTACCTCAAGGGGATCGCGCCGCCCGAAGTGCAACTGACCATGATCTTCAAGGGCATCATGCCGTTCCTGTTCATGGTCATCCTGTCGATGATCATCGTCTACAACTTCCCCGGCGTGGTCTATAACCTGCCCGAGATGTTCTATGGGGCGTGAGGGCGCGAACAGGGTGCCGGTCGTCACCCTGACGGCGACCGACCTGCGCGACCGCATCGCCGCGGGCGCGCTGAGCGCCGAGGAAGTGGCGAATGCCTTTCTGACCCAGATCGAGGCACGCGAGCCCGCCATCGGGGCCTGGGCCTTTCTCGACGGCGACGACATGATCGCGCAGGCGCGGCGTCTGGATGCCGACCGGCGCGCGGGCCGGCCGCTGGGCGCGCTGCATGGCCTGCCGGTCGCGGTGAAGGACGTGATCGACGTGGCCCGGATGCCGACCGGGAACGGCACGCCGATCGACGATGCCCGTATCGCCAGCGAGGACGCGACCTGCATCGCGCGCCTTCGGGCGGCGGGCGCGATCATCGCCGGCAAGACGGTGACGGCCGAGCTGGCCTTCATGCATCCCGGCAAGACGCGGAACCCGGTGAATGGCGGCCATACGCCGGGCGGATCGTCCAGCGGATCGGCGGCGGCGGTCGCGTCCCGCATGGCTCCGCTGGCTATCGGCACGCAGACCGGCGGTTCGGTCATCCGCCCGGCATCGTTCTGCGGCTGCGTCGGCTACAAGCCCACCTTCGGGCGCATTTCACGCGCGGGCGTTTTGCGCCAGTCCCAGACGCTCGATACAATCGGGGTATTCGCGTCGTCCGTCGCGGATGCCGCTCTGTTGGGTGACGCGCTGTTCGGTCACGATCCGCGCGACCCCGCCATGCGGCCCGGTCCCGGTCCCCGTCTGCTGGAAACCGCGCGCGCCAGGCCCCCCGTCACGCCCACCCTTGCCCTGTTGCGGATGCCGGGCTGGGAGGAGGCGGTCCATCCCGACATGGCCGCCGCGCTGGACGAACTTGCCGATCATCTGGGCGACCGATGTTTCGAGGTGACGCTTCCGCCCCTCTATGACGACGCCGTTCGGATTCGGGAACGGATCAACCTGGCCGAGATGGCGCGCAACTTCGACCGTTACGCCCGCCACCGCGAGGCGTTGTCGCCGCGCATGATCGCCGCGCTGGACGAAGGCGGCAGCATTACCGCGCGGGACTATCTGGTCGCGCTCGACTGGCCCGAAATCCTTCATGCCGGGCTGAAGGAAATCCTGTCGCGGTGCGATGCGATCCTGACAGCCGCCGCACCCGGCCCGGCCCCCGAGGGGCTGGAAAGCACCGGCAACTCGATCTTCAACGGCCTGTGGACGATGACCGGCATGCCCGCGGTCACGGTGCCCTTGTTCGAGTCGCAGGACGGCCTGCCGATGGGCGCACAGCTTGTCGGGCCGCGCGAGGGCGACGCACGGCTGCTGCGGACGGCGGGCTGGTTGGTCCGCACCTTGTCACCCAAAGGAGAGGCGCGATGACCCGCTTGCTGACGATCCTGGCGTTCTGCACCCTGCTCGGGTTTCTGGGCATCCTCGTCTTCGAGGTGATGCGCGTCGATCTTGCCATTGTGGCGGGGGCGACCCTGCTGCTGGTCGGAATCGACAGCCTGCGCGCCGGAAAGTCCTGACGGCCCTTGACCTTCCAGTTACGGGAACCCCTATCTTCGGGTTTCGCGGACGGGAAGGAACGGCTGATGCAGGAAACGGTCACGCTTAATGTCGATGGAATGTCCTGTGCGTCATGCGTGGGGCGGGTCGAGCGGCTGCTGGCGGGAACGCCGGGGGTCGAGGCCGCGAGTGTCAACCTTGCCACCCGCCGGGCCGAGATTGCGGTCGGCGCGGACGCGCCCGCGCCGGACGCTCTGGCGCGCCTTGTCACCGAGGCGGGCTATCCCGCGACCGTCAGACAGGATGATGAACGGCGCGACGATGAAGGCAGGACTGCCGAGACCCGGCTTCTGGCCCGCCAGACGCTGATTGCCGGCCTGCTGACGCTGCCGGTCTTCGTGCTTGAAATGGGCAGCCACTTCGTTCCGGGCATGGCGGGCGCGATTGACCGGACCATCGGCTTGCAGGCCAGTTGGCTGATCCAGTTCGCGCTGGTCACGCTGGTGCTGGTCTGGCCGGGGCGCCGGTTTTTCGTGACCGGCATTCCCGCCTTGCTGAAAGGCGCGCCGGACATGAACGCGCTGGTCGCCCTCGGCACGGCTGCCGCATGGGGCTATTCCACTGTCGCGCTGTTCGCGCCGGCGCTGCTGCCCGCCGCCAGCCGCGCCGTCTATTTCGAGGCGGCGGCGGTCATCGTCACGCTGATCCTGCTGGGCCGCTATCTGGAAGCGCGTGCGCGGGGCCGGACGGGGCAGGCCATCCGCAACCTTCTGGCGCTTCAGCCGCGCGATGCGATGGTCGAACGCGACGGTGTCATCGTGCGGATCGAGAGCGGCGACATCCGGCCCGGCGATACGGTCGTCATGCGCCCCGGCGAACGGATTCCGGCCGACGGTATCGTGATTTCGGGAAGTTCGTGGATCGACGAAAGCATGATCACCGGCGAACCCGATCCGGTGCGGAAGGATGTCGGCGCGGCCATCGTCGGCGGCACCGTGAACGGGGCGGGCATGTTGCGGTTCCGCGCGGAACGCGTCGGCGCGGATACCGTCCTGTCGGGTATCGTGCGGATGGTCGAGAATGCGCAGGGCGCCAAGCTGCCGATCCAGGGCGCGGCCGACCGCGTGGTGCGCTGGTTCGTTCCTGCCGTGCTGCTGGCGGCGCTGGCGACGATCGGCGCGTGGCTGGTCTTCGGCCCCGAGCCCGCGCTGACGCTGGCCCTGGTCTCGGGCGTGTCGGTCCTGATCATCGCCTGTCCATGCGCGATGGGGCTGGCCACGCCGACCAGCGTGATGGTGGGCACGGGCCGCGCGGCCGAGATGGGCGTTCTCTTTCGCAAGGGCGATGCCTTGCAGACGCTGTCGGACGTGCGCGTCGTCGCCTTCGACAAGACCGGCACATTGACGCTCGGCCGTCCCGAACTGACCGGCATGCGCGTCGTGCCGGGCGAGGACGAAAACCGCATCCTCGCGCTGGTCGCCGCGGTCGAGGCCGCGTCCGAGCATCCGGCCGCCCAGGCCATCCTGTCCGCCGCCGGGGACCGTGGCATCGTGCCGCCCACGGCGGAGGGCGTCGAGATCGGCGTCGGGGCGGGGATCCGCGGCCGTGTGGACGGTCACGATGTCCTTGTGGGGGCCGACCGCTATCTGGTGCAGCACGGTGTGGCGGCCGGCGGTCTGGACGATGCTGCAAGGGACATGGCCCAGGCGGGGCGCAGTCCGATCCGCGTCGCGGTGGACGGGCGGATGGTCGCCCTGCTGGAAATCGCCGATCCCGTCCGGCCGAACGCTGCCGCCGTCGTGGCGGAAATGCGGCGCATGGGCCTTCGGGTCGCCATGGTCACGGGCGACAACGCGGGCACGGCGCATGCGGTGGCCGAAGGTTTGGGCATCGACGACGTGTTCGCCGAGGTGACACCCGAAGGCAAGCTCGACACCGTCGAGGCGCTGCGCGGCCGTCATGGCGCGTTGGCCTTCGTCGGCGACGGGATCAACGATGCGCCGGCGCTGGCCGCCGCCGATATCGGCATCGCGGTCGGAACCGGCACCGACATCGCCATCGAGGCAGCGGACGTGGTGCTGATGTCGGGCGATCCGGCAGGCGTGCTGCGCGCGGTCGCGATCAGCCGCGCCACCTTGCGCAACATCCGGCAGAACCTGTTCTGGGCCTTCGCCTACAACACCGCGCTGATCCCGGTCGCGGCAGGCGTGCTTTGGCCGCTGACGGGAACGCTGCTGTCGCCCATGCTGGCCGCGGGCGCGATGGCGCTGTCGAGCGTCTTCGTTTTGGGCAACGCGCTGCGGCTGCGGCGCTTCGGCGCCGGACGCGTCGTGCGGCCCGCCGTATCCCCGGCAAGCCGCTATGTGGCGGAGCCTGCGGAATGAACATCAAGGAAGCAGCCGCGCGGTCGGATCTGCCGCCCAAGACGATCCGCTATTACGAGGAAATCGGCCTGATTGCGCCGCAGCGTGACCTGAACGGCTATCGCCGGTTCGCCGAGGCGGATCTGCATCGCCTGACCTTCCTCAGCCGTGCCCGCGCGCTGGGGTTCAGCATCGAGGAATGCCGCACGCTGCTTGCCCTCTGGGCGGATCGAAGTCGGGCCAGCGCGGATGTGAAGCGTCTGGCGCAGGGCCATCTGACCGCCATCGAGGCCAAGATCGCCGATCTGAAAGCCATGCACGACACGCTGTCGGGGCTGGTCGCGGCCTGCGCGGGCGACGGGCGGCCCGATTGCCCGATCCTGCACCGCCTTGCCCCCGAAAACGAAACCCAGCGGTCGAACGGTTGAGAGAGGACGTACCATGCCCAAGGACAACATTTCCAAGCAGGCCGAACTCTATCGCATGGTCATGCCCGACCATCTGTGTCCGTTCGGCCTGAAATCCAAGGATCTGCTGGAACGCAAGGGGTTCGAGGTGGACGACCACCCCCTGACCACGCGTGAGCAGACCGACGCCTTCAAGGCGAAACACAACGTCGATACCACGCCGCAGACCTTCATCGGCGGCGAACGGATCGGCGGTTACGACGATCTGCGGGACTACTTCGGCGAGGACGTGCCCGAAGAAGGCGAGACCAGCTATCGCCCGGTCATCGCCATCTTCGGCGTCGCCTTCCTGATGGCCCTGGGGCTCAGCTGGTTCGTCTACGGCACGGTGCTGACCGTCCGTGCAGTCGAATGGTTCATCGCCGTCTCGATGTGCTTTCTGGCCGTGCAGAAGTTGCAGGACATCGAAAGCTTCTCGACCATGTTCCTCAATTACGACCTGCTGGCGCGGCGCTGGGTACGCTACGGCTATCTCTATCCCTATGGCGAGGCGCTGGCGGGGATCCTGATGGTGGCCGGTGCGCTGGTCTGGATCTCGGCGCCCGTGGCATTGTTCATCGGGACGGTCGGCGCGGTGTCGGTGTTCAAGGCGGTCTATATCGACAAGCGCGAACTGAAATGCGCCTGCGTGGGCGGCAACAGCAACGTGCCGCTCGGCTTCGTGTCGCTGACCGAGAACGTGATGATGATCGTCATGGGTCTCTGGATGCCGCTGCGGGCGCTTGGCGTCTTCTAGGGATGCGGCATCCGGCGGCAGGGTTGCTGGCGGGGGCGCCACGGCTTATGTGCGGGGCATGAAGCGCTTCGTGCCTTTCCTGTCGTCCGATCCCGTGGTGGCCGTCATCCGTCTGCAAGGGATCATCGCAACCGGCGGGGCAGGGCGTCTGAACGATGCCGCTGTCGCGCCGCTGATCGAGAAGGCGTTTCGCAGGGGCAGACCCCGCGCCGTGGCGCTGATGCTCAATTCCCCCGGCGGCAGTCCCGTCCAGTCGTCGCTGATCGCCGGGCGCATCCGGCGGCTGGCCGACGAAAAGCGCGTGCCCGTGATCGCCTTTGTCGAGGATGTCGCGGCATCGGGCGGTTACTGGCTGGCCTCTGCGGCGGACGAGATTTTTGCCGACGCGACGTCCATCGTCGGGTCCATCGGCGTGATCTCGGCCGGGTTCGGCTTCAACGAATTCATCGAGCGTCACGGCGTCAAGCGGCGCGTCTATACGGCCGGGCGGTCGAAATCCATGCTGGATCCCTTCCGCCCCGAAGATCCGCAGGACGTGGCCCGCCTGCGCCAGTTGCAGGACCAGATCCACGACGCCTTCATCGCGCAGGTGAAGGCGCGGCGCGGCCCGCGGCTGTCGGACGATCCCGGCCTGTTCACCGGACAGGTCTGGGTCGGCGAACGCGCGCGCGCGGTCGGGTTGATCGACGGCATCGGCCACATGGTTCCCGAGATGAAGCGCCGCTTCGGCGACAAGGTGCGCTTCAGCGGCTATCGCCAGCGTCGCCCGCTGCTGGCGCGGCTCGGCATGGGCGTGGCCGAGGCGGCGCTGGCCGGGATCGAGGATCGCGCCGCCTACGCGCGCTTCGGGCTGTGACGGCATGATCAAGATCGTCACGCTGTTCCTGATCGGCATGGTCGTGCTTGCCATGTTCGGCCGCCTGCGTTTTCCCGGCCAGAAGAAGCTGGCGTCGATGAAATGCGCCGCCTGCGGCCGGTATCGGCTGGGCAGCGCCCCATGCCCCTGCGGCGGGAAACGGCGCTGAATGGATTTTCTGATTGCCGGACTGGGGCTGGCCCTGTTGTTGGCGGCCGGCGACCTGCTGGTGCGGGGCGCGGTGAATACCTCGCTTCGGCTGGGCGTGCCCGCCCTGATCGTCAGCCTGACCATCGTGGCATTCGGAACGTCGGCGCCTGAACTTCTGATCTCGGTCCAGGCGATCCTGAACGACGCGCCCGGCATCGCACTGGGCAATGTCGTGGGATCGAATACCGCCAACATCCTTCTGGTGCTGGGCGTGCCCGCGCTGATCTCGGGCCTGAGCATGGAGAATTGCGACAGCCGCAAAAGCTATGTCCTGATGCTGGCCGCCAGCCTGCTCTTCATCGGGGTCTGCGCCCTGGGGCCGATCACCTGGCTGCACGGCCTTGTGCTGCTGGCGGGTCTGGCTTTCGTGCTGACCGGGCAGTTTCGCGATGCGCGCGCGCATCGCAGGCGCGAAAGGGAAACGCCCGCCATCGACGAACCCGAAGGCGCCGATCCCGACCTGCCGTGGTGGCGCATCCTTCTTTATCTGGCGCTGGGTCTGATCGGCCTGCCCTTGGGCGCCAGCCTGCTGATCGACGCGGCGACGTCCATCGCGCAGCGCTTCGGCGTCAGCGACACGGTGATCGGCCTGACGCTGGTGGCCATCGGCACGTCGCTTCCCGAACTCGCCACGACCGTGGTGGCCGCGATCCGGCGGCAGGCGGACGTGGCGCTGGGCAATGTCATCGGGTCGAACATGTTCAACCTGCTGGCGATCATCGGACTGGCATCGCTGGTGGGGAACATTCCGGTCGACCCGTCCTTCCTGACCTTCGACCTGTGGGTGATGCTCGCCGCGTCGCTACTGCTGCTGCCTTTCGTGCTTCTGCGCTGGCATATGGGGCGGGTCTGGGGCGTGATCTTCTGCGCGCTTTACGTGGGGTATCTGGCGGTGGTGGTGACATGACGCGACGGGCGATCGTGACGGGCGCAGGCGCGCGGCTGGGCCGTGCGATGGCGCTGCATCTGGGGCAGAACGGCTGGGACGTGGCGGTTCACTACAACAGCGCGTCGGACGGGGCCGGAGAGGTCGTCCGCGATCTGCGCGGCATGCACCGGACCGCCGTGGCGCTGGGGGCCGACCTGCTGGACGACGATGCCACGGCATCGCTGATCCCCCGCGCCACGGAAGCGCTGGGCGGGCCGCTCACGCTGCTGGTCAACAACGCCTCGATCTTCGAGCATGACACCCTCGCCTCCGCCACGGTCGCGGGGTGGGACCGGCATATCGGATCGAACCTCAAGGCGCCCTTCTTCCTGACGCAGGCATTTGCCGCCCAGGCGCCCGAACCCTCGACGGACGAAAACGACGAGCCCGTTGCCAACGCGCTGGCCGTCAACATGCTGGACCAGCGCGTGCGCAAGCTGACGCCGGACTTCGCGACCTACACGCTGGCCAAGATGGGCCTCTGGGCACTGACGCGCACGGCGGCGCAGGCGCTGGCCCCGGCCGTCCGGGTCAACGCCATCGGCCCCGGTCCGACCCTGCGCGGCACCCGCCAGACCGAGGATCATTTCGCCCGCCAGCGCGCCGCCACGATCCTCGAGCGGGGCGCGGACCCTGCCGCGATCTGCGGCGCGCTCGATTATTTCCTTGGCGCGCGATCCGTCACCGGCCAACTGCTTTGCGTCGATGGCGGCCAGCATCTCGCCTGGCAGACCCCCGACATTCTGGGCGTCGAATAGCCCCCTAGCGAGGGTGCGACAAAAAGTTATCCGCCGCGCCTGTCCGCCGTCCCATATCGTACCCGGTTTCCGCAACTTTTCGGGATACGAGCGTCCGACAATAAAATGTCGTTTCGTTCCAATAGTTTGGAGATATGCACAAAAAAGCGGCAAACCGATGAAGTCCGCGCGCCGACACGATAAATCTGCGTTGACCCTGACTGCCCCACAGACTTGTCCACAGTTTCGGGGGATGTCTTACACCTTGAACCCGGCCGGGTAGAGTTGCAGCCGATGACGGAATCAGATCCGACGACCCAGTCCCAGGACCGCCCCCGCGGTCACGCCTGCGTGCAATCCTATCTGCGCAGTCTCGACAGCTCTCCGGGCGTCTACCGGATGCTGGACGAACAGGGGGCCGTTCTTTACGTCGGCAAGGCCCGCAACCTGCGCGCGCGGGTGTCGAACTATGCCCGGCCTTCGGGGCACAGCCCCCGCATCGCCCGCATGATCCGCGAAACCGCGTCGATGATGTTCCTGACGACGCGGACGGAGACCGAGGCGCTGTTGCTCGAACAGAACCTCATCAAGCAGCTCAAGCCCCGCTACAACGTGCTGCTGCGCGACGACAAGTCGTTCCCGAATATCCTCGTGACCGGCGACCATGCCTTTCCGCAGATCAAGAAGCATCGCGGCGCCAAGACCGAGAAGGGCGATTATTACGGCCCCTTCGCCAGTGCGGGGGCGGTCAACCGGACGCTGACGCAGTTGCAGCGCGTGTTCCTGCTGCGCAACTGCACCGATGCGATGTTCGAATCCCGTACCCGGCCCTGCCTGCTTTACCAGATCAAGCGGTGCAGCGCCCCTTGCGTCGGCAAGATCGGCGAAGGCGATTATCGCGCGCTGGTCAAGGATGCCGAAAACTTCCTCCAGGGCCGCACCACCAAGGTGCAGGCCCAGCTTGCCCGCGAGATGGAGCAGGCCAGCGCCGCGATGGAGTTCGAGCGCGCCGCCGCCCTGCGCGACCGGATCCGCGCCCTGACCCAGGTGCAGGGCAGCCAAGGCATCAACCCCGAAGGCGTGTCCGAAGCCGACGTGATCGCGCTGCATATGGAGGGCGGGCAAGCCTGCGTGCAGGTGTTCTTCATCCGCGCCAACCAGAACTGGGGCAACCGCGATTATTATCCGCGCACCGGCAGCGGCGCCGACGCGGCCGAGGTGATGGCCGGTTTCATCGGCCAGTTCTACGACACCCGCGAACCGCCGCGCATGCTGCTGCTGTCCGACGAGATCGAGGATTGCGACCTGATGCAGGACGCGCTGTCGGAAAAGGCGGGGCGGCGCGTCCAGATCCTTGTGCCCCAGCGGGGCGAAAAGAAGGATCTCGTGGCCGGTGCCCTGCGCAACGCCCGCGAAAGCCTGGCGCGCAGGATGAGCGAATCCGCGACCCAGACCCGTCTGCTGGCCGGACTGGCCGAAGCCTTCGATCTGGACGCGCCGCCGCAGCGGATCGAGGTTTACGACAACAGCCACATCCAGGGCACGAATGCCGTGGGCGGCATGATCGTGGCGGGGCCCGAGGGGCTGATGAAGAACCAGTATCGCAAGTTCAACATCAAGGGCACCGACCTGACGCCCGGCGACGATTTCGGCATGATGAAAGAGGTTCTGACCCGCCGCTTCAAGCGCTTGCTGAAGGAAGATCCCGACCGGCAGGAAGGCCATTGGCCCGATTTGCTGCTGATCGACGGCGGCGCGGGACAGGTCAGCGCGGTGGCGTCGATCATGCGCGATCTGGGGGTCGATGACATCGCCATGATCGGCGTCGCCAAGGGCATCGACCGCGACGCCGGCAAGGAGGAGTTTCACCGCACGGGCAAGCCTGTCATGGCGCTGCGGCACAACGATCCGGTGCTCTATTTCGTCCAGCGCCTGCGGGACGAGGCGCATCGCTTCGCCATCGGCGCCCACCGCGCCAAACGGTCCAAGGCCGTGGGTGCAACGCCGCTGGACGATGTGCCGGGCATCGGCGCCGCCCGCAAACGCGCCCTCTTGCAGCATTTCGGCAGCGCCAAGGCCGTCTCGCGCGCCGATCTGGCCGATCTGAAAGCCGTCGAAGGCATCTCGGCCAGCATGGCACAAAAGATCTACGACTACTTCAACGAACGGGGGTG
>NZ_AMGO01000063.1 GCF_000299575.1 Oceaniovalibus guishaninsula JLT2003
CGCCGCTGGCTCTACACCGCGATCACCCGGGCCGAACGCGGTCTCGTGCTGCTGGCCTGAGGGGCGCGATGATCGACCTCAACGACATCGCGGTTCCGAAGACCCGGCACGATCTGGCGGCGGTGAAGGAGCGGCTTGCCTGCACGGCCGCCGACTGGTTGCCGGGGCTCTTCCCCGAGGCCCGGCTTGCGCGGGACCGTCGATCCTTGCGCTGTGCAGATCTCTCCGGGCGCCCGCCGCGCAAGGAGGGCTCCTGCACCATCCATCTCGACGGGCCCTATGCCGGGTGGGGCTTCGACTACGCCACCGGCGAGCGGGCCGGTCCCATCGACCTGATCGCGCAGGCGACAGGGCTCTGCGACGGCGCGCTCTTCGACGAGGCGGCGCGGCTCGCGGGGATGGATCACCCTGCGCCGCGGCCCGCGCCGTCGTCGCCCATGCGCGCACGCCCCGACCATTCCGCCGACGATCGCGCGGCTTCTCAGCGGGCGGTGCAGCTCGCGGGCACGCCAGGCGAGACCTACCTGCACGCCCGCGGGCTGTCGCATCCCGGCTCGCCCGACCTG
>NZ_AMGO01000064.1 GCF_000299575.1 Oceaniovalibus guishaninsula JLT2003
GCGGACTCGAGCGCCCTGTTCGCCGCCTCGGTCAGACCGAGATCGGGCGCGGTGAGCGGGTTGTCCTCGAAGGCCCGGTCGAACGCCGCCTGTGCCGCTGTGATGGCAGCACTGGCCGCGCCCTCGAAGCGGTTCTCGATCTCGCCGAGGTCGAGGTCCGGCACCAGCGAGATGCGGCGCTCCGACCCGAGGGCTTCGAGCCCCTGGTTGATGCCGCCGATGAAGCCGTTGATGCGCGACACCACCCCGTTCAGCATCGCCTCTACGCCATCGACCAGGCTGTCCGCGGCCTGAAACGCGAGGCCACCAATGGCAGCCGGCAGCAGTCCCCAGATCGCCTTAATCGCCTCGTAGGTGCCTTCGAAGGTGTTCGCGGCCGTGTTGCCGAACCCGACGACACTCTCGATGGCGCTCTGCATGCCCGACGCGGCGTCGGCCTTCAGGTCGAAGAACATCGCCGTGGCGGCCGCGCCCGCCGCAGCGGCGCCCATCCGGATCCGCTCCCAGACCTCGACGGCGACGTCCTTCAGGAGCGACATCGCCTCGCCGAAGCCGCCCGCGCCGGAGACGAGGCGGGTGAACTGGTAGACGAGCTCGCCCGCGCCGACGATCAGAGCCCCGATGCCGGTCCGGATCAGCGCCCCGCGCAGGACGACGAGCGCCGTGGCGAGACCACGAATCGAGAGCGCCGCGGCGGCCATCCCGGCGACCCAGCGACCGGCGAGAAAGGCCGCGAAGGTGGCGGCGTAGGTGGTCAGGCGGCCGATGTTGTCGAAAAGCCCACGGATCGCGATGCCCAGCGGCCCGGTGCGGCTCGCGACCGCCGCCATGGCGTTGGCCACCGCTTCCAGCGCGGGTGCGGCGGCGACCGCAAGCTGGTTCGACAGCTCGCGCCAGATCAACCCCAGCCGGGAGATCGCATCGTTCGTGCGCTCGATCTGGTCGGCATCCTGCTCGGAGACGACGACCCCGAAGGCGAGGACATCCTCCGTTGCCTGGCGCAGCGTCGCGGTGTCGATCCGCGACATGGCGATGGAGCCTTCCTCGCCGAAGAGCTGCCCCGCTACGGCCGCGCGCTCGGCGGCAGGCACGAAGCTCTCGATGGCCGCGTTGATCGCGCCGACCCGCTGATCCAGTGGCAGCGCGATCAGGTCGTTGGCCGAAAGCCCCAGCCGGTCGAGCGCGTCGGCGGCGGGGCCGGTGCCGGCGGCCGCCTGGCTCAGACGGCGCGTCAGATCCTTCGTCGCCTGTTCGATCCCGGACATCGACACGCCCGCCAGTTCGCCCGCGCGCTCCAGCGTCTGGATCGAGGCGACCGTGGTGCCGAGCGACTGCGCCAGCTTGGCCTGCGCATCGACCGTCTGCAGGCCGGAGCGGATCATAGCCACGCCCGCGGCGGCAGCGGCGGCCACGGCGGCGGCAGCCGCGACCCGGACCCGGCGTGAGAAAGCCGCCAGCCGGGCGTTCGCCGCGTCCATCTCCCGGCTCAGCCGTCCGAAGCCACGCGACCCGGCTTCGCCCACGCCCTCCAACTCGGCGCGCACTTGCCGTCCGCCCACGGCCGCGAGGCGGACGGACACTCGCTTTTCAGCCATTGGTCAGAGTCCTTGCTTTCGCCGCATCGGCGTCTTACGTTTCCGCCATCGATCAAGTGAAGGTATGACCATGGCCGAGACCGCGACCCTGTCCTCGAAGTTCCAGATCTCGATCCCCAAGGCGATCCGGGCCGCCCAGCACTGGGAGGCCGGGCTGACCTTTGCTTTCATCCCGAAAGGCACGGGCGTCCTGCTTGTGCCGGTGCCCAAGCGGGAGGCGCTGAAGGGGCTCGCGCGTGGCGCGTCCGCCACCGATTATCGCGACCGGACGGATCGGTTCTGATGATCCTCGTCGACACGTCGGCGTGGATCGAGTGGCTCATCGGCTCGCCGACCGGCGAGAAGCTGTCCGAACATCTGCCCGAACAGGGCGAATGGCTGGTCCCGACCATGGTCCAGCTCGAGCTGGTTAAATGGCTGACGCGCGAGGTCGGCGAGGACAAAGCCGATCAGGTCATCGCCTTCACGCAGGTCTGCCACGTCGTCCCGCTCGACACCGAGATCGCGCTGGCGGCCGCGGAAGCCTGTCGCGAGCACAAGCTCGCCACGGCCGACGCGATCATCTCCGCAACCGCCCGCGCACAGGGCGCGACGCTCCTGACCTGCGACGCGCATTTCGAGGGGCTGCCCGGCGTCTCGCTGATCGAGAAGATCAAGACCTGACACCGGAGCCACCATTCGCGGCTAGTTCCTCGTTCAGCTTCCGCACCATCACCGCTTCGATGACGGGCAGCAGTTCGGCCATGGCGAGCGGCGGCACGCCGAGTGCGTCACCGAGCGCCAGCGCCGCCGACATGTCCCAGCCGATCACGGCGCCGGGCAGGACGCGCAGCTGGCCGCCGGGGCGGCCGACGAGGTCCCAGACCTGCCAACCTTCCGGCGTTTCCGGAAGGTTCAACCGCGTCGGGCAGTCCGGGCAGGCTTGCGAGCAGGCTTGGCAGTATCGCTCGCCCCCGCCGAAGGACCATTCAGCGAGGGCGCAGAGGCGTTTTTTTCCTGTTCCAGCAGCAGGCCCTTCGAGACGTAGGTCAGCTGGAAGGCCTCGAAGATCGGCCAGACATCGAGCAGCGCGTCGATGGCCTCGGGGCTCGGATCGATGGGCTTGCCGTCGGCATCGCCGATGCCCTCCCAGGCGAGCACCGCGCGGCGGGCCAGCGCCTTGGCGAAGGCGACCGCGCGCTCCTCGTCGGAGGCATCGTCGGGCACGCCTTCCACAGCCGGATCGCTGCGCGTGGCAACCATCAGCGCCGTTGTCAGCGGACGCAGCTGCACCCGCACGCCGGGCGCGAGTTCATGCCAGCGTGGCGCGTTCGTCAGGTCGAGTGTCAGCATCAATAGGTCTCCACGTCGTTCACGAGGGTGGCGGTGCACATCCGGCCGACGACGCTGTCGCGCGCGGCCTGCCAGTCGAAGGTCGCCTGCACGCCCTGCGGCCCGGAAATCTCGATCCGCGGGCGCGGCAGGTACACGGCGTGCACGGTGAAGGTGAAGCTCTCGCCGGACGGCAGGACGTAGGCGAACTCCATCTCGCAGGCCTCGCCGTTGATCGCTTGCGTCACCAGCGTCTGGTCGGCGAAGCGCACCTCGATCCGGCCGGTGAGCGCCGCGATGGACGGGTCCGCGCCGTCGATGCGCCCGTCCGAGCGGATGGTTTCGATCCGGTCGAGGTTGTTGGCATAGGTGATCTCTGCCGAAACCACGTTGCCGAGCGCGGTGCCGTTGCGGCTGATCGATCCGTTGAAATGCCCGAAGCGCTTTAGCTCCAGCGCGGCGGGTGTCCCTGCGCTGGTCGTCGTCCCGACCGTCTCGCCCTGCGCCACCAACCGGGCGGTCGCGGTCAGCAGACCCGAGCGCTGCATCTGCCAGGTGATCTGGTCCAGCACGCAGCCCGAGTACATGGCAAAGCGCGGCACCTCGGGCATGCCGGTCTCGATAGAGAGGCTCGGCAGCGTCCAGGACCCCGACTGGAACTCGTGGCTGTACGGGGCTTCCGCGCCCGTGGTCGTGGGCGCGCCGAACGCCGCCTTCAGCCAGAACCCCAAGGCCTCGGCATCCAGCGGCACGACGACGTCGCCATCGGCCGTCACCGCATCCTTGATCGGCGCCAGCGGATCGCGGCCGTAGCCGAGAAGCTCCGAGTTCAGTAGTGGCTGCTCCGCGCCGAGCGAGGTGCTGGCGAAGGGCATGCGGGTGAAGCCGCTGGCGGGCGGTGTTCCATAGGTCGTCTCGAACGCAAGCGCCATCAGCGCCCGCGCCCCCTGGGCTCGTGCCATGGTGTTCTCCTCGGGTTGTCGGGATCAGCCGAGCGGATCGGCAGTGGAATAGTGCAGCACGACCGGGATCACGGCGGCCTTCAGGCTGGCCGCGCCCTCGACCGGCAGATCGACCGGGCGCGGGGCTTCGGCCTCGACCCAGTCGCAGAGCCCGCCAAGCGTCCGGTCGGCGGCGAGTGCAGCGCCTATACTGGCGGTCAGCGCGTCGAATGCGGCGTCACGATCGGCGCCCTGAACCACCGCCTCAATCTCGGCGCGGTGCTGGTAGTGATAGCGCAGGGGCGACAGCGTGACCTCAGGCTCTCCCGGCTCGCCGTCGCGCAGGATCAGCAGGCCCTCGGCTGGCACGCGCTCGGGCAGCACCTCGCCACGCAGGGCGGTGGCGGGCAACGCCGAAAGCCGCGCGTGCAGCGCGGCGAGGATGGTTTCGCGTGGGATGGGCATATCCGCGCTTTCGTCTAAGGTGTCGAAAAGCAAACCAAATCGACGAGATTACGATGCAACTGATGATGGGCGGCATAAACGGGAACTATCTCACCAACATCACGCTGAACGCGGCTGCTGAGACGCAGGAGGTTCTGGCAGCGGTCGCGTACGCGACCGAAATGGATCTTCTATTCGACTGGTGTTGGAACAACGGCATTCCGCTCAAGTACTACGGTCGCCTCGACGAAGGCGTCGCGGTCAAACCTTCCATCTTGTCCTCGTTCCTCGCCCGCAAGTCGGCCCGTTTCCAATGCCGCCTCGTTCAGCATCACCATGCGAAGGTAATCTGGTGGCGCGAGTACGGCCTCTACATCGGCTCCGCGAACCTCTCTGCGAGTGCCTGGTACAAGAACGTCGAGGCCGGCTGCTTCTTTCCCGAGGCCGAGATCACAGATGAAATGGCAGAAGATATCCTTGAACTCTTCGCTGTGCTTGATCGGAACTCGACACCGCTGACAGACGAGTTACTCGCTGTCATGCTGAAGCGCGCAAAGCAGATAGCCAGCTCGGAGCCGCCTTCCGACGAGTTCTGGAAAAGCCCGAGTTTCAACAAGTGGTCCGGGCTCGTGCAGACCGGGAAGAAGAAGGCCAATGACCGCCGCCGCGAGGCATTCCTCGAGGAATGGCACTCTACTCTTCAGCAGCTTCGCGATATCGGGAACTTGGTGAGCAAGCCCGAGAACAGACCCTCCTGGATCGACGCCAATGCGCCTGCAGGCGCTCAGGGCGATCAGTTCCTCCATGCACACTACTACCAGCGCACCTTCGATGGGCGCAGAGCCCTCTACGCCGACCATTTCGAACAGAACAAGCGGAACCCTGATGCTGCGCTCGCAGACGCCATCAATTGGTGGCGCAATCTGCCCAAGGCCCCGTCCGAAGAGGACGTCATGTTGAATTCTACTGCACCCATGCTGCGGGAGGCGCTCACTGCCGAGGCCATCGACGATATGGACTATGAGGCCTTCCGCGAGATCTGCATGGGCATACATTCCATCAAGGACTATGCGCGACGCGTCGCCAACAAGGCTGTAGGTCTTCGTGAGGACGGAACGACGTACACGATACCGGAAAAGGTCGACGCGCTCTCGATGCGGATTTGGGGCGACAAGTCCGCAGGCGGCAACGACGTGAAGCAACTCTTGAAGTTCATCCTCTATGGTGGTCCGGAGGCACAGTTGCCCGAGCGCCTCTGGACCGCATTTCATGACCCGAAATGGAAAATCGAAGGTCTCGGGGTCAGTGCACTGGGCGAACTCGTGGGGTGGGCGCTACCGGATCGCTTCCCACCTCGGAACGGGCGAACGTCGAAATCTCTCAAGTCTCTGGGCTATGACGTTACGGTCCACGTCGGTTAGCTATCCGAATTTGCCGTCCACCCAGTTCGCCACGATCAGCCCCGGCACGCTATCCAGCGCCCTGTCTGCATCTCGCGCCAGGTCCAACCGCTTCGGGAGCTTCACCTGCGGCACCAGAAGGAAGATCGGCGCGGTGACCTTGCCGCGGCCGGTCTTCGAGCGCGACACGACCGCCTGGCCCTTCGTGTTCAGCCGTCCCTCCGCCACAAGCAGGCTCGGGCCGCTACGGCGATAGACGAAGCGGAGGCGCAGCCCGCGTCGCCGTTCCCATTCGCCGGGCGTGATCCTGCCGCCGCGCAGGGATTTGCCCGCCGCGGGCAACGGGATCGCCAGCCAGAACCCGTTCTTCGAGCGGATCAGCGGCCCGGTGTCATGCGCGCCGACGATGACCGGAGCCTTGGACCAGACCAGAGCCGCGGCATCGAGGCTCTCGCCTGATCTCGGGAAGTTCTGGCTCCGGATCGAGTTGGCCAGCCGGGACCCAAGCCCCGCGCCGGTGATCTGCAAGCGCCAGGCCGACTTCAGCCCGGTCCCGGCCTCGCGCATGGCGGCCGTCACCGCGCGTTCGCCCGCCGCGACCTCGGCCTGCATCATCGCGACGATGTCGGGATCGATGTCGAGCTTCAGTTTCACGCGGGCCTCAGATCGACGGTCCAGACGAGCCGCTCGCGGTCACGGACGGGCTCGCCCTGAATGAGGAAGGCGTCGCCGTCGATCTCGATCCGGTCGCCGGGGCGCGGGTTCACCACTTCGGCGACGCGAAGGTCGATCCGGGTGGTCTCGGACCAGAGCCGCGCATCGCCGAAGTCGGTGATCGCATCGGCACGCCGAGCGACGACGCGCACCAGGACAGGCGCGCCGCCGTCGGCGATGTAGACCGCGTCCCGGCCGATGTTCGGGTCGGCGAAGAGCGCGCTAACGGCGGCGGCGGCGAAGGCGCTCATCAGAACGTCGCGTTCAGGCGTACCCGGCCGATGGTGTCGTCCGCGCCGCTCGCCACCGCCTCGACCGCCACGCCGATCAGGATGTTGTCGGTGGCGACCGTGGTGCAGCGCTTGTTGGTGTCGTCCCAATAGACCATGGCGCCCACGGTCCAGGCCTGCGAGCCGACCTTGGTGATGTCGAAGACGCCGACGAGCGCGGTCTCGACGCTCTCGCCGAGGGCGGCCGTACCTGCCGCCACGCCGAAGATGGAGCCGACGAGCAGGCCATCGCCGGAGGCGACGGCATAGGGCGCGGTCAGGGTGATGGTGTTGCCGGGCTGGACGTAGTTTTTCATGATGGGGATCCTCGTGGAAAGACGAAGGGCGGCCCGGCAGGACCGCCCGCATGTCAGGTTTCGGCATGGCTGGGTACGGATTACGCGCCCGGGTTCTTGTAGAGTCCGCGCCAGTCGATGGCCTTTGCGCCGAAGTCGAGGCGGCACTTGATCTCGACGCCGTCGACGTCGAAGCCGTTGCGGGTCTCGATATAGGCACCCTGCTGACCCTCGAGATAAGCGTACTCGATGGTGTCTATCTGGTTCGGACTGGCCGCCAGATACCAAGCGGTCTCGCTGGCAGCATTGAGCCGGGGCTCGCTGATCGGCGCGAGCGTGCGGATCGATTGAGGCACGACGTTGGAGGTTGCGGCGGGTACGAGGTTCTGCGCGACCAGCTGCTCGGCCTTCAGTTCCAGCGAGGCAGGCACGATCAGGAAGGCCGGGCGGACGTTCAGCACCGTCTTCTTGTCGAGACCGGTCTGCTTGGCCATCGCGGCGCGCGCCGCACCGACGCTGCTCACGTCGAGCGCCGCGCCGGTGCCCGCGAGGTTCTTGTGCGTGGTGTGGAACAGGGCGTTGCCGTCCGCCATCGCCGGGTTGGCGGTGATGATCCCCCAGACCACGTCCGATTCCAGTTGCGCGATGGAGTTGCCGTACATCGCCGGGATCCGGGTGAAGGCGTCGAGATCGTCGTTGATCAGCGTCTGGCGGGTGATCGCGACCACCCGGCCATAGGTCTTGACCTTGTAGCTCTCCTTCGACTCGCCGAGCGTGCCGCGCTTGAACTCGCCGCTTTCGCCGACCTCGAGCAGCTGCGGGGCCTCGCCAAGCTGGACCCGGTGCATCGCCTTGAAGTCGGTGGCCAGAACCTGGCGGCAGAACAGCATGAAGGTGCGGGGATAGGCCTCGTAGGCCTGCCGCAGCGTCTTGTTGGTGACCGCCGACAGGATCTCGGGGAAGTCCGAGGTCGAGTGCAGGGCCCGGGTCGCCACCTCGTCGCGCGACAGGCCGCGCGTGTTGACCCCGGCATTGCCGAGGCTTTCGCGGGCCAGTTCCAGCAGCGTCATGCCGCGATACTGTCGGGCGGCGTCCTCCAGCTGGAACAGCGTGGGGCTGTAGCGGTGCAGCAGCGCGTTCGCCACGGCGTCGCGGCGGGTGATGCGCTCGTCCCTGCCGCCGAGCGGGACGGAGACGTGCGGGAAAGTCCGGGTCTCGTCCGACTTCGCCGCGACCTGGTCGAGGATCAGGCGGCGGGACTCGTCGACGCTGACGCCGCGCTTCACCAGGTCCTCGGCGAAGCCGCGTTCCAGGTTCAGGCGGCCCGCCAGATCGTAGATGGTGGAGACGCGATCGCGCTCGGCTTCGCGGGCGCGGGTGGCGACGGCTTCGGTGTCGGGCGCGGGAGTTGCCTGCGGCTTCGGCTGGCTGCGCGTCTCGCTTGCGGCGACGTTCGGGTCGGGCGCAGCCGGTTTCGGCTCGGTCATGGGGGTGTCCTCGGTATCATTCGGCTCGGTCGGCTGGGTGGTGGCGGGGGTCGCGGCGTCGAGCGCCGGGGTCTCGGTCTTGTCCGTCATCGGGATCGGTCCTTTCGTGGTGGAAGGGGCGTCCCGGCGGTGGAGGACGCAGTCGTGAAGGGGATGCTGGGCGCGGAAGCCCGCTGCCGGGTCCGCGCCGACCGCGACGGCGGAGACCTCGAAGGGCGTCCAGTCCACCGCGCGCCACAGTTCGCGGGCGGCCTCGGGCTTCGAGACCTCGAAGCGGTGGACCTGGTAGCCGATGGAGACCGCGCGGATGTGCCCGGCCTGGATATCGCGCCAGATCGGCTCGACATCGGCACGCTCGGAGATGCGCACCAAGGCGATGCCCCGGCCGTTCTCGATCCGGGCAGAGCCCGGCACGACCGAGCCGATCACCGCGTCGAGCATGTCGAGCTCGTGCACCTTCAGGAAGGGCGCGCCCGCGTTCAGCCGGTCGAGCCGGACATGGGCGGGATCGAGGCTCAGCTCCTCGTCGTAGGGCTCCCCGAAGAATGTCGCGCGCCGGACGCGTGCCCCCGCCGACCAGACCACCTCGACGGTGCGGCTGTCGGCATCGGCCGTGTTCGGCGCAAGCTCCGCCGACCGGCGCATGGCCGGCAGTTCGATCATCGTGTCCATGAAGGTCAGTCCTGTTGGTCGGCCTGCGCCGGGTCATTGTCCGCGTCGGCGGTCGGGTCGTTCGCCGGGTCGCTGGTCTGCGCGCTACCGGTCTTGGTGACGCGGCGCGGATCGCTGTCGAGCACCAGCCCCAGCGTGTCGAGCTTGGCGTTGGTTGCGGCGATCTCGGCCAGCACCGCATCCGGGTTGCGGCCCTGCTTCGCGATCACCTCGGCCAACGTCATGGTGCCGGAGCGGATCGACAGCAGGTTGGCCATCGCGTCCTTCTGCGGATCGACCGCCTCGAACTTCGGTGGCGACCATTCGACCGGCACGGTCGGCGACGGGATCTGACCCGCCACCCACGCGGTCTCCGTGAACCATCGCCAGACCGGCGCGCAGAACATCGGGATGAACAGCTGCCACTGCACGGCGTCGATCTGGCGGCGGAACTCCACGAGCCCCGCCCGGATCGAGGAATAGTTCACCTGGGAGAGGTCTCCGGTCAGCAGCTCGTAGGGCACCCGGAACCCGGCCGAGATGGTGTGCAGGCTCGCCCGCTTGTATTCGCCGTAGCCACCGGTGGCGGAAGGCTGGTTGAACCGATGTCCTTGCCGCCCCGCGCATAGGCGATCAGCCCCGGCTCGAACTGCTCGACCCGGTTGCCGTCTGCATCGACCACGGAGGGCGCGATGCCCTGTTGCGCCTCGTCGTCGCCGAACACGATGGCGGTGACGCAGGCTTCGGTCTTCTTGCGGACCAGTTCGGCGACCTCGTAATCGTCGAGGTCACGCAGAGACCGGATAACCGGCGCGCCCCAGGGGACGCCGCGCGCCTGCGTGCGCTGCTTTTCGTAGACATGTGCAATCTCGGTCGCCGGGACCGGGCGGCTCTGCAACCCGTTCTGCAGGGCCCCATAGGCGTCGCCGGGGTGTTCGGCATGGAGCCAGTAGGCCCGGCGCTTGCCGACCGGGTCGAACTCGATCCCCTGCACCAGCCGCCCCGCGCCGATGGCGCCGGATTTCGTGGCGTCGAGGAAGTCGGCCTCCAGCACCTGCAATTGCAGCGGGACCGTCAGGCCATCGCTCGCGCGCCGCAGACGGCGACGCACCAGGACTTCGCCCGCCTCGACCATCTCGCGGCAGATGAGCGTCTGCAGGCCGTAGAAGTCGAGCTGGCCGTCGGCGTCGCACTCCGCCGTCCAGCGCTCGAAGAGCGCGTCGACCTTGCGATCCAGCGTTTCGTCGCCGCTGGCGGCGCGCGGCATGATGCCCGCGCCGATGATGTTGTTGACCAGCACCGCGACGGCCTTCGCCGCATGCGGGTTGTTGCGCACCAGATCGCGCATCCGGTCACGCAAGAGCGCCCCGGCGACGCCGATCTCGGTGTCGGCCGAGGATCCCGGCGCGCGCCAGCCCTCGGTCCGCCGCCCGCGCGCCGCGCCGTCATAGCCCCGCGTCAGGGTCTCGAAGGCCTGCCGCGCCATCACGCGGCGGGCCGCCATGCGCGGCGCCACCGATGCGATGGCGTGATCGAACCAGGTCGCCGACATCACCGGTCCCCGCGCGAGAAGCCCGCGAGCCCGGCGATCGGCAACGGCCGCGTGGTGCCCGCGATGGCGCGCTCGATGGTCCGGATCCGGGCAAGCAGATCCTCGGCCGAGCCATAGTCCACCGACTTGCCGTCATAGCTGACCCGGGTCGTGCCGCTGGCATAGGCCCGGCGCAGCGCCGAGATCTCGGTTTCCGTCCAGTCCATGCCCTTCGCTCCCGCTCAGTGCGTTCGTTCCCTCGCGACGCTCCACTGGAGCCTCGCGTCCGCTGCGCGGACCGGTCCTCACCATGTCAGAACCATCCTCCGCGCCGCCCGAGCCAGTCGGAGCGGCGCTTGCCCTGCGGGGCCTGTCCCGGCCGGTTGATCTGCCCGGCGGGATCGGTGTCGGTGGGGGCGGCCCCGAGCTGATCCTCGAGGTCGCGCCATTTCGCCTCAGACCAGCGGTCCGCGCCCGAGATCCAGGCGGCGGCGCGGGCATAGACCCGGCAGTCCAGCGCCTCGTTGCGCTCGCGCAGCTTCTGCCATTCCAGCCGGGCGAAGCCGCGCTTGGTGCGCATCGTCACCAGCTGTTCGGCCACGAACTGCTTCAGCCATTCGTTCTCGACCCAATGCGGCAGGTGCACCGAGCCGGGCGGGAACGCCGCCCCGTCGGCCATGTCCTCATCGGTCGGCCGCGCCAGCCGCAGGAAGCGGTAGGTCTCGGCCTTGAAGGTCGAGACCGCCACGGTCCAGAGCCGCGCCCCGCGCCGCAGGCGTTTGCCGCCCTCGGTCGCGTCGACGAAGGTCGGGCCCGAGACCGGGCTCGAGCGGTTGAACCCCTCGACACCCTTGACCGGCGACACCTGCGCAAAGCCCTGCGCCCGCGACCAGGAATAGACCGCCGGGGCCTCGTAGCCCGTGTCGATGGCGAGCCGCGCGATCCTGAGATGCGCGCCGCGCTCATGCGGCCAGGACCGGTCCAGCAATGCCGTCAGCTCAGACCAGGCGTCATGCCGATCCGGCCCGCCCTCGATGACGACGTGGTCGACGAGCCAGCTTTCCAGCCCGCGCCCCCAAGCCCAGACGTCGACCTCGATCCGGTCCTTCTGCACATCCGCCCCGGCCGTCAGGAACAGCCCGCCCGCAGGCACCGTGCCGGATGTCCAGCGCTCGCGCCGGTCGTAGAGCCGCTGCCAGTCTGGCGCCTCCCCGGTCTCGACCCATGTCTCGCCGAGAATGGTGTTGCGGAACGCCTTGATCGCTTCGTCCGACCCCTGTGCGGCATCCCATGCCCGCACGATCCGCTCCCAGCTCAGCCAGCCGATCGGCGAATAGAGCGCCGAGAGGTGATACCCGACGGTGGTCGGGTCGGCGGCAACGGCGGTCGCCCGCCATTCGCCGCCCTCCAGCATCGCCGTCTTGTGGTGCTCCGCGATTGCCGCGTCGCAGCCCTCGCAGTGATATTCCGCCGTCTCCGGGCGGCCTTTCTGCCAGCGCAGCCGGTCGAACTTCAGCCACTGCATCGCTCCGCAATGCGGGCACGGCACGAAGAACCGGCGCTGGTCACTCGCCTCGAATTCGCGCTCGATGCGCGACAGCCCTCGGATCGTCGGGGTCGAGACCAGGAACACCTTGCGCCGATGAGCGAAGGTCAGCGACCGGGTCTCTGCCAGCGTGACCGGATCGCCTTCCTCGTCTGCGGACGCCGGATAGGCGTCGACCTCGTCGAGGAAGATGTACCGCGCCGGAGTGGACCGAAGCCCGACCGCCGAGTTGGCGCCCGTCATGATCAGGATGCCGCCCGCGAATTCCTTGGACAGCATCGTGTTGCCCGCGTCGCGGGACCGAGCCGGTTTGACCCGCTCCCGCAGCTCGGGGCTCTCGTCGATCAGCGGGTCGATCCGCTGGCGCGAGTTGCGCTTGGCCAGCTCGACCGTGGGCTGGACCGCAAGCATCGGGCCCGGCGCCTGGTGGATCGCGAACCCGATCCAGTTGTTGCCAGCCTCGGTCGCGCCGACCTGCGCGGCTTTCATGAACACGATCCGCTGGGTGGGATCGCCCGGCGACAGCCGGTCCATGATCTCGCGCATGTAGGGCGTGCGCACCGTCCGGTACCGCCCGGGCTCGGCCGAGGCACGCCCCGACAGCATCCGGTGCCGGTCCGCCCATTCCGAGACGGTCAGGTCCGGGTCAGGCCGCAGCCCGTTGCCCCAGGCGCGCAGGATCTCTCCCGCGCCATCGAAGTCCGTCAGGCCATCATCGTCACCGGAAGTCGGGCCGGACCTCGGCGGCCTCAATGAGGTGGGCGCGTACATGTTTCTCCAGGACCTTCTGCATCGCGGCTGGCTCCACTGTGATCTGTTGGCCCGTCGCGCCGCGGCACGAGGCCGAAAGCTCGGCCGCCATCAGCGCCGCGGCGCGTGCAGGCCAGTTCACCCATGCGTCCCGTTCCTCCCGTGCCAGCCGGAACACCAGCGCCAGCGCGCGGGCCCGCTCGATCAACTCCCCCTTCAGCTTCTGGAGCCGGATGCGCCGCTCCTGCGCCTTCAGCACCTCGTTCGCGGTCTTCGCCTGCAGGAAGGTCGTGCCGCCGCCGACGGCAGGAACCGCCAGACCCCTGTTCGCGCAGCGTGTCGCCGACGGCGGCCACGGCAGCCTCGGGGACGGGTTTCAGCTTCGGCGCGGGCGGCTTGCGGGTCTTCGACGGGTC
>NZ_AMGO01000065.1 GCF_000299575.1 Oceaniovalibus guishaninsula JLT2003
ACGCCGGAGAGGTCCATCGGCTTGCCGTCGGCCCAGATGCGGCCGATCCCGGTGATCGGGCCTTCGCAGAGCGCCACCGCGAAGGAGGCGTAGTACAGATACTCGGTCGTCTTGACCTTGCCGCCCCCGCCGCCCTTGCCGCCGCCCTGCGTGGTGGTCTTGGTCTCCTCGCGGAAATCGGTCGCCCAGATGATGTTGCCGCCCATGCGCATGCGGCCATAGAGCCGCGGGATGACCGCGCCCTCGGTGGCCGACGTGATGCGCAGCATGTCGAGCCGCGCGCCCTCGATGCGCTGGGTCGGCGCCAGCGACGAGATGATCCAGCTGTCGACCACAGAGCCGATGCTGGAGCCGATGAAGCCGCCGATGGTCGCGGCGCTGACGCCGAGGATCGCGCCGCCGATCGAACCGCCAATGGCGGCGCCGGCCGCGCCGAGGACAAGCGTTGCCATGGTTGGATCTCAGCGTTGCGGGAACAGGAAAGCGAAGGTGATGCGCCGCCGCCAGGATGAGGTGAGCGGTTCCTCGATCACGCCGAGCCGCTCGTACGCATGCAGAAAGGTGTCGGGCCCGGTCAGGATCCCGACATGCTTGGCGATAG
>NZ_AMGO01000066.1 GCF_000299575.1 Oceaniovalibus guishaninsula JLT2003
CCGGCGCCGACGGTGCGGCCGCCTTCGCGGATGGCGAAGCGCAGCTTCTCCTCCATGGCGATCGGCGCGATCAGCTCGACCCCGAACGACACGTTGTCGCCCGGCATCACCATCTCGGTGCCCTCGGCCAGCTGCACCGTCCCGGTCACGTCCGTGGTGCGGAAGTAGAATTGCGGACGATAGTTGGCGAAGAACGGCGTGTGGCGGCCGCCCTCCTCCTTGGTCAGGATATAGGCCTCGGCCTCGAACCTGGTATGCGGCTTGACCGAGCCCGGCTTGCACAGCACCTGGCCGCGCTGCACGCCCTCGCGGTCGACGCCGCGCAGCAGCGCGCCGATATTGTCGCCTGCCTCGCCCCGGTCCAGCAGCTTGCGGAACATCTCGACGCCCGTGCAGGTCGTCTTGCGGGTGTCGCGGATGCCCACGATCTCGATCTCGTCGCCCACATTGATCACGCCGCGCTCTACGCGCCCCGTCACCACCGTGCCGCGGCCAGAAATCGAGAACACGTCCTCGACCGGCATCAGGAACGGCTGGTCCACCGCCCGCTCGGGCGTCGGGATCCACTCGTCCACCGCCGCCAGAAGCGCGCGCACCGAATTCTCGCCGATCTCGGGGTCGCGGCCTTCCAGCGCCGCCAGCGCCGAGCCCTTCACCACCGGGATGTCGTCGCCCGGATAGTCGTATTTGGACAGAAGCTCGCGGATCTCCATCTCGACGAGTTCCAGCAGCTCCTCGTCATCGACCTGGTCGACCTTGTTCATGTAGACGACCATCGTCGGGATGCCGACCTGGCGGCCCAGAAGGATGTGCTCGCGCGTCTGCGGCATCGGGCCGTCGGCGGCGTTCACCACCAGAATCGCGCCGTCCATCTGCGCCGCCCCGGTGATCATGTTCTTGACGTAATCCGCGTGGCCGGGGCAGTCGACATGCGCATAGTGCCGCGCGTC
>NZ_AMGO01000067.1 GCF_000299575.1 Oceaniovalibus guishaninsula JLT2003
GGGATCCTCATGCACGACATGGCAGAACGGTCCGAAGGGGGCTTTGCAGCCTATCACGCCACCCGCAGGTTCGGCAGCCTCGACGGGCTGCGCTTCCTTTGCATCATGGCGGTGCTCTGGCATCACGCGCCCGTCTGGACCGGGCTGGCGGATCCGGCGCTGATCCTGACACGGGGCTTTGCCGGCGTCGATTTCTTCTTCGTTCTCAGCGGCTTTTTGATCACGACGCTGCTGGTGCGCGAACGGCGTGCGAAGGGGCGGTTTTCGCTGCGGGGCTTCTACTGGCGGCGGTTCCTGAGGATCGTTCCGCTTTACTTCCTGATCGTCACGGCGGTCGCCGCCTATTACATCGGCGTGAAGAAGGAAATGCAGTACCTTGAATTCCTTCCTTTTTACTATCTCTTTCTGTCGAACTTCCTGATCGGCGACATTCCCCTGCTGGCGCCGACATGGTCGCTGTCGGTCGAGGAACAGTATTATCTGGTCTGGCCGCTGCTGTTGCTGGTGCTGCCGCGGCGGTGGGTGCTGCCTGCCCTGGTTCTGGGCGTGGTGCTGTGCCTTCTGGCCGTCACCGGATCGCTGGCGCCGCTGGGCATCCGCGCGGTATCGGTGGGGCCGCTGGTTTTCTACATGTTCAACGCCACTTACGCGCCGATCCTCATCGGGTCCGCGCTGGCGATCCTGCTGGACGACGCACGCGGATATGCCGTTCTGGCGCGCGTTCTGGGCCATCGCGCCGCCCCGCTGGCCACGTTCGGGCTGCTGCTGGTGCTGTGGCAGATCCTGCCGGGCAACCTGATCGGCTGGCCGAACCTGGTGATGCATCTGTCGATGGCGGCGTGCCTGGCCAGCATCGTGATCCGCGAGGATCATGTACTGCGCCCCGTGCTGGCCTTCCGGCCCGTCGCCCGCGTGGGCGAGATCAGCTATGGCATCTATCTCTATCACCTGATCGGGCTGCATGTGACGAACGTGGCGCTGGGAACGACGCCGCAGGCGGGGCTGGCCGCGGACTGGGCGGTGTTCGTCGTCTATACCCTTGTCACCATCGCCATCTCCGAGGTCAGCTTCCGCACGTTCGAACAGGCGTTCCTGCGGTTGAAGCGCCGGCCGGTGGGGCTGGTCCGCGCGGCATGATATAGCCAGATCAACCGGTTACGGATGACTTTTAAGAACAAGGATGAAGGCGCGCGCGTAGGGTCCGATTGCGTCATGCGGGCCGAAAGGCCGCCGTCCGCTCAGCCGCGCCTTGCCCGCAGGGCCGACAGGGTCAGGCGCGGCAGCGTTCCGAAACACGCGGCATAGCGGCCCGCCAGCCGGCCCGGATCGCGGGCCATCCGCCAGGCCCATTCCATCGCCACGGCCCGCGTCCAGGCCGGTGCGCGGATCTGGCTGCCGGCGATGAAGTCGAGCCCCGCGCCGATCGACACGAACCCGCATCCCGGCAGCCGGGCCGCGGCATGGACGGCGAAGATCTCCTGCTTCGGGGCGCCGAGCGCCAGCAGGCAAAGCGCCGCCCCCGACGCGCCGATCCGGTCGATGGCCGCGTCCGCCCCGGCGCCCGCGGGATCGAACCCCATCGGCGGCGCGATGCGGCAGACGATCCGCAATCCTTCATGCGCGGCTTCCAGCGCGTCGGCGGCCCGCGCCAGCGTGGCCTCGGTCGCGCCCAGCAGGGCCACGGGCGCGCCCGCTTGGGCGGCGACGGCGCAAAGCGGTGCGATCAGTTCCGATCCGGGGATCAGCTCGACCCGCCGTCCGGCCAGCCGCGACAGCCACACGACCGGATTGCCGTCGGCCACGACATGGCTGTGCGCGGCATAGGCCGCGCGGAAGGCCGGATCGCGGTCCAGCTTGACCGCATGGTCGAGGTTCAGCGTCGCCAGCGTGAAGCCGCGCCCGTCGTGCAGATGCGCGGCGATGTCGTCCAGCAGCGCGGCGCGACCCGGATGGGTGATGCGCACGGTGCCCGCCTCGACCTGCGTATCGGCCTGCGTATCGGGCTGGCTGTTTGTCGGGGGGCCGCCGAAGCGGATGATGTCGGCCAAGTCGGTCTCCGGGTCGGTCGGAATCAAGCGAGATCGGGCGGGATGGCGGGTTCCCTATACATGCCGCGCCGGAACGGGGTAAGGGTCCGCCCGTGGCCTCTTGCGGGTCGATCTTCTGACCGGAGAAACGGATGGGGCGGACCCGTATCGCCATGCTGGGCTGCGGCTATGTCGCCAATATGTACCGCCTGACGCTGGAGGGGCATCCCGACCTGACGCTGGTGGGCGTCCATGACCGCGAACGGTCGCGCTGCGAGACGATGGCGCGGCTGACGGGGGCGGACGCCTATCCCGATCTGGACGCGCTGCTGTCCGATCCGCGCCCGTCCATCGTTCTGAATCTCACCAACCCGTCCGAACATTACGCCACCACCCGCGCCCTTCTGGAGGCGGGCAAGCACGTCTATACCGAAAAGCCGTTGGCGATGCGGCTGGACCAGGCGCGCGCGCTCGCCGCGCTGTCGCAGGCCAGGGGGCTGCATCTGGTATCCGCGCCCTGCACGCTGCTGGGGCCGGTGGCGCGCACGCTGCACCGGACGCTGGCCGCGGGGACGGCCGGCCGCATCCGTCTGGTCCATGCCGAGATGGAGGACGGGATGGTGCCGCGCGCGCCCGTCCATCGCTGGGTGAACGAGGCGGGCATGGCCTGGCCCGCGGTGGACGAATACGCCACCGGCTGCACGGTCGAGCATGCGGGCTATGTATTGAGCTGGCTCTGCGCGATGTTCGGTCCGGTGACGCGGCTGACCGCCCATGCCGAGGAACTGATGCCCGACAAGATCCCCGGCATCGCCCTGCCATCCGCGCCGGATCTGTCGGTGGCCGTGCTGCGGTTCGAGAACGGCGTCGTCGCGCGGATGACCAACGGCCTTTACGCGCGCCACGACCACCGGCTGACATTCTACGGCGACGAGGGCACGGTCGAGGTCGCCGATCCGCGCAGCGACGCCTCGGCCATCCGCCTGCGCCGCTATCGCCGCCTGCGCCGCCGCCGGTTCCTCGATCCGGTGGGGCGGCGGGTGCGGCTGATGGGCGGCGGCGAGCGCATCGCGCGCTATCGCGGATCGCAGGTGCGCGATTTCTGCCGCGCGGTGGCCGATATGGGCCAGGCCCTGCGGGAAGGGCGCGCGCCGCTGACCGGCGCCGATTTCGCCGCCCATATCGCCGAGGTGACGCTGGCCTGCCATTTCGCCACCCATCCCTCGGGGGCGGATGCGGGGTTCGAGGGCCGGCTCGACCGGATGCCCTATGCGCCGGTGACGCGGTTCGCGCCCATCGCGGGGTTCGCGGCATGAGCCGGATCGCCATCACCGGGGCAGGCGGCTTTCTGGGCCGCGCCGCGGTCAGGGCGGCGCGCGCCGCGGGGCACGAGGTGACGGCGCTGGTCCGCCGCGACGGCGCGATCCTGCCGGACTGGCGGGACGATGGCGGCCTTTCGGTGCATGCGGCCGATCTGGCGGGCGGGGGCGACGCGGCGGCGGCCCTTCGCGGGGCGGATGTGGTGATCCATGCCGCCGCCGGATCGGGCGGCGATGCGGCCCATGCCCGCGATACGCTGCAAGCGACCGATGCGCTGCTCGATGCCCTGCCGCAAGGCGCGCGGCTGGTGCTGGTCTCGTCGTTTTCGGTCTATGCGGTGACGGGGATGCCGGCGGGCGCCACGCTGGACGAAACGTCGCCCGTGGATCGCGACCCGCGGCACCGCGACGCCTATGCTCGCGCCAAGATCGCGCAGGAAGGGCTGGCCATCGCCCGCGCGCAGACCGGCGGGCTGGATTTGTGGATCATGCGGCCGGGGGCGATCTGGGGGCCGGGACGGACCTGGACGGCACGGCTGGGCTGGCGCCGGGGTGCGCGGGTCGTCTGTCCGGGCGGCGACGTGCCGGTGCCCGCCATCCATGTGGAGACCTGCGCGGCGGGCCTGGTCGCGGCCGCCTTCGCCAGCGATGCGGGCTGGCCCGACGATCTGCCGGTCCTGTCGGGCGGGGGCCGGATCCGCATCGTCAACCTGGTCGATCCCGATCCGCCCGCGCAATCGGACTGGCTGGCGGCGGCGGGGCATCGGCGCGTGCTGCGCCTGCCGCCGGGGCCGCTGATGAAGGGCGCGCGCGCGCTCGATCTGGCGGGCGATCTCTGGCCCGCTTTCGGCCGTCGCATCCCCACCGGCCTGCGCGAGGCGACGCTGGCCGCGCGGTTCCGCCCGCTGCGTTACAGCGCCGCGCGCGCGCAGGACCGTCTGGGACTGGCGGCCGGCGGGGATTTCGCCGCAAGGATGCGCGGCGCATGACGCGAATACCGGGTCCGGTCGCCTATCTGACCGGCGAGTATCCCCGCGCCACCGACACCTTCATCCAGCGCGAGGTGGCGGGCCTGCGCGCGCTGGGGATCGAGGTGCTGACCCATTCCGTCCGCCCCACCGCGGCCCATCACCATGTCGGCCCCGAACAGCGCGCCGAACATGCCGCCACCTTCCGGATCCAGCCCGCCGCCAAGCGTCCGCTGCACCTGCTGCGCGCGCATGGGGCGATGATGGGCCGGCGCTGGCTGTCGGCCCTGCGGCTGGCCTGGCGCACCCGGCCGCCGGGGATGAAGGCGGCGCTCTGGCAGGCGTTCTATTTCCTCGAGGCGGGGGTGCTGGCGCAGCGGCTGCGCGACAGGGGCGCGGTGCATCTGCACAACCATTTCGGCAATTCCAGCTGTTCGGTGGCGATGCTGGCGGCCGAGATGGCGGGCCTGCCCTTCAGCTATACGATGCACGGCCCGATGGAGTTCTTCGCCCCCGAACACTGGCGCATCGACGAAAAGATCGCCCGCGCCGCCTTCGTCGCCTGCATCAGCCATTACGCCCGCGCGCAGGGCATGGTCTTTGCCGATCCCGTCCATTGGGACCGGATGCGGATCGTGCATTGCGGGGTGGCACCCGGCCTTTACGACGCGCCGCGCGGGGCGCCGGGCCAGCGGCTGCTGTTCGTCGGGCGGCTGGCGGCGATCAAGGGCGTGGCGCTGCTGCTGGACGCGGTGGCGCGGCTGCATGCCGACCGCCCCGGACTGCACCTGACGCTGGTCGGCGACGGGGCCGAGCGGGCCGGGCTGGAAAGACGGGCGCGCGATCTGGGGATCGCGGATGCGGTGACGTTCACCGGCTATCTGGGGCAGGACGCGGTGGCCGGGCGGCTGGCGCAAACCGACATCTTCGTTCTGCCGTCCTTCGCCGAAGGCGTGCCCGTCGTGCTGATGGAGGCGATGGCCGCGGGCCTGCCGGTGATCGGTCCGCAGGTCGCGGGCGTGCCCGAACTGGTCGAGGAAGGGGTTTCGGGATACCTGGTGCCGCCCGGCGATACCGACACGCTGACGGACCGCATCGCGCGGCTTCTGGACGATCCGGCCTTGCGCGCGCGGATGGGGCAGGCGGGCCGCGCCAGGGTGGCACGGGATTTCGACGCAGATCGCGAGGCCGCGTGGCTTGCCCGGCTTGTCGAGGGAAGCTTGCAAGGCGGATTGCCCCAGGGATTGCGGCCGGCGCAAGGCGGGGGCGAAACCCCGACCGCTAGTCATTAAACATCTGATAACAATAAGTTTTATACGCTATTTCTTTGCCACGCCGCGACCGGCGGGGCTATACGGACCGCATTCGGGTGGCCGGTTCGCCGCCAGGTCCGGGGGATGCGATGGACGGCCAGTATATCCTGCAAGACGCCACGGCACTGGTCGGCAACGATGTCGCGGAACGGCCCGTCGCGGCCGGGGCCGGTCTGACCGTCGGCTATGTGATGAACACCTATCCGCTGGTCAGCACCACCTTCATCGGGCGCGAGATCCGCGCGATCGAGGCTATGGGCGCGACCGTGCGCCGCTATGCCATCCGGCACTGGACCGACGATCTGGTGGATGACGGCGACCGGCGCGAACGCGGGCTGACCCGCTATCTGCTGACCGGCCCCCGGCGCGACATGCTGCGCGCCGTTCTGTCGGAAACCGCCGCCAATCCGCGCGGCATGGCGCGCGCCTTCGGTTGCGCGCTGCGGCTGATGCGGGCGGGCGGCGGCCCGGTGCGGCAGATGGCCTATCTGGCCGAGGCGATCGTCCTGCGCCGGGCGGCGGCGGCCGACGGGGTCATGCATCTGCATGCGCATTTTTCGTCCAACGCGACCAGCGTGGCGATGCTGGCGCGGGCGCTGGGGGGACCGCCCTACAGCTTTACCGTCCACGGACCGACCGAGTTCTTCAATCCGCACGAAAACGCCTTGGGCGCCAAGGTGGCCGGGGCGGCCTTCGTCGCCTGCATCAGCCATTTCGCCCGTGCGCAGGTAATGATCTTCGCCGCGCGCAAGGACTGGCCGAAGCTGCGGATCGTGCATTGCGGAGTGGCGCCCGGCCTTTACGACGCGCCGCGCGGGGCGCCGGGCCAGCGGCTGCTGTTCGTCGGGCGGCTGGCAAGGGTGAAGGGCGTGGCGGTCTTGCTCGACGCGTTCGCCGCGCTGCGCGCCGGCCATCCCGACGCGCATCTGACGCTGGCGGGCGACGGCCCCGAACGCGCGACGCTGGAAGGATATGCCCGCGATCTGGGGATCGCGGATGCGGTGACGTTCACCGGCTATCTGGGGCAGGACGCGGTGGCCGGGCGGCTGGCGCAAACCGACATCTTCGTTCTGCCGTCCTTCGCCGAAGGCGTGCCCGTCGTGCTGATGGAGGCGATGGCCGCGGGCCTGCCGGTGATCGGTCCGCAGGTCGCGGGCGTGCCCGAACTGGTCGAGGAAGGGGTTTCGGGATACCTGGTGCCGCCCGGCGATACCGACACGCTGACGGACCGCATCGCGCGGCTTCTGGACGATCCGGCCTTGCGCGCGCGGATGGGGCAGGCGGGCCGCGCCAGGGTGGCACGGGATTTCGACGCAGATCGCGAGGCCGCGTGGCTTGCCCGGCTTGTCGAGGGAAGCTTGCAAGGCGGATTGCCCCAGGGATTGCGGCCCGAGGCATCCTGCCGGTAACGTCGGCGGCATGACCCGCCGCCGCATCCTGATCCTCGCTTCGGACTGCAACCCCGAATGGCCCTCGTTGCCGGTGGTGGGCTACAAATATGCCGTCGCGCTGTCGCGGGTCTGCGATGTGGTCGTGGCGACTCAGGTGCGCAACCGCCCCAACATCCTCAAGCTGCACCCCGATGCCGGAGAGGCCGTGCCGGGCGCGCCCTTGTCGTTCGTCTTCATCGACACCGAATACATCGCCGCGCCGCTGCACCGGCTGTCGCGGGTTCTGCGCGGCGGGACCGATGTGGCCTGGTCGACGGGGATGATCATGGCCTATCCGTCCTATGTCGAATTCGAACGGCAGGTCTGGAAGCGGTTCCGCGAAGCGCTGCGCGGCCGGTCCTTCGATATTGTCCACCGGATCACGCCGATGTCGCCGACGATGCCCAGCTACATGGCGGGGCGGGGCGGGCGGCCGTTCGTGCTGGGTCCACTCAACGGCAATCTCGACTGGCCGAAGGCCTTCGCCGCCGAGCAGAAACGCGAACGCGAAAGTCTTCGCCGGTTGCGCGCGCTTTACAGATACATGCCCTTCGCCCGGCGCACCTTCGCCCGATCTGCCGCCGTGCTGGCCGCTTTCCGGCATACGATCGACGATCTGGACGCGGTGCCGCCGGACCGGATCGTGATGTTTCCCGAAGTCGGCTATGACGACGCGATCTTCCATCCCCCCGCCGATACGGAATCCGCGGGCGAAGGGCCGCTGCGGTTCCTGTTCGCCGGGCGGCTGGTGCCCTACAAGCTGCCCGAGGTCGCGGTGCGCGCCTTCGTCGGATCGCCGCATCTGGGCGATGCGGTGCTGCATGTCGTGGGCGACGGCCCCGAACTGCCCCGGCTGCAACGGATGGTCGAGCAGGCGGGCGCCGCGGACCGGGTGATTTTCGAGGGCCGTCTCGATCAGGCCGGGGTGGCCGAAAAGATGCGCGGCGCGGACGTGTTCGTGTTTCCGTCGATCCGCGAACTGGGGGCGGGCGTCGTGGTCGAGGCGATGGCCTGCGGCATGCTGTGCATCGTCGTGGATTACGGCGGGCCGGCCGATCTGGTGGCGCCGGATCGCGGCGTCAAGGTGCCGATGGCGCCGCTGGAAGATCTGGTGACGTCCTTCCGGCACCGGATGGAGCAGGCCGCCGAGCGTCATGGAACCCCGGCGGAACGGGCCAGGCGCCGCGCCGCCGCCGATCATGCCCGCGACCGCTATCTCTGGGCGCGCAAGGCCGATCTGACGGCCGAGATCTACGAAGCGGTCCTGGCCGGCGAAGCGCTGCCTGCCCCTTACGCGCGGACCTGACGCCTTTCTGCCGCCACGAAGGGCATCCGGCCCTTCTCAATCTCGGGTTGCCACCTGCCGAACAGCATGCGATCCGGTTCGGCAAGGGTTTCGCGACGCAAGCCATCTTGCGCGGCCTCGAGGGCGACGGACGATGCAGATGCCGCGCCACAGGGTTCTTCTGCTCGCCGAGGCCGCCAATCCCGACATGGTCAGCGTGCCGCTGGTCGGATGGTCGATCGCGCGGGCGCTGGCGGATGTGGCCAATGTGCATGTCGTCACCCAGATCCGCAACCGCGCCGCCTTCCTCGAGGCCGGTCTGGTCGAGGGGCGCGATTTCAACGCCATCGATTCCGAGGCCGTGGCCCGGCCGATGCACCGGCTGAGCAGGGCGGTCAGCATGGGATCCGGCAAGGGCTGGACGACCGGGCAGGCCATCGGCGCCATATCCCATGCCTGGTTCGAACGGCTGGCCTGGCGCGTCTCCGGTGCCCGGATCGCGGCGCGCGAATGGGACGTGGTGCATCGCGTGACCCCCCTCAGCCCCACCAAGTCCAGCTTCGTCGCGCCGCGCGTGGCGGCGGCGGGCGTGCCCTTCGTGCTGGGCCCGCTGAATGGCGGCGTGCCCTGGCCCGCGGGCTTCGACGGCGAAAGGCGGCGCGAACGCGAATGGCTGTCCTATGTGCGGGGCGTCTATAAAATCCTGCCGGGCCGCGCGGGGACGCTGGCCGCCTCGGCGGCGATCCTGGTCGGGTCGCGCCATACCGAAGCCGAGATCCCCGCCCGCCACCGCGCCCGCACGCTCTATCTGCCCGAGAACGCGGTCGATCCCGCGCGCTTTTCGCGGCGCGCGGATCCGGGGGCGGGGATGCGCGCGGGCCGGCCCATGCGCGCCTGCTTCGTGGGCCGGATGGTGCCCTACAAGGGCCCCGACATGCTGCTGCAGGCGGCGGCCCCGCTGCTGCGCGGGGGGCGCATGACGCTGGATCTGATCGGCGACGGCCCGATGCTGGCGGGGCTGAAGGCGCAGGCCGGCACGCTGGGGATCGCCGAGGCGGTGACGTTCCACGGCTGGCTGGATCACCGGCTGGTGCAGGACGCGATGACGGGCTGCGATCTGATGGCGTTTCCGTCGATCCGCGAATTCGGCGGCGGCGTCGTGCTCGAGGCGATGGCGCTGGGGATCCCGCCGCTGGTGGTGGATTATGCCGGTCCGGGCGAACTGGTCCGGCCGGGGCTGGGCTATACCGTGCCGCTGGGGCCGCGGCAGCGCATCGTCGCCGATCTGGGCACGGCGCTGGACCGGCTGGCGGATGACCCGGACGGGCTGGCCGCCACCGGCGCGCGCGCCCGCGATCACGTCGCCGCGCGGTTCACCTGGGCCGCCAAGGCGCGCCAGATCGGTCGCGTCTACGACTGGGTGACGGGCCGCGCGGACGGGCCGCCCGACCTGTCGTTGCCGGCTGGATCGTAGCGCGCCAGCACCTTGTCCAGAAACGCGATCGCGCAATCCTGCGACAGATGCGCCGCCGCGAAGGCGCGGCACGACCCCGACAGGGCGGCCCGGCGCGCGGGATCGTCGCGCAAGGCCGCGATGGCGTCGGCCAGGGCCTGCGGCGATCCGCGCGGCACCGTCAGCCCGGTTTCGCCGTCGATGACATAGTCCGACAGGATCGGACCCTGCGTGCCGATGACGGGCGTACCGTAATGCAGCGACGTCACCACCGTCATATGGCCCGCGCCGGTGGAATCGTCGATCAGCGGCACGACCGATGCCAGCGCGCGGTCCAGAACGGCATCGCATTCGTCGAACGGCACATCGCTGCGCAGGACAAGGCCGGGCGGCAGATCCAGCCCGTCGGCCTGCCCCGCCCCGCAGATCAGCACCGCCGGGATCCGGGCCAGGCGCACGGCTTCGATGAAGGTCGGCAGGTCGCGGTTGTTGCGCCCGATGCAGCAGACGAACGGCCCCTGGGGCAGGTAGTCGGGTGCGGGCCGTTGGGGCGGGGGCGCCACGGCCCAATGCGTGAACGCGATCCGTTCGACCGGGATGCCGTATTTCCGCGACAGCAGGCCGCGTTCGTGACGGGAATGGGTGACGAAAAGATCGGTGGCGGGCAGCACCCGGCGGGCCAGCGCCAGAAAGGGGCCGCGAAAGAAGATGCCGTTGCCGTGGTTGAAGGTGAAGGCCAGATGCGGCCTGCGCACCCGCAGGGCGCGCAAGGCGGCCGCGACGAACAGCGCGGTCCAGGGCCCGTGCGTCGCCACCACATCGTGCCCGCGCGCGGCGCGGGCGGCGCGCAGGGACAGCCGCATCAGGGCCGCCCGGCCCGTGCCTTCGCCGCAGGTCAGGAAGGTCCAGCGGAACCGGGCGGGATCGAAATGCCGCGACAGCCATGTCCAACGTTCCGACAGCGCCGAGACGACCAGAACCCGCAGCGGGGCCGCGCTCATGCCCCGGCGCCCGTCCTGGCCGGGCGAGCCTGCCAGACGGGCGCGCGCGCCGCGACGATCTCGGACGTGGCGCGCGCCTTGCCCACCGCCAGCGCGCGGCGCTGATAGGCGCGGATGAAGGCGGCAAGCGCGTCATCCTCCATCTGCGGACGGCGCAGCATCCAGGCCTTCACATAGCCCCACCAGCTGGCCAGCCCGCCCAGGACGTAAGGCGGATGCGCCATCCGAAAGAGGCACGAGGCGGTGAAGAACGCGAAATCGGACCGCATGTAATACTGTCCGAACCCGTGCCGCGCGCGCCCCGTCAGCACGCCGGACTGGCTCGATCCCATGGGGCGCAGATGCTCGAACGCCAGATCGGGCGCGTCCCACGAACAGGCGATCCAGCCCAGTTGCCGCGCCTTGTGGCAGTCGATGGCGTCCCACATCACCTCGCGCACGAAGCCGCCGATCTCGGCGAAGCAGTCGGTGCGGTAGAACTTGGTCATGCCGACCGACATCTCGTCGCCGCATTTTTCGGAAATCATGCCGCTTGTGACGATGGCGTCCGCCGCGTCGCGGGGGGCCGAGCCGCCTTGCGCCGCCCCGCCCGGCCGGAACCAGGGCTTGCCCGACGCGGTGCCGATGCGCGGATCGGCGGCCATCCGGTCCATCAGCCCGGCGAAATATCCCGCCGGCAGGTCCAGATCGAGGTCGAGCTTGCAGATATAGTCGACGGCATCGGTATCGACGTGATCGAACCCGGCATAGAACGCCTCGATCACGCCGGGACCGACGGCGCGGTGGCCGCGGTCGGGCTTGGCCACCACGCGGATCCAGTCGTGGCGCGCCGCGTATTCGGCCAGGATGCGCGGCGTGGCGTCGGTCGAGCCGTCGTCCACGATCACCCAAAGCGCGGGGCGCACCGTCTGGGCCGCGACCGAATCCAGCGTGCGACGCATATAGTCCGCCTCGTTCCGGCAGGGCGTGACCAGCGCATAGCGGCGGCCGGGGGCGATGGGGAAATCGGGCAAGGCGGGCCTCGGCTGGGGCGGAATGCGTCTGCCTAGACCGGAACGGCGCGACGCTTCAACGGCCCTGTGGACGGCCTTCGAGGTAAATGCACGCGATTTACCGCCTGTTGTCTTTTCACCTATAGCCTGCGCAACCGTAACGACGCCACGGGACCGCGCCGCCATGACCGACACCGCATTCCGCGCCCGCGTGGCCCGACCGCCCGAAACGGTCGGCACGCTGGATTGCGCGGCCTTCTGGCAGCGCCACGGCGCGCCGCTGGTCCGGGCGGACAATGTCGCCAATCCGCCCTTCTTCTATCCGGTCTATCGCTGGGGCGACCTTCATTCCTATTCGCCGCTGCCGCTGCTGATGGCCAAGGGGCATCTCGACCCCGATCCGACCGCGTTGCGCGATCTGGACCGGCGGGGCAACGATGTCAGCCGGCCCGCGCCCTTCATCGACCGCGACATCGTGCGGCTGGGCGGCCCGCCGCCGCTGCCCCGCACGCGGCGCGACCCGGACGCCTTCGTGCGCGACATCGCCGCCGCCATGACGGCCGACGCCGCCGCGATCGAGGCCGCCAATCCGGGGCGCGCCAACGTCATCCTGTGCGGCGGCCGCGACAGCCTGAACCTGCTGCTGATCCCCTGGAAAAACCCCGTCCTGGTGCTGAGCGCCGAGCCGAACCTGCCGCTGGTGCGCGATTTCGTACGCGACAACGCCCTGGGATTCGAGGTGCGCGAACTGCGCGACGATCCGCCGGACGACGCGATGCGCGCGCGCGAGATCGCCGAGGCCTGCACCCTGGTCGACATGCGCAACTGGAAATGGACGCCGCATCTGGCCGCCATCGCCGACGGTCTGGGGCACGAGGCGGTGTTCTGGAAAGGCCAGTTCGCCGATGCGTTCCTGACCGATTACTGGCGGTCCTACAGTGCGCGGCGGGACAGGGGCGTCAAGCTGGCGCGCAAGGTCTGGAAGCGCGGGGCGCGGCATCTGCCGGGCTGGGCCGCGGGGCCGGTGGACCGTGCCGTGATGGCCGATTTCCGCGCCGCGATCTGGAACCGGGGCGCGGTGGGCCAGGGCGCGCATATGGGGTTCCTGCGGTCGATCACCGATTGCCTGTGGGTATCGGCCTATCACGGGCCGCGCACCGCAAGCGTCTGGACAGAAGGGGATTTTCCCGCGCTGACCCGCACCGACCTGCGGCCCGCCATCGGCGCCGCGCTGGCGGGCGGGCCGGTGCGCTATCCGGGCACCAACCCCGCCCCGCCGGGATCGGACCTGCGGGCCGGATGGCGCGATCCCGCCCGGCTGAGTGCGGCGCTGCGCGATTTCGGGGTCGCGACGGGGACGGGAGCGACGGGGGCGGCAACCACGGGGGCGGCGGCAACCACGGGGGCCGCGAAAGCGCCCCGAACGCCATGAGATTTCCATGAGATTCGCGTAAGAATCCCGTAGGAGCGAACCCGCCGCCGAACCGCATCCGCCATGCCCGCCGCGTTGCCAAAACAGCGCGCCGGCCCTACCATGAGCGTCCTTTCATCCGTCGAGGTTCCCCATGACATCCCCCACCTATCCGCTCGATGTCGAAGCCCTGACGATCGACACCGAGACCGCGCGGGCCGCGGCGCGGCCGCTGGCCGCGGCCTATCAGTCGGCCCGGCCCTACAACCATATCTGCATCGACGATTTCCTGCCCGACGCGGTGCTGCGGCGGGTGCGCGCCGACCTGCGCGAACTGCCCGGTGCCGAAAGCGCCTTCGACAATGCGCGCGAACGGCTGAAGACCTCCTACAATCCCGAACGGCTGCCCGATTACACGCGCCACCTGTTCCAGGCCTTCAATTCGCGGCCCTTCATCCTGTTTCTGGAGGAGCTGACCGGCATCAAGGGGCTGATCCCCGATCCCTACTTCATCGGCGCGGGGATCCACCGGGTCGCCAATGGCGGGCATCTGGACATCCACGCCGATTTCAACCTGCACGGCCAGATGAAGCTGGAACGCCGGCTGAACGTGCTGATCTACCTCAACCCCGAATGGCGCGAGGAATGGGGCGGCTCGTTCGAGGTGTGGGACAAGCAGATGACCCGCAAGGAGGCCAGCTTCGTGCCGACCTACAACCGCATGGTCTGCTTTTCCACCGGGTCGGACACGTTCCACGGCAACCCCGAGCCGGTGAACCACCCCGAAGGCGAGCATCGCTTCTCGATCGCGCTCTATTACTACACCGCGACCTGGGACGAATCGCGCAAGGAGCATTCGACGCTGTTCAAGCCGCGCCCCGGCACCGTGGACCAGGCCGACCGGGCAGGCGCGCGGCGGGCGATGACACGGGACATCCTGCCGCCGATCCTCTATCGCCGGCTGGCCGGGCCGCTGCGCCGACTGGGGCTTTGACGCGAGCCCCGCGACGGCCCGCGACGGCAAGACGGATGGACATGCCCCAGGACAGCCCCATGCAGCGGATCGCGGCGATCGTCGTGAATTACGGCACCGCCGATCTGACGATCGCCGCGGTGCAAAGCGTGCTGGCGCGCCATCATGGCGGCCGCGACGTCGCGGTGCATGTCGTCGACAACGCCTCGCCCGGCGGCGACGCGGCGGCGCTGGCGGCCGCGCACGAGGCGCATGGCTGGGGGGCGCGCGTCACGCTGTGGCCGCAGACGGTCAATCACGGCTTCGGCCGCGCCAACAACCTGGTGTCGCAGGCCCTGGCGGCGGGGGACGCGCCGCCCGACGCGGTGTTCCTTCTCAACCCCGATGCGCGGCTGGAGAACGAGGCGATCGACATCCTCGCCGCCAGCCTTGAGGCCGATCCGCGCCTGGGCTTCGCCGGGGCGGGCGTCCTGTCGCCCGAGGGCGTTCCCGTCACCGCGGCCTTCCGCTTTCCTTCCGCCCTGGGAGAGTTCGCGCAGGCGCTCGGCTTCGGGCCGGTGGCGCGGGCCTGCCGGTCGCGCCTCGTGCCGCTGCCGCCCGACCATCCCGAGGGGCGGGTGGACTGGGTGACGGGGGCGGCGGTGCTGATCCGCATGCAGGCGCTGCGCGAGATCGGCCATTTCGATCCGGCCTTCTTTCTTTACTACGAAGAGGTCGATCTGATGCGGCAGGGCGCGCGGCTGGGCTGGACCGCGCGCCATGTGCCACGCGCGCGCATCGTCCATGTCGAGGGCGCGGCGACCGGGTCGGGGCGGCCCGTCCGGGCGCGGCGGCCGGCCTATCGCTATCGGTCGTGGCGGCATTACTACACCAAGAACCACGGACGGGGCGGGGCGATCCTGGCGGGGCTGGCGCTGATGGCGGGCATGGCGGGCAATCACGTCCTGTCGCGGCTGGCCCGGCGCGACCCCCCCCGCATCGAGCGGTTCTTCGGGGATTTCTGGGCCCATGCGATGGGCCCGGCCTTGGGGCTGCGCGCGGATTCGGTGAGCGATGACCACAAGGGATGACCGGGACGGGGCGGACGGCCCCATCGGCCCTATCGTCGGGGCGGTCGTCATCGGCCGCAACGAGGGCGCGCGGCTGGTGGCCTGTCTGGACGCGCTGCCCGAAGGGATGCGGGCGCGCAGCGTCTATGTCGATTCGGGATCGACCGACGGATCGGTCGCCGCGGCCCGCGCCGCCGGAACGCGGGTGGTCGAGCTGGACATGACGCGGCCCTTCACCGCGGCGCGGGCGCGCAATGCGGGGCTGGCGGCCCTGCGGGCGGGGCCGGACGCGCCGGATCTGGTCCAGTTCATCGACGGCGACTGCATGCTGCACCCGGACTGGATCCCGCGAGCGCGGGCGTTCATGGCCGCGCATCCGCAGGTGGCCGTGGTGGCGGGGCGGCTGCGCGAACGCTTTCCCGAGGCGTCGGTCTATAACCGGATGTGCGATGCCGAATGGGATCTGCCGGCCGGCCCGGCGCGCAATTGCGGCGGCATCGCGACGATGCGGATGGCGGCGCTGGACCGCGTGGGCGGTTTCGACGAACGCCTGATCGCCGGGGAGGAGCCCGAGCTTTGCGTGCGGCTGCGCGCCGATGGCTGGCGGATCTGGCGGCTGGACGCCGAGATGGCGCTGCACGACGCGGCGATGACGCGGTTCGGGCAGTTCTGGCGCCGCGCGCGGCGGGGCGGACATGCCTATGCCGAACGGGCCGCGCTGCACGGGCAGCCGCCCGAACGCGACGGCGTGGCGGGCCAGCGGCGCGCGATCCTGTGGGGGCTGGCGCTGCCGCTGGGGATCGCGGCGGCGCTGCCGGTCCTGGGCCCCTGGGGGCTGGCGCCGGCGCTGGCCTATCCCGCGCAGATCGCGCGGATGGCGCGGCGCGCGGGCGGCGGGACCGAGGCCTGGCAGCACGCCGCGCTGACGATGGCGGGCAATGTCGCGGCGGCGCGCGGCGTGCTGGACTATCGCCTGAACCGCCGCCGGGGCCGGCGCACCGCGCTGATCGAATACAAGTGACGGGCCCGGCCCCGCGCCGCCACGTGCTGATCGTCGGCGCGATGAAGTCGGGCACGACGACGCTGTTCTCGCTGCTGGCGGCGCATCCGCGGATCGCGGCGGCGCGCCCCAAGGAGCCGGGCTATTTCGCCTTCGATGACGTGGCCGCGCGGGGGGCCGACTGGTACGAGGGGCTGTTCGGGTTCGATCCCGCGCGCCACGACTGGCGGCTGGAGGCCAGCACCGACTATACCAAGGCGCCCTTCGCGGACGGGGTGCGGGCGCGCATGGCCGCGCATCCGGACGCGGCGTTCCGGCTGATCTACATCATGCGCCACCCGCTGCGGCGGATCGAGTCGCATGCCCGCCACACGCAGGTGACCGGCAAGGAAGTGGGGCAGATCCCGTCGCCGCGCGCCGATCACGGGCTGGACAGCGGCGTGTCGCTGCCGTCGCTGGCGGTGGCGCGCTATGCCGCGCAGATCGACGTCTATGCGGATCTCTGGGCGGCGGGCGAAATGCATCTGGTGGCGCTGGAGGATCTGCAGACGGATCCGGCGCGGGTCATGGCGGGGATCTGGACGTTTCTGGGGCTGGAGCCGCCGCCCCTGGCAGACGCGCTGCCGCAGGCCAACCGGGCGCGGACGGGGCGGATGCAGATGGTGCGGGGCTGGGACCGGCTGGCGCGCACGCCGCTGATGCCGCTGGGCCGGCGGCTGCTGCCCGAAAGGCTGCGCCGGGCGATCCGCGCCGGGCTGCACCGCCGGGTCGAGATCGAGGGCCGTTTCGCGCTGCACCCCGAGGAGGAGCGGCTGCTGCTGGGGCTGCTGGCGCCCGACCTTCTGCGGCTGCGCGACGTCTATGGCGTCGAGGTGGAGCGCCTGTGGGGGCTGCGGCCCGAGCGTCTGGCGGGGGCGGATGCCGATGCAGGGGCCGATGCGGGGGCGGGGGCGGATTTGCCGAACCGGGTGTAGCGGGGGGCGCGCGCGGCATTGCGGGGCAGCGGCCGCGCCTCGGCGGGGGGGGCGGCGCGGACGAGGTCGAACTGCGCGAAACCCGCCAGCGCGCCGGCCATCATCCAGCCGATCGGGCTGAGCGTGGAATTGGGCACCATGTAGATGAAATTGCCCGCCATGATCAGCCCCAGCGCCGCCGTCTCGGGCGGCAGGGGCTTGCGCCGGGCGGTGCGCGGCAACGCGATGACCGGCATCGTCAGAAGGCCCAGAAGCGCGATGTAGCCGACCCAGCCCGAAGTGCCCAGGATCACGATCCAGTAGCCGTCGGTGGTCGAGATGTCGTTGCCCGTCTCGGGGTCGTAGACGCGGCTGCGCCCCCAGCCGCCCCAGCCCGCCACCGGCCGTTCGAGCGCGCGTTCGAGAAGCTGATCCTCGTTCCTGAAGCGGAATTGCAGCGATTGCGCGCGGTCCTGCGAAATGCTGGCGGCGATCCGGGTGATGCGGTCCATCGGGATCAGCCCGGCCTGGCGGACCGCCGGATAGAACAGCACCACCAGCGAGACGGCCATCGCCACCCGCGCCTGCCACAGCGCCGGCACCAGCAGCACCAGCGGCGCCAGCATCAGCGCCAGCGCCATCGCCCCCAGATTGCGGCTGAGCGACAGGATCAGCAGCATCCACAGCGCGGCCCAGACATACCGCGTGCGCGTCGTCCCCTTGGGCGAGACGCGCACCAGCGCCACGGCGGCGACGACGACGCTGAACAGGAAGAACCCCACCCACAGCCCGTGCGGCAGGAACACGATGGGCCGATAGCCGCCCGCCCGCACATGCTGGGCGAAGGAATGCTGGAAATAGCCGTAGATCCAGACGTTGAGCTGCGGGCTCATGCGGATCTCGATCAGGATCAGCAGCGAATAGACCAGCCCCATGACCAGCAGCGCCCGCAGCACCAGGCGGTGGGATTCCACCGTGACCAGATAGCGGCGCGCCACGAAGAAGGGCACGATGGGCGCCAGCAGCCCGGCCGACACGTTGAACACGTCCCACATGCGCAAGCCCGGAAGCCAGCGCGCGCCGACGCTGACGCCGTCCGCGTTCGACAGCACCGTCAGCAGCGGCGAGACCACCAGAAGCAGCGCCAGGCAGATCAGCACCCGCCCGACCCCCGGCCCGGCATCGACGAGGGGCGGCGCGTCCGGCACGCCCCGCCGGCCGCGCCGGCCGAAGATCAGCACCGCCACCACCAGCGTGACGGCCGGGATGCTGGTCTTGTCGAAGGCCGGGACGCCCGGAAAGTCGAAGGCGATGCCCTGGGGCAGGAACAGGTGCCCGACGATCACCGTCCAGACCAGCGCGCTGGCCACCGGCTGGCGGGCGAAGATCGCCAGCATCGCCAGGGGCCAGCCGAGCAGGGCGATGGTCGGCATGTCGCGGCCTCCTTGAGGGGGGTGCCCCCGGACGTGTTCGGGCTTGTTCCAGATCGCGCGCGTCCGGTCCAGCCGGCACCCGGTCTGCACCCCCCGTCCGGCCGTGCCAAGGCCACATTCGGGCCATGTTGCGGCGCCAGGACAAAGCAGTTAGCAGGACACGCCCGGCAAAGATCCTCCACCCGTTCACCCCCCATCGTCAAGAGTACGGATTCATGCGGAATGCCGGTCTTTCCCTTCCCCGACCGATCCTGCAGGGCGCGGCAGGGGCGGGTGCCGCGATGAGGCGGCATCTGGCGGGCGACGGCGTCAAGGCGCGGGCGCTGCGCGGCACGATCGCGTCGCTGGGGCTGGCGGGAAGCGGCCATGTGCTGCGCTTCGTGTCGAACCTGGTGCTGACGCGGCTGCTGTTTCCCGAAGCGTTCGGCCTGATGGCGCTGGTGCAGGTCATCGTCACCGGCCTGTCGCTGATGACCACCTTCGGGCTGCACGTGTCGGTCATGCAGAACCCGCGTGGCGACGAGCCCAATTTCCTCAATACCGCGTGGACGCTTCAGGCGGCGCGCGGGGTGGTGGTCTGGCTGGCGGTCTGCGCGCTGGCCGTCCCGGCCGCGCAATTCTACGCCGAACCGCTGCTGGCGCAGCTTCTGCCGGTGGCGGCCTTCGGGCTGGTCATCGCGGGGCTGCATCCGACCAAGGTGCTGAGCGCGCAGCGCCACCTTCGGCTGGGCCGCTACAGCGCGCTGAACCTGGCGATCCAGGTGATCAGCCTGATCGTGCTGGCGCTGATGGCCTGGTGGCTGCATTCGGTCTGGGCGCTGGTCCTGAACATGGTGTTCCAGCCGATCCTGGCGCTGGCCGTCTATACCCGCTTCCTGCCCGGCATCCGCAACCGGTTCCGGCTGGAGCGGGACGCGCTGCGCGAGATCTTCGGGCTGGGCAAGTTCCTGTTCATCAGCACCATCGCCACCTATCTCATCAACCAGAGCGACCGGGCGGTGCTGGGGCGGCTGATCGACATCGAGATGCTGGGCATCTATTCGATCGGCTTCGCGCTGGCGACGCTGCCGCTGATGCTGGCCATGACGGTCTATGGGTCGGTGGTGTTCCCGCTTTACCGGATGCGGCACCCGGCCGACGATCCGGCCAACCGGCCCAAGATCTTCGCCAGCCGGCGGATGGTCGCCGCGGGGGCGCTGGCGCTGTCGGGGATCATGGCCTTCGCGGGGCCGGTCCTGGTCGATGTGCTTTACGACGACCGCTATCTGCTGGCGGGGCCGATCGTGGCGCTGGTCAGCATGGCCGTCGTGCCGCAGGTCGTGCTGCACAGCACGATGCAGTCGGTGCTGGCCAAGGGCGATTCGCTGCGCTTCATGCTGGTGATCGTGGCGACCGCCCTGATCCAGATCGCCGTTCTGGTGACGGCGGCGCCGGTCTTCGGCATTCCGGGGGCGGCGCTGGCCATCGGGACGGCGCAGCTGGGGGCCTATCCGCTGATGGCGCTGTTCGTGCGGCGCTACAAATCCTGGGATCCCCTGGGCGACGGGGCGCTGATCGCGGCGGGGTTCCTCGTGACCGGGGCGGCCTGCTGGCTGCACAGGGACGAGATCGCGCTGCTGCTGCCCTAGGCGGCGGTCCGGGCGGTCCGGGCGGGCGCGGGGGCGGCGGGCAGGTCCGCCAGCGGGCTGCCGTCCAGCACCCGGTCGATCAGCCGCCGGCACGGACCTTCGTCGAGACGCGTCTCGTGCCCGCCGGCGAACAGGCGGTTCGGCATCCGCGCCACCGCGTCCCGGATGCGGTCGTCGATCGGCAGGCCGGCGAAGGCGTAAAGGCGTTCGGCGGTGCCGACCGGATCGGCCTGCGTTCCGGCATAGGTCACGACCAGGCCGCGCGGCGATCCGTCGAGCGTGTCGTGAAGAAACTCGTTGGTATAGCGCCAGCGCCAGATCTCGATCTCGACCAGGCTTTCATGCGACAGATCGGCCAGCCGGTCGGCATCGTCGCGGCCGAAATAGGCGAGGATACGGGGAACGTCGCCGAAATGGCGGCGGAAATCCTCGGGGCGGGATCTGGCCAGAACGAAGCGGTTATACCACGAATTGAGGTATTCGAACGGGTCGCGGATGTTGCGCACCACCCGCGCGCCCGCATCCTCGTGCAGCGCGGCCGCCCAGACCGGGCAGGCATTGAGCTTGAGCACCAGCGCCGCCCGGCCCAGCCTGTCCGCCCGGAGGCAGATCGGGGGCAGCGTCCATTCGCCCGCCGGATCGAGAAGGCGCGCCCTGCCGGCCAGCGCGCGGATCCGGGTCTTCGACAGCGGCCAGAGCAGCGGGCGCGCGGCGGGACGGAAGAACGCCTTGTCGAGCCGGTTCAGCCGGTCGCGGGCCGAGCGTCTGGCACGCGCCCGCGGAACGGCGCGCAGCAGGTCGCGGCGCATGGATCCGTCGAAGGCGCCGGGAAAGAGCTTGCCGCCGACGGACCCGAAATCGCCGCGCGCAATCTCGTCCGGTTCGCTGCGGCATACGACCAGGGGGCTGAGATCGACCATGTCGAGCAACCGGTTCGACCCCGAACGGCCCTGGCCGGAAATGACGACGACCGGCGCCTTGTCTGCTTCAGGTTGTAGCATCGACCCAACTCCCCCTGCGTTGCTACCGCATAGCGCGTATTTCTGCTAGCGGTATCGGGCCGTTGTGGCAATGGCGGCGGGAGAAACAGTCGTTATGACATAACGATGATTCGCGGATTTTTGCGCAAGGACGCCCCCGCCGGGCCGGTTTCCGCCGGATCGGGCGGCGCCCCGGATCGGGAATGCCCCCCGCGCCCCGATCGGGACTGTTGTCCGCCGACCGGCATTTTGCGGCGCGGGTCCGGGTCGGGATCGAGGAAATCCGCGCCGACCGGCGCGCCGACCGCGTCGAAATACCGGCTGAGGATGTTGCGGAGCGCGGCTGCCAGGGCGATGCTGAGCCCCGCGTCGCGCAGGCGCCGGATGTCCCGACCGGCGATCCTCGACGCGTCGCGGCCGATCTGTCCGGCATGGCAAAGCATCTCGGCCTGCTGACCGCCCAGGCCGACCGTGCGTGTGTGCAACAGCTTGACGGAACGAGGCATGCCGCGACGAAGGCGATCGGCCTGAAATCCAGCAACCCGAGGGAAATCCGTCGCGTATCCGGTGCAGCAGATCCTCGACCGGCAGGGCGATGTCGGGCCGCGCGGACCAGCACCGGGTCGCCTGCATCACGCGCCCCGTCGCGGCCATCTTCGCCGGGCCTTCATGCGGGATAAACCGGCCGGGATGTTCCGGCGCCTTGCAGACCGGGCGCGCGGGGCCTATCGGACAGCGACGACCGACCGGAGACCGATGCCGTGACCGCCTTTCTCCGACCGCGCCAGACGGGCCAGACGGGCCAGACGGGCCGGGCCGGGTTCAGCCCGCGCAATCCCTGGGCGCGCCTTCTGGCCGCGATCGAGGGGCCGGGCGATCCCGCGGCCTTGCGCGAGACGCTGGACGCGCTGCGCTATCACCCCGCCTTGCCGAAAGAGGTCTTCGCCCTGCTGGAACGGCGTCTGGGGCTGCCCGCGCCGGATCCGGGCGGAGCGCGCGGCACGGCGCCGCTGCGCCGCATGGAAGCGGGGCGCGAGGTGCCGTTTCCCTATCCCGCGCTGATGGCGCTGCCGCGGATCACGGGCAGCGGCAACGACAGCCGCTTCATCGCGGACATGGCCGCGGGGCTGGCCGCGCAAGCGCGCCCTTCGCGGATGCGGCGGGTGCATGTGGCGCTGAGCGGGCCCGACATCGCGGCCACGGCCCGCAGCCTGGCTGCGCAGGATTTCGCCGGCACCATCCGGCTGACGGTATTCGCCGAACGGCCCGATCCCACCCTCGATCTGCCCGCCGCGCTGATGCCCGAAATCGTCGAGGGCGGCATCCTGGGGGCCGCGGCGGCAGACCGGCTGGCCCGGATCGCGGCCGAGGCGGACATGGTGCTGTTCGTGTCGGGCACGGCCCGGTTCGACGCGGGCGCCGTCGCGCGCGCGACACACCTGCTGGAGGCGTCGGACGCGCTGGCGCTGGGGCTGGTGCCCTTCGTCCCCGAAGCCCCGCTCGACACGCCGTTCGCGCCGCCGCAGTCCCGATTCTTCGCCTCGCGCCATCCGTTCCGGGAAATGCGCGGGCTGAACATGGCGGTGCCCGCGGCGCTGCTGCGGCGCGCGGGCCTGCCCGATACGCGGTTCTCGGGCACCCGGCGGGCGGGGATGGAGCTGGCCTTCCGCATGGTCAACGACGGCGCCTGGCTGGCGCCGCTGCGGGTGCCGGATCTGCGCCCCGAGGCAGACGACACGCCCGAGGACCGCGCCCTTTACACGGCGCTTTGCCCCAATGCCTGGGACCGCAGCGGAAAAGGCGGGGACGGCCGGTTCGAGGTGCCGCGCGTCGGCGTTTATATCGCCGCCTTCAACGCGCGGCGGTATCTGTGCCGGGCCATCGACAGCATCCTCGACCAGGACGTTGCCGATCTGGAGGTCTGCATCGCCGACGACGGATCGTGCGACGGGACCGCCGACATGCTGGAACGCCGCTATGGCGGGCTGGACCGGGTGCGCTGGCAAGGCGGACGCAACGGCGGCATCGGCCATGCGTCCAACCGCGCCATCGGCATGATCCGCGCGCCCTATATCGGCCAGCTCGATGCCGACGACCGGCTGAAGCCCGGCGCGGTGCGCCGCCTGATGGAGGTGCTGGACGAAAATCCCGATGTCGTCTGCGCCTATGGATCGTGCGAACGCATCGACGCCGCGGGCGGATACGTGCAGGACGAATACAGCTGGCCGGTCTTTTCGCGCGAGAAGATGATGGTCACCTCGATCGCGCATCACTTCCGCATGTTCCGCCGCACCGCCTGGGCGCGCAGCGGCAAGTTCCGCGAGGATATCGCCAACGCGGTCGATTACGACTTCTTCCTCAAGCTGTCGGAAACCGGAAAGATGCGGCATGTGGACGAGGTGCTGTATCAGCGCCGCTGGCACGGCCGCAACACGTCGAACGTGAACGAGACGTTCCAGACCGCCAACACCCACCGCGTCCAGCGCGAGGCGCTGGGGCGGCTGGGGCTGGCGCGGTTCTGGGACGTGAAGGTTCTCGACACCGCGCAGCCGCGGCGGATCACCTACATGCGCCGGCCCCGCGCGCCGCTGGTGCTGTTCTGGCCCGATTATTCGTGGTCGAACCCCTATCAGCCGCTGCTTTACGGCGGCCTTCGCCACAGGACCGAGGTCTGCGCGGGCGATATCGACACCGCGCTGCAGGCGATCTGGATGATGGACGATCCCGCCGACCTGACGTTCCACCTGCACTGGGTGAACTTCCTGTTCCTCGACGCCGCCGACAGGACCGAGGCGCAGGCCCGCGCGGCGGCGTTCCTGGAACGGCTGGACCGGTTCCTGTCCATCGGCGGACGGCTGGTCTGGACCATCCACAACACCCTGTCGCATGACAGCCCCTTCGCAGATATCGAGGCCGGTCTGGCCGCGGGCATCGCGCGGCGCGCGCATGTGCTGCATGTCCATTCCGCCGGGCAGGTGGCCGAGATCGCGCAACAATTCGACATTCCCGCGCACAAGGCGCGGGTATCGGCGCATGGCAACTATATCGGCGCCTATCCCGATATCGTCACCCGCGCCGAGGCGCGCCGCCAGCTTGGGCTGGACGACGCGGACGACGTGATCCTGATGTCGGGGCAGATCCGGCCCTACAAGGGAGCGGAGGATCTGGTCGCGGTGGTGCGGCGTCTGCTGGCCGAGCGTCCGCGGACGCTGCTGCTGCTGGCGGGGCGCGACAAGTTCGGCGCGCTGGACGGCCTGCTGGCAGAGCTGGCGCCGACCGAACGCGACCGCATCCGCGCGACGGGACGGTTCGTCGCCGATTCCGAGATGCAGGTCTTCTTCCGCGCGGCGGATTTCGCCGTCTATCCCTATCGGGCGATCCTGACATCGGGCTCGATGCTGCTGGCGCTGAGCTTCGGTCTGCCGACGATCCTGCCCGACGTGGCGATGACGCGCGAAGTGCTGGAGGGCCGGGACGCGGGGCTGCTTTACGACGCGGCAGAGGGCCGGGATGCACTGGAAAAGGCCGTCAGGACGCTGCTGGCGCGCAAGGATGCGGGCGATCTGCCGCAGATCGCCGCCAATGCCCGGCAGACGGCCGAACGATGGCCCTGGCCCGATTTCGGCGCGGTGCTGGATTGGCGCGGCGGGGGTCAGGACGCGCGGAACTGATCCACCGACCCGATGCGCATGTTGCGGTATTTCCAGAGCTTGTTGGTCTCGGCCAGCCGCCCTTCGAGATAGCCGGGCGGCAGGGGCGCCTGCCCCAGCCGTTCCAGCGACGCCGAGATTTCGGCCGACAGCGTGCCGCGGAAGGCGGCCATCCGCGCCAGCGCCCCGGCGCGGATGCGCGCGGGATCGAAGGTGCCGTCCTTCAGCCGTCCGACGGCCAGGGCCACGGCCAGGGCCACGGCCTTCGGCGTGGGGTCGCAGATGACGGAATTGTCCGCGTCGTAATATTCGTCGCGCCCCCCGCGCGAGGGCGTGCTGACGACGGGCAGGCCGCACAGAAGATATTCCAGCGACGCATAGCAGGCCCCTTCCTCGGCCGACAGGATCAGCCCCGTCCGCGCCTTGCCGATGGCCTGCGACACGCGCTCGCCCTTGAGGTTGCGGAAGATGCGGCGCGGCGACAGGCTTGCCAGATCGAGGTCGGCCCATTTCCAGTCGTAGCAGACGAAGATCTTGTCGGTGACGTCGCGCGTCAGCTCGTGCCGTTTGAAATCGTTGGCGCGCGCGTTGTAGACGGCATCGAAGCGCTGCGGCCCGGTGGCCAGGCCGAACTGGGCCTCGTTGAGAAGGGCCGCGTTGTTGAAGAACACGCAGGTCTCGGGCGGCAGGATTTGCCGGGCGCGGTCGTATTCGTCGGCGGAATTGAGCAGGAACCGGATGCGCGCCGCCGCCGCCGCATCCCCCAGCGCGCGGCACGCCTCGTCGAAGCGGGCGCGGATGAACTTCAGGCTCTTGTCCGAGACGAACCACGAAAAGGTGAAACAGCACAACGCATCCGGCAGGATACCCTCGGCGCACAGGCCCGGAATGGCGCCGATCCCGTCATGCAGGAAGATCACGTCGAGATCGTCCGTCCGGTGGAAGACCTTGAGGCGCGGAAACCGCGCCTGCCGGTCGCGCACGCGCGCGGAGGCGGACGACGAGGGGGGCGGGAAGGCATCGTTCATGCGGGGCACCTTGGGGTTGCGGGCCGGCGGGACCGGGACCGCGTCCGCGGCTTTGCGTTCGGTTCTGGCGCAGGCTAAGGCAGGCCGCAATGGCCGCAAGCAGGGATCCGCGGATGACCGACGCCCCCGATACCGTCCCCGACGCCATCCCGGACCCGGCGCGGGATGCCGACCTTCTGGCGCTGCTGCGATCCCTGCGCGACGCGCAGGAACGCGTGATCGTGCTGGAGGAACGGCTGGCCGCGACGCAGACCCTGAACGCCGCCCCGGCCGAGCTTGAGAGTCTGCAGGCCGAGCTGGAGGAGATGCGCGCCAGGCTGGACGCCAGCGAGACGCATAACGCCGCCCTGCGCGCCAGCACCTCGTGGCGGATCACGGCGCCGCTGCGCCGCCTGCGGCTCGGCCTGCGGCGCGACCGGCCGTGACCGCCGCCCGCCCCGACCCTGCCCCCGATACCGGCCTCGATACTGCCCCCGATACCGGCGACGACACGGGCGACGACATCGCGATCCTGAAGGCGGCGCGGCGCACCTTGCGGATCGAGGCCGAGGCGCTGACGGCGCTGTCGGACGACCTGCCGGCCGATTTCGCGGGCGCGGTCCATGCGATCCGGGCCGCGCGGGGCCGGGCGATCGTCGCGGGCATCGGCAAGTCCGGCCATGTGGCGCGCAAGATCGCGGCGACGCTGGCCTCGACCGGGACGCCCGCGCTTTTCGTGCATCCGACCGAGGCCAGCCACGGCGATCTGGGCATGATCGGGGCCGACGACATCGTCGTGCTGATCTCCAATTCCGGCGAGACGGCGGAGCTGGGCGACATCCTGGCCTATTGCCGGCGCTTCGACATTCCCCTGATCGGCATTTCGCGCGATCCCCGCTCGACGCTGATGGCGGCGGCGCGCTGGCGGCTGACGCTGCCCCCCACCCCCGAGGCGTGCCCGATGGGCATGGCGCCCACCACCTCGACCACGGCGGCGCTGGCCCTGGGCGACGCGCTGGCCGTGGCGCTGATGGAGCTGCGCGGATTCACCCGCGAGACCTATGCCACCTTCCATCCGGGCGGAAAGCTGGGGGCGCAACTGGCGCGGGTGGAAAAGCTGATGCATGGCGGCGACCGGCTGCCCGCCGTGGGCGCGGACACGCCCATGGCCGAGGTCCTGCTGACGATGACGTCGAAGGGATTCGGCATCGCCGCGGTGATCGGCGCGGACGGGCGGCTGGCCGGGGTCATCACCGACGGCGACCTGCGGCGCCACATGGCGGGGCTTCTGGACCGGCGCGCGGGCGAGATCGCCCATCACGATCCCGTGACCGTGCCCCCCGCCATGCTGGCCGTCGAAGCGCTGTCGCTGTTGCACGACCACCGCGTATCGGCATTGATCGTGACCGATCCCGAGGGCCGGCCGGTCGGGATCCTGCATGTCCACGACCTGCTGCGCGCAGGAGTGGTCTAGAACCCGGTCCCCTGCCGTACAAAATATTTTTCCGGGCGAACCAAATACTGTTCCAGTTGTTCTGGCCTTGGGTTAAGGTAAGTTAACGACATCTTGCAGGGAGATTATGCATGTATACGAAACTTTTCGGAGCGGCAGCGGCGGCGGCGGTCATGGTATCGGGTGCCCAGGCATTCGCCGCGACGCTTTTGATCGACGATTTCAGCACCGTTCAATCGGTCAGCGACGTACCGTCGGCCGGCCTGACCAACGCCTCGCAGGCGGCCGGACCGGGCATCCTGGGCGGTTTCCGCGACCTTCAGGTGAGCAACACCGCCAATAACGGCAACCCCACCAACGCGACCGAACTGGAAGCGACGGGGACGTCGCTGGCGTTCAACAACAATGCGCAGGCCCGCGGCACCGGCACCGTCACCTATGACGGCGACGACGATCCGACCACGCTGAATCCGTTCGGCCTGGGCGGCGTGAACCTGAACATCGGCACCGACCCGTTCTTCGCCTTCGATGTCGATTCGGCGGCCTTCGACGGCAACGCCCTGTTCCGGCTGACCGCCTATGACATGCTGGGCAACCAGGTGTCGTATCAGGAAACGCTGGCCGGCGGCTTCGAGACCACGCTGGATTTCGGGTCGCTGACGGGCGATGCGGGCTTCGATTTCGGCCAGGTCGGCGCACTGGAATTCTTCATCAGCACCGAAGGCACCGCCATCAGCATCGACGGCGTTCTGAACTCGATCTCGGTCCAGGCCGGCGACACGCCCCCGGTCGTTCCGCTGCCGGCTTCGGCGCTGCTGCTGCTGGGCGGCATCGGCGGCCTGTCGGTCATGCGGGCCCGCCGCCGCAAGAGCTGAGCGATAGCGCATCGGGCCCCTTCCGGGGGGCCCTGACGGACAAGGGCCACGCGAGCGTTTCGCGTGGCCCTTTGCTTTTGCGCGGTGGCCTTGGAAGCGGCGCCCCGAACCGCGCCCGGTCAGATCTGCGCGCGCGGTGCCTGCTGGCCCCCGAACGTCCGATCCTCGGCGCCCCGGCGGGTCGCGGCGACGGCCCGTGCGAAACGGTCGAGTTCGCCATCGGTCCAGACATGGCCGTGCCATTGGGCGACGGCGGGCTCGAACCCGTGACGTTCGGCCAGTTCGGCGATCAGGTCGGCATCCTTCAGCGACAGCCTGGAGCCGATGCTGTAATCCCCGTCCTGCCGCGCCAGCGCCAGAAGCATCGTCTCGCCCAGGCATCCCCAGCACAGATCCTGGGGCAATGTCTGGAACGCGCCCAGATCCACCGCGAAGGGCGGACTGACGAGGCCCCCGTCGAAGACCAGGATGCCGCGGTCGGAAATGTCGGCCTTGGCGACGTTCTGCGGACGCGCCACGTCGCAGACCAGTGTGCCCGGCTTCAGCCGGTCGGTGTCGATGACGGCGGTTTCGGAACTGGTCGCGACAAGGACGATATCGGCATGGGCCATGGCCGCGTCGATATCGGTCGTCCAGTCGAGCGGCGCCTGACGGCCCGTGGTGCGGAAGGCGGTGTCGAACCGTTCGGCCAGACCCTTCACGTCCGTTCCGGCCAGCCCGAACCGCGACGCGCCGCCGCGTATCGTGCCGGCCATCGCGCCATTCGCGCGGTCCGTATCGGCGACCGACAGGGTCGCGCAGATCTCGTCGGCGACATGCGCCAGAAGCTTGGGCGAGAAGGGGTTTTTCGCGTTGCCCACCAGCGTCATGCGACCGCAGAGGCGCGACAGCATCAGCGCCCCCAGCCGGCCGATGGCGCCCGAGGCCCCCACGACCGCGACATGCGCGTTCGCCATGTCCATCCCCGACCGTTCCGCCATCCGACCGATCGCGCGCACCGCCGAAACGGTGGTCAGGGTGTTGCCGCTGGTGATCGGCACGCCGCGCCCGGTCGCCATTTCGCCGCCGCGTGTGGCGATCGAGGTGAAGGCGCCCAGGCCCAGGCGCGACACGCCGGCATCCTGCGCCATGTCCACGGCGTCGCGGATCATCGCGGCGGCCACCGCGCGTTCGCGCCCGCGCATGTCGCGCGGCAGCATCGGCACCGACAGGATCCAGCCCTCGGCGGTCTGCCCGGTCAGCGAGGTGACGGGCGGGATGCGGCGTACATAGCCCGGCCCGAGCTGCTTGACCCAGTCGCACCAATTGCCCAGCTCGGCCTCGTCGAACTGGCGGAACGAGGGATCCGAGCGAAAGATGTCCTCTTCCTCGGTATAGTGGATGAGGAAGGCGAACTTGCCCGGCACCGGGGTCGCGGCATCGACGGCGGCGGCGGCCGGACCGGCATCGGCGGGCGCGGCATCGGGCAGTTGCGGCGGCGTCGCCACCAGATGGCGCACCATCCGGTAATAGTCGCGCCCGGCGACGATATCGCAGACGGCGCCGAGCGCATCGACGGCGCGGTCGATCTCGGCCCGGCCGGAAATCAGCGGCGGCTGCAGGCGCAGAACGTGGCTGTCGTTGAACAACGGCGCGGTGATCACGCCCTCGATATTCATCAGGTAGGAGCTGATCAGCGGCGTCACGCCGCCGTTGAGGCTGGAAAACGCCATCGTCGCCGAATCGATGCGGTCGTCGAAGCGGTGGAATTCGACACCCATCATGTAGCCCTGACCGCGCACCTCGCGGATGACTTCGGGATAGGCGCGTTGCAGGTCGGTCAGGCGGTTTTCCAGATGGACGCCGTTCCAGGCCACGCTTTCGACCAGCGCGCCGTCGTCTTCCAGCAGCAGGTCGAGCGTGACGTTCGCCGCGCGGCAGGCCAGGTTGTTGTTGGCGAAGGTCGAGCTGTGCAGGCGGCCGAACCGGTCGTCCCAGACGGACGGGCGCACGATGCAGGCCCCGATCGCCATCATCCCGCCGCCGAGCGCCTTGGACAGCAGCAGCATGTCGGGCACTTCGCGGCCGCGCGAACAGGCGAACAGCGCGCCGGTGCGCCCCAGACCCGTCTGGATCTCGTCCAGGATCGTCAGCACGCCATGGGACCGGCACAGCGCGATCGCGCCGTCGATATAGCCTTCGGGCGGACGGACGACGCCGCCCTCGCCCTGGATCGGTTCGACGATGAAGGCCGCCAGACGGTCGGCGCCCGCTTCGAGCCGGGCGCGCAGCGCGTCGAGATCGCCGTAAGGCAGATAGCCGAAGCCGGGCGCGGGGGCCGCGAACCCCTTTTGATAGAGCGGCTTGCCGGTCGCCGACAGCGCGCCCAGCGTCTTGCCGTGAAAGCTGTTGGAGGTGGACAGGATTTCGGTCCGGCCGGTGCGCACGCGCGCCAGCTTGATCGCCGCCTCGACCGTTTCGGCGCCGCTGTTGGTCAGCGTGGTGATGCCCAGATCGCCGGGCGCGATGTCGGCCAGACGCTGGGCCAGACGCTCGGCCTCGACCGCGTGCAGGGGCTGGACCAGCGATGGCAGCTCGTCGTGCTGCGCGGCCATCAGGCCGGACCAGAGCCGGGGATGGTTGTGGCCGAACGGCAGCGCACCGTATTGCGATAGGAAGTCCAGATATTGCCGCCCCTGATCGTCGAACAGGTGGCATCCCGAACCGCGCACAAGCCGCGTGTCGAGGGCGAAGGTACGCAGAAGTTCCGCGCGCGTTGGATTCAGGGCCGACATCGAACCTCCGTGAAAAGCGGGGAGTCTCAGTTTTCCAGGAACGTCTGCATGATCCGAGATCGCTGTCAGAGCTACTCTCGGGACCTTAACGAATGGTTTACGGCCTCGCTTCGCCGCAAGGGTCCGTACGGAACGGGACGTCGATCATGCTGGGCCTGCTGGACATTGTCGCTTCAATGTGGACCAGCGGACCCCTTCCGACAACACCGTTGACGCCAAACCGCGCCGGGAGGGCCATTTCCTGCCGATGGGCTGCGATCCCAATGCGGCGGCGTGGCGATTCGCGGCGTCGGGACAGGGGTTTTCAGGGATTCGCCGGATCGGCGGAAATCCGTCGCGGCGGGCGGGACGGCGCCTGCCCGGTCTCAGTTGCTGGGGGTGCAGTTCGGGTTCCGTCCCGTGCATCCCACGGTAAGCGCGTCGATATCGCCCGCATCCCCGCCGCCCGTGGCCGTGTTTCCCGATGTCGCATAGCTGGCGTTGACGGTGGTGCCCCTGTCGTCGTTGTTGTTGGCCACCTCCGCGGCGACCACGATGGCCGCGGTGGAGATCGCGGCGCTGCCCAGGCCCTTCGCAAGCGATTGTCCGACGCCCGGCGAGGATGCCGTATCCCGCGCGATCACCCGCACCCCTTCGGACGCGCCGACATCGAACGTCGTCAGCGACGTGATGACCGGCGCGCCGCCCGACGGATCGGAGGCGACCGACACGACGTCCTGCAGCATCCGCCCGTTCGCAAGCTGATAGGGCGGCAGCACGGTCGTCCCTGTTTCGGCGCAGGCGCCGAGAAGCATTGCGGCCGATGCCAGACCGGCGGCCCCGCCGCGTCCGAGGAATGTCGCTCGTTCCATCCGCGCCTCCTCGTGTCAGTTGCTTGGCTTGCAGTCGGCCCCGCGTCCCGTGCAGACCACGGTCACGGCGTCGATATCCGCATCCCCGTCCGAGCGGTTGCCCATGTTGACATAGCGGATCGACAGGTTTTCGAGCCCCGCCAGAAGCGCCTCGGGATCGCTGATGCTCAGCAGGTCCGGGCGGAAGACCAGCGCGTTCAGATTCACCGCCTCGAGCCCGCCCACCGGCCCGAAGAAGGTATCCGCCTCTTCCTGAAGCCAGGTCGCGTAATCGGCCGGATCCTGGAAGACGAGCTTGCCGCTGGTGCCGATGGCCAGATCGGGATCGGTGTCGAGACGGGCCAGATGTTCGGACTGGGCCATCTGGGTCACGGCCGCGACGGGATCGATGTCGGCCCCGAGTTCGACGGTAAAATCCAGCACCGCCACGAAGGAGGGGCCGTCGGCGGGCGTCCGCACCGTCGTTTCGGTGTCGTTCGACGGGTCGGCATCCTGTCCGTCCTGGGGGGCCGGACCGCCCTGATCCTGCCCGGAACCGCCTTGCGACGCGGCGCTTCCCTGATTTTGCTGGCTGCCCTGATCCTGCTGGGCCGAGGCCGGCGACAGGCCGAGCAAGGCCGCCAGAAAGGCCGCGTGAACGGAAGTGGCGGGGAATGAAAGGAACGGGGTGCGGTTCATAGTGTCATCTCCTCGGCTGGAGCGGGCAATACGAAACGGAACGACGAAGATCGTGCTGTCAGGACAGGACCGGCACCGGGGATCCGGTTCCGAAAAAAGTGAAGGGTTCTGGAAATCGCCGGACGGGATTGTCGCGCAATCGCCGGGGCGGACGGGCGCCCGTGCCCCTGTGGCAGAGGGCCGGGGGCCGCAGATCGGGCGCCGCAATCCTGCGGCAGGGCGACGGCGCGTCGGCTTTTCGACGCGCCGCCGGACAGGGCCGGGATCAGCGGACGAGACCCGCGATCCGGCCTTCGTTGACGCCCTGGAACCAGTCGGCGATCGTCTCGCGGTCCGCGTCGGTCATGCCGGTGATGTTGGCCGGCGGCATGGCGTGGCTGACACCCGCCTGGAGGTAGATCTGGCGCGCCTCGCGGGCGATGTCGGCGGGGGTCTCGAGATAGACGCCCTTGGGGGCCCAGCGGACGCCCTCCCAGACGGGTTCGCGGGCATGGCACATCGAACAGCGGCCCATCACCACGTCGGCGGCGTCGGCGAAACCGGCGGCGGCGGCATATTCCTGTTCGTGCGGGGTCAGCGGCTTGGCCTCGAGCGCGCCGAAATCGCCGTCCCAGGTGTTGGCGGTGGACAGCCACGCCAGCGAGATGAACAGCACCGCCGTGACGGCCCAGGTCCAGGTCGGCACCTTCTGGCGCATGTGCATGGTGTTGAAATAGTGCCGGATGCTGACCCCGATCAGGAAGACCAGCGCCGCGATGATCCAGCTATATTCGGTGCCGAAGGCCAGCGGATAGTGGTTGGACAGCATCAGGAACAGAACCGGCAGCGTCAGATAGTTGTTGTGCGTGCTGCGCAGCTTGGCGATCTTGCCGTATTTCGGATCGGGCTTGCGGCCGGCCTTGAGGTCGTCGACCACGATGCGCTGGTTCGGCATGATGACGAAGAACACGTTCGCCGTCATGATCGTGGCGGTCATCGCCCCCAGATGCAGCAGCGCCGCGCGGCCCGTGAAGATGTGGTTCAGCGCCCAGGACACCACCACGATGCCGAGAAACAGCACCAGCATCACCGCAGTCGGATATTCCCTGAGCGGCGAACGGCACAGATAGTCGTAGCCGAGCCAGCCCACCGCGATGAAGCCCGCCGAGATCAGGATAGCCTGCCACAGCGCCAGATCGGCCTTTTCGGGGTCGATCAGGAACAGTTCCGCCCCGGCCCAGTAGACGATCATCAGCAGCGCCGCGCCCGACAGCCACGTGGCGTAGCTTTCCCATTTGAACCAGGTCAGATGCTCGGGCATCGTCTCGGGGGCGACGAGGTATTTCTGGATGTGATAGAAACCCCCGCCGTGGACCTGCCATTCCTCGCCGTCGGCGGGCCCCTTGATATTGCGGTTCAGCCCCAGGTCCAGGGCGACGAAATAGAACGACGAGCCGATCCAGGCTATCGCGGTGATGACATGCAACCAGCGCACCGCGAAGGCGAACCAATCCCACAGGATGGCGACGTCATACATCGAGGACTCCTCCCGAATCCGATTTGAGCTATGCGTCCAGGCTATCGCAGGGTTGATTATCCCGGTAGGCTGGTGCTTGACCAAGCAGCGTCAAAAAAGTCCGAATAATGTCCTACCTCGACAATGTCAGGACCTTCGTGCGCGTCTTCGAGTTGGGCAGCATGTCGGCGGCGGCCCGCGACCAGCGGATTTCGCCCGCCGTCGCGTCGGCGCGGATCTCGCAATTGGAGGGGCATCTGGGGGTGCGGCTGTTCCAGCGCACGACCCGCAGCCTGAACGCGACCGAGCACGGGCATCTGTTCTACGAAGGGGCCTGCGCGGTGCTGGCATCGGTCGACGCGGCCGAGGCGGCGGTGGTGGACGCCACCGAAAATCCGCGCGGCACGCTGTTCGTCGCGGCGCCGCTGGGGCTGGGGCGGCGGCTGATCGCGCCGCAGATCCCCGCCTTCGCCGAAACCTATCCGCTGATCACCCTGCGCCTGCGGCTCAGCGACCGGCGGATCGACCTGACGACCGAAGGGCTGGACGTGGCGTTCTTCCTGGGCCGGCCCGAAGACAGCGACATGCGCATCCGCAATATCGCCGAATGCCGCCGGGTGCTGTGCGCCAGTCCCGATTACGTGGCGCGCTGCGGCATGCCGCGCACCGGCCACGACATCGCGGGGGGACGGCACAATTGCCTGAATCTGCGCTTTCCGGGCGCGGCCGAGTTCCAGTGGGAATTGCGCACCTCCGAAGGTCCGCGCAAGTTCGCCGTATCGGGCCGGTTCGAGACCGACGACGGCGACGTGCTGACCGACTGGGCGCTGGCCGGGCACGGCATCGCGCTCAAGCCCGTCTTCGAGGTGGCGGCGCATCTGCGCGCGGGGCGGCTGGTGGCGGTGGCCGAGGACACGCCCCCCCTGCCCGTGCAGATGGCATGCCTTTACACCCATCGCCGCCATCAGGATCCCAAGACGCGATTGTTCATGGATTTCATGATCGCGCGGATCGGCACCGCCCTGAAAGAGACCGGATCGGGGCCGGATCAGCTGCCGCGATAGGTGGAATAGCCGAAAGGCGACAGCAGCAGCGGCACATGGTAATGCGACGCCTGCGACATGCCGAAGCGCAGCGGCACGGCATCGAGGAACCGCGGGTTTTCGGGCGGCGTGCCGGTCCGGTCCAGATAGGCCCCGGCCTGGAACACCAGTTCGTAGGTGCCGGCGGCGAAATCGTCCTGGCTCAGGATGGGGGCGTCGGTGCGCCCGTCCGCGTTGGTGGTCATCGTGACCAGATGCCGGCGCGTTTCGCCCTTGATCCGGTAAAGCGCGATTTCCAGTCCTTCGGCGGGGCAACCGCGCGCCGTGTCCAGAACATGCGTGGTGAGGTATCCTGCCATGACGCGTCCCTTTTGCCGATCGTCCCGAAGAATAGGGATGGCGGCGGAAAACGACAGCCTTCGTTGCCCGAGGCTGCTTCTCGTTTTTCTTGAAAGAAGCGGGCGTCTTTCGGGTATATCCGGCAACGCAAAATGAGGAGGGTTCGATGCGCTATTCCCGCGACATGCACGGCTATGGTGCCAATCCGCCCGATCCGCACTGGCCCGGCGGCGCGCGCACGGCCGTGCAGATCGTGCTGAACTACGAAGAGGGCGGCGAGAACAACATCCTGCACGGCGACGCCGCGTCCGAGGCGTTCCTGTCCGAGATCGTGGGCGCGGCAGCCTGGCCGGGACAACGGAACGCCAACATGGAATCCATCTATGAATACGGGGCGCGTGCCGGGTTCTGGCGGCTGCACCGGATGCTGCGCGACCTGCCCGTCACCGTCTATGGCGTGGCCACCGCGCTGGCGCGCAGCCCCGCCCAGGTCGCTGCGATGAAAGAGGCGGACTGGGAGATCGCCAGCCACGGCCTGAAATGGATCGAGCACAAGGACATGCCCGAGGACGAGGAACGCGCGGCCATCGCCGAGGCGATCCGCCTGCATACGCAAGTGACGGGCCGCGCCCCACGCGGCTGGTATACCGGCCGGTCGTCCGAACGCACGATCCGCCTGGCCGCCGAAACGGGGCAATTCGCCTATGTCGCGGACGCCTATGCCGACGATCTGCCCTACTGGACGGAATTCGGCGACCGCGACCAGCTGATCGTGCCCTATACGCTGGATTGCAACGACATGCGCTTCGCCACGCCGCAGGGCTTCAATTCGGGCGACCAGTTCCTTTGCTACCTGCGCGACAGTTTCGACTGCCTGCACGAAGAAGGCGGGCGGATGCTGTCGGTGGGGCTGCATTGCCGGCTGGTGGGCCGTCCGGGCCGGGCGCTGGCGCTGCGACGCTTCCTCGACCATGTGCGCGCGCAGGAGGGCGTATGGTTCGCCACGCGCGAGCAGATCGCCGATCACTGGGCGCGGACCCATCCCCACAAGCGCCGCGAACGGCCGAGCGCGATGGACCGCGACACCTTCGTCGCGCGCTTCGGCGGCGTGTTCGAGCACAGCCCCTGGATCGCCGAGCGCGCCCATGGCCTGGAACTGGGACCGGCCCACGACACCGCAGCGGGCATGCACAACGCGCTGGTCCGCGTCTTTCGCAGCGCCACCGACGAGGAACGCCTGGGCGTTCTGACCGCCCACCCCGACCTGGCGGGCAAGCTGGCGGCGGCCAGGCAGCTGACGGCGGAATCGACGTCCGAACAGGCGGGGGCGGGGCTGGACGCGCTGACCGACGAGGAACGCAGCACCTTCACCCGGCTGAACGACGCCTATGTCGCCAAGCACGGATTCCCGTTCATCATCGCGGTGCGCGACAACGACAAGCCGGGCATCCTGGCCGCGTTCGAGCGGCGCATCGACAACGACCGCGACACCGAATTCGCCGCCGCCTGCGCGCAGGTGGAACGCATCGCCGAACTGCGTCTGAAGGACATGATGCCATGAACCGCACCCTTATCGCCCGCCCGCTGGACGCCGCGTCCTTCGCCCCCTTCGGCGACGTTCTGGAAGCCGCGGGCGCGCCCGACAGGCTGATCAACGAAGGCATGTGCGGGCGCTTTCACGACCGCGCGCGGCTGGATTTCGCCGACGGACGCGCGGGCATCAGCATCTTTCAGGCGCAGGCCCGCGCCCTGCCCTATCGGCTGGATCTGCTGGAACGGCACCCCGAAGGGAGCCAGGCCTTCATGCCGATGCACGAAAATCCCTGGCTGGTGATCGCCGCCCCCGACGAGGACGGCACGCCCGGCACGCCGGTGGCCTTCCTTGCCGGCCCCGGACAGGCGGTCAACCTGCACCGGGGCGTCTGGCACGGGGTGCTTTGCCCGCTGGCCGATCCCGGCCTTTTCGCGGTGGTGGACCGGATCGGCACGGGCGCCAATCTGGAAGAACACAAGCTGGCCGATCCCTGGACGGTGCGCGCGCCCTAAAGCGCGCCGTTCAGCAGCAGCAGGCCCGGCAGCCAGCCGGTGAAGATGCCCGACAGCAGCGTGACCCAGGCGGTGGCGCGCCGGATCGGGACATGCAGCGCCAGAAGCGCGAAATACATCGCCCAGAGCACCGCCCAGACCGCCCAATTGAGGCCCAGCCAGACGCTGCGCAGGTCGTGGGCGGCCAACAGGCTCTGGACGGCGACGGGCACGACGGTGATGGCCACCAGCAGGCTGAACCAGCCCAGCCCCCGCCCGTCGGCGCCGATGATCCGGTTCACCGCGACCCACAGATAGGTGGTGCTGAACAGCAGCGTCAGCGCCGCCGATTTCACCGCCGCCATGTCCGCCCCGAACCCCAGCGCCGAGGACAGCGCCACGACCAGCGTGACGAAGGCCGCGGCCAGGTTGACGAGGACGATCTCGCGATCCTCGATCCGGTCCATCATCCACAGACCGTTGATGTAGAGGACCACGCCCACGTAAAGCAGTGCCAGACCCAGCAGCATGTCGTCTCTCCGAACGGGAACGGGCGGCGCCGGAATGGCACCGCCCGGAAAATGGGGGTCCGGCGGGGATGCCGCCGGATCCGTCGTCAGGTCAGTGGCCGCCGTCCGACGCCATGGCCGCCCGACGCGCCTCGGCCTCGGCCTCGGCGCGCGAGGTGCCGTTGAAGACGGCGTTGAGCAGCACCGCCGAGATCGAGGCCAGCAGGATGCCGCTGTCGATCAGCGGATGGATCGAATGGGGCAGGTGCATTACGAAGTCCGGCGCGATCAGCGGGATCATCCCCATGCCGAGCGAGATCGCGACGATCAGGCCGTTATAGCGGTTCACCTTGAAGTCCACGCCGCCCAGGATGCGTACGCCCGTGGCCGCGACCATCCCGAACATCACCAGACCCGCGCCGCCCAGCACCGCCACCGGCAGCGCCTCGACCAGCGCGCCCATCTTGGGCGTCAGGCCCAGCACGATCATGATCGCACCGCCCATCACGCAGACATAGCGCGACCGGATGCCGGTCACGCCGACAAGGCCCACGTTCTGGCTGAACGAGGTGTAGGGGAAGGTGTTGAATATGCCGCCGATCAGCGTGCCCAGACCGTCGGTGCGCAGCCCCGCCGACAGCGACGGCCGCTCCAGCTTCTTGCCGCACATTTCCGACAGCGCCAGGAACATGCCGGTCGATTCGATCATCACCACGATCATCACCAGCGTCATGGTCAGGATCATGATCGGATCGAAGATCGGCAATCCGAAGTGGAAGGGCGCGATCAGCGCGAACCACTTCGCCTCGTCCACGTGGTCGAAGTGCATCAGACCCAGGAAACCGGCCAGCAGACCACCCACCACGATGCCGCACAGCACCGAGATATTGGCCCAGAAGCCGCGCGCGAACTTCATCACCAGGATGATCGTCAGCAGCACGATGCCCGAGATGGTCATGTTCTGCACGGTCGCATAGGCCGGATTCTCGGCCGAGGGGGCCAGCGCCAGGCCGCCGGGAATGGCGGGCGCGTCGGTCAACGCACGAACCTGTTCCAGCCAAGCGGCGTGCTGGGGATCGACCAGCTTGGGCGCGGTGGGACCGACGGGCAGGCCGAAGATCCAGTTGATGCCGATCCGCATCAGCGTGACGCCGATGACCAGGATGATCGTTCCGGTCACGACCGGCGGAAAGAACCGCAGCATGCGGCTGACCAGGGGCGCGATCAGCATGGCGATGATGCCCGCGCCGATGATCGCGCCGAAGATCATGCGCGCGCCTTCGGCACCGGGATTGGACGCCGCGATCGACACCATCGGGCCGACGGAGGCGAAGGTCACGCCCATCATCACCGGCAGCTTGACGCCGATACCACTTGGAGGCGCCCAGCGACTGGATGATGGTGACAACCCCGCAGACGAAGAGGTCGGCCGAGATCAGGAAGGCCACATCGACGGGCGCAAGCCCCAAGACGCGCCCGACGATCAGCGGCACGGCGATGGCGCCGGCATACATCACCAGCACGTGCTGCAACCCGAGCGTGAAGAGTTTCGGCGCCGCGATCCGTTCGTTCACCGGATCGTTATACGGCGTGGTTTCATCGTAGGTCACTGACATTTCTTGGTTTCCTCCCTCATGTCCCTGTTGATGTCTCAGCCGTAGCTCGCCACCGGCATTCCGGCGAGTGCGGCGATGTTCAGAAGTCCCCGCACCGTGACGCCGGGGGTGACGATATGCGCACGGTTGCCCATGCCCATCAGGATCGGCCCGACCTCCAGCCCGTCGGCCACCGATTTCAGCAGGTTGCGCGCGGCCCCCGCAGCGTCGGTATTGGTATAGACCAGCACGTTGGCGCGGCCCGTCAGGCGGTTGCCCGGCATCAGCCGTTCGCGCAATTCGGGATCGAGGGCGGCGTCGGTATGCATCTCGCCTTCGTATTCGAAATCGGGCGACAAGGTGTCGAGGATCGCCAGCGCGCCGCGCGCGACCCGGCCCGAGCGGCTGTCGAGGTTGCCGAACTGCGACCCCGAACAGAGCGCGAGCTTGGGCTCGATCCCGAAGCGGCGCACATGGCGCGCGGCCGCCACCATGGTCTGGGCCACGTCGTCGGGCGAGGGTTCGGCGTTGACATGGGTGTCGGCGACGAACAGCGGCCCCTTGTCCAGCAGCACCAGCGACAGCGCGCCCACGGGATGCAGGTCGTCGTTGGCCAGCACCTGCCGGATATAGTCCAGATGCCACAGATACTGCCCGACCGTGCCGCAGATCATGCTGTCGGCCTCGCCGCGCTGGACCATCACGCCGGCGATGGCGGTGGTGTTGGTGCGCAGGATCGCGCGCGCCAGATCGGGCGTCACGCCGCGCCGGTCCATGATGCCGTGATAGGTCGTCCAGTAATCGCGATAACGCGTGTCGCTTTCGGGATTGACCAGTTCGAAATCCTGACCCGCGACCAGCGACAGGCCCTCGCGCTCGATCCGGGCCTCGACCACTTCGGGTCGGCCGATCAGCACGGGACGGCCGACGCCCTCGTCGTTGATGGCCTGCGCGGCGCGCAGCACGCGCGGTTCCTCGCCTTCGGCGAAGACGATGCGCCGCTTGGCCTGCCGCGCGGCGATCAGCACCGGGCGCATCACCAGCGCCGAGCGATAGACCTGGCCTTGCAGCCCGCGCGCGTATTCCTCGAGGTCGAGCTGCCGCGTCGCCACGCCGCTTTCCATCGCGGCCTTGGCCACCGCGACGGCCACGGTCGGCAGAAGGCGCGGATCGAAGGGCTTGGGGATCAGGTATTCGGGACCGAAGCTGAGCCGCTCGCCCTGATAGGCCGCGCCCAGCTCGGCGCTGGCGGTGGCGCGGGCCAGCCCGGCGATGGCCTCGACGCAGGCGACCTTCATCTCGTCGTTGATCTGCGTCGCCCCCACATCGAGCGCGCCGCGGAAGATGAACGGGAAGCACAGGACGTTGTTGACCTGGTTGGGATAGTCCGACCGGCCGGTGGCGATCAGCGCGTCGGGCGAGGCTTCGCGCGCCAGTTCCGGCATGATCTCGGGGGTGGGGTTGGCCAGCGCGAAGATGATCGGATGCGCCGCCATCTTGCGGACCATGTCCTGCGTCAGCAGGCCGGGGCCCGACACGCCCAGGAACAGATCCGCCCCCTCCATCGCGTCCGAGGTGGTGCGCATCTCGGTGGCGCGGGCGAATTCGGCCTTTTCGGGGGTCAGGTTGTTGCGCTGGTCATGCACGACGCCCTTGCTGTCCAGCATGGTGATATTGTCCTTCTGGACCCCCATCACCATCAACATCTTGAGGCAGGCAATGCCGGCGGCCCCTGCCCCTAGCGCTACCACCTTGATATCCTCGAACCGCTTGCCGGCCACGCGCAGGGCGTTGGTGGCGGCGGCGGCGGCGACGATGGCGGTGCCGTGCTGGTCGTCGTGAAAGACCGGAATGCCCATCCGCTCGCGGCAGAGGCGTTCGACGATGAAGCAGTCGGGCGCCTTGATGTCTTCGAGGTTGACGGCGCCGAAGGTCGGCTCCAGCCGGCAGACGAGATCGGCCAGACGTTCGGGATCGGTCTCGTTCACCTCGATGTCGAAGCAGTCGATGCCGGCGAACTTCTTGAACAGGACCGCCTTGCCCTCCATCACCGGCTTGGAGGCCTGCGCACCGATATCGCCCAGACCCAGCACCGCCGTGCCGTTCGAGATGACGGCCACCAGATTGCCCTTGGCGGTATAGCGAAAGGCGTCCTTGGCGTTCTTCTCGATCTCGAGGCAGGCATCGGCGACGCCGGGTGAATAGGCGCGGGACAGGTCGCGGCCCGTGGCCATCGGCTTGGTCGCCCGGATTTCCAGCTTACCGGGGCGGGGAAATTCGTGATAGTTCAGCGCCGCCTGCTTCTCGGCGGTCTTCTTGGTGTCATCCAGCGACATTCATAATCCTCCCTGCGGCACGGCGCCCATGCGCAGCGCCATGTCGATCATCCTATTGGAAAATCCCCATTCGTTGTCATACCAACCGAACAGGCGGGTGAAATCGCGTCCGTGCACCGTCTCGGATTCGGCCAGAACCAGCGATTCCGGCCGGCCCCGCAGGTCGGTCGAGACCAGCGGCCGCGCCGTGCGGCCCATCACCGGGGACGCATCGACGGCCGCGCGCAGCCGCGCGTCGAAATCCGCCCGGTCGCGCAGGCGCACCGTCAGATCCACCGCCGAGACGCTGGGCACCGGCACCCGCACCGCGCGCGCCGTGACCCGGCCCGCCAGATCGGGCAGCACCGTGTCGATCAGCCGCCCGGCACTGGTGCCGGTGGGGACCATCGACAGCGCGGCGGCCCGGCTGCGCGCGGCGTCGCCCCTGGGCGCGTCGATGGTGGGCTGGCTGCCGGTATAGCAATGGATGGTGGTCATGTGGCCGCTTTCCACGCCGAACGCATCCTCCAGCAGGCGCAGCAGCGGCGCCAGCGCGTTGGTGGTGCAGGACGCGGCCGATACGATGCGTTGCGTATCCAGCACGGCGTCGTTGGCGCCCGGCACGACCGTGACATCGGCGGCATCGGACGGGCCCGAGATCAGGACGCGCGCCGCACCCGCCGCTAGCCCCAGTTCGGCCACGTCGCGCGTGCCGGCATGGCCGGTGCATTCCAGCACCACGCCGACGCCCGACAGATCGAGATCGGCCAGCGATCCGGCACGGTGGAAGGGAATGGTGCGGCCATCGACGATCAGGCTGCCGGCGCCGGTTTCGACCCGGCCCGGAAAGGGGCCGAACACGCTGTCGAATTCGAACAGATACGCGCAGACATCCAGCGGCGCGATGTCGTTGATCGCGACGACATCCACGCCCGCGTCCTTGCGCGCCGTCGCCAGCGCGCGCAGCACGGTGCGCCCGATGCGGCCGAAGCCGTTGATGGCGACGCGCAGGCTCATCAAGACTAGAACTCCACCTCGGTGGCGACGCCGCGTTCCACGGCCAGATCGACGACCGCCGCGGCCACGGCCAGATCCTGAAGGCCCACGCCGGTGCCGTCGAACAGCGTGATCTCGTCGTCCGAGCTGCGGCCGGGGTGATCGCCGTTGATGACGGCGCCCAGTTCGACGATGTCTTCCAGGCGCAGGGTCAGGTCGGCGATGGCGTGCTGCGCCTCGCCGATGGTGGTCGATTGGGCGATCTCGTCGGTGAAGACGGTGGCGCGGCCCAGCAGGGCGGCGTCGACCTCCTGCTTGCCCTTGGTGTCGGTGCCCATGCAGGCCAGATGCGTGCCGGGGCGGACCTGATCCGCGCCCAGGATCGCGTCGAAGCTGGAGGTGATGGTCACGATCACGTCCGCCTGCGCGCCCAGATCGTCGAGGCTGACCGTCTCGAACGCCAGGCCCAGCCCTTCGGCGACCTCGCGCAACCCCGACAGCTTTTCGGGCGAGCGGTTCCAGGCGACGACGCGCTCGAACGGGCGCTGCGCGGCCACGGCGCGCAACTGGAACGCGGCCTGATGGCCCGCGCCGACGATGCCCAGAACCTTGGCGTCGCGCCGCGCCAGATGCGCCACGCTGACGGCGGCGGCGGCGGCGGTGCGCAGCGCGGTCAGCAGGTTGCCGCCCACCACGGCCCGGCAGCGCCCGGTATCGGCGTCGAAGAGGAACACGGTGGACTGGTGGTTCGTCAGCCCCTTGTCCGCGTTGCCCGGCCAGTAGCCGCCCGATTTCAGCCCCAGGTTCAGCGCCGCGCGATCGAACCCCGACTTGAAGCCGTAAAGCGCGTCGGCATGGCCGATCGCCTCGCGGATGACCGGAAAGTTGTAGGCGGATTTCGCGGCCATCGACGCAAAGACCTTCTCGACCGCCGCAAAGCTGGCTTCGGGCGTGACGAGGTTGGCGATCGCGGCTTCGGGAACGATGATCATGGCGGTTCCTTTTTAATGGCGCAGGCGCCCCCGCCCCTTTCGGGGCCTCCTCCCGAGGATCGGGGGCGCCTGCCTTGAAGTGGACGCGCTCAGTACGCCTTGCCGCGGGCCGAGACCGGCCAGAGCGTTTCCACCTTTCCGTTCCGCACGCCGACATACCAGTCGTGCACGTTGCAGGTCGGATCGCAGTGACCCGGCACCAGACGCAGCTTGTCGTTGACCTTCAGCACGCCCTGGGGATCGGCGACCACGCCGTGTTCGTCCGAGCACTTGACGTATTGTACGTCGTCGCGCCCGTAGACGAAGGGCAGGCCGCTATCGACCGACTGCGCCTTGAGGCCGGCATCGACGATGGCCTTGTCGGACTTGGCGTGGGACATGACGCTGGTCAGGATGAACAGCGCGTTTTCCCATTCGCCCTGGTCGATGCGCTTGCCGTCCTTGTCGTGGATGCGGCCGTAATCGGCATCCATGAAGGCATAGGATCCGCACTGAAGCTCGTTGTAGACGCCGGAATTGCTTTCGAAGTAATAGCTGCCGGTGCCGCCGCCCGAGACGAATTCGGGCTTGAGGCCCTCGTCGGTCAGCGCGTCCACGGCATCCTTCACCTGCGCCACGGCCGCGTCGATCTTGGCCTTGCGCTCGTCATAGCTGTCGATGTGCTGCATCGCGCCCTGATAGGCCTGGATGCCGGTGAACTTCAGCCCCTCGGCCGCGTCGATGGCCTTTGCGATCTCGACCACGGCGGGCGTCGTCGTCACGCCGCAGCGTCCCGCGCCACAATCGATCTCGATGAAGCAATGGATCGTGGTGCCGTGCTTCACCGCCGCCGCAGACAGATCCGCCACGTTGGCCACGTCGTCGATGCAGACGGTGATCTTCGAGCCCAGCTTGGGCAGCGCGGCCAGCCGGTCGATCTTCTTGGGATCGCGGACCTGGTTGGAGACCAGCACGTCCTTGATGCCGCCGCGCACGAAAACCTCGGCCTCGGAGACCTTCTGGCAGCAGACGCCGACCGAACCGCCCAGTTCCTCCTGCAACTTCTGCACGTCCACGGACTTGTGCATCTTGCCGTGGCTGCGGTGGCGCATGCCGTGGGCCTTGGCATAGTCGCCCATCTTCTTGATGTTGCGCTCCAGCGCGTCCAGATCGAGGATCAGGCACGGCGTCTGGATGTCGGCCTCGTCCATGCCGGGGATCGCGGGAACGTCGAAGCCGACATCCAGATCCGAATAATCCATGTCTTTCATGTTCGTGTCCTTCATTTCTGCATCCAGGGCAGCTTGTCGAGGTCGACATTGCCGCCGGTGACGACGACGCCGACGCGGCGGCCTGCGAAGATTTCGGGGTTCTTGAGGATGACCGCCAGCGGCACGGCGCAGCTGGGCTCCATCACGATGCGCAGGTGCTTCCATGTCAGCTTCATGGCGTCGATGATCTCCTGCTCGGAGGCGGTGAAGATCTCGGTGACGTGATTGCTGACGAAATGCCAGGTCAGGTCCTTCAGCGGCACCAGCAGGCCATCGGCGATGGTCTTGGGTGCGTCGTCGGCGATGATGTGACCGGTCTTGAAGCTGCGATAGGCGTCGTCGGCCTGCTCGGGTTCGGCAGCGATGACCTGCGTTTCGGGAGCCAGCGTCGACAGCGTCAGGCAGGTGCCTGAAATCATGCCGCCGCCGCCGATGGGAGCCACGACAATGTCGAGGCCATCGGTCTGCTCGATCATCTCCTTGGCGCAGGTGCCCTGCCCGGCGATGACGCGCGGATCGTTATAGGGGTGGACGAAGTCGCCACCCGTCTCGGCCTGCACCTTGGCGAAGGTCGCCTCGCGCGAGCTGGTCGAGGGATCGCATTCGGTGATCCTGCCGCCATAGCGCGCGACCGTGTCCTTCTTGGCCTGCGGCGCCGTGCGCGGCATCACCACGTTGCAAGGGATGCCGCGGCGCATCGCGGCATAGCTGAGACACGAAGCATGGTTGCCGCTGGAATGGGTGGCCACGCCCAGCTTCGCCTGCTCCTCGCTCAGACCGAAGACCGCGTTAGAGGCGCCGCGCACCTTGAAGGCGCCCGGCTCCTGAAAGTTCTCGCACTTGAAGAACAGCTGCGCGCCGGTCAGCTCGTTCAGGTAATCCGAGGTGCGGATCGGCGTGCGGCGGATGTACGGCTTGATCCGCTCATGCGCCGCCAGCATGTCGTCATAGGTGGGGATCTGCATCTCCGCGTCCTTCATCACGCGGCCGCCTTCCTGGCTTCGCCGCCGCGGCGATAGACGTCCTGCGCCGCGGCCACGCCCGAGCCCAGCTTGATGGGCAGGCCCAGATCGACCATCACCATCTCGGCGGTGCCGAGGCCCGACAGCATCATCGCGTCGGTCAGGCTGCCCAGATGGCCGATGCGGAAGACCTTGCCCGCGACCTCGCCCAGGCCCACGCCGAAGGCCATGCCATAGTCGCGCGCGGCGACGGTGACGATGTCGGTGGCGTTGAACCCTTCGGGCGTGCGGATGGCCGACACGGTGTCGGACTGCACGTCGGGCGATACGGCGCACAGTTCCAGCCCCCAGGCATCGACGGCGCGGCGCACGCCCGTCGCGATGCGGCGATGGCGGGCGAAGACGTTCTCCAGTCCCTCGTCCTCGATCATCTGAAGCGACAGCTTGAGGCCGTTCATCAGGCCGACGGGGGGCGTATAGGGGAAGGCGTTGTTGGCATAGCCCCTGGCCATGTCGCGCACGTCGAAGAAGGTGCGCGGCAGCCTGGCGGTCTCGACCGCGTTCATCGCTTTTTCGCTGAAGCCGACGATGGCCAGGCCCGCGGGCAGCATGAAGCCCTTCTGGCTGCCGGTCACGGCCACGTCCACGCCCCATTCGTCGAAGCGGAAATCCATCGACGCGATCGAGCTGACGCCGTCCACGAACAGCATCGCGGGATGGCCTGCTGCATCGAGCGCGCGACGGACGGCGGCGATGTCGGACTTCACACCGGTCGCCGTCTCGTTATGGGTGGCCAGCACGACCTTGATCGCGCGGTCCTTGTCGGCGCGCAGCGCCTCCTCCATCTTGCCGGCGGGAATGCCTTCGCCCCAAGGCGTCTCGATCACCTGCACGGTCAGACCGTGGCGCTGGCACATGTCGATCCAGCGATGGGAGAACATGCCGTTGCGCGCGGCCAGCACCGTGTCGCCGGGCGACAGCGTGTTGGTCAGCGCCGTTTCCCAGCCGCCGGTGCCGGTCGAGGGGAAGATGAAGATATGGGCGGATTCCGATTTCAGCACCCGGCGCACACCGTCGAGGCAGGGATGCAGGATGCGGCCGAAGACGGGCGAGCGGTGGTCGATCGTCGGCATGTAGCAGGCCTGGCGGATCGCCTCGGGCATGTTGGTCGGACCGGGGATGAAGACCGGGTTCTGAAAGCTCATGGGATCCTCCGTCGGATATGTTCCGGTCGACCCTACAGACGCCGCCGCCTTGGGCATATTTTTTTGAAAACGTTTTTTGTTTTCGAGTCTCGGCGGATAGGCTAGTCTTTCCAGACCCTTGGGTTTTTCACTCGGCTTTGGGCAGTTTCAGGTTTCGGAGGCAGCAGCTTATGGATTCCCCGAACAATGGCGCGCCGGAGCCGACCGGCCGCCGCCCCCGCGGCCGTCCCCGCGCCTTCGACGAAAAGACCGAGCAGAACACCATCAAGGCGCTGGACCGGGCGATGGACATCCTGCGGGCGCTGTCGCGGATGGACGGCGCGACGCTGACCGCCCTGGCGCAGGAAACGGGCGACGTGCCGGCCACGGTCTACCGTGTGCTGGTGACGCTGCAAGCCCACGGCATCGTCGAGGCGGACGAGGCCGCGCAGACCTGGCATGTCGGACCGGGCGCTTTCCTGATCGGATCGGCCTTCCTGCGCCGCACCAGCCTGGTCGAGCGCAGCCGCCCCGCCTTGCGCCGGCTGATGGAGCAAAGCGGCGAGACCGCCAATCTGGGCATCGCCAGCGACGACCGGGTGCTGTTCGTCAGCCAGGTCGAGACCCACGCCCCGATCCGCGCCTTCTTTCCGCCCGGCACGCGATCGGCGATGCATGCGTCGGGGATCGGCAAGGTTCTGATGGCCGCGATGGACGCCCCGCGGCTGGAACGGATCGTCGCGGCGGGGCTGACGCGCTATACGCCGCGCACCCTGACCGAGCCGAATGCGCTGCTGGCCGATCTGGAAGCGATCCGCAAACGCGGCTATGCCATTGACGACGAGGAGCGCAATCTGGGCATGCGCTGCATCGCCGCCCCCATCCGCAACGCCCATCAGGAGGTGATTGCCGGGCTGTCCGTCTCGGGTCCGATCAGCCGGATGACCCCCGACAAGACCGAAGCGCTTGCCGTGCGGGTGATGACGGCAGCGGCGTCGGTCTCGGCGGGGATGGGCGCGCGGGACTGACGGGGATCAGCGCCCCAGAAAGGCCGCGTGGCGGTTCACGTCCTTGTAAAGCAGGTAGCGGAACGGCCCCGGACCGCCCGCATAGCAGGCCTGCGGGCAGAATCCGCGCAGCCACATGAAATCGCCCGCCTCGACCTCGACCCAGTCGCGGTTCAGGCGATAGGCCGCCTTGCCTTCCAGCACGTAAAGCCCGTGTTCCATCACATGCGTTTCCAGGAACGGGATGACGCCGCCCGGCTGAAAGGTGACGATGGTGACATGCATGTCGTGGCGCAGGTCGTTCGGGTCGACGAAGCGCGTCGTGGCCCAGGCGCCGTTGGTGCCGGGCATGACCGACGGCGCGATGTCGGCCTCGTTCAGGACCAGCGGATCGGGGCGGTCCAACCCTTCCACGGCTTCATAGGCCTTGCGGATCCAGTGAAACCGGGCGACCGCGCCGGTGCGGTTGCGCAAGGTCCAGTCCATCCCCGCGGGAAGATAGGCATAGCCGCCCTCGCCCAGATCGTGGGTCTGCCCACCGATCGTCAGGGTGAAGCCGCCCTCGACCACGAAGAGCACGCCCTCGGCCGCCGGGTCGGTTTCGGGTCGGTCCGATCCGCCGCCCGGCTGCACTTCCATGATGTATTGCGAGAACGTCTCGGCGAAGCCGGTCATAGGACGGGCCAGGATCCACAGGCGGGTATCGTCCCAGAAAGGCAGGAAGCTGGTGACGATGTCGCGCATCGTGCCCTTGGGCAGAACCGCATAGCTTTCGGTGAAGACCGCGCGGTCGGTCAGCAGATCGGTCTGCGGCGGATGGCCCCCGGTCGGGGCATAGTAACGGGAAGACGACATCGGAACGCTCCGCTGGTTCGGTTGGGCCCTAGGATGGCGCTTCGCGATTGCATGGGAAGCCCGAAGAACGCGAAAGGTTCTTTCGGGATTATTTGACAGCGCTCAGGATCCGTCGAGCAATCCCGCCAGATAGGTGCCATAGGCGTTCTTGGCGAACATCTCGGCCCGCGCCCGAAGCGCCGCCCGGTCGATCCAGCCCGCGTCATAGGCGATCTCCTCGGGGCAGCCGGTCTGCATGCCCTGGCGCGATTGCAGCGTGCGCACGAAATTGCCCGCATCCAGCAGGCTGCCATGCGTCCCGGTATCGAGCCAGGCGAATCCGCGGCCCATCCTTTCGACGTTGAGCGTACCGTCCGCCAGATAGCTTTCCAGCAGCGTCGTGATCTCGAGTTCGCCGCGCGCCGAGGGCGTGACGGCGCGCGCGCGTTCGGGCGCGGTGCCGTCGAGGAAGTAAAGCCCCGTCACCGCATAGTTCGAAGGCGGGCGGTCGGGCTTCTCGACGATGCCGGTCACGCGGCCCGCGCCGTCCATCGCCACCACGCCATAGCGTTCGGGATCGGCCACGCGGTAGCCGAAGACGGTGCCGCCCGCATCCCGCGCGCCCGCCCGCGCCAGTAATTCGGGCAGGCCGTGACCGAAGAAGATGTTGTCGCCCAGTACCATCGCCGAGGGTGCGCCGTCGAGGAAATCTTCGCCCACCAGATAGGCCTGCGCCAGACCTTCGGGGCGCGGCTGCACCAGCCAGGCGATCGACAGGCCCCATTGCGACCCGTCCCCCAGCAGGTGGCGGAACTGGGCCTGATCCTCGGGGGTGGTGATGATCCCGATCTCGCGGATGCCGGCCAGCATCAGCACCGACAGCGGATAGTAGATCATCGGCTTGTCGTAGATCGGCATCAGCTGCTTGGACAGCCCCATCGTGATCGGATAGAGCCGCGACCCCGTGCCGCCGGCCAGGATCAATCCCTTGCGTGTGCGCATCTTGCATCCTCGATCATGGAAGGAAGGACCGCGCGCCAGTCGGGCCGGCCGATCCCAAAAGCCGCGGCGAGACCCGAACAGTCGAGCCGCGAATTGGCCGGTCGCGGCGCGGGGGTAGGCCAGGCGGCGGTGGGAATGCCGGTAACGGCCACCCGGTCGCCGCTGACGGCGAAGATCGCGCGGGCGAAATCCGCCCAGCTGACATCGGGGGCGCCCGACAGATGGTGGATGCCCCCCTGCCCTTCCCTGCGCACAAGGCGGTCCGCGATGGTCAGGCAGGCATCGGCAATGGCGGGTGCGGGCGTCGGGCCGCCCACCTGATCCTCGACCACATCCAGCGCGTCGCGGGTCCGGGCCAGACGCAGCATGGTGGTCAGGAAATTGGCCCCCTGCCCCGAAAAGACCCACGACGTGCGCAGGACGACCGCGCGACCGCCGGCTTCCAGCACGCCCTGCTCGCCCGCGCGCTTGGTGCGGCCATAGGCATTGACGGGGGCGGTGGCATCATCGGGCCGCCAGGGATCGGTGCCCGTGCCCGCGAATACGTAATCGGTCGAGATATGGACGAAAGGCAGATCGCGCGCGGCGCAGGCGCGGGCCATCGCGGCGGGGGCGTCGGCATTGACGATGCGCGCGGCATCCTCGTCCGCCTCGGCCGCGTCCACCGCCGTCCAGGCGGCGGCGTTGACGACGGCATCGGCATCCGTTCGCGCGATCCGCGCGGCGCAGGCGGCGGGATCGGACAGATCCGCGGCATCGCGTCCCAGCGCCGCGACCGCGATGCCGCGACCGGGGCCTCGGTCGATCAGCGCGCGCGCGACCTGTCCCGTCCGTCCGAAGACCAGCACCTTCACGAGGCGCGGCCCAGCCGTTCGCCCACGCCCTGACGCGTCTGCAACGGACGCCACCAGGCTTCGTTGGCCAGATACCAGTCCACCGTCCGTTCCAGCCCCTCGTCCAGCGTCACCGAAGGCCGCCAGCCCAGTTCGTCGCGGATGCGCGCGGGGTCGATGGCATAGCGGCGGTCATGGCCGGGCCGGTCGGTCACATGCTCGATGAGATCGGCGTGAGGGGCGCCCTGAGGCCGGCGATCGTCGAGGATGGCGCAAAGCTTGCGCACGATGTCGATATTGCGCGCTTCGGCCTGCCCGCCGATGGCATAGGTGGTGCCGGGGGCCGCGCGGGTCAGCACGGTCAGCAGCGCGTCGGCATGATCCTCGACATGCAGCCAGTCGCGCACGTTGTCGCCCGCCCCGTAGATCGGCAGCTTCCGGCCGGCCAGCGCGTTCAGGATCGTGACCGGGATCAGCTTTTCGGGGAATTGCCGCGGTCCGTAATTGTTCGAGCAATTGGTCAGCACCACCGGCAGGCCATAGGTTTCGCCCCAGGCGCGCACCAGATGGTCGCTGCCCGCCTTGCTGGCCGAATAGGGCGACCGCGGATCGTAGCGCGTCGTCTCGTCGAAGCGGCCCGTCTCGCCCAGCGATCCGAACACCTCGTCGGTGGAAATATGGTGGAAGCGGAAGCCGTCCGGGCGCCCTGCCCCGGTCCACCAGGCACGCGCGGCCTCCAGCAGGTGAAACGTGCCCAGCACGTTCGTCTCGACGAAGGCGGCGGGGCCGTCGATGGACCTGTCCACATGGCTTTCGGCAGCCAGATGCATCACCGCATCGGGGGCATGGGCGGCGAATATCTGGTCCAGCGCGGCACGGTCGCGAATATCGGCCTGTTCGAACCGGTAATCGGGATCGCCTTGCAGATCCGCCAGGCTGGCAGGGCTGGCCGCATAGGTCATCGCGTCGAGATTGACGATCCGGTGGCCGCGCGCGCGGGCCAGATGCACCACGGCGGATCCGATGAAGCCCGATCCGCCGGTCACAAGGATTTTCATGGCGTCCCCTGCCTGTCCGTCCGGCGCCAGGGCCGGTGATGTGCGTCCTCTATGGAAAGGACCGCGCCAGATCTATCCCCCGCGCCCATCCCGGTCGCCCCCCGTGTCTGTTCCCCATGTCTGTTCCCTATGTCGGGCCAATCGGCAAATCCGTCCTTTTCGCCGCCGATTCGGATTGTCATTCCCTGCAAGCCGAATCGGCCGATTTCATGTCCGAAGGTGGATCGTTTCATGGTCCATTCCGTGCCATCCCGACTTTGCGGGTGTTTTTATGTGTTTGAATATAGTGTTTAGGGATCCGAACCTTCCGAATAATCCTTGGGCGACAAGGGGTTGGAAGGCAATTTCCGACCTTGCCCGTGTGTGAATCCCGACTCGGGCGTGTGTGAATCCCGAAATTGCGTGTGTAAATCCCGATTCGTCCCCTGATCGAATCCGATTCGCTTTGTCGGCGGGGTCCGATTCGGTTTCGCACGATCCAGGCGACCCTCCGGTCGCTCTGTATCCCTGCCGGCAGAGATCGAACCGCCGACTCCATGTGTAAATCCCGAGTTTTTCCTTGCCAACCGTGTGTGATTCCCGAATGGTAATGGCAGGGTGTGTGTGTTTCCCGAACACTTGCACACACCCCTGCCCTTGCGGGCGAAGCGGCGCAAAACCGGAGAACGCCATGAGCGAGCACCTCAAGCCCATCAAGCATCCGCAGGGGGATCTTTTCGTCTGCGACATCACCGACGTCATCCTGAAGGACGACCTCGCCTCGATGGAGCACCCGTTCTATTCTCTGTCCAAGAAGCCCGACCGCGATCCGCGCCGCTATGAATGGAAGGGCCAGTGGATCGAGTTCCGCCCGTCCATCAAGGGCATGCCGACGATCTACGACAAGGATCTCATCATCTATGCCATCAGCCAGCTGATCGCCGGCATGAAGGAAGGGCGCGCCATCTCGAAGCGCGTCCTGATCGACCCCTATGCCTTCCTGGTCTTCACCCAGCGCGGCGTGGGCGGCCGCGATTACGACGCGCTTTGCGACAGTCTGGACCGGATCGACGGCACGCGCTTTCGCACCAACATCCTGTTCGAGGGCACGCGCACCGACGAATGGATGGGTCTGATCGACGGCGCCAAGATGAAGACCGACGACCGCACCGGCAAGGTCAAGTCGCTAGAGCTGAAGCTGAGCGACATGGTCGTCAGCTCGGTCGAGGAGATGAACGTTCTGACGCTGCATCGCGACTATTTCCGCCTGTCCCGCCCCATCGAGCGGCGGATCTACGAGATCGCGCGCAAGGCGGTGGGCCAGGACGAAAGCTGGGCCTTCCTGATGACCACGCTGCATCACAAGTCGGGATCGAAAGGCACTTTGCGCGAGTTCCGCCGCCAGATGAAGCCGATCATCGAGGGCGATTATCTGCCCGATTACATGATCGTCTACGACGAGACGGCGGATCTGGTGACGTTCATCAACCGCAACACTATGCCCCGCAACCGCGACAAGGCCGAGGCCGACGCCCGCGCGATCCTGCAACGGCTGTCGCCCGACAGCTTCGATGCCGCGCGCGATGCTGCGCCGGGCTGGGACGTGCACCACCTGGCCGATACCTTCGCCGCCTGGTGGGGCCGCATCGGCAAGCCGGTGCCGCGCAATCCCGACGCGCTGTTTCTGAAGTTCTGCACGACCTGGCAAAGCCGCAACGGAAACCCGTCCTAGCCGGCTACCCGATAGCTATCGGGTAGCTCTGGGATATCCGGATAGCTATCGGATAGCATTCCACTAGCTAACGGATAGCTAGCTGTTAGCTAGCGAGGCATTTCAGTTGTTTCCGGCAGATCGGCAACAGTCTGGCGCCAAGACCGCGGCCATAGCGGATAGCTACCCGCTAGCTATCCGTTCGTGCCAGAATGACGAAAAAACCGCACCATCGAGCAGGAGTGCATCATGCCCGTCATCGCTTTCGCGAACCCCAAGGGGGGCGCAGGCAAGACGACCGCCGCCTTGTTGCTGGCCTCGGAACTGGCCAGCAAGGGCGCGCGCGTCACCATCATCGACGCCGATCCCGAACGCTGGATCTCGCAATGGGGCCGCCTGCCCGGCAAGCCCGACACGATCCGCATCGTCGAGGGCGTGGGCGAGGAGGACATCGTCGATGTCATCGCCGACGAGGCAGCCGCGACGCAATTCGTCATCATCGACCTGGAAGGCACGGCTAGCCTGATGGTCGCCAATGCCGTCGGCATGTCCGATCTGGTGGTCATCCCCACGCAGGGCGGGTCGATGGATGCCAAGGGGGCGGCCAAGATGATCAAGCTGATCCGCAACCAGGAACGGATGACGCGCCGGCCCATCGCGCATGCGGTGCTGATGACCCGCATCTCGGCCGCCGTCGCCAGCCGGGCACTGCGCAATGTGCGCGCGCAACTCGACGCGGCGGGCATCCCGATGTTTGCCAACGGCATCGTCGAGCGCGCGGCCTTCCGCGACATCTTCGATTACGGCGGATTGCTGGCCGATCTTCCCAGTGCCGAGGTCAGCAACGTGGACAAGGCCCGCGCCAATGCCCGCGCCTATACCGCCGAGGTCGTGGCCCGTCTGCGCGACGCGGCCGAACCCGCCAAGGGGGTCGCGTGATGGCACGCGAACGGGCGGATCTGGGCTTCGGCGACGCGCTGGACGCGTTCGATCCCGCGGAATGGGCGCCCGATCCGGCGGCGCGCGCCAGGCCCGAGGCGGCACAGACCCGCGAGATCGCGGCGCGGACCGGCTTTCGCAGCCGGGAGGCGGGGCAGGGGGCCGCGCCGGTGCCGCCGCCTGCGCCCATGTCCGGCCCCGTATCCGCACCCGTGCCCGGCCCTGCACCCGAAGGCCAGCCGCGCCGCCGCCGGACGGGCCGCAACGCGCAGTTCAACCTCAAGGCGCGCCCCGAGACGATCGCCGCCTTCTGCGCCGTGGCCGACGCGCAGGGCTGGGGGCTGGGCGAGACGCTGGAAAAGGCCGTGGCGCTTTTGCAGGACGCCTACGGGACGGACACCGCGGGCCGAGGCTGATCTTCAGGCGGTCGCCTGCAGGAACCGAAGTCCGTCCGCGTCGAACCAAGCCGCGCTCAGCACGCCGTGCTTCCATGCGCCGGTATCGACCGCGACGCGGCCGGGCGACAGCTGCGGCGCCGCGACGACCGTATGGCCATGCACCACCCACAGGCCGTCCGGGCGCGGCCGACGCATGCGGTCGGGCCGCGCCCAGAGCAGCGTGGCCTCGTCCTGATGCGGCAGGGGCAGGCGCGGGTCGGCGGCGGCATGGATCGCGGCGATCCCGTCCGCCTGCCACCAGAGCGGTCGCGCGGCGATCCAGGCTTCCGTCCCGGCGGGCAGGGCGGCGCGCAGGGCGCGCGCCGTCTTTTCGGGACCGTCCGCCGCCACGCCGAAGGCGGCCAGCACCTGCCGGCCTGCCGCGTGCGGCCAGCCGGCATGGGCGTCGGGCGATGTCAGGAAATCCAGCAGCATCCGTTCGTGATTGCCCATGAGGCAGATCGTCCGCACGGGATCGGCCTGCTGCCTGTCGCGCAGCAGCGCCAGAACCGCGTCCGAGGCCGGCCCCCGGCCGATCATGTCGCCCAGCGTGACGACGCGCGCCTGCGCCGCGCCGGGCTGCGCTTCGATCAGCGCCAGCATCCGCAGCAGAAGATCGGCGCGCCCGTGGATATCGCCGATCAGGCAGACCGGATCCCCAGGGCGGGGCAGGGCAGGGCCGCCGGCGATCCGCCGCGTCAGCCGCCGCCAGAGGGCGGACAATCCGCCGCCCGCCCTGTTGCCCGGAGCCGTTCCGTCCTGCATCCCGACACCCCGTCGATGCGTCCGGTCTAGCGGCGCGGGGTCGGGGCGGCAAACCCGGCTTCAGCCGGCGGCCTGCGCCGCGGCGATGGCGCTTTGCCCCGTCCGGGGACCGCCCGACAGCAGAAAGGCGATGGCCAGCCCCATCCCCAGCAGCCCGCCCGCAGGATAGGCCAGCAGGCAAAGCGCGATGCCGAACCCCGCCAGCGCCGCGGCCATGCTGCTGGCCAGTCCGCTGACGATACCGATGATGACGAGTGCGATGATCATGCCGTTCCTCCGGGTCTTGCCCAAAGGGATGAAAGACAATCGTAAAGCGTTTCTTACCGCCCGAAATCCGAATGCCACTCATCTTCGTCGAATTGTCGGTAAGTCAGTCTCGCCCCCGCTAGCAGCCCGCCCAGATACCCGCCCAGATGCGTTTCCCAGGCCAGGATGCCGCCCTGCGCGATCAACGTCACCAGGTTCAGCAGCACCAGCCCCCCGCTGGCCCAGGCGACCCGGCGCCAGTCGCGGTCGGTCCGCCAGCGCAGCGCGACCAGCGCGCCGATGACCCCGAAAAGCGCCCCGGACGCCCCCACCATGGGCGAAAGCGATGCCGACAGAAGCGCGAAGGCCACGGCCCCGCCCAGCAGCGAGACCAGCCAGACCAGTCCGAACCGGGCCTGTCCCACCCGGTCGGCCAGTTGCGGACCGATCCAGGCCAGCACCAGCATGTTGCCCAGCAGATGCAGCGGTCCGCCATGCAGGAACGCATAGGTGACGAACATCGCCTGGGGCTGGCCGGGATAGTTCGGTTTCCAGTTCAGCAACAATCCGCGCCAGAAGGCCCCGTATTCCAGCGACATCACGCGCCAGCGATAGGGACCGAACAGGCCCCAATCGGCCAGCCACAGCGTTCCTTCGATTCCGCAGCACACGATCGCAATGGCGATCAGCATGCCGCGGCCGGCGACGGGCGCTGGCGGGGTGTCCGTTCTCATGGATGCGGATGTCCGGGTGGACGGCGGCAGGGCACGGCGGATGCCGCCCATCCCCGCGCGCCCGTCAGAACCTGAATTCGAAACCCCGGCGCAGGTTGACCGAGATGGTGTTGCCGGTGGCGGTATCCTCGGTTCCCTCGTCCGAGATGCGGTGGCGCAGCGCCATGTCGAGCCGCCAATCCTCGGTCAGGCGGCGTTGCAGGCCGACCCCGACCGATCCGAAACTCTCGCTCGCCGCGCCGTCGCCCGTCGGATCGCTGGCAATATAGGACAGGTCGAAATTCGCGCTGGTCAGGGCGTTCACCTGATGACTGTAGCCCAGCGAAGCCGCGGTAATGTCGCGTTCCTCGTCGTCGCTGCCCGACTGGACCGACCGGCGCAGATCGGCCGACAGCGATCCGGTCGGCAGATCCCGCGTCACCGACAGCGCCCCGGTCGTGAACAGGTCGCCATCGACCGATTGCGTCGCGCCCAGTTCGCCCGCGATGGACCACAAGGGCAGCGTCAGGCTGCGTTCGATGCGGATCGAATAACGCTCGCCGTCCTCGGTCGAGGTCGCCCCGAGGTCGAGGCCCACCGCCCCCGTCCGAAGCCGCTGCGATATGCCGGCATTCAGCGCATAGGTGTCGCGCCGGCCCTCGTCGCGCCCCTCGTCGTCGAAGCTGGAATAGTCGAGGCCCAGGGTGGCCTGGCGGGTCGGGGTCAGCACGAAGCGCAGGCCGACGCCCGCGCGCACCCGCGTCTCGTCCGTCAATGTGCTGGTATCGGTGGTGTCGCTGTAGCGCTGGCCGTCGAGGCCCGCCGACAGGGTGATGCCGATGGGCGCGCGGCGCCGCAGTTCCAGTTCGGTGCCCAGCCCGAAGGCCAGCCGCGTGCCTCTTTCGCCCCGATCGTCGAGATCGTCCAGCACCAGCGGATCGTCCAGCCCGCCCTCGAGCGGATCGAGGAACGCGACCCGGCTGCGCCGCACGAAGCCGGTCACGCCGATCCTGCTGTCGGGAACCGTCCGTTCATAGGCCAGCCGCAGCGTCGGCGTGGCGACGAAATCGTCGCGGTTCGACTCTTCAGGGTTGTCCAGCGCCCGCAGACCCACATCGCCCGACAGCGCGAAGGTCTGTAGCGGCGTGCTGTAGAGCAGTTCGAAATCGAGGCCCGTCACCGCCTCCAGCGTGGTGCCCTTGCTGTCGGGATCAAGCGCCAGGTTGTCGTCCGCGACCAGCCCGAACCGGGTTCCGAAAGACAGCAGGCGGCCGGTATCTTGCGCGGCGACGGCCCCCGCCCCCAGGATCAGTCCCGCCCCGCCGATCGCGGAAAGCGCGCGGCGCAGGCGCGGCCTGTCAGACGGTTGCGTCATGCCGTCCTGCCCGCGTCATTCGAACAGGCGGCGGGTGGGGACCAGAATGACGTCGCCATCCTGCATCGTCACCGACCCGTTGGGACTGCGCCCCTGCATGATCGCGTTGTAGTTCAGCGCATAGACCCGTTCGATCCCGGTCGCCGGATCCTTGCGGCGCAGCTGCACCCGCTTCAGCGCGGCGAAATCCGAAAACCCGCCCATCTCGGCAAAGGCCTGCAACAGGGTCGTGCCCGGTTCCAGTTCCAGCCGCCCCGACTTGGCGGCCTCGCCCAGGACGAACACGGTGATCGTGTCGGCTTCTTCGGGAAGGTCCAGCGGCGGTGCGGCCAGCCGTTCCAGAGACACGAAGACGGTCGGCGGGTTGCTGAAGGACGGGGATAGCTGCTGCACCAGATCGGACTGGACCGCGCCCAGTGTCCGGCCGCCCGCCTGGATGGCGCCCGCCAGCGGGAAGGTGAACTGTCCGTCCGGCGTCACCAGCACGCTGCGGTTCAGCGTGCTGTCCTCGATCACCTCGATCTTCAGCACGTCGCCGGGCCCGATCCGATAGGCGTTCTGCGCCGCCAGAGGCGCGGGCAGCATCAGCAGGAAGGCAGCCAGCAGGGCGAACAATGCCGGCGGGACAGCCGCGAACCGAAAGGTCCGGATCGGATGGGAATGGGTCATGTCGGGTTCCGGTGTTGTCGCAAGGCCGTCGCCACCTTGGGCGCCGCCGTCGGGGGGGACAAGGAAAGGATGGGTCCGCAAGGGGTTCTGGGGCGCAATGACAGCGAAGTGTGGCGAAATCTCGCCACACCTTGTCCGTTCGGTGCGATGCGCCCCCGTGCCGCCTCAGCGGTCGGGCGCGGAAACCGGATCGGCGGTGCCGGGTCCGGCATCCGGGTCGGGCGCGGTATCCGCCGCGGCAGGGATATCGGAATCGGCCCCATCGGAATCCGGCCCATCGGAATCGGGGGCGGCGGAAAGGGCCGCCAGCGTCTCGCGCGCGGTCTCGAACTGGGGCAGGGGGCTGTCGCCGGCCATGTCGAGCGTGCGGCGCAGCGTCTCGGCCGCTTCGGCATCGCGCCCCAGCGCGGCATAGGTCATGCCGAGGTGATACTGCACCAGCGGATCCTGCGGCAGACCGGCCGCGGCGGGTTCGAGATAATCCAGCGCCTCGTCGAAGCGGCCGTCGCGATAGGCGATCCAGCCATAGGTGTCCTGGAAGGGCGGCACGTCCGTTCCGCGAAGGCGCCGCGCGACGGCCGTGGCGCGCGCCAGGCTTTCGTCGGTCTGCCGATGGGTGCTGAGCATGCTGGCCAGGTTGTTGGCCACCACCACGTCGCCGCTGTTCTGCGCATAAAGGTCTTCGTAAATGGCGATCGCATCGTCGAAGCGGCCGTCACGCTCCAGCTCGCCGGCCTTGAAGAGGCGCAGCAGACGCGATTCCGGCTGGGCGGCGATCGCGGCGTCCAGAACCGCTTCGGCCTCGTCGGGGCGTGCGGTGGCGTTCAGCAGGCGGTAAAGCTGCTGGGCGGGCGCCTCGGCGGCGGGATCGGCCGCCACCAGATCGCGCAAGATCGATTCGGCGCGCTCCACGTCGCCCTCGGCCGCGGCCAGGCTGGCATCGACCTGCCGCAGGCCCGGATCGTCGGGCGACTGGACGAGCAGCGTATCGAGATAGCGGCGCGCCTCCTCGGTCCGGCCGTTGCGCAACTGCGTCTCGACCACTGCGATGACGGCCTGGATGTTGCCGCCATCCGATCCGGCCTGTTCCTCCAGCATGGCCAGGCCGTCCTCGACCCGGTCGGCCTGCAGCAGCAGCGCCGTTTCCAGCGACCGCGCGCCCCTGGCCGCCCGCGGATCGTCGAGCAGTTGCAGATCCCCGATGATGCCGCGAACCAGCCCCTCCGATCCTTCCTCGAGCGCCAGCCGCGCGGATTGCAGCAGGATGTCGATATTGCCCGGATTGGCCCGCCGCGCATCGGCCAGCACGGACCGGGCCGGCGCCAGCCGCCCCTGATCGACCAGGAAGGCCGCATAGCGCAGCGATTCGTCCGGCCCCGAGCCCGAGACCTCGACCGCCGTGGCCAGCCGTTCGCCCTGAAGATCGGTGTCGCCGCCGCGGGCATGGGCATCGGCCAGCAGCAGGATCGTGCCGGTATCGCGCGGGTTCTGGTCCAGCGCGCGGCGCAGGTCGATGATCGCGGCATCGGGTTCGTCCGCCTCGATCAGCATGGCGCCGCGCAGCTTGAGCGCGGGCACGTTGGCCGGATCCTCGGTCAGGATCTCCTCGACCAGGGCGCGGGCGCCCACCTGGTTGTCGGTGGTCAGCAGCATCTGCGCCAGCATCGCCTTGATCCGCCGCGTCTGGTCGGACGGTTCGGCATCGGCCAGCACGTCCTGAAGTTCGGCGATCGCCTGCGTCCTGTCGCCGTCCTGGAAGGCATAGGTCGCCTTGACGGCGCGATAGGCCGCGATGTTGGCCGGGTTCCCGGCATTGGCGGCGATCAGGCGGTCCACCTCGGCTGTGGCGGCCTCGCGGCCGCGGGCCTGCTCGATCAGGGCGATGACCGGCGCGTGCTTTTCGGGTTCGGACGTGTCGCCGCCGGCGCGGTCGCGCAGGAAGCTTTCGGCCGAATCGAAATCCTCGCGGTCGAGGAACCAGGCGATCAGCGTCTGCTGCACTTCCTCGTTGTCGGGAAAGAGTTCGTACATGCGGCGCAGCTGCGCATCGGCGGCATCGGTATCGCCCAGGCCGACCAAAAGCTGGAACTTCAGCACGTTGAATTCCAGCACGGTCGGGTCGGTTTCCAGCGCGCCGTTCAGCAGTTCCAGCGCTTCGGTCAGTTGTTCGGTGTCCAGAAGCTGCGCCAGCAGGACGCGCTGCGCGACGATCTCGTCGGGGTTTTCGTTCAGGATGTCGCGGGCCGTATCCGCCAGGATCACGCGTTCGGCCGCGTCCTCGTCCTCGACCGCCTTGCGGAAATCGAGGGCGAGGCCGATCACCCGCGCCTCGGGATGGTCGGGGTCGAGCGAGAGCGCGGCGCGGCCGTGGCGCTCGGCTTCGGCCCACTGGCCCTGCTCGATGGCGATGCGCGCCAGCGCGCGGCGGATGTCGGGCGTGTCGGGATATTGTTCTGCCAAACGCAGGTATTCGCTGTAGGCGCGGCTGATATCGCCGCGCTCCAGCAGGATCCGGGCAAGCTGGCGGCGCGCGTCCTGATGGGCGCCGTCGAAGCGGAAGACGTTGCGGAACTCGACCATCGCGCGGTCCGTGTCGCCGGCTTCCAGCAGCGCCATGCCCGACTGATAGAAGCGTTCGGCCTTGTCGGCCGAGCTTTCGCAAGCCGTCAGGGCAAGACTGGCCGCGAGAACGGCACCGAGAAGGGGGCGGGGGGGAAGGAAAAATGACATGACCGGCATTCTATCTGGTCCGGGGTCCCGGATTATGGCGTTTTTCGATCATTATCGGGATGGGCGCCGGATGTCACAGACGAACTTGCCGCTTCACCGGGGGAAAGCGCGGCCGGTCAGCAGCCGGTGCCGCGCAGCACGACCCGCACCGTCGCCGCCAGGATCTTCAGGTCGGTCCACAGCGACAGGTCGCGGTTATAGTGCAGGTCGAATTCGGCGCGCGCCGCGAAGGTCGACCGGTTGCGGTCCGAAATCTGCCACAGGCCGGTGATGCCGGGGCGCAGGTCGTAGTAATCCGTCCCCGGATAGAGAGCCTTCTGCGACACCATCATCGGGCGCGGCCCCACAAGGCTCATCTGGCCGACCAGCACGTTGAAAAGCTGCGGCAGCTCGTCCATCGAGGTCTTGCGCAGGATCCGGCCCATGCGGGTGATGCGCGGATCGTCGGTCAGCTTCTGCTTGCTGTCCCATTCCCGGCGCAGCGGCGGGTTGGCGTCCAGATGGCGTTCCAGATGCGCATCGGCGTCGCGGATCATCGTGCGCAGCTTCCAGATGCGATAGATGCGTCCGCCGCGTCCGATGCGGTCCTGCGAATAGAAGGGATGCCCGCCGTCCAGCGCCACCAGAAGCGCCAGCAGGGCGATCAGCGGCAGGATCAGCGGCAGCGCCAGAACGATCGCCAGGATGTCGAAGGCGCGCTTGACGCCCTCGCGGTAAAGACCGGAACGCGGCTCGGACCGGGCCGGGACGACGGACAGAAGCGGGGGTTCGCGATGCGGTACGACGATCTCGGCCGCCTCGGTGATCCATGTATCGTAAGCCGTCATTCTCGCATCCAATGAATAGGGCCGGACCGGATCGTCCTTGGGTTGAATTTCACCCTGGGATTTCAAACTGCGGGTGCCCTGACTTTCGGAATATCTGCAGGCGGCCAGCATGGTCGGTTCAAGTTATCTCGTATTGTTTGAATTGCTATCGAACGATTGGGAGCAATGCCAGTTCAACTTTTTCCAAATTATATATAACTTATTGGAAAGGTTTAAGTATTTAAGATCGGATTGTCAACCGGTCCCGGTCGGACGGCAAGGATTGTTTCACACCTGCATGAAATATCGGCGGAAGGTCGCGTCACTGTTGAGGAAAACATGCCAAGGTCACTTGCCGCGGGCGTCCTGGCGCCCCGTTCCGCCCGCTCTGCCAACTGATTCTGCGGTTGTCTTGCCGCCGTCCGCCCTTCGCGGTATCACGTCCCGGCGAGAGGACGTTTTTCCCGTCGTCACATTTCCGGCGCGGGGTTGCCGCATGTTTCCGCACCAGTCAGCATAGATCATGCGGGATGGAACCATGGCCAGCACGATAGAAATCTATACGGATCATTTCGGCCTGCGCGAGCGTCCGTTTTCCCTCGTTCCCGATCCCGGCTTCCTGTTCTGGGGCCCCGCCCACAAGCGGGCCTTCGCCATTCTCGAATACGGAATCATGACGCGCGCGCCGATCACCCTGATCACCGGCGAAATCGGGTCGGGCAAGACCACGCTGCTGCACCACATGCTGCAATCGCTGGAAGACGACGTGCGTATCGGCCTGATCGCCAACACCCAGGGCCGCGAGCGGGGCGAATTGCTGCGCTGGGTGATGTCCTCGCTCGACCAGCCGACCCGCGCGGATGACAGCTATGTCGATCTGTTCGAGAAGTTCCAGACCTTCCTGATCGACGAATACGCCCAGGGCCGCCGGGTGGTGCTGGTGCTGGACGAGGCGCAGAACCTCAACCGCGACTCGCTGGAAGAGCTGCGGATGCTGACCAACATCAACGCCAACAAGGACGAGTTGCTGCAACTCGTTCTGGTCGGACAGCCCGAGCTGCGCGACATGGTGCTGGCCCCCGACCTGCGTCAGTTCGCGCAGCGCGTGACGGCGAACTTCCACCTGACGGCCATGGACGGCCCCACGGTCGCGGCCTATATCGGCCACCGCCTGGAAGTCGCGGGCGGCAGTCCCGACATCTTCACGCCCGAAGCCTGCGCGCTGGTCCACGAACGGACGGGGGGCGTGCCGCGGCTGGTCAACCAGCTATGCGACCTGTCGCTGGTCTACGGCTTTCTGGACGATGCCACACGGATCGGCCCGCAGATCGTGCAGCAGGTTCTCGACGACGGGGTCTTCTTCGGCGGCGGCGTCCGGCCCGAACCCGTGCGTCTTCTCAATCCCATCGCGAGGGCGACATGATCCCGGATATCCGTTTCTATCTGTCGCTGTTCTTTCGCCGGATCCACTATTTCCTGCTGCTGGTGGTGCTGGGCGGCGCGATCGGCATCGCCTTCGCGCTGATCCTGCCGCCCCGCTACGTGGCGCAGGCCCGGCTGGTCGTCGAATCCGAACAGATCCCCGACGATCTGGCCGCCTCGACCGTCCGCACCGAAGCGACCGAGCAGTTGCAGATCATCCAGCAGCGCATCCTGACCCGCAACAACCTGCTGGAAATGGCCAACCGCCTGGGGATTTACCGCACCCCCGCGGCGCGGGCCGGCCGGACCCTGCGCCCGGACGAGATGGTCAGCGACCTGCGCAACCGGATCCGTATCAACACGACGGGCGGGCGGCGCGGCCAGGCCGATGCCACGCTGGTCAATGTCAGCTTCACCGCCGAACGGGCGGATCTGGCGGCCAGCGTCGCCAACGAGGTGGTGACGCTGATCCTGCGCGAGAACGTGGCGATGCGCACGGGGGTCTCGGGGCAGACGCTGGAATTCTTCGAACAGGAAGTGCAGCGTCTGGACGAGGAACTGGCCCGCCGGGGCGCCCAGATCGCCGCCTTTCAGGAAAGCAACCGCGAGGCGCTGCCCGACAGCCTGGATTTCCGCCGCTCGCAGATGGCGTCGGCGCAGGAACGGCTGTTGCAGATCCAGCGCGACGAGGCCGCGCTGAAGGACCGGCGCGAAAACCTGACCGCCCTTTACGAGGCGACGGGGCGCATCGGCTCGATCTCGGACGACGCGCTGTCCGCCGAGGCGCGCGAACTGCGCCGCCTGCGCGAGCAATACGCCACCTCGGCGGCGGTGCTTTCGCCCCAGAATCCCCGGATGAAGGTGATGCAGGCCCAGATCGACACGCTGGAACGGATCGTCACCGAACAGGCCGCCGAGGCCAGCGCCGTGTCGGGGCTGCGCGGCGCCGACGGCATGCCACTGTCGCCCTATGACATCCAGCTTGCCGATCTCGACAGCCAGCTCGACTTTCTGGCCGAACGGCGCGCCCAGATCGAGGCCGAGATGGAGAAACTTCAGGCCACCATCGACGCCACGCCCAAGAACGCGATCTCGTTGCAGACCCTGCAACGCGACTATGCCAACATCCGCACGCAGTACGACCAAGCGGTCGCCAACAAGGCCCGCGCCGAGACGGGCGACATGATAGAGGCGTTGTCGAAGGGCCAGCGCATCACCGTCATCGAACAGGCGACGGCCCCCGAAGAGCCCAATTCGCCCAACCGGCCCAAGCTGGTGGCGGCGGGCTTCGGCGGCGGCATGCTGGCGGGGCTTGCGCTGATCGCCCTGCTGGAACTGACGAACCGATCCGTGCGCCGGCCGGTCGATATTGTTTCGGGGCTGGACATCGCGCCGCTGGCGACCTTGTCCTTCATCCGCACCCGGCGCGAGATACTGCGCCGCCGGGCCCTGATCGCGGCGGCGTTCGGCGTGGTCGCCATCGGCATCCCGGCCGGCCTGTGGGCCGTGAACGCCTATGTCATGCCGCTCGACATCGTGGTCGAGAAGGTCATGCGCCAACTGCCGGCAGGGCTGGCGATCCCCGGTATCGGCCGTTCGGCCTGAGGAGTAGAGAATGGAAAAGCTCCAGTCGGCAATCGCCAAGGCCCGTGCGCGCCGCGGCGACGCCCCCCCGGTTCCGGGCGGCGCGCCCGCGCCGCGCCCCGATCGGCCCGCGAAAGGCACGGATGCCGATGCGGCCTGGGCGGACCTGCCGCTGGCCGAACCGGAAACCGCGCGTCTTCTGGCCCAGCGGATCGTCGCCGGAACCCGCGATCGCGCGGCGTCCGAATTCGACAAGCTGCGCACCCGGATGTTGCAGCGCATGCAAAGCCAGAACTGGCGCCGGGTCGCCATCACCTCGCCCGGAGCCGCAAGCGGCAAAAGCACGATCGCCCTCAATCTCGGCTTCAGCCTGGCCCGCCAGCAGACGATCCGCACCATCATATGCGAGATGGATCTGCGCCGCCCGTCGCTGGCGCGGATGCTGGGCACGCCGCCGGAACTGGATTTCGCGCGCGTCCTGTCGGGCAACGCGCCGTTCGCCGATCACGCGGTGCGGCTGCGCGACAACCTGGCCGTCGGCGTCGCGCGCGGCCATGTCGAACGGTCGGCCGAGCTTCTTCAGGCCGCGCGCACGGGCCAGGTACTCGACGCGATACAGGAACGCTATGCGCCGACGCTGATGCTGTTCGACATGCCGCCCTTCCAGGTCAGCGACGACACGCTGGCCTTCGCCGACAAGGTGGATTGCGTGCTGATCGTCGCCGCCGCCGGATCGACCAGCGTGGCCCAGATCGACGCCTGCGAACGCGACCTGTCCGAGCGGACGGAAATCCTGGGCGTCGTGCTGAACAAGTGCCGTCACATGCCGGCGGACGAGGGATACGACTATTACGGCTGATCGGCCGGACGGTCTGCTATCCGCCCAGGGCCCGCAGCGAATTGCGGGCCACCCAGCCGCCTTCGTCATGCGGATCGTTCAGGAACGTGGCGATCAGGTCGCCCCAGTCCATGCCGAAATGCACCCGTTCCAGACTGTCGCCGGCGGTGCGGGACAGGGTTTCATAAAGGGTCCGGTCCCGCATCGCCCGGTCGATGCAATCGGCCAGCGCGCCCGCATCGCCGGCCCGGAAGACCAGGCAGTCGCGGTCCGGTTCCAGACGGCCGCGAAAGGCGGGATGGTCCGACACGATGACCGGCGACGCCGAGGCCAGCCCTTCGAGGATCGTGTTGGGAAAGCCTTCGGCATAATCATGGCGCGACGGCACGACGACCAGATCGTGCGACCGCATGCCGGCGCGGACGTCGGATTGCGGAACGCGCCCCAGAAACCGCACCCGGTCGGCGATCCCGTCCGTCCGCGCGCGGTCCTGCCAGGTCTCGATGCCGTCCGGGCCTGTCCCCGCGAAGGACATTGTCAGCGCGATCCCGCGATCCTTCAGCAGCCGGACCGCCTTCAGACAATCGCCGACGCCTTTCGATTCCGACAGGGTTCCGGCGTAGAAGGCGGTCGGCCGCAGCGGGTCGGCCGGGGCGGTTTTCGGGCCGCCCGACATCGGGATGCGCGTCCAGTCCCAGGGCACGATCCTTTCGGGCGCTATCCCCAGCACATCCGCCAGCGATCGCGAGGCATTGAGCGAATGGTTGGCCACGCAGGGCACGTTGGCGCCCGACAGGCCGTGCCGGAACCGGCGGTTGGTGCGGAATCCCTGCAGCCCCGACCGGCTGAAGATGCTGGCGAAACAGGGCAGGGTGGCGATGCCTTCGCGTCTGGCCTGCTTCAGGACGCGCCAGTTCGGGGACCGGCAGATCACCCGGTCGGGGGCGGCCTGGGCGAAGATCGCGGCGATATCGGATTGCCCGGTCTCGGCCACCCGCAGACCGATGACCCGCAATGCGGGCGACAGCGCCACGTCATAGGGCGTGTCGCAGAAATTCGCGACGGTGACATGCGCGCCGTCCGACAGACCCTCGATCAGACGGACCGAACGCGCCTGATCGCGATAGGTCTCGGGCAGGCCCTGGGCCAGGCTTGCATGGGCCTGCGCGAAATCCCCGTACTGGAAGAACAGGATGTTCAAGCCGCCCGCCGGTTCCCTAAAGTCCCGGAACGAAGCGCGGCAGGGCTTCGGTCGTTTCCAGGAAGGCGGCCTTCAGGCGCGCTTCGGCCTGGGCCTCGGTCTCGTTGCGGCCGACAGGGGTGACAAGCCGCACCAGCGCGCCGTCGGTCCGCCCGATCGTCAGTCCGTCCCAGAGCAGCCAGAACTTGGCGGCGAAATCCCAAGCGACGTGACGGCCGTGCTGTTCGAACCAGTAATAGGCCATCATCCGTTCGGTGCCCTTCTGGATCACCGCGCGGTTGAGGTGATAGGGCGCGTCGAAGCCGACCTCGGGGGCGATGTCGATGCGTTCCAGCCAGGCGATCTCCCATCCGGCGGATGGCAGGCAGATCTCGGGCGAATGGGTGCCGCCCTGGGTCTGGTCGTAATACCACGCCATGAACAGGCCCACCGACGCCGCGGCGCCCGGCGCGGTCAGCTCGACCGAATGGTAATCGTCGGCGCCCAGGGCACGCTCGACATCCGGGGTCAGCGGAATGGGGGCCGACGAGGTCCATTCGCCCAGGGTGCGCGGGAAGATCGCGAAGGGGTCGCGCGTCACGGTCGCGGTCTCGATCGGCGGGCGCGCCGCCCAGGCCAGCGCGCCGGCGCCCAGCAGCACCGCCGACACGATCAGCGCGGCCGAGGGACGCACGAAGCGCAGGCGCGCGGCCTGCGTGACCAGACCCGACGTTTCCAGATCGAGCGCATTGGCGAGGGTGGGACGGTCGGGATGCAGAAACAGCAGCAGCCAGGCCAGGATGAACAGCAGGATCACGCAGATCATGAAGATCACCCATCCTTCGAAGAAATGGGTGAACCCTTCCAGATGCTCGACCCCCCAGACATTGGCGATCAGGCCCGCGACGGCGATGCGGACCGAATTCATCACCACCGTGATCGGCGCGGCGGCCAGCAGCAGGATCGCCTTGTGCCACATCGGCCCGCGATAGAGCACCGCGAAGATGTAGGAAAAGGACAGGATCGGAAAGAGATAGCGCAGCCCCGAACAGGCCTCGGCCACGTGCAGCTTGAGCACGCCCAGGTCGATGATGTTGCCTTCCAGAAAGACCGGCACGTTCAGCATCAGCAGGAACCACACGCCCAGTTCGGACGAAACGGCCTGCAGCGTCGTGGACAGCTTGAAATAGAGGACGCCGGGCAGCGGCAGCATGTAGATCAGATGCACGACGGGCGGCCAGAAATGCTTGCCCGTGGACCATCCGAACGAAATCAGCAGCATCGCGCCGACCCACAGGATCAGCGCATAGGCCACCACGTCGTCGATCCCCGACATCTTGCCCAGCAGGCCGAACGCCATGGCGAAGACCAGCAGCGCCACGCCCGGCCAGCGGTCGTGGACGGGGCCGTCATTGACCGGCACATCCTTGAGCTGGCGCAGAAACAGCAGTGCCGACAGGACCGGAATCAGCGGCCCGTGGCTGTATTCCGGCAATTGCCACGCTTCCAGCAGCGCGCGCGTGCCTTCCCAGAAGAAGACCGTCGCCGCCACGATCGCAAGAACCAGCCACAGCATGCCGGGGCTGAAGAAGTCGGCGGCCGAAACGGGCCGGCGAAGATCGGAAGTTAAAGACATCGTGGCCCGTTCCCCTGTCGCGGACCTGCCGCATATCGGAAGATCAAGTCGATTTTGTGAAACGCCGGGAACCTAACCCGGACGGCGTTCCGAATACAGCCTTTAACGCATCGTTGACGAATATGTTGTCGAATGGTCCTGCCGCAATGTGGCCGTGATCGGGTTGCCCGGATCGGAAACAGGTTCTAATCGTCGCCGAAGCAGGCCGGAT
>NZ_AMGO01000068.1 GCF_000299575.1 Oceaniovalibus guishaninsula JLT2003
CAGTTGCTGCGCGGCGGAATAGTAAAGCCGGTTATAGTTCGTCCGCGCGATGGTCGTGGGCCGCCCGCCATCGGGCGTCATCTCGACCGACAGGGCGATGTCGTAAAGGCTGGCGAAATCCTCGTGCAGATAGGGCAGCAATTCCTTCTCGCGCTCGGGGGTTTCGCAGGCGAACGGCTCCAGCGCGGCGGGGGTGACGATCCACGGGCTGATGGAGGTGGCGAAGGCCTTGGCCTGGAACGGCCCCAGCGGCTGATATTCCCAGGCTTGCAGATCGCGCGCCGACCAGTCGTTCAGCAGCACATAGCCGAAGATCATCCGCTGGGCGCGGCTCGTGGTGATCGGCTCGCCCATCTTCGACGGCGTTCCGACGATGGCGCCCATCTCCAGTTCGATATCCAGCCGCTTGCACGGCCCGAAGACCGGCATCTCGGCATCCTTGGCGCGGGTCTGGCCGTTCGGCCGGCGGATGTCGGTGCCCGACACCACCACCGTCGAGGCGCGCCCGTTATAGCCGATGGGAATATGCAGCCAGTTCGGCGGCAGCGCGTTGTCGGCCCCCCGGAACAGGGTGCCGACATTGGTGGCGTGCTGGCGGCCGGCATAGAAGTCGGTATATTCCACCACCTCCAGCGGCAGATGCAGGCGCGCGTCCCGCATCCGAACCAGCATCGGCCCCACCTCGTCGCGCCGGTCCGACCCTTCCGCCAGAAGCCCCGTCACCGCCTCGCGGAAGGCGGCCCAGGCATCCGGCCCCGCGGCCATCAGCGCGTTCCAGGACGGTCGGGCGAACAGCCCGTCCGTCCCGGTCAGCCCGGCCCCTTCAGCGGCGCGGACATCGAGGATCATGTCGCCGATCGCCACGCCGCAGCGCGGATCGTCCCCGCCGGTCGAAAACACGCCATAGGGCAGGTTGTTCAGCGGAAACTCGGTCTCGGCCGAATTGGCGCTGTCCACCCAGCTTTTCTTTAGGGTCATTCGGTTTCCTTGGCCTTATTTGCGTCCGGGCGTGCCGTCGAACTTCTTTTCCAGCCCGGTCCAGCAATCCACGTAATCGTCCTGAAGCGGCGCCTCCTTGGCGGCGAACTCGGTCAGGTGCTGCGGGAACCGCGTCTCGAACATGAAGGACATGGTATCCTCCAGCTTCTCGGGCTTCAGGTCGGCGTTGGACGCCTTCTCGAACGCCTCGCGGTCGGGGCCGTGCGGCAGCATCATGTTGTGCAGGCTCATGCCGCCCGGAACGAAGCCCTGCGGCTTGGCGTCGTATTGCCCGTGGATGTTGCCCATCAGCTCGGACATGACGTTCTTGTGATACCACGGCGGGCGGAACGTGTCCTCCATCGTCATCCAGCGGTCACGGAACAGCGCGAAGTCGATATTGGCCGTCCCCGCCACGCCCGACGGCGCCGTCAGCACGGTAAAGATCGACGGATCGGGATGATCGAACAGGATCGCGCCGATGGGGCAGTAATCGTTCATGTCGTATTTGACCGGCGCGTAGTTGCCGTGCCAGGCCACCACGTCCAGCGGCGATTGTGCGATGTCGCAGGTGTGAAACTGTCCGCACCACTTGATCGTCATGGTCGAAGGCGCCTCGCGGTCCTCGAACGCGGCCACCGGCGTCTTGAAGTCGCGGCGGTTGGCCATGCAGTTGGCGCCGATCGGGCCGCGCGACGGCAGCTCGAACTTCTGGCCATAGTTTTCGCAGACGAATCCGCGCGCCGGCCCTTCCAGAACCTCGACCCGGTAGACCAGGCCGCGCGGGATGATGGCGATTTCCTGCGGCTTCAGGTCGATCACCCCCAGCTCGGTGGCGAACCGCAGCCGGCCGTCCTGCGGCACGACCAGAAGCTCGCTGTCGGCCGAGAAGAAATATTCGTCCTTCATCGAATCGGTGACGAGGTAGATATGGCTGGCCATGCCCACCTGCGTGTTCACGTCGCCCGCCGTCGTCATGGTGCGCATGCCGGTCAGCCAGGTCAGCCGTTCCTGCGAATGGGGCACCGGATCCCAGCGGTACTGGCCCAGGCTGGTCACGTCGCCCAGCACGTGCGGCGCGGATTTCCAGTAGGGCAGGTCGATCCGCTTGTAGCGCGACGAATGCTTGACCGACGGGCGGATGCGATAGCACCAGGTCCGTTCGTTCTGATGGCTCGGCGCGGTAAAGGCGGTGCCCGACAACTGTTCGCCGTAAAGCCCGTAATTCACTTTCTGCGGGCTGTTGCGGCCCTGCGGCAAGGCGCCCGGAAGCGCCTCGGTCTCGAAATCGTTGCCGAAGCCCGGCATGTAACCTTCGGTCGTGCCAACGGGCGTGGCAGCCGAGGTGAGTCCGGTCTGGGGTCGCTGCTCGTTCATGGAAAACTCCGTTCATGGGCACTGGCCTGACGCTGCGGCGAATCGTAATGGTTCTATTTGTAACTAACAAGCGAGGTCGCGATGCCTGCCGATTTCAGGCTGGAAACGTTCCTGCCCTACCTGCTGAACCGCGCCGCCGAAAAGGCCAGCCTGGATTTCGCCAGGGCCTACAGGGACCGCTATGGAATGCTGCGGACCGAATGGCGCGTGCTGGTGCATCTGGGCCGGTTCGGCGACATGACCGCGTCGCAGATCGGCGCGCGCGCCGGCATCCACAAGACCAAGATCAGCCGCGCCGTGGCCGCGCTGGAACAGCGCCGCTTCCTTCGCCGTCTGAACGTCGAGGACGACCGCCGCCGCGCGATGCTGTCGCTGACCCCGGCAGGGCGCGACGCGCATGACGACCTGACACGCGCCGCCGCCGCCCACGACGCGGCGATGACCGAAGGGTTCACCGCCGCCGAACTGGATACCTTGCGCGACTGCCTGCGCCGCATCGCCGGGCTTTGACGGCGTCCTTGCAAAACCCGCGGGCCTGTTGATGGTTACAAAACGAACCACTAGGCGGACCGGACCTTGCGACCGGACCTGCCTTCGGATCGCGAATGATATGGGGAGGGATAAGAATGATACGCATGTTCGCCGCCGCCGGGGCCGTCGCAATGGTCTCGACGCCGCTGTTCGCCGCCGATGTCGATCTGGTGATGTCAAGCTGGCTGCCGCCGCGCCATCCGATTGTCGTCAACGCCATGAAGCCCTGGGCCGAGGAGGTCGAGGAAGTGACCGAAGGCCGCGTGTCGGTGCGCGTGCTCGGCTCGCCCCTGGGTGCGCCGCCTGCGCATTTCGACATGGCCCGCGACGGCGTGGCCGACATCACCTATGGCCTGCATTCCTTCACCCAGGACGACCGCTTCGACGCGTCCGAGGTCGGCCAGTTCTCGTTCATCGGCGACGACGCGGTCGAGGCGTCCAAGGCGTTCTGGACCGTCTATACCGAGGATCTGGGCGCGATCGAGGATCACGCCGGCACCAAGCTGCTGGGCCTGTTCGTCCACGGCCCCGGCCTTTATCACAACAACCAGCGCAAGATCGAGGCGCCGGGCGACTTCGCCGGCCTGAAGATCCGCGTGCCCGGCGGCTATCCGGCCGTGTTGATGGAGGGTCTGGGCAGCACCCCCGTCTTCATGCCCTCGACCGAGGTTTACGAACAGCTTTCGCGCGGCGTCATCGACGGCGCGACCTTCACCTACGAGGCGCTGACCGCCTTCAACCTGACCGACGACATCAAGTATTCGATGACCCTGCCCGGCGGCATCTACAACACCACCTGGTTTCTGGTGATGAACGAAGGCAAGTGGAACCAGATCAGCCCCGAAGACCAGCAGGCGATCATGGACATTTCCGGTCTGGCCTTCGCCGAACGCGTCGGCAAGGCCTGGAACGATGCCGACGACAACGCCCGCGCCGAGATCGAGGAAGCGGGGATCGAGCTTTACGAGGCGAACGACGAGGTTCTGGGCACCATCCGCGAGGTCGCGAACCGGCTGGAACAGGATTGGGCCGACGCCCTGCCCGACGGCAAGGACGGCACCGCCGCGCTGGCCCGCCTGCGCGACATGACCGGCGTGGCGGCCGAGTAATGGGGCGCGCCGTCGCCGCCACGCTCGAAATCGTCTCGGCCGTCCTGCTGATCGGTCTGATCGGCGTGACGGTCGTGGACGTGATCGGCCGCTATGTCTTCGACGCGCCGCTGACCGGCGCGTTCGAGATCACCGAACTGCTGCTGGGGGCGCTGGTCTTCGCGGCCCTGCCCCTGGTCAGCCGTGCGGGCGAACACGTGGAGGTGGACATCCTCGCCGTCCTGTTGCCCGCCCGCGTGTCGGCGGCGCTGTTGTGGCTGGCGGCCCTGCTGGCGGCGGTCGTCCTGGCGTATTTCGCCTGGCAACTGTTCCACCTGTCCCAGCAGCAGCGCGCGGCGGGGTCGGTCTCCATGTCGCTGGGGGTGCCTCTGTCGCCGCTGGCGGTCTTCGGCGCGGCGGCCTGCCTGCTGGCGGCGATCTACGGCTTCGTCCGGGCGATGCGCGCATGACCGTTTCCCTAATCGGCATTGCCGTCCTGCTGGTGCTGGTCTTCGCGCGCGTTCCCATCGGCTTCGCGATGGCGCTGGTGGGCACGGTCGGCTTTGCGTCCATGCGCGGCTGGGACGCCACCGGCGCGATGGTCGGAACCACCGTCTTCGACACCGGCCTCAGCTATACGCTGTCGGTCGTGCCGCTGTTCATCCTGATGGGCAATGTGCTGGCGCAATCGGGCATCGCGCACGGCCTGTTCGCCGGCGCCGACCGCATCTTCGGACGGATGAAGGGCGGCCTGGCGCTGGCCACCGTCCTCAGTTGCGGCGGCTTCTCGGCGGTGTCCGGCTCGTCGCTGGCGACCGCCGCCACGATGAGCCAGGTCGCCCTGCCCCCGATGCGGCGCTTCGGCTATTCCGACAGCCTCGCCGCGGGGTCCATCGCCGCGGGCGGCACGCTGGGCATCCTGATCCCGCCGTCGATCATCCTCATCATCTATGGCCTCATCACCGAAAGCGATATCGGCGACCTGTTCATCGCGGGCCTTCTGCCCGGCGCATTGGGCATCGTGCTTTACATGGTCGCGGTCATGGTGACGGTGCGCCTGCGTCCGGGCACCGCGCCCGACGTGACCGACCCGCGCCCGATGACGCGCCGCGACGTGACGGGCGTTCTGGGCACGCTGGCGCTGTTCGCGTTCATCATGGGCGGCATCTACGGCGGCTTCTTCACCCCAATCGAGGCGGGCGGCATGGGCGCCGCCTTCGCTATCGTGCTGGCGCTGGTCATTCGCGGCCTGACGCGGCGCGGCGCGCGGACGGCCGTGATCGGCACGATCCGGTCCACCGCGATGATCTTCGCCATCATCATCGGCGCCGAGATATTCTCGACCTTCGTCAACTTCGCCGGGCTTCCCGACGCGCTGGTCGGTTTCATCTACGACCTCGACATTTCCGCCTGGGCGGTGATCGCGGTGATGGTGCTGATCTATCTGGTCATGGGCTGCGTGTTCGAAAGCCTGTCGATGATTCTGCTGACAGTGCCGGTCTTCTATCCGGTGGTGGCGCAGCTCGATTTCGGCAGCGGCGTGCTGGGCGATCCCGACGCGGTGCTGATCTGGTTCGCCATCGTCGTCGTCGTCGTGACCGAAATCAGCCTCATCACGCCGCCCGTGGGCATGAACGTCTTCGTCATGCGCTCGGTCATTCCCGACATCGAGCTGATGACCGTGTTCCGCGGCGTGCTGCCCTTCTGGATCGCCGACATCGTCCGGCTGATCCTGCTGGTGACGATCCCGTGGTTCTCGCTGGGGCTGCTGTGACCGGGGCGGCCGGGCGGATCGGGGGCGGCGCCGGATGACCGACCAGACCGACCGCGCCGCCGACCGCCGCCCCTTCACCACGGCGGAAATCGGCGCGATCGCGCATCTCTACCGGGGCGAGGTCTATCGCAGCACCATCTGGCGCACGCGGCTCGACACCACGACGAACTGGTCGGTCGTCACTCTGGGCATCGCCGTGTCGGTGTCGTTCGCCAGCGAAAACGCGTCGCCCTTCCCGCTGGTCCTGTCGGGGCTGCTGATCCTGTTCCTGCTGCTGCTCGAAGCGCGGCGATACCGCTATTTCAACGTCTGGCGCGCCCGCGCCCGCTGGATGGAGACGCATTTCTACGCCCCCATGCTGGTCGAGGGCGACCTGCATGTCGAGGATCAGTGGCAGGACGTTCTGGCGCGCGACTATTACCGCCCGCATTACCACATCGGCCTGACACGCGCCGTCGGGCGCAGGCTGCGGCGCAACTATCTGTGGCTGCTGCTGTTCCTGTCGCTGGCCTATCTGGGCAAGATCACCGTCCACCCCGAACCCGTCGCCCGCTTCGCCGACCTTCCCGCGCGCGCCGCCCTCGGCCCGGTGCCGGGCTGGATCGTCCTGGCCATCGGCGTCGCCTACAACGCCTTTCTGGTCCTGCTGGCGATGGCCACCTGGTGGTTCGACCGGCGCAAGCACCGCGACAGGACCAGCCATTCGCATATGGGCTGACCCCGGCCCCTAGGCCCCCTTCAGCACGCCCCGGCGCACCTGATCCTCCTCGATCGACTCGAACAGGGCGCGGAAATTGCCCTCGCCGAAGCCGTCGTCGCCCTTGCGCTGGATGAACTCGAAGAAGATCGGGCCGATCACGGTCTTGGAGAAGATCTGCAACAGGATCCGCGTCTCGCCGCCGCCGATCACGCCCTCGCCGTCGATCAGGATGCCGTGCCGCTTCAGCCGGTCCACGGGTTCCTCGTGGCCCTGCACGCGGTCGTGGCTCATCTCGTAATAGGTATCGGGCGGCGGCGGCATGAACGCCATGCCCGCCTCGGCGATGGCGTCGGTCCCGGCATAGATGTCCTCGGTGGCGATGGCGATGTGCTGGATGCCCTCGCCCTTGTATTCGCGCAGGTATTCCTCGATCTGGCTGTTCTCGTCGGCGCTTTCGTTGATCGGGATGCGGATCTTGCCGTCGGGCGAGGTCAGCGCGCGGCTGGTCAGGCCGGTCTGCTTGCCCTTGATGTCGAAGAACTTGATCTCGCGGAAATTGAACACGTCGTGATAGAACTTGTACCAGGTGTCCATGTTGCCGCGGATGACGTTGTGCGTCAGATGGTCGAGGTAATAGAACCCGAACCCCTCGGGATGCGGATCGACCCTGTCCAGCCACTCGAAATCGGCGTCGTAGCACGATCCGCCGTCGCCATAGGTATCGACGAAATACAAAAGCGACCCGCCGATCCCCTTCACCGCCGGCACGTCCAGCGACTTGCCCGGCCCGGTATATTCCTCGGCCCCCAGCCCGACCGCCCGCTTCAGCGCGTGGGCTGCATCGACCACCCGCCACGCCATCGCCGGCGCGCAGGGACCGTGGTCCTTCAGGAACTCGGCCGCATGTCCCGTGGGCTCGGCGTTCAGCAGATAGTTGATGTCGCCCTGCCGATAGAGCGTGATCGCCTTGGTCTTGTGCCGGGCGACCGGAACGAACCCCATCTGCCGGAACACCCGGTCCAGAACCTCGGGCTCGCGATGCGTGAACTCGACGAACTCGAACCCGTCGGTGCCCGCGGGGTTGGCTTCGGTGATCTCGGCCTTCGACGCGTCATGCGGAAACGGTCCCATGGCATCCTCCCTGATTCCCTCGGGTTGCATCCATAACATGAAACGCGCCCCGGCGGCGTGCAATCCCGCCGGGGCGCCGCCGTCAATCCGTCACGATGTCGAACCAAAACTCGAAATCGTCGAGCAGCCCAAGGAACGCCATCAGCCGGTCCCGGTCCCCCTCGATCGTGACATCGCCGGCGGCGATCGCATCGGGAAAGGTCGTCTGTTGCAGGTTGATCCGGTCCAGCGTGGCGCGGTCCAGCGTGACTGTGGCCTGCGCGTCGTCCTCCTGCACGTCCATGCGGTAATTCATCACCCCGTTCGCGACTTCGACCGCAAAGGTTTCGTCCACGTCCGGCATGACGAAGTTCAGCGCGATGTCGGCATCCGCCGCGCGCGGATGATCGAGCCGCATCGCCAGATAATCCAGATACATCTCGATGGGCACCGACCGGATGATGTCGGCCGAGGCCGTCTGCGCCGTGGCGCCCCGCGTCACCCCCTGCCGCAATTCCTGCGCGCCGGTCAGATAGAAGTTCCGCCAGGGCCCGCTTTCGGCCTGATAGCCGAGCTGCGTATAGACATCCGCCAGCAACTCCCGCGCCTCGGTATTCTCGCTATCCGCAAAGACCAGATGGTTCAGCGCGGTGGCGGCCCAGCGGTAATTGCCGGCGTCATGATCGGCGCGCGCCTTGTCGATCACCGCATCCGCCCCGCCGGCATAGCGTACGAAGGCGGCCCCTTCCTCGGCGGGCGGCAATTCGTGAAGCTCGGCCGGATTGCCGCTGAACCAGCCGAAGTAAAGCTGATACTGCGCCTTGGCGTTGTGGCTGACGGTGCCGTAATAGCCGCGATTGGCGAATTCGGTCGCCAGGCTTTCGGGCAGCGCGATTTCTTCGGCGATCTCCAGCATGGTCAGGCCCTTGTTGGCCAGGCGCAGCGTCTCGTCGTGGATATAGCGATAGGTGTCGCGGTGCTTTTCCCAGAACTCCACGATCTCGGCATTGCCCCATGTCGGCCAGTGATGGCTGCCGAAGCTGACCTCGACCGCGTCGCCATAGCGGCCGATCACGTCATGGATGTATTTCGCCCACAGATCGCCCGACCGCACCTTCGTGCCGCGCAGCGTATACAGGTTGTGAAGGACGTGGTTGATGATCTCGGCCTGCATCAGCGCCTTGTGCGCGGGCAGCCAGAACATGAACTCGGACGGCGCTTCGGCTCCCGGCGTGTTCAGGAACACCATCTCGACGCCGTCCACTTCCATCTCGGTCGGGGTGTCGGCGATGACGATCGTCGGCTCGATCAGCGTGATCGTGCCCGACGATGTGGTGGTGCCAAGGCCGCTGCCGATCATCCCCTCGGGGCCCTTGGGCAGCAGGTTGCCGAACATGTAGCTCGCCCGCCGGCTCATCGCGTTGCCGGCGATCAGGTTCTCGCCGATCGCCTCCTCGACGAAGCCTTCGGGCGCGATGACGGGAATGTCGCGCGCGGCCACCTCCTCGGGGGTGACGATGCCCTTGATCCCGCCGAAATGGTCGGCATGGCTATGGGTCAGGATGACGGCCGAAACCGGCAGGTCCGCCACCTTTTCGCGCAGCAGCGCCCATCCCGCCGCGGCCGTCTGCGTCGAGATCAGCGGATCGACGACGATCCAGCCGCTGTCGCCGCGGATGAAGCTCATCACCGACAGGTCGAAATTGCGGACCTGATAGATCCCGTCCGTCACCTCGAACAATCCGGTGATGTGGTTCAGCTTGCCCTGCCGCCAGAGGCTGGGATTGGCCGTGTCGGGCGCGTCGCCTTGCAGGAAATCCATCGCCTCGACATCCCAGACGGTGCGTCCGTCCGCGTCGGCGATGCTTCCGCCCGGCAGCGGCGCGATGAACCCGCGCTCGGCATCCTCGAAATCCGTCCGGTCGTCGAAGGGCAGCGCGTCCAGCACCGCGCGATTGGCCGCCTTCGTGCTTTCGCTCGCTTCCTGCGCTGTGGCGGGCACGACCGGGACTGCCATCGCGCAGGCCAGCAACATGGCGCGATATGTCTGTCTCATTTGCCTTCCTCCCTCTGCAAATCCGCGCCGGGCGGCGGAAAGATGCGCGCCAGCGCCCCGGCGAACAGCCCTGTCAGCGTGTCCGCGTCGCGGCGCGGGCCGGTCAGTTGCCGGTCCATCGCCTGCCGGAACAGCCCGTCGATCATCGCATAGCTCGCCTCGGGCGCATCCGGCCCCTGCCCCATGCGGCGCGCGGCAAAGGCCACCGCGTCGATCAGCGTCGCCTCGATCTCCTCGACCGCCGGGCGGAAGGCGGTGTCGAACATCGCCTGCCCGCGGATGTCGTACCAGAGGCGGTGCGTCTCGGCCTCGGCGACGATCGACCGTGCCAGCGCGCGCGCGAAGGCCGCGATGACCGCCTCGCGCCCCGTCGCGGGGGCAAGCGCTGCTTCCAGGGCGGCGGTGAAATCGCGCTTGTAGCGGCGCACGACCAGCACGATCAGGTCCGATTTGTCGGCAAAGTAATAGTGCAACGATCCCAGCGACATGCCGGACGCGGCGGCGATGTCGCGCAGGCTGGTGCGGGCATAGCCCAGCGATTTCAGCGTCTCCAGCGCGCTGGCGGCCAGTTCGGCGCGCTTGGCCTCGCGCCGCGCCGATTTGCGCGCGGCGCGGGGATCGGGCCGCGGATCGGGCCATGGATCGGGCCATGGATCGGGGACGGCGACGTTCATCCCGCCAGCGCGTCGGCGAAGATGCGCGGCAGGCGCGACCAGCGCGGATCGTGCTGGAACCGCACCAGCGCCTCGCCCAGCCTTTGCTGGCGGCGGTTGGTGACGAACCAGGGCGGTCGCGGCAGCAGCGTCCCCTGCCCCGAGGCGACCCCCCGCGGAAACGGCCGCCACGGCGCCTCGATCACGCCGCGCTCGACCCCGCCCAGCATGAAGGTGTTGTGCACCGTGCCGATGCCGCTGCCGACATCCGCCGGATCGTGCCCCGGAAACGCGCCCCAGGGCAGCGTCGCGGTCAGAAATCCCAGACCCGTCCAGGCGTTGACCGCGATGCAGCCATAGCGCAGCCGGGCCAGCATCTCGTCGAAGCGCCGCGCCCCGATGGCCCGCCGCGTCGCGGGATGGATCAGGATGTTGGCGCCCAGCGTCCCCGCCAGCCGGTCGTTGGCATAGTCGATGGCGGCGCGCAGAAACGCCTCGGGGTCCGGGGCGGGCAAAGCCACCCGCGACAGGGCGGGGCCGAACACCTCGACCTCGCGGAACCGCGCATCGCTTTCGGCATCGGCGATCAGCAGGTCGGGCGCCTCGCCCCGCGCGATCCGCTCGACCCCCGCGCCGTCGCCCGCGAAGGCGGCCAGACGGTCCTCGACGCCGGGATACCAGGCCGCCCGGCGGTCCCCGGCGGCGACGGCCGCGAAGGCATCCATCAGCGCCCCGGTCCGGTCCCAGCCCTCGGGCAGGATCAGCACCTGGCAGGCCACGCAGTTGAACCCCGAATTGTGCAGCTTCTGCGTCGCGATGTTCTGCGCCTGAAAGGCGATGTCGGCCTTCGACCAGGGGCCGGGCACCACGATGGTCGGGCAGACCGCGCCCAGTTCCGACGTGACGCGGCGGGGGTTCTTCGGCCGCCCCTCGGCCCGCCGGCGCGCGCCGTCGGCCCCGGTGCCCCAGACGATGGCGTCGTGCGTGGTCTGCGCGCCGGTCACGTGAATCTCGTCCACCAGCGGATGATCCGACAGATAGGCCCCCACCTGCCCGTCCCCGCCGACGATCCGCAGCGCGCCCCTGGCGATCAGCGGCGACAGGGCCGCGCGCAGGATCGGCGCCAGATACTCGTTGACGGGGTTCATCTTCAGCAGAACCACCTGATGTTCCGAAAAGAGCTTGTGGAACGCATCCAGCGGCGCGATGGCCGCGATGTTGCCCGCCCCCAGCACCAGCGCCACCTTGCCGCGCCGGTCCTGCGGCGGCGTGTCGTAGGCCCCGGCGGCAAGGCGGCGCGTTTCGGCGCGGTCCACCCCCGGCCGCATCCACACCTCGGCCGTGACACCCGACAGCAGCAGCCTGTCCCAGACCGTATGCGGCGAAACGCGCAGGGCGATCTGCCCGTTCGGCAGGTCGCGCACCGGCAGATCGTCCAGGAACGCCTTGCCGTCCAGCCGCGACAGCGTCTCGATCAGGCCGTTGCAGGCCGACATCACCGCATAAGGCCCCGACAGCCATTCCTCGCCCACCAGCGGCGATTCGGGCGGGATGCGCTTGTGGTGCGCCGCCGCCATCGCCCAGATCTCGGCCTGTTCCAGCAGGCAATCCTTCACCTCGCGCAGCAGGGCGATGCGCGCCTGGACCGGCAACCGCGCCCAGTCGTCCTTGGCCGCGTCCAGTTGCGACAGGGCGGCGTCCAGACCGGCGCGGTCCTGGGTGATGCGCTCGGGCGCGCTCATTCTTCCGTATCCGCCATCAGGCAATCGCCGTATGTGTCGCGCAGCACGGTTTTCAGCACCTTGCCCGTGGCCCCCAGGGGCAGCGCATCGACGAAGATCACCCGGTCGGGCACCTGCCAGTCCGCGACCCGCCCCTTGTAGATCGACAGGATCTCGGCCTCGTCCGGCGTCTCGCCCGCGCGCGGCACGGCGATCAGCACCGGGCGTTCGTCCCATCGGGGATGCCGCGCGGCGATGGCGGCGGCGGTGGCCAGACGGGGATGCGCGGCGGCGATGTTTTCCAGCTCGACCGTGGAAATCCACTCGCCGCCCGACTTGATCATGTCCTTGGCGCGGTCGCGGATCGTCATGTAGCCGTCGGGATCCAGCGTCGCGATGTCGCCGGTATCGAACCACCCGTCCGCCGTCAGCGCGCCGCCCTCCTGCCCGTGATAGCCCGCGGCGACCCAATGGCCGCGGATCTGCAACCGCCCGGCGCTTTGCCCGTCATGGGGCACCGGCGCGCCGAACTCGTCGCGCAGCCGCAGCTCGACCCCATAGGGCGGACGGCCCTGCCCCTGCCGCAACGCGGCCTTGGCATCCCGCGGCAGATCGTCGTGCTTTTGCAGCAGCTGGTTCAGCGTGCCCAAAGGCGTCGTCTCGGTCATGCCCCAGGCATGGATCAGCTCGGTGCCGTAACGGTCGCGGAAGGCGGCGATCATCGACGGCGGCAGGGCCGATCCGCCGACCACCGTGCGTTGCAGCGTCTCGGCCTTCGATCCGGTCTTTTCCAGCGCCTGCAACAGCCCCATCCAGATCGTCGGCACCCCCAGCGCCAGCGTCACCTTCTCGCCGTCGATCAGCCGCACCAGGCTTTCGCCGTCGAGGTTGGGGCCGGGCAGCACCAGCCTGGCGCCCACCGCCGCCGCGATATAGGGCACCCCCCAGGCATTGACGTGAAACATCGGCACCACCGGCATCACCGTGTCGCGCGCGCGGATCGCCAGACCGTCGGGCTGGTTGCCGCCCAAGGTATGCAGCACGATGGCGCGGTGCGAATAAAGCACGCCCTTCGGCGCCCCCGTCGTGCCGCTGGTATAGCAAAGCGCCGCCGCCTCCGTCTCGGCCAGTTCGGGCCAGTCATGGCCCCGATCGCCCCGCGCCAGCAGCTCGTCGTAGAAGGCCAGCCCCTCGATCCGGGCCGCCGCATCGTCGTCCCGCCCGTCCATCAGCACAAGGTGGCGCAAACCGGGCACCCGTCCGGCCAGCTTCTCGACCAGGGGCGCGAAGGTCGCGTCGAAGAACAGCACCTCGGCCCCCGCATCGCCCAGGATGAAGGCGATCTGATCGGGCGTCAGGCGCGGATTGACGGTATGCGTCACCCGCCCGCCCGCACCCACGCCGAAATAGATCTCCAGATGCCGCCGGTTGTTCCACGCGATGGTGGCGCAGCGCGCGCCCCGCGCCACCCCCAGCCCGTCCAGCGCCGAGGCGAGCCGCCGCGCATGGGCCGCGACCGTGCCCCAATCCGTCCGCTCGATCCCGCCCGCCGTGGCGACCGACACGATGTCGGTGCCCGCGTGATACCGCTCGGCATGGTCGATCAGCGACCCCACCGTCAGCGGCAGATGCATCATCCGTCCCCGCATGGCCCTTGCCCCCCTTCGCTATTCCGCCGCCACGCCTTGCGGCGCGCGGCCCCGGATCGTGTCGGCCGCCTTTTCCGCGATCATGATCGTGGGCGCGTTGGTGTTGCCGCCGATCAGCGTCGGCATCACCGACGCATCCACCACGCGCAGCCCCTCCATCCCGCGCACCCGCAGCGCGGCATCGACGACCGCCCCCGCATCCCCCGCCGGCCCCATCCGGCAGGTGCCCACGGGGTGATAGATCGTGTCCGCCCGCGCGCGGACATGCCCCTCCCAGTCGGCATCGCTCATGCCGTCGCGGATGCCGAACAGTTCCGTCCGGCAATAACGGGCCAGGGCGGGCGCCTGCAGGATCGCGCGGGTCATCTTCGCGCCCCGGATCGTCGTCTCCAGATCGCGCGGATCGGACAGATAGTTCGGGTCGATCGCCGGCGGCGCCATCGGATCGGCCGATCGCAGCCCGACCTGCCCCCGCGAATGCGGCCGCAGCGCGCAGACATGGCACGAATAGCCGTGCCCCAGATGCAGCTTGCGCGCATGGTCGTCCACGATCGAGATGACGAAATGAAGCTGCACGTCCGGCCGGTCCAGCCCCGGTCGCGTCTTCAGGAACGCCGCCCCTTCGGCGAAGGGCGTGGCGATCATCCCGCCGCCATCGCGACGCCAGGCCCAGGCATGGCGCATCAGCCCCCAGGTCGCCCGCGCGCCGATGCCGAAATTGTCGGTGTCGCGGGTCTTGCAGGCCAGGATGAAATCCAGATGGTCCTGCAGGTTCTGCCCCACCCCCGGCAGATCGTGCGCAACCGCGATGCCATGTGCGCGGATGTCCTGCCCCCGCCCGATCCCCGACAGTTGCAGCAGTTGCGGCGACCCGAAGGCGCCCGCGCTCAGGATCACCTCGCGCCGGGCGCGCACGACGCGCTCCTCGCCGCGGCGGCCCTTGCGCCACGCGACCCCGGTGGCGCGCCGCCCCGCCAGCACGATCCGCGTCGCATGGGCGCGCGTCTCGACATGCAGGTTCGCGCGGCGGCCCATGACGGGATGCAGATAGGCGGCGGCGGCCGAGCATCGCTCGCCCCGGCGGGGGCCGGAATGAAACTGCGTCACCTGATAAAGACCGATGCCCTCGTTGTCACCCCGGTTGAAATCCGCGACCGCGCGATGCTGCAACTGCGTGCCCGCCTCGACGAAGGCGCGGCTGATGGCGCGCGGATGCGGCTGGTCGCGCACCTGCAACGGCCCGTCGGCGCCGTGCGCGTCGTCCGCGCCGCTGGCATTGCCCTCGCTGCGGATGAAATAGGGCAGAACGTCGTCCCAGCCCCAGCCGTCCAGCCCGCTTTCGGCCCAATCGTCGTAATCCGACCGATGGCCGCGGATATACAGCATCGCGTTGATCGCGCTCGACCCGCCCAGCCCCTTGCCGCGCGGCTGGTATCCGCGCCGCCCGTTCAGCCCCGGCTGCGGCACGGTCTTAAACGCCCAGTTGCTGATGCGCCCGTGCCCCGGCATCATCGCCACCACCGCCGCCGGCGCGCGGATCAGCAAATGCCGCCCCTCGCCGCCCGCTTCCAGAAGGCACACGCTGGTTGCCGGATCCTCGCTCAGCCGCGCGGCCAGCACCGCGCCCGCCGACCCGCCCCCGACGATGACATAATCGAACTCCATCGCTCCCCCCCCGTCGCCTCAGACCCCGAAAGGGCCGCCGCCGACAAAGGCTAGAAAGGATTCTGGACGCTCGTCCAAAACTTTCTCAAATTCCGTTACGTCATTCGATGGACAAGGCCCCTACCCCGCCTCGGCCATGCTGCCGGGGCGCATTTCCTCCCAGAAGGCGACGATGGCGGCATGGTTCAGCGCCGACATCCATCCGTTGCGGTCGAAATCGTCGCGCGCCGACGCGTCGCCGATGCGGCCCGCGAACAGCCGCTTGTCGGCGTCGCGCTGCGTGGGGCTGCGCGCGGCCACATTCTTCTGGATGCGCTCCAGCATCCGCGCCCGCGCGCTCAGCCCCGCCCCCGATGCGCCCGCGACCGGGGCCGCCGCCGCCGGAGCACCCCCCTGCCCTTTCACGGCCTCGCCCGCCATGACCGCCGACAGATAGCGCGCGGGATGGCGCACGTCGCCCTGCCCCGCGACGTAATCCAGCCGCGCCGCCACCGCCGCCTCGCCCAGATCGACCAGCCATTGCCGCGCCAGACGGTCGGCGATGCCCATGGCCACCAGCCGCGCATGGACGGGCGAATGCCGCAGCCCCGCCCCGTCATCCATGTCCAGCATCGCCAGTTGCGCGTTGCGTTCGATGGCGAACCGGATGTCGGTGACGACGCGGCCGCGCTTGCGGGTATGCGGCGTGACCACGATGTTGCTGGTGCGGTTCACCTCGGCCACCGCCGGTTTGACGATCTTGGCGTTCAGATGCTTGAACGTCTCGTAATAGGCGGAATCGGCAACCCCCATCAGCCGGCGGAACGTCTCCAACGGCCACCAGCCGGTGCTGCCGGTCCGCACGAAGCGATAGCAATTCTCGTAAAGCGCCAACGCGTGACCGCTGGTGAACCGCCGCTGGATGTTCAGGTCGATCAGCGCGAAGACCTTGGGATCGCGCAGCTTTTCGGCCAAGGCGGGCGAATAGGCATAGCGGCACACCCCCGCTTTCAGCGTGGCGAAGCTCAGCAGGCTCGACACGCCCCATTCCTGCCGCCCCGCCTCGTCCAGCATGTCCCATTCGGCCACGGTCTCGACCAGGCCGCGCAGCGACGCCTTCAGCGTCTCGTTGTCGTTGGAATTGTAGCCGATCATCAGACACAGCGTCTGCGCGTCGATCTCGAAGGTGGGCTGCCGCCCTAGCCCGTCATAGGCGTTCAGCAGCAGCACGTTCGACAGCTTGCGCTGCAACAGCGTCAGCCGCCCCGAGACATGGATCGCCGCGACATGCTTCTTGACCGAACCGCGCCGCAGCGCCCCCGTCAGACGGTCCCGCGGAATGTCGCCCACGGGGCGCGCCGCCGTCTCGGTCTCGGTCATGGCGTGCCTCTCGTCGCCGGAATGCGCGAATCTGCGTCGCGCTTGCCGAAGGATCGCATCATGGGCACCCCGTTTCAACCCGTTGCTGGATACCGCAGGCTGCGCGCCCAAAGGTATCCGTCTACAGGATGACCCATGCGGATGAACGACAGGTTGCCGCTGCGCGCGCTGCTTTAACCCGCGCAACGGCCCCGGAACGTGCAATTCCCGCGAATCGGCCCCGAAACCCCCGCATTCGGGCACCCGTCGTCCCGCAGACGGATACCTTTCGCCCCGTATCCGGGCGCCGGTTGGCCTGCAAGTCTTTGTTATCGGGCAGGTTTCTTGTGCCAAACCCCTGAAAGTCCTCAAATAAACCCAAACGGATTGCTGCCGTTCCTTGTTTTATTTGGGTTTTCAGGTGCCGGATTCTCTCCACATGCCGGCTTTTCGCGCATATACGGGGTTCAGCAGCAGATACCGGACCGCCCATGACATCCTCCGACAAGCCGCCCTATTTCGGGATCGACCCCGCCAAGGCCGCCGCCGCCCAGGCCGCGCCCGTGGACACGGCGCGCTTCGCCCGCGCCGCCAGCTTCGCCGCCCGCGGCCGCGACGAGCTGGCCCGCGCCGGCCACGCACCCGACGGCCACAAGCGCCTGCGCCTCTTTTCCACATGGGAGGTATGTAGATACCTCATCCCCGTCGCCCCCGCCCATTTCCGCCGCGTCCTCAAGGCCCACCCCGACCTGCCCCAGGGCCTCGGCGACGGCAATTCCAAATGGTTCAGCCTCGAAGAAATCATGCGCCTGCGCGATCACTTCGCCACCGAAGGGGCCGCCAACCGCGAATACCGCCCCTGGCGCCCCAAGGGCGTCGCGGCCAAGGTCGTGGCGGTGGCGAATTTCAAGGGCGGGGTCGGCAAGACCTCGACCTGCGCCCACCTCGCCATGTCCGCCGCCCTCGACGGCTACCGGGTGCTGACCATCGACCTCGATTCGCAGGGGTCGCTGACCTCGATCATGGGGGGCAAGGTCGCCGACGAATGGCAGACCGCCTTCCCCCTCATCGCGCGCGACTTCGCCCGCGCGGTCGAGGAGGAGAACCGGGTCAGGGCGGCGGCCGGGGACGCGGCGCTTTCGCTGGACGAAACCCTGACCGAAGCCCTGAAGGTTTCGCCGCGAAACCTCATACAATCAACGCATTGGCCTAATATCGACCTGATCGGCGCGCAGCTTAACCTGTATTGGGCCGAGTTTCAGGTGCCGGTCTGGCGGATGCAGCTGCGGTCTTGGCCGCTTTGGGACGCGTTGCTGAACCAGCTTGGGGCGGACGGGTTACTGAATGATTACGACATCGTTCTGTTGGATACGCCGCCGGCCCTGGGCTATCTGACGATCAACGCGCTGTCGGCGGCGGATATCCTGCTGGTGCCGCTGGGGGCGTCGTTTCTGGAGTTCGACAGCACCGGGCGGTTCTTCGACATGCTCTATTCCACCTTCGCGTCGATCGAGGACGGGGAGAACCGGGCGCGGCGGCGGGACGGGCTGCCGGAGATGAAGTTCGAATGGGACGCCGTGCGGACCATCATCACCCGTTTCGACGCGGCGCAGCAGACCGATCTGGCCAACGTGATCCAGGCCTATTTCGGCGATCTGATGACCACCTTCCGGCAGGAGCTGACGGCGATGGTGGGCCAGGCGGGCGAGCAGGTGAACGGCATCTACGAGGCCGATTACCGCGAGTTCAACCGCGACACCTATACCCGCGGACGCGAGACGTTCGACCGGACCTGGGCCGAGGTGAAGGAAATCATCATGGGCGCCTGGTGGCGCGATTTGCAGGAGAGGGAGGCGCGCGATGGCGAAGCGTAGACGGATCGTTACACCGACGGACGCAGACCTGACCCGATTCGAGGAGGAGTTCCGCAGCACGCCGTCGCGGCCGCAGCCGGGCGCGGGGCTGGCCCCCATCGCGCAGGTCGCCGCCGAGGCCGCCGAGGGCGCGAGCGCCGAGGCCGCCACGACCCGCGAGGCGCGGGCGCGCGACGCGGCGGATGCCGAACGGTTCCGCGAGGCGCAGGCGGGGGGGCGGGTGATGGCCGACCTGCCGCTGGACGCCATCGACGCCGACGCGATGGTGCGCGACCGGATGGTGATGGACCAGGGCGAGATGGACGAGTTGCGCCGGTCGATCCTGGAACACGGCCTGCGCCTGCCGATCGAGGTCTTCGCGCGGGCCGATGGCGGATACGGCCTGATTTCGGGGTATCGCCGCCTGAAGGCGCTGCGCAGCATCCGCAACGACCTGGGGCTGAAGGGGCACGACACGATCCGCGCGGTCATCCGCGACCCCGACGAGATCGGCGGCGCCATCGTCGCCATGGTGGAGGAGAACGAGATCAGGTCGGCGCTAAGCCATTACGAACGCGGAAGAATTGCCGTCATCGCCGCCGAGGAGGGCAGCTATGTCAACACCGAGGAGGCAGTGGCGGCGCTGTTTTCCAACGCGTCGAAGGCCAAGCGGTCGAAGATCCGGTCCTTCGCGCTGATCCACGAGGAGCTGGGCGATCTGCTGGATCATGCCGAGAAGATGACCGAGCGGGACGGCTTGCGGCTGGCGGGGATGCTGCGCCAGAACGGCGAGGCGGAATTGCGCGCGGCGCTGGCCGAGGGGCCGGCCGAGACGTTCGAGGCGGAATGGGCGATGATCGAGCCGGTGCTGCGCGCCCATGAACGCCGCGCCGCCGGACAGGCCGAGGCGCCGCAGGCCGGAACCCGGCCGGGCAGGGGGGGCGCGCCGCGCAAGGCGGGGCGGCCATCGGCGCAGGGGCCGGCGGACGCGACCGACCATCTGTCGAACGGCATCCGGCTGGACCGGCGGCGGGTGCGCGGCGGGGTCGCCATCACCATCACCGGCGCGCATCTGGACGAGGCGCTGCTGGATTCGCTGATGGCGGAATTGCGGTTCATGCTGGACAAGCCGTGATGCCACACGAACTGACGCGATAGGCGTCATTCGGTGTGGGCAGGGGCCATGATTTCGGCCGCGACCCGTTCGCCGGACCGGATCGCGCCTTCGATATAGCCGGTATGGTCGGGCGACGTTTCGGTGCCGGCCCAGTGCAGAGGACCGATGGGGCGGCGCAGCCATTCGCCGTAGCGCGCGAAGATGCCCGGCGGCGCATAGGCGCCGTAGCATCCGCCCGACCATTCCGCCGATGTCCAGTCGTGGTCGATATAGCCCAGCGGATCGCGGGCCCTGTCGCCGAAATGCCGGGTCAGCAGGTCCAGCGCGGCGGCCCGGCGGGCGGCGACGGGCCTGTCGGCATGGCGGATCGCTTCCTCGCCGTCGAAGAAGCCGACCAGCAGGCCGTGGGGCTGGCCGGGGGGTGTCACGTCCATCACCGGGGCGATGGGCACGCCGTCGCGCAGGATGGTGCCGTTGAGTCCCGCATCGCGCCAGAAGGGTCGGTCGTAAAGTATGTAGAACTTGATCGACGCGCCCATCGCCAGCCTGTCGTGCAAAGCCTCTTTCGGTTCGGGAAGGGCAGGGGAGAAGCGGATGCGGTGCAGCAGGGTCGGCGGCACGGTAACGATGACGCGGCGGGCGGTCAGCGTATCGCCGCCGCAATGCAGCACCGCGCCGTCCGCATGCCAGTCGATGCGGTCCACGGGCGTGCCGAGGCGCAGGCGGTCGCCCAGCCCGTCGGCCATCGCGCGGGCGATGGCATGGACGCCGCCGTGAAAGGCGAGGTTCTGCGCGCCCCCGGTATCGGCCGAGATCAGCCTGTCGATGCCGCCGCCGGACTTGATGTAATGGATGAAGAACAGCAGCGAAACCTGCGAGGGCTGCGCGCAGAGCAGCGTCGCGCAGGCGGTGCGGAAGGCCGTGCGCGTCAGGCGGTGGCGGACATTGCGGGCGATCCACGTCTCGACCGTGGTGGCGTCGAGAAGGGCGGCCTGCGGATGCGCCCAGGGGCGCGCGGTGTCGAGCGGCGCCATCAGGCGCTGCAACTTCCACCGCGCGGCCAGAAAGGCCAGCCCGCCCGCGACGCCCAGCAGCGGGGCCAGATCCTCGCGCCGGCCGAGGCGTTCGCGGTCGCCGATGCGGAACACGGCGCGCCCGTCGAGGAAGGTCGGATAGGTCCGCACGCCGTGCCGCGCGGCCAGCGCGCCGAGGCGGTCGTCATGGGGCGACATCCACATGCCGCCCAGATCGACCGTCAGATCGCCGATCCGGCCCGCCCGCGTGCGCCCGCCGACGCGGTCGCGCGCCTCGAGGACGATGAAATCGTCGTGTCCCGCCTGCCGCAGCGCGGCCGCCGCCGACAGCCCGGCGAACCCCGCGCCGATGATCGCAACCTGTGGCACATGCCCCCCTTCGGATCCGCAACCCCCGGTATGCGAGGGCCGGCGGGGCGCATCCGTTCCGCGTGACGCAGCGGCACGTTTTCAGCCGGCGGGCCGGTCGCGCGGGCGGGGCATCGTGGCCATCAGGTCGCGGGCGAAGTCGGTGAGCATCGCGCGCACCTCCTCGTGCTCCTCGGGGTGCCAGCGGGCGACGAGGGCGGACAGGCGGGCGCGGAACCGTCCGGTCAGCGCGGCGACCGTTTCGCGGCCCGCCGGCGTGGTGCAAAGCCCGCCCGGCGCGCGTTCCACGAGGCCGCGCGCCAGAAGCCGGGCCGCCACCGGATCGACGCTGGCGGCATCGGCGCCGTCCAGCGCGCGGGGCGTGACGCTGCCTTCGGTGCGCGCGATCCGCAGCAGCAGCCACGCCTCGGACGGGGAAAGCGGGATGTCGAGCGCGGCGATGATGCGGCGCATCGCCTCGGCCCGGTTGGCGTCGGACGCGGCATTGGCGACGATGCGGCGCAGTTCGTCCAGCGAGGTGGCGTCGCGGGGCATGGCGAAGCTGTTGCCGAGATCGGGCGCGGTGGCGGCGTCGTCGATGGTTTCGCGCAGCGGCAGTTCGGGCAGCGCCCAGCTGAGCGCGAAGGCCAGCGCCGCCAGCGCCGCCGCCGTCAGAAAGACCGGGTGCAGCGCGCCGGAATAGGCGGCGAGGTAGGTGGCGCGCACCGCGTCGGGCAGCGCGGCGATCTGGGCGGGCGTGGTGGCGAGGGGCGCGTCGGCCCCCAGCCCCGCAAGGCCCGCGGCCAGCCCCGGTGCAAAGATGGCGCCCGCGCCCGCCACCCCCAGCGCGCCGCCGATGGATCTGAACAGCGTGGCCCCCGACGTGGCGACGCCCAGATCGCGGTATTCGACGGCGTTCTGCACCGCAAGCACCAGCACCTGCATCACCATGCCCAGCCCCAGCCCCAGCACCGCCAGCGCCCCCAGCGTGAAGGGCAGCGATGTCTGCGGCGTCAGAAGCGACAGCAGCCCCAGCCCCACGGCCATCAACGCGGTGCCGGCGATGGGGAACAGGCGATAGCGCCCGATGCCGCTGATGATGCGGCCCGACACGATCGAGGTCAGGAACAGCCCGCCCATCAGCGGCGACAGCGCCAGACCCGCCAGCGACGGGCCGATGCCCATGACCACCTGAAGATAGACCGGCATGTAGGTGATCGCGGCGAACATCGACAGGCCGACGATGAAGCCCACGGCGGACGAGATGACGAAGGTGCGGTTGGCGAAAAGCTGGGGCGGCAGGATCGGCTCGGCGGCGCGACGCTCGACCGGGATCAGGGCGGCGAGGGAGGCCGCGGCGATCCCCGCCAGCGCCCAGAGCGGCGGCGCGTTCCAGGGCAGCGTGTTGCCGCCGAGGCTGGCCCAGAGCACCAGCGCCGTCAGCCCCGCCGCCAGCAGCACGGCCCCCGCCCAGTCGATGCGGCGGCGTTCGCGGGCGGCCGGCGGCGCGAAGGCCAGCGAGATCACCGCCAGCGCCAGCAGGCCCAGCGGCAGGTTGACATAGAAGATCCAGCGCCATGTCAGATGTTCGACGATATAGCCGCCGATCAGCGGGCCGGTGACGGTCGAGACGCCGAAAACCGCGCCGAACCAGCCCTGATAGCGGCCCCGTTCGCGGGGGCTGACGACATCGCCCACGGCCGCCATCGACGTGACCATCAGCCCGCCGCCGCCCAGCCCCTGCACGGCGCGGAACAGGATCAGGTGCAGCGTCGATTGCGCCAGCCCGCACAAGGCCGACCCGACGAGGAACAGCACGATGGCCGATTGCAGCATCCGCTTGCGGCCCAACATGTCGCCCAGCTTGCCGTAAAGCGGCGTGACGACGGTCACGGCCAGCATGTAGGCGGTGACGATCCAGGCCAGATGGTCGAGGCCGCCCAGCTCGCCCACGATGGTGGGCAGCGCGGTCGAGACGATGGTCTGCGACAGCGACGACAGCAGCATCACCAGCATCAGCGCGCCGATGACGACGCGCACCCCCTGTCGCGGCCCGGCGGATTCCATCGCCTCGTCCATCCCGATGATCCTTTCCGTCGCAACCCGCATCCCCGGCACGCAACGCCGCCCGGCCGTCCCGCGGTCCGTCCCGCCAGCGGAACAGGCGGGCGGCGGCGGGGGTTCTGGCGGCAGGAGGAAGGGCGATGGCGACGTTTTCCAAGGGTAAGTCCGCAAGCTGGAACCCGAAAGCGGGGCGCGTCGGCGGCCCTGTCCGCCGCGTTTGCGCGCAGGGTTTTGGGCCGAAGGGCCGGACGCGGAACCCGACGACGGACGATCCGCAATCCGGGCGCGTCGGCGGCACGGCCGGCCATGGCGCCGCGCACCGGCAAGGCGCGCCGACCGAGGCCGGCTGATGCAGGCGCGGTTCGCCAGCGTGGGCCATTCCAACCGCCCGCTGACCGCGTTCATCGACATCCTGCGCGAGGCTGGCATCGGTCTGGTGGTGGATGTGCGGTCGTTCCCGAAATCGCGCACGAACCCCGTCTTCAACACCGACACGCTGCCGGATGATCTGGCGGCCGTGCAGATCGGCTATCGTCACATGCCCGATCTGGGCGGGCGCAGGCCGCGCCAGACGGATGTGCCGTCTGAGACGAACGCGCTGTGGCGGGTGCAGAGCTTTCACAATTACGCCGATTACGCTTTGGGCGCGCGGTTCGGCGCCGCGCTGGAGGCGCTGATCGCGCTGGGGCGGGACACGCGGCTGGCGATGATGTGTTCCGAGGCGGTCTGGTGGCGGTGCCACCGGCGCATCGTCACCGATCATCTGATCGCGCGCGGCCATGCGGTCGATCACCTGATGGGCGGCGGGCGGATCGACGCGGCGCGGCTGACGCCCGGCGCGCAGGCCGGGGCGGATGGCCGGGTGATCTATCCGGCCCCGTCCGACGCGGCGCGGGGGGCGGACGGATGACCGAACGGGACCTGAAGGACCGCCCGCCGGCCTCGCCCCCGTGTTCCGCGCACGAGGTGGATCCGCGCTATATGGGGCTGGACCCGACCGACGACGATGCGCCGCCGTCTGACGTAGAGGGGGATGGCGGGGCGGGGGTGACGCAGGGGAAAGTTGTTGGCGGATCCGCGCGGCGGGTTTACCGTTAACACCATTGACGCGAGTCGTTTTTCGGAGGGAGGCCGCCATGTTTCTTGCAAAAATCCTTGCCGCGGGCGTTGCCGCGCTGGCTTTGGCGGTGCCGGCGGGGGCGGCGACGTTCACCTTTGCCGGGACTGTCAGCGGATCGCCGGGGCCGGCGGCCATGCCGGACGCGCCCGACTTCCCGCCGCTGGGCGCGGCCGGATCGGTGACGCTGTTCATCGACGACAGCGACCCGTCGCTGGACATCCTCGATGCGCTCGACATGGCGTTCTTCGCCGGTGTGTCGGTCAGCGTGCCGGGTTACGTCGCGGGCAGCGCGGATTACAACCCGTTCGAGCCCGCGCGCGTGTCCCGGACGGGTTTCGGATTTTCGGCCTATGGGCCGACCGACGTGTTCGACCCCGGCGCCTGGACGTTCCTGAGCCAGGGGCTGAACGGCATCGGCGTGACGTTCCCCACGCTGGCATCCGCGCCCGGCACGGTGGGCGAACTGGTCGCCGCGCTGTCGCAGCCGGGCGTCACCGGCCGCGCCTTCGCCGAGGCCGAGCGCGAGGGCGGCGGCGGCTTTTACACCACGTTCGTCAGCTTTCCCGCGGCACCCCCTGCGGTGGTGCCGTTGCCCGCGGCGGGCTGGCTGCTGATCGGCGGGCTGGGCGCACTGGCGGCGTTGCGTAGGCGCCCCCGCGCCGCCTGAACGGGGCGGGCGATTTCGGGGCGGGGCGGGAACGTCCGGCCGGCATTTGTCGTTGCCTTCCGGCGCGTTGTCGCGCGCGAAGGGGGGGATCATGGCGACAGGGGCGACGTTCGGACTGGGCTGCGACATAGCGGTGGCAATCCCGGCGGCGAACGAGGCACGGTTCATCGGCCCGGCTTTGGCGGCGCTGGCGCGGTCGGCAGCGCAGGCGGGGCGCGCCGTGGGCGCGGTGGTGCTGGCCAACGATTGCACCGATGCCACGGCATCGGTCGCGCGGGCGGCGGGGGCGCGGCACGGCTTGACCCTGCGGGTGGTGGAATGCCGGCTGCCGCCCCATCGCCGCAATGCGGGCCACGCCCGGCGGCTGGCCATGGCCGAGGCGGCGGCGATCTGCGCGCCGGGCGGGCTGCTCGTCTCGACCGACGCGGATTCGCTGCTGATGCCGGGCACGCTGGCGGCGATGGCGGCGGAATGCGCGGCGGGGGCGGACCTGGTCTGCGGCGGGATTTCCACGCGGCTGCCGATGCGGGTCGCGCGGAACCCCTCGATCCGGCGGATCGACGCGGCGACGGCAGCCTATGCGCCGCTGGTCCACGAGATCCGGTTCGCCATCGACCGGCTGCACGGGCTGCGGGAGGCGGGGCCGGTGCCGCATTACGTGGAATCGGGCGCCTGCATCGCGCTGACGGCGGCGCTGCACCGGCGGCTGGGCGGGCTGCCCGACATCGCGTCGGGCGAGGATCGCGCGCTGGTCCGCGCCGCCGAGGCGGCGGGCGCGCGGGTGGTCTACAGCGCCGCCGCGCATGCCCGCGTCTCGGCCCGCATCCACGGGCGCGCGCCGGGCGGGATGGCGGCGACCATCCTTGCGCGGATGGGCGACGCGGACCCCGCCGCCGATGCGTCGCTGGTGCCGCCCGATCGGTTGCGGCGGGAATGGCGGGCGGCGCTGAACCGCGACGCCGCCGCGCGCCGTCCGCCGCCCTGCACCGCCGATCCGCCGCTGCGCGCCAGCGATCTGGAACGGTTGCTGCCCGATCTGCAAGGCTTCGTGGCGGATGCCGTGCGGCCGGCGATGGCGGCGCTGGACGCCAAGGCGGGACGGCGCGTCGCATGATGTGCGACATCGAGGAGAGGCTGGCCGCGCTGTCGCCGCCCGGCGACGAGGAGCCGCCCATCGCGCCGTTGATCGACGCGCTGCGGCAGGCGGGGCTGCTGCAAGCCTGCGCGCCGCTTGGGGCGGGCGGGCGCGGCCCGGCGCATTGCCCGCGCGACCCGGAGGCGCTGGTCGAGGCGCTGGCGGCGGTGGGCGGCGGCAACCTGTCGGCGGGACGTCTGTTCGAGGGGCATGTGAACGCCGTCAAGCTGATCGCGCTTTACGGGGATCGCGGCGGCTGGCTGGCGCAGGCGGGGCAGGGGCGGCTTTTCGGCGTCTGGGGGGCGGACGGGCCCGATCCGGTGCGGATCGAGGGCGGCGTGCTGCGGGGCCAGAAGCTTTACGCCTCGGGGGCGGGGGTGCTGGACCGGGCGGTGGTGCCGGTGCGCGACGGCGACGGGCAGGTGCAGCTTGTCGTGCTGGACACCGCGCGGCTGGCGGGGCGGCTGCATCCGGGCGAATGGCACGTTTCGGGGATGCGGGCCACGGCCTCGGGGCGGTGCGACCTGGAGGGCGTGGCGATCGGCGCGGACGATCTGCTGGGCGCGCCAGGCGATTATCACCGCGAGCCGCATTTCCAGGGCGGCGTGTGGCGGTATGCGGCGGTGCAGATGGGCGCGATGCGGGCGATGACGCGCGCGGCGGCGGCGCAGATTGCGGCGCGGGGGCAGGCCGACGCGCCACTGCAATCGGCGCGGCTGCGGCGGATGGTCGTGGCCTGCGAAACCGCGCGGCTGTGGCTGGTAAATGCGGCGCGGGTTGTCGAGCGGTCGGACGCCGCGCCGGACGACGCGGCGACGGCGATGCTGGCGCGGCTGACCGTCGCGGACGAGGCGGTCGCGCTGATGAACGCGATGGACGAGGCGCTGGGGGCCGCGTCCTTCGCCACGGCGCATCTGGTGGAACGGCGGCGGCGCGATCTGCTGTTCTATCTGCGGCAGGCCAATCCCGACGGGCTGGCGCAGACCGCGATGCGGATGGCGGGCGCGGGCGGCGCGCGGGCGCGGCGATGGCATCTGGCATGACCCCGCTGCTGGCGGCGGCGACCTTGGCGCCCGAAGTCCCGGCGCGCGCGCTGCTGGACGGGCGGCGCGCGCTGGTGGCGGTCGCACCGCATCCCGACGACGAGACGCTGGGCTGCGGCGCGCTGCTGCACGAGGCGTATATGGCGGGGGTCGGGACGCGGGTGATGTGCCTGACGGACGGATCGGCGTCGCACCGCAATTCGGAACGCTGGCCGCCGGCGCGGATCGCCCAGGTGCGGCGGGCCGAGCTGGATGCGGCGGTGGCGGTGCTGGCGCCGGGGACGGCGATCGAATGGCTGGGATATGCCGATTGCGGGCTGCCCGAAGGCGGGGCCGAGGCGGATCGCTGCGCCGCGCGGCTGGACGCGGCATTTCCGCAAGGCGCGCTGGTCGTGGCGGCGTGGGGCGGCGATCCGCATGTCGATCACCGGCGCGGCGCGGCGCTGGTGGCGCGCGCGGTCCGCGACCGGCCCGATCTGGCGCTGCTGTGGTATCCGATCTGGGGGCGGTTTGTGGATGATGGGGCCGAGGTGCCGCCGATGCGGCGGCTGGCGGCGGGGGCGGCGGCGCTGGCGGCCAAAAGCCGCGCGCTGGCCTGCCACGCCACGCAGATGACGCGGCTGATCGACGACGATCCGGGCGGCTTCGTCATGGATGCGGCGGATCAGGCGCATTTTCTGGACCATGCGGAGATCTTCCTTGCCCCGTGACGCCACGCGCGACCATCTGGCCCGGCTTTACGCCGCGAACGCGGACCCCTGGGGGCACCTGACGCGGCCCTACGAGCGGGCGAAATACGACGCGACCTTGCAGGCGGCGGGCGACGGCCCCTTCGCGCTGGCGCTGGAGGTGGGGTGCGGCAACGGCGCGCTGGCGCTGCGGCTGGCGGACCGCGCGCGCCGCCTGATCGCGGTCGAGATGATCGCCGACGCCGCGAAAGCCGCGCGCGAGCGGCTGGCGCATCTGGGGCATGTGAGGATCGTGGAAGGCGCCGCACCCGAGGCGCTGCCGCCGCTGGCGCCCGACCTGATCGTGCTGTCGGAAGTGCTCTATTTCCTGACCGTGCCCGAGATCGGGCGGCTTGCGGGCTGGATCCGGGCCCATGCCGCGCCGGGCTGCCGTCTGGTCGCGGTGAACTGGACCGGCGAGACGGGCGAGACGCTGAGCGGCGCGCAGGCGGCGCGGATCCTGCGCGACGGTCTGGCGGAATGGCGTGGGTCGCACCGGGCCTTCGACGGGTTCGCGATCGACGTGCTGGACGCGCCGGGGGGCTGAAACGACGGCGGCGGAAATACCGGCTTCACGGATGGCGAATCCGGTCCTATATATATGACCGAACGGTCGGTGAATTAAGTGCGGGGCCTGTGATCCATGACGGATGCGTTCATCTGCGATTCCATCCGGACGCCCATCGGCCGCTATGGCGGCGCGCTGGCCGAGGTTCGCGCCGACGATCTGGCGGCGATCCCGCTGCGCGCGCTGATGGAGCGCAACGCCGATGTGGACTGGAAGCGCGTCGATGACGTGATCCTGGGTTGCGCCAACCAGGCGGGCGAGGACAACCGCAACGTGGCGCGGATGGCGGTGCTGCTGGCCGGCCTGCCGGTCGAGGTGCCAGGAACGACGGTGAACCGGCTGTGCGGGTCCGGGATGGACGCCATCGGCCTTGCCGCCCGGTCGATCCGCGCGGGCGATACGGACCTGATGCTGGCGGGCGGCGTCGAAAGCATGAGCCGCGCGCCCTTCGTGATGGCCAAGGCGACCAGCGCCTATTCCCGCAACGCCGAGATCTACGACACCACCATCGGCTGGCGGTTCGTCAATCCGCAGATGAAGCAGCGGTTCGGCACCGATTCGATGCCGCAGACCGCCGACAACGTGGCCGCCGATTACGGCATCGCGCGCGAGGATCAGGACGCCTTTGCCGCGCTGAGCCAGCAGCGGTGGGAGGCGGCGCAGCAAGCGGGCGTCTTCGCGGACGAGATCGTCCCGGTGACGATCCCGCGGCGCAAGGGCGATCCGGCGGTCGTGGATACCGACGAGCATCCGCGCCCCGGCACCACGGTCGAGCAACTGGCCCGGCTGCGCGGCGTGAACGGCCCGGAACTGAGCGTGACGGCCGGCAACGCGTCGGGCGTGAACGACGGGGCGGCGGCGGCCATCGTCGCGTCCGAGGCGGCGGCAAAGGCCGGCGGGCTGGTGCCGCAGGCGCGCATCGTGGCGATGGCCGCGGCGGGCGTCGCGCCGCGCGTCATGGGCATGGGGCCGGTTCCCGCGACGCGCAAGGTTCTGGCGCGGGCGGGCCTGTCGCTGGACGACATGGACGTGATCGAACTGAACGAGGCCTTCGCCGCGCAGGGGCTGGCGGTGATGCGCGAGCTGGGCCTGCCGGACGACGCGCCGCATGTGAACGCCAATGGCGGTGCGATAGCCCTGGGGCATCCGCTGGGAATGACCGGGGCGCGGCTGGTGCTGACCGCGACGCGCCAGTTGCACCGGACGAACGGACGATACGCGCTGTGCACGATGTGCGTCGGCGTGGGGCAGGGGATCGCGATGATCCTGGAACGGGTTTGAGGGAGGAACGGCGATGTATGCGCAGATGGTGAAGTCCGAAGGCATGAAGACCCTCGACGAGATGTCGCCCGAGGAGCGCGCCTTTCAGGAACGCATCGACCGGGGCGAGAAGATCGAGCCGAAGGAATGGATGCCCGACGGCTATCGCAAGACGCTGGTGCGCCAGATCGGCCAGCATGCCCATTCCGAGATCGTCGGCCAGTTGCCCGAGGGCAACTGGATCACCCGCGCGCCGACGCTGGAGCGCAAGGCGATCCTGCTGGCCAAGGTGCAGGACGAGGCGGGGCACGGGCTTTATCTTTACAGCGCCGCCGAGACGCTGGGCGTCAGCCGCGACGAGCTGACCGGGAAGCTGCTGTCGGGGAAGATGAAATACAGTTCCATCTTCAATTATCCGACGCTGACCTGGGCCGATATGGGCGCGGTGGGCTGGCTGGTGGATGGCGCCGCGATCATGAACCAGGTGCCGTTGCAGCGCACCAGCTATGGCCCCTATTCCCGCGCGATGATCCGCATCTGCAAGGAGGAATCGTTCCACCAGCGGCAGGGCTATGCGATCATGATGAAGATGGCGCGGGGCACGCCCGAGCAGAAGGAGATGGCGCAGGATGCGCTGAACCGCTTCTGGTATCCGGCGCTGATGATGTTCGGGCCGTCCGACAAGGATTCGGTCCATTCCGCGCAGTCGATGGCGTGGAAGATCAAGATGAACACCAACGACGAGCTGCGCCAGAAATTCGTCGACGAGACGGTGCCGCAGGCCGAATATCTGGGGCTGACCGTGCCGGATGAGACGCTGCGCTGGAACGACGCACGCGGGCATTACGATTTCGCGCAGCCCGATTGGGACGAGTTCTTCGAGGTGCTGAAGGGCAACGGGCCGTGCAACCGCGAAAGGCTGGAAGCGCGGCGCGAGGCGTGGGAGCGGGGTGCGTGGTTCCGCGACGGGCTGAACGCCTATGCCGACAAGGCCGCCGCGCGCCGGGCCTCTGCATCCATCGCCGCCGAATAGGGAGGGCAGGCCGATGTCCAGCAAGGAATGGCCGCTGTGGGAGATCTTCATCCGCGGGCAGCACGGGCTGAACCACCGCCATGTCGGCAGCCTGCACGCGCCCGACGCCGAAATGGCGATCCGCCACGCGCGCGACGTCTATACCCGGCGCAAGGAAGGTGTGTCGATCTGGGCGGTGCGGTCGGCCGATATCGTCGCCTCGTCGCCCTCGGACAAGGGGCCGCTGTTCGATCCGGCGGAAAGCAAGGTCTATCGCCACCCGACCTTCTTCGACATCCCAGACGAAGTGGGACATATGTGATGCCGTCGCTTCCCGACATGACCACGCCCGACGTGATGGCGCTGGCGCGCGACGCCGCCGCGTCGCAACCGCACGACCCGCATCTGCAAGACGTGGATCTGAAGCCCGCCTTCTTCGACTGGCTGTGCCGGATGGGCGACAATACCGCCATCCTGGGGCACCGGATTTCCGAATGGTGCGGCCACGGCCCGGTGCTGGAGGAGGACATCGCGCTGGCCAACACCGCGCTGGACCTGATCGGCCACACGCAGATGTGGCTGGGCCTGGCCGCCGAGGTCGAGGATGCGGGCCGCACGGCGGACGATCTGGCCTTCCTGCGCGACGCGATGAAATACCGCAACGTGCAGCTTGTCGAGCTGCCCAACCGCGACATGGCCCACACGCTGATGCGCGAGTTCCTGTTCGATGCCTGGCATGTCGAGATGCTGACGGCCTTGCTGCAATCGGGCAGCCCGCGCGTCGCCGAGATCGCGGCGAAGGCGCTGAAGGAGGTCGGCTATCACGTCGAGCGCAGTTCGGATCTGGTGGTCCGGCTGGGCGACGGCACCGACGAAAGCCACGCCCGGATGCAGGACGCGCTGGACCGGCTGTGGCCCTATGCGGGCGAGCTGTTTCTGGGCGACGGGGTGGATGCGGCGGTGGCGAAGGCCGGCATCGCGCCCGCGCCCGGCGACCTGCGCGCGGCATGGGAGCGGACCGTGGACGCCGTTCTGGACGAGGCGACGCTGCGGAAGCCCGAAGGGCGGTTCGACGTGCATCGCGGCGGCAAGCAGGGCCGGCATACCGAGCATCTGGGGTTCATCCTGGCCGAGATGCAGTTCCTGCAACGCGCCTATCCCGGCGCGTCCTGGTGACGGCGATGGCCGATCCCGCAACCCGGCCCACGGTGGATCAGGTCTGGGACTGGCTGGCCGATGTGCCCGACCCCGAGATTCCCGTCGTGTCGGTCAGCGATCTGGGCATCGTGCGCGAGGTGCGCTGGGACGGCGACACGCTGGTCGTCGCGGTGACGCCGACCTATTCGGGATGCCCCGCGACGGCGGTGATCGACATGACGATCGAAAGCCATCTGCGCGAGCAAGGCATCGGCAGGCTGCGGCTGGAACGGCGGCTGTCGCCGCCCTGGACGACCGACTGGATCACCCCGGCCGCGCGCGACAAGCTGCGCGCCTATGGCATCGCGCCCCCGGTGGACGGCACGGCGGCGGCGGGGGCCGCGGCGGGACGCGCGGCGCGGCTGTCGGGGCAGGGGTTGAGCGTGGCCTGCCCGCGCTGCGGATCGGCCGATACCGAGCGCGTCAGCCAGTTCGGATCGACGCCCTGCAAGGCCAGCTATCGCTGCCGCGACTGTCTGGAACCCTTCGACTATTTCAAGTGCCACTAGGGCCGCGCGCCCCGCTTTCGTCAGGAGGCCCGGATGCCCCGTTTCCATCCCCTTGAAGTCACCGACATCCGCCGCGAGACGCGCGATGCGGTGGTGGTCACATTGAAGCCGCGGGATGCCGATGCCTTCGCGTTCACCCAAGGCCAGTATCTGACCTTCCGGCGGGATTTCGACGGGCAGGAATTGCGCCGGTCCTATTCGATCTGCGCGGGGCTGGACGAAGGGTGCCTGAAGGTCGGCATCAAGCGGGTGGATGGCGGCGCGTTCTCGACCTGGGCCAACGAGGAGATGAAGCCGGGCGACGTGCTGGACGCAATGCCGCCGCAGGGGCGGTTCTTCACCGTGATCGAGCCGGACCGCGCCAAGACCTATCTGGGCTTCGCGGGCGGATCGGGGATCACGCCGGTGCTGTCCATCGTCAAGACGGTGCTGGCGCGCGAGCCGCAATCCACCTTCACGCTGGTCTATGCCAACCGGCAGGTCAGTTCGATCATGTTCCGCGAGGAGCTGGAGGATCTGAAGAACACCTATCTGGGGCGGCTGTCCATCGTGCATGTGCTGGAAAGCGAGGGGCAGGAGATCGACCTGTTCACCGGGCGCATCGACGCCGAGAAGATGGAGATGCTGTTCCGCCTGTGGATCGACGCCGAAAGCGTGGACACGGCCTTCATCTGCGGACCCGAGCCGATGATGCTGGCCATCGCCGAAAGCCTGCGCCGGCACGGCCTGACCGACGCGCAGATCAAGTTCGAGCTTTTCGCCTCGTCCCAGCCGGGCCGCGCCAGGGCGCGCGCGGTGTCGCGGGCGGTCGATACGTCGGGCAATGCCTGCGACGTGTCGGTGACGCTGGACGGGGCGACGCGCAGCTTCCGCATGCCCAAGGACGGCACGGCGATCCTGGACGCCGCGTTGGCCAACGACATGGACGCGCCCTATTCGTGCAAGGCCGGCGTCTGTTCGACCTGCCGCGCCCGCGTGCTGGAGGGCGAGGTCGAGATGGAGATCAACCACGCGCTGGAGGATTACGAGGTCAAGGCCGGCTATGTGCTGTCCTGCCAGTGCGTTCCTTTGTCCGACAAGGTGGTGCTGAGCTATGACGAATGACGCCGAGACCATGCCCATCGCCGATTACCTGTCGCAGGGCGGCAAGCTGACATCGCCCGAAAACGTGCCGCCGCGCTATCGCGGGGAAGTGCTGCGGCTGATGTCGTCGTTCGTGGACAGCGAACTGGCCGGGTCGGCGGGGTTCGCCGCCGCGATCAACTGGGCGCCGGGCATCAAGGAACGCATCGCCGCCAGCCGCATCACGCTGGAAAAGGCCGACCATGCCGAACGCGTTCTGGACCTGATGGAAGGGTTCGGCACCGACAAGGACCGCTATCAGCGCACGCATGACTGGGCCGCGCGGGCGGATCGCGACGCGACGGTCGATGCCCGGCGGCAGGGCGGGGACATGCGGCTGTCGGTGTTCCACTATCCGCTGACCGGCTGGACCGACGCGGTGGTGATGAACGTGCTGATGGGCGGCGCCACGCTGATCGCGGTGGGCGAGCTGGCGCGCTGTTCCTATCAGCCGCTGGCCGAGGTGCTGCGCGACATCCTGCCCCGCGAGCGGCGGCACATGGAGCTGGGCATCGAGGGGCTGGACCGGATCGCTGGGGACGACGCGGAAGGCGCCCGCGCCTCGGTCCGCTACTGGATGCCGCGCGTGGCCGAGACGTTCGGCCCCGCCGTGTCGGACCGCTTCGCGCGGCTGAAGGAGATGGGCCTGCGGCATACCGACAACGAGTCGCTGCGCCGCGAATGGCGGGCCGGGGCGGACGGGATCGTCGCCCGGTTCGGGTTGGACTAGGAAGGAACGGCGATGCTGGACGAAGGTGTGACCGCGCGGCGGCTGGAAAGCTATGTGCAGGGCGCGTGGCGCAAGGGCGCGGGCGAGGGCAAGCCGCTGGCCCATGCGGCGACGGGACGGGTGCATGCCCGCATCTCGTCCGAGGGTCTCGATTTCGCGGGGGCGCTGGAATGGGGGCGCGACGTGGGCGGCCCGGCGCTGCGGCGGCACACGGTCCACGAACGCGCGCTGATGCTGAAGGCCATCGGCCAGAAGCTGATGGAGATGAAGGACGCGTTCCACGCCGAAAGCCTGGCGACGGGGGCGACGCCCAGGGATGCCTGGCCCGATATCGAGGGCGGGATCGGCACGATGCTGACCTTCGCGTCGCGCGCCCGGCGCGAATTGCCCAATGCCCGCGTTCTGACCGAAGGTCCGGTCGAGCCGCTGTCGCGCGACGGCAGCTTCGCGGGGCAGCACATCCTGACGCCCCTGCACGGCGTGGCCATCCATATCAACGCCTTCAACTTCCCCGTCTGGGGGATGCTGGAGAAGATCGCGCCGGCACTGATCGGCGGGATGCCGTGCCTGGTCAAGCCCGCCTCGCAGACCGCCTATCTGACCGAGCTGGTCGTGCGGCGGATGCTGGAGATGGACATCTTGCCCGACGGCGCGCTGCAACTGGTCTGCGGCGGCGCGGGCGACCTGCTGGATCACGTCACCGGGCAGGATGTGGTGACGTTCACCGGGTCGGCCGCGACGGGCCGCAAGCTGAAGACCAACCCGGCCATCGTCGCCCATTCCACCCGCTTCACCATGGAGGCGGACAGCCTGAACGCCGCGATCCTGGGCCCCGATGCGGGACCGGGCACGCCAGAGTTCGATCTGTTCGTGCGCGAGGTTCACCGCGAGATGACATCGAAGGCCGGGCAGAAATGCACCGCCATCCGCCGCGTCATCGTGCCCGCCGCGCACGAGAAGGCGGTGATCGAGGCGCTGTCGGAACGGCTGGCCGCGACGCCGGTGGGCCTGCCCGACGACGCGCAGGTGCGGATGGGGGCGCTGGTCTCGACCGGCGAAAGGGACGGCGTGCGCGACCAGATCGCCCGCATCGCCCGCGAGGCCGAGATCGTCAGCGGCGATCCGCGGCGGGTCGATGTGGTGTCGGGCGATGCCGAGAGCGGCGCGTTCCTGAACCCGGTGCTGCTGCGCTGCGCCGATCCGATGAACGCCGCCGCCCCGCACGAGATCGAGGCGTTCGGCCCGGTGGCGACGGTCATGGCCTATGACGACGTGGCGCAGGCGGTGGCGCTGGCCGAGAAGGGCAAGGGATCGCTGGTATCGTCGGTCTTCACCGACGCGCCCGAGGTCGCGGCCGAGATCGTGATCGGCGTCGCGGCCTTCCACGGGCGGGTGATGATCGGCAACCGCGCCTCGGCCAAAAGCTCGACCGGGCACGGATCGCCGCTGGCGCCGCTGGTGCATGGCGGGCCTGGCCGGGCGGGCGGCGGCGAGGAGATGGGCGGGATGCGGGGCGTCAAGCACTTCATGCAGCGCACGGCGGTGCAGGGCACGCCGCGGCTGCTGTCGGCGGTCACGGGCGAATGGGTGGACGGCGCGCCGTCGCGGACGGACGGCCATCCGTTCCGCAAGTCGCTGGCCGAGCTGCAGATCGGCGACCAGATCGTCACCGACGCGCGCGAGGTGACGCGCGAGGACGTGGAGCATTTCGCGCATTTCACCGGCGACACATTCTATGCCCATATGGACAGCGCCGCCGCGAAGGCCAATCCGTTCTTCGAGGATCGCGTGGCGCACGGCTATCTGATCGCGTCCTTCGCGGCGGGGCTGTTCGTCGATCCCGAACCCGGCCCGGTTCTGGCGAATTACGGGGTGGACAACCTGCGCTTCCTGACGCCCGTTTATTTCGGCGACACGCTACGGGTGCGGCTGACCTGCAAGCAGATCAATCCGCGCGAGAATGCCGTCTATGGCGAGGTGCGCTGGGATTGCCGGGTGACGAACGGCAAGGATGAGGTGGTCGCGCAATACGACGTGCTGACGATGGTGGCGAAGACCTGGCCGCTGGAGGCCGCATGAGCGTCTGGTCGTGGGACGGCGTGGTGCCGGCGGTCGATCCCACGGCCTTCGTGCATCCGGGTGCGGTGCTGATCGGCGACGTGATCGTCGGGGCGGGCTGCTATGTAGGGGCGGGCGCGGTGCTGCGCGGCGATTTCGGGCGCATCGTGCTGCGCGACGGGTCGAACTTTCAGGAAACCTGCGTCGCCCATGCCTTTCCGGGCAAGGACGTGCTGGTCGAGGAATCGGGCCATATCGGCCACGGCGCGGTGCTGCATGGCTGTCATGTCGGGCGCAACGCGATGGTGGGCATGAACGCGGTGGTGATGGACGAGGCGGTCATCGGCGAGAACAGCATCGTCGGGGCGGCGGCGTTCGTGAAGGCGGGCGCGCGGATCCCGCCTGACAGCATGGCCGTGGGGTCGCCCGCGCGCGTGATCCGCGCCCTGACGGCGGACGAGATCGACTGGAAGCGGCGCGGCACCGGCGTCTATCAGCAGCTTGCGCGCGAGGCGGCGGGCAAGCTGGCGCCCGCGCTGCCGCTGGACCGGCCCGAGCCGGATCGCCGCCGGGTGACGGCGCCGCGCTACGATCCGCTGACGATCGAACGGCGGGGCTTCAGCGAACGGCCTTGATCCCTTCGAGGATCATGGTCGTGGCGACATGGGCATAATCCCTGCGGGTGATCGGGCCGTCGTCGCGGAACCACATGTAGACCCAGTTCATGATGCCGAACAGCGACATCGTGACCGGCATCAGCAGCGGGCGGTCGGGGCGGTCAAGCTCGGGGTGGATGTCGCGGATGATCGCGGAAAAGCGCCGCACGATGCGGCGTTCGACCTGCACGATCCGCGCCTTCTGGTCGTCGGACAGCGCCGCGTTGCCGTTGAGCTGGACCTGGTGCTGGTCGTCCGCGCCGCGATAGGATTCGAGCACCGTCAGAACCAGCCTTTCCAGCCGGGCGCGCGGCGGCAGGTCCGCCGGAACACGGTCCAGCGCGGCGTCCATGTCGGTCAGGTGGGTGTGGATGATCGCGAAGATCAGCGCGTCCTTGGACGGGTAGTAGTGATACAGCAGCGCCTTGGACACGCCCGCGCCGGACGCGATCTGCGACATGGATGCCTTGTCCATGCCCTGCGCCGCGAAAACGCGGGCGGCCGTCAGAAGCAGGTGATGCCTCTTTTCCTCGAAATCGCTTGCGCGCGTCCTGGCCATCGGCCCGGCGGCTCCTTCATCAATGCGTGGCGGCCGGGGACCGCATCGCCGGGACCGGCGCCCCTCTTAGCGTTGCCGCGCGGGATTGGCCAGCCTCACTGACCTTTCGGGCGGTTGTCGATCACGCGTTTCGCCTTGCCTTCCGACCGGGCGAGGTTGCCCGGATCGTGGATCTCGATCCGGGTCGAGATGCCGACGACCGACTTGATGTGATGGCCCAGTTCGCGCGACGAGGCCCCGCGCGCGTCCGCCCCGGCATGGGACGCGGCACATTCGACATGCACGATCATCGCGTCCATGCGTTCGGCGCGCACCAGTTCCAGATGGAAATGCGGCGCGAGGCCCGCGCATTTCAGGATCTGCTCCTCGATCTGGGTGGGGAAGACGTTGACGCCGCGCAGGATGATCATGTCGTCGCTGCGGCCGGTGATCTTCTCGATCCGGCGCATGGTACGCGCGGTGCCGGGCAGGATGCGGCTGAGATCGCGCGTGCGGTAGCGGATCATCGGCAGACCTTCCTTGGTCAGCGTGGTGAAGACCAGCTCGCCCATTTCGCCGTCGGGCAGCACGGCGCCGGTTTCGGGGTCGATGATCTCGGGATAGAAGTGGTCCTCCCAGACATGCAGGCCGTCCTTGGTTTCCACGCATTCGTTGGCGACGCCGGGGCCCATCACTTCGGACAGGCCGTAGATATCGACGGCGTCCATGTCGAACGCCTGCTCGATTTCCTGCCGCATGGAATTGGTCCAGGGTTCGGCGCCGAAGATGCCGACCTTGACCGAGCTTTCGCGCGGATCGACGCCCTGGCGGCGGAATTCGTCGAGGATCGACAGCATGTAGGACGGCGTGACCATGATGATGCGCGGCTTGAAATCCTGCATCAGCGTGACCTGCCGTTCGGTCATCCCGCCCGAGATCGGCACCACGGTGCAGCCCAGCCGTTCGGCCCCGTAATGCGCGCCAAGCCCCCCGGTGAACAGACCGTAGCCATAGGCGACATGGCAGATGTCGCCCGCGCGGCCGCCGCTGGCGCGGATCGAGCGGGCCATGACATCGGCCCAGACGTCGATGTCGCCCTTGGTGTATCCCACGACGGTCGGCTTGCCGGTGGTGCCCGACGATCCGTGGATGCGCGCCAGCCTTTCGCGCGGCACGGCGAACATGCCGAACGGATAGGTGTCGCGCAGATCCTGCTTCATGGTGAACGGGAACCTGGCCAGGTCGGCCAGCGTGCGGAAATCGTCGGGATGCACGCCGTGGGCATCGAACCGCTGGCGGTAGAAGGGCGAATTGTCGTAGGCGTGGCGCAGCGACCAGGCCATGCGCTGCTGTTGCAACGCCGCGATCTCGTCACGGCTGGCGATCTCGATCGGGTCGAGGATGTCGGGGCTTGGGGTCAGGTCGTTCATCGGGTTCCTCCCTGAGAATCCGTTGCGGCTGGCGGCGGCAGGATCGGCCGCCCGAGGCTGCGCGAATGGCCGCGAAACTCGGCAATGGTGGCGCCGTCCTGCCGGGTGACGCGCACGTCGTAGAGGCCCGACCGCCCCTTGCGCGACACTTCGCGCGCCGTGGCGGTCAGCATGTCGCCAAGCGCGCCGGGGGCGATGTAGGTGACGGCGCAATGCTGGGCGACCGTCACCTGATCGTAGGTGTTGCAGGCGAAGGCGAAGGCGCTGTCGGCCAGCGCGAAAAGATAGCCGCCATGCGCGTTGCCGTGCCCGTTGGTCATCCGGCCGGTCAGGATCATCGTCAGCGTCGCCTGACCGGGGGCGATGTGGACGATCCGCATGTCCAGCCCCTGCGACGCGCTGTCGTCCTTCCACATCGCGGCGGCGCAGGCTTCGGCCAGTCGCTGCGGCGTCATCTCAGCGCCCCTCGAACCGGGGGGCGCGCTTTTCCAGAAACGCGGTGACGCCTTCGGCATAGTCGGCGCTGCGGCCCGCCTGACGCTGGGCGTCGCGTTCGCGGTCGAGCTGCGCGTCCAGATCGGATGTGGCGGCCTGCTGGATCAGCCGCTTGGTCAGGCCGAGGCCGATCGTCGGCCCGGCGGCCAGCCTTTCGGCCAGCGCCACGGCGTCCGTCATCAGCGCGTCGTCGTCCACGGCCTTCCAGATCAGGCCCCATTCGGCGGCGGTTTCGGCGGGCAGGGGTTCGGCCAGCATGGTCAGCGCCTTGGCGCGCGGTTCGCCCAGGGCGCGGGTCAGCGACCAGCTTCCGCCCGCATCGGGGACCAGCCCGATCTTCGAGAATGCCTGGATGAACCGGGCGGACCGCGCGGCCAGCACGATGTCGCAGGCCAGCGCGATGTTGGCGCCGGCGCCCGCCGCCACGCCGTTGACGGCGCAGACCACCGGCTTGTCCAGATCGCGGATCAGCCGCAGGGCGGGGTTGTAGAAGGTTTCGATGGTGCGGCCCAGATCGGGGGCAGGGCCGCCCTTGCGCGGATCGCGGTCGCCCAGATCCTGCCCCGCGCAGAAGCCGCGCCCGGCGCCGGTCAGCAGCACGGCACGCACGTCGGCGTCGGCATGGGCGCGGTCGAGCTGGACGCGCAAGGCGCGGTGCATGTCATCGTTGAAGGCGTTCAGCCGGTCGGGACGGTTCAGCGTCAGCCGCAGCACCCCGCGGTCGAGTTGGGCCAGAAGGGTGTCGCTGCCGGTCATCCGATCCTCCGATGCCCCAAGGTCAGGGGGCGGCAAGTTTATCGTTGCATAAACCGTCCGGTCGGTCAATGATAAGGCGCGTCAGCTTTGGGAGGGGCGCTGCCGGGTCTGTTCGATCGTTGCGGGATGCAGCCCGAAGGGCACCCCGAACGCCGCGGACACGCGAATTCTGGACGCCTTTTCCCGAACTGCCAAGCGGCAAATAACGCGCCCGAGCGGCGACAGGCGGAAACGCCAATCGAGGGGAGGAGACGAGGATGAGGAACACGACAGCATCGGCGATGGCGCTGCTGCTTGCGCTGCCGGTCGCGGCGCAGGCCGAGATCCGGCTGGGCGCCAGTGTGTCGGCCACGGGGCCGGCGGCGTTTCTGGGCGACCCCGAGGCCAAGACCATCGAGATGATGGTCGAGGACATCAACGAGGCCGGGGGCATCGACGGCGAACAGATCGCGCTGACGCTTTACGACGACGGCGGCGATCCCAACAAGGCGCGCACCTTCGCCACCCGCCTGGTCGAGGATGACGAGGTGGTGGCGATCATCGGCGGATCGACGACCGGCACCACCATGTCGATCCTCGACGTGGCCGAGGACGAGGGCATCCCCTTCATCTCGCTTGCCGGGGCCATCTCGATCGTCGATCCGGTGCGCGAATACGTCTTCAAGACGCCGCATACCGACCGCATGGCCTGCGAGAAGATATTTTCCGACATGCAGGCGCAGGGGATCAGCCGGATCGGCATGATCTCGGGGACGGACGGGTTCGGCGCGTCGATGCAGGCGCAGTGCAAGGACGTGGCCGGCGATCAAGGCATCGAGGTTCTGGCCGACGAGACCTATGGCCCGCAGGATGCCGACACGACGCCGCAACTGACGCGGATCCGCAATACCGACGGCGTGCAGGCGGTGCTGAACGCGGGCTTCGGCCAGGGGCCGGCCATCGTGACGCGCAACTTCGCGCAGCTCGGCTTCGACATTCCGCTGTATCAAAGCCACGGCGTCGCGTCGAACGCCTTCGTCGAGCTGGTCGGACCCGAGGCGTCGCAGGGCGTGCGGCTGCCCGGCACCGCGCTGCTGATCGGCGACAGGCTGGCCGAGGACGATCCGCAATATCAGGTGGTGAACGACTATACCGCCGCCTACCGCGAACGATACGGGCAGGATCCGTCCACCTTCGCGGGCTACGCGCACGATGCCGTGGCGCTGATGGTGGATGCGATGCGCCGCGCGGACGAGATCGCGCCGGACGCGATCCGCGACGCGCTGGAGGCCACGCAGGGCTTCGTCGGCACCACGGGGGTCTATACCTTCTCGCCCGAGGATCATCTGGGACTCGACCCCAGCGATTTCCGCATGCTGGAGATCACGGCGGACGGCTGGAAGCAGATCGACTGACGCGCCGCCGCGGCCCGGCCCGTGCCCGGCCGCGGCACCCTGTCGCCATTGACCGCAAGGAGCCGCGATGGACGCGCTGCTGCAATTCATCTTCTCGGGCGTGACGGTGGGGGCCGTCTATGCGCTGGTCGCGCTGGGATTCACCATCATCTACAATGCGTCCGACGTGGTGAACTTCGCGCAGGGCGAATTCGTCATGCTGGGCGGGATGATCACCGTCTTCGCCTTCGAGGCGGGGATGCCGCTGCCGCTGGCGGCGGTGCTGGCGGTGCTGGCGACGGCGGCCATCGGCGTGGCGCTGAACAAGCTGGCGATCGAGCCCGCGCGCGGCGCGCCGGTGGTCACGCTGATCATCATCACCATCGGCGCGTCGATCCTGATCCGGGGGGCCGCGCAACTGGTCTTCGACAAGCAGCTTCACCGCTTTCCGGCCTTTTCGGGCGACGATCCCATCCGCATCCTGGGCGCGACGATCCTGCCGCAAAGCCTGTGGGTGATCGTCGGCGCGCTGGTGGTGTTCGTGGGCCTGTGGCTGTTCTTCACCCGGACGCTGACCGGCAAGGCGGTGCTGGCCACCGCCAACAACCGGGTGGCGGCGCAGCTTGTGGGGATCAACACCGCTTGGGTGATGACGCTGTCCTTCGGGCTGTCGGCGGCCATCGGCGCGCTGGCGGGCGTGCTGGTCACGCCGATCACGCTGGTCAGCTATGACGTGGGCGTGGCGCTGGCGCTGAAGGGGTTCGCCGCCGCGATGCTGGGCGGCATGGGCAACCCCAAGGGCGCGCTGGCGGGGGGTCTGCTGCTGGGCCTGCTGGAGGCGCTGACGGCGGGGTATCTGAGTTCACAATACAAGGACGCCGTGGCCTTCATCGTCATCCTGGGGGTGCTGTTCGCCATGCCGCAGGGCCTGTTCGGCAAGTCCGCGACGGAGCGCGTCTGATGACGTGGCGCAACAAGTGGCTGCAACTGGCGATCCTCGCCATCGCCATCGCGGTGCTGCCGCTGTTCTTCCCTTCGGGGTATTACTATCGCGTCGGCGCGCTGATCTTCGTCAACGCGCTGGCGGTGGTGGGGCTGGTCATCCTGATCGGCTATGCCGGGCAGATCAGCCTGGGGCATGCGGGCTTTGCCGGGATCGGCGCCTATGCCTGCGCGTTGGCGCCCGAGCATCTGGGCCTGCATCCGGCGCTGTCGCCGGTCCTGGGGGCCGTCGTCTCGGGGGTGCTGGCGCTGCTGATCGGACGGCCGATCCTGCGGCTGAAGGGGTATTACCTGGCGGTGGCGACGCTGGGCTTCGGCATCCTGGTGTCGATGGTGCTGACCAACGAACGCGCGCTGACCGGCGGGCCGGACGGCATGCAGGTCGCCGATCTGGGCCTGCGCGCGGTGCTGCGCGATCTGGGCTGGCGGCTGTCGGGGGGCGAGTTCTGGTATGGCGCGTCGGGCATCGTGCTGGTGCTGGGCGCGTGGATCGCGCTGAACCTGTTCGACAGCCCCACGGGCCGGGCGATGCGCGCGCTGCACGGATCCGAGGTGGCGGCGGCGACGGTGGGCGTGGACGTGGCGCGCCAGAAGCTGCGCGCCTTCGTCATCTCGGCCGTCTACGCGTCGGTGGCGGGGTCGCTGCTGGCGCTTCAGAACGGATACATCACGCCGGATGTGGCGGGGTTCCTGCATTCGGTGGAAATGGTCACGATGGCGGTGCTGGGCGGCGTCGGGTCGGTGCTGGGCGCGACGCTGGGCGCCGCGATCCTGACGCTGCTGCCGCAGGTGCTGACGGTGTTCGCGGAATACGAACAGCTTGTGCTGGGCGCGGTGATGATCCTGGTGATGATCTTCCTGCCGCAGGGCCTGCTGCCGTCCATCGCGCGCCGCCTGCGGGGGAGGGACGAATGAGCCTGCTGGTCGTGGACGGTCTGGGCATCACCTTCGGCGGGCTGAAGGCGGTGGACGATGTCAGCTTCGCCGTGGCCCCCGGCGAGATCGTGTCGGTCATCGGCCCCAACGGCGCGGGCAAGACCACGCTGTTTAACATGATTTCCGGCATCTACCGGCCGGGCCGGGGGCGGGTCAGCCTCAACGGCACCGACGTGACCGAAACGCCGCCGCACAAACTGGCCGAGATGGGGCTGTCGCGGACGTTCCAGAACCTGCAGATCTTTCAGGACATGACGGTGCTGGACAACGTGCTGGCCGGGTATCACCTGACCGAGCGGGGGTCGATCTGGGCCGACCTGCTGGCGCTGGGGTCGATGCGGCGGCGGGCCGACAAGGCGCGGGAGGGCGCGCGCGGGTTGCTGGCGCGGGTGCGGCTGGACAAGGCGGCCGAGCAGATGGCCGGCAACCTGTCCTATGGCGCGCTGAAGCGGCTGGAGATCGCGCGCGCGCTGGCGCTGGGGCCGAAGATCCTGCTGCTGGACGAGCCTGCCGCCGGCTGCAACGCCGTCGAAAGCGAGGAGATCGACCGCCTGATCGCGGAACTGGCGGCAGCGGGCATCGCCATTCTGCTGGTCGAGCATGACATGAAGATGGTGATGCGCATTTCCAACCACATCGTCGTGCTGGACCACGGCGAGAAGATCGCCGAGGGCGATCCGGCCACGGTCAGCCGCGATCCGCAGGTCATCGCCGCCTATCTGGGCACCGAGAACGCGGAGGGCGCGCATGCTGACGGTTGAGGGGCTGCGGTCGCGCTATGGCCGGATCGAGGTGCTGCACGGCATCGACCTTCAGGTCGATTCGGGCGAGATCGTCACCGTGGTGGGGGCCAACGGCGCGGGCAAGACGACGCTGCTGAAATGCCTGTCGGGCACGCAGCCGGTCAGCGACGGGCGCATCGTCTTTCGCGGCGACAATCTAGGCGCGGTGCCCGCCCATGCGCGGCTGAAGCGCGGATTGGCGCAATCGCCCGAAGGACGGCAAATCTTCACCAATCTGAGCGTCGAGGAGAACCTGCGCCTGGGCGCCTTCCTTTACACCGACGACCGGGTGGACCGGGACATGGCCGATGCATTCGCGATGTTCCCGATCCTGAAGGACAAGCGGCATCTGCCGGCGGGCGGGCTGTCGGGCGGGCAGCAGCAGATGCTGGCCATCGCCCGCGCCCTGATGGGGCGGCCGTCCTGCCTGCTGCTGGACGAGCCGTCGATGGGGCTGGCGCCGCTGCTGGTGGCGCAGATCTTCGAGGTGATCGGCGATCTCAAGCGGCGCGACGTGACCGTGCTGCTGGTGGAACAGAACGCGTTCGGCGCGCTGAAGATCGCCGACCGGGGCTATGTCATGGAAACCGGGCGCGTCACCATGTCCGGCCCCGCCGCCGAACTGATCGCCGATCCGCGCATCCGCGAGGCTTATCTGGGCCTGTGACCCCGCTCAACGGGCGGGATGGTGCGCGAAGCGTTCGACCGTGCCGTCCTTCATCACCAGCAGCACGTCATAGGCGTCGCGCGACGATTCCGGCCCCATGCCGGGCGATCCCATCGGCATGCCGGGCACGGCCAGCCCGACGGCATCGGGGCGTTCGGCCAGCAGCCTGTCGATGTCGGCGGCGGGCACATGGCCCTCGATCGTATAGCCTTGGACCGTGGCGGTATGGCACCCGGCCAGCGTCGCCGGGATGCCGCGCGCGGCCTTCAGCCGGTCGAGCGCGTCATAGGTCGTGTGTTCGATGGCAACGTCATAGCCCGCGCGTTCCATGATCGCGGCCCAGGCGGTGCAGCATCCGCAGGACGGATCCTTGGCGACGGTCATGGCCGGCCCGGCAAGGGCGGCGGTGGCGGTGACGGCGAAAAGGGCGGCGAGGCCGAGCGGTCGGAACATGGCGGCGTGTCCTCGGGGTCAGGCGGTCAGGCTGGCGTCGAAGCCGCGCGCGCGCAGGGCGGACAGGATCGCGTCGTCGGACGCGGCGCTTCGCACCTCGACCCGGCGGCCGGGCAGGTCGATTTCAAGCCGCGCGGCGGGATCGAGCGCCTCGATCGCGGCGGCGATGCTGGCCTTGCAATGGCCGCAGGTCATGTCGGGGACGGTCAGTCGGGTCATCGGGACGTTTTCCTTTATGCGAACGGGCCGGAGATGGGGGCTTCCCGCGCTGGAAGGTCAAGGGGCGGGCTGCGTCATTCCAGCGGGCGATAGGCCGGGGGCAGGAAGCGCGGCGTGCAGATCGCCAGAAACACCAGATCGCGCGGTCCGGTGTTGCGGATGCGCTGGGGGGCGCCGGCGGCGATCTCGATGCAGTCCATCGCGGCGACGGGGCGCCAGAGGCCGGTGCCGTCGTCCATCTGCGCCGCGCCCTCGATCAGGACGTAGATTTCGGCGGTGGCGGTCAGGGCGTGCAGTTCGGTGGTCACGCCCGGTTCGACCCGGCAGCGGGCGACGGACAGGGCGGGGTTTCGCGCGTGGTTCAGCAGCTCGGTGATGTGGCAGCGTTCGCGCGTGGCGAACTCGTCCCCCGGATCCGCGCGGTGGACGATCATGCCGCGTCCAGCCGCCGGACCAGATCGCGGCGTTCGTCGCCGGACAGAAGCGACGCATGGGCCGCGGCGCGGTTCTGGGCGCGTAGGAAATCCGCGCCAAGGCCAAGGGTGTCGGCCACCAGCGCGTATTCGTCGTTCAGCGTGGTGTCGAACAGCGGCGGATCGTCGGACCCGATGCACACGTTCAGCCCCGCCGCGACCATGCGGGGCAGGGGGTGCGCGGCGATGTCGGGCACGACGCCGAGGCAGACGTTGGAGCTGGGGCACACTTCCAGCATGGTCTGGCTGTCGCGCAGCCGGTCCACCAGGGCGGGATCGCGCAGGCAGGCGATGCCGTGGCCGATGCGCACCGCATGCAGCGCGTCGAGCGCGCCGCGGATACTGGCCGGGCCTTCGGTTTCGCCGGCATGGATCACCGCCGGCACGCCCGCCTCGCGCGCGATGGCGAAGGCCTGGGCGAAATCCTCGGGGGGGAAGCCGACCTCGTAACCGCCCAGGCCGAGGGCCGCGACAAGGCCGTCGCCATGCGCGTCCGCCACCCAATGCGCGGTGCGCGCGCTTTGTTCGGGCGTGGACAGGTTGCGCGGGATGTCCACGATCAGCCGCAGGGTGGTGCCGTGGCTGTCGCGCACCGCGTCGGCGGCGGCGCGGATCGCGGCCATCTGGTCGGCGAACCCCATGCCCGTCGATGCGTGGATCGTCTGGGCGGTATAGGTCGCCTCGGTATGCAGGACGTTCTGGCGGGCCTGTTCCAGCAGGAAGTCGCGGGTCAGGTCGTGCAGGTCGTCGGGGGTGCGGATGGCGCCCGAGAGGGTCAGGTAGACCTCGACGAAATGCGGGAAATCGACGAAGCGATACCAGCGGGCGAAGTCCTTTTCGCTGCTGACGGGCAGGTCGATGCCGTTGCGCCGTGCCAGCCGCAGCAGCGTTTCGGGCCGCATCGCGCCTTCGAGATGCACGTGCAGTTCCACCTTGGGCATCGCCAGATACGCGTCGGACATGCGGGGTTCCTTGTCTCGTCGGGGCGCAGAGTGTCGTGAAACGCGCCCCGGCTCAAGCGGGGTCGGCGGACGGGTCGGCCACATGCAGCGCGACCTTCAGCGTTTCGCATCTGCGCGCCAGGCCCGCGGCGGGGGGCCTGTCGGTGAAGATGGCGGCCAGATCGGACAAGGCGGCGACGCGCACCGGGGCCTTGCGGCGGAACTTGGTGTGATCCGCGACCAGGAACACGCGGCGCGATTGTTCGATGATGGTGCGCGTGACGCCCACTTCCTGCATGTCGAAATCCAGGATGTCGCCGTCGCCGTCGATGGCCGAACAGCCGACGATGGCAAAGTCGAACTTGAACTGGCGGATCGTGCGTTCGGTCAGCCCGCCGGTCAGCCCGCCATCGGCGCGGCGCAGCACGCCCGCGGTGACGACCACCTCGCAATCGGGATTGCGGGCCAGGATCGTGGCGACGTTGAGGTTGTTGGTCACGGCCAGGATGTTGCGATGCGCCAGCATCCGGTCGGCCACCGCCTCGGTGCTGGTGCCGATATTGAGGAACACCGAACAATCGTGCGGGATGCGGGCGGCGCAGGCGCGCGCGATGGCCAGCTTGCCCGCGAAGTTCAGGCCGCGCCGGTCGGCATAGCCGATATTCGTCGTGCCCGACGGCAGCACCGCGCCGCCATGCACCCGGTCGAGCAGCCCGGTATCGGCGAGATCGGTCAGATCGCGGCGGACGGTCTGGAAGGTGACGCCGAAATAGGCGGCCAGCCCCTCGACCGTGACCTTGCCCTCGCGCCGGGCGATGTCGAGGATCTCGGGGTGGCGGATGGACCGGGACATGGCCGGAGTGTTCGCTTCGTTTCGCCGTTGTCAATACTTTGCGGGATGGAAAGCAAAAACGAACGGAAACGAAAAGATCGGGCTTTTCCGATGGACCCCGTTGCGCTAGCCTTCACCGACCGCAGGGGGAAAGATGACGCTCAGGCTGGAGAACGTATCGAAGATCGTCGGCGGGCGGACGCATATGTATCCGACGACGATGGCGCTGGAACCGGGGACGATGAACGTCCTGCTGGGGCCGACGCTGTCGGGCAAGACCACGCTGATGCGGCTGATGGCGGGGCTGGACCAGCCGGCGACGGGCCGCATCCTGTGGCAGGGCACGGACGTGACCGGCCAGCGCGTGCAGGACCGCAAGGTCGCCATGGTCTATCAGCAGTTCATCAACTATCCGTCGATGAGCGTCTACGACAACATCGCCTCGCCCTTGCGGCTGATGGGGCTGGCGAAGGACGAGATCGACAGCCGCGTACGCGCGACCGCCGAGCTGATGCGGCTGACCCCGATGCTGGACCGCCGGCCGCTGGAGCTGTCGGGCGGCCAGCAGCAGCGATGCGCGCTGGCGCGGGCGCTGGTCAAGAATGCGGGCCTTGTGCTGCTGGACGAACCGCTGGCCAATCTGGACTACAAGCTGCGCGAGGAATTGCGCGCCGAGATCCCCCGCATCTTTGCGGAATCGGGCGCGATCTTCGTCTATGCCACGACCGAACCCGAAGAAGCGCTGCTGCTGGGCGGACAGTGCGCGACGCTGTGGCAGGGCCGGGTGACGCAGTTCGGCCCGACGCCGACCGTCTATCGCCGCCCGCTGGACGTGATCACGGCGCGGGTGTTTTCGGATCCGCCGATGAACTTTCTGGCGCTGGAAAAGAGTGGCGGCCGGTTCGCGCTGCCGGACGGGCGGTCGCTGCCGGCGGGCGCCATCGCCGCCCATGTGCCGGACGGGGCCTATACGGCGGGCTTCCGGCCCAACCATCTGGCGCTGGAGGCGCCCCACGACCGCGCGATCCGGTTCGAGACGGTGCTGAGCGTGACCGAGATCACCGGATCGCAGACCTATGTGCATCTGGACCATCAGGGCGAACGCTGGGTCGGGCTGATCCACGGGGTGCGCAGCCTGCGCAGCGGCGGCACGCTGGCCGTGCATCTGGATCCCGACCACATCTATCTGTTCGACGGGCAGGGCGCGCTGGTGCAGGCCGCCCCCTATGCGAGGGCCGCCTGACATGGCCGAGATCACGCTTGCCAATCTGGCGCACAGCTATCTGCCCGACCCGCGGACCGGGGACGATTTCGCGCTGAAGGAAATGAACCATGTCTGGCGGGACGGCGAAGCCTATGCGCTGCTGGGGTCGTCGGGCTGCGGCAAGTCCACGCTGCTGAACATCATCTCGGGGCTGCTGCGGCCCAGCCACGGACGGGTGCTGTTCGACGGGCGCGACGTGACCGACGCCCCTACGGCCGAGCGCAATATCGGGCAGGTGTTCCAGTTTCCCGTCGTCTACGACACGATGACCGTGCGCGAGAACCTGGCCTTCCCGCTGCGCAACCGCCGCATGCCGGCCGCCGAGATCGCGCGGCTGGTGCAGAAGGTCGGCGCGATGATCGGGATGGAGGCCGAGCTGGACCGCAAGGCGCGCGGGCTGACGGCGGATGCCAAGCAGAAGATCAGCCTGGGGCGCGGGATGGTGCGCGAGGACGTGAACGCGCTGCTGTTCGACGAGCCGCTGACCGTGATCGACCCGCACATGAAATGGGAATTGCGCACGCAGTTGAAGAAGCTGCACCAGGATTTCGGGCATACGATGATCTATGTCACCCACGACCAGACCGAGGCGCTGACCTTCGCCGACAAGGTGGTCGTCATGTATGACGGCCGCGTCGTGCAGATCGGCACGCCGCAGGAACTGTTCGAGCGTCCGGCCCATACCTTCGTCGGCTATTTCATCGGCTCGCCCGGCATGAACCTGTTCGACGCGCAGGTGGCTGGCCGCCGCGCGCGGATCGACGGGGCGTCGTTCGACCTGCCCGCGCCCTACGTCACGGGGCGCGGACGGGTGCAGGTCGGGGTGCGGCCGGAATTCGTGCGCCTGGCCACGGGCGGCGGCGGGGTGCCCGCCCGTATCGACCGGATCGAGGATGTGGGCCGTCACCGGATCGTCCGCCTGACCGTCGCCGGCGGCGAGGTCAGCGCGCTGGTGCCCGAGGACGGAACGCTGCCCGCGGATGTCGACGGCATCGTCTTCGATCCCGCGGGGATCAACGTCTATGAGGACGACTGGCGCGTCGCGCCGTCGGCCGGGCAGGAGGCCGCCTGATGAACAAGACCGTCAACCAGAAAGCCTGGTTCCTGGTGCTGCCGGTGCTGGTGCTGGTCGCGTTCTCGGCGGTGATCCCGCTGATGACGGTGGTGAATTATTCGGTGCAGGACACGTTCGGCAACAACGTCTTCTTCTGGAACGGGCTGCGCTGGTTTCAGGACATGCTGGAATCCGACCGGATGTGGAACGCGCTGGGGCGGCAGGTGGTGTTTTCGTCGATCATCCTGGCGATCGAGGTTCCGCTGGGCGTCTTCGTCGCGCTGAACATGCCCAAGCGGGGGTTCTGGGCGTCGTTCTGCCTGGTGCTGATGTCGCTGCCGCTGCTGATTCCGTGGAACGTGGTCGGCACGATCTGGCAGATCTTCGGGCGCGTCGATATCGGGCTGCTGGGGCATACGCTGGATGCGGTGGGCATCGACTATAACTACACCCAAGGGTTCATCGCCGCGTGGGCGACCGTCATCGCCATGGATGTCTGGCATTGGACATCGCTGGTGGCGCTGCTGGCCTATGCCGGGCTGCAATCCATCCCCGATGCCTATTACCAGGCGGCCAAGATCGACCAGGCGTCGCGGTGGGCGGTCTTTCGCTATATCGAGCTGCCCAAGATGACGGGCGTGCTGATGATCGCCATCCTGCTGCGGTTCATGGACAGTTTCATGATCTATACCGAACCCTTCGTCGTCACCGGGGGCGGGCCGGGCAATGCGACGACATTCCTGTCCATCGACCTTGTGAAGATGGCGCTGGGGCAGTTCGACCTCGGCCCGGCGGCGGCGTTCTCGCTGATGTATTTCCTGGTCATCATGGCGATCAGCTGGGTCTTCTATACGGTGATGACCAACCTCGACAACCGCGAGAGCCGCCGATGACCGACACCGTTTCCGCCCCCGGCGCCGCGTCGATCCCCGGCGACGTCACCGCCGCGCGCAACCGCGTCACCGCCGCGCGCCGGTTCCGGCCGGGCGGTTCGGCGCTGGTGATGGCGCTTTACCTGCTGTTCCTGCTGCTGCCGATCTATTGGCTGATCAACATGAGCCTGAAGACCAATGCCGAGATTGTCGGCACGTTTTCCCTCTGGCCGCAGACCGTGACCTTCGCCAATTACGCCACCATCCTGACGGATGCGTCGTGGTACATGGGATACGTCAATTCGCTGATCTACGTGGTGATGAATACCGCGATCAGCCTGACGGTGGCGCTGCCGGCGGCCTATGCGTTTTCGCGCTATAGCTTCGTTGGGGACAAGCACCTGTTCTTCTGGCTGCTGACCAACCGCATGGCCCCGCCCGCGGTTTTCGCGCTGCCGTTCTTCCAGCTTTATTCGTCCATCGGGCTGTTCGACACGCATATCGCCGTGGCGCTGGCGCATTGCCTGTTCAACGTGCCGCTGGCGGTGTGGATCCTCGAAGGATTCATGCGCGGGGTGCCGAAGGAAATCGACGAGACGGCATATATCGACGGCTATTCCTTTCCGCGCTTCTTCATCCGCATCTTCATGCCGCTGATCGCCAGCGGGATCGGGGTGGCCGCGTTCTTCTGCTTCATGTTTTCATGGGTGGAGCTGCTGCTGTCGCGGACGCTGACCAGCGTGGACGCCAAGCCCATCGCCGCCACGATGACCCGCACGATGGGCGCCGCCGGGGTGGATTGGGGCGTCCTGGCCGCCGCCGGAGTCCTGACCATCATCCCCGGCGCGCTGGTGATCTATTTCGTGCGGAACTACATCGCCAAGGGCTTCGCGTTGGGGAGGGTTTGATGGCCGATACTAGCTCGTTGAAAATAAGCGAGAGATTGGTCGCGGCAATTGTTAATATCCTTGCGGAGCGGGGTGTGCGACGGAGCTCGCTGAGCTATAAAGAACTTGGGCTAGAGCCGGAGGAAATCGACGGTCCGCTATTTTTGGATGCCATGATATGGCTTTCAGATGAAGGAATTATCCGATCCAGTGCAAAGACCCGATTTGATATGGACGGTAATGCTTATTACTTTACCCTGACTGCCTATGGTTATCGGTTGCTCGGACAAAAGTTTCAAGGGGCGTTGAACTTAGGACAAGCTGTTCGGGAGACTGCTGAAACAGGAAGGAGCTTTGCAGGCATTGGCGATTTCGTTGGTGGATTGCTTGGCGGCTTCACCAAATCAATCTCGAGCTAGGAGGCACCAATGCTTGACTGGATGGCATGGACCGTTCCGACCGCGATCTTCTTCGCCGTCATCGCCGTGCTGCTGGTGGTCTTTACCGTCCTCGCCGTGCGCTATCCCGAAACGCCGCGCAGGGGGGTGTTGGGGATCGAGACGACGCGGGGGGATCGGCTGTTCATCACGCTGCTGCTTTCGGCGTTTCTGAACCTTGCCTGGCTGGGGCTGGGGATCGCGCCGCAGCCTTATGCGCTGCTGGCCTGCCTCGTCCTGGCGGCGGGGATCTTCCGCTTTGTGTGACCTATCGTTCTGACCGGATAACAGGGAGGTAATCCGATGAAACCGACACTGAGATCGACCACCGCGCTGGCGGCGGCGCTGGGGCTGGGGCTGGCCGCCATGCCCGCCTTTGCCGACATGGAGGCCGCGCAGAGGTTCCTCGACGAGGAGATCGACGGCATGTCAACGCTGTCGCGCGAGGAACAGGAAGCCGAGATGCAATGGTTCATCGACGCGGCGCAGGACTTGCAGGGCATGGACATCAACGTGGTGTCCGAAACGATCACCACGCACGAATACGAAAGCCAGGTTCTGGCGCCCGCCTTCGCGGCCATCACCGGCATCGACGTGACCCACGACCTGATCGGCGAGGGCGATGTGGTAGAACGGTTGCAGGTGCAGATGCAGTCGGGGCAGAACGTCTATGACGCGTTCGTCAACGACAGCGACCTGATCGGCACGCACTGGCGCTATGGCCAGGCGCGCAACCTGACCGACTGGATGCAGAACGAGGGCGCCGATGTCACCTCGCCCACGCTGGATCTGGACGACTTCATCGGAACGCAGTTCACCACCGGGCCGGACGGCAACCTTTACCAACTGCCCGACCAGCAGTTCGCCAACCTCTACTGGTTCCGTTACGACTGGTTCAACGACGAGAAGACCAAGACGGATTTCCGCGAGGAATACGGCTATGATCTGGGCGTGCCGGTCAACTGGGCGGCCTATGAGGACATCGCCGAATTCTTCACCGGCCGCGACATGAGCTATGTCGAGGGGTCGCCGTCCTCGGGCGTCTACGGCAACATGGATTACGGCAAGAAGGATCCCAGCCTCGGCTGGCGCTATACCGATGCGTGGATGTCCATGGCCGGGATGGGCGACAAGGGCGAACCCAACGGCCTGCCGGTGGACGAATGGGGCATCCGGGTGAACGAGAATTCGCAGCCCGTGGGCGCCTGCGTCGATCGGGGCGGCGCCACCAACTCGCCCGCCGCCGTCTATGCGGTGGACAAGGCGATCCAGTGGCTGAAGGATTACGCGCCGCCGCAGGCCGCCGGCATGACCTTCTCGGAGGCGGGGCCGGTTCCGGGACAGGGCAACATCGCGCAGCAGATGTTCATGTACACGACCTTCGTGGCGCCGCTGGTGGACAGCCCCGCCGTGATGAACGAGGACGGCACGCCGAAATGGCGTCTCGCCCCCAGTCCGCACGGCGTCTATTGGGAAGACGGCATGAAGGTCGGCTATCAGGATGTGGGGTCTTGGACGATCCTCGATTCCACCCCCACCGACCGGGCCAAGGCCGCGTGGCTCTACGCGCAGTTCGTCACGTCCAAGACGGTGGATGTGAAGAAGTCCGATGTCGGGCTGACCTTCATCCGCGAATCCACCATCCAGTCCGACCACTTCACCGACCGGGCGCCCAATCTGGGCGGGCTGATCGAATTCTACCGCTCGCCCGCGCGCACGCAATGGTCGCCCACCGGCACCAACGTGCCCGACTATCCCAAGCTGGCGCAGCTTTGGTGGCAGAATATCGGCGACGCCATGTCGGGGGCCAAGGACACGAAGGCCGCTCTCGACCAGCTTTGCGCGGATATGGAGGACGTGATGTCGCGTCTGGAACGCGCGGGCGTTCAGGGCGATCTGGGCCCCGTCCTGAACGAGGAACGCGATCCCGAATACTGGCTGGAACAGCCCGGCGCGCCCAAGCCCGCGCTGGAGAACGAGGACGAGGAGCCGCAGACGGTGTCCTATGACGAGATGGTCCAGTCCTGGCAGCAATAGGGCAACGGGCGGGGCGCGCGATGCCCCGCCCGTCACTTGCGGGGCCGCAGACGCGGCCCCATGCGGATCGGGCCGGGGCGCGTATCGCGTTCCCCGGCCCTTTGCGCCTTTGAAGGGTGGCGGAGTTTCGTCATCCGCCCGTCGCGCGCCAGACGGGTCCGCGCGGCCGCGGGGTCGGGCAGGGCGCACCGTCCTGCGACCAGTGGACGACCGCCGCTTCGTCGTGCCAGTCGGGCAACCGCCCGCACCCGCAGGCGCGTGACCGAAACCAGCGTCATGCCAGCCGCCCGTCATCGTCCACGACGCGCAGCCGCCTGTCGTCCCAATCCCAAAGCACGACGTTCAGCGCGTCCGCCCGCGCGCCGCGCGCGAAGCTCGGCACCGCCATGCCGGAATGGCCCGCGCGGATCAGACGCTCGGCCAGATCCTGCGTCGGCACCCGGTCGCGCCGCAGCATCCGCAGCCGCCAGGCGGGATCGGCCAGGTCGGCGGGCGTGACGCCATGCCCGGCCAGCGCGGCGGCATCGGTCGCGTCGAACAGGGCGTCGATCTCGGCCGCGATCTCGATCACGGTCGAGGGCTGGAACGCGCCGCCCTGCGCGATCTCGTGCCGCAGGGTGCCGAAATCGCGCGCGAGGTAAAGCGCGGCGCGTCCCTTGCGGTTGAAGCGGCCGCCATGCAGCCGCGCGCCTTCGCCCGACAGCGGATCGTGCGCGAAGCGGGGATGCAGCGCACGGAACAGGGGGCCGCTGTAGCGCAAGGTTACGCGAACACGCCCGCGTCGATGGCGGCCAGATAGTCCCTGACCCAGTCGGCATGCCCTTCGCGCACCAGATCCATCGCCGTCATCCCGTCGAAGCCCGCCAGCGGTTCGGACCGATACCAGGCATAAGCGATGGCGGCGGTGCCGAAGCGGGGCGTGGCCAGATTGACGATCTCGACCATCTCGCGCAGGCGGCGCTGGGTGGCGGGCGAGCGGACCCTTTCGCGGCGCGAGACGGCATCGCGGCCCAGCCCCACGGTGCGCGCGATCTCGTCGCGGGTGGTCAGCAGCGTGGCGGCGATGCGTTCGGGCAGAAACACGCCGTCGGACTGGTATTCGAGGATGGCCATGGCGATACTCCGTTCCAGATGACAGATAACGCGTCAGGCGGTGTGGGGCAAGGGCGGGCCTAGTCCAGGGCCGATGCGCCCAGCGGCCCGCAGGCGGACAGGTCGGAGGCTTCGGCCGGCGGAAGCTGTTTCGCGATCTGGCGCAGGGCCGTGCGCATCCCTTCCTCCAGCGTCGGATGATAGAAGGGCATTCGCAGCATGTCGGCCACGGTCAGGCCGCGATCCAACGCCAGTGCCAGGATATGCGCCAGATGCTCGCCCTCGGGGGCGGCCATTTCGGCGCCCAGCAGGCGGCCGGTATCGGGTTCGGCATAGATCCGCAGCAGGCCGTAATTCTGCTGCATCATCCGCGCGCGGCCCTGATTGGCGAAATCGACCTCGCCGGTCAGGCGGCCGGCGTCCAGATCGGCCGCGCGCCGGCCGATTGTCGCCGTCTGCGGATCGCAGAAGCCGATGGTCAAGGGCGTGCGCCGCCGCAGCCGAAGCGGCCCGCTCTGGATGGCGTTCAGACCGGCGATATGGCCGTCATCGGCGCTTTCGTGCAGCACCGCGTCGATGCCGTTGGCGTCCCCGGCCAGATGGACCGGCGTGTCGGCAATGCGCATGGTATGCGGATCGACCGGCGGCATCCCGCGATCGTCCAGCGGCACGTCCAGCGTTTCCAGCCCCAGACCGGCGATACTGGGCCGCCGCCCGACCGCGGCCAGCACACGGTCCACCGTGACGGTGCCGCCGGGCCAGCGCATGTCGATTCCGCCATCCGTTTCGGCCAGCGTCACGTCCGCGCCGAGGTGAATGGCGAATTCCGCGCCGAGGGCGTCCCGCAGCGCGTCCGAGACCTGCGGATCGGTCAGGCCGCCGATCCTGTCGCGCTTGTTGAAGGCGTGGACGGTCAGCCCCAGCCGGGCCAGCGCCTGCGCCATTTCGATCCCCACGGCGCCCAGCCCGATCACCCCGATCCGGCGCGGCAGGTCGCGCTGTTCGAACAGGGTGTCGGTGGTCAGCACCCTGTCGCCGAGCGCGGTCCACGGATCGGGCATGACGGGGCTGGAACCGGGGGCCAGCACGATGCGCCGCGCCTTGATCCGGCGGCCGTCCACGATCAGGGCGTTCGGGCCGTCCAGCCTCGCGCGCCCGACAATACGGCGGTCGCCCAGATCGTCCGTCGCCTTCAAAACTCCGGCGACGAAATCGTCGCGCAGGGCGCGGACGCGGGCCAGCACCGCCGGGATGTCGGGCGTCAGCGCGTCGCCGCCCGCGATCCCGAAAGCGTCCAGCCGGGTGCGCGCGTGATAGGCGTTCGCGGCGGCGATCAGCGCCTTGGACGGCATGCAGCCGACGCGCGCGCAGGTGGTGCCGTGCGGCGGCGCGTCGATCAGCACGAAATCGTCGGTATGGCGCCGCACCTCGCGCAGGGCGGCCAGCCCCGCCGTGCCGGCGCCTACGATCGCGACCTCGACCCTGTCGTTCATTCCCGTCCCCTTCATGGCCCCCGGCCCAAGCTGCGGCGCGGGGCCGGCAAGTCAAGCGGCGGCCATGCGGTTCGATCGGTCGATCAGGTCGATGCCGAGCTGGTGGAAAAGATCCATGTAATCCAGCAGCACCCAGTTTTCCGCGATCCGTCCGCCGGCGCAGCGATAGAAATCCATCACCCGCAGCGTCAGCGCCCGCCCGGTCGCGGGCACGCCCAGATAGTCGCCCCGGTGGGTCATGGTCATCGACGGCCAGCCCGACACGGCGGCATAGTTCCCGTCGCCGATGCGGCAGTAATGGTTGCCGCCCTTGCGGTCGGGGAAGGCCGTCAGGAAGGGCGCGCGGTGGTCCTTGACGAAGCCCTTCCAGCGATAGTTCGACCCGATGCCGCCCGGTCCGTACCACAGCATGTCCTCGTCCCAATAGCCCGTCGCGCCGGTCTGGTCGCGGCTTTCGAAGGTGGCGGGGTCGAAGGCGTGCAGATCGGCCAGCATGCCTTCGACCACATCCAGGCTGCGGTCGCCGCCATCGGGGTCGGGCAGCACGCCGTCATGGGTGGCGGGGGCGGGAAACAGCATCTCGGTCCCCGAGACGGGGGGCAGGGGGAAGCGGCCCGCCTGACGCATCAGGTCGGGCAGGTCGAGGACGATACGCGACTGGACGATGCGCCCGTCCTCGATCCGGTGAAATTCGCCCGAACGCAGGAAGGCGAGGCGATCCGAGGGGCGCAGTCCGGCCAGCGGGGCGGCGAAGGTGCCGACGTAATGCGTCACGCTGGCGACCCATGCGCCGCCCGTCTGCCGCCGGTTCGCGCCACCGATGAAGATCTCGTCCCGCCGACGCATATGCGACAAGGCACGGCCCAGCGGGCGGATCAACCCGTCGATCGCCGCATCGCGCCCCCGGAACGTGCCGAACGGGTGAGAGGCGTCGACGACGACATCCTCGGCCAGGATATCGGCATCGATTCGGTCCGTTCCAGCCGTCCGCGCCAGGTCGATCAGTCCGTCGCGGATCGGTTTTCTGTAGTCGGGCAAGGCGCTTTCCTCCTCGGATGCAATCGTGTGCAGAAAATGCTTGCCATAACGTAAAGCAGGATTCTAGGCTTATGCAATCGAGTGCACGGGTCGCCCCGGCCTCGGCATCTGCGGGAGGGCATGGATGGCGAAGATCGAACTTCGGAACGTGTCGAAGCGCTGGGGCAGTTTCATCGGCGTGGACAGCTTCGACCTGACCATCGAGGACCGCGAGTTTCTCGTGCTGCTCGGCCCCTCGGGCTGCGGCAAGACCACGACGATGCGGATGATCGCCGGGCTCGAGGATGCGACCGAAGGCGAGATCTGGATCGGCGACCGCAAGGTGAACGACCTGGACCCCAAGGACCGCGACGTGGCGATGGTGTTCCAGTCCTACGGCCTTTACCCCAACCTCAACGTCTATGAGAACATCCGCTTCCCGCTGAGGGTGCGCAAGGTTCCCGAGGGCGAGCATGACGAACGCGTGCGCCGGGCCAGCGCGATGGTCGAGCTTGACGATTTCCTGCACCGCAAGCCCGCCGAACTGTCGGGCGGCCAGCGGCAGCGCGTGGCGCTGGCGCGCGCCATCGTGCGGCGTCCGGCAGTGTTCCTGATGGACGAGCCGCTGTCGAACCTCGACGCCAAGCTGCGCGTCAGCACCCGCGCGCAGATCAAGAACCTGTCCCACGAACTGAAGGTCACGACCGTCTATGTGACGCACGACCAGATCGAGGCGATGACCCTGGCCGACCGCGTGGTGGTGATGAAGAAGGGCGTCGTGCAGCAGGTCGGCACCCCGACCGAGATCTACGACAACCCGGCCAACACCTTCGTCGCGGGCTTCATCGGCAGTCCGGCGATGAACCTGATGGACGGCACCGTGACGGGCGGCGTGTTCCAGGGGCGCGACGTGCGGATCGGCGGGCTGGATCACGCCGACGGCGACGTGACGCTGGGCTTTCGCGCCGAGGATGCCAGCGTCGCGGGGCCGGGCGAGGAGGCGCAGATCGCCGCGAAGCTCTATACGATCGAATTGCTGGGCGATGCGGTGATGCTGACCGTGCGCGCGGGCGGCGCGCTGGTCAGCGTCAAGGCGCCCAAGGATTTCCGCGCCGAGATCGGCGAGCCGGTGGGCTTTGTCGTGCCGACCGAATGCTGCCACCTTTACGACCGCAAAAGCGGTGAACGGACCGGCGCGTGGCACCGGCCGCAGGGCGACGGCGTGCCGTCCGCATCGGATGCCGAACGCATCGCCACCACCCCGGCCGGCCCGATGTGACGGGCCGCCGCAATCGCCCGGACGAGCGGGCATCCATGACCAACAGGGAGAGACGCAGATGAGGACCACATTCGCCCTGGCCGCGACGGCCATCCTTGCGGGCAGCGCGGCGCAGGCCGATTGCGCCATCGAGAACGAGGTCGAGGTCAAGATCCTCGCCGCCGCGTTCGAGGCCTGGAAGGCCGTGACCGACGCGATGGCCGAATGCGGCAACGTGCAGGCCGAGCTGGACCAGCAGTTCCGCGTCAAGCAGCCGTCGGCCTTCGCCGCGAACCCCGCGCTCTATCAGGTGGGCGGCGTGTCGAACGGCACGATCACCCCGCTTCTGAACGAAGGCACGATCCGGCCGCTGGACGATCTGGTCGAGAAATACGGCCAGCACCTCAAGCCCAACCAGCTGATCCGCATCGACGGCAACATCATGGCCGTGGCGATGATGGTGAACACGTTCGAGCTGGCCTATCGTTCGGACCTGTTCGAGGAACACGGGATCGAGGTGCCGACCGATTACGACGCACTGATCGCCGCGGCGGAAAAGCTGCAAGGTGCCGAGGGGATCGACTATCCGCTGGGCGCGATGACCAAGTCGGGCTGGGATCTGGCGCTGGATTTCGTGAACCTTTTCCAAAGCTCGGGCAAGCCGCTGGTCAACGACGACAGCACCCCCAACGTGAACAACGAGACGGGCATCGCCACGCTGGAACTGATGAAGACGCTGAGCGGCTTCATGGACCCCGAATACCTGGTCAGCGATTCCACCTATGTCCAGCAGCAGATGCAGCAGAGCAAGATCGCGATGGCCAACATGTGGGCCAGCCGGGCGGGCGCCGTGGACGACGAGACCGAAAGCCAGGTCGTCGGCAAGGTCGAGACGGCGATGTCGCCCATCGCCCCCTTCGGCGACCGTCCGGTGGCGACGATCTGGTGGGACGGCATCGTGATCGCCAAGAACATCCCCGACGACGAGGCCGAGGCCGCGTTCCGCGTCGCCATGGAAGGCATGGATACCGAGATGGTCCAGGCCAACAACGACGCGGCGGTGTGGCTGATCGACGGTTATCAGCCGGGCCGTCTGGCGCAGGGGGCCATCGCCACGGCGACCCACGATCCCGCGCCGCTCAGCTATCCGTCCACGGTCGAGATGGGGCTGATGCACACCGCGCTCGGCAACGAGGTGTCGGCCTATCTGACCGGAAGCCGCAGCGCCGAAAGGACGCTGGAGGCGGTCGAGCAAAGCTATCTGACCGCCGCGCGCGAGGCGGGCGTTCTGAACTGACGCAGTCCGACCGGGCCGGGCGCATCGCGCGCCCGGCCGCCCCGGCCCCAACGGAAAAAGGACGAAGCCCGTGAAATTCCGCACCTTCGCCGCCTTCGTCGGCCCGTCGGTCTTCATGATGGTGGTCTTCATCGCGCTGCCTTTGATCAGCGTCTTCGTCCAGTCGTTCCAGGTGACGCAGCCGGTGATCGAGCGGATCGAAGTCGAGACATGCTCGGCCGGGTTTTTGGAACAGACCTGCACCACGCGCGTCACGACCCGCCCGCTGCTGGACGAGAACGGCCAGCCGCAGACCACGACGGAATGGGTGGGGCTGGAAAGCTATGCCAACCTGCTGCAACTCGACCGGGTGAGGAACGCCATCGCCGCGGGCGTGCCGGAGCGGATCCTGCAAATCGACTTCTGGCAGGCGTTGCGGTTCACGCTGACCTTCACGCTGCTGACGCTGCCGCTGGTGGTGGGGCTGGGGCTGGCCATCGCGCTGGCGGTCAACAACGCGGCGCGGTCGATCCGGGGGCAGGTGATCTTCGTGTCGCTGCTGCCCTTCATCATCACCCCGGTCATCGGCGCGCTGTCGATCCGCTGGCTGTTTTACGGCGACGGCATCGTGACATCGTGGCTGGAGGCGCTGATGGGCACCGACATCTCGGTCGCGGCAAACGGCTGGGCGATCGAGGCGCTGATGATGTTCTATCGCGTCTGGCACGTCGCGCCCTTCGCCTTCGTCATCTTCTATGCCGGATTGCAGACGGTGAACCAGGACACCCTGGAATCCGCGATCATCGACGGCGCGAACCGCTGGGAGCGGCTGAAATTCGTCATCGTGCCGCATCTGATGCCGCTGATCGTGTTCATCGCGCTGATTCACCTGATGGACGCCTATCGCGCGTTCGAGGAAGTGGTCGGCTTTTCCAGCCAGGCGCAGCGGATCACGCTGCAATGGCTGACCTATGACCTGCTGCAACCCGACGATGCCGGCAACCGGTCGATCAGCCGGGCCAGCGCCTCGGCCATGCTGACGATGATCGGCATCGTCATCATCCTGCTGCCGCCGCTGCGCCGCACCTGGCGCGATCACAAGGGGGTTTCGTGATGGCAACCTCGCGCGCCCTGCGCCAGCCTGCATCCCTGCGCATCGGATCGGCGGCGTTCCTGACCTTCTGGTGCCTGCTGGCGGCGTTCCCGCTGTTCTGGATCCTGGTGATGAGCTTCAAGTCGCCGGTGGATGCGTTCGACGCCAGCGCGCTGGCGGTGATCTTCGGCCCCCGCACCATCGCCGAGGGCAAGGGCCTGAGCGTCATCGACATCGCGGTGGGGCTGGTCTTTCTCTACTTTGCGGTGCGCCTGGCCTTCACGCGGCTGCCGGGGCTGGTGTGGGCGCTGACGCCGCCGGAGCTGGCGGTTCTGGGGTGGCTGATCGGGTGCCTTGCCTATGCGGCGGTGTTCGTGGTGCTGCTGTTCGGCGTGCTGCCCCCCGTCCTGGGCATCATCGACAGCGTCGCGGGGCCGCTGGGCCAGCCCGTTCTGGGGATGACGACCGAACATTACCGCGCCGTCTGGGTCGAGAACGGGTTTTACCGCAACTTCATCAACTCGATGATCGTCACCGGCGGCGTCGTCACGATCAGCCTGACGGTGGGCACGCTGGCGGGATACGGTCTGGCGCGGTCGGGGTCGAACCTGGCCTTCTGGCTGCTGATCGCGGCGCTGATCTTCCGCGCCCTGCCCCATTCGGTGCTGGTCGCGGGCTATCTGCCGGTCTTCATCAATTCGGCCGAGATCCTGCGCCCCATCCTCGGCGACGCGGCCCCCACGCTTTACGGCCAGCCCTTGGCGGTCATCATGGTGCTGGTGGCGATCAACCAGCCCTTCACGATCTGGATGCTGCGCAGTTTCTTCCAGTCCATCCCGATGGAGCTGGACGAGGCCGCGCGCGTCGATGGCTGCACCCATTTCCAGGCCTTCCGCCGCGTCATCATGCCGGTGATGTGGCCCGGCGTCATCACCACGGGGCTGTTCAGCTTCCTTCTGGGCTACAACGACTTTCTGGTGACTTCGCTGCTGCTGGATTCGCAGAACCAGACGATGGTTCCGGCCATAGCCGGCTATTTCAACCGCGAGACGACGACCACCGATCAGGTCGAGGCGATCGCTGCCGCCGTCAGCATCACCGCGCCGCTGTTCCTGCTGGTCATGGTGTTCCAGCGCCAGATCGTCAGCGGGCTGACGGCGGGCGCGGTCAAGGGATGAAAAGGGAGAGACGAATGAGATACGCAACGATCCTTGGCGCGGGGCTGATCGCCGCCGCGACGGGCGCGCAGGCGGAAACCACCATCCGCATCGGCCATGCCACGCCCGAAACGTCGCCCATCCATCAGGCGCTGACCTATTTCGAGGAGGAGCTGGAAAAGCGGTCGGACGGCGAGATGCAGGTCGAGATCTTTCCGGGCGGCCAGCTTGGCAGCGTGCAGGAGATGACCGAGCTGGTCCAGTCGGGCAACATCACCATGACCACCGGCGCGTCGGTGCTGCTGTCCTCGACCGTGGACCAGTTGGCGATCCTCGACCAGTTCCTGCTGTTCGACGATGTGGATCAGGCCCGCGCGGTGCTGGACGGCCCCGCCGGCGACGCGCTGAGCGCGGCGATGGAGGAACGCGGCCTGAAGAACATGGGCTTCATGGAGCTGGGGTTCCGCAGCTTCACCAACAGCCGCGCGCCGCTGGACAGCTATGACGCCTTCGCGGGCCTGCGGATGCGGTCCGCCGACAACCCCATCGCCATCGCCGCCTGGCGGTCCGTCGATGCGGTGCCGGTACCGCTGGCCTGGGGCGAAATCTATTCCTCGCTTCAGCAGGGGCTGATCGACGGGCAGGAAAGCGCGCTGAGTTCGATGGTGGTCGAACGGTTCTACGAGGTGCAGGATTACGTTTCGCTGACCGAACACATCTATTGGCCGGAATTGTGGCTGGCAGATCTGAACTGGTTCAACGGCCTGACCGAAGACGAACAGGCGCTGGTGATGGAGGTTGCCGCCGAGACGGTCGAGCGCCAGCGCCAGATCGCGGCCGACCTGAACGCCGCGACGCTGGAGCAGCTGAGGGCCGAGGGGGTGGAGGTCAACGAGCTGCCTGCCGAAGACAAGCAGAAGCTGGGCGAGACGATGAACGCCGCGATCGAGCCGGACATCCGCGCCAAGGTCGGCAATGCGTTCTACGACGACTTCATGTCCAACCTGAACCGCTGACGGAAGGGCGAAGCGTTGCGCGCGTTGGAAAAATGGTTCGAACCGACAGTGATCGTCGCCATGCTGGGCGCGATCATCGTGCTGGTTTTCGCCGACGTGATCGCGCGCTTCGCCTTCTCGACTTCCATCGCCGTCGCGAACGAGCTGGCGCGCCTGTCCTTCGTCTGGATGATCTATTTCGGCGTCAGCTATGCCATCCGCGAACGCCGCCACATGCGGGTGACGGTGATCCTCGACATGCTGCCCCAAGGGCTGCGGCGCTGGGTCTTCGCATTGTCCGAGGCGGTGTTCCTGATCTATTCGGTGGCGGTCTGCTGGCTGGGCATCGTCATCACCCAGCAATCGCTGGACCGGGGCAAGATCCTCAGCTCGACCGAATGGCCCACGGCGGTGCTTTACGCGGCGATCGTCTTTTCGGGCGGGCTGAGTGCCGCGCGGCTGGTCCATTCGCTGTGGCGGGTGCTGGCGCGGGGCGATCTGCGCCTCGGGCCGCAGACGGATGTCTAGGCGATGACGACCGCGATCCTTTTCGGCAGCTTCTTCCTGCTTCTGGCCATCGGGGTGCCCATCGGCATCGCGCTGGGATCGGCCAGCCTGCTGGCCATCGCCTATATCCCGTTCCTGTCCTTCGATCTTTACGCGTTGGGGCTGGTTTCGGGGATCGACAGTTTCACGTTGATCGCGGTGGTGCTGTTCACGCTGGCGGGCAGCCTGATGGCGCAGGGCGGCATTTCGCGACGGCTGGTGGCGGTGGCCGACCGCGCCTTCGGCCGCGCGCCGGGCGATCTGGGGACAGTCACGATCATGGCGTGCCTGTTCTTCGCCGCGATCTCGGGCACGGGCAGCGCCACGGTGGCGGCCATCGGTCTGGCGATGATCCCCGCCCTGGTCGAACGCGGCTATGACCGCGCCTATGCCGGGGCGATGGTGGCCAGCGCGGGCGGTCTGGGCGTGATGATCCCGCCATCGGTGGTGATGATCGTCTATGCGGTGGCGGCGGGCGTGTCGGTGACGGCACTGTTCATGGCCGGCATCGTGCCGGGCTTCGTCATCGCGCTGTCGCTGATCGCCTACAACGTCTGGAAGCGGCGCGGCATCCCCCCTTCGGACACGGTGCTGACCGCCGCCGGGGGCAGCCTGTGGTCCGCGCTGAACCAGGCCAAGCTGGCGCTGGCCATGCCCATCGTCGTGCTGGGCGGCATCTATTCGGGCATCGTGACGCCGACCGAAAGCTCGGCCGTGGCGGTCGTCTATGCGCTGATCGTCAGTTGCTTCGTCTACCGCGAATTGCCGTTCCACGCGATCCCGCGGATGATGCTGGATTCGGCGCTGCTGGTTTCGGCGGTACTGGTCATCATCGGCGCGTCGGTCGCGTTCGGGCGCATCATCGCGCTGGAGCGGATCCCCACGGAATTGGCGCAATTCGTGCTGTCGCTGACCGACAGCCGCCATGTCGTCCTGCTGGCCGCCATCGTGCTGCTGCTGATCGTCGGCACGTTTCTGGAAACGCTGGCCGCCATCGTCATCCTGACGCCGGTGCTGCTGCCGATCATGCTGAGCCTGGGGGTCGATCCGGTGCATTTCGGCATCGTGATGATCGTCGCGCTGGCCATCGGCTTCGTCACGCCGCCCCTGGGCGCCAACCTGTTCATGGCGGCGCAGGTGGGGCAGATCCCCTTCGACCGGATCGCGGCCCGCATCCTGCCCTGGGTCGTGACGATGATCGTGGCGCTGCTGGTCATCGCGTTCGTGCCGTGGCTGACGCTGGTGCTGCCGCAACTCTTTCTCGACTATGGAGGCTGACATGAAGGGCGCCCGCCCCGAACAGGCCGTGCTGACGCGCGACGCCGACCTGACCAAGACCGACGAGACGCGCCGCGTGATCGAAGGCATGGTGGACGGTCTGAACGACCACCGGATCGACGATATCGGCCAGTTCTTCGCCGACGATTTCCGCTGGATGGGCAATCAGGGCTGCGGCACCAAGACCGGCCTGCGCGAGTTTCAGGAAAACTGGCAGCGGCCCTTTCAGGCGGCGTTTTCCGACAAGGTCTGCGTGGACGAGGCGCGGCTGTTCATGGGCGAATGGGCCGCCGCCTTCGGCCGTCAGGAGGCGACCCATTCCGGCCCCTTCATGGGGCTGGCCCCCACGGGCCGGCGCGTGACGATCCGCTACATGGATTTCTGGCGCGTCGAGGACGGACGCATCGCCGACAACTGGGTGATGGTCGATTTCCCGCATGTGCTGGCCCAGCTTGGCCACGACGTCTTTGCCGGCGAGGGCTGGGAGGCCTTCGACCGCGGCGAGCGCACGCCGCCCCGGCCCGAACCCCAAGGAGAAGCGCGATGACCGTCGAATACCTCAAGCGCGGCAAGTCCGAAACCGAACGCGGCGAGGACGATGCCAAGACCCGCAAGATCGTCGAGCAGACGCTGGCCGATATCGAGGCGCGCGGCGATGCCGCCGTGCGCGCGCTGTCGAGGAAGTTCGACGATTACGAACCCGACAGCTTCCGCCTGACCGAGGCCGAGATCGAGGCGCTGATCGGCAAGCTGTCCCGGCAGGAGCTGGCCGACATCCGCTTCGCGCAGGCACAGGTCAAGGCCTTCGCCGAGGCGCAGCGCGCGTCGATGACCGATATCGAGGTCGAACCGATCCCCGGCGTGATCCTGGGCCACCGCAACATCCCGGTGCAATCGGTGGGCTGCTATGTGCCGGGCGGCAAGTTTCCGATGGTCGCCAGCGCGCATATGTCGGTGGCCACGGCGGCGGTCGCGGGCGTGCCCCGCATCGTCGCCTGCACGCCGCCCTTCCGCGGCGAGCCGAACCCCGGCGTGATCGCCGCCATGCATCTGGGCGGCGCGCACGAAATCAACGTGCTGGGCGGCATCCAGGCCATCGGCGCCATGGCCATCGGCACCGAGACGTTGGCGCCGGTGCACATGCTGGTCGGTCCCGGCAACGCCTTCGTGGCCGAGGCCAAGCGGCAGCTTTTCGGGCGGGTGGGGATCGACCTGTTCGCCGGGCCGACCGAAACCATGGTGATCGCCGACGATACCGTGGACGGCGAGATCTGCGCGACCGACCTGCTGGGGCAGGCCGAACACGGATACAATTCGCCCGCCGTCCTTGTCACCAATTCGCGCCGGCTGGCCGATGAGACGCTGGCCGAGATCGACCGCATCCTGACGATCCTGCCCACCGCCGACACCGCGTCGGTATCCTGGCGCGACTACGGCGAGGTGATCCTGTGCGACACCTATGACGAGATGCTGGCCGTCGCCGACGACATCGCGTCCGAGCATGTTCAGGTGATGACCGACCGCGACGACTGGTTCCTGGACAACATGACCAGTTACGGCGCGCTGTTCCTGGGGCCGCGCACCAACGTGGCCAACGGCGACAAGGTGATCGGCACCAACCACACGCTGCCCACCAGCAAGGCGGGGCGCTATACCGGCGGGCTGTGGGTCGGCAAGTTCCTCAAGACCCATTCCTATCAGAAGATCACCACCGACGCGGCGGCGGCGAAGATCGGCGCCTACGGCTCGCGGTTATGCATGCTGGAAGGGTTCGTCGGCCATGCCGAGCAATGCAACCTGCGCGTCCGCCGCTATGGCGGGGTGAACGTGCCCTATGGCCAGGGCGCCCCGGCGACGGAGGCGGCCGAGTGACCGACCGGCATACCCGGATGAAGGCGGCCTTCGCCCCGGTCGGGGCGGCGATGCGCGACTTCGACGAAAACGGGGTGCGCGCGGCGCTGGATGCCGTGGCGGCACCGGCCGCGGTGTTCCGGCTGGCGCATCCGTTCGGCACGGTCGAGGGCGCAGGCGCCTTCTATGACGCGGCCCTTGCGCCGCTTTTCGCGGCGTTCCCCGATCTGGAACGGCGCGACTGGATCGTCATGGCCGGGACCACGCCCGAAGGGGCGGACTGGCTGGGCTGCTGCGGCTGCTATACCGGGTTGTTCGCGCGCCCCTTCCTCGACATTCCGCCGACCGGACATTTGGCGCGGATGCGGTTTCACGAATTCTTCCGCTTCGAGGACGGGCGCGTCACCGAGATGCAGGCTGTCTGGGACATTCCCGAACTGATGATGCAAGCGGGCGCCTGGCCGATGGCGCCGTCGCTGGGGCGCGAGGGCATCGTGCCCGGCCCCGCGACGCAGGACGGGCTGGTGCCTGGTCCGCGCGACGCGGCCCGGTCGGATGCCAGCCGCGATCTGGTATTGGACATGCTGGCGCATATGATACGCCACCCGGCCCAGGGCGGACCCGAGGCGATGGAGATGCCCCGCTTCTGGCATCCGCGCCTGTCGTGGTACGGCCCGGCGGGCATCGGCACGGCGCGCGGGATCAGGGGGTTCCGCGACTGGCACCAGATCCCGTTCCTGCGGGCCATGCCCGACCGCGGGGCGGACCGCGCGGGGCTGGATTTTCACGCCTTCGGGGACGGCGATTATGCCGCCGTCACCGGCTGGCCCAACATGCGCCAGACCGTGACCGGCGACGGCTGGCTGGGCATCGCGCCCGCGGGCCAGACGGTCGCGCTGCGCAGTCTGGACTTCTGGCGGATCGAGCGCGGCCTTATCCGCGAGAACTGGGTGCTGGTCGATCTGCTGGACATGTGGCGGCAACTGGGCGTCGACGTGCTGGCGCGGATGCGCGCGTTCAACAAGGCGCGCGGCGGTTTCGACACCGAAACCGGGCGGGCTGCGGCATGACCTTGCCGCGCACACCGTCGTTCCGGCTGGACGGCCGCCGCGCGCTGGTCACGGGCGCCTCGTCGGGCATCGGGCTGGGCTGCGCCGTGGCGCTGGCCGAGGCGGGGGCGGACGTCACCTGCGTCGCCCGCCGCGACGGCCCGCTTAACGAGGCGGTGCAGGCGATGCGTGCCGAAGGCTGGCAGGCCCGCGCCCAGGCGGCCGATGTGACCGATCCCGAAGCGCTGGACGCGCTGTTCGCCCGGCCTTTCGACGTGGTGGTGAACGCGGCCGGCATGGCGCGCCACGCCCCGGCGATGGACACCGATCCCGCCGATTTCGACGCGGTGATGTCCGTGAACCTGCGCGCGGCCTATTTCCTGTCGCAACGCGCGGCGCGGACGCTGCGGGATGCGGGGCGGGGCGGGTCGATCGTGCATGTGTCCAGCCAGATGGGCCATGTCGGCGGGCTGGACCGCGCCGTCTATTGCGCGTCCAAGCACGGGGTCGAGGGCATGGTGAAGGCCATGGCGATGGAATGGGGGCCGCTGGGCATCCGCATCAACACGGTCTGTCCGACCTTCATCCGCACGCCGCTGACGGAATCCACCTTTCAGGATCCCGGCAAGCGGGCCTGGCTGGAACAGAAGATCAAGCTGGGCCGTGTCGGCCGGGTCGAGGACGTGATGGGCGCGGTGCTTTATCTCGCGTCGGATGCGTCGGCGCTGGTGACGGGATCGGCGCTGATGGTGGACGGGGGCTGGACGGCGGGATGAGGGGCGGACAGGTCACGGCAAGCGACGTGGCCCGGCAGGCGGGGGTCAGCCGGTCGGCGGTCAGCCGCACCTTCACCCCCGGTGCGCCGGTCTCGGACGCGACGGCGCAAAAGGTCCGCGCGGCGGCGGCGGCGCTGGGATACCGCCCCAACGCGCTGGCCCGGTCGCTGATCACCGGGCAAAGCCGGATCGTCGGGCTGGTCGTCGCCTATCTGGAAAACTTCTTCTATCCGCAGGCGCTGGAGAAGCTGTCGAATGCCTTGCAGGCGCAGGGCTATCACGTGCTGGTCTTCCTCGCCTCGCAGGATCGCGGGCATATCGACGACGTGGTGGACGAGATCCTGGATTATCAGGTGGCGGGCATCATCGCCGCGTCGGTGGCCATGACCTCGGATCTGGCGGTGCGGTGCCGGGCGGCGGGCGTGCCGGTGGTGCTGTTCAACCGCGGGCAGGACATCGACGGGGTGGCCAGCGTCACGTCGGACAACGCCGAAGGGGGCCGCGTGCTGGCCCGGTTCCTGGCGGCGGGCGGGCACAGGCGCATCGGCCATATCGCGGGATGGGACGGCGCCTCGACCCAGCGGGACCGCGAGGCGGGCTTTCGCGCCGGCCTGGCCGAGGTGGGGCTGGACCTTTTCGCGCGCGAGGCGGGCGAGTTCAACGCCGACGAGGCGCGCCGCGCCGCCCGTGCCATGTTCGCCGGGCAGGCCCGCCCCGACGCGGTGTTCGTCGCCAACGACCATATGGCCTTTGCGGTAATGGACGTGCTGCGGTTCGAACTGGGCCTGTCGGTGCCCGACGACGTGTCGGTGGTGGGGTTCGACGATGTGCCCCCCGCCGGCTGGCCCGCCTATGCGCTGACCACGATCCGCCAGCGCGCCAACGCGATGGTCGAAAGGACGGTCGAGATCCTGTTGCAGCAGATCGCCGCCCCGACCGCCCCCGCCACCCGCGCGATCATCGACGCGCCGCTGATCATACGCCGCTCGGCCAGGATACCGGAAGGATGGACACAATGACGATGCAGGGCTTCGACCCGAAATTCCGCGATTTTCCCGACTACATCATCGGCATCACCAAGGAGATCTGGGAAGATCGCGGGGTCGCCACGCTGCACGACTATTACGGCAAGAACATCGTCGTGCGCTCGCCCGCGTCCGTGGTGGTGGGCAACCGGGGCGTGATCGCGGCGACGCTGGCGACGCTGGCCGAGTTTCCCGACCGCACCCTTTACGGCGAGGACGTGATCTGGTGCGGCGCGCCCGAACAGGGCATGCTGAGTTCGCACCGCATCATGTCGCATGCCACGCATCTGGGCGACGGCGTATTCGGGCGCGCGACCGGCACGCGGCTGCGCTATCGGATCCTCGCCGATTGCCATGCCAGGGACAACGCCATCGACGACGAATGGCTGATCCGCGACCAGGGCGCCATCGTGCGGCAACTGGGATGGGATCCGCGCGACTTCGCCCGCGACCTGATCGCGCGCGAGGGGGGGCCGGACAATTGCGTGCGCCCCTGCACCCCCGAGACGGACATGGCCGGTCCCTACGGGGGACGCGGCAACGACGACGAATGGGGCGCGCGCTATGCCGATATCCTGACGCGCATCATGGGGGCCGACCTGACGGTAATCCCGCGCGAATACGACCGCGCCGTGCAGTCGCATTATCCCGGCGGCAGGGAGGATCATTCGCTGCAACCCGTCGATCGCTTCTGGATCGGCCTGCGCGCATCCTTTCCGTCCGCCCGGTTCGAGATCCATCACCGGATCGGACGCGAGGATGCCATGATGCCCCCCCGCGCCGCCCTGCGGTGGAGCCTGACGGGCGCCCATGACGGCTGGGGCGCGTTCGGCCGCCCGACCGGCGCGCAGGTGCATGTCATGGGCATCAGCCATGCCGAGTTCGGGCCCTGGGGCCTGCGGCGCGAATTCACGCTTTACGACGAGGTGGCGATCTGGAAGCAGATCCTGCTGGCCACCGGCGCCGCCGACGCGACCCATTCCTGACGCATAACGAGGAGAGACGACGATGACCCCGCAGGACATGAGCGCCCGGATCGTGCGCTATGGCGAATTGCAGCCCTGCAAGACCGCCTTCATCGACGCGCATACGCCCGGTTCCAACCAGAAGGAAAACTTCACCATCATCGGCGGTGGCGTGTCCGAAAGCGCCGACCAGCACGTTCACATCACTATCCCCCACGGCTTCAACATCGGGGCGGCGGGCCAGCCGCCGCGCTGCCGCAACAGCCTGCATTCGCATCGCACGGCCGAGGTGTTCTATGTGCTCAAGGGCCGCTGGCGGTTCTTTTGGGGCCGCTGGGGCGATGCGGGCGAGGTGACGCTGGAGGAAGGCGACATCATCAACATCCCCACCGGCATCTTCCGCGGGTTCGAGAATACCGGCACCGATTACGGAATGATCATGGCGGTGCTGGGCGGCGACGATGCGGGCGGCGGCGTGATCTGGGCGCCGCAGGTGATCGAGGACGCACGCGATCACGGGCTGGTGCTGGGCGAGAACGGCAAGCTTTACGACACCAAGAAGGGCCAGTCGCTGCCCGAGGGCGTCAAGCCCATGCCGGTGCTGACCGACGAGGAACTGCGCGACTTTCCCGAGCCCACCCCGGCCGAGGTGGTGCCGAACTTCGTGGCGCGGTATTGGGACATGATGAGCCTTGCCGACAAGGCGCCGGTGCAGGTCATCGGCGAAAAGGGGATGCTGCGCGACCGGCCCGGATTCGAGGTGGGATTGCTCAACCACAATTCGGCCACGTCCGACATGCACAGCCACGATCGCCCGTCGGTCCTGATGCCGATGCGCGGACATTGGCGGGTGACGTGGGAAAACGGCGAGAGGGGCGAGGCGATCCTGGCGCCCGGCGACACGATGAGCGTGCCCGAAAACCTGCGCCACACGGCCCAGCCGTCGATGACAGGCGAGGCGTCGCTGTTCCATGTCATCGCCACCGACGATCCCGCCGGCCCGACCCGGTGGACGGCCGAGAAGGACCGGCGATGATCCGCACGACGCATACAGGCTCGCTCCCCCGGTCGCAGAAGGTGGTGGATTTTCTTTTCGCGCGGGAACGGGGGCAGGATTACGACCCGCGCGCCTTCGACGCCGCCATGACGCAGGCGGTGTCGGAAACCGTCCGCCGGCAGGTCGCGGCGGGCATCGACATCGTGTCCGACGGCGAAACGTCGAAGATCAGCTATGCCACCTACGTCAAGGACCGCTATACCGGGTTCGACGGCGACAGCCCGCGCAACGCCCCCGCCGACCTCAAGCTGTTTCCGTCCTTCCTGAAGCGGATCGCCGACGAGGGCGGCACGCCGCAATACGCGCGCCCGATGTGCGTGGGCGAGGTGCGGTCGAAGGGGCAGGGCGAGCTGCAAAAGGACATCGCCAACCTTCGGGTGGCGATGGACGCGCACGGGGCCGGACGGGGCTTCATGAACGCGGCCAGTCCCGGCGTGATCTCGCTGTTCCTGCAAAACGACTTCTATCCGACGCGGGACGCCTATCTGGCGGCATTGGCGGATGCGATGCGCGACGAATACCGCGCCATCGTCGATGCGGGGCTGGATCTGCAACTGGATTGTCCCGACCTGGCGCTGTCGCGGCACATGCTGTTCGCGGATCTGTCGGACGATGCATTCCTCAAGGTCGCCGCGTCGCATGTCGAGGCGCTCAATCACGCGCTGGACGGGCTGCCGCAGGACCGCATCCGCGTGCATATCTGCTGGGGCAATTACGAAGGCCCGCATGTCTGCGACATCCCGATGGAAAAGATGTTCGACACGCTGATGTCCACCCGGTCGCGCTATGTCCTGTTCGAGACCTCCAATCCCCGGCACGGCCATGAATGGACGGTGTTCCGCGACCGCCGCGCCGACATCCCCGACGACAAGGTGCTGGTGCCGGGCGTGGTGGACACGACGACGAACTTCGTCGAGCATCCCGATCTGGTGGCCCAGCGTCTGCGCCATTTCACCGATATCGTCGGGGCCGAGCGGGTCGTCGCCGGGTCCGATTGCGGGTTCGGCACCTTCGCGGGCTTCGGCGCCGTCGATCCCGAGATCGCGTGGGCCAAGCTGTCGTCGATGGCCGAAGGGGCGGCGCGCGCGGCATGATCCCCCTTGTCCTTCTTCCCGGCATGATGTGCGACGCGCGGCTGTTCGGGCCGCAGATCGCGCGCTTCTCGCGCAACAGGGCCGTGCATGTGGCGCCGGTGACGGGCTTTGACGACATGGGCGCGCTGGCGGCCGATGTTCTGGCCAATGCGCCGCCCCGTTTCGCGCTGGCGGGCCTGTCGATGGGCGGCATCGTCGCGATGGAGGTGCTGCGCCAGGCCCCCGACCGGGTGGACCGTATCGCGCTGCTCGACACCAACCCCAAGGCCGAGCCGCCCGCCTTTGCCGAGGCGCGCGAACCCCAGATCGCCCGCGTGCAGGACGGCGATCTGGCCGCCGTCATGCGCCACGAGATGATGCCGCATTATCTGGCGGACGGATCGGTCGAGGGCGCGATCCCCGATCTCTGCCTCGACATGGCGCTGGCGCTGGGGCCGCAGGTCTTCGTCCGCCAGTCGCGCGCGCTTCAGGCCCGACCGGACCAGCAGGCGGTGCTGGCCGCCGCGCGGCTGCCCGCGCTGATCCTGTGCGGGCGCCACGACCGGCTGTGCCCGTTGCACCGGCACGAACTGATGCAGTCGCTGATGCCCCATGCGCGGCTGCGGGTGATCGAGGGGGCGGGGCATCTGCCGACGCTGGAAGCGCCCGAGGCGACCGGCGACGCGATGCAGGACTGGCTGGAGGAACGATGACGCCCGACCTACTGGACCTGCTGCGCAAGGTCGACACGCCCACCGTCTGCAACGCCATCGAGATCGTGCAGGGCCGACGCGGCTTCGACCGGTTCACCCGCGGCACGATGCTGTCGAGCGCGCCCGAAGCGGGTGCTATCGTCGGCCGCGCCCGCACCGCGCAGATCGCGGCCCTTGCCCCCAGCGACGAGCCGGCCGAGACGATCCGCGCCCGGCGCATGGCCTATTACCGCCACATGGCCGAAGGCGACGGTCCCGCTGTCGCGGTGGTCGAGGATCTGGACGGCGCGGACGCCATCGGCGCCTTCTGGGGCGAGGTCAATACATGGGTGCACAAGGCGTTCGGCCTGTCGGGCACGCTGACAAACGGCGTCATGCGCGATCTGGGCGATCTGGCCCCCGGATATACCGTCATCGCGGGGTCGGTCGGACCCAGCCACGGCTTCGTCCATGTGCGCAGCGTGGCGCAGCCGGTGACGGTGTTCGGCCTGACCGTCGCGCCCGGCGACTGGGTCCATGCCGACCGGCACGGCGCGGTCGTCATTCCCGACGACGTGCTGCCCGGCCTCAAGGACGCCATAGCGACGCTGTGGCGCACCGAAGCCATCGTTCTGGACGCCGCCCGCGACCCGCAATTCGACCTTGCCCGGTTCGAGAAGGCCTGGGCCGCGTTCGAGGCTGCGCGGACGTAAGCGCCCTTCGATCTTCCGCGCCGCGGTGCTACGGATGCGGCGATCGGGGGTGGTCGCGCGGTGGCGGTGTATCTGGGCGTCGATATGGGCGGCACCGCGTCGCGGTGGGTGGCGCTGGACGAAAGCGGCGGGGTCGCGGCGCGCGGGCAGGGGCGCGGGGCAAGCGGGCTGATCCATGACGCGCCCGGCCTTGCGGCCTTCGACGGCGCGCTGGCCGACATCCGCGCCGCGCTGCCGGACCGGGCGATCGCGGCGCATCTGGGCATCACCGGCGCGGGATTTTCGCCCCATCCGCTGATCGAGGAACGGGTCGGCGCGGTGTTCGGCCTGCCGCGCGCGCGGTTCGGCTATTCCACCGACATCGTTCTGGCCTGGCACGCGGCCTTCCCGCAGGGCGGGGGCTGTCTGGTGTCGGCCGGGACCGGATCGGTCGGCATCTTCATCGATGCGGGCGGCGCGGCGACGGTCGTGGGCGGGCGCGGCGTTCTGGTCGATGACGGCGGATCGGGCGCTTGGATCGCCCTGCGCGCCATCGCGCGGCTGTTCCGTGTCATCGACGATCACGGGCATCCCGAGGGGGCGGAACGCCTGGCCGCCGCATTGTTCACGGGCATCGGCGGCAGCGACCGCGACGCCCTGCGCGCCTTCGTTCATGGCGGGGATCGCGGCCGGATCGGAATGCTGGCGGTGCCCGTCGCCCAGGCGGCGCGGGCGGGCGATCCGCTTGCCCTTGCCGTGATCGAGGATGCGGGCGGCGAGCTGGTGCGCCTGGCGCGCGCGCTGCTGGGGCGCGGCGGCCCGGCGCCCGTCGCGTTCGTCGGCGGCGTTCTGGGGCTGCACCCCGCCATCCGCCGGCGGATCGAGCGCGACCTGGCCGGGACCGTCGCCTTCCCCCGCATCGACGCCGCGCTGCATGCGGCCCATATTGCCCGCCAGAAGGATCTGACTGCATGACCACGACCGAAACCGCCTCGTCCCGTTTCCGCGAGATCGAGACCTGGGACAGTGCCGAGATGATGGATGCCATGATCGAGGGGCAGCTTGCCGCCATCGCCGCCGTCCGGTCGCAGGCGGCGATCATGGCGCAGGCGGTTGATGCGGCGGCAGCGCGGCTGGAACAAGGCGGCCGGCTGATCTATCTGGGCGCGGGAACGTCGGGGCGCATCGCCACGCTGGATGCCGCCGAATTGCTGCCGACCTTCGCCTGGCCGCCCGAACGGGCCGTGTCGCTGATGGCCGGCGGCAGCGCGGCCTATACCCAATCCATCGAAGGGGCCGAGGACGACACCGAGGCGCCGGTCGAACGCCTTGCCGCGTTGGGGCTGACCGGCGACGACGTGGTGATCGGCGTCGCCGCGTCCGGGCGCACCCCGTTCGTGCGCGCCGGTCTTGCCCATGCGCGGGCGCAGGGCGCGCTGACCGTCGCGGTTGTGAACAACGCGGGCACCGCGGTGGCGGGCGCGGCCGAGATCGCCATCGTTCCCGAAACCGGCCCCGAAGTTCTGGCCGGATCGACCCGGATGAAGGCCGGAACCGCGCAGAAGGCCGTGCTGACCTGCCTTTCGACCGGCATCTTCCTGAAGATGGGCTATGTGTATCGGGGCCGGATGGTGGAAATGGCGCCCTCGAACGCGAAGCTGCGCGAACGCGCGGTCGAGATGATCGCCGACCTTGCCGATGTCGCGCCGGACATCGCGGAAGCGGCGCTGCGCGACGGCGGCGATTCGATCAAGCGCGCGGTGGTGATGCTGAAACGCGGCGTCACGCCCGACGAGGCGGACGCGCTTTTGGTGGATGCCGGCGGGCGGCTTCATCGGGCGATCGCGCCGGGGTTTCAGGCCCAGTCGGCATCGGACGCATAGACCGGAAGGTCGAACGGATCGAGCACGGCGCGGAGGCGCGCGATGTCGCGGTCGCTGAACGCCGTTTTCCAGCTTCGGATGCGGTCGGACGATTTGCGGATCGTGGCCGTGGCGGGGGCATCCGACCTTGTCCGTTCGCCGATCCAGCGTTCGGTCCCGGCGCTCCATTCCAGGCCGAGGGCGTCGTAAAGCATGCGAAACTCTGTCACGGGATTGCCGGCCAGGTCTTCGTAGCGGATCACGCGCCAGTCGGGATGGCGCTGGCGGCGCGCCTGCATCACCGTGCGGGTGCGGATCGCCCAGCTTGCGGCGATGGCCCCCAGCGGATCGTCGATGCCGGCCAGGTGGTCATGCAGATCCGCCAGCGGACCGGCCCGAAGGTACGGATCGGCGCGCAGGCGCTGAAAGCGCGTCATCTCCTGGCGGTTCTGGTCCATCGCCTGCACCGACGCGGCATAGGCGGCGGGATGGCGCAGGATGATCAGAACCTCGGGATCCCAGCGGGCGACGACCCATTCCAGCGAGACGAAGCTGGCCACTTCCTTAATCAGGATCCGGGGACGCGTCACCGTGCGGCGCAGGATCGTGCCGGGCTTCAGGCCGCTGCCGTGCCAGGCATGGCCGCGAAAGGCGGCGTCGAGCCGCTGTTCGAAATAGGGGTCTCGTCCGTCCGGCGGCAGGTAACGGGACCAGATCGGGTCGATGCGGTCGGGCGGCATCCTGTTGCGCTCGGGATGGCAGGGTTCGCGGTAGTAAAGAAGGCCCGGCGCGCGGGCCAGCGTCTCGCCCAGCCAGGTCGTGCCGGAACGCCCGTTGCCGGTCACGAAGATCGGCCGCCCCGTTATCCGGCCCCCGCCGACGACGCCGTTGGAAACCCTGCATCCCAGGGAATAGAGGGCCGACGATGTGTTCATGCCATCCTTTCGGGTGCGCGTTGGGCCGTTTCCTAGCACAGAACCCGGCGCCACGCATCGCGGAACCTTTCGGGCGTGAATCGGGTGATCGCCTGCGAAAGGTCGCTGCGCCGCCGGGCCTTTTCCGCCGCGGTCATCGCGGCAAGCGCCGACATCTGCCGCGCGATCCCCGCTTCGTCGCCGGGATCGGCCGTCAGCGCCGCCGGGCCTGCAACTTCTTCCAGCACGCCACCGGCGGAGATGAGCGGCACCAGATCGCGCGCGATGGCTTCGGCCACCGGCATTCCGAACCCTTCCAGCCGGCTGACCAGCACGAATCCGGCCGCGTTGTCGTAAAGCCATGCAAGAACCTCGTCGCTGACATGGTCGAGCAGGACCACCCCCGGCGTCGCGGCCGCCGCCTTCGCCACATCCTCGCAACCGGGTTCGCGGCTGCCGCATAGGACGTAGCCGACGCCCCGGCCCGCAAGACCCGATGCGGCATAGGCACGGATCGTCGCCGCCTGGTTCTTGCGCGCGCCGATACTGCCCACGGTCAGCAGGAAGGGCCGTCCGACACCGCGCGGGGGATCGGGGGGATCGCCGGCCGGCCCCCCGCTTGGAAAGCGGATCGGAGGATAGATGATGTCCGACCGTCGAAGCGGGCCATAGACGTCCCGATACGCGCGGCGCGACGCTTCGCTGACGAAGATCGTGCGGGGGCCGATATCGGCAATCGTCGCAAAGGCCCGCCGGTAGAGGCTCACGACTTGGGGGGTGAAAAGGCCGGGATGGGTGATCGGCCCCATATCGTGACAAAGCACCATGTCGTCCGGCGTCAGCGCGTGGATCGTGACCGTGAACGGGTCGAGATGCAGAACCGGACGCCCGGTGCGGATGCGGGCGGGCGCGGCAAGGCGCGGGTCGGCGCGAAGGCGGATCTCGGTCTGAAGAAGCTTGCCGATAACCCGCGCCCGGAGGCCCGAAGGGATATCGGCGGCGGCCAGGCGCCAGTAATATGTCCTGGCGATCAGGTCGGCATGGTCGGCGAGAATGGCGCGGCCGATCTGGTACTTGCCGGTGCGATTGTGCAGCGCCAGCGAGAATTCGACGTTCCACAGCGTCACGGCGGCTGATCTCCTGCGCTGTCGTGGATGAGGCCGTGGGTCGTCAAGAGGCCTGCCCTTCCGATGACGCTGCCGGCCCTACCCTTCGGCAACTGGCACCCGGCGAACCCCCGAGGGAGTGTGATCGGTCGAAGGCGCTTCGCCAAGCCCCTTACCGGATGACGTGTCATGTGCGACAAAGGATGCAGGGCGCGGACCCGCCGGGTTTCGGGCCTGCACGGGCGCGTTCCAGCGAAGAAGGTCATGATCCTGCCCCCGATCCGTCGAAAACAAGCAGGGCAAAGTCGGTCATGGCGATGAAGATCGTCCAGTTCGGTGTCGCCTTTAGCCCCAACATGGGCGACGGAATCATCTCGGATTGTCTTGAATTCGCCTTGAAACGTCTTGTGCCGGATCTGGACTTCGCGCGGATCGACCTTTCGGGCCGCACCGCGCCGGGGGATGTCGCTGTCGGCAACCGCCTGCTGATGCTGCGGATCCTGGCCCTGATGCCCGGCACGCTGCGGCAGCGGGTCGTCTCGCTGCGGTTGCGGCAGCTTCTGGATGCGGCCACCCCGCGATGGCGCGCGACGCTCGACCGGGCCGATCTGGCAGTCTTCGGCGGCGGTCAGATCTTTTCGGACGCCGATCTGAATTTCTGCCTCAAGATCGCGCGCGCAAGCGATCTGGCCGTCGAGGCGGGCGTGCCCACGGTCGTTCATGCCGCGGGGGTGGCGCGGAACTGGTCGCCACGGGGCCGCGTGCTGTTTTCCCGCGTGCTGGAGACGGATCTGAGGATGATCGGGCTGCGCGACGACCGCTCGATCGCCGCTTGGAACGATCAGATGCCCGCCGGGCAGAACGCGCCCGCGCCGGTGCTGACGCGGGATCCGGGGCTTCTGGCGGCCGCCTGTTACGGCGCCGTCGCGACGACGGGCGAGATCGGCATCGGCGTGACAGCGCCCGAAATCCTGGCCTACCATGCCAACATTGCGGTTCGCAGCGATGGCGGGGCACTGTTCGCCGCCGCGGCGGCGGCCCTTTGCGCGCGCGGTCATCGCGTCGCGCTGTTCTGCAACGGCGCGGCGGAAGACGAGGCGCTGCTGCGGCGTCTGGGCAGGCGCGCGAACCTCGCCGGACACGTGGCGGACGGTCTCCTGCGGCTGGCGGCCAGGCCCGACAGCCCGGCCGCGCTGGCCCGCCTGATCGGCGGTTTCGACGCAATCGTGGCGCACCGGCTTCATGCCTGCATCGTCGGCTATGCCTATGCGAGGCCGGTGGTGGGTCTGGGATGGGACCGCAAGGTCGAGAGTTTTTTCGCGTCGATCGACGGTGCCGACCGTTTTCTGGGCGCGGACGCCGTTTCAGCCGACGCAATTGTCGCGGCGGTCGAGCGCGGGTTGGCGGCAGATATCGACCCGGCGACCCATGCGCGCGTCCTGGACGAGACATGGCGCGGCGTGGGGCGAATGCTGGCCAGCGTCGCGGACGGCACCGACCTGACCTGAAGAACGTCACGTCCCACCGTGACCCGACAAATTCTCGCCGGTTCTCGATCGGATTCCTAGCGAGAATTTGCCGACAAAGGCCGGTCCTGCCTGCAACAGTGCGATAATCGGCCGCAAATCGGCAATGTCGGGCAGGCGAATAGGCTTCTGTCATCGGCCTGTCGAACCTGCGCCGCCCGCTCTGGAATGACAGCAAGCTTCTGGATCCCAATCCATTCCCGGCCAGCGGGGGGCGTTCGCTAAGGGCCGATGGCGCGCCGACAGGGTCCGGCGCTTCCGCATTTCCGCGCGTTTGCGGTTAACGAATTATTAACCTAAGCGGACGACTGACCACCACGCGCGGAAAGAATTGCCCTGAACCGGGTCGGCAGGCGTCCTGCCGGACAGGCTGTCAGGTGATTGCCCCGCGCGTTCACTGCGTCGGTCTGAAACGATTTTATGGATGTCAGAACAAGGATAGCGGATATGGGAAATGGAACGGACGCCCACGATATTGGAAACGCGATCTGGTCCCATGGCCGGCAAAGCGGCAAGGCGGCTGTATTGGACCACGATGCCGGCTGGAATATTTCGCAAGGCACGGTCGCGCTGAATTTCACCACCGCCGATGCCTCGTCCCGGCAGGGTCTTCTTTCAAGGGATGCCAGGCAATTCGGGGATGGCGGACATATGACGATCATGATCGAGAAGGGCCATGTGGTGGCCCGCCTGCAATCGGAGGACGGATCGCACACGGTCGCGGGCGGCCGGGTCCAGAATGGCCGGGTACACGACATCGCGCTGACATTCGGGGATGACGGCATGACGCTGTGGTTCGACGGCGACGAGGTCGACAGCAACGGCTATCGGGGCGGACTTGACGGCAATGACGAGAAGATCGTCGTCGGGGCCAACAACTGGGCGTCCCCTTCGGGAACGACGGGCCGTCTGAAGCATGATCTCGACGGATCGGTTGAAAACGTCCGGCTGTTCGATACCGCCCTGCCCGATGAAAGCATCCGCGCCCTGCATGGCGGCGCGCCGGACAAGGCCCAACCCGAGCCCGCACCGACGCCGACCGTCCCCGGCAACAGCGCCCCCGAAGCCCTTATCGACGGGCGCGGCCTGTCCATGGCGGAAGGGCAGCGCAAGGGAATGGAACTGAGCCGCTACTTTTCGGACGCCGACCGGGACACGCTGGTGTTCAAGTTCGAGGACGATCCGTCATGGGCGACGATCGCAGGCAACAAGATCAAGTTCGCCCCCGGCGCGGATGACAGCGGCAGCCATACCTTGCGGGTCAAGGCATTCGATGGCCAAGCGTTCAGCGATTACATCGACATCCAGGTGGACATTGCAGACGTTCTTGGCGGGAGCGGTGGCGGTGACGATGCCGGGGGCGGCAACGGTCACGGGGCCAGCGGGAAGGGCGACAGCAACACCGGCGGTCCGGGCGGACACGACGGCGGCGCCAGCAGCGGCGGCAGCGGCAACGACAGCGGCAGCGGCGGGTCGCCTGGCAAGACGGTCACACTGGTGGCCGGGCAGGGCGTCCTTTCGGGCCCGGTGGGCAACCAGACATGGGGCGATGGCGTGACGCTTGTCGGCTACAACCTCAAGGGTCGGCCGGCCGAGGTGGCGTGGGGCAACCAGCACCGCGACGACAGCTTCGGGATCAAGGGCGGACGCTGGGACGGCCAGATCGACTTTTACGAAGGCGACGGGGGCAAGAGCGAGAAGCTGGTCATCGACTTCGGCGGCGCGGTGACGGACGTGGTGCTGGACGTGGCGCTGATGGGCATTCACGAAGGCCCCCGCATCAAGGGCGAAAAGGGATCCGAGACGGGCAAGTGGACCGCCCTCGACGATCAGGGCCGGATCGTGGATTCGGGGCTGATCGGCCCCGAGCTGAGCATGCTGGGCCGCGACAAGGCGGCGGCGGGCAGCTACGGCACCTATCCCATCGACATCGACGCGGATGCCTATTTCTCGCAACTGGTGATCGAGGCGACGCAATTCGAGCATGGCCGCGGCCATTCGACCGAGCGGTCTTACGGCGAAAACAACTCGGACATCGCCATCGCCGAAGTGACCTATACCCGCATCGACGATTTCGACTTCGGGTGATCGCGCGTCCCGCCGCAAGGCGGGACCGCATGACACGGCCCCGATGAACGAAAAGACCCGGCCCCGACCATGCGTCCTGCATGCGGGCCTTCCCTTGCAGCGCGACGACAGGAGATGACGGATTGCAACTTGGCGCGGTAACTCACTTCAATCAGGGCTGGCCGATCTCGATCCTGCCCTTTGCCAAGGATATCGGTATCGACCTGGTGCGCGACGGCGTAAGCTGGAGCAACATCGAGGTCAGGGCCGGCATCTACGAGTTCGACCGAGGCTCGATGCGTTATCCCGACAAGCTGGCGGAGGCGGGCGTGCCGCAGATCATGGTGTTCGGCCGCCCGAAGGCGCATGTGGACGGGGGGCGCACGCCCTATACGGACGCCGGGCGCGAAGCGTTCGCAGATTTCGTCGCCGCCATGCTGGACGAGTTTCCCAGCATCGGCGTGATCGAGATCGGCAACGAATTCAACGGCCAGAACTTCGTCAGCGGCCCGGTGAGACGGGCCCGGCTGGACGACCGCGCGGATTATTACGTCGATCTGCTGAAGGCGGTGCATGACCGGCTGGAAGACGACCATCCCGACGTCACGATCCTGGGCGGCGCGACCCATTCCATCCCGGTCGGCTATCTGAGCGCGACGTTCGATCGGGGCGCGCTGGACTATTCCGACGGTCTAGCCATCCATCCCTACACCTCCCGGCCCGAGCATGTGGGCGACCACCTGGATATTCTCAGGCAAGCGATGGGCGACAGGGTGCAGCCGATCCATGCGACCGAATTCGGCGCGAACTTCGCCGCGCCGGACGAGGCGCCGGGTTATCTGGTGCGCATGGTCTCGGCCATGGCCGGGGCCGGGGTCGAGACCGCCACCTGGTATGCCCTGCGCAAGCAGAAGGCATATCCGCATATGGAACTGATGGACGAAAAGGGCGTCCTGACCCCTGGCGGAGACGCGTTCGAGATCATGGCGACGGTTCTCGACCGCGGGGAGGCCCGCGATGTCAGCCCCGATGCGCTGACCTTCGCGTATGGTTTCGGCAGCACCGCCATGGTGCTTTGGGGCGCCGCGCGCGATGTCACGCTGGCCCGAGGCGTCACCGCCTATGACGCGCGCGGAAACAGGATCGACGGCACGGTGCGCATCGACGACGACGCGCCGGTGATCCTGATGTCCGACCATGCGATCGCGCTGGGGGACGAGGTGATGCTGGAGGACACGCGTCTGGCGGGCGACAGCTATCTCGAATTCGCCGTGACCAACTCGGCCGACGGGTCGATGACCTTCGAGGGAAACTGGTCCTGGTACGACGTGCGCGGCGACGGCAAGATGGCGCAGATGGTCATGGCGCCGGGTCAGGAACGGTCCGGCACCGTCTGGCGGCCGTATCTGGAAGGCACGAAAAAGCCGGTCATGGCGACCGAGGACAACCTGCGGCCGGCCGAGTTTGCCGATGGCAGCAATCCCAAGACCGGCCGTGCCGTGATGGAGCGCTTTACCGCTCCCGAAACCATGGATTTCTCGGTCGAGGCATGGTGGGACGTTCAGGATACCAGCAAGGACGGCATCGACGTCACCATCCGCATCGACGGCAAGGAGGTCTGGAGCCGGGTGATCGCGGACCGCTATGAACTCGATCTGCCGGGCCTGCATGTCGAGGCGGGACAGACCGTCGATTTCATCGTCGGATCGAACCGCAACGGCAAGAACGACCTGACCGAGCGGCGGATCAGGATCTGGAAGGACGAGGCCGCGGCGGACGACGACGGCTCGGCGGTGGCGGTTGTGGATGTGAGCGTCGGTGATCTTCTGTCGCCGGTGACGGCGGGGCTGGTGGCGCATTACGAATCGGACGTGAACGTGACGCTTTCGGGCGGCAACGTGGCGGGCTGGCTCGACGGGTCGGGGCTGGGCAACGATCTGACCGCGCGGGGCGATCCGGTGCTGACGCCCGGCGCCACGCCCACCGGCGAGCGGGCGATCGTGCTCGACGGGGCCGGCGATCTGCGGGATCGTCATGGCGGTGGGGTATCTGATCGGAAGCATCGGGATGCTGGTCTGGCGGCTGCTGGAATTGCCCGAAGCGACGGGACGCCGCGCGGATGCTCTGCGCCTTGGCGTCATTCTTCCCATGGTTGCCCTTGTCGCATGGAACACGATCCATGTAAGCGAATGGCAAAGTTCCGTCCGGCTGGCCGTCGGCATGCCCCCGGTCGAGGGGGCGCACGCGATCCGCACGCTTCTGATCGCGGTCGCGATCTTCGCGGCATTGCTGGTGACGGGTCGCGCCATCGGCCTGATGTTCGACTGGCTGCGCGCGCGCCTTGTCCCGTTCATGCCGCGCCGTGTCGCCAACCTGGCGGGCGGCCTGATCGCGGCGGCGATCCTGCTGGTCGTGACGCGCGACGGGATCGTCAACGCCGCATTCGGGGCGGTGGATCGCAGCCTTGCGCGTGCGGCCCATTTCTTCGAACCCGACGGGCCGCCGCCCTCCGATCCCCGCGCGTCGGGCGGGCCGGGATCGCTGATCGACTGGGGCGAGATGGGCGCGCAGGGGCGCGACTTCGTGCTGCGGGGGCCGGTCCAGGCCGAAATCGCGGCGTTCACCGGCCGGCAGGCGACGGCGCCCCTGCGGATCTATGTCGGGCTGGAGGCCGCACAGACGCCCGAGGATCGCGCCGCCATCGCCGTGGCCGAGATGGAGCGCGTGGGCGCGTTCGACCGTGCCAACCTGATCGTCGCGATGCCCACCGGCACGGGATGGCTCGACCCCGGCTCGCACGGGCCGGTCGAATATCTGCTTGATGGGGATGTGGCGACGGTCGCGGTGCAGTATTCCTATCTGACCTCGCCGCTCGCCCTGGTATTCGAGACGGAGCGCGGACTGGACCAGTCGCTCGCCCTGATGCGCGCCGTCACCGAACGCTGGGACCAGATGCCCGAGGATGCCCGGCCCCGGCTTTATCTGCACGGCCTGTCGCTGGGCGCGTGGTCGTCCATGTATGCGGTGGACCTGTTTCAATTGGTCAACAACCCCATCGACGGCGCGCTTTGGGCGGGGCCGCCCTTTCCGTCCGATCTGTGGCGGCGGGCGACCGCGCGACGCGACCCCGACAGCCCCTATGTGCTGCCGCGGGTCGGAAACGGGCGTCTTGTGCGGTTCGCCGACCAGCGGACGCGGATCGCGCCGGGGGGATGGGGGCGAATGCGCATCGTGTTCCTGCAATACGCGTCGGATCCCATCGTCTTCTACGAACCCGCTGCCGCATGGCGTCGTCCCCAGTGGATGCGCGAACCGCCGGCCTTCGACGTGTCGGATGAGCTGAGCTGGATGCCGGTCGTGACGATGCTGCAACTTGCACTGGACATGGCGCTCGCCACCGATGTGGCGCCGGGTTACGGGCACAACTACGTCGCCGAGGACTATATCCCCGCATGGGCCGCGGTGCTGGGCCTCGATTGGCCCCGATCCGAGATCGCGCGCCTTCAGGCGCATTGCGGATCGGATCGAAGCCCCGGTTGCCGACCGCCCGCCGGCGGGGCCTTCGTCGATGCGGGATCGCGCCTGTGAACATGAACGCCTTTCGCACCGCCATGGCGATCATCGGCGTTCTGGTCCTGCTGATCCTGCTCGGCCAGCTTCTGATCGTGCTGCTGCTGGTCTTCGCCGCCATCCTGCTGGCCATCCTGTTGCGCAACCTCGGCCTTCTGATCGCGTCCCGGACACCGCTGTCGCCCAATGCCGGGGTCGGGGTGGTATGCCTGCTGCTGGTCGCCGGCCTGGCTGGGTTCTTCATGTCGGAAGGGCCGCGCATGGCCGCCCGGCTGGGCGAGGTGATCGAGGTTCTGCCCGACGCCGCGGCGCAACTGCGCGTCGCGATCGCGGGGACGGATTGGGGCGCCTATGTGCTGGACAACACGCCGAACCTGACGGGCGGCGGCGACTTTTCGGTGACGGGCGCGCTTGGCGGAACGCTGTCGCGGGCCGTGGGCGTGGTGGCCAACACGGTCGTCGTGCTGTCGGTCGGCATCTATCTGGCCCTCGATCCGCGCCTCTATCGCCGGGGGCTGCTGCATCTGGTGCCAACCCGCCGGCGCAGGCGCGCGGCCGAGGTGCTGGACGCGGTCGAGAAGGGGCTGTGGAAATGGCTGATCGGCCAGTTCGTCGACATGGTCGCGGTGGGGCTGATGATCGGTGTGGGCCTCTGGGCGCTCGGGATACCGCTGCCCATCGCGCTGGGGCTGATCGCGGGGCTGACGAACTTCATCCCCATCCTCGGCCCCTTCCTGGGCGGTGCCGCCGCCGTTCTGATCGCCTTCGCGCAAAGCCCGGTCGATGCGCTTTACGTGGTGATCCTGATTGTCGTCGTCCAGCAGATCGACGGCCAGGTCCTGATGCCGCTCATCCAGCAGCGCGCCACCGCCCTGCCGCCCGCGCTGACGGTTCTGGCCGTGGTGGTGGGCGGCATCCTGTTCGGATTTATCGGCGTCCTTCTGGCCACGCCCATGCTGCTTGTCATTCTGATCGCGTCGCGCATGATCTATGTGAACGACCTGCTGGACGGGGACGCGCGCGACGGCCCCTGACGCCCGATCATTCCCGCAACGACGCAAGCGCCTTCTTGATCCTCTTGAGCAGATCGGCGCTCACCTCGCCGCCCATGCCTTCGCCCGATGCGCGCAGATAGGCGGTCTTGTCGTCGCGCCATTGCTCCAGCATGCGGATCTTGTCCTCGCGGCCAAGGTCGTCGTCCTTCAGGATGTCCTCGGGCGCCTCGTATTTTCCGTGATATGCCATCGTTCGTTCCTCGTTCGCGGATGGGGGGAAAGGATAGGTTTCTTCTCCGCCGGAAACAGACATGCAGAGCGGCGCGTCGTCCATCCCCGTTTTCGATCTGTCATTTTGCGGGTGACACCGGGACGTTGGAAGGTCAACATGATCTTGTTGCACACGGCCGAAGACCCAGGGAGAACGAAGATGTTGCTCAGCATGCACGAACAAGAGCGGCTGATGGTTTACACCGCCGGCAAACTTGCGCTGGAGCGGCGGGAGCGCGGTCTGAAGCTGAACCTGCCCGAAGCGACGGCGCTGCTGACATCCTATCTTCTCGAAGGCGCGCGGGACGGCGAGACCGTGACGGACCTGATGGAATCGGGCCGCAACCTGCTGAGCCGCGACGACGTCATGGAAGGCGTTCCCGAGATGCTGGCCCAGGTCCAGGTCGAGGCGACCTTCCCCGACGGCACCAAGCTTGTCACCGTGACGGAGCCGATCCGATGACCCTGAAACCCAATCCCTTCGCCGCGCTGTTGTCCGAAAATGCAGGCGGCGGCGTGGCGCGGCATCCGACCGACGATCCCGGACGCGACTACGACCGGACCAGTTCCGAGGCGCCCGAACAGACCCGGTCCTCCGGCGTCAGCGCGCCCAGTGAACCGCGCCGTCCCGGCGGCGGCACACGCCAGGCGCCGCGCCGCAAATCGGACGCGCCGCTGGACGACGAGGCCGAGCCGCTGGTTCCCGGCGAGATCCTTTATGCCGACGGCGACGTGATCATCAACGAGGGGCTCGAGGTCACGACGCTGCGGGTCGCCAACACGTCGGACCGCCCGATCCAGATCGGATCGCACTACCATTTCGCCGAGGTGAACGCGGCACTGGAATTCGACCGCGACGCGGCCTGGGGCAAGCGTCTTGCCGTGCTGTCGGGCGGCGCCGAACGGTTCGAACCCGGCGCGGTCGAGGAGGTGGAGCTTGTCCCGATCGGGGGACGGCGCATCGTGTTGGGACTGCGTGGACTTTGCCGTGGGGGGCTGGACGATGCAAAGAATTGACCGGCGCGAATACGTCGCGTCCTACGGGCCGACCAAGGGCGACCGGATCCGCCTGGCCGATACCTGCCTGACCATCGAGGTCGAGGAGGATCGTTCGGGCGGCGGCGACGAATCCGTCTTCGGCGGCGGCAAGTCGATCCGCGAATCGATGGGCCAGTCCGCCGCGACGCGCGCCGAGGGCACGCCCGACCTCGTCATCACCGGCGCCGTGATCCTCGACCACTGGGGCGTCATCAAGGCCGATATCGGCGTGCGCGACGGGCGCATCGTCGGCATCGGCAAGTCCGGCAACCCCGACACGATGGACGGCATCGACCCCGCCCTCGTCATCGGCCCCTCGACCGAGATCATGTCGGGCAATGGCCTGATCGCCACGGCCGGCGCGGTGGATACGCATGTCCACTTCGTCGGGCCGCAGATGCTGCAACTGGCGCTCGCCTCGGGCGTCACCACCGTCACCGGCGGCGGCACGGGCCCGACGGAAGGGTCGAAGGCCACGCTGGCGACGCCGGGCGCCTGGTGGATGGCGCGGATGCTGGAGGGGTTCGATCCCTGGCCGGTCAACGTGCTGTTCCTCGGGCGCGGCAACACCATGTCGAAGGAAGCGATGTGGGAGCAGTTGCGCGGCGGCGTCGGCGGCTTCAAGGTGCACGAGGACTGGGGTTCGACCCCCGCCGTGATCGACGCCTGCCTGTCGGTGGCCGAGGAATCGGGCGTGCAGGTCGCGATCCATTCCGACACGCTGAACGAGGCGGGTTTTGTCGAGGATCTGCTCAAGGCCGTCGCCGGGCGCACCTTCCACGCCTTCCACACCGAGGGCGCGGGCGGCGGGCATGCGCCCGACATCATCTCCATCGCCGGGGAGCGCAACGTGCTGCCCGCCTCCACCAACCCCACGCGGCCCTTCACGCGCAACACGGTGGCCGAGCATCTCGACATGGTGATGGTCGCCCACCACCTGAACCCGCAGGTGCCGAACGACCTGGCTTTCGCCGAAAGCCGCGTGCGCGCGGGCACCATCGCGGCCGAGGACATCCTTCAGGATATGGGCGCAATTTCCATCATGTCCTCGGACGCGCAGGCCATGGGTCGTATCGGCGAGACGGTGATGCGCACGTGGCAAACCGCGCACCAGATGAAGAAGCTGCGCGGATCGCTGCCGGGAGACGACCGTGCCGACAACCATCGCGCGCGGCGCTATGTGGCGAAATATACGATCTGCCCGGCCGTGGCGCACGGGCTGGAACGCGAGATCGGGTCGATCGAGGTCGGCAAGAAGGCCGATATCGTAATGTGGCAGCCCGCACTTTTCGGGGTCCGGCCGCATACCGTCTTTACCGGCGGCATGGTGGCGAGCGCGGCGTTGGGCGATCCCAACGCTTCGATCCCGACGCCGCAGCCGGTGATGCCGCGGGTCGGCTATAACGTCCATTCGCCCGCCGCCGGGGCCACCGGGGTCGCCTTCGTCTCGCAGGCGGCGATGGATGACGGCCTGCCGGACAGGATCAACACCAGCCGCCGCTTCGTCGCCATCGAAAGCACGCGCGGCCGCACCAAGGAAGACATGCCGGAAAACACCGCGCTGCCGCGCATCGAGGTCGATCCCGACACCTATTCGGTAAGGATCGACGGCGAGATCGCCGACCACGAACCGGCGGATGTGGTGCCGATGGCGCAACGCTACTTCCTGTTCTGACCGTGCGGGACGGGGGGGGATCGGCGGCGCTGCTGCTGCTTGCGGATGGCCGCCTGCCCGCCGGAAGCTATGCCCATTCGGGCGGGCTGGAACCTGCCGTCGCGTCGGGTCGGGTTGTCGATATGGCCGGTCTGGAACGGTTCCTGATCGGGCGCGCCGAAACGGCGGGGTTGATCGTCGCCGCCTTCGCCGCCGCCGCCTGCGCCTGCGCGGCCCGCGATGACATCACCGCGATGGCCGGCCTGGAAACCGAGCTCGACGCGCGCATCCCGTCGGCGGAACTGCGCAAGGTCTCGCGTGATCTGGGGCGGCAGTTGCGCCGCGCGATGGGCGCGGTCCATCCGCATCCGCACTATGCCGCCCTTGGCGCGGCCCCTCATCACCCCGTCGTGCTGGGCGTGGTCGCGGCGGCGTTGGGTCTGGACCCCAGGGACGCCGCATTGGCGATCCTGCACGAAAACAACGCAGGCGCCGCCGCCGCGGCCGCGAAGGTGATGCGGGTGGATCCGTTCGATGTTCACGCCATCATCGCGCGCATGGCCGGACGGCTGGACCAGCTGGCGGGGATTGCCGCGAACGCGGCGGCGGGTCCGGCCGCCGATCTGCCGTCGCCCGGTTCGCCCTTGGCCGACATCGCCGCCGAGCATCACCGGAGGAGCGATGTTCGTCTCTTCGCTTCCTGAACCTGCCGCCGCGAACAGGATGGTGGCGCGGGCCGCGCTGGCCAGCGAGCGGTCCGCCGATGGCCGCACCAGCCGCATCCGCACGCTGCGTTCGGACGGGCCGCTGGTGCTGCGCCCCTCCAACCCCAAGGGGGCCGAGCCGCTGACCCACCGCCGCCACGATGTCGCCCGCATCTCGCTGGCGGCGGGAACGGCCGGGCCGCTCGGCGGGGACGATTACGCGCTCGACATTCATGTCGGGGCCGGCAGCACGCTGGTGTTGCAGGAAGTGGCGGCGATGCTGGTGCTGCCGGGCGCGACCGGCGGCCGATCGCGCATGTCCATCGACATCCGCATCGAACGGGACGCCACCTTCGTCTGGTGGCCCGAACCCATCATCGCCGCCGGCCGCTGCGACCATTGCCATAACGTGCGCATCGCGATGGACCCCGCGGCGCGATTGGTCCTGCGCGAGGAAACGATCCTGGGCCGTCACGGCGAGGCGCCGGGCGCTTTCGCCAGCCGTCTGCGCATCACCCGCGCGGGCGCGGCGCTATACGATCAGCGGCTGTCCTTTGGCCCGGCTTCGACCGGCTGGAACGGCGCGGCGGTGCTGGGCAATGCCAAGGCGGTGGGGTCGGTCGTGGCGGTCGATCCCGGCTGGGGGGATGCGCCGCCATCGGCCGCGCCCTTCGACCGCGACGCGGCGCTGACGCCGTTGGCCGGACCGGGCATCGCCATCGGTGCCGTGGCGGCCGACAGCCTGACGCTGCGCCGCCTGCTGATCCGTGGATTGAACGAACTCGGCTCGCCCTGGGCGATCTGACATGAAGGAGGACGACACGTGACCGACCAGACGACAAACGACCGCCGCGCCCTGCGCCTCGGCGTCGCGGGCCCGGTGGGCACCGGCAAAAGCTCGGTGATCGCCACGCTTTGCCGGCATCTGCGCGACGAGTTCGCCATCGGCGTCATCACCAACGACATCTATACCGACGAGGATGCGCGCTTTCTGAAATCCGCGGGCGTCCTGCCCGAAGAACGCATCCGCGCCGTCGAGACGGGCGCCTGCCCGCATACCGCGATCCGCGACGATGTGACGATGAACCTGATGGCGGTCGAGGATATGGAACGCGATTTCGCCCCCCTCGACATCGTGTTGATCGAAAGTGGCGGCGACAACCTGACGGCGACATTCTCGCCCGCCCTGGTGGACGCGCAGCTTTTCGTGCTGGACGTTGCCGGCGGCGGCGACGTGGCGCGCAAGGGCGGACCGGGAATCGGGCGCGCCGATCTGCTGGTCATCAACAAGATCGACCTCGGCCCGCATGTGGATGTGGACGTGGAGCAGATGGTCGCCGATGCGGAAAGGGCCCGCGACGGCGCGCCGGTCCTGGCGCTGTCGCGCAAGCGCCCCGAGACGGTGGACAAACTTTGCGACTGGGTGCGCGGGCTGCACGAATCCTTTGCCGCAGGCGGTCACGTTCCCATCGACCCCGGCCCGATGGCCCCGCACCACCATGCGCATGACGACGGCCATCACCACCACCACGGGCACGGTCATCGGCACGATCACACCCACACACCGGCGCACCACCACGCGCATGAGTGACCCCTACATGCCTTCACCTCTCCATCGAGAAAGGATCCCCCCGATGAAACGCCTTCTTCCTATCGTCTGCCTCGGCCTTGCAGCGACGCCAGCTGCGGCGCATGTCCCGGCCGGCGCCTATGGTTCCTTTGCCGCAGGCTTCACCCATCCGCTCTTCGGTCTCGATCATCTGCTTGCCATGGTCACGGTTGGGCTTTGGGCCGGCCTGCTTGGCGGGCGCGCGGTCTGGGCGGTGCCGACCGCCTTTGTAGCCGTGATGATTGCAGGCTTTGCACTGGCTTTAAGCGGTGCTTCTTTGCCCGTGGTCGAGCCGATGATCCTTGCTTCCACGGTCGTGCTTGGACTTGCCGTCGCCTTTGCGGTGCGCGTCGATCTGCGGGTTTGCGCTGTGGTCGTCGGTGTCTTCGCGCTGTTCCATGGCTTTGCCCACGGCACGGAACTTGGCGGCGCGGGTGCCTTGCGGTTCGGCGCGGGCTTTGTCCTGGCGACCGTGCTGCTTCATGCCTTGGGGGTAGCGATCGGCCTTCTTGCAGGTCGGATTGCAGGCCGGAACGGCGGTCGCTGGCACATCGTGACGCGCGGGTTGGGCACGGGCGTCGCGGTCGCAGGCGTCGTGCTCGCCTTCGGATGAACCGGCATGTCGGGGACAGGCAACCTGCCTGCCCCCGACTGAAAGTGTGCCTGGGCGCGGCCTTGATCACCCGGCCAATCGGCCCGCAGGCCATGGCGATAAGGCTTTCACGGAACGTCCAGTCTTGAGACGCCTGATGCGATGATGACGTTCCGTGCGACCTCGCTAGACGTGGATCGACTTGCGTTCCAGTTCCGCTTTACATGTGATGGAGCGGGGTCGGTCCACCCTTTCCCGAGCCGGGGTAGTGTCTTGGCTGAAGATGCTGAAGACGAATGCGCGCGGCGATGAGAAAGTTGTTCAACCGCCATGGATGGTGGGCGGTTCACGCGATCCGCATGGTTGTTGCCGGCGTCGCTACGCTTGCGATTGTCTATGCATTCGGGCTGCCGGTGGAACTTTCGGCTGTCATCAGCGCCATAGCGGTGACGCAAAGCAACATCGGCAGTTCGCTTGGCAAGGCGTTCGAGCAGGGAGCGGGGTCGGTTCTCGGGGGGGCCGTCGCCGTCATCGTTGCCCTTGCTCTCAAGCCGGACGATCCCTCCTCGACCGCTTTGGCCCTTGCGCTTGCCCTCGCGCCGTTATCTGTGCTGACGGCGTTTTCGGTCGGGTTCCTGATCGCGCCGATCACCGCCACCGTGGTTTTGCTGGGATCACCGGGCTTCGAGGTCGGAGCCGAGATCCTGGCCGTCGAGCGTTTGCTTGGCGTGGCGCTTGGTTGCGTTGTCGGACTTGTGACAGGCGCGCTGGTGCTTCCCGCGCGGGCCTCGCGCCTGGTCGTCCTGAAGGCGGCGCGGGTGGTGGGACTGCTCGGCGCTCAGCTGCGCGCCATGGCTCCGGGTGATGACACGGGCCGGGACGCCCTTGCGGCGCGCGCATCCGAAATCCGCCGCGGTTTGTCCGAGTTGGAAATTCATGCAACAGAAGCGGCGCGGGAACGGCGACTTGCCATCGGCCGCACGCCCGATCCCGAACGTGCGCTGCGCGCTCTGCGACGGGTGCGTCACGATGTCGACATGCTGCGCCGCGCTGCCCGCGGTGCAGGCGACGACATGTTGACGGGCCCGCTTGCCGATCCTTGGCGTCGTGCGGCTAACGGTGCCGCCGGGGCGCTGGCCCATATCGAAGCACTGCTGCTTGGGCGTCCCATCGCCGGCCCGATCGTGCCGCTGGAGCCGATCGTGCGCGACTATCGTGCGGCGCTGGACGAGATGCGGCAGCAGGGCCTGACGTCAGCCATGCCGACCCCCGATCTGGCGCGCCTCTTCGGAACCAAGTTCGCCCTCCGTCAGCTCGCACGCGATCTCGCCGATCTCGATACGGTCGCGCAAGATCTTGCCGCGCCTCGACGAGGGCAGCGGCCCTAGGCTTCTGTCGCGCCGGAATACTACCGGGCGGTCAGGTCTCTATCGAGATGGAACGGCCAAGTCTTCGAAACGCGAGGCACGCGGCGATCAGTCTTCGGACGCGTACCGACCTCAATCGCACGTTTGCGCCATCAGACATTCGGGCTAGGCTTGCCTACGGCCCGACGGCGGGGTGAGGACACGAAAGCGGCCCATGGCACATGCCCTCAGCAGCCTTCTGCGTCCCGTCGGCGCCCTTCTCGGCGGAACGATAGCGTTCAATGCGGGAAACAGCCTTCTGGGTGTGGTTCTGCCTTTGCGGATGGAGGCGGCCGGCCATCCCGTCTGGCTGACCGGGGTTGTGATGGCCGCTTTCTATCTGGGGCTGGCGCTGGGTGGTCTGCGGGCGAAACGCGTCATTCTTCGGATCGGGCATATCCGGGCTTTCGCCGCTTTCGCGGCAATAACAGCGGCAAGCTGCCTTGCCTATGGCCTTTCGCCGTCCCCGCTTTGGTGGATGATGCTGCGGATCGTGGGCGGCTTCTGTATCGCCGGCATGACGACCGCGATCGAAAGCTGGCTCAACGAACGCAGCGCCAACGAGACGCGCGGGCGGGTGCTGGGGTTCTACATGCTGACCTTCTACCTGGCCGTCGCGGCAGGGCAGACGATGGTGAACCTCGCGCCGGTGGGCGGGGAGGGGCATCTGATGATCGCCGCGGCGCTGATCGGCCTTTCGCTGGTTCCGGTCGCCCTGACACGGCTGGGCGAACCGAGCCTGCGCGAAGTCCGGGTATTGGATGTGGCCGCCCTGTTTTCGGTGTCGCGAACAGGGGTGGCGGGGGCGGGCGTCGCCGGAATGATCGTCGGCTCGTTCTATTCGCTGGGCATCGTCTTTGCCCGGCAATCGGGGTTCGGCGTCCCCGAGGCGGCGCTTCTGGTCAGCACGGTCGTGATGGGCGGGCTGGCGTTCCAGGTGCCCGTGGGCCTGCTGGCCGACCGGATCGACCGGCATGTCCTGCTGGCCGGCCTTCTTCTGGCGGTCGGGGCGACCTGGGGGCTTCTGTCCTTCTCGATCTGGCAAGGCGCACCCTACGTCGTCACGGGCGGTCTGGCCCTCGTGTTCGGGGGCGCCATCAGCAGTCTTTATCCGCTTTGCGTGGCGCAGACCTTCGACCGGATGGACAGGCGCTATTACGTTGCCGCTTCGGGGCGGCTGCTCATGGTCTATTCGATCGGGGCGGTGATCGGACCGGTTCTGGCATCGGCCGCGATGTCCGCCTTCGGGACGGCATCCTTCTTCGTGCTGGAATCCTCCATAGCGATGGCTTTCGCGATCGCCGTCCTCTGGCGCGCGCGCAACGGCCGCGCCCGGCCCACGCAAAACCGCAGGCCCTTCGTTCCGTTTCCCGACGGCGCGCCGGTGGCGACCGGCCTCGATCCGCGCACCGATCCCGGTGAATCGGACGACATGACCCGCGACATGGGACGCAACGCCGGGTTCGGCCGCCGCGCCGATTGAAATATGCGGTCGCAGGCATACCCTTGAGAGGAGCGGTCTGGATAAAGTCAGTCACTGACGCGAAAGGGCAGGCCTTTCGTCCAGCCGACCGAAAGGACACTGCAATGTTCACGAAATCCGATCTCTTTGCCCTCATGAACGCCACGCCGGATATGGGCGTCTCCATCTTCATGCCCACCCATGTGCGCGGCGCGGAGATCCGGCAGGGGCCGATCCGCCTCAAGAACCTGTTGTCGGAAGCGCGCGACCGGCTTGCGGCAAGAGGGATGCGGGGTGCCGAAATCGACGCGCTACTAAAGCCGGCCACGGCCCGGATGGACGATTATTCCTTCTGGCAGCATCAGAACGAAGGACTGGCGCTCTTTCTCGGGGCCGAAGCGCCGTACGAATATCGCGTGCCGCTTTCCTTCGATGAACGCGTCGTGATCGGTTCGGGGTTTCACGTGAAGCCGCTGCTGCCGCTTCTTGCGGCCGATGGCGCCTTCCATGTCCTGACGATCACAGCCGAACGGGTACGCCTTTACGATGCGTCGCGCTTCGGCATGCACCGGGTGGATCTGGACGACGCGCCCGACGATCTTGCCGAGGTGATGGGTCGCGCCGATTACGAGAACCCTCTGCAAGGGCCGCCGGCGACGCGGCCTCGCGCGGGCGGACCGGCAGCGGGTGGTCAGACGATCTCGAAATCGGAGGTCATGGGCGACAGCCCCGAGGATTGGCGCAAGGACCGTCTTGTCGAATACATACGCCGTGTCGCGTCGGCGGTGGAAGACCGGCTCGCCTCCGACGCCGTTCCGGTCGTGCTGGTGGCCGATGCCGAGACGGGCGGACATTTCCGCAAGCATTCCGCCCTTGGGCCATTACTGGCCGAGGTGGTAGAGCGCAATCCGGGCTCCATGGATGACGACGCGCTGCACGCCGCGGCCTACGAGGCGATGCGACCGCATTTCGAAGCGGGGCGGCAGGAGGCGGTGGACCGGTTCGCATCCTTGCACGGAAGCGGCGACGCGCGCGCGGCGGTCGGCCTCGACGGTGTGAGCGATGCCGCCGCAGAGGGCCGGATCGACACGCTTTTGATGGCAGAGGACGTCTTTTCGCATCAGCCCGGCACGGAAACGGGTGCGGATGGTGGGGATGCGATGCGCGACCGTCTGGACGAAGCGGCGGTCGGCACCTTGCAGCAGGGCGGCACGCTTTACATCGTCCCCAACGCGGACTTGCCCGAAAATGCGTCCGTCGCCGCCATTCTGAGATACTGATCTCAAGAACCGCCCACGGGGGCGCGTCAGGCGAAAGACCGCCCCCGGTTCTGACGCGCGGAACCCCCCACCATCAGCGCCGTTAAGAAGGTTAACCCTTAGCAACCAAGGCGCATCGGCGCGCTGGGGATCTTGTCTCATGTCATCGACCATCGCCAGCAGGCCCCGCGCGGGACAAACCTTTTCGTGGTTCATCTTCGGCCTGATGTCGAGCGTGACCTTCGTCGGCATCCTGTCGGAACTCGTGCCCTCGGGCATCCTGCCGCAGATGGCGGCCGATCTGGGGATCGACGAGGGCGACGTGGGCTTTCTGGTCGGCGTTTACGCACTGGCTTCGGCGGTCTTCGCGATCCCGCTGGTCAGCGCGACGCTGTCCGTCAACCGCAAGCTGATGTTGCAGCTTCTGCTGGCGGGTTTCGCCGTCTCGAACCTCGTGGTGGCCTTCGCTTCGTCCTATACACTCATCGTTGCATGCCGGATCCTTGGCGGCATCTGCGCGGGCGTGATGTGGCCGATGATCGCCGCCTATGGCACGCGCCTTGTGCCCGAGAACCTGCATGGCCGCGCCATTACTGTCATCATGGCGGGCAATACGCTGGGTATCAGCATCGGCTTGCCGCTGATGACGACGATCGGCGTGACCTTCGGCTGGCGATCGGCTTTCGCCGTGCTGGGGCTGGTCGTGGTCGTCATCGGGGTGCTGGTTCAGGTCTTTCTGCCTTCCGTCGAAGGCCAGCGGATGAGCAAGGCCAACTCGCCCTTGGCCATCGTCCGCATGCCCACGATCCTGATCGTGCTGCTGCTGACCTTTCTGTCGGTCATCGCCCATTATGGCGTCTACACCTACATCACGCTTCTGGTGGCGCGGCTGAACCTGCCCGGCGGCATTGGACTGGCGCTTCTGATCTTCGGCATAGGCTCGGTGATCTCGGTGATCCTCTCGGCGCGCTATATCGACGCCTATCTTCGCCCCCTTATTGTCACGGCGCTGGTCGCGGGTGGCGCGGCGATGGCGCTATTTCTGGCCTTCCCCGCCAGCACGATCATGTCCATCGCGGGCTTTTTCCTGTGGGGGCTGGCCTTCGGGCCGCTGGTGACGATGTACCAGACCGCCGTCAGCCGTCAGATCGACGAGGCCAAGGACGTCGCCACCTCGGTGCAGTCGAGCGTGTTCAACCTGTCGATCATGGTCGGCACCTGGATCGGCGGGCTGCTGCTCGACGGCTTTCTTGGCTCGTCGAACGTCTCGGGCGTGGTCTGGCTGTCGCTCGGCTGCTTCGCTCTCGCCACCATCGTCGCGTTTCTGTCCAGAACGACTTTGCGCCCGGCCTGATCGGCCGCCTTCGGCCATGACCCTTCCGCCCTGTAAAGGAGACCGTCCATGAAAAAGTTCACCAACGCCCGCATTTATGGCCAGCACGACGGAATCTGCGAAATCACCGTGGATGATGGCGTCATCAAAGAAATCGGACCGGATCTGGCGCCGGCTGACGATACTATCGACCTGAAGGGACGTCTTGTCGTTCCGCCTTACGTCGATCCGCACCTGCATCTCGATTACGTCTATACTGGCAGCGGACCGGGTGCCGCCAACGAAAGCGGCACGCTGTTCGAAGGCATTGCCCGCTGGCACGACGTCAAGAAAAGCCAGACCAAGGAGGACGCCCGCGAGCGCGCCCTGCGCGGCATCCGCGAGGAGATGTCCCACGGCGTGCAGTTCATCCGTACCCATATCGACGTCTGCGACCCGAACCTGACCGGCCTCAAGGCCTTGCTGGATCTGCGCGAGGAGCTGGCCGACAAGATCACCATCCAGATCGTCGCGTTCCCGCAGGAGGGGATGTACGCCTATGAGGGCGGCGACGAGATGGTCGAGGAGGCGCTGCGCATGGGTGCCGACTGCGTCGGCTCCATCCCGCATTTCGAATGGGCTTACGAGATCGGCGAGAAGTCGGTCCACCGCACCGTCGAGCTGGCGATGAAATACGACAAGCTGATCGACGTGCATTGCGACGAGACCGACGATCCCCAAAGCCGGCATGTGCAGCTTCTCAACGCACTGGCGATGACGGAAGGGATCGGCCGGCGCACCACCGCAAGCCACACCTGTTCCTTCGGCTCGGCCGACGACGCCTATGCCTTCCGCATGATGGGCCTGTTCCAGAAGTCGGGCATGAACTTCATCTCGCTGCCGACCGAGAACGCCTATCTCCAGGGCCGGCAGGACAGCTATCCCAAGCGCCGCGGCCTGACCCGCGTCAAGGAGTTCTGGGAAAGCGGCATCAACGTCTGCTTTGGGCAGGATTCGATCAACGATCCCTGGTATCCGGTGGGCAACGGCAACCTGATGAACATCCTCGACAACGGCATTCACCTGGCCCAGACGATGTCCATGGACCAATTGAGCCGCTGCCTCGACCTCATCACGGTCAACGGCGCAAGGACCATGAACATCCAGGACAGCTACGGGATCGAGACCGGCAAGCCCGCCAACTTCCTCGTGCTCGACGCCGAAACCCCCTTCGAGGCCGTGCGCACGCGCGCCGGCGTCCTCGCCTCCATCCGAAACGGCGAATACCTCTTCAAACGCCCCGACCCGAGCTTCGAAACCGAACTCGACCTGACCCAGTGACGCAGGCCAGCGGAAAGGACAGAACCATGAAGGACCACACCGCCATCGTCACCGGGGGCGCCGCCGGCATCGGCCACGCCATCACAACAGAACTCGCCCGACGGGGCACCCGCGTCCTCGCCGTTGACATCGACGCCGAGGCCGGCAAGGCGCTCGCCGCCATGGACCCGGACCGGATCGCCTTCATGGAGGGCGACATCTCGAAGGAGGAGGTGGCGCGCGCAGCCGTGGCGCGCGCCGTCTCGACCTTCGGCAAACTCACCGGGCTCGTCAACAACGCCCACGCCTCGCGGCAGAAGCCGCTGCTGGAGCTGGCGCCCGATGACTGGGCCCTGTCCTTCGACACCGGGTTTCGGGGCACGCTGAACTTCATGAAGGCCGCGCATCCCGAATTGCTCAAGACCGAAGGCGCCATCGTCAATTTCGGATCGGGCGCAGCGTTGAACGGGCAGCCGAACCAGGCCGCCTACGCCGCGGCCAAGGAGGCGATCCGCGGTCTGAGCCGGGTGGCCGCCAACGAATGGGCGACGGACGGCATCCGCATCAACGTCGTCTGCCCGCTCGCCCTGACCGAAGGGGTGGCCAAGTGGAAGGAGGCCCATCCCGACCAGTACGACGAAATCGCGGCCAAGGTCCCCCTCGGCCGGCTGGGCGATCCGCAAAAGGACATTGCGCCGGTCGTCGCCTTCCTGCTGAGCGACGACAGTCGCTACATGACAGGACAGACACTGATGGCGGATGGCGGCGGCACGATGCTGCGGTAAGCCGCGACATCACGAAACGGAGCTATGGAACGGCTGTACCTGCGCGCCTAGCAAGACGAAGCTTGTCTTCTTCGACACAGGCCAGCCAGCGCGATATTTCGGCGAAGACCTCGCCAACTTGGCATGTTGAACAAACCTTGGCGAGATATGCTTTTTCAGATCCATGCACGCGTTACGACAGGCGGCCGTGCTGAGTACGATGCCTTTCTCGAGGTAATACCTGATTGCAGAAGCATTCTACCATCGGATATTAGCAGAATGTTACATAATACGACTTAACGGACAGTGAGTTATGCTGATCTTGAGGCGGCTTACGTCCTTCTTTGAATGCCCCAAGAGGTTCGCCCGACCTTGATCCGTTGACTCCGCCTCGGAGGCGTCCGATCGGTGCGTCGACCAATGTCTCTGCGGGCTCATATGTTTCCGCACGATAGCCCGGTTGGGGCTGCGACACCTGCTTTGACAAGAAAGCCTATGCTGCCTGACATCCTGTCCCCGCTGATCGATTGCGCTTTCACATCCTGGTCGCCGGGCATCGGAGATCCGAATCTGGCGGGATGGGCAATCGTCGGCGCCTATCTTGGCGCCGCCTTCCTTTCCCTTCGGCTTGCAATCGGCCGGGATGGCCATACCGCCGAGCGGATATTCTGGGCGGTTGCGGGGGTCGGCCTTCTGTTTCTGGCGGTGAACAAGCAGCTCGACCTTCAAAGTTTCCTGACGGCCGTCGGGCGCTGCGCGGCCAAGCAACAAGGCTGGTACGACATGCGACGGGCCGTGCAGGCCGGATTTATCGGCGTTCTGATCGCCACGACCCTCGTCGGAGGAGGCGCCGTTCTTTGGGCCCTGCGCCATACGGCGCGCCGGACCGGCATCGCCCTGCTCGGCCTTGTCTGGATCACTGCGTTCGTCCTCGTCCGCGCCGTCGGCTTTCACCATTTCGACCGGCTGATCGGCCTCCGGCTGGCGGGCTTCCGCCTGAACTGGGCCTTCGAACTGAGCGGGATCGCCATCTTTGCCCTCGGCTGCCTGCTTGCGCTATTCGTTGCACAACGAAAGCGACCCGATCATCGCCAGGTACCTAAAGAATGATCTCTGCCGGGGTCGGCAGACGGTCGCGACCATCGGCGAATGCCAATTTGTAGCAGGTTTCTATTGCCGTCGAACCGATTCGCCCTCACCGTTAACGAATATTAACGGGGATCGCGCTGTGCGGCGCCTGAATTGAGGATGAAACATGCGCGAACTATCGCTTGTCCGTGCGGTGGGTGTGGTCGGATTGCTGACCTTGGCGACCACAAGCGGGATGGCGCAGGACGCCGAGGCGCCCGACAGTCTGAAAATCTACTTCCAGACCGGCAGCGATCGGGTATCGTCGGATGGCGTCGCTGTCCTCGACAGTGCGGCGCGGCTTTACCGAGAAGGCACGCCAATCGTGATGATCGTCGCCGGTGTGGCCGACACCGTAGGCAGTCCCGTCAACAATCTGGCCCTGTCCATTCGGCGGGCGCGAGCTGTGGCAGACGGATTGGCGGCGCGGGGCATCCCGGCTGAACGCCTTCAGGTTCTAGGGCGGGGCAACAGTGAACTTGAGGTGCCGACCGATGACGGCGTGCCCGAGCGGGAGAACCGCGTGGTCGAGATCACCTGGCGCTGAGAGTTTGCACATTCTTGTCCCCGCCGCCATCTTCGCGGCGCTGGTTTGGGCCACCGCGACGGGCGCGCAGCCGGCGACGGGCAATGCGGCCTTTGCCGAGGCCGACTACGATACCGCTTTTGCGCTCTGGCAGACCGAGGCGCTGAAAGGATCGTCCGAGGCGGCCTTCGGGCTTGGACTGCTGCACGATCTGGGGCTCGGCAGGCGCCGCGATCCTGTCCAGGCGCTGCAATGGTATCGGCTGGCGGCGGTCAGGGGATTGGCGGATGCCCAGTTCAATGTCGCCGTGATGCTGGACTCGGGCGGCGTCGGGCCTCCGGATCCCCAACTGGCGGCGTTATGGTACGCGCGGGCAGCGGCGTCGGGGCATGTGCGGGCACAATACAATCTGGGCTTGCTATACGAGCAGGGCAGCGGGGTCCCTCGGAATGCTGATCTGGCCCGCCACTGGTTCGACCGCGCCGCCTCTGCCATCCCTCAGGCCGCCGCGAAGCTTACGGCTTTGACGAATGCCGTGAAGGGACGCGGCGTCCTGGATGCGCCGCTGATGCCGACGGGTGTTTTGATCAGAAAGGACGATACGGTTTTCGCCGAACTGGTCTGGACAGCTCGCCCCGGCCCCGACGCTACCTCTTATCTGGTCGAATTGGCAGACGGTGGCGATATAATTGCCAGCAAAACGACTGCCGGTTCGGCGGCAATCCTGCCGGTTGCGGTGCGGCAGGGTAATCTGCGCTGGCGAGTGACGGCTCTTGGGGCGGACGGCAACGAGGCGCCCGCGCCATGGCAACCGCTGATCGAAGCGGCGCCCGTTCGAATCGTCGTTGGGACGCAGGATAAAGACGCGGACATGCTGGCGGCCGACCTTGCGGCGGCGCTGGATAGGGCGGGCATCGCGGCCGTCACCGAAAAAACGGATCGTGATGCGGACCGAAGCAGCATCGTCCACGGACCGGACGACGATGCGGCGGGATTGGCCCAGGCGATCGCCGCCTATTTGCCGCCTGGGGTGTCGTCGACGACCGGGGCCGTCGTGGCAGATTGGATCGTCACCGTCCGTCTGGTCGGCGGTCCAATCCCGACCCGCTGAATGCCGGGGCCGTCAGCAGGATATCGACCGTCCCCGGAGGCGGCAGCGGGCGAAAAGACGCGAAGTCCTGCGCCTGCCCGCCGAGCGTACGCGCCAGACTTTCGGATGCCGCCCGGTCGCGCGGGTGATAGAAGCGCACGCTGGTCCGCGTCGGTGCCAGCCGTCCTTCGATGACGTGTTCCAGCCTGGCCCCGATCGCCGCCACCGCCGCGACAGCCTCAATATCCGTGCCGTTTGCCGGAACGTGCAGCGTCACACTCAGCTTCCCGGCGGTCGACGGCGGTTCCGATTGAACCGATGGATCGGCCGCGGCTGCGGGCTGCGACGGCCGCGCGGCAGTCGCGGTCATGGTGACGTCGAAGACAGGCGGCAGGGAAGGCGCCCGGTCGAACGCCAGCGACCGACGCAATCGCGCGACCTGCGTAGCGGTGGCTATGGCCGCCGGGGGACGGGAGTCGATGCCGGGTATGTCGCCGCCTGGACCGGAGGCCGCCAGCGGGGGAACGCGGTTCGGGTGCGAGGCTCGCGGACGAGTCGGAAGAACCGGCAAGGGTGCCAGTTTGCCCGGTTGAGGCAATTGCACCGTGTTCGGGAACGCGACGGGGTTTTTCGGCCATGATTGTGGCGCGCCCCAGATTGCCATTCCGAACAGGATCAGTCCGGTTGCCAATGCTGCACCCGCCGCAAGGCCGCCCGCGCTAGGCTGCGTGCCGTGGCGGGCGCCCTGTTGACGGACGACCGGTGCGGCGGCCAATCTATCGGCGCGTGCGGCCATCGCCTTTTCGCGTTGGCGACGGGCCTCGGCCAGTCGCCGTTCCCATTCCGGCGACGAAAGAAGGGCGTGCATTACATCGTTCGGGGCCTGACCCCGATCTGCGATCTTCCGGCTTACCAACGACTCGCTTCGGACTGCCATGGCCGCAGCATACCATCCTTTCGACGCTAATCTCGCATGATCACAGAAGTTTGGAACAGGTCGAGCATCATCTTCCCAACGCGCGATTTGGTGGGGGTCAGGATAGAGACGCCGCAAGTCCGACTGTTGTTGCCTCCGAATGATCGGACAGAGTCAGATTGGAATTTGATCGGCGTTGCGCGCCGCAATGGCATCGCGCCGAACTTGCTGTATCATTGGCGGCGTCTGATGTTGGGGGAAGCACTGGACCTGGAGTCTGAGACTTATGAACTAGCTGGAGCCGTCGCACCGGGGTGGGACATCCGGCGTCTTGAACAGGAGTGGCGCAACTGGATGATGGAACCTTCACGCGATCCCGACCGCGCATTTGCCGGTTTCTGCCGCAAGTGGTTCGAGAAGCGGGGACGCCCGTAGGTTCGGGAGCGGCCCCCTGCGGATTGGCACCGCGAAGGCGGTGACGAGCTCCGGCATGGTTGGCAGGACCTAAAGACAATCGCCGTGAGCATCAGATAACCCCAGGGCTTACAGGGGGGCTTTCGGGAATGCAGGTTCGGCTGTGATGAGTGTGACGATGCTCGCCGGGTCGGGCATGCGAGGGAACCCCGAGCGGATGTCGCAATCGGCGTATGCAGACGGCGGGCTTCAGCGATAAAACCTCAGGCCTTTTCGGCCGTACCGATCCGGCGGCCGTTCCGGATTGAGCAACACATGACCATCCTTGATGGTCGCGCCGTTTTTAGTTGTTTCGCTTGGGCGACCGACATGTACAAATTGACCTACGTCCGGTTCGCCACCAGGCAAGGTGCGCGTGTCTGTCATCACATCGATACGAATAGGATTATCCAATGACCGCGCTTCAGGAAAGCCAAGTGACGCATGAAGGCACGCTCGATCCGTCTGGCAACGTCCTCAATCCAGTGCGCGCGGACGAGAAGACCTGGGGCTGGTTCGCGATCTTCAACGTCTGGGCGAACGACATCCAATCGCTCTTCGGCTACTCGCTTGTGGCCTCGCTTTTCATCTCCTACGGCGTAGGAGGCTGGACGGCCTTCGCCGCGCTGATCACCGCCGGACTCTTCACGATGTGGATGGTCAATCTGTCAGGCGCTCCGGGCGAGCGATACGGGATCCCCTACCCTGTCCTGGCCCGTGCCAGCCTTGGCACCCAAGGGGCCAAGCTGCCCGCCATCCTGCGCGCCGTGGTCGCCGTATTCTGGTACGGTGTCCAGGTCTACTTCGCCTCGACGGCCGTGGCGCTTCTGATCCATTCGGTGACGGGTATGGAAGGGGGCACTCCGATCATGGGCCTGACCGGGGTCGACTGGGTTTCGTTCCTGATCGTCTGGGGACTTCACATCGTCATTTTCTGGCGGGGCATGAACTGGATCGAGACGTTCCTCAACGTCGCCGGACCGTTCGTCTATCTTGTGATGGTCGGCCTTGTCATCGTGCTCTGGCAACGCTCGGACGGTCAACTTCTGCAGGCTGCGGCCACCATCTTCGCAAATCCCGAGGGCACTTTAGCGACCGAAATCGCCGGCTTCATTGCTATCGTCGGTACGATGGTCGCCTATTTCGCGGCGGTGATGATCAACTTTTCGGACTTTTCACGCTTCGCGCGGGACAAGCGCGCGATGAAGACGGGCAACCTTGCCGGCCTGCCATTCAACATGATCCTGTTTTCGGCGCTGGCCCTTCTGACCACCGCAGGGGCCGCCGTCGTCTATGGTGAAGAGATGATCAACCCGGCCGAAATCGTCGAACGCACCGACAGCGTGCTTCTGGGCGTGATCGCGGCGATTACCTTCCTCGCCGCCACGGTCGGCATCAACCTCGTGGCCAACTTCATTCCGGCGGTCAACGGTATCGCCAACCTCGCCCCCGAGAAGATCAGCTTCCGCAAGGCGGGACTCATCACGTCGGCCTTCGCGCTGGTGATCGGCGGGTTCTGGAACAGCTTTATCAGCCAGGTCGGGATCGGCGGCTTCGTCAATACCCTGGGCGCGGTTCTGGCCCCGGTCTTCGGAATCATGATCGTGGACTACTACGTTCACCGGCGGCAGGAGCTTCGGCTCGCCGATCTTTACGACACGGACGGCGGGCTCTACCACTATGGCAACGGCTGGAACGGCGCGGCGGTCAAGGCGTTCGCGGTGGCCGCGATCTTCTCGGTGATGACGGTCTGGGTGCCGAACCTGAGCTTCCTGTCCGGCTATGCCTGGATAATCGGCGCCATTCTCGGGGGCATCCTGTTTCACGCCTTCGCAAAGCGCCAAGCGACCGCCTGACCAATCCAACCTGCTTGAATACCATGGTCGGCAAACGGGCTGGGTCTTGTCTTGCGCGACACGATCTTCTATCTAGTCAGACAGGTGGTCAGGAGTTCGATCGTGTGGACACTTCAGGATGCAAAGGCCCGGTTCAGCGCGGTCGTCGAGGCGGCATTGGCGGGCGAGCCGCAGGAGGTGACGCGCCGGGGGAAGCCTGCTGTCGTGGTTGTCGGCGCGGATGACTGGGCGCGGATGACGGGCGCGGCGCGGGCAGCGGGCTTCGGCGCACATCTGGCGGCGATCCCCAAAGGCAGGGACAGTGTCGATCCGTTCCAGCGTCCATCGCTGGAAGCGCGCGACGTCGATCTCTGACATGTACCTGATCGACACCGATGTCCTATCGCTCCTGCGCCGGCCTGATCGTGCGCCGGCGATAACCCGGTGGATGGCGGCGCAGTCGGATACGGCCCTCTTCCTCTCGGCCGTGACCTTGGGAGAAGTGACACGCGGAATCGAGTTGCAGCGGCCGCGCGATCCCGGTTTCGCAGCGGATCTCGACGCGTGGCTCGCGGTAATCTCGACGCGCTATGCCGACCGTGTACTGCCCTTCGGCGCGGCAGAGGCCGCGCTTTGGGGCCGCCTTTGCGCGTCGGTCGGTCATGTCTCCATCGATCTCATGATCGCCGCGACGGCACGGTCGCGCGGCCTCACGGTGGTCACGCGAAACCTGCGCCACTACGCCGGCACGGACGTTCCGACCCTGGATCCAGGAAGCGGCGGGTAGGACTGGCTGCCAACGACTTCGGACAGACCGGATCTTGTTGGCGCTGAGACGTGTCCGACGATCCCGGCGATCTAGCGGCCCGCCTCGTTCTGTAGCCGACGGACATCCTGGCATTGCCGGTGGGGGAAGGCAGAAGGCCGGGCTCCGACCCGGTCCGGGCGACAACCCAAAAAAGCCGTTTTATTCCTGCAAGCCGCCATGTAGGCGATCTGCAAGGAGGCTAATGTCCTTTTCGATCCGTTCCGTAATGATGGACGAATAAGCGAGGCGAAAGAACGGGACCGGACCCTTTGGCAAGTCGTAGAACGGCGTTCCGGGTTCAATGAGCACCCCGCTTTTTCGCGCTGCATTCGCGAGCCGCAACGCATCGAGACCGTCGGGGCCGCGAACCCACAGGTTGGTTCCGCCAATGGTCGCTGCGCCGCTGACTTCGAGTCCGACCCGTTCGATGGCGCGGGCAGCGATTGTGGGCCGTTCGGCGAAGGCGATCCGCATGTCGCGGACAAGCTGGTCGTAATGACCAAGCGCCAGAAAATATGCCGTGGTGCGCTGCATGTGACCAGGCGGATGGCGCAGGATCAGCAATCGCAGCCGTCGCGCTTCGGCGATGAACGGAGCCGGAGCAACGAGATGGCCGATGCGGAGACCGGGAAACAGTGCCTTGGAAAAGCTGCCGACATAGATGACCCGGCCGGTCTGATCGAGCGATTTCAGCGACGGGCTGGGAGCGTGCAGAAAGCTCATCTCGAAGTCGTAGTCGTCTTCGACGATAAGAAAGTCGCGCTCTTGTGCCGTGGCGAGCAGCTGCCGGCGCCGTTCCATCGGCATGGTGACGCCGGTCGGCACCTGATGACTCGGCGTCACAAAGACCGCGTCGTTTGGGGACAATGATGTCATGAGCAATCGCGCCGTTCGGCAAATGGAAGACCGCATCCGCGAGGTGGAACGCCAGCTCGGGCGCGGGATGCTGAAAGTCGAGATTCTGAAGGAACCACTCGATAAGTCACGCTAAGAAAACTGAAGTGGCATGTGCAGTCGCAGCCGAAGGACGGTTCCCAATGAGCGTCGTAGCCGAGACCCTGGGCGGCGCCAGATCGACCGACCGCACCCACGACGAAGGTCGGGACGCTGCGCTCAAACCTGCGCTGGTGCAGTGATGGCTTCGTTCACTTGCTGGAACGGCGACATCGTGCGCGGGGCCTTCATCATCGACGCGCATGACCGCGAGATCATATCCTGGTGCGCCGTCGTAAACGCAGGTATTGGCGGATCGGACGTGCGTGACACGATGCTGGCGGCGATCGAGGCGCGATTCGGCGGCTATCGCGCGCCGCACCAAGTCGAGATGCTCAACGACAACGGCTCGCCCTACATCGACAAGGACACCCGCATCTTCGCCCGGCAACTCCGCCTGAAGCCCTGCTGCACGCCGGCAAAGAACCCGCAGAGCATTGGTGTATCAGAGGCCTTCGCCAACACGCTTAAGCGGGATTACGTGGACATCACGCCGCTGCCAGATGCCGCCACCATGCTTGAATTGATTGCCGGGTGGTTCGAGGACAATAACGACAATTACCCGCATTCAGGGCTGAAGATCCGTTCACCGCGGGAGTTCATCGCAGCTCAAACCGCAACCGCCTGAATGTCCGGTGAAGCGGGCGCAAGATCACCAGGTTCTTGCGCCAACCGCATCTTGGATTCGGTCCGGATACCGCCCTGCGATGTCCCAAGGTCGGTCGAACCGTCCCGCTTCCGGCGTTCCGGGCTTGTGCGCTTAGGCGAAAAACCACACACTTCCCTTGTAATGATACGGAAATCTGCGGGCGCAATGAATCGCGAAGACCAGGAGCCGCCTCGGCCTGTGAGGGAACGATGATCGGGGCAATTCCGTTTCCCTTCACCCTGCTGCATGTCGATCCCCACCGGCTGGAGCGGTATGTCGATGAGCCGCACCAGAACTGGTATCTGTGGTCGGCACAGCACCTGCCCCGCTTCCTGCATCGGAATGCGGTCGTCAGGGTGAAATACCTGTTGGGCCGCAAGGGCGTTTTCGGGGGGAACTGGGATCTGGAAAGCCGCCTTCTGCCGGAACTGCCCAGCTATCGGTTGGTCGAAGACCTGCATCGGGTTCTGCCGGATTTCCGGAAGTCCCTGTGGTATGCGCGGGGACTGGAGGCGCTGGATCGCGGAAGGCCGTTCGTTCACAAGACCCTGACCGCCAGAACGGTGCCGGAACTCGACCGCATTTTCGTCGAGAACCTGGTCGCATTGATCGAAACCATGAAAAAGGACGGCTATCGTCAGGTGCAGGGCGCGGATCTTCCGGGGGGCATGATCGGGCGCGACGGCGCATTGCTGAAAGGCAATCGCGGCAGGCACCGGCTGGCGGCCGCGCAGGTCACCGGCGCTTCGGGGCTCTATCCGATAGAAGTGACCGGCGTGCATCGCCTGTGGCTGGCCGGCCGCCAGAGAAGAAACGGCGAAAGCCGCAACGCAATGCTCGTCCGCGAATTCGCGCAGGTGGAGAAGCGATATTCCGGGTCCTGACATCCGCGATCGGGAACCGCGCGGCCGGGCGGATGCGGACCGCCCGCGCCGGGCCGTCCCTTCGGGCCGTTCGGAAAGCCGCATGACGCCGGCCGCCGAAACCGGCATGGCCGCTGTCGCGAAAGAGGCCTCGGATCGCCTCGGGGGCCTTCTTCGCCCCGACACGACCCGGCCGATCGAAAGCGGGCCGTTCAAGGACGTGGTGGTGGATTCGACCCAGGCCTTTTTCGTGGACGGCGTGTCGCGACGGAAAAACTATGTGATGATCGTTTCGAACCCCATATTTCCGGGTTTCGTCGATCGCGCGGTCGGGAAATCCTTCGAGGCGCGGTCGGTCCTGGGCCCCGCGCTTGGAAAGGCGATCTGCACGCCGCTTCTGGCCGGGGCGTGGAACGGCCGGTCCTATGCCTTGTACGAACGGCTGATCGGATATTCGGAAAACAGGTATCTCAGGCGGCTTCAGACCCTTCGTTCGGGCGGCCGGGTGATCTCCTGGCTGGCGGCCGTCTTTCGCAAGACAGCGGTCGTCTCGGCCGGCCCGGACGACCGGGAACGCCGCTTTCTTGTCCCCCTGCGCGCCCTTTCGTCCGACAGAAATCTGGACGATACCGTCCGGAAGGCCGCTCTGGCGATGGAATCCGCCCTGGATCGCGGCCGGTTGCGGACGTTCAGCTGCCTCGAACACGGGGATTTCTGGACCGAGAACATCCTGTTCGCGGATGGCGGGAACGCAGTCCTGCCGGTCCGGCGGGACTTCCGGGTCATCGACTGGGGCGGCAGCAATCCGGCCGGCTATCCCGGCATAGATGCGCTGCGATTTTCCCTGTCCGCATTTGGCCGGGGCAGGCTGGCCGCAGACAGGCTCGGTCTTTATTGCAGACTGACGGGATTGACCGGGGAAGAGCTGGGCTTTTCGTGCCTCTGTGCCCTGGGCAGGCTTTCCCTCAATCTCGACCAGTTCCCGAAACACCGGTTCGATCGGCTGGCCGCGCATACGACCGGCTTCCTGGGAAGGCACGGTTACGTCGCGATGGACGGGGCCTGAGGGGGGCCTGAACGGGGCTTGCCGTTCGATGCCGGGATCGGCAGGATCCGCCGTGCCCGCCCCTTGCGGGCCGAAGCCGCGCGTCGCGCTTGCCCGAGGAAAGACCCCATGAACGACGACGACCCGCCGCGGGTGACATACTGGCATCTTCACGTGGACGAGGACGGGATCAGCCGTCAGGTCGAATGCGCGATGACGAAGTTCGAGCTTGCCTCGATCCAGCCGGAGGCCGCGCCGCAATGGCAGGGGCAAAAGCACCGTGACGGCATGACGGTGATGGTGACCGTCATGCCCGTCGGCTGGGTCGGCGAATGGCACGAGAACCCGGCGCCGCAATGGATCATCCCGCTTGACGGCAGGTGGTCGGTCGAGGCGATGGACGGGACGGTGCGCGAATTCGGGCCGGGCGAGATCTCTTTCGGCGAGGATCAGGGCTGCCGGGAGGTGGACGGCTGCAAGGGCCACAAATCCGCCACCGTCGGGGACCGGCCCGCGACGCTGATGATCGTGCAGTTGGACACCGCGCGCGACACGACCCCGCCCTGCCGCTTCTCGTGAGGCCGCGATGACCGACGCCGATGCCGGCCCCTTCGAGATCGTCGATCCGGCGTTCGCGGGCTATCTGCTGGGAAACGCGCCGCTCGAGACGCTGGCCTTCGGATTCCGCTGGATCGAGGGGCTGGTATGGATGGGGGACTGGAACTGCCTGCTGTTCCAGGATCTGCCGCGCAACCGGACGATGCGCTGGTCCGAGGATCTGGGCCAGTCGATCTATCGCGCCCCTTCGGGTTACGCGAACGGACAGACCCGCGACCGGCAGGGCCGGCTGATCGCCTGCTCGCACGAGGCGCGATCCGTCACCCGGACCGAGCATGACGGCCGCGTCGTCACCTTGGTGGACCAGCATGCCGGCAAGCGGCTGAATTCGCCCAACGACGTGGTCGTCAAGTCGGACGGGACGATCTGGTTCTCGGATCCGCTTTACGGGATCTCGAACGATTACGAAGGCGGCCGCCAGGCGTCCGAACAGCCCGCGGCCCTTTACCGGCTCGATCCGGCGAGCGGAGAGATCGCGATCGCAGCGGGCGATTTCGCGGGGCCGAACGGCCTGGCATTCTCGCCCGACGAGCGGCGTCTTTATGTGGCCGAGACCGGCGACCAGACCCGCCCCGATCCCGAGCAATTCATCCGTGTCTTCGATGTCGATGCCGACAACCGGCTGTCGGGCGGGGACGTCTTCCACACGATTTCGCCCGGTTACTGCGACGGCATGACCGTGGACGAGGACGGCAACCTGTGGTCCAGCGCGGGCGACGGCGTGCATTGCCTGGCGCCCGACGGGCATCTGATGGGCAAGATCCGCATCCCCTGCCCCGTTTCGAACCTGACCTTCGGAGAGTTGCGCCGCAACCGCCTGTTCATCGGCGGATCCCACACGCTTTACGGATTGTTCCTGAACCGCCGCGGCCTGCCCTTTCCCTGACCGTATGGCGGAACGTCTGAGACGCCGGCAAGACATGCGGCCGACCGGTCCGAATCCCGCGCGGGTATTCGCAACCGTCAGACGCCGATGTTATGCCCTCTCGGGCGCCGCGATCGGACCCTTGTGGCGCTGCTTGGCTGCGTCAATGCCTTCGGGCATGGCATTGTGATCCGGTCACCGGGAAAGACTGGCCAGAGCCGCACGAACAAGACGGGGGATCGTCCGCTGAAGGGCTGTCCGTTTCCTTGTCAACGAAGTTTTTCTCGCCTCCTGCCGCGTGCCGCGACAAGCCGGTTCACCCAGGCCAGCCCGGCAAGGCTGAGGCCGAGGATCAGGAACGAGCCTGCCCGCACAAGGCCGTCGAGCCCCGACACATCGACGAGGAAGACCTTGGCGATGGCCGCAAGAAGCAGACTGTTGGCCACCATCCGCAGCGGCCGCGAGCCGCCGATCAGCGATGCGCCGAATAGCGCCGCCCCCGTCAGCAGAAGGACCGCGGTCATTGTCCAGAGTTCGCCCGCCCCCATCGACGCGGCGGCCAAATCCGGCCCGCGCCAGCCATGGGCGATCGCAAGCCAAGCCCAATGCGCCACAAGGATGCCGCCAAGCGCCGTCCCCGCCAGACGCGGCCATCGCCCCAGTCCGGGCAGTCGCAGCGCGCAGCCCAGCACGATCGTCGCGGGCAGCAGATAGCCCGGCACCAGCGTGTTGAAAAGGACCGGCCCGGCGACCCGCTGCCCCCCGGCAAGCGGATGGACGAAGATCAGACCGCCTGCCATCAGCGCCAGCGCCACAAGAAGCGCCACGGATGCAGATGTGTAGCGGATCGCCTGCCCGAAGCGATGGCGCAGGGACGGCGTCGCTTCGCCCCGCGCTTGCCGGGCAAGGGCGGCGCCGCGGATGGAGGCCGCCGCCGAAAGCAGCCAGACCGATGCAAGCAGCCCGGCCAACCAATGCGCGCCCACATCCCATAATGCGGGTCGGTCGTCGGCAAGGCGCAGCAGCCAGACGCTTGCCGCGATCCCCGCCAGCACTATACCGCCCCCTTCGAGCGAGGCGCGCGCGCCGGGTCGGTCCGCGCCCCGCATCAGCAGCCATGCCGCGCCGACCAGGATCGCCGGCACCCCGTGCAGCAGCATCGCTTCCAGGGCGGGATCCTCGATCCCTGCTGCCAGGCCCGGATCGACCAGCCCCCGCCAGATCAGCACCGCCACGCCCACCTGCACGAAAGGCGACAGCGCGGGCAGGTCGAACCGGTCGTCGAGCGCCGCCGCGCCCAGCACCAACACCCCCAGCGCCAGGCTGAGCGCGCCTGCCGACACGGTAACGAAAAGCGCCAGCGCGAGGGCCGACATCGCCACAAGAGCGGCAAGTGCCGTGCGGACCCTGTCGTCGCCATCCCTTCGCGCCGCCCGCACCGCCAGCCCCGTGGCCGTCGCGGCAAGCGTCATCGCAAGGGCCGCGCGCGCACCCGTGCCGGGCATCGCCCATGCGGGCCAAAGAAGTTCCATCAACGCCGGCACTCCCGGCCCAACGATCGCCGCCGCGAAGGCCCAGGCACGTCCCTGCCAACCCGAGGCGGCGGCGCTGCGGATCACGGCAGCGGCGGCCATCGCCAGCGCGGCGCCCGCCAGCGCCGCATAGACCGCATAGGCCCCAGGCTCCACCTCCTCCGCCCCGTCCACCAGGATGCCGGCGGGAATCCACGAAGGCTGCGCCTGCCACGTCAGGACAAACAGTGCCGCCGCGACAATTGCGGCCATGTCGAGTGCCGCGTCCCAGCGTCGCGACCAGAGCGCCGCCACCGCGAAAAGCCAGGCCAGCCCCAAGGCCGCCGCGGGGGCGAGGCCGGGCGCGCGGGCCGTGGCGTCCAGCACGGCCAGCCCGGCCACCCCCCAGACGACGAGGGCGCGGATCGACGCGCCTGTCGGCGTTCCGCGCGCCCGGACCCGCGCCAAGATCGGGCCCGGCCCCGGCACATCCGGCATGACCGTGCCGTGCATCAGAACGATGGCCACGGGGGCGAGGGTGAGCGCCAGCGCAAGAAACGCGCCCTCGCCGCCCGCAAGCGCCATCACCGCCCAGGCGGCGCAAAAAGGGGTCGCAAGCGAGAGAGCGTCGATCCCGCGCCAGCGCCGCAGGACGTTCACCGTCAGCCCGGCAATCGCTACCATGCCGAAATAGCCTTGCAGCAGCGCCGCCTGCCCTGTTTCGCCGCCGATCAGGAAAGGCGCGCCCGAGGCGCCGAGGATTCCGATCGCGGCAAGGGCAGGCCCGTGAAACCAGCCGAGCGCCACCGCCAGCGCGGCCACCGCGACCAGCCCCGCAAGCGCGGTGTCGGGGCCGATCATGGCATAGAGCATCCGCGCCGCGAGCACCGCACCGAACACCGTCACGACCCCCGCCCCCGCGAAGACCGCGGCGAGCGGCCCCGCCGCGATGCCGCGCCGGCCGGTCGCGCGGCGTCGGATCGCGTCGCCAGCCACGACGAAGGCCACGCCGAGCGCCATCGCAACGGCCACGCGCAGACCGGGCGACAGCATTCCGCGCTCGGCGGCATATTGTGTAGCGAACAGCCCGGCCAGCGAGAGCGAAAGCGCCGAGACCGCAAGCACCCCGTTCGCCCGCAGCCACGCGGCACCGCGCGCCAGAACACCGAAGCGCGAGGCGAAGGATTGTTCCGCCGGACGCGAAACGACGGGACCGCTTGCGCCGTCCGCCGCACGGGGCGCATCCGGCAGCTCCATCGGGTCCGCCGGCGGCGCGACGGCAGGCAACTGCGCCGCAAGACGTTCCAGCGCCGAGATGCGCCGCCCCAGCCGGCGGTTCGCGATAACCAGCCACAGGACCGCAAGCGGAACCAGCACGTTCAAAAGGGGCGCCAGATCGTTCATTGCGGGCTCCGTATCGGCCGTTTGGCCCGCTCTATACGCCCGCCGGGTCGCGCGCATCCTTGCTCTTTGCGGGAAAGTCGCGTCGCGTTCGTCGGCGTCAGACTCCGCGTTGCGCCGGACCTTCCGGCTTGCCCGGACACCCCCCGGTCGGGCCTGGCCGTCAGCCTCGCCCGCTGAGACCCGTCACACCCCCAGCCAGCGATCCGTCATCTCGTCTGTCAGGTCTTGCACCGGGCCGGCCCAGACGGTCTCGCCCCGCTCCAGCACGACGGCGCGGTCGGCCAAGGCTTTGAGTTCGCGCAGCGACTTGTCCACCAGCAGGATCGCCAGGCCTTCGGTCTTCAGCTCGCGGATGGCGGACCAGATTTCCTGACGCACGACAGGCGCCAGACCTTCGGTCGCCTCGTCGAGGATCAGCAATCGCGGGTTGGTCATCAGCGCGCGGGCGATGGCCAACATCTGCTGCTCGCCCCCCGACAGGGTCCGGGCGGGCTGGCGGCGGCGTTCGGTCAGGCGCGGAAACAGACGACCGATGCGGGCGGCATCCCACGGGCCGGGGCGCGCGGCGACGGTCAGGTTCTCGGCCACGGTCAGGGGCGCGAAGCAGCGCCGCCCCTCGGGCACCAGTCCCAGCCCCAGCCGCGCGGCCCGGTGCGGCGGCAGGGACAGCAGGTCGCGCCCGTCGAAGCGCAGCGTGCCCGCCGCGGGCAGCAGGCGCATGACGGCGCCGATCGTGGTGGTCTTGCCCATGCCGTTGCGCCCCATCAGCGCGACCACCTCGCCTTCCGTCACCGTCAGATCGACGCCGAACAGCGCCTGAACCGGGCCGTAGCCCGCCGTCAGGCCCGCGACCTCCAGCAGCGGGGTCATGCGTCGTCCCCGCCCAGATAGGACCGCCGCACCTCGGGGTCGGCGCGGATTTCGTCCACGGTCCCGGTCGCGACGATGCGGCCATAGACCAGCACCGAAACGCGGTCGGCCAGCGCAAAGACCGCGTCCATGTCATGCTCGACCAGCAGGATCGGCGCCTCGGTCCGCAGGTCGGACAGCAGCGCGACCAGCGTTCTCGCCCCTTCCGCGCCCATCCCCGCCATCGGTTCGTCCAGCAGGAAGGCGCGGGGGCGCAGGGCAAGGGCCATTGCGATTTCCAGCTTGCGGCGTTCGCCGTGGCTGAGGGCGGCGGCCGGCGTATCGGTTCGTTCGGAAAGGCCCGCCTGGCGGATGTGAAACAGCGCAGGTTCGGTCAGCGCCGGATCCTTCAGCACCGGGCGCAGGAAGCGGAAACTGGCCCCCGATGCCCCCTGCACGGCAAGGACGACGTTTTGCAGCACCGTGAAATCGGCGATGACCGAACTGACCTGAAAGCTGCGCGCAAGACCCAGACGCGCGCGCGCGGCGGCGTCGAGGCGGTCGATGCGCTGCCCCTCGAACCGGATTTGCCCGGCATCCTGCCGCAATTCGCCGACGATCTGCTTGATGAGGGTCGATTTGCCCGCGCCGTTCGGACCGATCAGCGCGTGGATTTCGCCCGGATGCAAGGTCAGGTCCACATCGTCGGTCGCCGTCAGCGCGCCGAAGGATTTGCGCAGGCGGCTGACATGCAGGATCGGGTCAGACACGCCGCCGCCCCCCGGTCAGGATGCCGACAATGCCGCCAGGCGCGAACAGCACGATCCCCAGCAGCACCAGCCCCAGCAGCGCGGGCCAATATTCGCTGACGCCACCCAGAAGATGCTCCATCGCCACGAACAGCATCGCGCCCGCCACCGGGCCCGTCAGCCGCCCGACCCCGCCAAGGATGACGAAAACCATGATTTCGCCCGACATGTGCCAGTTCAGCATAGCCGGCGACACGAAACGGTTGAGGTCGGCATAAAGCGATCCGGCCAGCCCGGTGATCATCGCCGACAGCACGAAGGCGGTCAGGCGGATGCCGAACGGCCTGATCCCGACCGCCACCGTCCGTTGCGGATTGCGTCGCGCCGCCTGCAAGGCCAGCCCGAACCGCGCCCGCATCACCGTCGCCGTAAAGACCAGCGCCAGCAGCAGCAGCCCGGTGCAGATCGCGAACCATGTCAGCGGCTGCATCGAGTTCACGCCGGGAAAGACGTTGCGGACATAGAAGGACAGCCCGTCCTCGCCGCCATAGCGGGGCCAGCCGACAGCGAACCAGTAGATCATCTGCGCGAAGGCCAGCGTCACCATGATGAAATAGACGCCCGATGTCCGCAGGCTGAGGGCGCCGATGGCCAGCGCCGCCAGCCCGCAGACCAGCATCGCCATCGGCCAGATCGCCAGCATCTCGTTGGTGCCGTTCATCGTGTAGGGCAGCGTCGTCAGCGGTTCGCCCGACATCGCGTGACTGGCCAGGATGCCGGTGACATAGCCGCCCAGACCGAAGAACGCCGCGTGGCCGAAACTGATCAGGCCGCCGTATCCCAGCGCGAAGTTCAGCCCGACGCCCGCCAGCGCGAAGATCGCGGCCTTGGTGGCAAGCGTGACGACGAACAGCTCGCCCGCCAGATGCGCGGCGATGGCGCCGCCGATCAGCACCGCCAGAAGCGCCGCGTTCACCGTGCCCGCGCGGCTCATCCGCGGACGCCGAAAAGGCCGGTGGGCCGCCAGACCAGCACCGCCGCCATCAGGATATAGACCAGCATCGACGCAAGCGATGCCGCCACCGCCGTCGCCGAAGCCTGCGGCATGATCGTGGCCAGCGCGGCAGGCAGCAGGGCACGGCCCAGCGTGTCGGTCATCCCGACCAGCAACGCCCCCGCCAGCGCGCCGCCGATGGACCCGATGCCGCCGATCACGATGACGACGAAGGCCAGGATCAGCACCGGCTCGCCCATGCCGACCTGCACCGACTGCACCGCGCCGACCAGCGCCCCCGCCAGCCCCGCCAGCCCCGCCCCCAGCGCGAAGACGACGGTATAGAGGCTGCGGATGTCCACGCCGAGCGCGCCGATCATCTCGCGGTCGGCCTCGCCCGCGCGGATGCGGATGCCCAGCCGGGTGCCGCGCATCAGCCAGAACAAGAACACGGCGATGGCAAGGCCCAGCCCGATGACGGCAAGGCGGAAGCTGGGATAGACTAGCCCGCCCAGCGACACCGTGCCCGACAGCGACGGCGGCAGCGACAGGTAAAGCGGGAACGATCCGAACACCCAGCGCGTGCCTTCGGACGCGATCAGGATCAGCGCGAATGTCGCCAGAACCTGGTCCAGGTGGTCGCGGTGGTAAAGGCGGCGGATCACCGCCAGTTCGATCAGCGCCCCCGCCGCGGCCGCCGCGGCAAGGCTGGCGCCCACCCCCAGCCAGAACGATCCGGTGGCCTGGGCGACAGCGGCGCAGGCGAAGGCCCCGATCATGTAAAGCGATCCGTGGGCAAGGTTGATCAACCCCATGACGCCAAAGACCAGCGTCAGTCCCGCCGCCATCAGAAACAGCGTCATGCCGTATTGCAGCCCGTTCAGAAACTGCTCGAAGATCAGCATCGGGGTGCCCTTCCGCGGGCGGGGGCGGTGCGCCCCCGCGCCGGCATCAGTTCGTGCAATCGGCCGCGTAGGCGTCGCCGCGGTCGGTCATGGCGGTGTCCACGATCCGGTTCGTCAGGGTGCCATCGTCCAGCCTGACCACCTCGCGCAGATAGAGATCCTGGATCGGATGCCGGTTCGGCCCGAAGCGGAACTTGCCGCGCACGGTGGGAAAGTCCGCCGCCATCAGCGCGTCGCGGAATGCATCGCGGTCGGCGATATCGGCCGTGGCGACGGCCGACAGGATCAGGTTGGCGGTGTCGTAACCCTGCGCGGCATAGACCGAGGGCAGACGCCCGTATTCCGCCTTGAACGCATCCACGAAGGTCTTGTTGGCCTCGTTGTCGAGGTCGGGCGACCAGCTTGCCGTGTTCCTGATGCCAAGGGCCGCATCGCCCGCTGCGGGCAGGATGTCCTGGCTGAAGCTGAAGGCGGGGCCGATCAGCGGCGTGGTCACGCCCGACCCCGAATACTGCTTGAGAAAGCTGATCCCCATGCCGCCCGGCAGGAAGAAGAACACCGCGTCGGCATCCGCGTCGCGGATCTGCGCGATCTCGGCGGCATAGTCGGTCTGTCCGACCTGGGTAAAGATTTCGGACGCGACCTCGCCCTCGTAGAAGCGCTTGAAGCCGGTCAGCGCGTCCTTTCCGGCCGGATAGTTCGGCGCCATGATGACCATGTTTTCGTAACCGGCATCGGTCGCCGCCTGGCCCGCGGCCTCGTGAAAGTTGTCGTTTTGATAGCTGAGCGAGAAGTAATCCTCGTGACACTGCGCGCCTGCCAGCGCCGAGGGGGCCGCGTTGGTGGACAGATAGAACTTGCCCTGCTGGACCGCGGCCGGAACCACCGCCATGGCAAGGTTCGACCAGACGATCCCGGTCAGGATGTCCACCTCCTCCGACTGGATCATCCGGTCGGCGATCTGCACGGCGACATCGGGTTTCTGCTGATCGTCCTCGGTGATGACGGTGATGTCGACGGCGGCGTCGCCCGCCAGCTTCATCGCCAGATCGAAGCCGTCGCGCGTATCGACGCCAAGGCCCGCGCCGCCGCCCGACAGCGTGGTGATCATGCCGACCTTGATCGGGTCGGCCATCGCGGGCGCCGCCAGCAGCGCCGCCATGGCAAGGGTCAGGGTGTATCTCATGGATCGTCCTCCTTGTTGGGCCATCATGGGCCGTTCGTGTCGCGGCGGCCTTGCGCGGCCGTCTTGTCGTGAAGTCCGGTTCGTCGCCGTCATGCCCCGTCCTTCAGGCGGAAGCGCTGGTTCTTGCCGCTTTCGGTCTTGGGCAGCGCGTCGGTGAAGACGACGCTGCGCGGATACTTGAACGGCGCTATCGTGCGCTTCACATGGTTTTGCAGGTCATGGACCATCGCGCGGTCGCGTTCGTGTCCGGGTTGCAGGACGACATGCGCCTGCACGATATGCCCGCGTTCGGCGTCCGGCGCGGCGATGACCGCGCATTCCGCGACCGCCGGATGCGACAGCAGCGCGGCCTCGACCTCGGGTCCGGCGATGTTGTAGCCCGCCGACAGGATCATCCCGTCGGTGCGCGCGGCGAAGTGAAAGCGCCCGTTCTCGTCCTGGCTGAACACGTCGCCGGTCAGGTTCCAGCCGTCGCGCACATAGTCGCGCTGCCGGTCCTCGTCGGCCAGATAGCGGCAGCCGACCGGCCCCTTGACCGCCAGCCGCCCGACGGTGCCGCGCGGCACCTCGTGCATGTCGTCGTCGACGATGCGCGCCTCGTATCCGGCAAGCGTGCGGCCCGTGCAGGCGGGATGGTGGTCGTCGAAACGGTTAGTGATGAAGATGTGCAGCATTTCGGTCGAACCGATGCCGTCCAGCATCGGCCGCCCGGTCTTGGCGCGCCAATCCTCGTAGACCGGCGCGGGCAGCGTTTCGCCCGCGGAAACGGCCGCGCGCAGGCTGCCCAGATCGGCGCCCGCCTCCATCGCGTTGAGCATCGCGCGATAGGCGGTGGGGGCGGTGAAGCAGATCGTGGCGCGATACTTCTGGATGATCTCGACCATGTTTGGGGGCGTGGCGTTTTCCAGCAGGCAGGCGGCGGCGCCGAAGCGCAATGGAAACACCGCCAGCCCGCCCAGTCCGAAGGTGAAGGCCAGCGGCGGGCTGCCCACGAACACGTCGTCGGGCCGCACGTCCAGAACCTCGCGCGCATAGGCGTCGGCGATGATCAGGATGTCGCGGTGAAAGTGCATGGTGGCCTTGGGCGTGCCCGTGGTGCCGCTGGTGAAGCCCAGCAGCGCCACGTCGTCGCGCCCGGTGCGGGCCGCCTCGAACCGCACCGGCTTGCCCAGGGCCGCGCGGTCCAGCTCGGCGTCGTGGTTGGCGGACCCGTCGAAGCCCACCACCGTGTCGAGGATGCCGGATGCCTGCGCGCAGGCCGTCATCTCCTCCGTCAGCCGCGTATCGCACAGCGCCAGCGTCACCTGCGCCTTGTCCACGATCCTGCCCAGCTCGCCCGCGCGCAGCATCGGCATGGTGTTGACCACCACCGCCCCCGCCTTGGTCGCGGCCAGCCAGCAGGCCACCATGGCGGGGTTGTTGGCCGATCGGATCAGCACGCGGTTGCCGGGCCTGACGCCGTAATCCTCGACCAGGGCATGGGCGATGCGGTTGGTCCAGTCCGACAGTTCCTTGTAGGTGCGCTGCCGCCCGTTGCCGATCAGCGCGACGTTGTCCCCGAAACCCCGCGCGACCATCGCATCGGTCAGCTCGTGCCCCACGTTCAGCCATTCGGGATAACGGAAGGTGCCCAGCCGCAATTCGGGCCACAGACCCGCGGGGGGCAGGTTGTCGCGGGCGAAGCTGTCGATGTGCCCCGAAGGGCCCAGGGCGTCGTTCACTGGCCCCGCTCCTCTGCCGGGATGACGGCCGTGGCCTCGATCTCGACCTTGGCGCGATCTTCCAGCAGGTCGGCGACCTGCACTAGCGCCATCGCCGGAAAGTGCTTGCCCAGATGCCTGCGATAGGCGCGCCCGATTTCGCGCGCGTTGGCCAGGTAATCGCGCTTGTCGACGATATACCACGTCAGCCGAACCAGATGTTCGGGCCTGCCGCCCGCCTCGGCCAGAAGCGTGACGATACTGGCGAGGATGCGGTCCACCTGACCCACCAGATCGTCGGTCTGCCATTGCTGCTGCGCGTCCCAGCCGACCAGCCCGCCCAGAAACACCTGCCGCCCCTCAGCGACGACGCCGTTCGCATAGCCGATGGCGGAGGCCCAGCCGTCGGGTTGCAGGATGTCGTGGGGGGTGCCGCTCATCCGTCGTCCTCCTCTATGCTCTCGGTCAGCCTGTCGCGGATGCGGTCGGGCCAGGGGGCGGCGCGCTTGTCGGGTCCGATCCAGACGATGCGCTTGGCCGCCCTGAAACGCAGGTCGTCCGCCGGGCCGCGTCCGGCCACCGTCAGATCCAGACTGGATCGCCCCACGGCCGTCACCCGCAAGGTCAGCGTCAACCGCTCGCCCAGCCGGGACGGCGCGCGAAAATCCACCTCCAGCCGGACGGTGGGGCAGCCGTTGCCGTCGGCGATCATTTGGGCATAGCCATGACCCACAACATCGGCGAAGAAGTTTTCCGCCATGTGGTTCACCATTTCCAGATAGCGCGGATAGAAGACGATCCCTGCCGGGTCGCAATGGTTGAACTCGATCCCGAAGGGGCGGCTATAGGGCATCAGGCACCGGCCCCCGCCTTGTCTGAATCCGTCATCGCCCCGTCCCTTCCGCCGCTTCCAGCACCGCGCGCGCGATCACCACGCGCTGCACGTCGCTGGCCCCTTCATAGATGCGCAGCGCGCGCACCTCGCGATAGAGGCTTTCGACGATCTCGCCCGTTTTCACGCCGTCGCCGCCATGAAGCTGCACCGCCAGATCGACAACCTGCTGCGCGGCCTCGGTCGCGTAAAGCTTGGCCATCGCCGCCTCGCGGCTGACGCGGGGGGCGCCGCGGTCCTTGGTCCAGGCGGCGCGATAAACCAGCAGTGCCGCCGCATCGACCTTCAGCGCCATGTCGGCCAGATGCCCCTGCACCATCTGCAACCGCGCAAGCGTGCCGCCATCCGCGCGCGGCCGCTGCACGCGCACCAGCGCCTCGTCCAGCGCGCGGCGCGCGAATCCCAGCGCCGCCGCCCCGACCGTCGCGCGGAACACGTCCAGCACCGACATGGCGATCCTGAAGCCCCCGCCCGCCTGTCCGATCAGCGCGTCGGCGGGCAGGCGCACCCCTGTCAACCGCAGATGCGCCAGGGGATGCGGGGCCATGACCTCGATCCGGGCGGCGACCTCCAGCCCCGGCGTGTCGGCAGGCAGCAGGAAGGCCGACAACCCCTTCGCACCCGGCGCCTCGCCCGTGCGGGCGATGATCGTATAGATGTCGGCGATGCCGCCGTTCGAGATATAGGTCTTCTCGCCGTCCAGCACCCAGTCGCCGCCGTCGCGCCGGGCCGTGGTGGCGGTCGCGGCCACGTCCGATCCGGCCCCCGGTTCCGTCAGCGCGAACCCCGCGATGGCCCGACCGGCCCGCGTCCGCGCCAGCCATTCGCGTTGCGACGCGCTGCCGAATAGGCTGACCGCGCCCATCCCCAGCCCCTGCATCGCAAAGGCGAAATCGGCCAGCCCGTCATGGCGCGCCAGCGTTTCGCGGATCAGGCACAGGCTGCGCACGTCCAGCGCCTCGCCCTCGGCCGCGCCGGTATGGCGCAGCCAGCCGCCCTGCCCCAGCCGCGCCACCAGATCGCGGCAGGCGGTATCGGTGTCGGCGTGATCGACATGGCGCAGTTCCGTCCCGGCCCAATCGTCCAGCGCCGCCGCCAGGTCGCGGTGGCGGTCCTCGAAGAAGGGCCAGTGCAGGAAGGTGTGATCCATAGGCGCGTCGCAATCCCCGTTCGTCGTTCAGTCGCCGGAGAAAACCGGCCGTTCCTTCGCCACGAAGGCGTTGTAGGCGCGTTCGAAATCGCGGGTCTGCATGCAGATGGCCTGCGCCTGCGCCTCGGCCTCGATCGCCTGTTCCAGACCCATGTTCCATTCCTGGTTCAACTGCGTCTTGGTGATGCCATGCGCGAAGGTCGGCCCGTCGGCGATCCGCCGTGCCAGCACCATCGCCGCGTCCTCAAGTTCGCCGGCGGGATGCAGCGCGTTCCAGAACCCCCAGGCCGCCCCTTCCTCGGCGCGCATGCTGCGCCCGGTATAAAGCAGCTCGGCCGCGCGGCCCTGCCCGACGATGCGCGGCAGCATCGCGCAGGCGCCCATGTCGCATCCCGCAAGGCCCACGCGCGTGAACAGGAAGGCGCAGGTCGCGTCATGGCTGGCCAGCCGCAAATCGGACGCCATGGCCATGATCGCCCCCGCGCCCACGCAGACCCCGTCCACCGCGGCGACGATGGGCTTGCCGCAGCCGATCATCGCCTTGACCAGATCGCCGGTCATCCGGGTGAAGGCCAGCAGATCCTTCATGTCCATCCCGACCAGCGGTCCGATGATGTCGTGCACGTCCCCGCCCGACGAAAAATTGCCGCCGTTCGAGGCCAGCACCACCGCGTCCACATCCGCGGCATAGGCCAGCGCGCGGAACGTGTCGCGCAGTTCGGCATAGCTGTCGAAGGTCAGCGGGTTCTTGCGCTCGGGTCGGTTCAGTCGGATCGTGGCGATCCCGTCCGCCGCGTGCCACAGGAAATGCCGCGGCGTCAGGTCCGCCATGCGCGTCGCGTTCAGACTCATGCCCTCGCCTCCCGTTTCGGGCCGACCTTGCGCAGCCCGTCGCGCATCGCATCCAGATCGCCTTCGTCCAGCGCGCCCAGCATCCGGTTCAGTTCCCGTTCGTGCCCCGCCGCCATGGTTTCGAAAGTCGCGCGGCCCCGGTCGGTCAGCGCCACCCGCACCGTCCGGCGGTCGCGGTCGCAGGGGCTTCGGACGACCAGCCCCTCGCCTTCCAGTCGGCCCACCACGTCGGTGGCGTTGCCGTTCGACACCAGCAGCATGCGGCTCAGCTCGCCCATCGCCACCGGCACCCCGCGCCGCCAAAGCGCCGCCATCACGTCGAAACGCGGCAACGAGGTGCCGTGTTCGCGCCGCAGGTAATCCCGCAATCCCGCCTCGACGAAACGCGTGACGCCCAGCATGCGGATCCACAGCCGCAGACGGCGCTTGGCGATGGCGTCGCTCATATCTCGCCCCCTGCTATGGCGATGGCCTGTCCGTTGATGCCTTCCGATCCCGGCGCGCAAAGCCACAAGGCCGCCGCCGTGACCTCGGCCGGGGCGATCAGCCGCCGCTGCGGGTTCGCCGCTTTCAGCGCCTCCAGCGCCTCGGACGGGGATCGGCCCGTCGTTTCGGCGATGGTGGCTACCGAGCGGTCGGTCATGTCGGTGTCCAGAAACCCCGGACACAGCGCGTTCGCCGTCACCGGACGGCGGGCGACTTCCAGCGCAAGGCTTCGGATCAGCCCGACCGCGCCGTGTTTGGCCGCAGCATAGGGCGCGGCATAGGCATAGCCCTTCAGCCCGGCGGTCGAGGCGACGGCGATCAGACGCCCCCAGCCATCCATCCGCCGCAGCCCTTCGCGAAAGGTCAGGAACACGCCGGTCAGGTTCACCGCCAGCATGGCGTTCCACTGGGCAAGGCCGGTCCTGGTCAGCAGCGCGCTGTCCGACGCGCCCGCATTGGCCACGACGATATCGACAGGCCCGGCGGCGTCGAACAGCGCCGCGACGGACCCCTCGTCGGTCACGTCCGCGACGACGGGCATGGCGCCGATGCGCGCGGCCACATCCTCCAGCGGGGCGCGCCTGCGCCCGGCGATGACGACGCGCGCGCCTGCTTCGGCGAAACCGCGCGCCAGGTCCGCGCCCGCCCCGGTGCCGCCGCCGGTGACAAGCACCGTATGCCCCGCCAGATCAGGCACGGATCGTCTCCTGCTCGCGCTCGCGCAGACGCCTCGCCTGATCGCCGCCGGCGGCATAGGGTTTGGGCCATTGCGTGCCCTCGTCGCCGAGCGCCGTCGCGGCATGCAGCGTCCAGTAAGGGTCCGCCAGATGCGGCCGGGCCAGGCAGACCAGATCCGCCCGCCCTGCCATCAGGATCGAATTGACGTGGTCGGGTTCATAGATGTTGCCCACGGCCATGGTCGGAACGTGCAGCTCGTTGCGGATGCGGTCGCTGAACGGCGTCTGGAACATGCGGCCATAGACGGGTCTGGCCTCGGGGCTGGTCTGTCCGGCGGACACGTCGATGATGTCGGCGCCCGCTTCGTGGAAGGCGCGCGCGATCTCGACGGCCTCCTGCGGGGTGACGCCGTTCGCGTCCAGCCAGTCATGGGCGCTGATCCGCACCGACATCGGCTTGCCCGCTGGCCAGACGGCGCGCATGGCACGGAACACCTCGAGCGGCCAGCGCAGCCGATTTTCAAGAGAACCGCCATAATCGTCACCGCGGATGTTGGTGGCGGGCGACAGGAAGCTGGCGATCAGATAGCCGTGGGCGGCGTGCAGCTCGATCATGTCGAAGCCGCAGCGCGCGGCCATCTCGGTTGCCGCGACGAACTGCTCGCGCACCGTATCCATGTCGGCACGGTCCATCGCCCTGGGCGTATCGCTGCCCTCGGCCCAGGGGATCGCGCTGGCGGACATGAGCGGCCAGTTGCCCCGCGCCAGCGGCTTGTCCATCCCTTCCCAGCCGATATTCGTGCTGCCCTTGCGGCCCGAATGGCCGATCTGGCAGCACACCCTGGCGTCCGTCTCGGCATGGATGAAATTCACGATCCGCGTCCAGGCGGCTTCGTGTTCGGGCGCATAGAGGCCCGGACAGCCCGGCGTGATCCGGCCCTCGGGCGAAACGCAGGTCATCTCGGTATAGACCAGACCCGCGCCGCCCTTGGCGCGTTCGCCGTAATGGACCAGATGCCAATCGGTCGGGGTGCCGTCCACGGCCTTGTATTGCGCCATGGGCGAGACGACGATGCGGTTCTTCAGGCGCATGTCGCCCAAGGTGAAGGGCGCGAACATCGGCGCGCGGCCCGGCCGGCCGCCCGCCTGTTCCTGAAACCAGTCCTCGGCCCGGCGCAGCCAGTCGGGGTCGCGCAGGCGCAGATTCTCGTGGCCGATGCGCTGGCTGCGGGTCAGCAGGGAATAGTTGAACTGCACCGGATCGAAGCCGAGGTAACGCTCCACCTCCTCGAACCATTCCAGACTGTTGCGCGCCGCCGATTGCAGGCGCAGAACCTCGAGCCGCCGTTCGTCCTGATACCGCTGGAACGCCTGCTCCAGCGTCGGTTCGCTGTGCAGATAGTCGGCCAGCGCGATGGCGCTGTCGATGGCCAGCCGCGTGCCCGACCCGATGGAAAAATGCCCCGTGGCCGCGGCGTCGCCCATCAGCACGATATTGTCGTGATACCATCGTTCGCAGATCACGCGGGGGAAATTCATCCAGACCGCCGATCCGCGCAGATGCGCCGCGTTCGACATCAGGTCGTGGCCGCCCAGGTGACGCTCGAACACCTTGCGGCAGGTCTCGACCGTCTCGGACTTGGTCATCCGCGCGAACCCCATGCGGTCCCAGACCTGCTGCGTGGTCTCGACGATGAAGGTCGCGGTGTTTTCGTCGAACTGATAGACATGCGCCCAGAGCCAGCCGGCATCCGTCTTCTCGAAGATGAAGGTGAAGGCGTCGTCGAACTTCTGATGCGTGCCCAGCCAGACGAACTTGCACAGCCGCGTGTCGATATCGGGCTTGAAGACATCGGCGTATTCGGTGCGCACGCGGCTGTTGATGCCGTCGGCGGCGACCACAAGGTCATGGTCGCGGCGATAGGCTTCGGTGCTGTCGAACTCGGTCTCGAAACGCAGATCGACGCCCAGCTCCGCCGCGCGGTCTTGCAGCAGCGTCAGCATCCGCTTGCGTCCGATCCCGGCAAAGCCGTGCCCGCCCGATACGGTGCGCACCCCGTCCTTGACGACGGCGATGTCGTCCCAATAGCTGAAGCTGGCGCGGATCGCTTCGGTCGAAACGGGATCGTTGGTCTGCATCCGCCCCAGCGCGTCGTCCGACAGCACCACCCCCCAGCCAAAGGTGTCGGCGGCCCTGTTCCGCTCGACCAGCGTGACCTGGTGGGACGGATCGCGCAGCTTCATCGAAATGGCGAAATAAAGACCCGCAGGACCACCGCCGAGACAGACGACCTTCATCCAGACCCTTCCCTGACGCGCCTTTCCCGACAAGCGGGATCAGCGAACGGTGGCATGGAAGCCCCAATGCTTCAAGCTTGAAATTCGGCGCATACGCATTTTCAGGACCGGCCTGCGGCGGATGTCAGGGTGCCGCCTGCTGGATCGCGCGGATGGCGGGATAGGCGTGCCGGAAGGCCGCATAAGCATCGTCGAACGCTGCGGACTTCGTCGGATCGGGGTCGATCCGTTCGCGTATCTTGGGCCGGGTCAGGACGGTGCCCGGATCGTCGCCGGTCGCGGCAAGGATGCCCAGCCGCGCGGCCCCAAGGGCTGCGCCGAACGCGCCGTCCGCCGGCAGGTCGAGAGGGGTGTCCAGCACCGTCGCGATCAGCCGCAGCCAATAGCGCGACCGGGTGCCGCCGCCGATGGCGGTCAGGCGGGACAGGGTCGCGCCGGTAGCCTTCAGCGCCTCGTGACTGTCCCGCAGCCCGAAGGCGACGCCTTCCAGCACGGCGCGGGTCAGGTCGGCGCGGCCGGTATCGCGTCCCAGCCCGGTAAAGCTGGCGCGGATCGCGGCATCGTTATGCGGCGTCCGCTCGCCTGACAGATAGGGCAGGAACCGCACCCGGCCCGGCGCGATCAGGGTTTCGCCCAGGCTTGCGACAAGATCGGGGGGCTGCACGCCTGCGATGGCCGCCAGCCAGTTCAGGTTGTCCGTCGCCGAAAGCATGACGCCCATCTGATACCACCGTCCGGGCACGGCGTGGCAGAAGGTGTGCAAAGCCGAACCGGGATCCGGCCGATACGCATCGCGGGCCGCCAGAAGAACGCCGGACGTGCCCAGCGACAGAAACCCCTGCCCCTCGCCAAGCGCCCCGATGCCGCAGGCCGCGGCCGCGTTGTCGCCGGCGCCGCCCGCCACGATCACGGTCCCCGCGATGCCCCAGCGCTGCCGAAGATCGGCCCGCAGATCGCCGGCCTTGTCGCATCCCTCGACAAGGCGCGGCATCTGTTCGCGCCGCATGTGACCGGCTGCGAGAAGCGCATCCGACCAGTCGCGCCCGCCGACATCCAGCCAGGCCGTGCCGGCGCTGTCGGACATGTCGGCGACATGCCGGCCGGTCAGATACAGGTTGAGGAAGGCGGCAGGCAGCAGAACCTTGGCGATGCGGCGGAAATGTTCGGATTCGTGGCGGCGGACCCAGACCAGCTTGGGCGCGGTGAAGCCGGGAAAGACGATGTTGCCCGACACCTGCCGCACGCCGTCCATCGCATCGAGTTCGGCGGCTTCGACATGCGACCGGGTGTCGTTCCACAGGATGCAGGGCCGGATCACCCGATCGGCAGCATCGAGCAGCGTCGCGCCGTGCAGGTGCCCCGCCACGCCGATGCCCTTGAGGCCCGCAAAGGCGCGATAGGCGTGCCGCAGATCCGCGACCGCCCCCTCCAACGCGGCGATCCAGTCGGCGGGATCCTGTTTGCTCCATCCCGAATGGGGGTGATGCGCCGTGTATTGCCTTTCGGCAGCCCCGATCGGCCTGCCATCGTCGCCCACCAGAAGCGCGCGCAGCCCCGACGTTCCCAGATCGATGCCCAGATAGCTCATGTCCCGGCGGCTCCTGTCTGCGGGGCGGCTGCGACTTCAGGCCGGAGCTTCCAGATAGCCCCGGATCGCAGCAGCGCTGCCATCGCACCAGATCGTCCGCAGCCAGCGCGAAAAGCTTTGCTCGAAGCGCGGCGCGTCCGCCAGGTCGCCATACACCTCGTCCTGCGCCAGCCAGATCTGCGGGTGGGTCCGGGCCGCTTCTGCGTTGCGGTGGCGGGCGTCCCAATGCGGATCGTTCGGCTCTATCGCCGTTCCGTCCTCGCGGGTGCCGGCGCACATCCGCGCCCAAAGCGCCTCGGTCAGGGCCAGCCCGTCCAGCGGCGCGCCGGCCGCAAGCGCGTCGCGGATCGTCGGCAGAACGAAGGTGGCATGCCGCGCGGTGCCGTCGAAGGCGACGCGGCGCACGGTATCGTGAATCAGCGGATTGGCGAAACGGCCCGAGATCAGATCGAGGTATTGCTGGGGCGTCCGGCCGGGCACCGGCGCGACATGGGGGGCCACCTCGCGGGACAGAACGGTGCGCAACAGCGCCGCGACATCTCGGTGCGCCATGCAATCCGCGATACTGTCGAGCGACAGAAGCTCGCCGGCATTGGCGAGGATCTGGTGCCCTGCGTTCAGCAGCCGGATCTTCATCGTCTCGTAGGCATGAACGTCGTCGGCAAGCGTCGCGCCCGCGGCTTCCCATTCGGGGCGGCCCGTCGGAAAGCGGTCCTCGATCACCCATTGGCGGAAGCGTTCGTGCGTCACCGGGGCCGCGTCGTCGATGCCGGCCGCCGCCGCCATCGCCCGTTCGCGCGGGCCGGTGGCAGGCACGATGCAATCCACCATGGAATTGGGAAAGGCCGTGTTGGCGGCGATCCAGTCGGCAAGGGCGGGATCCTGCATGCGGGCCAGCCCGAGGACCGCGCCCTGCAACACGTCGCCGTTGCCCTGAAGGTTGTCGCAGCTCAGGCAGGTGAAGCCCGCGTCACCGGCCGCGCGGCGGCGGCGCAAGGCGGCGATCATGGCCCCGAAGGCGGTGCGCGGCGTGTCGAGATGCGCGGCGTCGTGGCGGATGTCGGGATGATCCGCATTCAGCGCGCCGCCGGCATCGCGGTAATATCCGCCTTCGGTCACGGTCAATGACACGATGCGGATGCGCGGATCGGCCATCGCGGCGACCAGCGGTGCGTGCCCCGTCTCGGCCACCTCGGCGAAGGCGATCATGCTTCCCGTGACCTCGACGCGGCCTTCGTCGGGGTCGAGCTGGATCAGCGTCGTCAGGTTGTCCTGCGCGGCAAGCCGTGCGCGCATTCCCGCATCGGCGGCGCGCACCCCGCCGCCAACGATGCCCCAGTCCAGCGCCTTGCCGTCCTGCATCAGCCGGTGCAGATACCACGCCTGATGGGCGCGATGGAAATTGCCGACGCCGACATGGACGATGCCGGGGCCGATGGCTGCGCGGTCGTAGCGGGGCCGCAGCACGCCGTCTGGCAATCGCGCAAGCGTGGCGTTCGAAAGCGGCGCGAGCGTCAGCTCATCCATTGGCCGCCATCCACGTTATAGCATTGCGCGACCACATAGTCGGATTCGGCCGAGGCCAGAAAGATCGCCATGCCGGTCAGATCGTCCGCGCGCGCCATCCGGCCGAAGGGGACGCCCGCCCCGACGGCGGCCTTCTTCTGGCCGGGCGCCAGACCTTCCAGCCGGGCGAATTCGGCATCGACGCCTTCCCAATGCTCGCCCTCCACGACACCCGGCGCGATGGCGTTCACGTTGATGCCGTGTGCGATCAGGTTCAGCCCCGCCGACTGGGTAAGCGAGATGACCGCCGCCTTGCTGGCGCAATAGACCGCGACCAGCGGTTCGCCCCGACGCCCCGCCTGCGAGGCCATGTTGATGATCTTGCCGCCCCGGCCGCGCGCGATCATGCCCCGCGCCACGGCCTGCATGGTGAACAGCGTGCCCGCGACATTGACGGCGAAGACGCTGTCGTAATCAGCGCGGCTTATGTCCACGATGGCATCGGCGGTGAAGATGGCCGCATTGTTGACGAGGATGTCGATACCGCCCGACGCCTCGTCCGCGGCGGCGATGCCCGCGTCGATGCTGCCTTGGTCGGTCACGTCCATGACGACGGGGATGGCGCCGATGTCGCGGGCGGTGGCGGAAAGGCCGGCCTCGTCGATATCGGCCACGACGACGCGCGCGCCTTCGCGGATATACGCCTCGGCGAAGGCGCGGCCGATCCCGCGCGCGGCCCCCGTGACCAGCGCGGTCTTGCCCTGAAGCCTCATAGCCTTGATCCTTCTGCGTCGAAACGATGAATACGGTCGGGGTTCGGCGTCAGCCCCACGCGGTCGCCATGCCGCAGCGGCACCTCGCCGTCGGCGCGGACGGTGACGGTTTCCGCCAGCCCGGTTCCGTGAACGTAAAGGAACGTGTCCGACCCCAGATGCTCGGACAATCCCACGGTGCCGACCCAGGGCGCGCCGTCCGGGCTGCCCGACGCGATGTGTTCGGGGCGCACCCCGATGGTGCGGGCGCCGTGCCGCTCGGCCTCGGCGCCGCCGATCAGGTTCATGGTGGGCGACCCGATGAACCCCGCGACGAACAGGTTGTGCGGGGTGCGGTAAAGCTCCAGCGGGGTGCCGACCTGCTCGATCCGGCCGGCGCGCAGAACGACGATCTTGTCGGCCATTGTCATCGCCTCGACCTGATCGTGGGTGACATAGACCATCGTCGTCGCCAGCGACTTGTGCAGTTCGCCGATCTCCATGCGCATCCCGACGCGCAGCGCCGCGTCGAGGTTCGACAGCGGCTCGTCGAACAGGAACGCCGAGGGTTCGCGCACGATGGCCCGGCCGATGGCGACGCGCTGGCGTTGGCCGCCCGAAAGCTGGCCCGGCCGGCGGTCCAGATAGTCGGTGAGGTTCAGCGCCTTAGCCGCCGCCTCGATCCGGCGCTTCTGCTCGCCCTCGGGCAGGCCCGCCATGCGCATCGGAAAGGCGATGTTCTTGCGGACCGACATGTGCGGGTAAAGCGCATAGGATTGAAAGACCATCGCAAGGCCCCGCTTGGCGGGGGGCAGTTCGGTCGCGTCGCGCCCGTCGATCGAGATTTCGCCGCCGGTCACGTCCTCGAGCCCGGCGATCAAACGCAGAAGTGTGGACTTGCCGCAGCCGGACGGGCCGACGAAGACCACGAATTCGCCGTCCTCGATGGTCAGGTCGAGCGGCGGGATCACCTCGACCTCGCCAAAGGCCTTTCGCACGCCGTTCAGAACGATGCGTCCCATGTCTTTCCCCTATTTCACGGCGCCGAAGGTCAGGCCCCGGACCAGTTGCTTCTGGCTGAACCACCCGATGATCAGGATCGGCGCGATCGCCATGGTCGAGGCCGCCGACAGCTTGGCGTAGAACAGCCCTTCGGGACTGGAATAGCTGGCGATGAACGCGGTCAGCGGCGCGGCATTGGCGGCCGTCAGGTTCAGCGTCCAGAACGCCTCGTTCCACGCCAGAATGACGTTGAGCAGCAACGTCGAGGCGATGCCCGGCACGGCCATCGGCGTCAGCACATGGATGATCTCGTTCCGCAGGCTGGCGCCGTCCATCCGCGCGGCTTCAAGGATCTCGCCCGGAATCTCGCGGAAATACGTGTAAAGCATCCAGACGATGATCGGCAGGTTGATCAGCGTCAGCACGATCACCAGACCCGTGCGGGTATCGAGAAGGCCGAAATCGCGGAAGATCAGATAGATCGGCACCAGCACCCCGACCGGCGGCAGCATCTTGGTCGACAGCATCCACATCAACACGTTCCTGGTCTGCCTGCCCGGCACGAAGGCCATCGCCCAGGCCGCGGGCACGGCAATGATCAGGCCGATCACCGTCGAGCCGATCGAGATCACCACCGAGTTCATGAAGTGCCGGAAATAGTTCGAGCGTTCCTGCACGGCGCCGTAATTCTCCAGCGTCCAGTCGAAGAACAGGAACGCGGGCGGCGACGAGATCGCTTCGGCCTCGGTCTTGAAGCTGGTCAGGAACGTCCAGAGGATCGGGAAGAAGATCAAAAGCCCGATCGTCCAGGCGATCGCGGTGTTCACCGCCTTGCGTCTTGTCGTGACTGCGCGTGCCATCCGCTTCTCCTCAGGCGTCGAGGTTCTTGCCGATCATCCGCATCAGGAAGATGGCGACGATGTTGGCAAGGACGATGGCGACCACGCCGCCTGCCGATCCCAGACCGACATCGAACTGCAAAAGCGACTGGATATAGACGAGGTAGGTCAGGTTGGTCGATGCCACCCCCGGCCCGCCGCCGGTCGTCACCAGGATCTCGGCGAAGATCGACAGAAGAAAGATCGTCTGGATCAGGATGACCACGGTGATCGCCCGCGCCAGATGCGGCAGGATGATCCACAGGAACTTGCTGCCGAACCCCGCGCCGTCCATCTCGGCGGCCTCCAGTTGCTCGCTCGACAGGGACTGGATCGCGGTCAGCAGGATCAGCGTGGCGAACGGCAGCCATTGCCACGACACGATCAGGATGATCGAGAAAAGCGGCGCCGCCGTCAGCCATTCGAACGGCTGCGCCCCGAAGGCCCGTGCAATATAGCCGAAAAGGCCGTTCACGGGGTCCATGAACATGTTCTTCCAGACCAGCGCCGAAACGGTGGGCATGACGAAGAACGGCGCGATCACCAGCAGACGGACGATGCCCTGCCCGAACATTTCCTGATCCAGCAGCAGCGCCAGCGCGATGCCGCCGCCGACAGTGATCACCAGCACGCCGCCCACCAGCAGCAGCGTATTGACCAGCGCCGTGGTGAAGGCGGGATCGGTGAAGAAATAGCGATAATTCTCCAGACCGACGAAGGGGTTCGCCCCCGGCATCAGCAGATTGTAGCGCAGGGTCGAGAAGTAGAGCGTCAGCGCCAGCGGCACGATCATCCACAGCAGCAGCACGACCACGGCCGGCGAGATCATCAGGCGGGCCGCGGCGCGCGAATGCTGGGTCGCCATCTTGCTTCTCCCTCTGCGGTCCGGGTTTGTCGCGGTTGGGGTTTGTCGCGGGCCGGATTGCCGGCCCGCGACAGGTCAGGTCACTGGATGTAACCGGCACGCTGCATTTCGCGCTGGGTCAGTTGCTGGGCGTTCTGCAACGCCTGATCGGCGTCCATCTGCCCCGCCAGCGCGGCCGAGAAGACCTGTCCGACCGCCGTGCCGATGCCTTGGAATTCGGGGATCGCGACGACCTGACCGCCGGTATAGGGCGTTTCCTGCGCCGAAGGCGTGTCTGGCGTCGCAGCTTCCATCGCCTTCAACGTCATTTCGGCAAAGGGCGCGGCCGCCTGATAGTCGGCATTCTGGTAAAGCGACGTGCGCGTGCCCGGAGGGGCGGCGCGCCAGCCGTCCCGGTCGGCGACAAGCTGCGTGTAATCCCGGCCGGTCGCCCATGCCACGAACTGCTTGGCGGCGTCCTTGGCGTCGGACGATTCGGGTATCGCCAGGCTCCATGCCCACAGCCAGTTGCCGCGATTGTCGACGCCGTCCTTGCTGGGAAACATCGCATAGCCGACGCTGTCGGCCACGGCGGAATCGTCCGGGTTGGTAACGAACGACGCGGCGACGGTGGCGTCGATCCACATGCCGCACTTGCCCTGCTGGAACAGCGCCAGATTTTCGTTGAACCCGTTGGCCGACGCGCCTGGAGGGCCGTATTCGGTCATCATCGTGATGTAGTCGCTGACCGCCGCCTGCCATTCGGAACTGTCGAATTGCGGCTGCCAATCCATGTCGAACCACCGCGCGCCATAGCTGTTGGCCATCGCCGTCAGGAACGCCATGTTCTCGCCCCAGCCGGGCTTGCCGCGCAGGCAGATGCCATAGACCTCGTTCTCACGGTCGGTCATCGCCTCGGCGGCGGCCATGATGTCCTGCCAGGTCGGTTCTGCCGGAATCTCGACGCCCGCCTCTTGGGCAAGGTCGGTGCGATACATGACCATCGCCGATTCGCCGTAGAACGGCGCGGCATAGAGCGTGTCCTCATAGGTCAGCGCCGTGCGGATCGACGGCGTCAGGTCGTCGACGTCATACTCGGCCGGCAGGTCCGACAGCGGTTCCAGCCACCCCTGCGCCGCCCAGATCGGAACCTCGTAGGTGCCGATCGTCATCACGTCGTACTGCCCGCCCTGCGTGGCGATGTCGGTGGTGACGCGCTGGCGCAGCACGTTCTCCTCCAGCACCACCCAGTCGAGCGCGATGCCGGGGTGCCGGCTGGTGAAATCGTCCGCCAGCGCCTGCATGCGGATCATGTCGCCGTTATTCACGGTGGCGATGGTTAGCGTGGTATCCTGGGCCGTCGCGGCCCCGGCGGCGATGCAGACGGACAGGGCGGTCGCCCCACGAAGTGCGGTTTTCAGATGCATCGTTTCCTCCCTGATGCTTTCCGGCGTCATCACCGCATGAACGCCCCATACCTGTCAACGAATTTCTTTACGCGCGTAAAGCTATGCCGACGCGCGCAGCACCATCCGGCCTTCGAAGGTCAGCTCCTCGCGGACCCCGGCGCTTTCCGTATCCTCGACAGCCGCCAGCAGGGCATCGACGCTGCTGGCGGCGATGCGGTCGTAATCCTGCGCGATGGTGGTGAGCGACGGACAGGTGTAGCGGGCGAAAGGGTGATCGTCGATCCCGGCGACCCGCATCGCGCATCCGTCGCCGATCCCCACCCGCAGGCCCCGCTGATAGGCCGCCGCCAGAAACCCGATGGCCAGACGGTCGTTGCTGCACAGCACCGTTTCGGAAGGCAGCGCCTTGCGCGTCAACAGCGCCGTACCCTCGCGATGGCCGATTTCCTCGAAATTCCAGCCCTTTCCGGCGACCGGAATCACCATGGGCGCGTGACCGAGCGCCCCCATTGCCGCCTCATAGGCGGCGCGACGGCGGCGGGCATTGGGGTTTGGCGGATCGGCCATCTCGAACAGGCACGGTGGCTCGCCGCTGGCGCACAGATACTCGACCATAAGACGAACGGACGCCTCGACGTCGAGGCCGACGAACGCGGCCCCCACGCCCGGAAAGTTGCTGTCGAACAGCACCGTGGGCACTTCCGCCGCAAACTCCGCCACCGCCTGCCTGTCGGACATCCGGCCAAGCGGCGCAATCAGCGCGCCCGCCGGTTTCAACGATCGAAGCGTCTCCAGATTCTCGATCTCGCGCTCACGCTCTCCGTTCGAACTCAGCAAGATGGGGCGAAAGCCCGCGCCGCCGCACAGATCCTCGATGGTGCGGGCGATCTTGCCGAAGAACGGGTCGGCCAGCAGCGGCACGACGATGCCGATATTCTTGGTCAGACGCCGGTTCTGGTTGATGGCATAGATGTTGGGGCGGTATTCCAACCGCTCCAAGGCGTCCTCGATCCGCATGCGCGTCGCGGGCCGGACGCTGGCGGGATCCTGGAAATACTTGGACACCGTCGGCCGCGAGATCCCGCTGGCCGCCGCAAACTCTTCCATCGTGCGAACCCGTCTCACCTGCATCGCCGCCCCGATCAGCTTTACGCGCGATAACTCTAAGGGGGGTTTGCAGGACGGTCAAACGAAGGATGGTTTTCCCGCCGGGCCGTCCCCCGTCTCAGAACACCGCTGCCTTGGGAAATCGCCGACACCATTACCTTGGTTGTCGGGCCCGGATGCGCAAGGTGGCGGGCCGACAGGGCACCGCGTTATGGGGGCCGCTGCGGACCGCCCCCGCGTCGGGGCGGTCCGTCTGGTCTTATTCAGCAGCCTTGAGCTGTCCGCGGACTTCCCCGTCGGGATACTGCGCGGTGTGGACATTCACATAAAGCAGGCCGTCCTGAAGCTGGCCGATCTGCTCTTCGGTGATGTCGGCGCTGCCTTCCATCAGGTTGTCCGACATGTCGATGACGGGCGGCGCGTTCTCGCCCTCTTCGGCGGGTCCGTGCATGTGCGCGGCGACCGGATCGCCTGTCAGCCCCTCGACCGTCGTCGTCCAGGACACCGTCATCGCGTCGGTATCGACGGTGACATCGGCACTGCCGCTGCCCGAACTGTCGGTCGGCGGAACCTCGGCGCCTGGCGTCAGGTCGGCGGTGAACATCATCTGCTCGGCAAAGGCAGGCGCGGCCAGCATCGCGATCGCGGCGGCCATGGTGGTGAGTTTCGGCAGGGACATTTGCGGCACTCCTTGTGCAACCGGCATGTGAGCGATCGAACAGGCACTGCGGCGGAAAGTTCCCCGCCTGCGCTGCGATCCGCACCGTCACGGAACGGGCGGCTACTTCCGGTTGACGTGGCGATAGCAACGCCCCACCCTGCCGGAGACAGGATATGGAGGGGCGACCAAATGGCGATCCGTGGCTTTGCACTGGCGGGAACGGCACTTTTCACGGCGACGATGGCATCCGCCGGCGAGGTGACGATCAAACGCGACGGATACGGCGCCGCGCATATCTATGCCGACAACACATACGATCTTTTTTACGGCTACGGCCATGCCATCGCGCAGGACCGTCTCTTTTCGCTCGACATGGCGCGACGGACCGGGACGGGGGAAGTGGCAGCGGTACTCGGCCCCGACTTTGTGGAGTTCGACGAGCAAATCCGCAGCAACTACTGGCCGTGGTTTGTCCAGGATCAGATCGCCGACGCCAGCGCCGAGACGCGCGATCTGCTTGAAGGATACGCTGCCGGGATCAACGCCTGGATCGCCGAGGTCAGGGCCGATCCGGCGGCGTTGATGCCGCTGGAATATACCGTCCACGACGCCGAGCCCGAGGAATGGACGGCCCATGACGTGGCGATGGTGTTCATCGGGTCGATGATCTACCGCTTCGGCGATTTCAACACCGAGATCGAGAATGCGCGCATCCGGCAGGGCCTGATCGACATGCACGGCGAGGACGAAGGCGCGCGGATCTTCGATGCGTTGCTTGCCCGGTCCGTCAATGGCGCACCCACCACCATCCCGGCCGGCGACTGGGATCCGGCCCTTCGCGACAGCCCCGATGCCGACCTTCGTCCGATCCGGCAAGGCGCGATCAGCGACGAGGTTCTGCGCCAGGCAGCGCCCCCGCCGCCCGAATTTGCCGGTATCGACGGGACGGTGCCGCGTCGCGACTGGCGTGCGGCCAATCTGCGCGCGCTTCGCGAAGGCGGGCCGGCCGCCCTTCGGCTCGAAGCGGCGTCTAACCTTGCCATCCTGGGGCCGGAACGGCTGGACGGTGCGCGTGCGGTGTTGATCAACGGGCCGCAATTCGGCTGGTATCGACCGGCCTATACCTGGTCCGTCGGTCTGCACGGCGCGGGCTTCGACGTGGCCGGCAATACCGCCTTCGGCTATCCCGGTGTCATGTTCGCCCATAACGGACAGATCGCCTGGGGCTCGACCTGGGCCGCGGGCGATCAGGTCGATATCTTCATCGAAACGCTCAATCCCGACGACCCGACGCAATATCGCCACGACGGCGCCTGGAAAGACATGGAGACCAGCGAACAGACCATCGCCGTGAACGGGGGCGAGCCTGTCACGATCACCGCCTATCGCACGGTGCACGGTCCGGTCGTGGCGCGTGACGAGGATGCCAACCTGGCCTACGCCCAGCAACGCGCCTGGAGCGGCAACGAACTGGGCACGCTGACTGCCTGGGTCGAGCTGATGAAGGCACAGGATTTCGACGCCTTCCGGGCGGCGGTCGCGAACTCGGCCGTGAACGTGAACCACTACTATGCGGATGCTCAGGGCAATATCGGCTATGTCTTTGGCGGCTTCTATCCCAAGCGCGCCGACGGGCATGACGGACGCCTGCCCGTATCGGGCGAGGGGGACATGGACTGGCTGGGCATCATGCCGTTCGAAACCAATCCCCAGGTCCTAAACCCCTCGACGCACCGGATCCTCAACTGGAACAACCGCCCGGCCGAGGGTTTTCCGAACCCGGATCAATACTGGTATTCGTGGATGCCAGCCGACCGGGTCAGCGTGCTGGACCGCGCATTCGACGGCAGCGACACCTTCACACCGCAGCAGGCATGGGAAGTGGTGAGCGATCGCGCCTCTTTCGAGGACGTGAATGCCGGCCCGATGATCCCCTTCCTGCAACAGGCGGTCGCGGACCTGTCCGATGACGATCCGCGCCGCGCGATGGCCGACGCGGTGGCGGACTGGAACAGGATGCTCGAGGATCGCGACGGCGACGGGCGCTACGATCATCCCGGCGCCGCCATAATGCAGGCTTGGCTCGGCGCCTTGCTGGAACAGGCGTTCAGCGACACGCTGCCCGAACCCTACGCGACGATCTTCGCCCAGGCGGGCTATCCCAACCCCGACACGTTCACGGGGTCAGGCCAGAATATCCAAGTGGGCACGAAGGTGGTGCATCACGCGCTGTCGGGCGACGGGCCCGACCTATTCGGCGGCGATTCGACCGGCGCCGTGCTGCGCGCGCTCGATACCGCGCGCGAACGGCTGACGGACGCGCACGGACCGGAATTGGCGGATTGGCTGGGCAAGGTTGCCGGCATCCGTTTCAACTACAAGAACTTCCGCGGCATCCCGCAGACGCTGCCCCGGATGCAGGTCACAAGCCCGGTCGCCATGAATCGCGGGACCGAGAACAACATGATCGTCTTCACCCCAGGCGGCGTCGAGGCTTGGGAGACAGTGCCGCCCGGCCAAAGCGGCTTCATCGCCCCTGACGGCACGACGCCATCGACCTATGGCGACCAGCTTGCCGAATATCAGGCGCTGGCCCGCAAGCGCGTCTGGTTCACCGAAGCCGAAGTCGATGCGAACACCGTCACGACCCGGACGCTGACCGTGGAAAGGTAAAACCCATCAGCCACGATCAAGGCCGGCCCGACGCCCGCGAAGGCACTGGCGGCTATTCGGCCGCCAGCGGGCGGGGCTGGGTGTCGATCCGGGCGCGGTCCAGCAGGCCCGTCAGATCGGCGGGCGGCTCGGGCATGGCCAGCGGATCGCGGGGCGACAGGCGATGGTTCAGCACCGTACGCGCAAGCGTCGCGCGGTCGGCCGCGATCTGCGGGAAGCGGGCGGCCAAGTGCGCCGATTCCCATGCGAGGAAGGTCGCGGACGTCACATGATAGAGCGCCGACGCCGCGCGGCGCACCTCGTCGGGGCGATCGGCGACAGCGGCCATCAGCGCCTCGGCCCGATCCAGCGCCAGGCGGATTTCGACATCCAAGGGCGCGCCGATATCGTCCAGCAATCCGCGAAGATAGCCGCCAAGCGCCGCCAGCGACCCGGCCCGGATGGCGGCGCGGGCGACATCCAGCGCGACGATGTTGCTGGTGCCTTCCCAGATCGACCCCAGATGCGCGTCGCGCAGGATGCGGGCATCCGAGAATTCCTCGATATAGCCGCAGCCGCCCCGCACCTCCATCCCGTCCCCGGCGGCCTGGCGGGCGTCGCGGCAGGTGCGGAACTTGATCAGCGGCGTCAGGATACGCAGCACCCGCGCGGCGGTGGCGTCGCCCGAATCCGCGGCATGCAGGATGCGGGCGGTGTGAAAGACCATGCTGCGCCCCTGCTCGGCGGGCAGGACCAGCTTGGCAAGCTGGCGTCGCATCAGCGGCATGTCCATCAGCCGCTGACCGAAAGCCCGGCGATGCCGCGCGATATACAGCGCCTCGGACGCGGCGCGGCGCATCAGACCGGCGCTGCGGACGCCGTTCGCCAGACGGGACATGTTGATCATGTCCGTCATCTGCTTGAACCCCTGCCCCGCCTCCCCGACCAGCCAGGCCTCGGCGCCCTCCAGCACGATCTCGCCCGACGCCATCGACCGCGTGCCCAGCTTGTCCTTCAGCCGAACGATCCGACAGGCGTTGCGGCTGCCGTCGGGCAGGTCGCGCGGCAGGAGGAACAGCGACAGGCCGCGCGTGCCGTCCTGCTGCCCCTCGGGCCGGGCAAGGACCATGGCAAGCCCGGCATCCGGGTTGGAACAGAACCACTTGTCGCCGTAAAGGCGCCAGCGACCGTCCCGTTCGCGCGCGATCGTCGTCGTCGCCCCGACATCCGATCCGGCGGCCTGTTCGGTCATGAACATCGCGCCCTGGCACAGATCGTCCATGTCCTGACTGGTCAGCGCGTCGAGATGACGCGCCTTCAGATCGTCGGATCCGAACTTCGTCAAGGTCCGCGTCAGCGAATCCGTCATGCTGAGGGGGCAGCAAAGGCCGAATTCCGCCTGTACGAACAAGTAGACCAGCGCGTATTTCGCCATCGGATGCAGACGGTCGGGATGACCGAAGACGCCGGCGCGATGCGACATCGCGGCAAGCCCGAACTGCCCGAAGGCGATGCGCTCCATTTCTTCGTAAGCGGGGTGCTTTTCGACATGCGGGGCATCGGCGCCGGTGCGGGTGCGCGGGTGAAGGACCGGGGGATTGCCGTCGGCGGTCAGCGCCAGCCGCTCCAGCCGGTCGCCCACCAGCGCGCCCATCGTATCGAGTTGCGGCAGGATCGTGCCTTGCAGATCGTCCGGAAGATAGATCGTCATCAGCGCGGCGAAAGCCGGATCCGACCGGAAGGCATTGGTCCCGCGGCTGTCGGGTATGTCGCTCATATCGCTCCTCCCTGCGCTCACGGCTTGGCGCTTTTGGCTGCCGGGCCGTTGTTCTTCAGGATTTCCTCTTCGGTGCGCTGCCACAGCTCGAACGCGATGGGATCGGTGCGTTCTTCCAGAAGGTGCCCCACCAGCCCGATGGCGCGCGCCATCACGCCGAACCCGCGGACGATCTGCCAGGGAAATCCGAACTCGCAGCAGATCGCGCCGATGGCGCCTGTCGCGTTGATCGGCAGCGGCTTGCCGCGCCGTTCCTCGGCCCGGACCTGGATGCGCTGGATTAGATCGACATAGGCCCCGGACTTGCCGTTCTCGGCGGCGATCTGGAACAGGCGCGGCGTGCGGGGATCGACGGGTTTGTGAAGCGGATGGCCCAGACCGGGAACGATCTGGCCGCGCGCCGCGAAGTCCGCCACCGTGCGGTCGGCGATCCCGTCCAGATCGGCGTCGCCGCTTGCCGGTTCGGGCAGGGCTTCGTAAAGCATCTTCGCCGCGCCCTCCATCGAGCCGACGAAGACCGTCCCCAGCCCGCAAAGCCCCGCCGCCACGGCCGCCTGCAACGCTTCGGGCGCGCCCATATAGGTCAGCCGGGCGGCCATCGCCGAAGGGGTGATCCCGTGTTCCACCAGCGTCACCACGATGGCGTTGAAGACCGTCGATTCCTCGGGCGTGGGCCGGCGATGGGCGGTCAGCAGAAACGCCATGTCGCCCAGGTTCATGTGCCCCAGGATCTCGGACGGCAGGTCCAGACCGCGCACCGAGATGCGGTCTGGCGTGCTCCAGCCGATATCCGATGTCAGGTCGTCCTTGCGCTTGGGCATGCGGCCCCCTTTCGGTCAGGTGTGGATGGTCGCGCCGGTGACGGCCTGCACATCGGCCAGGTCGTTGCCGGGCGTGAGATCGACAAGGCGGAAGCCGTCCGGCGTCACGTCCAGAACGGCCAGATCGGTGAAGACGCGGTTGACGACGCCCAGCCCGGTCAGCGGAAACGTGCAGCGTTCCAGCAGCTTGGGGCTGCCGTCGCGGTTCTGGTGCCGCATCATCACGAAGATGGTCGGAACGCCGACGACCAGGTCCATGGCCCCGCCGACCGCGGGCGGATAGCGTTCGTCGTCGGTGGCCCAGTTCGCCAGATCGCCGTTCTGCGCGACCTGATAGGCACCCAGCACGGCGATGTCGATGTGCCCCCCGCGCATCATTGCGAAACTGTCGCAATGCTCGAAGAAGGCGGCGCCGGGCGCGACGGTGATGAACCGCTTCGACGCGTCGATCATCTCGGGGTCTTCCTGCCCCTCGGGCGGGACCGGCCCGACGCCGATGATCCCGTTCTCGGAATGATAGATCACCTCGCGTCCTTCGGGAACGTGGCCCGAAACATGCGTGGGCTTGCCGATGCCCAGGTTCACATAGGCCCCGTCGGGAATGTCCCGCGCCACGCGCGCGGCAAGGTCGGCGTCGCCGAGGCGTCTCATGGGCGCACCCCGTATTCCGTGACCGACTGCACGAAGATGCCGGGCGTTACTACCGTTTCGGGATCGAGCGGCGCATCCGAAAGCACGCGCACCTCGGCGATGGAATGGGCGGCGCCCATCGCCATGACCGGATTGAAGTTGCGCGCCGTTCCGTGGAAGGACAGGTTGCCCCACCGATCGCCCCTGGCCGCCCGCAACAGCGCGAAATCGGCCCGAAGCGGATGCTCGAACACATAGCCCTTGCCGTCGATCACCCGCGTCTCCTTTCCTTCGGCAAGCAGCGTGCCATAGCCCGTCGGCGTCAGGAACCCGCCAAGGCCGGCCCCGGCGGCGCGGATACGTTCGGCCAGCGTTCCTTGCGGAACGACCTCCAGCGCGATTTCGCCCGCCTCATAGCGCCTTTCGAACCATATCGAACCGGGCGAGCGGGGATAGGAACAGATCACCCTGGCCACCTGCCCCGCCTTCAGCAGCTTGGCGATGCCCGTCTCGCCCGCGCCTGCATTGTTCGAGATGACCGTCAGCCCGCCGGTTCCCTGGTCCAGCAGCGCGTCGATCAGCCCGAAGGGGATGCCCGACGATCCGAAACCGCCGATCATCACGCTTGCCCCTTCGGTGATCGGCGCAACCGCATCGCGCAATGTCTTGACCCTCTTGTCCATTCTCAGCCTCCGGTCGGGGACAGCTTGCGGCGCTGGCGGAACAGGTTATAGCCGATCACCGCCAGCAGCACGGCCGCGCCGCCGATCGAGGTTGCCGGTTCGGGCACGATGATCAGGATGCCGCCGATGCCGAACGAAAGACGGCTGACCGCGCCGATCCGCCCGACCCTGTAAACCCACGCCTCGAACGCCGACGTGATCGCCCAGAGCGCCACCAGCGTCACGAGGATGCGCTTGACGATCTCGAAGCCGCTTCCGACCATGATCAGCGCCGGATCGTAGACGAAGATGAAGGGCAGCACGAACAGCGGCAGCCCCAGCCGCATGGCCTGAAATCCCGTTTCCATCGGCTTCGATCCCGCGACGTTCGCGGCGGTGATCGCGGCCAGGGCGACGGGGGGCGTGATATAGGACAGCATCCCCCAATAGAGGATGAACAGATGGCTTGCGATCGGGTGAAGGCCCGCCTGCACCAGCGCCGGGGCAAGCAGGATCGACAGGAAGATATAGCAGGCCGTGACGGTCATCCCCATGCCCAGCACGAAGCTGGTGATCGCCCCGGCAATCAGCATCAGCGCCGTGTTGCCGCCCGCATAAAGCAGAAGCTCGCGCGAGAAGGCTCCGGCGACGCCGGTATAGGACAGGCCGCCCACGACCAGCCCGATGCCGGCCAGCACCGCGACCAGGCTGGCGATGTTCGACGACGCATCGAGCAGCAGCGCGCGCGCGCGGCGCGGCGTCAGCCGGGTTTCCTTGCGGAAGGACGTGGCCACGATCATCACCGCCGACGCGTAATAGGGCGACCGCGCTTCCATCCGCAGGACCATCAGGACATAGATCAGGACCGCCAGGCTCAGAAGATAGGGCCAGCCCTTCAGCAGCACCGGACCGATCTTCGGAAGTTCGGCGCGCGGCAGGCCTTCCAGCCCCTTGCGCGCGGCATACATGTCCACCTGGAACAGCAGCGCGACATAGAAAAGCAGCGCGGGGATCACCGCCGCGACGACGATGGCGGAATACTGCACCCCGAGGAACGAGGCCATGACGAAGGCCACCGTGCCCATGACCGGCGGCATCAGCGTCGCCCCTGTCGAGGCGCAGCTTTCGATCGCGGCGGCATATTTCGCCGAATAGCCCACCCGCTTCATCGTCGGGATCGAGAACGGCCCCGATGTCAGGATGTTCGAGATCACCGATCCCGAGAGCGATCCCAAGATCCCCGAACCCAGAACCGCCACCTTGGCCGGTCCGCCCCGGCTGTGACCGAGCAGGGCCGAAGCCAGTTCCATGAAGAAGTCGCTGCCCCTGGTGATGACGAGGACGGATCCGAAGATCACGAAGCCGATGACCAGATCGGCCACGACCTGCATCGGGATGCCGATGATGCTTTCGACGCCCAGCACATGCGCGCGGATCGTTTCGAGCCAGGAAAACTGCGTCCCCCATAAAAAGCCCGGCATATGGCCCGCATAAAGCGGGAAGGTGCCGAACAGAAGCGCCGTGACCAGCAGGATCGTCCCGCCCGCGCGGCGCACGCCTTCCAGCGTCAGAACGATCAGGATCGTCGCCATGATGTCGGCCGTCAGCGGCGCGTCGTATTCCCAGCCGCGATTGATGATTTCCAGCCCGTGCAGCCCCAGCCAGCCGCCGCTGACCAGCGCGGCCGCCGCCAGGATCGGATCGACCCACCCCCATCGCCGGCCGAGGCCCTGCGCGATGGGCAGGTTCAGGAACGCGACCGCCAGAAAGATGCCGATCAGGTAATAGAGATACGCGTTCCCCAGCGGCTGAAACCCGGCGACGTTCAGCAGGAACTGCTGGTTGACCGCCAGAAGGATCCCGATGCCCCCCAGCCCGAGGATCAGCCACCGCGACCATGCAGCGCCCGTCCGCCTGCCCGGTTCGGGATCGGCGGGCCGGGCCGGGATGTCGTCTCGGGGGGTATCGTCAGTCATCCGACCGCCTTGCTGGCGCCAAGGAACCTTCCGGCGCGCGGCGGGCGCGCGCCGGATGCGACACGGCGAAGCGTCAGTCCAGCGATGCGACGACCTCGTTCCGCCGGTTCATCCACGCTTCGGAAAAGGCCGCCTCGTCCATTTCCGCATTCTCGGCGCGAAACTCGTCCCATGCGGCGACGAGAGCGTCCATGCGGGCCTGGCGGCGGTCGTTCCAGGCCTGATCCTCGTCGGTCCAGATGCCCTTTTCCGTCAGATAGCGGATGGCGCCTTCGTGGAACGGAATGTCGATCGCGGGCTTGCCCGACCTGTCCAGCGACCAGCGCGACATGGTCGCCGTGCCGTCCTTGTAAAGGTCGAAGGTTTCGTCCAGCGCCTTGATGAAGGCATAGACCTCGTCGGCCGGTTTGTCGGCGGTCGTGGTGATGACGGGATAGCGATAGGCGGCCATCTTGGCGGTTTCACCCTCGGGCAGACCGGCGGCCACATCCTCGTCCGAGGGACTCATGATCGGCAGGACGGTCAGAAGCTGGTCCCACCCGGCATCGTTGCCGGGTTCCAGCGGCGCATAGGCGATGCCGCGCGGACTTTCGGCCAGCTCGTAAAGCTGGCTGGTGGTCGGCGTGGTGCAGGTCGCATCGGCCTCGTTGCGGGTCATCGACGACATGGCCGCGGCATAGGTCGGGAAGGTGATCACCTCGACATCGTCCAAGGTCAGGCCGCCGAAGGCCAGGATCGCCTCGCACTTCACATTGACCGACGGATTGCCCGCGACGAAGGCGATGCGCTTGCCGCGCGCGTCCTCGACCGTCGCGATGCCCGCATCGCCGGCGGCGATCAGCGTGATGCCCGCGGGCCGGCCCGCGACCGCGCGCAGTTGCGTGGGGCCCCATTCGGGGGTGGCGAAGTCATAGGCCCCCTCGCCCAGAAAGAACGCCTCGGTCGCGAGAAAGGCGTAATCGGCCCGGCCCTGCAACAGCGGCTGAAGCCGCCCGATCCCGGACCCCGACGGCTGAATCCGCACGCGGGTTCCGTATTCGCGTCCGAACGCATCCGCGATGGCCGACGCTTCGGCATAACCCGCCGAGCCGACATCGTAGGCCGTCCAGACCATCGTGTCGGGCAGGTCGGGCGCGGACTGCGCCCATGCGGCAAGGCCGGTGCAAGCCAATACCGATGCGGCACCGAAAACGGCAAGTTTCTTCATGGTCCCCTCCCAAGGCTCGTTGGCGTCGTTTCCCCCGACCCGCCCCTTGGGAATAGGATCCTCGGATGCCGACTGCTTCTCGTCGCTCGACGGTCGGTCAGCGGGGGCCGCGTTGCAAGTATTTTGTCGCGCGAACGCCCGGCCGCGTCCGATCCCGCTCAACCGGCCCAGTCGATCGCCAGATGGGTCTGCGTCGTAACCGCCACGACCTTGCCGTCGTCGCGGGTCATCGTGATCTGGAACACCATCGTCTGCCGTCCGGCATGGATCGGTATGCACCGCGCGGTGACGGTATCGCCCATCTTCACGCCCCGGATGAAGTTCGTCTTGGCCTCGACGGTGGTGTTCGACCGCTCGGGCGGCAGCAGGATGAAGGCCGCGCTGCCGGCCGCGCTGTCGGCCAGCGTCATGATCGCGCCGCCATGCAGCGCCCCGTTCCGATTGGCCAGCTCGGGCGTGACCGGCATCCGGCAGACGACCTCGTCGGCCGTCACCGACACCACCTCGATCCCGGCCAGCCGGGCGAAGGACGACTGGTCGGGCATCTGGTCCAGGCTGCGGCCCTGCTTCACCGCGCCGCCCTTTGCCCGAGCGTCTGGCGCGCGATCACGATCTGCTGGATCTGGCTGGTGCCCTCGTAGATCCGCAAAAGCCGCACGTCGCGGTAGAACCGCTCGATATCGTATTCGGCCATGTATCCCGCCCCGCCATGCACCTGCAACGCGCGGTCGGCGATGCGCCCCACGGCCTCGGTGCAGAAATACTTGGCGCAGGATGCCTCGAGGATCGCCTTGCCCTCGCGGTCGAAGGTTTCGGCCGTGCGCCGCACCAGCGCGCGCATCGCCTGAAGCTCGGCCTGGCTGTCGGCCAGCAGACCCTGGACAAGCTGATGCTCGCCGATGGGCTTGCCGAACTGCCTGCGCTCCAGCGCGTAATCGGTGGCGATGTCCAGCATCCGCTGTCCCTGCCCCACCGCCATCGCGGCCACATGGATCCGCCCCCGGTCGAGCGCCTTCATCGCCGTGCGAAAGCCGAGGTTCAGCCGGTCGCGGCCGCCGATGATCGCACTGGCGGGAACGCGCACATCGTCGAGGATCACGTCCGATGTCTTGGTCCCGCGCTGGCCCATCTTGCGGTCGGGTCCGGCGACGGTGATGCCGGGCGTGTCCGCGGGCACGATGAAGGCGGTCACGCCGTCCGCGCCGGCCTTGTCGGGGTCGGTTCGCGCGAAGACGGTGAAGACGCCCGCGCGCACCGCGTTGGTGATATAGCGCTTCGTCCCGTTGATGACGAAATCGTCCCCGTCTGCCCGCGCCGACGTGCGGATGCCGCCCGCATCCGATCCGTGATCGGGTTCGGTCAATGCGAACGACGCGATGGTTTCGCCGCTGGCGATGCCGGGCAGCCACCTGTCCTTCTGCGCGTCGGTGCCGTCCATGACGATGCCCTGGCTGCCGATGCCGACATTCGTCCCGATCAGCGACCGGAACGTCAGCGACGCATAGCACAGCGTCTCGACCAGTTCGGCCTCCTGCGTCGCCGACACGCCAATGCCGCCGTATTCTTCAGGCGTCGAAAGGCCGAAAAGCCCCATCCGCTTCATTTCGGCGACGATGGCTTCGGGTATTTCCGCCTCGTCCTCGACCTGCCTTTCGGCGGGAATCAGACGCTCGCGCACGAACCTGTCCACCGTCTGCACCAGTTGCCCGAACACGTCCGGCTCGACACCCTTGGCCATCTTCCCCCCTGACTTCCCGTCGCAAGACTGCAATCGCCCGCCGCACCCCCGGCCCGTCGCCCGGAAAGGTGCCGGGATCCCCGCCAGTCCCCCCGTCCCGGTTCACACGCCCGTCATTCGCCACGCGGCGGCCAGGGCGTTCGGGGCAGACCGGTCATCGGCTCTCCGAGCAGGGGCGAAGTCAGAGCATAGACACCGTCGATGGCGAAAGCCCAGATGATATTGCGGTCGTATTCGGTGAACACCGCGAAGACCGCGTTGTCGTTCACCCAGTCCGGCACTTCGTCGGGTGTGGGGAAACGGGGCACGTAATAGCCCGCGATCTTCGGGTTCGCCGGATCTTCGACATCGAAGATCTGGATGCCCGCGTTGTAGAACGCATAGACGACGATGCCGTCGCGCCCGTATCCCGGCTGATCGCCCCGTCCCGCCCGCTTGGGACCGAAGCTGCCGCGCCGCTGGCAATAATCGGTGAACCCCGCTTCCGCCGGGGGGGTCGGTCGCGGAAACGTGGCCGCGATCACCGGGTTCGCCGGATCGCTGACATCGATCGAATAGATGTCCTTGTAGGGCTCGTAACAGTTGGAATTCATCGGGTAGCCGTTCGAGAACACATGCCCCGTCCGCTCGAACTGGCTGAGATCGACATTGTCGAACTCGGTGCCGGCAAAGCTCGGCTCGACCTGAAGGTTGCCGAGGGGGGCGGGATCGGCCGGGTCGCTGACATCGAACGTCCAGAACCCCAGGCCACCCATGCCGCCGAAGCCGATCCTTCCGCCATCCTCGATCGGGGTCGGCAGGGCAAGCGGGTTGCGCGACCCCATCCACGACGTCCGGTTCCCGGCGCGCGGGTTGTCCAGATAGGCCGCGACATCCTCCGGATCGTCGATGTCCTGTCCGGGCACCGCAAGCTGGCTGACGAATTGCGGATCGGCGGGATCGGACATGTCCCAGATCTGGAACCCCGGCGAATGCAGGTAATCGGGATATTCGGTCAGGGCGAAGCTGTCGTCGGGCGCGGCGGACAGCACCATGTATCGCCCCCCCGTCCAGGCCGGCGCGTCGAGCGAGCCCGATCCCTGCTGCTGCCCGATGGGCGCGTCAGGGTTCGCACGGTCGGTCGTCCGCTCGGCGATCAGCGTCCAGTCGTCGGGTGTCGGGCCGTCCATCGTATAGACGCGGAAACCTTTCAGCGACGGATAGTTGCGCACCAGATCGACGCCTTCGGGATCTTCGGTCTTGCGCCCCATGACGCCGAAACGGCCGACTTCGTAAGACGCGACAAGCACGTTCTTTTGCAGCCCTTCGTGCCAGGCGATTGTCATCCCGCCGAAATAATCGGTGACGTTGCGGCTGTCGAAATCCTCGCTCGATCCGTCGGGTCCCCAGACGCCGCCATCGCTATAGACCTCGACCGCGTTGGCCGGATCCGTGACGTCCAGCACACGGATATAGTCGCGGTCATGGGCATAGAGATACCGCTTGCCGTCCATGTCGACGACATTCGCCCAGGCGTGCCAGGGCGATGTGACCGTCGGATAGAACGCCAGCACCTCGACATTCCGGGCATAGGCGTTTTGGTCCCAACCGTCGAGCTGGCCCGGAAAGCCGGGGGCATCCTCGACCAGCGGCGTGGCGACGGGGGCGACGAAGGCGCCGCCCTCGCCGATCATGCCGTAATCCACACCCGGTTCGGGCGCTTCGGGCGGATTGTGAGGGGTCGCGTCGAACCAGCGTTGAAGCACGGGATCGCGGATGTCGATCGTACCGGCCCCGCCCCCGTCGGCCGCCACGACAGGCGCCGCAGAACACAGCAGCGCCGTCAGGATCAGCGGCCCTCGGATGTGGGAATTGACGGACATGAAGAGGCTCCGTTCGACAGACCGCCGACAGCGCGGCGCGGGATACGCGACCGACGCTGCCGGTCATGCCGAAGCCTAGATACCGGCCCGCAGGCTCACAACGGGAAATCTCCGCAACCGGCTGACAAGATGACGGATACCTGCCGTGTCCCGTCACCGGGCGGCCGTTCCGTCGATTGCGGCGGCACCGCGGGCGGTATCGCGCGCCGCGCGGTGCCTTGGCGCTGGGATCGGATCAGCGCAGCCGCATTTCCAGAAACTCGGTCAGGCCGGCCCACGATGCCAGGTCGGCGTCCAGATCGTAATCTTCCGAGCCGAATACCGTGAAGGCATGGCGCGCGCCGCCATAGATGTTGGCGCTGTGTTCGATTCCGGCCTGCTCGAGTTCGGTCAACGTCTCGACCAGGGCCACGGGGCTGGCGACGGGATCGGCCGTGCCGTGGAAGAACACGATGGGGGCCGGGGTGGCGGACCAGTCCTGCCCCCCGGCCGTGCCGAGTCCGGGGTGGAAGGCGGCAAAGCCGTCCATATCGGCACCGGCCCGCGCGGCTTCCAGCACTGCGGACCCGCCGAAGCAATAGCCGATGAGAACGCGGTTCTCGGTAGCGCCGGGGATGGACCCGGCCTCGGTCATCGCGCCCAGAAGACGCTCGCGATAGGCGTCGCGGTCGGCGTAAAGCTCGCTCGTGAACTGGCGGTTCTCCTCGACGCTCTGCGGGCGGCGGCCGGCACCGAACATGTCGATCGCGAAGGCCGTATAGCCCAGTTCGGCCAGCATCTCGGCACGGCGACGCTCGTAATCGGTCAGCCCGTCCCAGTCGTGCACGATCACCACCGTACCGCGCGATTCCTCCAGCGCGGTGTTGCGGGCGACATAACCTTCGTAGGTCGCGCCGCCAATGTCATAGCTATGCGGCTCGGCGACGATCTCGGCGGCCACGGGCGTGGCGAGCAGGCCGGCGAGGGGGGCGATACGGGCGATGACGGGCAATGCCATGTCGGGTCTCCTGATTTGTGTGGCCATGGGAGGAGCTAGGGCAAACGGCCCACGCGGCGAGGCGTTCAGCCGATCCAATCCGCAGGCAAGCCTTATCGGCTTGCAATGGTCACCGGTTCGACCTGACCGTCTCTTGTGCTAGGATCCGCCTGAAACCCAACGGATCGGAACAGACATGAATGCCCTCGGAACGAAGACGCTCGCTTTCTGCCTCGCCCTGGCAATCGCGCCCGCATCGGCGCAGGACGCGGCCGACCAGGCGGCGCTGGATACCATGCTGGCCAGGATGACGCAGGCGCTGGAAGCCGGCGACATGGCCGTCACCATGGAAGTGCTTCCGCCCACCATGCTGGACCGGATGGCCGAGCAGTCCGGCCTGGACCGGGACCGGCTGCTGGAAGTCACCCGTGCCCAGATCGAGGCGGCGGGCGATACCGTGACGTTTTCAGAGGTGGATTTCGGCGGTGACGGCATCGACTGGAAAACGACGGAGGCGGGCGCCGATTATGCGCTGGTTCCCAGCGAATCCGTCATCGAGGTCAGGGATCCCGCATCCGACGCGACCATGCGGATGAGACAGACAGCCACCTTCATCGCCATCCCCGATGCGGGCCAATGGTATATGGTCGATATCTCCAGCCCCGAACAGCAGGCGATCTTCGCCGATGCCTACCCGGATTACGCTGGCATCACCGTTCCGCCCGCCGCCGTGGAAGTGGCGCCGTAGCGGGGCGGGAAACCGGATTGCAGGAGTGCTGACGCGTCGGTAAGTCAGCCGCCACCCTGGCCGGGCGGAGGGATCGTCGGCTGCAGGGCCGTTTCAAAAGCGCCACCGCCCGCATGACAGCAGGATTCATCGGCGATCCGCGGACGCGCCCGCGCCCGGAACCGGACCGAGGCGGGTCCGTTCTGCGAAGACCGGCAGCGTCCGGTCCGGTCCGGCACCCGATGGAGGCACGTCATGAGCGACACCGTCAGCGACTTCGTGGTCGAAAGGCTTGCGGCATGGGGCGTCGAGGTCATCTTCGGCTATCCCGGCGACGGCATCAACGGAGTGATCGGCGCGCTGGACCGTGCCGACGGGCGGATCAGGTTCGTTCAGGTCCGGCACGAGGAAATGGCCGCCTTCATGGCGTCCGCCTATGCCAAGTTCAAAGGCGAGCTGGGCGTCTGCCTGGCCACGTCGGGGCCGGGCGCCGCGCATCTGGTGACGGGGCTTTACGATGCCAAGGCCGATCATATGCCGGTTCTGGCCATCGCCGGCCAGCATCCGCGCACCGCGCTGGGATCGCACGATCAGCAGGAAATCGACCTGACCGCGCTGTTCAAGGATGTGGCGTCGTCCTTCGTCCAACAGGCGGCCGTGCCGCAGCAGGTCCGGCATCTGGTGGACCGGGCGATCCGCACCGCGGTGGGCGAACGGGCGGTCACGGCGCTGATCCTTCCCGCCGACTTGCAGGATATGCAGTATCGGTCCCCGACCCATGCCCACGGGATGCAGCATTCGGGCATCGGCTATTCCGTTCCGCGGACGATCCCCCATGACGCCGACCTGCAACGCGCGGCGAAGGTGCTGAACGAGGGTCGGAAGGTCGCGCTGCTGGTGGGCGCGGGTGCGCTTGGCGCGCGGGACGAGGTCGTCGCGGTCGCCGACAGGCTTCAGGCCGGCGCGGCCAAGGCGCTGCTGGGCAAGTCGCTTCTGGCCGACGATCTGCCGTGGGTCACGGGCTGCATCGGGCTGCTGGGCACGCAGCCCAGTTCGGACATGATGCGCGATTGCGACACGCTGCTGATGATCGGCTGCGGCTTCCCCTGGTCCGAGTTCCTGCCCGAGGAAGGACAGGCGCGCGGCGTGCAGATCGACCTCAAGCCCGACATGCTGTCGCTGCGCTATCCGATGGAAGTGAACCTTTGCGGCGACGCCGCCGAAACGCTGCGCGCGCTGCTGCCGCTGATCGAACAGAAGACCGATACGGCCTGGCGCGACACCATCGCCGCCAAACTCGAGGCGTGGTGGGCGCTGCTGGAAGAACGCGCGATGGTCCCCGCGCACCCCGTGAACCCGCAGCGCGTCGTCTGGGAGATGTCGCCGCGCCTGCCCGCCGATGTCGTCGTCACCTCGGACAGCGGATCGTGCGCCAACTGGTATGCGCGGGATTTCAGGATCCGCGACGGGATGATGTGCTCGCTTTCGGGGGGGCTGGCGTCGATGGGGGCGGCCGTTCCCTATGCCATCGCGGCGAAGTTCGCGCATCCCGACCGTCCCGTTGTGGCCCTTGTGGGCGACGGGGCCATGCAGATGAACAACATGGCCGAGCTGATCACCGCCGCGAAATACTGGAAGGACTGGTCGAACCCCCATTTCGTCGTCTGCGTCTTCAACAACCAGGATCTGAACGAGGTGACATGGGAGCAGCGCGTGATGGAAGGCAATCCGAAATTCGCCGCCAGCCAGACCCTGCCCAACGTTCCCTATCACAAGTTCGCCGAGCTGATCGGCCTCAAGGGCATCTTCGTGGACGATCCCGAAAGGCTGGGCCCCGCCTGGGACGAGGCGCTGGCCCATCCGGGTCCGGTCGTGCTGGAGGTCAGGACAGACCCCGAAGTGCCGCCCCTGCCCCCGCATATCGAGGTCGGTCAGGCCGTCAATTACATGAAGGCCGTGATCAAGGGCGATCCCGAGGAACGCCGGATGATCCGCGGTTCGGCCCGTCAGGTTCTTGCCGGGATGCTGCCGGGCAAGGGCTGAGGGGCGTCCGCCTGCCCCTTGCCGCCGACACGGCTTCGCCCGTTGCGCCCTGCCCCGATGGACGCATAGGGTTGCGGCACGCAAGGCGCGACGATGCGCCCCGCAATCGTGCCATTCAGGGAGAGACGATGATCGAACGCCATCACACGGGGCCCCGCATGAGCCGGATCGTCAGGCACAACGGCAACGTCTATCTGTGCGGACAGGTCGGCAGCGGCGCGGACGTGACGGCGCAGACGAAGGACTGCCTCGCCCGTGTCGAGGCGCTGCTGGACGAGGCCGGATCGTCGAAGGCGCACATCCTGCAAGCCATCGTCTGGCTTGCCGATATGGGCGATTTCGAGGCGATGAACGCCGTCTGGGACGCCTGGGTGCCCGAAGACCATGCGCCCGCCCGCGCCTGCGGCGAGGCGCGGCTGGCCAGGCCCGACCTGCTGGTCGAGGTCATCGTCACCGCGGCCGTCGCGGAAGCGGCGCGATGACCGCGCGCACCTGCATCCTGGTCGGCGCCGGCATGGATTGCGGCAAGCGGCGGCGGGGCTGCGTCATGGGGCCGGACGCCTATCGCACCGCCGGCATCGCCGAAACGCTGGCCGAACTGGGCTGGCAGGTCGAGGATCGCGGCAATCTCGACGGTCCCGTATGGGTGGCCGACGCGCCGGCGGGCCGGATTCACGCCCGCGAGGAAACCATCGCCTGGACGCGGATGCTGACCGACGCCGCAGGCGACGCGATGAAAGCGGGCTTTCCGGTCTTCATGGGCGGCGACCATGCGCTGTCGCTGGGCAGCGTGGCCGGCGTCGCGGCCCATGCCGCCACGCTGGACCGCCCGCTTTTCGTTTTGTGGCTGGACGCGCATCCCGACATCAACACGCCGCACACGACGACATCGGGCAACCTGCACGGCACGCCCATCGCCTATGTCACCGGGCAGCCCGGTTTCGACGGCTTTCCGCCCCCGGCGGCGACGGTCCCGCCCGAAAACGTCTGCTTCATCGGCTTGCGTTCCGTCGATCGCCCCGAACGCGAGGCGATTACCGCGCGCGGCATGACCGCCATCGACATGCGCCAGATCGACGAACGCGGCATCGCGGCGCCGCTGGCCGAGTTTCTGGGCCGGGTCGAACGCGCCGGCGGCATGCTGCACGTCTCGCTCGACGTGGATTTCCTCGACCCGTCCATCGCGCCCGCCGTCGGCACCACCGTTCCGGGCGGCGCCACCTTCCGCGAGGCGCATCTGACGATGGAGATGCTGCATGACAGCGGCCTCGTCACGTCGCTGGATTTGGTCGAACTGAACCCGTTTCTCGACGATCGCGGGCGCACCGCGTCGCTGATGGTCGATCTTGCGGCGTCGCTGTTCGGGCGCAGCGTCTTCGACCGCCCGACGCACAGCCATTCGTGAGACCGCCCATGTCCGACTTCAGGCCCGCGCCCGCCCCGTCCGACCTGGCCTTCATCCGCTTCGTCAGCGTCGCGAACATGATGAAGCTGATCCACCGTATCGGCGTCGAGACGATGCTGGCCGATCTTGTCCGCTATATCGAGGACGATTTCCGCCGCTGGCCCCTTTTTGACAAGACCCCGCGCGTCGCCAGCCATTCGGCCGTGGGCGTGATCGAACTGATGCCCACCTCGGACGGCGAGGTCTATGGCTTCAAATACGTCAACGGCCATCCCAAGAACACGCGCGAGGGATTGCAGACCGTCACCGCCTTCGGCCTGCTGGCGCGCGTCGATACCGGCTATCCGGTGCTGTTGTCGGAAATGACGATGCTGACCGCTTTGCGCACCGCGGCGACCAGCGCGATGGTGGCCCGCCACCTTGCGCCGAAAGGATCGCGGACGATGGCGATGATCGGCAACGGCGCGCAGTCCGAATTTCAGGCGCTGGCCATGCGCAAGGTCTGCGGCATCGAGGAACTGCGCCTTTACGACATCGACGCCCGCGCCACGGAAAAGACCGTCGCCAACCTGCGCGACCGCGGTTTCGTCCTGACGCCCTGCAAGACCGCCGAACAGGCCATCGAGGGCGCGCAGATCGTCACCACCTGCACGGCCGACAAGCAATATGCGACGATCCTGACCGACAACATGGTCGGCAGCGGCGTGCATATCAACGCCATCGGCGGCGACTGTCCCGGCAAGACCGAGCTGCACCGCGACATCCTGGCCCGGTCCGACGTCTTCGTCGAGTACACGCCCCAGACCCGGATCGAGGGCGAGATCCAGCAGATGCCCGACGATTTTCCCGTGACCGAGATGTGGCAGGTGCTGACCGGCGCGGCACCGGGCCGCACGTCCGACCGGCAGATCACCCTTTTCGACGGCGTGGGTTTCGCGATCGAGGATTTCTCGGCGCTGCGCTATGTCCGCGACCGGCTGGACGATACCGGCGATTACGAATGCCTCGACATCATCGCCGATCCCGACGACGCGCGCGACCTTTTCGGGATGCTGGAACGCGCCCGCCCCGGCAACGGCAAATCCTGACCGGCGAAAGGACGTCATGCGCCCCGATTTTCCCCGCCGCCTGCAACGCGCGACCGACAGCATCCGCGCCCGGACGGATGCCCGGCCCGTGCTGGGCCTCGTCGCCGGCACCGGCCTTGCGCCGTTCCTGAACGAAATCGAGACCGCGGCGCGGATCCCCTATGGCGAGATCGCGGATTTTCCCGTCTCGACCGCGCCGGGCCATGCGGGGGAATTGCTGCTGGGCCATCTGCGCGGGCGGCCCGTCGCCGGGCTCAGCGGACGCCTGCATGCCTATGAGGGCTGGCATCCCGACGACATCGTGCTGCCCGTCTATGTCCTGCGTGCCTTGGGATGCGAAACGCTGGTGGTCACGAACGCCGCCGGGGGCCTGAACCCCGCCTTTCCCGTCCCCGCGCTCATGGCCATCGCGGATCACATCAACCTGACGGGGCTGAACCCGCTGGCCGGTCCGAACGATCCGGCACTCGGGCTGCGCTTTCCCGATCTCAGCCGCGCCTATGACCCGGACCTGCTGCGCGCCGTGCAAGGGGCCGCGCGAGCATTGGGGATCGACCTTCGGACGGGCGTCTATGCGGGCTGTCACGGCCCCGCGCTGGAAACCAGCGCCGAGCGGCGGTTCATGCGCCTTGTCGGCGGCGACGCGGTGGGCATGTCCACCGTACTGGAGGTGGTGGCCGCGAACCATGCGGGGATGCGCGTGCTGGGACTGTCGGCCATCGCCAATGCCGCGACCGGCGGGCCGGACCAGCAGCCCGACACCGTCGAGCAGATCGTCGCCGCCACCGAAGCCATCGCCGGCACCATCGGCACGCTGATCGCGCGGATGCTGGACAGCGGCGATCTGTGACCCTAGGCTTTGCCGCCGTATGGCGGACGGGCCGCACCGCCAGCAGGACCGGAGTTGTTCGATGATACTTGACCGATGCATCGCCGCCGCCACGCTGACGGCGGGGCTGGGCGTTGCCGGCGCCTTCGCGCAGGACCGGACGTTCTATTACGTCTCGCCCGATCCTATCGGCCTGAACCCCTTCCTTCAGATGGGCGAGGCCGGGATCCGCGCCGCCGCCGATGCCCATGACGCCGGCGCGGTCGTCATCGAAAGCGACACGCCGCAATCGCGTCTGGAAAACGTCAGCGCCGCGGCCAATGACGGGGCCGACATCGTGGTGGTGCTGGGGTTCGAGTTTTCGGACATCCTGCGCGACATCGCGCCGCTCTATCCCGACACCCAGTTCCTGATCGTCGATCAGTGCATCTGGGACGACCGGCCCGACAACATCAGCTGCGCCGTCTTTCGTGAACACGAATCCGCCTTTCTGATGGGGGCCGTGGCGGGGCTTGCATCGCAGGCGGACAAGGTCGCCGTGGTCTCGGCCATAGATATCCCGTTCCTGCACCGCTATACCGACGCCTTCGCGGCCGGGGCCCGCCACGTCGCCCCCGACACGCAGTCCGAGGTGCGATGGGTCGGCGGCCAGAACCCCTTCGCCGATCCGGTGCGCGCCAAGGAACAGGCGCTGGCGCTGGCCGCGGGCGGGGCCGACGTGATCTTCTCGGCCACGGCGGGCGGCGATTTCGGCGTGTTCGAGGCGGCGCAGGAACAGGGCTTCACCGTCACGACGGTGGATGTGAACCATTGTCCAGCGGCGCCCGGCCGCATCCTCGACGGCACACTCAAGCGGGTGGACGAGGTGATCGGGACATCCATCGACCGCATCCTCGCGGGCGAGCGGTCGTTCGTCGCCACCTACGGTCTGGCCGAGGGCGGCATGGGCGCGATTTCGCTGCTGCCCGACGCGGAACTGGCCGAAAGCGGCTGTCTGGTCGCCGACAGGCCCGAGATCGTGGCGCAGGTGCGCGATCTGGCGGCGCAGATCGTGGACGGCAGCCTGACGGTCGCCGATCCGATGGCCGCGGACTGACCCTTGCCGGGTGACGGCCTGCCGGGGGCGGTCTGCCGCCTGCGCGGCATCGACAAGCGGTTCGGCGACACCCATGCGCTGCGCGACGTTTCGCTCGACCTGATTCCGGGCGAGGTTCTGGCGCTGGTGGGCGAGAACGGCGCGGGCAAGACGACGCTGATGAATGTGCTTTTCGGCCTGCTGCGTGCGGAGGCCGGGCGGCTCGACCATGATGCGGGCACGGGGTTCTTCGCCGATGCGGCCGACGCCATCGCCCACGGCTTCGGCATGGTGCATCAGCATTTCATGCTGTTCGACGACCTTACCGTTCTGGAAAACGTGATCGTCGGCGCCGAGGGTCCGGGGCGGCTGGGGCGCATCGAGCTTGCGGCGCGGGCGGGCGAAGTGGCGGCGGTGATGGCGCGGTTCGGCTTTGCCCTGCCGCTGGATGTCCGCGTGCGCGATCTGCCCGTCGCCACGCGCCAGCAGATCGAGATCGTCAAGCTGCTGTACCGTCAGGCCCGCGTCGTGATCCTGGACGAACCGACCGCCGTGCTGACCCCGCAGGAGGCCGGCGCGCTGTTCGCCATGCTGCGCGGGCTGGCCGACGAAGGGCGCGCGGTCGTCGTCATCACCCATAAGCTGCCCGAGGTGACGGCCCATGCCGACCGCGTGGTGGTCATGCGCGGCGGCGCGGTGGTGGCCGACCGCGCGGTGGCGGACACGTCGGCGGCGGAAATCGCCCGCCTGATGGTCGGGCACGACATCGCCCCGGTCGCCAAGCGCAACCATGCCGGGGCGGGCGTGCGGCTGGCGCTGCGCGATCTGCATTGCGCGCCCCGCGCGGGCGAGCGGCCGGTCGGCCCCGTCGATCTGGACCTGCGGCCCGGCGAGATCCTGGGCATCGCCGGCGTGGCCGGCAGCGGGCAGGGGCCGCTGGTCGAAACGCTGGTGGGTCTGCGCCCGGCGGCAAGCGGCCAGATCGCGATGGACGGCATCGACATCACCCGCGCGGATGTGGCCGCGCGGCGTGCGGCGGGTCTGGCCTATATGGCCGAGGACCGGATGCGCGCCGGACTGGCCGTCGATGCCAGCCTGGCCGAGAACGCCGTCGCCGGACGCGAGGCGCAGCCGCCTTTCGCGCGCGGCCCGTTCCGGCGGCTGACCGCCGTGGCCGCGTTCGGACGCGACCTGATCGCGCGCTACGACATCCGCGCCACCGGCCCCGCGCAACGCGCCGCGGACCTGTCGGGCGGCAACAAGCAGAAGATCGTCGTCGCCCGCGAACTGGCCGGGCAACCGCGGCTGATCGTGGCGCACAATCCCTGCTGGGGCGTCGATATCGGCGCGATCCGCTTCATCCAAGACCGTCTTCTCGAGGCCGCGCGGTCGGGCGCGGCGGTGGTATTCGTCAGCTCCGAGCTGGACGAGCTTTTCGCCCTGTCGGACCGTCTGGCGGTGCTTCACGATGGCCGAATGCAGGCGCTTCTCGACCGGGCCGATCTGGACATCGCCCGCGTCGGCCGGGCGATGGCGGGGGCCGCGTGACGCGCCGGGGCTGGATCGTGCCGCTTGCGGCCCTCGCGCTGATCGCGCTGGTGCCCGGCCTGCGCGCCGTCGCCCTGGGGTTTCTGGACGGGGCGTTCGGGGGGCGCAACCTGTTCAATCTGTGGTCCACGCTGTCGCGCGCGTCGATCCTGCTGGGAATGGCCATCGCCGTGCTGGTGGCGTTCCGGGCCGGCCTGATCAATCTGGGCGGCGAGGGGCAGTTGGTGCTGGGGGCGCTGGCGGCGGCGCTGGTCGGCATATACGCGCCGCTGCCCGGCTGGGCCGTCGCATCCGCCGCGCTGCTGGCGGCGACGGTCGCGGGCGGGCTTTGGGGGATGCTGGCGCTGTGGCTCGACCGGGGGCTGAGGGTGCCGCTGCTGGTCGGATCGCTGCTGCTGAACTATCCGGCGGTGCAGTTCGCATCCTGGCTGGCCTCGCATCCCCTGCGCGACGTGGCTTCGGGCAGCGCGCAGACCCACCGTATCGACGGCGCGGCGCGGCTGCCGCGCTTCGACGGCACGATTTTGGATTACGGCATCTTCCTGACGGTCGCCGTGGCGCTGCTGGCGATCCTTGCCGACCGCTACACCGTCTTCGGCTATCGTCTGCGGATGCAGGGGCTGGCGCCGGATTTTGCCCGCGCGCAGGGTATGCCGACGCGGCGGTTGGGCTATCAGGCGCTGTTTCTCAGCGGGGCCATTGCCGGGCTGACCGGGTTCACCGCGGTCTTCGGCTTCGCGCAGCGCTATGTGGACGGGATGCTGACCCAGCCGCTCTATGCCTGGACGGGGATCGTCGCGGTGCTTCTGGCCGGAATGGTGCCGTGGCGCGTCCCCGTCGCGGCGCTGATCTTCGCGGTGCTGGCGACCGGGGCCGGCGGAATGGAACGCGTGGCCGGCATTCCGCGCGAATCCGCGCAGATCGTCATCGCGCTGGCGATCCTGTGGCTGGCGGGGTCGGGCCGGTCGCCGATGCCGGGGCGCGGCCGATGATCTGGGACGCCACGTTCTTCGAATCCGTCCCGCGCTTCGTCACGCCGCTGCTGCTGGCGTCCCTCGGCGGTGCGCTGTGCCACCGGGCGGGGGTGTTCAACATCGCGCTGGAGGGAATGATGCTGATCGGCGCGTTCTTCGCGGTGGTGGGCAGCTATTTCACCGCGCACTGGCTGGGCGGCCTCGGCGCGGCCGTGGCTTCGGGGCTGGCGGCGGGGGCGCTCTATGCCTGGGTGGGGGTGCGCCGGGGCGGCGACGACATCGTCGTGTCGATCGGGCTGAACATCCTGGCCGCCGGGCTGACGGCGTTTCTGCTGCGCGCCATCTTCGACCAGCGCGGCCAGTTCGACGATCCGGCCATCGCCACCCTGCCGCGCATCGCGCTGCCGGGCATCGACGCGGTTGCGAGCCTCGGTCCGCTGCTGTCGGGGCAATCGGTGCTGTTCTGGGCGGCGCTGGCGCTGGTGCCGCTGCTGGCCTGGGGCCTGACGCGGCACCGTCTGGGGCTGCGCATGCGGGCGGCCGGCGACAATCCCGCGGCCTTGCGGACGTTGGGCGTGGCGCCCGAACGGATCCGCACGGTCGCGGTTCTGGGCAGCGGCGCGCTTTGCGCCCTGGCGGGGGCGCAATTGTCGATCTCGAACGTTTCGCTTTTCACCGAAGGGATGAGCGCGGGGCGCGGCTGGATCGCGGTGGTCATCGTGATGATGTGCGCCGGGCGCCCCGTCTGGATCCTGCCCGCCGCGCTGTTTTTCGGCCTGATCGACGCGCTGGCCGTGCGCGCGCAGGTCTTCGGCTTGCCGCAGCAACTGACCGAGGCCCTGCCCTACGGTCTGGCGATCGCGGTGATGGCCGTGGCGCTGCGCCGGGCGGCCTTCCGGGTGCGGACCTGACGGCCGGGCGGCGTCACTTTTCAAGCCGGGCGCGCAGACGGGCTATGGCATCGCCCATGCGGTCCCCTTCGCGCAGCAGGCTGCCCCCCAGCAGGAAGGCCGCGTCGTCGCCATACATCGCGCGCATCTCGTCGGCCCGGTCCAGGGTCATGCCGCCGCCGGGACCGGGCAGGATCGGCCGGCCGATCCCTTCGGGCGCGCGGCAGGCCAACGCGATGTCGGCGCATTCCGCCGCCGAGAACCCGAAACGCCCGCCGACATTGGGAAACACCGAAATGTCGGCCCCGGCCAGCCGCTGCAATGTGCCGAACATCATCGCGTGGCTGAACCCGGTATCGGACGACAGGACGTAAGGCCCCAGAAAGCTGGGATGCGTCATCACCGGCAGCGGCCGCTTTCGTCGTGCCAGCCGCCGCACAAGCCCGAAGCCGAACAGCCCCGGCATCGCCAGAAACCCGTCCACACCCGCATCTTCGGCGAAATCCGCCAGCGCCTCCAGATCCTCGGGATGGCCGGCGATGTTGGGGAAATAGAGCGTCCGGCCCCCCCTCGCCGCATTGGCGCGGGCCACGGCATCGGCGATGCGCCGCACCCGGTCGCGGAAGGGGGCGCAGGGCTGATCGGTCAGGCCGTGGTCTTCCTTGACGATATGCGCGCCGCCCCGCGCGCAAAGCTCCGCGATCCCGGCCAGCCGTTCGGGCGTCGATCCCTGCGGCTTGAGCACCGGCACGATCAGCGGGCCGCGCGCGCCCGTCAGATCGCGCAGCCCCTCCATGCCGAAATTCGCCCCCGGATGGGCGCGTGCCAGCGGGCCCAGATCCAGCGCCGTCACCTTCAGCCCCTTCTGGATCGACGAATTGCCGAAGATGACGTTCAAAAGCTGCGGCAGCTCCTCGCCGCAGCTCTCAAGGCTGTAGCTGATGCGCGCGACGAAGGCGCCGTCCTCGGGCGCCACATCCTCGACCCGGCCGAGGATCGTATCCTCGACAAAGCCGGGCGGCACCGCGTCGCGCGGGATCTCGACCGTCTGTTCCAGCGCGATGGCCTCGGCCCGCGCCCGCGCCTCGGGCTCGGTTCCGGCCAGGATGCGATAGGTGACGGCGAAGCGGTCGGTCAAAGCGCCTCGGCCTTGACGTCGGAATGCACGGCGTCGATGCGCGCGGCGTCCAGATCCCGCTCGGCGATGCCGAACTCCTCTCCGACCAGCCCCTCGATCCCGCGCACCAGCGCCAGCGCGTCCAGTCCGTAATACCGCATCAGATAGGCGCGCGATCCGCCATGCGCATAGGTGTCGCGCAGCCCCAGCCGCACCAGCCGCTTGCCGATCCCGGCATCGGCCATCGTCTCGGCCACCAGCGATCCGATCCCGCCCTCGGTCACATGGTTTTCCAGCGTGACGACGCCGTGCCGGACCGATCCGATATGGTCGAGAAGAGCCGCCGCGTCGAAGGGCTTGATCGTGTTCAGATGCAGGTGCCGCACCGACAGCCCGGCCCGGTCCAGCGCGGCACGGGCGCGCATGGCTTCTTCGGTCGCGATGCCGGCGGTCACGACCAGAACGTCGCCGCCATGGGCAAGCTCGCGCATCTTTCCCACCTCGATGGGCGTGTCGAACAGGCGCGGCACCGATCCGCGCAGCACGCGCGCATAGACCGGCCCGTCGATGCTGTCGGCGGCGGCGCAGATACTTTCCACCTCGGTCGCGTCGCCGGTTTCCAGCACCGTCATGTTGGGGATCGACCGCATGACCGATATGTCCTCGATCGCCTGATGCGTCATGCCGCCAGGGGTGGTCACGCCCGGCAGAAACCCCATCAGCCGGACCTTGCGGCGGGGATAGGCGATGGACGCCACAAGCTGATCGTAGGGACGCCGGTAGAGAAAGACGCCGAACGTGTGCAGGAACGGCCGGAACCCCGCCAGCCCCAGACCGCCCGCGAAGCTGAGCATGTTCTGCTCGGCCATGCCGAGGCTGAGGAAACGATCGGGATGGTTGTCGCGGAAGCGGTCGATCTCGCACGACGAGGTGAGATCCGCCGACAGGCACAGCACGTCGGGGTTGGCCAGCGCATGCGCCTCGAACGCGGCCTCGTAGGGGCGGTTGACCATTTCGGGCATCAGGCATCCTCCAGCGAAACGGGGTCCGTTCCCAGCGCCTCGGCGATCTCGCGGTTCATCCGCGCGCGTTCCTCGGCGGACTTGAAGCGCACGTAATGCAGGCGCGGAAAGCGGGCCATCAGCGGCGGCATCCCCCGCGCGGGGTCGGTGCGCGCCAGAAGGATCAGTGGTCTGCCTTCGTGCGGGATGGCCACGGCGCGGCGCATGGCGTCCGGGTCGTGCCCGTCGATCCAGACGGCCACGCCGCCGAACGCCTCGATCTTGGCCTTGATGTCGCGCACGTCCATGACGCTGGACATGGCGCCGTCGCATTGCTGGTCGTTCACGTCCATGATGGCGTAAAGGCTGTCGATGCGGTGATGGGCGGCGGCCTGGATCGCTTCCCATGTCTGGCCTTCCTGCACCTCGCCGTCCGACATGAACACCCAGGTGCGGCCCGTGTCGCCGCGCCGCGCGCGGCCCCAGGCCAGGCCGGCGGCGGTCGAAAGGCCGATGCCCAGCGTGCCGTTGTGCACCTCCATGCCCGGCGAATGTTCCGCGCCGATCATCTCGACGCTGGAACCGTCGCGGTTGAACATCTCCAGCCCCTCGGGGGCCATGCGCCCGGTCTCGATCAGCGTCGCATAGGCGACCAGCGCGTAATGCGCGGGCGCGATGAACAGCCGGTCGTATTGCGGCGCCGCCGGGCCGTTATAGCCCGCGCCGGTCCGATAACCGGCATTGTCCGCCGACGGCACGCCGCCGAAGGGTTCGGGGATCATCGGCAGCGTCGGCGGCCCCAACCGCAATTCGTCGTGATAGAGCCATGCCAACTGCTCGGCCGCCGAACAGGCCTGGCTGAGATAGCCGCCGTTGTTGCGGATCGTATGCTCGAACACGCGGCGGCGAATGCCGTGGGCCACGTCCTCGACCGTTCTTTCGTTCTGCCATGCGGTCATCGTGGTTCCTTGCGGATCGAGTCTTGCGTCCGTTACGTCTGGGGCAGACGATGGCGTGATCTGACGACAAAGGACACCGCATGAAGGTTGACGGCAAGCCCTTCCGCTCGATCTGGGACGAAGACGGCGCGGTGCGGATCATCGACCAGCGATGGCTGCCCCACGATTTCCGCATCGCCCGGATCGAGACGCTGGACGATTTCGCCACGGCGATCCGCAACATGTGGGTGCGCGGCGCGCCGCTGATCGGCGCCACCGCCGCCTATGGCGTGGCAAGGCAGATGGCGCGCGATCCGTCCGATGCGGCCCTGTCGGAAGCCTGCGCCGTGCTGAACGCCACCCGCCCCACGGCGATCAACCTCGCATGGGCGCTGGACCGTTGCCGCGCGGCCGTGGCCCCGCTGCCAGCGGGCGACCGGGCGGATGCCGCGCTGACGCTGGCGCGCCGGATCGCCGACGACGACGTGGAATGCAACCGCCTGATCGGCGTGCACGGGCTGAACCTGATCCGCCGCATCGCCGCCCGCAAGCCCAGGGGCGAACCCGTTCGCCTTCTGACCCATTGCAACGCGGGCTGGATCGCCACGGTGGATTGGGGCACCGCCACCAGCCCGATGTATCAGGCCGCCGATGCGGGCATCCCCCTGCATGTCTGGGTGGACGAGACGCGGCCGCGCAGCCAGGGCGCGCTGACCGCCTGGGAACTGGGCGCGCACGGCATCCCGCATACCTTCGTCACCGACAATGCCGGCGGGCACCTGATGCAGAAGGGGCTGGTGGACATGGTCATCACCGGCACCGACCGCACGACCGCGCGGGGCGATGTCTGCAACAAGATCGGCACCTATCTCAAGGCGCTGGCGGCGGGGGACAACGATGTGCCGTTCTATGTCGCGCTGCCGTCCTCGACGATCGACTGGACGATGACGGACGGGCTGCGCGACATCCCGATCGAGGATCGCGACCCGCGCGAGGTGACGCATGTGCAGGGCGCGCTGGACGACGGCACGCTCGGCCGCGTGCGCGTCACCCCCGAAGGCACCCCGGCGGGCAATCCCGCCTTCGACGTGACGCCGGCGCGGCTCGTCACCGGGCTGATCACCGAACGCGGGCTGTGCGACGCGTCGGCCGAAGGGCTGGCGGGGCTTTTCCCGGCGCGCGGCGCGGCCTGATCGCGGATCGCGCGGCCTTGCCGGATTGACAGGGGGCGCCCTTCGGCGGATTTCGGATGTGACCCGCACCGCCCGCCCGAAGGAGCCGCCATGCCACCCGTCATCCCGACCGACTTCACCCCCTGGGCCGCGCTGGCGGGCGGCGTGCTGATCGGGCTGTCCGCCGTCATGGTCATGGCGCTGTTCGGCCGGATCGCGGGGATCGTCGGCATCACCGCCGGGTCCGTCGCGGGGCCCGATCGCGGCTGGCGGATCGCCTTCATCGGTGGCCTTCTGGCGGCGCCGCTGGCATGGATTGTGGCGACGGGCAGCCTGCCGCAGCAGACGGTCGGCGACAACCTTGCGGGCATGGCGCTGGCCGGGCTGCTTGTCGGCATCGGCACGGCACTGGGATCGGGCTGCACCTCGGGGCACGGCGTCTGCGGGCTGGCGCGGCTGTCGCCCCGGTCGCTGGCGGCGGTGGCGACGTTCATGGCCTTCGCGGCGGCGACCGTCTTCGTGCTGCGGCACGGGACGGGGGCGGCGTGATGCGGACCGTCTTCGGCTTCCTGTCGGGTCTGGTCTTCGGCACGGGCCTGATCCTGTCGGGCATGGCGGATCCGGCCAAGGTGCTGAACTTTCTCGACATCGCGGGCGCGTGGGATCCCAGTCTGGCCTTCGTGATGGGCGGCGCGGTGCTGACGGCGTTCATCGGCTATCGGCTGGCCTGGCGCAGGGACCGGCCAGTTCTGCTGGACCGCTTCGATCTGCCTGCCGCGCGGTCCATCGACGCCGGGCTTCTGGGCGGCGCGGCCTTGTTCGGCATCGGCTGGGGCATCGGCGGCTTCTGCCCCGGCCCCGCCTGGACGGCGCTGCCGCTGGCCGCGCCCGGAACGCTGGTCTTCGTTCCCGCGATGCTGGCGGGCATCGGGCTGGGCCGCCTGACACGGACAAGACGGCCGACCTTGCCGTGACATGAGCATCGTCCTTGTCACCGCGGTCATCGCCGCGCTGTTCCTCGTCATCGGCGCGGCCGAACCGCTGGCCGCGCGATTGCGCCTGCCCTTCACGGTGATCCTTGCGGTGGTGGGGCTGCTGATCGGATCGGGGGCGATCTTCTTCTTGCGCACCGATCTGACCGACGCGCTGAACCCCGTGGCCGAGGTGATCCTGGCCCTGCCGATCCGGTCGGACGTGTTCCTCTACGTCTTTCTGCCGACGCTGCTGTTTCAGGTCACGCTGGAAATGAACCTGCGGCGGATGCTGGACGACTGGGTGCCGATCCTGGTGCTGGCGGTGGTCGCGGTGGTCGCGGCCACATTCAGCATCGGCTATGCGCTGTCCTGGGCGGGCGCGCTGCCGCTGGCCGTCTGCCTGCTGGTCGGGTCGATCGTGTCCACGACCGATCCTTCGGCGGTCGTGTCGATCTTCCGGTCCATCTCGGCGCCGCGCAGGCTGGCGCGCATCATCGAGGGCGAAAGCCTGCTGAACGACGCCGCGGCCATCGCGCTTTTCGGGGTGTTCATGGGCTTCGTCGCCATCGGGATGCCCGCCCCGCAACTGGGCGAGGCGCTGGCCCGGTTTCCGTTCCTGATCTTCGGCGGCGCGGCGATGGGCTGGCTTTCGGCGCGGCTTGCCGTCTGGGTGATGGCGCTGTTCGGCCGGCACGATCTGGCGCTGATCTCGGTCTCGGTCGCGCTGCCCTATCTGGTCTATATCGCCGCCGAACAGCTTGTCGGCGCGTCGGGCGTGATCGCCGTGGTGGTGTCGGGGCTGACGCTGAACCTGACCGGGCCGGGCCGCCTGCCCCCGCAAGCCTGGACCAACCTGCGCGAGGTGTGGGATCTGCTGGCGCATTGGGCGGGCGCGCTGATCTTCATTCTTGCCGCCCTGCTGATCCCGCGCCTGCTGGAGGACATCCGCGCCACCGATTTCGCGCTGGTCGCGGTCATCGTCGCGGCGGCCATCGCGGCGCGCGCGGCGATCCTCTGGGGGTTGCTGCCGCTGCTGACGCGGCTGCGCCTTTCGCCGGTCGTGGACCGGCAATATCGCGCCGCGATCCTGTGGGGCGGCCTGCGCGGCGCGGTGACGCTGGCGCTGGCGCTGGCCGTGACCGAAAGCGCCGCCGTCCCCGCCGAGGTGCGGCGCCTGGTCGGCATCCTGGCCACCGGCTTCACGCTGTTCACGCTGCTGGTGCAGGGGGTGACGCTGCGCCCGGTGATCGGCTGGCTGGGGCTGGACCGTCTGTCGCCCATCGACGAGGCCGTGTCGCGGCAGGTCGTCGCCGTGTCGCTTCAGACCGTGCGCGAGGAAGTGGCGCACACGACCGAAGCCTACGCGTTGACCCACGACATCGTGCGGTCCGAAGCCAAGCGTTTCGGCGAGCGTCTGAAGGACGCGGTCGAGGCGGCCGAAGCCAGCGAGAACATCCTCGACCGCGACCGCATCACGCTGGGCCTGATCGCGCTTGCGGGGTTCGAGCGCGAGACGATCCTCGCCCGCACCCGCGAGCGGACGATTTCCGCGCGCATGGCGGTCGAGATCCTGTCGAACGCCGACCGCCTGATCGAGGCCGCCCGGTCCGGCGGGCGCGCGGGCTATCAACGCGCGGCGCGGCGCGCGGTGGGATACGGCCGCGCGTTCCGGGCGGCGGTGACGCTGCGCAACCGGCTGAACCTGTCCGGCCCGCTGATGCGGATGACCGCCGACCGGTTCGAATTGCTGCTGTCGCAGCGCCTGATCCTGCGCGATCTCGACGCCTTCATCGACGGCCGCATCCGCCGCATCCACGGGCGGCGGGTAGCCGATCTGCTGCACGAACTGGTCGCGCGGCGGATCGAGGGCGTCGAAACCGCGCTGGAGGGGCTGCGCCTACAATATCCGGGCTATGCCGAAAAGCTGGAACGCCGCTTCATCCGTCGCACCGCCCTGCGGCTGGAAGAACGCGAATACGCCGCCATGCGCGACGACGGCCTGATCGGCGCCGAGGCCTTTACCGCACTGATGCAGGATCTGGCCGCGCGCCGCGCGCGGGCCGAAGCGCGGCCGCGTCTCGACATGGCGCTGCAACGGACGGATCTGGTGCGCCAGTTTCCGCTGTTTTCCGATCTGGACGACACGGCGCTCCGGGCGCTCGGGCGGGCGCTGCGCACGCGCTATCTCGATGCGGGGGCGGTCCTGCTGCACAGGGACGACGCCGCTCGAAGCGTGTTTTTCATCGCCTCGGGCGCGGTCGAGTTGCAAAGTGCGGGCCAGTCCTGGCGTCTGGGCCGGGGCGAGATGTTCGGTCAGATGGCCGTGCTGATGAAACGCCCCCGCCGGATCGAGGTGCGCGCGATCGCGCCGTCGATCATCCTGGAACTGGACGAGGACCGCTTCCGGTCGCTGCTGGCGCGAAGCGAAACGGTGCGCGACGCCGTCCGAGCAAGCGCCGAGCGCCGCGGCATCGACCCCGCCGATCTGGGCGCGGACCGGCCGGGGGGCTGACGGGGGCGGTCAGGCGACGGCCTTCGGCGGGATGGCCAGGACATCGACGGCGGCCCCCCGCAACACCCGTTCGGTGACGCTGCCCAGCAGCAGCCGTTTCAACCCGGTGCGCCCGTGGGTCGCCAGCACGATCAGGTCGGCCCGGTCCGCCCGCGCCGCCCCCAGGATTTCCTGCGCGGCCGCGAACGGCCCATAGCGGACCAGCGGCAGAACCCCGTCCAGCCCGGCCTGTTCCACGAACCCGGCCAGCGCCCGGTTGGCCTTGTCCCGCTCCAGGTCGAGCTGGTGGTCGCGGCTCTGTTCGGGCAGCGCCGACGCCATCACCAGCTTGAGCGCGGGCGCATCGAAAACGTGCAGCAGCGTGCTTGCGCCATCCTCGGCCAGGTCCAGTGCCGCGAGCCGGCGCAGCGCATCGGCCGACAGATCCGACATATCGGTTGTCTGCATGACGTGCCGGTATGGCCCTACAGGCGGCGCATTGGCCATCAGCACCGGGCATTCGACCGACCGGATCGTCCGTTCGGCGGTGGTGCCGACGAACACGTCCTTCAGCACCTGACGGCGATGGGGGCCGATGACCAGCAGATCCGCCGCCACCTCGCGCACGACGCGGGCGATCCCGGCGAAGGGCACCGATGCCGCCACCCGCGTGTCGCAGGCCAGCCCGTCGATGTCGCGCAGGGTCTGCGCCGTCCGGTCCAGCAGCCGCGTCGCCTCGTCCCGCTCGACATCGACGATGCTTTGCGGCTGGTCGTCATCGACGACATGCAGCAGCGACAGCCGCGCGCCAGTGCGCCGCGCCAGCAGCTTGGCGCGCCGCAGCGCACGGTCGGACCGTTCGGAAAAGTCGGTCGCGACAAGGATGGTCTTCATGGCGGCGTTCCCCCGTCCGGCGTCGAGGCATCATCGCGCATGCCGCCGCGAAGTCCATCGCCGCGCTATGCGTCAGGCGCCGGGCTTGGCGCTGCATTCGGTGAAGCAGCGGATGTCGCAGCCCGCGCAGATCGGATCGGAGGCCCGCGCCACCGCGGCGCGGATCGCCCCGGACTTGTGCGGATGGACGTTCTGCGCGCCCAGCACGTCCAGACAATGCAGGCGGTCCAGCACCTTCAGAACCCCCGGATTGGCCACGATCAGATGCAGGTCGTTGCCCCGCGTCCGTGCGCGCCGCGCTTCCGAAAGGATGAAGTCGGCCCCGGCAAGGTCGATCTTGCCGACCCCCTTGAGGTTCAGGATGCAGGTCTTGAAGCCGTCCTCCTGCTCCATCCGCCGGAATTCCCGCTCCACATGCTCGACGGACGCGAAGAACAGCGGCCCCTCGATCCGCACGAACCGGATCTGCGGGCACTGGGGCAGGTCGAACGTCCGGGCGTTCATGAACACCCGGCGGCCGTTCATTTCCGTCGGGGCGCCCACCGCGACAAGGGGATGCGCGCTTTTGTTCAGGAAAACCGACAGGGACGCGACGACGCCGACAAGGATGGCGAAATCCAGCTCCGACAGGATGCCCGTCAGGAACGTCGCGCCGAGGATCAGCGTCTCGGACCGGCTGGTGGCGACGATGTGCCGGATCTCGGTGAGGTTGATCAGCTTCCACGCCACATAGAGGATGATCGCCGCCATCGCGGGCATCGGCACGAAGCGCACGAAGGGCGCCAGCAGCACCAGCAGGACCGCCAGGAACCCCGCCGCGAAGATCGCCGACAGCGGCGAGGTCGCGCCGCTTTCCGCGTTCAGGCCCGACCGCGTGAACGACCCCGACCCGGCATAGCACTGAAAGAAGCTGCCGGTGAGGTTCGACAGGCCCTGCCCCACCATCTCCTGATTGGAATCGTAGGGTTCGCCGCGCCGGATGGCGAAGGATTTCCCGATCGAGATCGCCTCGAGCAGACCGACGCAGGCCACCGCGACAGCGGCGGGCAACAGCGCGCCGACGGTGGCCGGTTGCAGGTCGGGGACGCCGAAGGCTGGCAGAACCGCATCAAGCGGCGCGAACGTCGCCACGCCCGTCGCCTCGCCCCCCAGTGCGACGGCGGCCAGCGACCCGGCCACCAGGGCGATGATATAGCCGGGCAGACGGCGGCTGATCCGGGCCGAGACGATCAGGCTGGCCAGCGTCACGACGGCGACGGCGACCGCGTTGCCGTTCACGCCGCCGATCTGCGCGCCGATGCCGCCCAGCCGGTGCAGCACTCCGCCCGTCCCGCCCGCAAGACCCAGCGCCGGACCCAGCTGCGACACGGCGATCAGGACGGCGGCGGCGGCGGTGAACCCGACGATCACGGAATGCGAGATGAACGTGATCAGACCGCCCAGCCCCGCCAGACCGGCCGCCAGTTGCAGGATCCCCACCAGGAACGTCAGCGCCAGCGCCAGCGCGATATAGGTTTCGCTGCCCGGCAAGGCCAGACCGCTGAGCGACGCGAACAGCACCGCCGAGATCGCCGTCGTCGGCCCCGACACCATGACCCGCGACGATCCCCATAGCGCCGCGACGACGGTGACGACGATCGCCGTGAACAGCCCGTATTCCGGCGGCAGCCCGGCGATGATCGCAAAGGCCACCCCCTGCGGCAGCACGATGGTCGCGTTGGTCAGCCCGGCCAGCGCGTCGGCCTTCAGCGATGCGGCCGTCCGGTCGCGGAACCACGGCCGGATCGGCGACAGCCGCCCGAGGATCTCGTTCGCCTGGCCCATCGGGTCAGCGGACCTTGCCGGTCTTCTTCCCGCGGTGTTCGGTCCCCGACAGGGCGTCGCGCAACTCGTCCTCGTTGCGATAGCCGATCAGGATGCCTGCCTTGGCCTCGCCCAGAACCGTGTCGCGCGCGGCAATCCATGCGTCGGACCGGGTCGTTCGCTGCGAAATGCGGCGCGTCCAGTCGAAGAACCGCCGCTCGAACCGGGCGATCCGGTCGGCGCAGGCGGGATCGGCCCCGAGATCGGTCAGCTCGTCCGGGTCGGTTTCCAGATCGAACAGCATCGGCCGGAACCCTTCGGCGAAGATGTATTTCCAGCGCCCGTCGAACAGCATCGTCAGCCGGGCATCCTTGACCGCGACACCCAGACGCCGCCGCACGTCGCGCATCGAATAATCGTATTCGGACACGGCGATGTCGCGCACGCTGTCCGCCCGCTTGTGCAGGATCGGCAGCAGCGATCTGCCCTCGACGATATGCGGAACGGCCTCGCCGCCGAAGAAGTCGAGGATCGTCGGCACCACGTCGATGGCCTCAACCAGAGCATCGGATTTCAGGCCGCGCATCGCGTCGGCCTCGGGCCGCGGATCGACGACGATCAGCGGGATGCGGGCGGACGCGTCGTGAAACAGCTCCTTCTCGCCCATCCAGTGATCGCCAAGGTAATCGCCGTGATCCGAGGTGAAGACGATCATCGTCTCGTCCGTCAGACCCCGTTCGTCCAGAAACGCCATCAGCCGACCCATCTGGTCGTCGATCTGCTTGATCAGCCCCATATAGGCCGTCAGCACCCGCGTCCGCGTGCCGTCGTCGCAGAAGGCGCGGCTGACGCGTTCTTCCATGAAGGCGCCATAGACCGGGTGGGGATCGGCGCGCTCGGCCTCGCTGCGGACGGGCGGCAGATGCGTTTCGGGGCCATACATGTCGTGATAGGGGGCGGGCACGATATAGGGCCAGTGCGGCTTGATATAGCTCAGATGCAGGCACCACGGCGCATCGCCCGCCTCGCGGATGAAATCCATCGCGCGGCCGGTGATATAGGGCGTCTCGCTTTCCTCGTCGGCGGCGCGGGCGGGCTTGTCGGCATTGTCCATGAACCACCCGCTGAGGATGGTGCCGTCCTCCTCCTCGGCACTGTTGGCGACGCTCTGCCAGGGATTCTCGTCCGGCCAGCCGCGTCGCTTCATATAGGCGTCATAGGCGTCGTTGCGCGGATAGCGCGGGCCGTCGGGGTGCAGCCCGTCCTCGCGCTCGTAGGGTTCGAACCCGCATTCGGACACCAGCGCGCCGATCTCGCTGTCCGGGGCCAGGCCGAGGCGGCGCATCCCCTCGACATCCGCGGTCATGTGGGTCTTGCCGCAAAGCGCGGCACGCACGCCGAGGGGACGCAGATGGTCGCCCAGCGTCATCTCGCCCACCTTCAGCGGGATGCCATTCCAGGTCGAGCCGTGCGAACTGACGTAGCGTCCGGTATAGAAGGACATCCGCGACGGCCCGCAGATCGGCGACTGGACATAGGCGCGGTCGAACAGGACGCCGCGCTGCGCCAGCCTGTCGATGTTGGGCGTGTGCAGATGCGGATGGCCGGTGCAGGACAGGTAATCCCACCGCAACTGGTCGCACATGATGAAAAGGACGTTCCTGGTCATGGTCCGGCTTTGTCTGGGGGTCGTGGCCGGGGCGGCGGCGCCCCGGCCCGTTTCGGTCACGCGCGGGCGACATCCGGTATCGTCACACCCATTTCCTGCAACGCACGCAGCGATCCGGGATGCAGCGGCATGTTCAGATCCTCGACCGCCGCTTCGGGGGTGATGGATTGAAGCCAGGGCGCGCTGTCGCGCATGTCGGCCACGCCGTCGAAGAAGGTCTTGGTCATCTGATAGATCATCTCCTCGTCGGCGGCCTCGTTGGTGACGATGCCGACGGTCACGCGCAGCGTCGTGGTGTCTTCGGTATTGGCCTGGTTGTCGCCGTAGATCCCGACCGGAAGCGTGCCCAGACCGAAGCCGGGGCGGTTGGCCAGCGCCTTGATCTCCTCGGATTCCAGCCGGTCGGCGGGAATGCCCAGGAACCGGATCGGATTGGTCACGGCGATCTGGGTCAGCACCGGGCTGGGCGCGTTGGTCGGGTTGCAATAGACTTCGAGGTTGCCGTCCTGGAACGACGCGGCAGCGGCGTCCCAGCCCAGCTTCACCGCCTCGTAATCGACATCCGCCTTCAGCCCGGCGACCGCCTCGAACAGGCTTTCCATCGTCGTATAGGCCGCGCTGCCCGGCGGGCCGAGGAACACCCGCTTGCCCTTCGCCCCCTCCATCGACGTGATGCCCGAGGATTCGTAGACGGCGACGTGATAGACGCCCATCGGAAAGTTCAGCACCGCGCGCAGCTTTTCGGCCAGGGCGGGCGCCTGGTCGATCTTTTCGAACATCGCGCGCTGATTGGCCATCAGCGCATGCAGCGCCGGCGAGGACATGCAGAACGCCGTCTTGCCCATCGCCACTTCCAGGACGTGCCGGGTGGCGGCCCCCGTCGCGTTGAGCTGGATCTCGTAATCGGGCATCTGCCTGTTGATGATGTTGGCGAAGGTCGTCATCACCAAGTTCGGGCTGGTGCCCGGCCCCAGCGTGGACATCCGCAGCAATTCCTTGGCCATCGCGGCGCGCGGCAGCATGGTCAGCGTCGCGGCGGCGGCCGTGCCCGCAAGGACGGTGCGCCGGTTGAGACGGGTCGTGTTCATGGTTGTCCTCCCTTTTTGCAATTCACGAAATCGGCTTGGTGACGGTCAGATCCAGCCGGTCGAGATACATCACCCCGACGGCGGCGGCGGCGGCGATCCAGGACACGACCGGCCCGAAGAAGATCAGCCCCGCGGCCAGCGCCAGTCCCACCGGCACCATATACGCCTTGTTGGGGCGCGGATAGCAGGCGCGCGAGATCAGGATCGTGGCCAGAAGCACGAAGAAGATCGCCTGCGCCGAATCCCCCAGCCCGAACCCGGTGCCCAGCAGCAGCGCCGGCTGATAGATGAAGGCGAACGGGATCACGAAGCCGGGCAGCGCCAGGCGCGACGCCTCGATCGCGGTGGCCATCGGGCTGGCGCCGGCGATCGGGGCGGCGGCGAAGGCGGCCAGCGCCACGGGCGGCGTCACCGCCGACAGCACCCCGAAATACAGCACGAACATGTGCGTATGCACGATCGGCACGCCGAGCCGCTGCAACGACGGCCCCATCACCAGCACGATGATCAGATAGGCCGGCACCGTCGGCATCCCCATGCCCAGCAACAGGCAGGCGATGGCCATCAGGATCAGCGACACGATCAGCTGATCCTCGGCCAGGCTGGCCAGCAGCGACGCAAAGCGCAGGCCCACGCCGGTCAGGTTCAGCACGCCGATCACGATGCCCACCGCGCCCACGATGACCACAAGCTGCGCCGAGATCAGCCCGGCCGAGCGCACGAACCGCCCCCAGGCCGCGCCGTCCGTCAGCAGGTCGGGCCGAATGGCAAAGCCCATCACCGCCGCCAGCGCGACGCCAACGAACCCCGCATAGGCGGGCGACGCGCCGCCCACCATCGTGACGACGATCCCCGCCAGGGCCAGCACGAACACCGCCATCTGCACCAGTTCGCGCCAGTTGAACGAAATGTCGGGCCGGGGTTCGTCGGCCAGATCCATGTTGCGCGCGGCACTGGAAATGGCGACGAACAGGCCGCCGTAATAGAGCAGCGCCGGCACGGCGGCGGCGGCGCAGATGGTCAGATACGGCACGCCGGTGACGTCGGCCATGATGAACGCGACGGCCCCCATGATCGGCGGGGTGATCTGCCCGCCGCTGGATGCCGCCGATTCGACCGCCGCCGCGAAGCGGGGCGAAAAGCCGCGCTTCTTGATCAGCGGAATGGTGATCACCCCGGTCCCCACCACATTGGCGACCGCGCTTCCCGAAATCGTTCCGAAGAGCCCGCTGGCCACGGTCGCGGCCGCCGCCGGTCCCGACCGCATCCGCCCCGTCGCCGCCATCGCCAGCCGCACCAGCACCAGGTCGATGGCCAGCAGTTCCAGCAGCGCGCCGAAGACGATGAAGATCAGGATGGTCGAGACGACGGTGGCCATCGGCCGCCCGAACACGCCGTCGAACGAATACCAAAGGACGGTCATCAGTTCTTCGGTGGAAATCCCCGCATGCCTGAGGAATCCGGGCGCCATGTTGCCGAACGCGCCATAGGCCAGCAGGATGCCCGCGACCGCCGCCATCACCAGCCCGACCGACCGGCGCGTCAGCTCGATCACCGCGGCAAGGCCCAGAAGGCCCATCCAGATGTCCACGGATGTCAGGAAATAAAGGCCGGTCTCGATCTCCTCGGCGGCGCGGAAATACTGATAGACGCTCAGCCCCAGGGCAATCGCGGCGGCGATCAGCAGGGCGCGGTCCAGCGCGCCGGCCGATTGCCGCAATCCGACCAGGACGATCAGCAGACCGCCCGCCAGCAGCATCCCGACCCGCAGGTAGGAATCCGAGAAGACGCCGAAGACCGAGACGTAGAACACCACCCCGATGATGACGAAGGACAGCGCGCTGACCGCGTGATCCAGATAGGCCGATTTTCCGTTATCCGTCACGGTTCCCCTCCCAAGGTGCGACTGGCGCGGCCGGATCGATCCCCCGATTCGACATGCGATGCAGCGACGTTACGCAACGTCTGCCTTTCCGTCGATTTCGTGTTACACTGGGTGGAACGAGCGAGATGACCAAGACCAACCGATCCATCGAACGCGGGCTGACGGTGCTTGAAGCGGTGCATGTCTCGGGCGCCAGTTCGCTTGCCTCCCTCGCCAGGCAGACGGGGCTGTCCAAGCCCACGCTGCTGCGGATCTGCGCGACGCTGGAAAGCCGCCGCTGGCTGATCCGCCGCAGCAATGACGGCCGCTATCGGCTGGGCTCGGGGTTTCCGCAGCCGGGCGGCCTGCCCGATGCGGTCGACAGGCTGGTGGCCGCCGGCAAGACGGCCATCGTGCATCTGTCCGAAACGACCGGGCTGGGCGTCGATCTGGCCGCCGGCATCGGCCGCGGGCGGACCGAGATCGTCGATACGACCCGCGTTTTCAGAAAGCACGGCGTCTATCCCGACGCGGTGGGCTTCCGCCCCTCGCCCGTCCTGTCGGCGCTGGGGGCGGCGTATCTGTCCGCGCTTTCGGAAGCCGCGCGGGCCGAGGCGGTGCAGGACATGGTCAGACGATCCGCGCGCGAGGATATTGCCGCCTTGCCGCAATTGGCCGACCGTCTCAGGACCGTTGCCGCCCTGGGCTATGCGGCGCGGGCGGCGGGCCATTGGGGCCGGGCAGTGGATTACGGCGAATTGCCGTCGGCCATCGCGGTTCCGATCCTGGCGGACGGCGTGCCGGTCGGGGCCGTCAACCTTGTCTGGAACGCCGGGGACCGCCCGGTCGAGGCGGTGGCAAGGGACCATCTGGCGCGCCTGCAAGATGCCGCCAAAGCCATCGGCGCAGCCTACGCGACGCTCGATCCGGCGGCATCGCCCGGCCCCGTCCGCCCGCGTTCTTGAACTTCGCGCCGCGACGCCCTACCAGCCGGCCACAGCCTTGCGCGCCTCGGCCGCGCGGACAGGACGCGTTCGGGCTGCGGCAGACGGGGGACTTCCATGACGCAGCATCTTTGGGGTCTTTCCCGTTCGGATCGCATCGCCTTCTCGGGACCGGACGGTCTGCGCGTCAGCTATGCCGATTTCCTGGCCGATGTGGATGGCTTCGCCGCGCGCCTCGGCGCCGGGCGCGGCATCCTGCTGCTGAAATGCACCGGCCACTACCGGCAATACGTGGCCTACATGGCCGCCCTGTCCGCGAAGTGCCCCGTCATCCTTGCCGATGCCGCGGCAGACCCGTCCGGCCAGCCATTCCCCGTCAGCTACGTCTATGCGCCCGACACCGACCGCCTGGACATCACCGGGGCGGCGGCGCCCGACCTGCACGACGATCTGGCCGTGCTGCTCTCGACATCCGGCTCGACCGGGGCGGCCAAAAGCGTGCGGCTTTCGCACCGCAACATCCTGTCGAACGCCGATGCCATCGTCGAGTATCTGGGCATCGCGCCCGACGACCGGGCCGTCATGGCGCTGCCGTTCCAGTATTCCTATGGCATGTCGGTGGTCAATTCGCACCTGCGCGCGGGTGCCCGGATCGTCCTCAACCCCCACTCCGTCTCGTCTGCGAAATTCTGGGACGCGTTCGCCGCCGCCCGATGCACCAGTTTCGCGGGCGTCCCCCACAGCTTCGACCTGATCGAACAGGCGCGGATCGACACCGGCGCGCTGCCGCATCTTCGCACGATGACGCAGGCCGGCGGGCGCATGCCGCCCGACACCGTGCGCGCCTGGGCCGAACGGTCCGCCCGCGAAGGGTGGCGCTTCGTGGTGATGTATGGCCAGACCGAAGCCGCCCCGCGCATGGCCTATCTTCCGCCCGAAGCCGCGGCGGACCACCCCGCCGCCATCGGCCGGGCGATTCCCGGCGGCACGCTGGCGATCCGCGACGAGGCCGGGCGCCCCCTGCCCGACGGGACCGAGGGCGAACTGGTCTATCGAGGCCCCAACGTGATGATGGGCTATGCCCGCACCCCCGCCGATCTGGCCCTGGGTCAGGGGCCGGATATTCTGCGCACCGGCGATCTGGCGCGGCGGGACGCGCAGGGGTTCTTCACGATCACCGGACGGCAAAGCCGGTTCGTCAAGCTTTACGGCTATCGCATCGCGCTGGACGAGATCGACGCCCGGCTGAAGGCCCAGGGCATCGACGCCGCATCCATCGCCATCGACGAACAGATTCATGTCGTGGCCCAGGCGGACGACGACCGGCGCGACGCCATCGCCGCCGACCTTGCCGCGTGGCTGACGCTTCCGGCCGGCGCGATTCACGTGCATCCCGTCGCGTCGCTGCCCCGCAACGCGAACGGCAAGATCGACGGTCGGGGCCTGCGCGACATCGCCGTCGCGGCGCGCGGGGCCGATCCGGTCGCGGCCGCGTCCCGGCCCGCTTCGGCGCAGGATGTCTTTCGCACCCATTTTCCCAACGCCGCCATGGGCCCCCGGACCACCTTCGTCGATCTGGGCGGCGACAGCCTGAACTACCTGTCGGTCGCCCTCGACCTCGAGGCGCTTTACGGCGATCTGCCCGAAGGGTGGGAAACCCTGCCGGCGGCGCGGTTCGACACGCTGGCGCCGTCGCGGCGGGCGGGCGTGTTTCTGGACATCCTCACGCTGACCCGCGCGCTGGCCATCGTCGCCATCGTCGCGGGCCATCTGGGCCTTTATAACTACGGCGGCGGCGGAGCGTATTCGCTGTTTCTGGTCGCGGGCTGCGTCTTCGGCGCCTTCACGCTGCCGGCGGTGTTGCGGACCGACAGCATCGCCCCCGTCGCCGTTCTGGGCGCGCGCGTCGGCCTGTTCACGCTGCTGGTGATTGTGGCGAACTGGCTTCTGACGGGATACGGCGCATGGTCGGCCGCGCTGTTCGTGTCGAACTGGATCGACCCCGACACGCCCGGCGCGATCTGGTTCGTCGAGGTCTATCTTCAAAGCCTGATCGCCATCGGCGCGTTGCTGCTGATCCCCGATCTGCGCGCGGCGTTCAGGGACCGCGCCTTCGCGGCCGCCACGATCTTTGCCGCGGTGGCGATCCTCATCTGCCTGGCGATGGAATCGCTGGCGGATTTCAACGCGCTTTACCGGCGGCTGCCGTTCCTTCTGGGCTGGATCTTCCTGGTCGGACTTGCCGTGCATCACGCCGACACGGCCCTTCGCAAGGCGCTGGTGACGCTGATCGCGGCGACGGCGATCGTCGCCTTCTTCGGGCCAAGCGTGCCGGTGTTCTTCGTGGCGGCAGTCCTGGCGGTCGTCTGGCTGCCCGGCATCCGCGTGCCGCGCGCGGTCGCGATGCCCGTCCGGTCGGTGGCGTCCGCGTCGCTGGCGATCTATCTGACGCATTTCCAGTTTGCCAGCATCGTCGGAAAGCTGGGGCTGACGCATCCCGCCTTCGGCACGGCGGCGGGGATCGTCATGGGGGTGGTCGTCTGGCGGCTGTATTTGATGGCGGACCGCGTCGCGTGGCGGACGCTGCGGCAGGCGAAGGGCCGGCTGGGCCGCGCGCCGTCGCCCCGGCGCGAGGCGTAGGCGTTCAGCCCGTCACCTCGTGCGGACGGCCCGCCAGCAATTCGCGCGCGCGGATGGCAAAGCGTTCGGCCAGGGGCGCGTAACGCGCGGCACCCGGATCGGCGGCGCTGCCCGCGGCGGCCCGGTCGGCGATGCCAACGAACACCACGGCAAAGCGGAACAGCGCGAAGGCGACGTGAAACGCCGACGGCGCCGGCACCGATGGCAGGACCGCGCGATAGGCGGCGAAAAACTCGGCCTCGGACGGGATGCCGGGGCTGACATGGCCCAGGATGCCGCCGAATTCATCGGGCTGCGAATGCCACGGGATCGCGGCGAACCCCAGATCGGCCAGCGGATGCCCGACCGTCGAAAGCTCCCAGTCCAGCACCGCCACGACGCGCGGCTCGGTCGGATGATAAAGCAGGTTGCCCAGACGGAAATCGCCATGCGCGATGGCGACGAGGCCATCGTCGCCGGGCATTCGCGCGGCGATCTCGGCGGCCAGATCGTTCAGGACGGGGTTGCCGGCGAAGCTCGACCCGGCAAGCTGGTCGGTCCAGCGGTGAAGCTGACGCGCGAAATAGTCGCCCGGACGGCCGAAATCGCCCAGCCCGATCCTGTCGGGCGCATGACCGTGCAGCCGCGCCAGCGTTTCGGCCATCGACAGATAGATCGCGCGCCGTTCCGCCGGGGCCATGTCCGGCAGCCGCGCATCCGTGAAGACCCGGCCCTCCACCCGCTCCATCAGGTAGAAGGGCGTGCCCAGCGGATCGGCGTCGTCGTGATAAAGGATCATCCCCGGCACCGGCACGTCCGTCGCGCCGAAGGCCCGCATCGCGCGGTATTCGCGGTCGATCGCATGGGCGCCGCGCAGGATCGGGCCTCGCGGCTGCTTGCGCAGCACCATCCGCCGGCCGCCATGGGTGACGAAATAGGTGGGGTTGGACTGCCCCCCGCCGATCCGTTGCAGATCCAGCGCGCCCGGCCCGAAACGGCCGTTCAGGAACCGCTCCAGCCGGTCCGGCGCGAAATCGACGGGCAGCTCCGCCGCATCCGTCATGGCCTGTCGTCCCGCGCCACGTCCCAGCGCCAGAAATCGCGCCCCTCGGCGGGCAGACTGCGGCTGAGGATCATCTTGTGCACCTCGTCCGCGCCATCGACCAGACGGGCCTGGCGCGCATAGCGATAGATCCACTCGGCGACGGTATCCTTGGAATAGCCGCGCGCCCCGTTGATCTGGATCGCGGCATCCGCCGCCCGGTGCAGCAGGTTGGCGACATGGACCTTGGCCATCGACACCTCCTTCTGGGCGAACGACCCCTGGTCCAGCGCCCAGGCGGCCTTCATCACCAGAAGGCGCCCGATCTCGATATCGGCGGCCAGCCCGCCCATCACGATCTGCACGCTTTCGCGGTCGGCCAGGCGGATGCCGAAGCCTTCGCGCTGCGCGGCATAGTCGCCCGCGATCTGCATGCAGCGCCGGGCCAGCCCCAGCCAGCGCATGCAGTGCGTCAGCCGCGCCGTTCCCAGCCGCGTCTGCACCACCTTCATGCCCCGCCCCTCGGCCAGAACCACGTCGCTCGCCGGGATCCGCAGCCCGTCGAAGGCCAGCTCGCAATGGCCGCCATGTTCCTCGGGGCCCATGATCGGGATGCGCCGCAGGATCGACCATCCGGGCCGGTCGCCATGGAACAGGAAGCATGTCAGCCCGCGCTTGGGGTCGTCGGACGTGCGCGCCAGCAGGATGAAATGCGCCGCGCCCTCGGCCCCGGTGATGAACCACTTGCGGCCGTGGATGACGTAATCGTCCCCGTCGCGGGTGGCGGTGGTCCGGGTCATGCCCGGATCGGACCCCGCGCCGGGATGCGGTTCGGTCATGACGAAGGCCGACCTCACCCGGCCGTCGGCCAGCGGACGCAGGAACCAATCTCGCTGCGCGTCCGTGCCCAGGGCCTCGACCACCATCATGTTGCCGTCGTCGGGGGCGGCGGCGTTGAAGACGGCGGGGCCGAAGATGGACCTGTTCATTTCCTCATAGCAGACGGCCATGCCCACCCGGCCCAGCCCCTGCCCGCCGAATTCGGGCGACAGTTGCAGACACCAAAGCCCCTCGGCCCTGGCGTCTTCGCGCAGGGCGGCCAGGGGGCCCGGCGCGATATTCTCGTGCGCGTCATAGGCCGCGGGATCGGATTCCAGCGGCAGGATGCGGCTTTCCACGAAATCGCCGATGCGGCGGCGGAAATCCTCGATGCGGGGGGAGAGGGTGAAATCCATGTCGTTCCTTGCGGGATCCTGCACCGTCCCGGCCAAGGCGGCGGCAGCCGGCACGGTGGACCGGGGCGGACCGGGGGCGAACCGGGGCGACGATTGCCCCGGCAATCGGAACCTGACAGACCCGCCCACGTTCGTAAAGCAGCCGCAGCGCCCGACAGGCTGCTGCGCCATCCCGAAATCCCTCACAGGAACAGTGACCGCATGACCGATACCTCGATCCTGTTCGACCCGTTGAAAGCGGGCGACCTGACCCTTCCCAACCGCGTCCTCATGGCGCCCCTGACGCGCAACCGCGCCCATGCCGACGGCACGCCTAAGGAAATCGCCGCGACGTATTATGCCCAGCGGGCCAGCGCCGGCCTCATCATCACCGAGGCGACGCAGATCAGCCCGATGGGCAAGGGCTATATCGACACGCCCGGCATCCACACGCAGAAACAGGCCGATGCCTGGGCGCGGATCGTGGACGCCGTGCATGCCGCCGGCGGCCGGATCGCGTTGCAATTGTGGCATGTGGGCCGGATCAGCCACGTGTCGCTGCTACCCGGCGGCGCGCAGCCGCTGTCGTCCAGCGCCGTCAGGGCCGATTCCAAGACCTTCACCGCCAACGGGTTCGAGGATTGCTCGGATCCCGTCGCGATGACCGCCGACCAGATCGCGCGGACCATCGACGATTATGCCACGGCGGCCCGGTTCGCGCGCGATGCCGGGTTCGACGGCGTCGAGGTGCACGGCGCGAACGGGTATCTGCTGGACCAGTTCCTTCAGGACGGCGTCAACAGGCGCGACGACGATTATGGCGGGTCGGTCGAAAACCGCATGCGGCTTCTGTCGCAGGTGCTCGACCGGGTGACGGACGTGTTCGGCGCGTCGCGGGTGGGGGTGCGCCTGTCGCCGCTGGGCCAGGCCAACGACATTTCCGACAGCGACCCCGAAACCCTGTTCGCGGGCGTCATCGACATGCTGTCGCCGCGCGGGCTGGCCTATCTGCACTTCGTGGAAGGGTTCACCGGCGTGGACGACACGTCGCAGGACGACCGTGCGATGCTGCGCCGCCTGCGGTCGCGGTTCGAGGGCACCTATTTCGGCAATGGCGGCTATGACGCGCGCGCGGCGGCGCAGGCCATTCGGGAAGGCCGCGCCGATGCCATCGCCTTCGGCCGCCCCTTCATTGCCAATCCCGACCTGCCCGAACGCTTCCGCATCGGTGCGGCCCTGAACGAACAGGACCGCGACACGTTCTATGGCGGCGGCGAGAAGGGCTATACCGACTATCCGTTCCTGACCGAAGACGACGTTCGCAAGGCCGGATAACACCCCCGGGGGAGACAGGACCATGGCCGAGAAGATCATCGGGCTGAGCGACGATTTCTGGAACATCCGGGGCGACATGCGCATCGGCAAGGTTCTCAATATCGGGACGCAATGCTCGCTGGTGCGGCTGGCCGAAGGGCGGTTCGTCTTCCTCGACAGCTATACGCTGAAGGGCGACATACGCGACCGGGTGATGGCGCTGACCGATGGTGGCCGCATGGTCGAGGCGGTGCTGAACCTGCACCCCTTCCACACCCTGCACTGCGCGCGGATGGCCGCCGATTTTCCCGGCGCGACCTTCTACGGCTCGGCCCGCCACTGGCGCGAGGTGCCGCAGATCGCCTGGGCGTCCGACCCCGTGGAAAGCCCCGCGGTCGCGGCGCGGTTTCCGCAGCTCGCCTTTTCGCTGCCCGACGGCATCGCCTATATCAGCGAAGACGAGGCGGTGCACGCGGGGTCGCTTCTGGCCTTCCATCCGCCAAGCGGCACGCTGCACGTGGATGATACGATCAACGTCCTGCCGTTGCCCGAGGCGGTCCGGAAGGTGCTGCCGGTGCCGCGGATCGCCTTTCATCCCACCGTGCGAAAGGCGCTGGACGACGATCGGCAGGCCGGCGCGCGGTTCTGCGACTGGGCCGAACGGATCGCGGCGGACTGGTCGGCGACGCGCACGCTTTGCGCCGCCCATTCCGCCCTCGCGCGGTTCGAGGAGGGCGGTTTTTCTGATGCGCTTCGGGCCGCGGCCCGGAAGGCGCGGCCCAGGCTGACCGCCGCGCGCCGCTGAGGCCGCGCGGCGATCCGCCGCCTCAGCCCCGGTCCCCGCGCCGCGACAGCGTCCCGTAAAGGACGAACCCCAAGACCGCCGCGCCCAGGCCAAGCGCCAGCATCGCGCCCGGCGGCATGTCCATGATCCCCTCGCGCCCCCGATGGGGACCGTCCGGCATGGTCCGCCGCGGCAGAGTCGGCCGCACGCCGCCCTTGTCGGGAAACGGCAGATCCTCCAGCCGCCGGGGCTGGTGGATGGGGCAGCGGTTGAACCGCTCGCGGAACTCGGCCGACATGGCATAGACGCCGCGCCGGGCGCGGTTGATCTCGCCCAGGGGTTCGTGCGCCTTCAGCCCCGTCCACGGGCTGAACCGCGACCTGTCGTCGAAATCCTGGGTGATCCGCGGATGGAACGATACCTGCGGACCGGCCTCCAGCCGGGCGACGGTGACGAAGGGCGACAGATCCTCGCTCCATTCCACGGTCGGATCCTCGATCGGCATGGCGTCGGGGTCGCGGCAAAGCTGCACCTGAACCTGCCACCCCATCCAGTTGCTTCCCGCCACGGCGAGGATCTCCTCGCGCAGCGCATCCGGCCGGTCCAGCGCCGAAACGGTCCTGCCCGCCAGCGCCGCCACCGAAGGCGAATCCGGTTTGACGCGGATCTTGGCGACGAACCTGCCGAAGCGGTACGGCGTCGCGGTGTAATAGGTTTCGCCCAGGGGATGCGTCTGCGGGGCACCGCCCAGGCCTTGCAGCGTCGCGCTTTGCGCGCCCGCCGTTTCCAGCAGCGTCTCGGCGCCGCGCATCGCCGCCGACAGCCCCTTCTTGGCCCATTGCGCGCGATCCGTGGTCTTGGCCAGCAGCTTCAGGTTCGCCAGAAAGGCCTTGGCACTGGGCGCGGAAAAGACCGGCGCGTTGATCATCACGAAATCCTGCACGCTTTCGCCTTCCGAACCGGCAAGGCGCGCGCCCTCGACATCCAGCACCTTGACGGCCAGACCGCGCGGCAGCGCGATGAAATCGTCCAGGATGTCGCCCGGATTGGTGGAAAACCGCATGATCGCCTGATGCGTGCCCGGCGTGGCGAACAGCCCCTGCGCGTATTCGGCGGGCAGGTCCGACAGGACGGTCAGCCGCGCCTGAAGGACGCCGTGCGCCTTGGCATGGACCGACCGGATCGCATGATCGTGCGTCTCTGCCGTCGTTTCCAGTATCTCGCCAAGCGCGTCCCGAAGGCCGCCGATGGTTTCGTCCTCGTCGGGTTTGCGGTGCTCGATGTCCGGGCGATAGGCGATGGGGGCCTTCATGGCGTGCTTCCTGTCCTGATCTGGGGGCATGGTCGCGGGGCAAACCGGCGGCGACGGTCCCCGGTTCCGCGTTTCAGACAGGCGGCGGCCAGTCGCGGATGTCGTCCCACGCGACCGGGCGCAGCGGCGCGCGGCGCGGCGCGGGGGACGATCCGAAGCGCGGCGCTGGCGCGGGCGTGACCGGATCGTGCGTGAAAACCGCCCGCGCGCGGTTATGGGGATGACCGGGCGCCTCGTCGGGGTCGAGGACGGGGGCAAAGCACACATCCGTGCCCTCGAACAGCGCGCACCATTCGTCCCGCGTCCGGCGCCGGAAGATCGCCGCGAACTCGGCCCGGCGCGCCGGCCAGCGCGCCTTGTCGTGGCGATCGGCCGCGTCCTCGTCCGGCAACCCCAGCAGCGACAGGAACAGCGCATGAAACTGCGGCTCCAGCGGGGCCAGCGAAATCCATCTGCCGTCCGCGCATTCGTAGACGCCATAGAACGGCGCGCCGCCGTCCAGCCGGTTGGACTGGCGCGCGACCTCCCATTCGCCGCGCGCGATCTTGTCGTAGAACATCGTCATCAACAGCGCGGATCCGTCGCAGATCGCCGCGTCGATCACGTTGCCCTGCCCTGTCCGCGCCGCCGCCAGCAAAGCGGCCAGCATCCCCGCGACCAGAAGCATCGCCCCCGCGCCGTAATCGCCCAGAAGGTTCAGCGGCGCGACGGGCGGGCGGCCCGCCTCGCCCGTGGACCAAAGCGCGCCCGACAGCGCCAGATAGTTGATGTCGTGGCCGGCCGCGCGGGCCAGCGGCCCGGTCTGGCCCCAGCCCGTCATCCGGCCATAGACCAGCCGGGGATTGACGGCATGGCATGCCTCGGGGCCCAGCGACAGCCGTTCCATCACGCCGGGCCGGAACCCCTCGATCAGGCCGTCGGCCTGCCCGATCAGGTGCAGCGCCGCGTCGCGCCCCCGCGCCGACTTGAGGTCCAGCGCCACGCCGCGCCGCCCGCGCAGGATCGGATCGTCCGGCGCGGCCGCGTCGCCCGGCCGCGCGATCCGAACGATGTCGGCGCCCATATCGGCCAGCATCATCGCGGCGAAGGGACCGGGGCCGATACCCGCGAACTCGACGATGCGCAGCCCGGCCAGCGGCCCCGCCCGGTCGCCGTTCATGACGCGGCGGGGGCGGAAACGGCGCGGTCCGCCCCGCCCGCGTCGAGGGCGGCGCGCAGGTTTTCGCGGATGCGGAACAAGGTGGCGAACATCGCGTCAAGCTCGCCTTCGTCGATATCGCCATAGGTGATGCGGTTGATCTCCCTCTCGCAGCGCGCCATCGCGCGGCCGACCGGCACGGCGGCGGGGGTCAGCCGCACGCGCTTGGCGCGCTTGTCCACGCTGTCGGTGCGCCGCTCGACCAGGCCCTGCGCCTCCAGCCGGTTGAGGGTGCCGCCCACGGCGACGGTGCCGACATGCATCCGCTGCGCCAGTTCCGACTGCGTCAGGTCGTCCTCGATGAAAAGCTGGGTCAGCAGCCAGGCCTGCGACATGGTGATGCCGTGCGGGGCGATCATGCGGTCGAACAGCATGCTGCGCATCCGCGACACGTCGTTGAAGGCCGACCTGCGGGCATGGAGATCGCGGTTCATGTCGTCGCCGTTCCGAAAATTTCCGCGCGGCCATTGTCCAGCACGGTCACGTCGCGGTCAACCGCGCGGGCGCGGAACGACACGGTGCCGCCATCGACCCATATCTGCGTGCGGATCGTCTCGCCCGGATAGACCGGGCTGGAAAACCGCAGCTTCAGCGCGCGCAGGCGGCTGGCATCGTAGCCGCAACAGCCGCGCAGGATCGCGTGACCGGCCACGCCCAGCGTGCACAGCCCGTGCAGGATCGGCGCGGCAAAGCCCGCTTGCCGGGCGATGGCGGGATCCGCATGCAGCGGATTGCGGTCGCCCGACAGCCGATAGATCAGCGCCGCCTGCGGCAGCGTCGGCAGGTCGATCTCGAGGTCGGGCGCGCGTCCGGGGATGGGATGCGGCACGGGCTGCGGCCCCGGTTCGCCGCCGAAACCCCCGTTGCCGCGCGCGAAGGTGGTCGAGGTCAGCGTGGCGATCCGTTCGTCCGTGGCCGCGTCGATCAGGTCGCGCTCGACATAGATCAGCGCGCCCTTGCCCGCCCCCTTGTCCAGAACGCGCGTCACCCGGCTGGTCGCGCGAACACGGCCCGAGGTCGGCAGGGGGCGGAAGATCTCCATCCCCTGCTCGCCGTGCAGCACCTTGCGCCAGTCGATGCCGGTATCGGGGTTGCGCGCCCAGAACCCCGGCCCCGCCAGCACCACCGCCATCGTCGGCACCGCCGAGAACCCCGGCGCTTCCTCGAAGACGAAGGGCAGTTGCGCGGCATCCAGCGGGTCGTGGCCGAAGCCCAGCCCCAGCGCGTAGAGGATCGCGTCCCGGTCCGTCCAGGCCTGCTCGACCTCGGCGAAGGGATAGGCTTTCAGCCTGCTTTCGAAATCGCTGGCCATGGTTCACACCGGATCCCAGCAGAACACGTCCGGCGACCGTTCCAGCGGGGTCAGCGCGCTGGCGAAGGCCGGGAAGGCGTGTTCGATCAGCGTCTCGGGCGTCCATCCTTCGGACCGCGCCATCGACCGCAGGGGCCGCGGCTGGCTGAACAGCAGCACCTCGTTGGATCGCGCGACGAAGATCTGGCCGGTGATGTGCTGCGCCGCGTCCGACGCCAGCGCCACGACCAGCGGCGCGATCTTGGCCGGGGTCATGCGCTGCATCCGCTCCACGCGGATCTTGTCGGCCTCGGAATTGACCGGGATCGTGCCGATCAGGCGGCTCCAGGCGAAGGGGCCGATGCAGTTCGACGTGACGTTGTAGCGCGCCATGTCCAGCGCGATGGACCGCGACAGCGCCGCGATGCCCAGCTTGGCGGCGGAATAGTTGGCCTGCCCCAGATTGCCGATCAGCCCCGAGGTGGATGTCATGTGGATCATCCGCCCCCCATTCTGCCCGCGAAAAACCTGGGCCGCGGCGCTGGAGATGTTGAAGGCGCCTTTCAGGTGGACGGCGATCACCGAATCCCAGTCCTCCTCGGTCATCTTGTGGAAGATCGCGTCGCGCAGGATGCCGGCGTTGTTCACCACGATGTCCAGTTGCCCGAACGTGTCCACCGCCTGCGCGACCATCTCGTGCGCGGCGCGGTTGCTGGCGACGCTGTCGGTATTCGCCACGGCCGCGCCGCCCGCCGCCTCGATCTCGGCCACGACCTCGGCGGCGGGGCCGGCATCGTGCCCCTCGCCGCTGGCCGCGCCGCCCAGATCGTTGACCACGACCCGCGCGCCGGCCGCGGCCAGTTGCAGCGCGATATCGCGGCCCAGCCCGCGCCCGCCGCCGGTCACGATCGCGACCTTGTCCGCCAGCAATCCGTCCGTTCCTGTCTTCCCCATCGTTCCATCCTTTGCTGAACGCCCCGAAACCGGGGCCACCGGGCAACTATAATAAATACTGGACACAAGTAAACTAGTGAACTATTAACTACCGTATCACTACGGGCCACCGTGGTCCGCAGCCGCGAAGGAGGATGCGCATGATCGACCGGACGCTCTTTTCCGAAGATCACGAGACGTTCCGCGATTCGGTCCGCAAGTTCGTCGCCCAGCAGGTGCTGCCCCATCATCCCCAATGGGAACAGGACGGGCTGGTCAGCCGCGACATCTGGCGCCAGGCGGGCGCGCAGGGTCTGCTGGGGTGCGACGTTCCCGAGGAATACGGCGGCCCCGGCGCCGACTTCCTGTTCAGCGTCATCGTGATGGAGGAGTTCGCCCGCGCCAACGCCTTCGGCCCCGGCTTTTCGCTGCATTCCGACATCGTCATCCCCTACCTCATCCATTACGGATCCGAGGATCTGAAGACGCGGTGGCTGCCGCGCATGGTCGCGGGCGAGGCGATCGGCGCCATCGCCATGACCGAACCCTCGGGCGGCTCGGACCTTCAGAACATCAAGACCACCGCCACCCGCGACGGCGACGATTACCTGATCAGCGGGCAGAAGGTCTTCATCTCGAACGGACAACTGGCCGATCTGGTGCTGGTCGCCTGCAAGACCGACCGCGAAGCGGGCGCCAGGGGCATCAGCCTGATCCTGGTCGAGACGGATCGCGACGGCTTCGCGCGCGGCAAGAACCTGGACAAGCTGGGATGGAAGGCGCAGGACACGTCCGAGCTGTTCTTCGACAATGTGCGCGTCCCCGTCGGCAACCTGATCGGCGAGACCGAGGGGCGCGGCTTCTATCAGATGATGGAACAGCTTCCGCAGGAACGGCTGATGCAGGCCGTCCGCGCGACGGCCAACCTCGAATCGGCGCTGGACTGGACGGTGGACTACGTCACCGGCCGCCAGGCCTTCGGCCGCACCGTCGCCGGGTTCCAGAACACCCGGTTCAAGCTGGCGGACGTGAAGACGCAGGCGGTGATGCTGCGGGTCTTCACCGACCGTTGCATCGCCCTGCATCTGGAACGCAAGCTGGACGCCACCGATGCGGCGATGATCAAGATGGTGACGGCCGAGACGCTGGGCAAATGCCTGGACGAATGCCTGCAACTTTTCGGCGGCTACGGCTACATGTCCGAATATCCCATCGCCCGCGCCTGGGTCGATGCGCGGATGACCCGGATCGCGGGCGGAACCTGCGAGATCATGCGCGAGATCATCGGCCGCAGCATCGTCGGGCGCGGCTAGTGATCCGGCTGGGCGATCTGATCAGCCGCGCCGCCCGCCATACGGGCAGCCTGCCCTCCGTCACCTGCGGCACCCGCAGCCTGACCTGGCGCCAGCTTGAAACGCGGATATGGCGCATGGCGCGCGCGCTGTCCGATCTGGGCGTCGCGACGGGCGACCGCGTCGCCTATCTGGGCGTCAATTCGCACCGCTACTTCGAAATGTATTACACGCCATCGCGCATCGGGGCGCTGGCGGTGCCGCTGAACTTCCGTCTAGCGGATGCCGAACTGGTGCAGATGCTGGGCGATTGCACGCCGGTCGTCCTGATGGCCGATGCCGGTCACTTCGACCGCGCGCGCGCGCTTCAGCGGGCGGTGCCGTCGATCCGCCATCTGGTCTGGGCCGACGACGCCCCCGCGCCCCAGGGCGTGCCCGCCTATGACGATCTGGTCGCGGGCGACGGCGACGACGACGGCGCGGACATCGACGCGCGCGGATCGCGGGATTCCGACCCGGCGATCCTGTTCTATACCGGCGGCACGACGGGGCGCGGCAAGGGCGTGATGCTCAGCCATGCCAACCTGTTCGTCAATTCGTCGGGCGCGGTCCCGGTCTATGGCTTCCGCCAGCGCGAAACGCAGCTTCTGTCGGGGCCGATGTTCCATCTCGGTTCGGGGTCGCGGGTGTTCAGCGCGGCGCTGCTTTGCACACATACGGTGATCGTCCCGCGTTTCGATGCCGCCGAGGCGATGCGCGCCATCGAGACGCATCGCATCGCGACGGTCCAGCTTGTGCCGACGATGCTGGCGATGATCCTCGATCACCCCGACTTCGCCCGCTTCGACCTGAGCAGCCTGCGGCTGATCACCTATGGCGCGGCCGTCATGCCGGTCGAGCTTCTGCGCCGCGCGCTGACGGCGTTGCCCGGCGTCAACTTCGTGCAGGCCTACGGCATGACCGAAACGTCGCCGGTCGTCACCGTTCTGACATCCGACCATCACGCGCCGGATTCGGGCAAGCTCGACACGGTGGGGCTGCCGATGCCCCATGCCGACCTGCGCATCGTGGACGAAGACGACCGCGACCTGCCGACCGGCGCCACCGGCCAGATCCTGACGCGCGGCCCGCATGTGATGTGCGGCTACTGGAACCAGCCCGAAGCGACGGCGAAGGCGCTGCGCGGCGGCTGGTATCACACCGGCGACGCGGGCTGGCTGGATACGGACGGGTTCCTGCACATCGCCGGCCGCACCGCCGAGATGATCGTCAGCGGCGGCGAGAATATCTATCCGGTCGAGATCGAGCATGCGCTGCTGGCCCATCCCGGCGTCGCCGACGCCGCCGTCATCGGCGTCGCCGATCCGCATTGGGGCGCGCGGGTCCACGCGGTCGTCAGCCCCGCGCCGGGCTGCCGGGTGACGCTGGACGATCTGGCCGCGCACTGCCGCACGGTCATCGCCGGCTACAAGTGCCCGCGCGGCCTGACGGTCTGGGACGGGCCGCTGCCGCTGACGAATATCGGCAAGCTGGACAAGGCCGCGATCCGCGCCGCCGTCCTGGCCGCAACGTGAAGAAGCAAGGGACAGCCCACATGGAAACGGGATTGATCGCATACGGGGCCTATCTGCCGGTCCGGCGGCTGCAACGAGAGGTCGCGGCGCAGACCCATGCGTGGTTCAATCCGGGCCTCAAGGCGCTGGCCAGGGGCGAACGCGCGATCGCCAACTGGGACGAGGACGCCGTGACCATGGCGCTGGAAGCCGCGCGCAACTGCCTCGACGGGCAGGATCGCGCGGCGCTTCGCGCGCTCTGGCTCGCCTCGACCAGCCTGCCCTTCCGCGACCGGCTGAACGCGGGCATCGTCGGCGACGCGCTGGTGCTGGACGCGTCGGTGATGGCGCTGGATGTCGCGTCGTCGCAACGCGCCGGAACCACCGCGCTGATGGCCGCGCTGCGCGGCGACGGCCCGGCGCTTGTCGTCGCGTCCGACAGGCGCGCGGCCAAGGCCGGCAGCCCGCAGGAAATGACCTATGGCGACGGCGCGGCGGCCTTTCTGGTCGGCCGGGGCGACCTGCTGGCCCGGCTGGTCGGCGCCCACAGCGAGACGGTCGATTTCGTCGATCACTATCGCGGGCAGGACGGCGAGTTCGACTATGCCTGGGAAGAACGCTGGATCCGCGACGAGGGGCATCTGAAGATCGCGCCGCGCGCCATAACGGCGCTTTTGCAGGCCACCGGCACCGACGCCGCAAGCATCGCGCGGTTCTGCTATCCGGCGGCCGGACGCGGGATCGGCGCCGGGATCGCCCGGATCTGCGGACTGCCCGAATCGGCGCTGGCCGACACGCTGCAATCGGGCATCGGCGAAACCGGCGCCGCCCATCCCCTGCTGATGCTGGCCCACGCGCTCGAGTCGGCGGAACCGGGCGACCGCATCCTGGTCGCGGGCTTCGGCCAGGGCTGCGACGCGCTGCTGTTCCAGGCGACCGACGCGGTGCGCGCCCGGCGCGCCGCAGGCGTCGCCGCGCAGATCGGCAAGGGCCGCGCCGACGACAACTATGCCCGCTTCGTCACGCTGAACGGCCTGCTGACTGTCGAGCATGGCATCCGCGCCGAGCTCGACAAGGGCACCGCGCTCAGCAACCACTGGCGCAACAAGGACATGACCCAGCGCATGACGGGCGGCCACTGCACCGCCTGCGGCACCGACCAGTTTCCCAAGGCGCGGATCTGCGTGAACCCCGAATGCGGCGCGGTCGATACCCAGCGCGACGAAGGGTTTTCGCACAAGATCGGCAAGCTCAACAGCTTCACCGCCGACCGGCTGACCTATTCGCCCGATCCGCCGGCCTATTACGGCATGGTCGAGTTCGCCAGCGGCGGGCGGCTGATGTGCGACTTCACCGACATCGACGCCGCCGATCCGCCGCAGGTGGGCATGGCGATGCGCATGGTCTTCCGCGTCAAGGACCACGACACCCGACGCGGGTTCCGTCGCTACTTCTGGAAAGCGATGCCCGCCACCCGAGAGGAGACATAGATCATGGCCACGGGAATCCGCGACAAGGTCGCCATATTGGGGATGGGCTGCTCGCGCTTCGGCGAGCGGTGGGAGGACAGCGCCGACGACCTGATGGTCGAGGCGTTCGTCGAGGCGCTGGCCGATGCCGGCATCGAGAAGCACCGGATCGACGCCGCCTGGTTCGGCACCGGGATCGAGGAACAGCATGTCGGCAAGTCCGCCGTGCCGCTGTCGATGGCGCTGCGGTTGCAGAACATTCCCGTCACCCGCGTCGAGAATTACTGCGCCAGCGGCACCGAGGCGTTTCGCGGCGCGGTCTATGCCGTGGCGTCGGGGGCCTGCGACATCGCGCTGGCCCAGGGCGTCGAGAAGCTGAAGGATACCGGCTATGGCGGGCTGCCGCAGCGCACGCGCGGCACGGCCAACGATCTTTACTGGCCCAACGTCTCGGCGCCCGGATCCTTCGCGCAGCTCGCCTCGGCCTACCGCGCCAAGCACGGCATCGACGCGGGCGACCTCAAGCGCGCGATGGCCCATATCTCGGTCAAAAGCCACGACAACGGCGCCCGCAACCCCAAGGCGCATCTGCGCAAGCGGATCAGCATGGATCAGGTGCTCGACGCGCCCATCGTCGCCGAACCGCTGGGCCTGTTCGATTGCTGCGGCGTGTCCGACGGATCGGCAGCGGCCATCGTCACCACGCCCGAAATCGCCCGCTCGCTGGGCAAGACGGACCTGATCACCGTCAAGGCGCTGCAACTCGCCGTGTCCAGCGGCACCGAGGCGCAGCACAATTCCTGGGACGGCAGCTATTTCCAGACCACCCGCGCCGCCGCCGCCCGCGCCTACAACGAAGCCGGCATCGACAATCCCCGCAACAGCGTCAGCCTGTTCGAGGTGCATGACTGCTTTTCCGTCACCGAACTGGTGACGATGGAGGATCTGTTCATCTCGCCCGAAGGCGGCGCGATCCGCGACGTGATGGACGGGTTCTATGACGCGGACGGCGCCGTGCCCTGCCAGATCGACGGCGGGCTGAAATGCTTCGGCCACCCCATTGGCGCGTCCGGCCTGCGGATGATCTACGAGATGTATCTTCAGATGCAGGGCCGTGCCGGCGATCGCCAGCGCCAGAAGGAGCCGTCCATCGGACTGACCCACAACCTGGGCGGCTTTCCGCACCAGAACGTCTGTTCCATCACCATCGTCGGACGCGAGGGTGCCTAGCGTGGCCGCCGGCGACCAGCTTCGCGTCACCCGCGACGGCGATGTGCTGCACATCCGCCTGAACCGCCCCGACCGCCTGAACGCGCTGTCGGCGGCCATGCGCGACGGGCTGATCGACGCGTTCCGCGCCGAATGCGACGCCCCGCGACAGGATGCGGCGCGCGCCATTCTGCTCACCGCCGCGGGGCGCGGATTCTGTTCGGGCACCGACATCGACCCGGCGCTCATCCTGGCACGCCGCGCCACCATCCGCGCCGAGATGGAGGCCGGCATCAGCAACCTCGTCCACCTCATGCGGACGGTGCCGGTCCCGGTCGTCGCCGCCGTCCAGGGCCCGGCCGCCGGGGCCGGTTTCAGCCTCGCGCTTTGCGCCGACATCCTGCTGGTCGCGGACACGGCCCGGCTGACCATGGCGTTCGCGCGCATCGGCGCGATGATGGATGGCGGCGCCACGCATATCCTGCCGCGCCGCATCGGCATGGCGCGCGCCACGGCGCTGGCGATGCTGGCCCGGCCGATCGACGCGCGGCAGGCCGTCGATCTGGGCCTGGCCGTCGAATGCGTCGCCGAGGACGCGCTTCAGGCACGGGCCGAGGATCTGGCCCGCCGGCTGGCCGGCGGCCCCACCCGCGCGCTGGGGCTGATCAAGGCGGGGCTGGAACACGGGCAGACCGCGACGCTTCGGGACGCCCTGTCGTTCGAGGCCGCGGCACAGGAACAGGCCTTCGCCAGCCCCGACTTCGAGGAGGGCATCACGGCCTTCCGGGAAAAGCGCGCGCCCCGTTTCAAGGGACTTTGATCGCAACGCCGCCGGGCAAACCGGCATTCATCCGACACGGGAGGAGAACACGATGAGATGCTTGACCAATCTGCTGACTGCGACGGCGCTGGCGACGGGCCTGGCCACGGCCGCCGCGGCGGAAACCGTGCTGATCTACAGCGAAGGCGGCCCCAACCGCGGCACCCGCGCCGAGGCCCTCGAAGACTTCGCGCAGAACGTCGCCGAGATGTCGAACGGCGATCTGGCCATCGACATCCACTGGGGCGGCGCGCTGATCAAGCTGACCGCGACGCTGGGCGGCGTGCGCGACGGGGCGGCCGACATGGGCACCGTGCTGACCGCCTACGAACCGTTGCGCCTGATGGCCTACGGCATCGGCGACCTGCCGCTGGCCTCGTCCGATCCGTGGGTCGGCATGCGGGCGATGTACGAGTTGATGACGACGAACCGGCAGATGATCGACGCGCTGGCGGACGAGAATGTCGTCTACATCTCAAACTACACATCGACCGGCATCCAGATGAACTGCGCCGGCGACAACCGCATCGAAAGCATCGACGACATCGCCGGAAAGAAGATCCGCGCCAGCGGCACCTTCGGCAAGGTGTTGAACGATCTGGGCGCGAACACCGTCAACATGGGCTATAACGAGGTGTATCAGGCGCTCGATTCCGGCCTGATCGACTGCGAGGCGGGGTATCTCTACACCCTCGAAGGCTACAAGCTCTACGAGGTGATCAACCATATCGCGCTGGCCGATTGGGGCCAGATCACCGGCTTCGGCATCGTCATGAACAAGGACATCTATGACGGTCTGACCCCCGAACAGCAGCAGGTGCTCAAGGATGCCGGCGACCGTCTGGTGGACGATTTCGCCAGGGCGCAGATCGAACAGATGGACGTGATCGTGGACGGGCTGAAGACCGGCGATATCGGCCGTCAGGTCGATGTGGTGGATTTCGACGGCCGCCAGACGCTGATCGACGCCTCAATGAAATACCGCGACGAATGGGTCGAGGGCGTGACCGCGATGGGGCTGGACGGCGAGGGTCTCTGGTCGGAATACACCGACCTGATCGCCAAATACGAGGCCGAGCGCGACACGTCGGGCTATCCATGGAACCGGTGAACGACCGGAACGGCACGGCCCCGCGGGACCGTGCCGCCCCGAACGAACTTCTTCGTGTCCTGCGCCGCATCGAAGGGGCGATGACCGCGCTCGCCGCCCTGGCGATCTTCGCGATGGCGGCGTTCATCTGCTACGGCGTGATCGCGCGCAACGTGCTCAACATCTCGGTCAGCGACGAGACTGTGATCGTGGGCGAGCTGATGATCGCGGCGCTGGTGCTGCCCCTGGCGCGGGTCGCGGCCGAACGCGGCTTCATCGTGGTCGAACTGATGACCCACCGCTTCGCCATGCGCCACCGGATCGCGCTGTCGGCACTGACCGTCCTGGTCGGGCTTATGGCCGCGCTGCCCATCGCCTATGCCGGCCTGATCGCGTTTCAGGGCGCGTGGTCCAGCGGCAGCTTCTATTTCGGCGTGCTGAACTGGCCCGAATGGCCCGGCAAGCTGGCCTTCCTTGCGGGCTATGTCCTGTTCACGCTGCGGCTGCTGGTGCTGCTCGTCGCCGACCTGCGCGACCCGCCCGGCACCGGCGCGGGGGCCGCGTGATGGATCCCACGATCATCGGCACGTTCGGCCTGATCGCCGTGCTGATCCTGCTGGTCTTGCGGGTGCCCATCGGGTTCGTCCTGGCCAGCGTCGCCACGATCTGCACCTTCCTTTACTATGCCTTCCGGTCGGGGCGCGGATTCGATTTCTCGCGCGGGCTCAGCCCGACGCTGTCGCTGATCCAGAGCAATGCGTTCGAGTTTCTTCATTCCTACTCGCTCAGCATGGTGCCGATGTTCATCGCCGCCGGGCATCTGGCCTATCATTCGCGCATCTCGACCGACATCTATTCGGCGATGCGCGTCTGGCTGGTGCGGCTGCCGGGCGGGCTGGCCATCGCGTCGCTGTTCGGCTGCGGCGGATTCTCGGCGATCACCGGGTCCAGCATGGCCTGCGCGTCGTCGATGGGCCGCATCTGCATCCCCGAAATGCGCCGCTGGAACTACGATCCGCGGCTGGCCTCCTCGACCGTGGCGATGGGCGGCACGCTGGGCGCGCTGATCCCGCCCAGCGTGCTGTTCATCATCTACGGCCTTTTCACCGAAACCTCGGTCAGCCAACTGTTCCTCGCGGGCATCCTGCCCGGCCTGCTGACGCTTGCGGGCTTCGTCGTCACGGTGCTGGTCTGGGTCCGGCTGCGGCCCGGCATCGCGCCCCTTTCGGACGAAACGACCACGACCCGCGACAAGGTGCGCGCCGCCGGGCTGGCATGGCCGGCGCTGATGCTGATGGTCATCGTCATCGGCGGCATCTACGGCGGCTATCTGACCGCGACCGAGGCGGCTGCGATCTCGCTGATGTTCGCGCTGGTCTTCGGCCTGCTGTCGCGCCGGCTGGACTGGCAGATGATCCGCTCCTCGTTCATCGACACCGCCACCCAGTCGGCGGCGCTGTTCTTCATCGCCGCGGGGGCGAAGATCTTCGTCTCGTTCATCTCGCTCACCGGGGTGACGCATGCCTTCGTCGATCTGGTCGCCGCCGCCGACCTGGCCCCCTGGCAGCTTCTGGCCGTGATCGCGCTGATGTATCTGGTGCTGGGCATGTTCCTCGATCCGCTGGGAACGATGCTGCTGACGCTGCCCTTCGTGGTGCCGCTGATCGAAGGCATGGGCATGGATCTGATCTGGTTCGGCGTGATCGTCGTCAAGCTGCTGGAGATCGGCCTGGTGACGCCGCCGATGGGGCTGAACGTGTTCGTTATCGCATCGGTCGGCGGCAAGGACAGCGACGCCACCACCGCCTTCAAGGGCGTCGCGCGGTTCTTGATCGTCGATCTGGCCGTGCTGGTCCTGCTGCTGGCCTTTCCGATGATCTCGCTCGTCATTCCCAATTCGATGAATTGAGGCGCCTCATTCCTCGACGAAGCGGGCGAAGGACGCAGCATCTTCGCGGTTGGTGGCGAACCCGTTTTCGGGCGCGTCGGGGTCGCGGTGGCCAAGCGCCATGCCGACGATCACCTGCCGGTCGGGCGCGATGTCCAGAAGACGGGCGATCGTGGCCGGATACCGCGCAAACGCCGCCTGCGGGCAGGTATCGAGGCCGAAGGCCCGCGCCGCGATCATCGCGTTTTGCAGGAACATCCCCAGATCCAGCCAGCTTCCGATCTCCATGTCGCGGTCCATGGTGAAGATCATCCCGACCGGCGCATCGAAGAACGCATAGTTGCGCAGATGCTGGCGCGCCGTCGCGTCGCGGTCGCCCTTGCCAATCCCCAGCGAGGCATAGAGGTCCCAGCCCACCTTGCGCCGCCGCGACAGATAGGGGTCCCGCCAGCGTTGCGGATAATAGGAATATTCCTGCTCGGCCGGTCCGCCCGCGCGCACATGCGCGATCAGCCGGTCGCAGAACCGCGCCCGCGCGGCGCCCGTCAGCACCACCGCCTGCCAGGGCTGGATGTTCGTGCCGGACGGCGCGCGGGCCGCGACGTTCAGGATCCGCGTCACCGTCTTGCGCGGCACCGGCGTCGCAAGGAACGCCCGCACCGACCGGCGGCCCGCGATCGCATCCAGCACCGCCTCGTCCGGAACTGCCCCGTTCACCGCACGCTGTCGGGATGGGCCTTGGCGAAGGCGGGCAGTTCGGCGCAGGACCGGGCGATGGCGTCGATGCGGGTCAGGTCGGCGCGGTCCACGCCCCACCTATCGGCGTTATAGACCTGCGGGATCAGGCAGAAATCGGCCAGCCCCGGCCGGTCGCCGTGACAGAACCGGCCTTGCGGTCCATCGGCCAGCATCCGCTCGAACGCGGCAAGGCCGCGCCGGATGAACCAGTGCATCCAGCCTTCGCGCACCGCGTCGCCGCCATCCGTCAGGCGCACCACCTCGGACACCACCGATGGATTGCAGACCGGATGCGTGTCCATCGCCACGACATGCGCCAGCGCCCTGACGCGCGCGCGCCCGGCGGCGTCGCCCGGCAGAAAGCCTGCATTCCGCGTCTCGTCGATATGATCCACGATGGCCAGCGATTGCGTCAGCCGCAGGCCGTCGATTTCCAGCACCGGAATGAAACCCTGCGGGTTGCGTTCCAGATGCGCGTCGCCGCGCTGGTCGCCCGCCAGCAGATCGACCGTCACCGACCGGAAGGGGATGCCGGCGGCGTTCAGCGCGATGCGCACCCGCCAACTGGCGCTGGACCGCCAGTAATCGTAAAGCATGGCTTCGGTCACGGCGCGTCCCCGCGCAGGGCCGCCACGGCGATGGCCTGCCGCAGCACGTCGATATCGCCGATATGGTTCACCAGCGTCAGGATCAGCCGCGCGTTGAACGCGGCGCTTTCCTCGGCGCTCAGCCCGTCATGGGCCGCGATCAGCGCCTCATAGGCGATGTCGGGGTCGTCCAGATTTCGTGTCCGCCGCAGATCGGTCATGCCGCATCCTTTCGCGCCAGCGCCCGCGCCATCGCATCCTCCAGCGCCGCCTGGTCGAAATCCGGCCAGCGCGCGGCGACATGGCTGTCGGGCCGGATCAGATAGACGCCGCGCGGCGCATCGCCCAGATAGCGTTCGGCAAGCGGCCCCGACGCATCGCGCGGCACCGCGACGACCTGCAACGCCATGCCCCCCGCCGAAACGGCCTCGGGCATGTCCACGCCGATCGCCAGAAGCGCGAAACGACTGCCCAGCCGGTCCAGCAGATACCCGTCGCCCAGGGGCGCGTCGGGACAGGCCGAACCGGGGCTGGCCTTGCGCGGCGCGTCCGGCAGGGCGTCGGGCGCGTTCAACCCGCCGCCAAGATAGGTGCAGGGCATCGACAGGCGCCCCGAATTGACGAAGGGCCGCGCGAAATCGTTGTCGCGCGCCAGCGCCAGCACCGCGTCGCGGAAGGTGCGGCTGATCGCCGATTTGGGCGAAATGAAGTCCGTCGCGCGGGTCGAGTTAAGGATGTTCTCGTCCGTGCCGTGCCGCCGTTCCGCGTCATAGCTGTCCAGCAGCGCCTCGGGGGCGTCGCCGCGCATCACCGCCGCCAGCTTCCAGCACAGGTTGTCCACGTCCTGCATCCCCCCGTTCGCGCCGCGCGCCCCGAAGGGCGACACCTGATGCGCCGCGTCGCCGACGAAGATCGCCCGCCCGTGGCGGAACTGCGCCATGCGCCGGCACTGGAACGTATAGATCGAGGTCCAGACGATCTCGTATTCGACGCCCTCGCCCAGCATGGCGTCGATGCGGGCGCGGATGCGGGTCTCGTCCATCTCGGCCTTGCGGTCCACGTCCCAGCCGATCTGGAAATCGACGCGCCAGATGTCGTCGGGCTGGCGGTGCAGCAACGCGGAATCGCCCGCTTCGCGGAACGGCGGCTCGAACCAGAAGCGCCGCTCGACCGGGAAATCGGCCTTCATGCGGATGTCGGCGATCAGGAAACTGTCCTTGAAGACCTGCCCCTCGAACCCCAGCCCCAGCATGTTGCGCAGCGGCGAGGACGCGCCGTCGGCGGCGATCAGCCAGTCGGCCGCCAGCCGATAGGGACCGTCCGGCGTCAGGACATCCAGCGTCGCGCCGTCCCCGGCCATCTCCAGCGCCTCGACCCGGTTCCTGCCGCGGATCTCGATCGGCGCGCCCTGGGCCTGCGCCTCGCGGATGCGCTCGACCAGGAACTTCTCGAAGGCGGGCTGCTGAAGGTTGATGAAGGCGGGAAAGCGGTGGCCGCCTTCGGGCAGAAGGTCGAACTCGAACACCTCGTCGGCGCCGTGATAGACGCGGCCGATATTCCACACCACGCCCTTGTCCACCATCGGCTCGGCACAGCCCAGACGATGACAGATCTCCAGCGTGCGCTTGGCGAAACAGATGGCGCGGCTGCCCTGCCCCACCCCTTCGTGGTCGTCCAGCACCAGCACCGGCACGCCCTGCAACCCCAGATCCAGCGCCGCGGCCATGCCGATCGGCCCGCCGCCGACGACGATCACCGGATGGCGGACGGGTTCCGCCGCATCCTGATCGACGCTGCGCGCGTAAGGATAAAGCCGGTGCGCCAGTTGATAGCGGTCCTGCAACATCGCTCGCCCTCCCTTCGATGCCGCTCAGGCTTGCAGCGCTTCCCACATCTCGCGGTCGCGTTCGGCCGTCCAGATGCGGGGGGTGTCGATGCCGCGCGCCTCGTCATAGGCGCGGGCGACGTTGAAGGGCAGGCAATGCTCGTAGATGGCATAGTCGCTGAACTTCGGATCGCATTCGGCGCGCACGGCGTCCCATGCCTGCTTGAGCGTGCCGCCCCCCTGCGCCACCCGCGCGGCGGGCCGATAGGTCGAGCGGACGAAATCGGCGGTGTTGTCCAGCGCCGCGTTCACCCGTTCGCGCCCCACCAGCGCGTCGCCCCGGCCGGGCGCGATGGCGTCGGGATCGAAGGCGCGCACCGCTTCCAGCGTGCGCGGCCAGTCGGCGAAATGCCCGTCGCCGCAATAGCAGGCCGAATGGTATTCGACGATATCGCCGGTGAACATCACGTTGGCGTCGGGCACGTGGATCACGATATCGCCCGACGTATGCGCGCGGCCCAGTTGCATCAGATCGACGCGCCGCTTGCCCAGATAGACGCTCATCCGCCCGGTGAAGGTCAGCGTCGGCCAGGTCAGGCCGGGGATCTGCTCGTGCCCCTGGAACAGACGCGGGAAGCGGGCGAACTCGCTGTCCCAATCCTCCTGCCCGCGCTCGGCCACCATCGCGCGCGCGCCGTCCGACATGATGACGTTGGGCGCGTCGAAGGCCGACGCCCCCAGCACGCGCACCGCATGGTAATGGGTCAGCGCCAGATGGGTGATCGGCTTGTCGGTGACTTCGCGCACCTTGTCGATCACCATGTTCGCCAGGCGCGGCGTCGCCTGCGCCTCGACGATCATCACGCTCTCGTCGCCGATGATGACGCCCGAATTGGGATCCCCCTCGGCGGTGAAAGCCCAAAGCCCCTCGCCCACCTCGGTGAAGCTGATCTTCTTGTCGTCCATGTCGCCTTGCGAGGCGAAAGCCTTGGCCATCGTGTATCCTTCCGGCGGGGACTGCCCGCCTGTCGTTCAGGGAAAGTCGGGGGCGGGCAGGATCGTGCCCGTGCAGGCGCCGAAGCCGATACGGTATCCGTCGCCCTGCGCGTGACCGCGCAACGTCAGCGTGTCGCCGTCCTCGATGAAGGTGCGCTGCACGCCGCCATCCAGCGTCAGCGGGTTCGCCCCGCCCCAGGTCAGCTCCAGCAGCGATCCGTAGGCGTCTTTCTCCGGCCCCGAAATCGTGCCCGATCCCAGCAGGTCGCCCGTCCGCATGGCGCAGCCCGACGACGCGTGATGCGT